>NZ_KE384400.1:153394-363405 GCF_000425585.1 Terrimonas ferruginea DSM 30193
CAGTTGCTTGTTGGTCGGGAGACCAACAAGGGCTTCTCACTTTCACACACACAACACGCCTTCGTTGGTCTCCCGACCAACGAATCTACCAATCCGCAGTATGTGTCAAAAAACCAAAGACATCAACGCCCGTCTGATAAAATACTGCTGAAGAATAATGATATTGCTCAGGTAAAGAACATAACCCCGCCTTAACAGGATTCTGATGAATATAATTGAGTTTCTGATCGAATACGTGTTTCGATCTTAATTCAATAGATAAAGGATTGCGTTGCCATAACTGGTATTTGCGATCGGCTTTACCTACCCTGAGTTTTTTCAGAAAAAGCGGATTATTAATTGTCAGATCTTTCTGCATCTGACGTGCTGTATACTTTAAAAAGTCCCGTTGTACGGCATTATGACTATGCCCTGGCAGTATTTGCCAGATCAGGTGAATATGATTTGACATTATTACAAATGCAAAAAGGCGGATGCGCTGCTTTGCACAAAGAAATCGCAGGCTGTTGAGTACAATGTCTTTGTATTGACAGTTGGCGAACAGAAACTGGTGTTTCCAAACAGATGCTGTAAAAAAACAGGGGTATTCTGTAATGATAGCTGGCATAACGTCAAGGTAAAGACGTGCCAACTTTGAGCAATGAGTTTTAAACGGTGGGATAAAGTGATTATTCCCTTGTTGGCCTTAAGACCAACAAGCGTCCGGTTTCTTTGATAGGTTAGGTCATCTTCGTACGTAACTCAAGGATGAGCAGGTCCGTTGGTCTGGAGACCAACGGTGGCGTGGTGCCGGATTGACAGGTTGTAAAATCTTCCGAACAGATGTGGCCTTCACAATGTATTTATGCACGCTCCTTACAATTGCTTGTTGGTCTCCACCATGTTGGTCTGGAGACCAACATGGGCTTGTTTTAAAAATCCTATCAAAACCCATATTGCAAACCCAACGACAGTCCAACCTGATGCAGCCGTTTGCGCTCGAGCATGTCGCTTGTCTGCGTTGGCATTATGCTGTACCGGATAGCCGGCTCAGCAAACACACGCAACCGCGACCGCGGATGCAGCATCAACCGCATGCCCGCATGCAGATCAAGTCCCTGCGCAACAGCAGCGCTGCTACGCTTACCTGCATTATCCGTATTAAATTCGCCAACAATATTGTTCTGGTATCTCCGCGCTATATGCACAACCGTCCCACCCTGTAATTGCAAGGACACTCCCCGTTTATCCATCAACCGGTATCCCGCCATTAGCGGTATGCTCCAGGTCTGATACCGGTTCAACGCCGCTATTTGTCTTGTGCCATATTCATAACTTTCTACCGTGTCATTCACCAGCACCGGCCCGCCAGGCTGACTGACCATTCGCTGTACGATGTTATAGTGCGTAATGACCTCACGACCTTCCATCGATATTTTTTCACTGAAGGTTGAGTATTGCACACCCGTCATCAATTGCCAGCGTGCGTTAAGTTGTTTTCCTACATTGATTCCTCCGCTCCAACCCATTTGCGGTTTCGAGTGAATACGGGAGGAGACGAACTCCTGTTTCATCAGCGGTGTTTCCTGCACACGGCTTACTTTATTTTGTGTCACCTGCTGAAACGGTAAAAAAGGTGAAACGTATAACTCGGCGAAATAAGTCTGACGACGCTTTGCCGCAACCGCGGCTGCAAGGTTTTCCGGTTGCAGATATACGGAGTCAATTGTCCATTCTTTGATTACAGCGGCTTCCGGCATGTTTATCGTCGCAACATCCTGCCCAATACGCTCTTCCGGTATTTTTTGAATCGAAACAGTATCGCTGTTATTGCCTTTATCTTCGGGAGGAAGCGCTGTTTGCGCTTTTTCAGCTGCATCTGTTGTTTCTTTGAGCGGCGCTTTTAAGATAATCGCGGGCTCAGTTGTTTTATAACTTCCAATCGGGTTTACCAATGTCTTTTGAATCGTCTTTTTGCCCGCTTTTTTTCCTTTTACAAATTCGCCGGATACGGCTGTTGCTATATCTCTTTCGCTATGATCATTGTCAGAGCTTTGTGCCGGCTGTTTTTCAAGTGTTGCCTGTTGTTGGTTAACCGTCACTGCTGGTTTGTCCTGCAAGCCGGTTGTGCCCGCTTCTTGTTTATCATTATTTTCTTTGTCTGCCGCCGCAATTTGTTTATTCCCCCTGGTTATCCCTGTATAACGCCAGGTACCGTAACCCAGCACCATTATCCCCGCCGCCAGCGGAATCCACCACCAGATCAAAAAGCGTCGCCGCTTCTTTTTCCTGCCGGTAATCTTTTCCCACGCATCGGCAGGCACAGGCGCCTCATGGGCTCCGGCCTTTTGCCGCATCCATTCATCAAAGGATTCGTGCTTCATACTTTGACACAATTCATTTGGTTACTAATAAGCGATTGCAACAGGCGTCTCGCTTTCAACAGTTGCGATCTTGAGGTGGAGGGTTGTATCGACAACAACTCTCCGATTTCTTCGTGACTATACCCTTCTATCACATGCAGGTTGAACACCAGCCGGTATCCTTCCGGCAGTTTACAAATGAGCCGGTGTATTTCTTCTTCCGAAATTTTGGACCACACCGCCGGATCTTCCACCGGCTGCTGCGCGGCGGGTATCGACGATTCATCCAGGTGCCATTTGCGTTTGCTGATCTCGCGTATCGCCACTCTTGCCACCAACCTGCGCATCCATCCTTCCAGGCTTCCCTCACCGCGGTACTGGTGCAGGTATTCGAATATGCGGATGAATCCCAGTTGTAAAAAGTCCTGCGCCTCCTCATAGTCCCGCGCATAACGCTGACACAGGGACATCAGTTTTCCTGCATACCTGTCAAACAGCATCCGCTGGCAGTCAGACCGCCCGCGGATGCACCCTTTTATTATATTTTCTTCTGTCAAGGACTCGGTTAGGATCTTGGTTAAACAGTTGGTTTTGGTTTCGGCGGCAACTTAGTTATTTCTTCTTACACGGAACTGGCAGTTCACGTTATACGGTGCACCACTCACAAAATCAAACATCTGGCCGCTGAAGCTACCGCTGATAAATCCACCCACGTTCCCGTATTCAGTTATATTGACCGACAAAGGCACCGTGGCAATGGCTCTTTCACCCGCAAATCCTTTGCAGAATACTTCCGTTATGTAGTGAGCGCTACCAATAGCTGTACCGCCATTAAATTGAAAACTGAAATCACGGTCAGGCGATATGCCGTGAACCAAAATCTGTGTCCAGTCGCTCGAAGTAGGCACAAGCAGGTATCCGGCCGGCTGTAAGGAAGGCTCGCTGGCCGTATAACTAACGCCATCAATTTCGTAAGTAAGGGTAGCGATGCTGCTTATCGCGCAGGCACTAAGCGTACCGAGATTCTGCTGACCGGTAAGCGTAATTGTTTGTGGCTCGCTCTGGCGTAAAGCTGCACGATCTACCACCACATAACTGGTTGTCGTATTTACACAAGCTACGCCGGAAAAACTGAAGCTGCCATTGTATATCGGAACGCGATGATTAAATCCTCCATCATAGAATTGAATGTAGCCATCGGTAACGGGGTTGTTGGCGCAATTCACTACCGTGCCCTGCACTGTCACCGCTCCCTGCCCCAGGTTGCCCTGGATGTCGCCAAGATCAACGTTGGCTGTAGTGGTGGTAACCGGAATAGAATATAATGAAGTAGCGCAACGCGTGGCCACATCGATTACCAGGTTGGATGATGCAGGCACCACCGCATTGATGTAGCCGGCGGCATCGGTATAACCAAATCGCCCGTAACCCGCCATCCAGGGCACACCTGTCGGCGTAACGATTACCGGCGTGTTGACGAGCGGCTGCGCAGCAGTGTTGACCACCCGTGCCCTGAGCATCACCACCGGCAAACCGGTAGCGGCTTCCCAGAAACTGAAGTGACTTACTTTGCCTGTATAGCTATTGCCGGTTTTGGTTGCCGTGAATTCTTCTTTCCAGAATCCATTCTTTTCATCCAGTGACCAGAGGCTTACATTTGCCGGAGCACGACTCTGCAGAGACGATATGATTGGAATAGTGATCGTGGCTTCTTTGCCGCTTGCGACCTGCAACAACTGACCTGCATCGCCGTGCAATTCTACCACCAGCATTCCCAGCGATGAAGTAAAACGCAACTTGTTGTCTTTGTTCAATCCTCGTGCATCGCCAGGCATGGCCGCCATTAATCCGGGATCGGCAGATGGATTGATCCATTTGGCGGATACGGACACTGCGCCTGTATAAGCAACGCCGGTGGCGGCAACAACCACGCCCTGCGCCGGCAGTTCCACACGCGCGCCGTCTGCGGTAGTTACGGCGCCGCCGGTACCCGCACTGATCGTACCGGTAACCGTGCGCTTCATCAGTTTCACTTCCACAAATCCATTGTCCGTAAGGCTGAATGCACGACTGGCATTATAGTAACCTGTGCGGGTAACACGGATAGCACTGCCCGAGACCGGAAGCAAAACATTGTTGAACTGGTAGAAGCCATACTGGTCGGTGGTGGTGGTATTGTCATCGGCCCATACCTGCACACCGGATACAGGCAAATTATTTTCATCCAATACAAAACCTTGTACGGAAGCCCTGGAACGGCTTATATAGTCTACAATCGTATCGTTTGGATGCGGATCGGGTTGATAATTTTCGTCGGAAAAGCCTTTGTGACAGCTGTTTAGCGACAGCATCAGCAAAGAAAAACAAAGGGTTACGGTTAAAAGCCTGAATAGGGTCATAAGTGTTGGTTTCCGGTAAGAGACCGGCGGAAGACGCGGCGTTGCCTCAATCCGCTATTTTTTTTCTCCGCACGTTAAACGTTGCTTTCTTTTTGCCTTCTATTAGCCGGAAGCCGGACGAACCGCATAAACCGGCACCAGGCTGACATCATTTTAAACTACAAAAAATCAACCATGGAAACAAAACGACTCCTCGCCGGCCGGCTCTGCCTTGCCATCGGCGCCACACTGCTTCTCTTTACTTCCTGTAAAAAAAACAACGATTCCGATAACGAAATAACCCAGGACGACGCCGCTGATGTAATGGTGCAGGCCGTAGCAGGCGACAGTGGCGGCTTTGCTTTACAAACCGAAACATCCGCACGCGTGGCAGGACGCACACCCCTCACCTGCGGACAAACCCGCGATACCACTTTCAGCGGTCAAAGTCTTCCCGGCGCACTCATCACCTGGAGTTACGATATACAAATGAGCCGCAGCCTTACCTGCGACAATGGCGTGCCGCAACAATTCACATTCAACTATACGGGACATAATACCTATGATGCTCCACGTATGTCGTCCAGCGACAACAATACCGTGAACCTCATTATTACCGGTCTGCAGCCAGCAGCTACCGGATGGATCATCAACCAGCAATATGTACGCAACGGCACACAACAGTCAAAGATCCGTCAGCGCCGTTCCTTCTCCAGCACGCTGACCATCACGGGCAGCAATATCGTCGTCAATAAAACAACGGAGAAAATCGTTTCGGGTACGGCCACGCTTCAATTTGTTGGACAGTCAAGCACCGGGCGCTCTGTACAGTACGGCGCAACCCTCACTTTCCATGGCAATAATACCGGCACGCTGGTATTTAATAACGGACATACGGTGCAGTTGCAATGGTAGGAAATAAGGCTTAAGGCGTAAGGTGAAAGGTGTATGGTGGAAGGTGTATCGCCGATTAGGCTCTCGAGGGGAACAGCCGTTGTAAGTTATAAGTTTTAAGTAATAAGTGAATTGCCCCTATTTCCACCCTGGTTCGTGTATACACGAACCAGGGTGGAAAACAAAAACAGCCGTGATGAGCGCTCTGCTCGTCGCGGCTGTTTTATTCACTATTGACCATTCACTTATTAACGATTTAACAAAACCGAAGGCATATCCGAATATCCACCACTGTATCTTTAAGATCACAGATCAATCAATGACCAACAGCGCGGCAGTTTTTTCAGGCGACATGCACTACACTACGACCACGATTTGCTTCTTTATCCATTAACATATGCCGTATGAAAAGAAATGTACTTATCCTTCATTTTTTACTCGCCACTTTTTGCACCACCTTCTTTTTTTCCTGTAAAAAAGATAAAGACGATCGCTTATCGGGCAGGTCGGCAGATATATTGGAATTGATCAAACGTTCCACTGCCAGCAATAGCGGAGGCTTTATTCACCTTGTTGAAGAAATGGCAATGCTTGCCAGCGTATCGCAGCTCGATTGTAATCACTATTCCGATACCACCCTGCATGGCGACAATGGCAATCCTTCACTCACTCCTTTTACTTATGATGTATTGGTGAGACGTGAAATGCTTTGCACGAGTGGTACACCAACACGGATCAGCTTTGCCGTACAGGGTAATCATGATTTTGAAACCATACGATTGAAAGATGAGAGCAGCGTAAATATGTCCAACATCATCGAACGTCTGACCAACGCTGATGCGGACTGGCAGTTCACGATCGTCTACGGACGCTCCGGAACAATTAAATCGAGGATGCGCGACTTAACCATCCGCAACAACTTCAGGATAAGCTCCGGTGACATCACCATCGATAAAACTTCTTTACGCATTAGCGGCGGCACCGCCCGCATAGATGTAATGTGGGAAGAAGGGGATCAGCCATCCCTTGTTTTTTCCGCCAACATCACCTTCCACGGCAAGAACCGGGCAACCCTTCAGTTTGAAGGCAACAACCATCAGCTACATTGGTAAATCAGCCAATGGCCTGTAGTGCATGTTCCGTGCTCCACAAGCTGGCGGCACCTACCAGGGTAGCATCTTCGCCAAGCCATGTCTTGCGGATTTCCGGATAAAGATTACGCCCGGCCAATTCATTGTTGAGCGGCGTGGCAAACAACTCAAATGCCCGGGCAATATTGCCACCGATCACCAGCAGCGTACCGGATATTTCCTGTATCAACGGGGCCAGGAATTGGCCGAGGCCCGTACCCATTTCAACAAAACATTGCCGCGCCTGGTAGTGGTCAACTGCCAGCGCAGCCAGTTCGCGAACGTTCGGTACGCTGACTCCGGTTAAATCTTTATAACGATTTAAAAGACCACGGTGTGAAAAGGATTCTTCCGCTATTTTACCAGCAAAAGGCTGTTGCCACAGGTTTGCATCCCAAACCTGATCCGCTGCCGCAATGGCACTTCCGAATCCGGTACCCAATGTGATGCCCACTACCTGACGATGGTTACGGGCAACGCCGCCGAACAATTCTCCCTGGAGAAAACACGCGGCATCATTGGTGAAGCGGATATTATCCGGTTCAAGGCCAACGGAGGCAGCTAAAAGCTGGCGGACATTCTCGCCATAAAGCGCCGCAAATTTGCCCTGGTCTCTCATCTGCGAAATACCTTGTTCATAATCGAATGGACCAGGCATTGCTACGCCTATCCTGCAAGGCGCTACCTGCGCCTTGCTAAAACATTCTTTGATAACCGTAGACCATTGGTCAATAATGGTTTCTTTGTCCGCACCGGCATCGATGCCTGCACGGTGCATACTGCCGGCCACAACGGTTCTTGAAGCCAGGTTCACCAATGATACTGTAATGTGAGATCCGCCGATATCAACACCGGCTACAATTGTTTCCATGGATCAGGTTTTTTCTTCTCGTAATTCGGTTTAACAGGCCCGTCACTTTTGAGGCGCGGACATGGAATAAGGCGCAGCAGCCTGCGATGTGCCGCGCTTAAGATCGGGTTGTGCCTGCATAATAAAATCAAGACGCATTCCTTTCATCAATGCGGCATGACTCAGCCAATTATTTGTATGTAACCGGCCGTTGGCTTTCAGCGACTGCACATATAAATTATTTTCATTGACAGCAGGTGCATTGATCTCAACCTGCTTTCCATTTTCCAGTTGCAAACGGATTTTCTTAAATAACGGCGCACCGATCACATATTGATCCGTACCGGGACATACCGGATAAAATCCCATGGCGGAAAACACATACCAGGACGAAGTCTGTCCGTTGTCTTCATCACCGCAATAACCATCCGGTTGCGGGAGGTATAATTTATTCATTACCTCTCTTACCCAATACTGTGTTTTCCAGGGTTCTCCGGCGTAATTGTAGAGATAGATCATGTGCTGGATGGGTTGATTGCCGTGCGCATATTGTCCCATGTTCATCACCTGCATCTCGCGTATTTCGTGAATCACTTTTTTATAATAGCTCTCATCAAATACAGGAGGCATTTTGAACACGGAATCCAGCATTTGTATAAATGATTTTCTGCCGCCCATCAGGTCAATCAGGCCCTGTATATCGTGAAATACACTCCATGTGTAATGCCAGCTATTCCCTTCTGTAAATGCATCACCCCATTTAAACGGATTGAAAGGAGTTTGAAAATTCCCGTCCTTGTTTTTACCACGCATTAGTTTGGTGGAGGGATCGTAGAGATGACGGTAGTTCTGGCTTCTTTTGGCAAACAGGTCTATTTCTGCCTGCGGGCGTTTCAATACTTTTGCCAATTGCCAGATGGTGAAATCGTCGTATGCATATTCCAAGGTACGCGCCGCATTTTCATTGATATTGACATCATAGGGAACGTAACCGAGTTCATTGTAAAATGAAACGCCTTTGCGTCCCACCGCTGTCAGCGGCCCTTCATTATTTGTGCTTTTGAGGATGCCTTCATAGAGTGTCTGAATATCATAGCCGCGTAAACCTTTGAGATAGGCATCCGCCACAACGGAAGCTGAATTATTACCGATCATGCTGTTGCGGTAACCGGGACTGCTCCATTCCGGCAGCCACCCTCCTTCTTTGTAAGCATTTACCAATCCTTCCTGCATCTCCGCATTAACCGACGGATAAAGCAAATTCAGCAATGGATAAAGTGAGCGGAACGTATCCCAAAAACCCGTGCCCGCATAGAGATAACCGGGAAGTGTTTTTCCATTGTAAGGACTGTAATGCACGGGCTTGCCGGACGCATCCAGTTCATAATGTTTTTGGGGAAATAACACACTGCGGTAAAGGCAGGAGTAGAATGTGCGCAGTTGATCCACGGAGCCACCTTCTACATCCACTTTCCCCAACACTTCATTCCATCTTGCTTTGGCCGTTGTTTTTATCTCGTCAAAGCTTTTGCTGCCGATCTCGCGCTGCAGATTGAGTGCCGCCTGCTCCGGGCTGATGAAGGAAGAAGACACACGCGCCTGCAACTGCTGACCGCGCATGGTTTTGAAACTGATAACGGCTCCCGTATGTTTGGCCTGCTTTTCTCCCGCACCCGGTACCAGCTTACCATCCTGGTAGATCCAGGAGGCGGAGAAAGGTTGATCAAGCTGAATAACGAAATAGTTTTTAAAATCATCGGGTACGCCACCGCGGTTGCGGGTGGTATAACCTTCGATCCGGCGTTGTTCCGGTAAAATCCGGATGAATGATCCTTTATCCAGCGCATCGATCACCAGGAAAGCACTATCCGTTTGCTGATAGGTAAAACGGAAAAATGCTGCGCGCTCGGTTGGCGTTATCTCCGTTACCACATCATGATCGGCGAGATATACCTTGTAGTAATAAGGTCGGGATTCTTCTGCTTTGTGCGAGAACCAGCTTGCACGATCGGTTTCTTTAAAAACCAACTTACCCGTAGCCGGCATCAGGGCAAACTGGCCGTAATCGTTGATCCAGGGTGAAGGCTGGTGCGTTTGTTTGAAACCAACGATCCTGCTCGAATCATAGGTATAAGCCCAACCATTACCCATTGGTCCGGTCTGCGGTGTCCAGAAGTTCATGCCCCATGGCAGGGCTATCGCCGGATAGGTATTGCCATTGGAGAACTCATGTTTCGATGCTGTTCCCATTAAGGGATTAACATGATCTACTACATTTTTCGTGCGGCTCACCTGCGCATTTAAGAGGGAGGGCAGCAGGCAAAACAGAAACAGGGTTTTCTTCATCTTTATTATTTTTTTACCGGCACCAGCAGAACTGCATCCGCCACAATGGTGCCATTGGCATTTTTATTTGTCACCGTAACGGTGGCTTTATCTCCGGCCGGCAATTGCCAGGTTCCCAGTGATACCCACTCACCATTGGTTTGTCCGTTTACGATCACATCGGCCAGGCGGATCGTGATTTCTTTTTTATTTTTTCCATCAAATATTTCCCAGTTGGTGACCGCAGAAGCTTTGGATATTTTGGGTAAGACGTAAGTGTATATTGTGTACTCTCCTGCCTTCGCGACAGCAGGTGTAAAGGTAACAGACCTTGGCTGATCCTGCACCGATGCGTACAAGGCATCCGGACCATAAGTGCCTCCCTTTTTTACCGACCAGCGTCCGTTTACTTTTATGCGCGACGAATCTGTATTATCGACCAGTATCTCCGGTTGTGTGCCATTGGATAAAGGATCCGTTCTTAATTGTTGTTGCAATTGTGCTACGTCCACCGATTGTACATCCGTTTTTTTATTGATGGCCTGAACGGCAGCCAGCGCAGCCGATTGCCCCAGCACCATGAACACAGGTTCCATGCGGATCGATCCGTAACTGATATGACTGGCAGAGAGACAGACCGGCACCAGCAGGTTGGTACACTGCGTACGTTTGGGCACCAGCGATCGGTAGGAGATCGGGTAAGGAGACAAACCGCCTTCTTCCACGTCACCTTCGTTTTTCACCATCCCGTTTATTACGAGCCGCTGTGTGTTGTGAGAATCCATACCGTAAGCGGCCATTCCGATCCCATCATTCACCACCACTTTTGATTGGCAGTTGGCCTGTGTCATCACATACTCACCAATCATGCGCCGTGCTTCGCGCACATACATCTGCGGACTCCAGTGACCGTTGTCGGTGTATTCATCTTTGGGATAGCCCCAGTCAAGCATGAAATGGCGGATGGGCGCGGGTATTCTCGGATCATGCCCGATAAAATACAGCAGCCCTTTGTTATACAATTCATGCTCTTTTTGAATGCGTGCACGCGTAGCATAATCACCATCCGGATAAGCCCAGTTCATACCGATCATATCGGTAGAAAAGCCGCCACCGTTGTTGATATCCGTCTTGTGATTGGGCATCAGGTCGAACTTGAGTATTTCGCGGATATCGTCCTGCACGGTAAGACGGGCGATATAGCGCGGTAAAATTTCATACCGGCTGGAATCATAACCCGGCGGTTTGGTAATAGGAATGCGGTTAGCGGGATCGTTGGTGAGGCAAATACGAAAATTATACGCCTGTACATGATTGTCGCCACTGCCGATCGGTGCCAGCACCGTGTCGCTGATACCCCACAACAATCCGCTTGAAGGGTCACCGGGAATTTTATACGGATCCACACCGTCAGGGATCTGGTTGCCGCGCTGCGGTGTTTTCGAGGGCTGCACTTGCACACCGTTGAAAGATTCATTATAAATGCTGCCGGCCTCGCGGCCCACGATATACGAAACGCCTGCCCTCGCCATCAGATCACCTTCATAACTGCAATCGATGAACACGCGGGCACTAATTGTTTTATTGGTAACAGGAGATACCGTTACATTCTCCAGAATGATCGATCTTATCTGTGTTCCTTCTTTACTGGCGGATACAATACGATGCTGATACAACACTTCCACATTCGCTTCGCGGATATATTGGTGGAATGTTTTCTCCGCAACAGATGGTTCAAATATCCATGATTCGAACTGTCCGTAATGTTTTCCCAACCGCCGGTAAAAGTCAATTCCCAGTCCCGTTACAGCATATTTGTTACCAATATCGGTATAACCCAACCCGCCGGAGGAAAGGCCACCGAGCCGATTACCGGGTTCTATCAGCAGCACCGTCTTGCCCTGTTTCTTCGCGGTGTACGCCGCTATCACACCGGCTGAGGTACCGCCGTAAATACAGATATCATATACTTTCTGGGCCGTTGCATTGAATACAACAACCAGCAGGCAAATCAAAAAAATGCTTCTTTTCATGTGATGCTTTTATTCTGTATAATTCAGGTCGCGGGTAAAGGTTTCTTCCATTTTCCACAGAGCCGACAGAGCCAGTAATATGGCAACGCCTCCGATCAATCCGGCGGAACCCAGCCGCCCGAAATGTTGTGCGCCCAACAGGAACAACGGTGTGAATACATTGACGCTGCCACGGACGAAATTGGGAACAGTGGTAGCAACCGTTGCACGAAGATTGGTACCGAACTGCTCCGCCGCGATGGTCACGAACAAGGCCCAATAACCAATGGCGTATCCCAGCAGGAGACAAAGGCCATAAAAAACAGTTGTGCTCGGCGAGCGTTGGCATAAATAAATAGCCATGGCCGCAGAAGTGAGCAACACAAAGATCAATACTGTTTTCCGGCGGCTCTTTAAGTACTGGCTTAACAATCCGCTGCTCATGTCACCGAGCGAAAGACCGATATAAGCAAACATGACAGCTTTGCCTGCATCCACAGGTGTAGTAAGCCCGATAGCCTGTGCAAACTCGGGCGAAAAAGTAATGAGAATGCCGATCACAAACCAGATAGGTAAACCGATCAGGATGCAGCGCAGGTATTTCATAAATCTCTTCCGTGAAGTAAACAACGAAAAGAAGTTGCCACGCTGTGTCGACCGCTCTTTTACTTCCTTGAAAATTCCGGATTCAAACACATTGAATCGCAAGATCAGCAGCAGCAATCCCAGGCCGCCGCCGATGAAATAAGCAATGCGCCAATCGTACATATCTGCTACGAAATAGGCCAGTACCGCACCCAGTACACCCACAGACGCCACAATGGTGGTACCATACCCGCGGATATTTTTCGGAAGTATTTCCGCAACCAGTGTGATGCCTGCACCCAATTCACCTGCGAGGCCGATACCCGCAATAAACCGGAGCAGCGCATATTGATTGATCGTGGTAACAAAACCATTGGCGATGTTTGCGAGGGAATACAATAAGATAGAACCGAACAAAACAGAAAGCCTTCCTTTTTTATCACCCAGCACGCCCCAGAACACGCCACCAATCAGCATGCCCAGCATTTGCATATTGATCAGGAACACACCCTGGTCCAGCAACTGATCTTCTGCAACATTCAATGACCGCAGGCTGGGGATACGGACAATACTGAACAAGAGCAGATCATAAATATCCACGAAGTAACCGAGGGCTGCCACGATAACAGGAACGGACAATAACTGACGGAGTGTTGATTTTTTTTCCATAAAATTTAAAGCCCTTCTTAGCTGAGTAGTTTTTGAAGATAAGCGGGATAACTTTCCTTGTCTGTACTGCCGTCACCCTTGGTGATGCTGTCGCCCAGGCAAACAATTTTACCGGCATTCAGGTTTTGACAAATAAGGTATTGACTAACGGCCAGTGCCAGGAACCGGTAACCGTTGCGCGTAGGATGCACGCCGTCGGGCTTCTGGCTATTGGCTTCGTTGCGCAACAGGCTGTCTTCTTCGGTTCCGATTTTGCCGACTTTTTCAAAAGGCATTCCGATATCAAAGAAATAAGCTTTGCGTGCCGCTGCCACCGAGCGGATCGTATCATTGACAGCTTTTCTTCTGCCCGACGGTCCTTCGGGTTGAAAGAACTCCGCCGGATGTCGGCTCAGCAAATAGGGCTCATAAAAAGGAAGAATCGTCATCAGCAGCAGTTTGCTGCCGGCACCCTGGATCTGTTCTGCCAGTTTCTCCAGGTTTGTTTTGTACTGCGGCAGGGGCACATGCTTGCCATTGTTCATGTCGTTGGTGCCGACCATCAGAATGGTGAGTGCGGGCTTGTGTGCAAGGCAATCCGTGTCTACCCGCTGCAGCAGATTTTTGGTATTGTTGCCATTAACGCCGGCGTTGATGATGGTAACGGGTTCGGCAGGCTGCTCATTGGAAAAATGATCGCCGGCTTTTGCCCATCCTGCAGGTGCCAGCGCGGCGGCCAGCAGGGCCGTTTGTCGGATAAAATTTTTACGATCCATGTTTATAATTCAAAAGGTGAATAGTGAATGGTCAATGGTGAATGGTCAATGGTGAATGGTGAATCGTCAATCGCCAATAAGGCTATTTTAACTATTACTTATTACTTACTACTTATTACTTACTACCTTACACCTTACGCCTTACACCTCCTACCTTCCCTCCGTGGACATCGACGGCGGCGCATCCTGCGGACGGGTGCCCCACTTTTTATCGGGCGTGGCGCTCATCTCCAACTCCAGTTTACCCCCTTTAATCAATTCTTCATGATAAAACCAGGGAGCGCTTAATTTGCGGCCATTCAACCGGGCTGAGCGGATATACCTGTTTTTATCCGAAACATTTTTCGCTTCGATCACGAATGTTTTGCCGGGATAATATTTTTCATCAAGGTGGATAGTGATCTTCCTGAATATCGGACTTCCTATTTCGTAGATGGGTTTAGTGGACCCACCACCATCCATCTGAAAAAGACCGATCGCGCTCATCACCAGCCAGGCGCCGCCTTGTCCTTCATCCTCATCGCCGGGCCATCCGTGTTGCGGGGTGAGGCCGTAATATTTGTTGATAATTTCCCGCACCCAATATTGCGTCAACCAGGGTTTACCGGAATAGTTATATAAATAGGCAGATTGCATACCCGGCTGATTACCGTGGTTGACGGCGGGCATGGGACTTCCATGCTGACGGAAATTCATCGTGGCTCCGTATTCAAAACCACGTGCCAGCCGCGCATTGAACGAATCACGACCCACCATGGCTATCAAGCCGTTCACATCATGCGGCAGGAAGAAGGAATATTGAAAAGCATTTCCTTCTACAAACCCCATCCAGGAATACCGCGGTTTCTCTACGTCGCGCATCGCGAGATAAAAATCCAGCCATTTACCATTGATATCTTTTCTCCGGAAATATTTAATCGTGCTATCGAATACGTTTTTGTAGTTATAAGCCCTTTTGATAAAATAATTATAGTCTTCCTCCTTGCCCAATGCTTTGGCCATTTGCGCCACATTCCAGTCGTCATACGCGTAATCGATGGTGTTAGATGTTGGTCCTTCGTCCGGTGAGCCAAATACTTTAAAGCGTGACCAGTTACTGCCATCGGGTACATACCCGAGCTGCTTGTAAAGATCGAGTTGCCGGTTGCCGACGAGTCCTCCGCAGGGATGTACTTCACCCTGTACATCCTGGTTTTTGCGCATGGCCTCGTATGCTTTCTGCGCATCAAAATCGCGGATGCCTTTCTGGTAAGCACTGTTGATGAGCGTCATCTCATGATGCCCCACCATGATGTCACAATATTCAAGACCGATCGGTCCGTTGGGCAGCCATCCGCCTTTATCATACATCTCCAGGAATGACCGCACCCAATTGGCCGTTACGCGCGGAGTAACCAGCGACCAGAGTTGATTGAGGTTCCACTGGGCACCCCAGAATGCGTCCGAGCCCAGCATGGGAGACGAGGGATCATTCAGTTGACGGATTTGTTCGCACATATCTACCCACTTGCCCGAAGCGTCACTGAAAGTGGTACGGGAACAATAAGCACGATAAAAGTTTGTATAGAATTTTCTCCTTTCGTCTTCTGTTCCGCCCTCCACTTCTATTTTGTTTACGATCTGCGCCCATTCGCTGCGTGCTTTGTTACGCACTGCTTCAAAGTCCCATCCGAAAGGATCGGATTCTGCCGCCAGGTTTTTGCGCGCTTCCTCCATGCTCACAAACGAAATACCTGTTTTCAATTGTATCTGCTCGCCTTCGGTAGTATGAAAACCAATGAACGCTCCTACATCACCATGTCCCCAGTTATAATTGTTGATGGTGTCGATGTCCTGGTTCACCCAGGTACCGAAGGAACGCATGGGTTTGTCGACCCTTGCCACAAAATAGATCGTGTAATCGTTGGACAAACTGGCAAACCAGTTAAATAGTTGTTGTTTGGAAAATCCTTCAATCTCATAATCGTTTACCTTCTTAATCGAAGCCCAGTCTACTTCGTAAGGATATTCGGTCGGAATTTTCAGGTCGAATAAAATACGGGAGGTGGAAGAGGCGGGAAACGTGTAACGTTGAAAACCGGTGCGGCAGGTGCTCGTGAGTTCCGCTTTTATTCCATAATCTTTCAGCAATACGCTGTAATAGCCGACAGATGCTCTTTCATCCGCATGGTCAAATCTTGAACGGTAGCCTGAATCGGGCTGATCGATCTTTCCGGGTTGTACTTTCAGCGGGCCGTTGGTGGGCATGGTCAGCAAACCTGCCATTGCCCAGCTATGGATATGACTGAAACCGGCAATATTGTTCGTGGCATAATTGTAACCGGCATGTGTGCCATCTTCTTTGTTATCTGGACTCAGCTTCACCATGCTGAAAGGTGTGGATGGTCCGGGGTATTGCATCCACCGTACCTCGGTAGTGCCGATCATGGGATCGATATAGTCCACCGCTTCACGGGGTTGTTGTGCATCAGCAGCGAAAGAGGTGATAATAAAAAACAGGCAAATGAAAATCTGGCGCATCGTTGATTATTTGGATGAACGCGATAATTTTTGTTCGTAGATGTATTGCAATACTTCGGCTTTCTTATGTTGACCGGCTTTAAAGCGTTTGTTCAGCAGAAGACCGGATCGTTTGCTCCAATCACTCAGTTCCTTTGAAGAAACCGCGTCATCCGGTTTGGCTTCCCACGCCGGCAGGTAACCGTTGAGCCCTGCAAATTGAATGGCACGGAACTGTGGATGACTGGTGGTAACGTCGCGGTAATAGATCAGGATTGATTGTTGATTGATGAGTTCTTCCTGGATCGCTTTTACGGGTAATTGCTGTACAGGTATTTTTTTATCGATTTGTTGCGACGCGGCAACACCCGCGGCCTGTCCGAGCGCCATCCAGCAAGGCTCCATGCGTAAGGTGGCGAGGCCCAGATGCGTAGCAGATGCCGGCACAGGCGCCAGCAGATTTGTGATACCAGGCGGAACGATCACGCCATACGGAACAGTATAGGGTGCGGTGGAATAACTTAAAAAACCATCCAGTGCGGTTCTTCCTTTTTCCCGTTTACGATTCGCATGGGAATCGATGCCGTAGTGACTGGCCGTAAGGCTTGTTGCATGAACAGGCGGGCGGCTGGTCTTATCAACCGGTGTGGCGTCCGAGGTACGGAAGAGATAAAGTCCTTTCATGCGGCGACCTTCGCGCACATATACCTGCCGCGGAAAATTATTGTTGTCGGTAAACTCGTCGGCCGCCAATCCCCATTGCAGGCATTCGTTGCGAAACCATTCCGGTAATTCAGAATCTGTTTGTCCGAAATACAATAATCCCAGTGTATAATTTTTCAGGCGTTCGGCAAAGCGGTCGCGCCATTCCCAGGAAGAAGTGGCCCAGGGCCAGTTTTCTTCGGGAAGATCGGTGGACACAAATGCACGGTGCTGATTATTGGCATCTGTTTTTCCGTTTGGTACGATCACTTTGTTTACCAGGCGTTGCATGCCCTGCGGCCTAAACTTTCCCTCCGGCGGTAATCCCTGGGAGCTGCGCCAACGGTTTGAATCACGTTGTTCGGTAGACATCTTTGCCCACTCCACACCGGCATGTTCACCGGTACGCACATCGCTGATGATTGAAACATATTCATCACGATTGTAGACGGCAGGTTTGGGAATAGCAATGCGTTTTGCGGGATCGTTGGTCAGGCACAACCGGTAATTGTAAGCCTGGATGGCGTTGTCGGCAAGATTGGTAGAGCCCGGCTCCTGCCCTTCGGCTCCCCACAATTTATATACCTGTCCGGCATAAGGTTCGTTGTACTCCGCTATTCCTTCGCGTCCTGTGGCGAAAGGAACGCCTGCTGCTGCGATAAGGTCGCCTTCATAGGTAGCGTCGATAAATACCTTACCATGATAAGTTTCGCGTTTATTAGTGGTGCGATTAAAGATATGAATGCTGCGGATGGTTTGTTTCTCCATCACCAGGTTGGCGGGATCGGCATCGAACTGCCGGCTGGTGAGTACGGTTACCGTTTTGGCTTCGGCGAGCATATCGAGCAGTATTTTTTCACCGACAGATGGTTCGAAATGATAACCATTGGTACAGTCTTTTACCTGCTGTGAATTGGCGCCGTAGGTACGGACATAATGGTTTTTGATGCGTGTGATGAACTCAAGAAATAATCCACCGGTTGCGCCACGTGTGATCAGATCTGTAGCGCCGAGGCCGTTCGCCACCAAACCACCAGGGTGGGAAGTGCGCTCGAGTACCAAAGCTGTTTTGCCGAGCCGTGATGCAGCAATGGCGGCCATGATGCCGGAAGGTGTGCCACTTACTACAATCAGGTCGTATTGTTGTGGCGTGTTCTGCGCATGCATGGATAATGCGGATGCGAGGAGTGCAAAAAGCAAAATATATTTTCTCATTATTGCTAATTCGTTTTAGCCATTGTTGAAAGAGTTTCTTTTTATGTCCTTACCGGCCGTTCTATGCAGAATCCCGCCGTACGATGCTTGTCTGGATTTTCACCTGCTTGCGTGCAGATTTTTTTGCCACCCCCATTTCTCCCATCAATATTTTCACGGCACCGCGGGCCATCGATTCGATCGGCTGACGGATGGCGGTAATGGCCGGTGTGCAAAGATCAAATACCTCGTTATCATCGAAGCAGACCACCGCCAGATCATCCGGTACATTCAACTGCAGATTCTTGATGGCCCGCAACCCAAGTATACCTACGTAGTTAGTGGCAAACAGCACCGCTTGGGGCTTTTCCTTTTCCAGGTAGGCCTGTATCCGTTCTACAGCATCTTCGCGCACCGAACTGTACGGCAGTTCGAGTAGTTGTTTTTTATTTTTGAAAAGTCCGTGTGCCGTCATTGTTTCCACAAAACCCAGCTTACGTTCTTTCATTTGTATCATATCGAGATCGACGGTCACAAAAGAAATCCGCGTATATTTTTTTTTCAGCAGAAATTCCACACCACTCACCACACCCTGGTGGTTGTCCACCATTACGTAGGGGCAATCGAGTCCGGGCAGGTAACGGTCGATCTGTACTACGGGAATATCCCGTTTCAGCAAAGCCGTCATCCGTTCTTCCATGCTGGCGTCCGGCGTAATGAGGTAGCCATCTACCTGCTGGCGTTGCAGCATGTTGATGAGTTCATCTCCTTTACCGGCCATGTTTTCCGTGCTGCAATACACCACGCGGTAACCAAAGCGGCTGGCTTCGTCTTCGATCGTTTTAGCGAGATTGGAGAAAAAGTGATTGGCAATGTCCTCCACGATGAGGCCGATAATTTTGGTCTGTCCGGTGCGGAGTGCCACGGCAATATTATTGGGTTGGTATCCCAGTTGTTTGGCTGCTTCCAATATCCGTTCAGTGAGTTCTTCACTGATGCGCATTTCCCGGCTGCGGCCGTTCAATGCAAATGACACGGTTGTGGGCGATACACCTACCAGTTTTGCCAGATCTTTCAGAGATGCCATACTCGTTTTTACAATTTCTCTTTGATTACTTTCTGTGTCTGCTCCGGGTTATGTTCCATTCGGATGCGCCACAACAATTCCTCAATATTAACTACAGTTGCCGTGTTATCCAATTTATCCACGCACCACTTAACGGGTTCCGCTCCTCTTGTGGCGGGCGGGGTTGCGTCTTTGCTGAATTTCGACCAGGCATGCACGATTGTCCAGTCGAAGCGTATTTTCTTATCTTCCGGTTGATTGATCAACGATGCAACAGTTGCCGGATCGCCCGAGCCTTTCTTTGTAAGATTGGCCCATAGCTGGTAATGCGCGGTAACGACCGGTATCTCTACCCCTTTTTTATTTTTTACCCAATATATTTTACCCTGGCCGCCATTGTATGGCGAATACTGCACGGCGATCATCCCGGTAAGTCCTTCTATCTCCTCCGCATACAATTGATAAGCGCGCTGTGCATCTTTGCTGTTCACATTTTTACAAATAAAACCAAATACCGTGGTACCTGTGCTTTTCATGCGGCTATTTATCCTTGCCGCATATTCCCGCAACAGGCTGTCGCGGCCAGGCCGGTCAATCGCAAACAGATCCGGATAATAATAACCGCCTCCGTATTCTACTACAGTTGAATGCGGTTGTTGCGTTCTTCTCAGCTCTTCATACACATCCGGCGCCGCTTGTGTAAGATTCAATACACAGGAGGTAAACGACAACCGGGTTGATGATACAGTCGGATTGGACCAATATTCTTTGTCATCGAGAAAATGTCCCATTGTCCACTGCATGTTGTCACCGTCGCTCATCACAAAGGAATGAAACCGGCCGGTATCTTTCCAGTTAATTGTGGCAGGATCCAATTTGACCAGTTGCTTTGGTGTAAACTTATCCGCATCAATTGAAAGCACCGCGAGATTCATGCACCAGTCGGATGCGGTATTGATCAACCCTTCGCGCGTGCAGGGAGCAATTTGTTTGAATTCATCGCCTTTGTTCCAGCCAATAACCGGTGAAAGCGGGCGGATCCGTTTGAGGACACGGTTAAATAAACTGTCCACACCATAGTATACCATAGCGCGATGCGCAATGGCATAATCGCGGTTGTTGGGATAGCCCGGTTGCGCAATGACGATCAGTGAATCATTCAGCCGGGGCGACAACTGATCATACAGGCTGTCTGTCCAGTTGAGTTTGCGCGCATCCTGTAATAGGGAAAGACCCGCTGCTTTTGCTTTTGCTTCCTGTTTTACATCGATCAATACGCCGTGCAGCAAAGAAGCATATACGGTAGCCACGTTGATATGATTATCCGCCTGCTGGATATCATACAAAATATACCCTTGCACGATTCCCTGTTTGCGGAATCGTTTCACCAGATCCCAGGTAGACAGCGAAGCCGTTTGTTTAAGGCCGGTACGCTTCAGCAGTTGCCGATAATAGGTTTCATACAGACCCCGTTCATGTTTTATCCATACGGCTTCTCCTTTTTTGCCTTCGTTGAGCGATAGCGCGGCGAGGCCCGCCAATGACTGCGCCAGGTTCATATCACGCACATGTCCGGCCGGTTCACATACCACGATGGCACGCGGCTTTGCCTGCACAGGCCACCATGTATCAATCTGTTGCTGCGCATTTGTTGCAATACCTGTAAAAAGGTACACGCTTAACAACAGTGTATGAAGAAAAAGCTGTTGCGATCTCATTTGCGCTTTTTAGGTTTTTCCAGGTCTTCCAATGTTTTGAGATCCGATTCCAGGTTTGCACCATATTTGAGTAATAATTGCCCTAATGCTTTTGCATCCACCTCCTGCACGGCTTTCTTTTCTTTAATAGCCATGGCTGCCGCAGCACCGGCCGCTTCGCCCATGATCATGTACTGCGGTTCCATACGGAGGCTGGAATACACCACATGGCTGGTGGATACGCAAACCGTTACCAGCAGGTTCGATATTTCTTTGCGCTTTGGTGTAAGAATCCGGTAGGGAATCTGGTAAGGGATATGTTTCATGCGCTCCTGTTCGGTGCGTTGCACACCTCCTTCATATTTAAGAATGCCTTTCTCATCGGCATAAGCCTGCACCCGATGCACATCCAGGCCGTAAGAACCGAGACCAACAGGATCGGGTTTCTGCATATCGGAAACCACGTCTTTTTGAATCATGACAAAATCTCCGCGCATGCGGCGTGCTTCGCGCACATACAACTCATAAGGCCAGTTGTTGTTGTCGGTAAATTCATCCTTCGACAACCCCCAATTGCTTACATAAGCTCTGAATGCATCGGGCAGGCGCGGATCATTGGCTAAAAAATAAATATAACCAGCTACATAGTCGATATGATCCTGCCATATTTCCGCACGCCGTTTGTAAGAGCCATCCGGGTAATCCCAGTTGCCGCCTACATAGTCAGCAATATTGAGGTCTGTTTTATCATTCGGAATTTTGCCGCTGATCGAAAATATCTGTTCGGCTGCTTTCTCCGCTCCTACCCGGTTGATCGTTTCCATCGTGCTGCGAAACAAATCGAGGTAGCGCGCGGGATCATAGCCGGCCGGTTTGCGGAAAGCCACCTGGTTGTTTTTGTTGCTCGTCAGTGAAAGACGGAAATTATAAGCCTGTGTTTTTTTATCGCCGTCGCCTATGGCTCCTGGTGATTTGGGTAATACATTCGGTAAAAGTTTTCCCTGCTCGTCATAGGCGCTGTGTCTTCCGTATCCTTCACGGATGCCCGCCGAATATTCATTGAAATCTTTCTGTGCTTCACGGCCCACGATGTAAGACACACCGGCAAAAGCCATGAGATCACCTTCATAACTGGCATCAATAAAAACTTTTCCGGCAAAAGCAGCACCGTTCTCCATCACGATCTCGGTGATCCGTCCGTTTTTCTTTTTTACACCACCCTTTTCTTTCAAACGGTGTTGATAGAATACCTGTATATTATTTTCTTTGATCAGATCGTTGAGGATCTTTTCGGCTACGTGCGGCTCAGGAAACCAGTACATGGTGTCTTTGTCTTTTCGGTAGATAGCGCTGGTGCGCACATATAATTCTTTCGCCAATCCACCGATCACCTCTCTCCGACCAATGTCAGTGCGGGACAAACCACCGGTTACCATTCCGCCGATATGATTTTTGGGTTCAAGAATCGCTACACGCTGGCCTTCACGCGCCGCACTCACGGCAGCCATTACGCCGGAGGCGGTACCGCCGTAGATCACTACATCAAATTCTGCCGGAGGATTGCCTGCGCGGCCGGCAACAGCTACAAGGACTAATATCGGTAAAAGAAAAAATCGTGACACAGATCGGAATATGTTTTGCATAATCAGGATTTATAACCGGTTATTGTTTTAATAATTCGGGTTCTGTTTGAATTCAGCTTTGTTGGTGGAAAGATCCAGTTCCGACTGCGGGATCGGGAACAGGTAATGTTTACTGGCATTGAAACTGGTACTCGTGTTAACGATTGTGGTAAAAGAAGCCGACCGTGTCAGTTCGAGGAAATACTCAAATTTTCCTGTACGCGCCAGGTCATACCAGCGTTGGAATTCGAAACAAAGTTCACGTGCCCTTTCCATTAAAATTTCATTGATGTTGATATCCGAAGCCACATAGTTTTTAAAGGTCGGCGTGGCTGATTCGGGAATAGGATTGCCGCCGGCATCCAGTCCACGGGCGCGCTGACGCACACGGTTGATGGCATCGAGACCTTCCTGCGAAATGGTACCGTTCTTCTTATAGTCGGCTTCGGCAAACATGAGCAGTACATCGGCAAACCGCAGTACGATCACGTTGTTCGGTGCATTGGAATACAGGTAAGGAGAAGTTTCCCTCCAGGAATTACCCCAACGGTATTTCGTCACGCCGCAACGTCCGAGCACGGTCTGGTTGTAACTGTCGGGTGAAAAAGTGGTACCCCAGATAAAAGTGAGCGTGGAAGGAACATTGTTCACCACGTTAACCAGCGAATCGCTGAGATTCCATACCCGGCGTTTGTCATAATCAACCGAGCGGACCGTAGGTTTATAATATTTGTAAAACTTGGGGACGTATACCAGGTTGCACTGACCGATCAGCGAATTGGTATAATAGGCAGGATTACCGTTGATACTGCCGCTGGCGATCATGCCATACTCTTTTGTCCATTGCGTACCATAAGGTACTACTGTGCTGAACTGCAGCTCGAAGATCGATTCCGCGTTGACGTTCTTGTTCTCGATCTTGAACACATCGCCATATACAGGCAGCAGGGCAGCTCCGCTGTTATCTTTCACATCTTTCAAAGTCGTCCAGGCCAGTGAATACAATTCATTGGTGGTTTGGGTTATGCCCGCATAGCCCGGAACTTTTGCCGCTTCTTTCGAAGAAGCCATGGTAAGGTATACTTTTCCCAACAGGGATTGGGCGGCCCAATGATTGGCATGTCCGTTGTTTGTTTTCTGTCTTGTAAGCACACCGGTTTCGGTTGTGTATTGCAGGTCGGCCACAATAAAATCATATACCTCCGCTATCGGCCGGCGCGGCAAGCCATAATCAAATGCACCGGTGATCGGTTCATCGATAATGGGTAATTCGCCGAAGGCCTGCACCAGGCGGAAATAAACATAGGCGCGCAGGAAACGGGCCTCACCGATGATCGTCTTGCGGTCTGCATCGCTGATGCTGGTCACTTTGTTCGCCGCGGCAATGATGGCGTTGGCGCGTGCGGCTATTTGAAAATGGCGGGTCCAGTACTCATAGATAGCGCCCTCACTGGGCGTAAACGTGTGACGGTCGAAATTGTATCGAACGCCGCTCGTGCCTTTGAACATCCCCTCATCGGTTCCAAGTTCGGTCATGAAAAGAGGTGTATTGGTATAAACGCCAAACAGATCTTTTACTGATGAATACATACCGACTACACCGGCATCAAGCGTGGTTTTATTCACGAAGAAATTATCGGCCGTATACTGTGTTTCCGGTTTTTCTTCCAGG
Source organism: Terrimonas ferruginea DSM 30193 (assembly GCF_000425585.1). Classification (GTDB taxonomy): domain Bacteria; phylum Bacteroidota; class Bacteroidia; order Chitinophagales; family Chitinophagaceae; genus Terrimonas; species Terrimonas ferruginea. Next base: position 177,787 of record NZ_KE384400.1, read on the forward strand.
AATTTGCTACAGGAAACCGTACCCATCAGCAACATACCTAATGCGGGAAGAAGCGGATATTTTTTAAAATGTTTCATATGCATCCGGTTTTTAGCAATGTTAGAATTGAAGTTTAAGTCCCACTGAATACACTTTGGAGCGCGGATAGGACGAGAAGTCGAGCGAAGGCATCAGGTCTCCAAAGCCTCCCTGGCGTGTGTTCACTTCGGGATCGTAGCCGGAGTAATTGGTTGCGATCAGCAGGTTCTTACCACTTACGAATAAGCCGAGTGAAGTGGCGCCGATGCGTTTCAGCGGCTTGCCGGTGATCGTATAGGAAAGTGTAACATCGGCCAGCCGGATATACGAAGCGTCTTCGATCCAGTCGGACAGCATCAGCAGTTCGCCGGGGCCGCCGGGCATGCGGTATTTATTGTTGGGATTACCTGCTTCTACCTGCGCGCCGGTAGTCATGTCGTACAGCGGTGGTCTCCATGAATCAGCCAGCACGGCGCTCATGTTGGTAGGGTTACGTCCCTGCTCTAATGTTACGCGGTTGGCATTGTATACTTTATTGCCATAGCTGTATTGAATCACCATGTTCAGGTTAAAACCCATGTACCCTATACTATTGGTAAAACCACCGGTGAACAAGGGTTGTCCCAAACCAAGTATCACACGGTCGTCGGCATTGATGATGCCATCGCCATTCTGATCGATGAAGCGGCGCGTACCCGGACGCACATCTGCCACAGGCTGGCCGTTGATAGAAGTAAGTCCTGATGACATGATCTCTTCACGTGTCTGGTAAATACCATCGGTTTTGTAACCATACCATTGTCCGATGGGCTGACCATTGCGGATGATGGCGGATGTACCCACACCGGATACCACACCCGGATCGATGCCGAGTTCTGCGCCAATCTCTATGGCTTTGGAACGGTTGACACCAATATTCGCATCCACCGACCAGTTGAAGAATTTTTTACGGAGAATAATAGCCCCGATATTCATTTCCACACCGCTGTTCTGAATAGAACCAAGATTGGTCCAGGTAGAACGGAATCCTGTATAACCGGGTGTTACTTTTTGAATCAACAGATCTTTTGTGCGTTTGAGATAACCTTCAATGGTAATGCTGATCTTGTCTTCAAACAAACCGAGGTCGAGACCGAGGTTGGTTTGGGTGGTAGTTTCCCATTTGAGGGAAAGGTTCTCCGGTCTTTCCACCACCACACCGTAATTCGGCGTATTGCCATTCATGGGTGAAAAATAAGTACCGATGGTTGACAAGGTCAGGTAAGAAGGAATGGCGGTATTGCCGCTCTGACCGATGGTAGCGCGAAGCTTCAGGTTTGAAACTGTTTTTGAACTGCGGAGAAAATTCTCATCCGATATACGCCAGGCAAATGCTCCCGAAGGGAAGTATCCCCATTTGTTGGTGCGGCTGAAACGCGAAGAGCCATCGGCGCGGAAGGTAACAGTAAACAAATACCGTCCTTTGTAACTGTATTCACCACGGGCAAGGAAAGAGGCCATCGACCATTTGGTGATGTTGTACGTAGGAATGATGGGAACGGTACCGTTCTGCAAACCGTATACGCCTAAAACCTCTACATCATAGTTTTGGTTCTCGGCAGTTATCTGGTTGACTTTGCTTGTTTCAAAAATGGCACCGGCAGTACCGTTGAACTGATGATCTCTTCCGATGCGGCCCCTGTAGTAAAGCAGGTTTTCATTCATAAAGCGGTTGCTGGTGGCGCGTGACAGCACCGCGCGGCCATTGAAGCGTGAACCTGCTGAAGTGAACTTCGGATAATAAGCATCGTTGTTGGTACCGATGGTAGTATAGTTACCGCTGACGCGGAAAGTGAAATTGTTGGTGATATTCCAGTCGATGGCGATACGCGTGATCCAGTCGCTGGTCTGGCGGGTATTGGTCACGTGTTTCGCCAATGTGTAAGGGTTGTTGCTGATGTAGCCGTCCACGTCTTCATTATCTTCCACGTCCGTTTGCGTAAGCGGATTGACGGGAGGTTTGGCAAGCATGCTTGCTACAACGGCATTGGAAGAAATACCGCCGTTGAATGAACCGGCAATATAACCGTCAGTGACGGTACGGCTTGCCGCAATATTGCTGGTAAGCGTAACTACTTTCGAAAGTTTTTGCTGCAGGTTGAAACGTCCGTTGTAACGTTTATAATTACTGAAGATCACCAATCCTCCCTGATCGAGATAACCGCCCAGGAAAGAGAACTTGGTATCTTTTGAGCCACCTGTTACACCCACGCGGTATTCCTGTACCATGCTGTTCTGGAACATGGCGCCCTGCCAGTCGGTGTTCACAGAATCGGGGCTGTTGTATTTATCCCAATCATGGTAAGTAGCATCGAGCGCCACGCCCCAGAAACCGCCGGGTGTGCCAAAAGGTGTATCGCGGAAATAAGTCAATCCGCCCTGGGTAGTTGCAGGAATATCCGGATTGGCAGTACTGGGCGGAGAATAAACGTAGGAAGAAGCGAGGTAGCGCGCGCGGGCATACTGACTTGAATTCATCAGGTCATACATCTTACCGGGACGCTGGAAGGCAACGTTGGTGTAAAGGTCGACACGTGTTTTACCGGCCTTTCCCATTTTTGTGGTAACAAGGATTACACCGTTTGCTCCGCGTGCTCCATACATAGCGGTACCCGAAGCGTCTTTAAGAATTTCTACGGATTCGATGTCACCCGGGCTGAGGGTATTGATATCGTCCTGCAGTACGCCGTCCACTACAAAAAGCGGGGCGCTGCTGGCACTGATGGAACTCGCACCGCGAATGCGGATCGTGTTTTCAGAACCCGGTGTACCATCGTTCTGAATGATCTGTACACCGGCCGCTTTGCCTTTCATGGCATCTGCCAGGGAAAACAACGTACGGTCCGTTAAGGCGTCTTTGGAAATGGATGAAACCGAAGCGGTGAGGTCTTTTCTTTTGGTAGAATTGTAACCGATGATCACTACATCATCAAGATCGCCGGGTTTGACGGTCATGGTTACATCTATCACGCGGCGTGTGCGCACACGTTCTATCACGGTTTCCATTCCCACATAGGTAAAAACAAGTGAAGAAGTGTCGGAGGTTACCGGTATGCTATAGCTGCCGGAAACGGAGGTAAGCGTGCGGTTATTAGTGGCATAACGCTCTCTGACGGTAGCGCCCTGCACCGGCGTGCCGTTTGATTCGCGGACGACACCGGTAACAATGATGGACTGCGCTTCGGCTGCTCCTTCGATGGCGAGGCTGGTGGCTGCTGCCAGCAGGAGGCGAAATACAAAAGCAGTTCTTTTTTTCATAAATGGCATTTAGAGAATAAGCAGATCGGTTGATGTCGGAGCGGATAAGGTGGAGTAAGTAAACAATCAATCTGCAGGCGGGGAAATGCCAGGAACAACAGGCAATAATACGTTAGACATGTGACAAGCAGTTTTGAGTAAAAAATACGTTGCTAATTCGTTTTAGCAAACCAAACTTAACAGAATTCATTAAATAAAAAAAGATTTTTTCTTTCTTTTTTTGAATCGCTGCCTGTTAACGGCCGCACGCATTCACCCAACACATTAAAAAAGAGAACCTTGTTGCGCTGCGGGAATTTTCGTTTTGCGCATTTTTTCCGCGGTTAGTAATGACCGCGTTTTAGTAAATGATGGAGTAATATGCCACAGCTCCGATTCCTGATAGCGCGATGCGACATAAATATTGGTAGTGCCCGCTTTTTCTTTGAACAAGCGTTCCACCAGTTGCGGATCGTTGTTGTTGCGGGACAAATGTGAAAGAATTAAATGACTTACCCCTTCCCCATGACGACAGAACAGATCAAGCGCCTGTGCATTGGATAAATGTCCCTGTCCGCCGCGGATGCGTTGTTTTAAAAACCAGGGATACTTTCCTTTTTCCAGCATGTCTTCGCAGTAGTTAGACTCCAGGAAAACCGCATTGCATTGTTTGAAATGAGTAATCACCTGTTCGCAGCAATGACCGATATCGGTGAAAACGCCCACGTTCACTTCTCCCGCTGTTATTACAAAACTGTAAGGATCGGCAGCATCGTGATGTTTGGAGAAAGGCAATACACGCAGGTGTCCGAAATCGATGGATTGTCCTGATACGAATGATCGCACCAATTCAGTTTCCAATGGTACGCGTGCCGAGCTGAGTGTAGGTTGTGTAATATATACCGGCCAGCGGTATTTCCGGGAAAGGCCGGGCAGGCCCGTGACGTGATCGGAATGTTCATGTGAAATAAAAAGGGCCTGCACCTTGTCCATTGAAAGTCCGAGCCGCGTCATGCGCTTTTCGGTTTCGCGGCACGACAATCCCGCGTCGATCAGCACCGCGCTTTCGGCGGTACCGACGTAATAACAATTGGCGTTGCTGCCGGAATTGAGTGAAGCTATGAACAATGACATGGAAGGACAAAATTAAGCATTCCGTCGTCCGGGACCGCTTACTCTGTCAAGCGGTTTTTTCCACATTGGTTTGGTGAACATCGCGCGTAAATAGTGCGCATTGAACAAAAGGATAGAAAATCCAATGATCGAATAAGCAATCAACTGCATTGCCGTTACCTTTTCCCCGAAATAAAAAATAGCCAATGCAAAATTGATCAAAGGATTGATATAAAGCAGAATGCCGACCGTGGAAGAATTAGCGCCCTGCAGCGCGTAAAGGTTTAGCATCAGCGGAATAATGGTGAAACATATAGCGATCAGCGAGGTCATGCCCAGGAAAAAGCCGTCCCAACCGGGATTGTGTCCCCATACCGGATAAAAGGGCAGCAGGCACAAAGCGGAAAAGGCCATTTGTATGGTGAGCAGAACAAATTTGTCTACCGGTCCTGCCCTTCGCTGGATAATCAGGTATAATGCGTAGGAAATAGCCACGATGAGGCTGAACGCCGTATCTGCGAAATGCCCGAGTGCGAGCATTACACAACTGACAAGGCTGAGTGCTACCGCTATCCATTGCTGCCAGCGTAATTTTTCCTTTAAAATAAAAAAGGCCAGTACTGTTGTGAGGATAGGACAAATGAGGTAGGAAAAAGAAGCCACCTTCACGCTTACGTGGTTCATCACGTAGATGAAGAAAAACCAGTTAGCGGTGAGCAAAGCGCCACCTCCGGCGGTAACAAGCCACCAGTTGCGCCGTTCCGCGGGTGTCATTTTGCGGAATAACTGAATGGTTTCTTTCCAGGCGGTGCGGCGGGCGAAGACACCGATCACCATCATGAGCGTGACACTGATAAACACACGGAAAAACAGGATGTCGAGGGAAGCATAGCCCGCCAGCGGGCGGATAGCCAGACTAAAGAATCCCCAGATAATAAAAGCCAGTAAAGCAGCGGCGAGATAGCGGAATGATTTCATGAAACAACCGGACAACCTCGTCCGGACCTCTGCGGCAAAGGTAGTGGTGAATCGGCAATCGTCAATCGTGAATGGTCAATCGTGAATCGTCAATGGCAATAACGAGATATACTTCACTCATTGATTATTCGCGATCCACTTCCCGGGTGTCGAAGGCCTCAACAGTCATTCACGATTGACGATTCACGATTCACGATATCTATCTCTTCGCCACATCCAGCTTACGCATAATCGCCTTCACAGTGCTATTGATCTCTTTGCTGCTGATATTACGGCTATCAAGTTGTTCAGTAGCCCAACCCTGCCAAACGGTTTTATCCGTATTAGCATCGATCATTGTGATGGTGATCGTTCCTTCTCTTGTAGGAACATTATAACTATCGTAGCCTACGAATTGCGAAGGATAGTAGACATTGATAAACCGGCGTGAATAGGGGCTGTAAAAGGTACGCGTGAACGGACGGGTATAAACGGGATCAGACTCCTGGCGAACCGAACGTTCGACCAATACGTCGTAACTCAGTACAATATCCGGATTGGTCGTGGACTCACGCCATCCTGTTTTTTGTAATTCCTGGTTTACGGCTTTGCGGATGCGCTGCTCGGTGAGATCGCTGGTTTTATTTCCCTTATCGTCTTTATCCAGCCAGGCAAATGTTTTGTAACGGCTGAAATCAGCGTTATCGTCTTTTTCTATATGTGCTGTGGGACCACAACCGGCCGCCAAAAAGACAAAGGCCAAACATGTACTCCACAGTTTAAAGTTGCGTAACATGTATTTTCTCCTTTTTTGTTAATAGAAGAGTAAGTTCTTCTTACTTATTAACGGAAAAAATAATGCCGCGGTTATTAAAGAGATGTGAAAATAGCAACCCGGCCAAACCGCCCTATGGCAAGCCAATTTCATAGTGACGCTCAGGTATCTGTACATTGGTGAAGCCTTTTCGCAACAGCTTCCTTTTAAACTCCTCCTGCACCTCGTATTCCCCATGCACGAGGAATAATTGCCTCACTTCTTTCGGATCCTGGCAGCTGAGCCATTGGCTCATATCTTCGTAGTCGCCGTGTGCACTCATGCTTCTGATCTGTCCGATGGTGGCATTTACCTGGTGCTCTACGCCAAAAATGCTGACCTCTTTTGCACCGTCGAGCAGCCGGCCACCTAAGGAGCGCGGTTCGCAATAACCCGTGAAAAGGATCGTGTTGCGGCCATTCTCGATATTGTTACTGATGTGGTGTTTTACTCGTCCCGCATCGGCCATGCCACTCGCCGAAATGATCACCATCGGCCCGTTCTGAAAGTTCAGCATCTTCGATTGCTCAACGGACTTGATATACTTAAGTCCTTTAAAGCTGAACGGATCATCGTCTGATTGCAGAATCTTTTGAATCTGCCGGTTGAAATATTGAGGGAAACGTTTCACTACTTCCGTGGCTTCAATACTTAAAGGGCTATCGACATAGTAAGGAAGATCGGGCAAACAGTTTTCCAATTCGAGCTGATTCAGCGCAAACAATAATTCCTGTGTACGTCCCACGCTGAAAGCGGGCATGATCAGTTTGCCTCTTTGCTCGATGCAGGCCTTCCTGATCCACTCGAGGAGAAGGTCGGGGGTTGTTACGGCAGGGTCATGGAGGCTGTTGCCATAAGTCGATTCCATGATGATATAATCGGCTTGCGGAAAAGTGTCGGGTGAGCGCAGGATCACATCGCGGTAGCGGCCGATATCACCGCTGAAGGTGATGGCGGTTTCTTTGCCATTCTCCGTTACTTTCAGGTGCACGCAGGCACTGCCAATGATGTGACCTGCATCGGAGAACATGGCTTTCACGCCATCGGTAACGTCGAACCATTCGCCGTATTCGACCGTATGAAAAAACTCCAATGCTTTTTGGGCATCGGCTAATGTATAAAGCGGCCGCAGATAAGGAATGTCTTCCGCTGCTCGTTTTTTATTCTGAAACTTCACCTCGCCCTCCTGGATTTCCGCAGAATCTTCGAGTAAAATATGTGCGAGGTCGCGCGTGGCGGGTGTACAGAAGATTTTTCCGTGAAAACCATCGCCCACGAGTTTGGGTATAAGACCGGAGTGATCGATATGTGCGTGTGAAAGAATGAGCACATCTACTTCGGAAGCGGTAAATCCGAAATCGCGGTTCAATGCGTCCGTATCTCTTCCCATGCCCTGGTACATGCCGCAATCGAGTAAAACTTTTTTACCATTTTTCAAGGTCAGCAAATGTTTGGAGCCGGTAACGGTACGCGCGGCGCCATGAAAAGCAATCTTCATACGTCTTGTTTAATTCGGTGAAACAATCGTGGTCTCTTTCTGGCGAAAAGACCAGGTGATATGAAAGCGGGCGAGCTCTTCGCCGGCAGCGTTGCGGCCGACAGATTCGGCACGAACGGTGCGTGATTCGCCCGTAGCGATCGCTTCTTCGATCGCCTGGCGGATCAATTCGCCATCGCTGCAGGTGAAAATGGAAATCCCTTTGGCTTTGCGGGTATAAGCCGCTTCGAGCCCTGTCACGAGCATGGAAACAGCCGGACGTCTGCCGTAACACTGTGCCATGGCCAATACGCCGGTGCTCATTTCCGCTGCCATGGCCAGACAGGCAAAATAAGTAGAGCGAAAAGGGTTCCTGGTAAACCATTTATACGGCACCGACACTGCGCAACGATCGTTATCGACCGTACGGATGCGTACCCCGGAGAAAAAAGCCGCGGGCAGGCGGGTCAGCAAAAACCAACGATACTTGAGCGGATGGCGGATAATGGCCAGAAACCGGTTGGTGCCAGTATGCATAGGCAAAAATTATTTCCCTTTATACGAAGCAGGATCGAGTGCGGCCACTGTCCAGGCTTTCAGGAATGCCAGGACTTTAGCTTTACCATAACCTGTTCCATCTTCCAGGTATTCGGAATTTTGTGTGTGCAAAAGATTTCCTTTTCCATCCAGGATGAGGAATACCGGAAAGCCGAAGCGCTGCGGAAATTTATACTTTGCGAGAATAGCTTCGTTGGTGTTTTCCTTACTGTAATTAAGGTGATAAACGACAAAAGATGATTTGATCAGCGAGTCGATGGTGGGATCAGTTGTGGTAAAATGATTGAACCGGCGGCACCAGATGCACCAGTTGCCGCCTACCTGCACGAGTACATGTTTATTTTCCTTACCCGCCTGTGAAATAATCTTGCCGAGCGCCTCCTCTGCATTTTCGTTGGGCCGGTAAAGTTCCTTATCCTGCGCGGAAACGGTTATACTAAAAAAGAGCGCAAGAAAGGAACAGATATAAATACGCATTATTTTTGCATTTGTTTGTTACAAAATTGTCGTCCGGTGACGGTTAGCAGCGGCAATTTAAACATTTTACCCCTCTTTCCAACCATTGTCTATCAGTCTGGTAGAACGGCTATCCTTTTTTGGCATCTGTATTGCTAATTTTAATAAAACGTAAAACATGAAGAGAATTTATCTCCTGGCAGTTCTGGTAATGGCGGTAACGCTTTGGTCTTGCTCCAGCACCAAGAAGCTGCAAAAAGGCACATTGAAAGGTAACTGGACGGTAACCTCAGCGAGAATCGAGGGTGTTACGGGAAATGCCCAGCTGAAGACGACCGCATTTGACGATGTGCCGGTTGAATGTTTCAATGGCAGCCAGTGGAGTTTGCCCAATAACGGGTTTGGCACCTATAATATCACCTCGGCCGGCAATGGCTGTATGGCGGGTGAGCGCCGGATTGTATGGTCGGTACGTACGATCAACGGCATCGATTATTTCAACTTCAAGAAAATGGATGGTGTAAAAAACAGTAAGGCCCATCAGGTAGAGGATGGTTATTCACTGGAAGTAACCTCTGTCGGAGATGGAGCATTTACGGCGCGTTCACCGATCGCGTTTGAAGGACGTACGATCTATATTGTTTACAACTTCGTGAAGCAATAACACCTAAACATAAAAGAAGAAAGGTCGCCCGCTGGCGGCCTTTTTTTATTGGGATACGGAAATGTTTTTTTCGGGTAGTACAACTTAAATACTTATCTCCCGGCTATCGGCGCCTCGTGACAGTAGCTTTGGGAAAAGGAGGAGAAGATGAAGATATTGATAGGTGTATTAACAGGCATATTGATCATGACAGGAGTTATTTGGTGTTTCCGTCAGGCAGAACAGCGCCAGGCCACAGAGATAGGGCATGCATACAAATCGAGAAGTAGTGAAGAGCTTTATCAGGAGAAGATTGCTGCACTCAACAAACGGCTGGATGACATCCTGATTTTCGGAGGAGTTATCGTCACACTATTACTTGCTATAAATGCAGGTGTATTTGTGAATGCAGAGCGACAGGTGGAGAGCTTTATGCAGAAGAACTTTCACCATTATCATGACCAGATCAAGATCACTGTTGGAAAAGCTGAAAGGATGCTTGAAGAGGCTGAAGACAAATTGAACGGTTAAATGCCGGATGAAAAACTGGCTTAAAAAAAATCAGATTATGAAGAAAAGAGTAACAGTTCCTGAAATGACCAATGAAGATTTGGATATTCTCTATCAAAGGATAGAAAAAAACCATGCGCGTCCCGAAGAATATGAAATACTTGATCAATTCGTTTCCGCAATAGGCCATGAAGGACACCTTCAAAAGAAAATGAAAAAATTTGGCATTTATGACTATAAAGAATTGATCGAGCGACGAAAGCTGGGATATGAGAGTGAAACTAACAGGATGACGGGTGCTGCACAAGGTGTAGTGAGGTCTTTTAAAAGGTATAACAATCGTCGTCTACACGCAAAGTGTTCGTTTGCATGCATGAAAATACAGCCGGTAAAACCTGTACCACTAATTTAATACTTCGTAATAACCGATACGTAATTGACCAAGTCATTGTTGCCGGGTTATCGCGCAGTTCAGCACTTATCGCAAAACAGACAGCCGCATTCCTGCGGCTGTCATTAATCATTCTTGTAGAAATAAGTTTATTGCTTGTCAAATGCCACGACCGTTGCGGCCAGTTCGGCATCGCCTTCTGCTGCCTGTAGCGCAATGCGCCCATCCGCTACGCTGCCATACCGCGCGGCACGCGATTGTTTGCCTTGTAACGCAGCATTCACTTTATCAGCATAAGTAGAGCCGGGTGCCGAAGCGATAGATTTATTCAGCGCGTTATAATCCAGTTCCTTTTTACTAACCACAATGGCGATGTAATCACGATTGCCGATCGTGTCGGCCTCCATCGATTGCCCTTTTGGAAAAAGACGATACCCCGTAATGCCACAGTAGGCCGAGTGCTTCGATTTTGTTTGCCCCTGCGCCAGGTAAGGAAACAATACATAAGAACTTCCGTCCTGCTCCTGGCCGAAGATGTAGATGTAACATTCGGTCGTATTCTGTACTTCCATTTTGAATCGTGTTCCCGGACGGATCGGTGTTACGGTGCTGAAGCTGTTTCCATTTTCCGCACGCAGGCGGATGTATTGCTTCGTTTCGTTGTTCACCAATCCTATTTTGCATTCCAGGGGAATGGCCGCCACATTCGCGCTTTGGGGAAGCGGATCTATGCCATAAGCCTCCCGCGCATAGGTTTTGAAATCACCGTATCGCACCCAGGCGATACCATCTTTACCCCAGTTACCGCCCCAGCTATTCATGATTTCAAACGCACCGCCAAACTTCCGGTCGTCGTACCCGATGATGCACATGGCATGTCCGCCCATTCCCACCTGCGACGCATCCATTCCCTGTGGTGTCCACAGTTCTTTTCCCATCATGTCCTGCATAAAACTCTGGCCTACCATCATTCCGATCACCACCGGCGCATCTCCGGCCAGGTGTTCTTTGATGGAACGGATATTGATCGATTGCGTATTTCCGTTTGTCAGCCGTGTAAATCCATGGATCGTATTGCTTCTTCCATTTGAAAACTGACCGCTGGGATCGCGGTTGCAATCATCATCACGATAAGGATACTGGCTTAACGGAACGCCGCCATTTTTTTGCATCGCCTCCATAGCCAGTTGGATGTAAGATCCCTGGCAACCATCGAGTTTGATCTGGTTGTACAGGTAGGATGGGCTGAATACGATCTGGTCGGGTTCCTGGTGCGTAGCGGCAGAGGTGAGAATCGTTTGTGCGGCGTAGGCACTGCTCCAGGCAACGCAGCTTCCCTGCTGTCCCTGGTCGCCTCTGGCAGGTGCAAACCGGCGCAGCGACACCGCTTCAGGCAGCGGATTTTTATTGGCATCGTCCTCCAGTCCTTCGTATACCGAAGCTTTATTAAACTGATCCGGACTGAAACTATAGCCACTTTTGGAAAATAATGTTTGTGCCTGCTGGGCCAGCTCACCGAGATTGCAGTTGCCACGTCCGAGCAGGAAATAAGCACCGGCGGCCAGTGCGAGAAGAAGAATAATGCCTTTTCCCTTAAAAAGCCCTAACAGCAGCGGCAGCAATGCGCCCAGTCCGCCGCCCGGCCCCGATGGCCCACGGCCTCCTCCACCCCCATTGTCGTCATTATAATCATTTTGGTTCTGATCCTGTGGATCGTCGGTCATTCTTATCGGCATAAACGGGTATTTGTGATAAATGTAACAAGTTCGTCCGATATGCAAAACAGCCGGAAAAAAGAAGGATCTGTCTTTTTTTCGTCACGCTTGCATCTTTTTCGCGGAAGTTTCGTCAAATTTGAACTATGAGCATGCACCCTTTCCTCAAATCATCCCTGGCGCTTGTACTGGGACTCGGCCTGTCACAGGCTGCTGATGCACAACAACAGGCACAAAAAGTGACCGGCAAACTGCAATTCGAGCCGGGTCGTACTATCCAGATAAAAGTGGATCAGACCAGTACCATGACGCAGGACGCGATGGGTCAGACAATCGATTTCAAAACCAGCGGCGTTACCATTCACAGTTATAAAGTCACCAATGCTACCGAAGATAACAGCACGCTGCATCACTCGGTGCAACGCCTGGCTTTTAATTTCGAAGGTATGGGTGCCAAACGCAGTTTTGACTCGGATAACAAAAAAGATATGTCGGGCGAATTTGGAAAGCCCATAGCCGATGTATTGAACAAATCTTACGACGTAATCATTGACAAGAGCGGTAAAACATTGATGGCCCGCCCCGAAAAATTTGAAGCCCCCGCTTCCGACGACCGGTCAGCCGTTATCCTCAACCAGGTGCGCGACATGACGGATGTAGTGAACCCTCCGGCACGCGGCAGCAACAGTTTTTTCAAAGTGCTCCCCGACAAAGAAACGGGTATCGGCGACAGTTGGAGAGACACTACCCTTACTCCCTCTGAATCTGCTCTCACTGTCTATACCTTATCAGCCATCACCGACTCAACTATTATTGTTGACTTCAAACGTTCTGCGGCCATCAACATGACTTTGCAGATCATGGGCTCCGAGGCGCTTAATAAGCAGAACCAGGTTTCCACCGGACAGATCATTCTCGATCGCGCAACCGGATTGATGAAAGAAAAAACGATCAACACCGATTCAAACGGCACCACCGAAGTAATGGGAGCATCCCTTCCCGGCAGCGGCAAGATGACGATCCGCATGACGGTAGAGTACTTGTAGAAAAGTCAAAAGTATTAAGTATTAAGTGGCGACCACGGCTATTGAGGATCGCTCTGAAAAACATCAGCCGCAGCGAAGTATGAACTTGCTGCGGCTGTTTACTTATAACTTATTACTTACAACTTAATACTTATTCAAGTCCGGCACGTTTCGCTATGTCGCGCCAGTCATAATAATGAAACACGCGGCCATTACTCATCGCCACAAATACCCCTTTGGGAAATTTATCATTGAGCGGAATACTCGTTACCTCTGATCCATCACTCTCATTTGCCAATACCGGCACTTCGGCAACCAGGTCATGCTGATGAGGATTGGTCTTACTGCCCTCACGCGGATAAATCATGAAACTGTTCGACTGCTGGTTCGATACCAGGATATAACCCGTGGCCGGCCCGGTTTTGTAAATCGAAATTCCTTCGTGATCTGATTTGAACCCGGTGGTACCAAACACACCGAGTTCATTGTTATTATTCGCTGCAGGATCGGCGATGTATTTGTGCACACCATACCGCTCATCTGAATAATAAACATAGCCGAGTTCATTGTCCACGGCAATGGATTCAATTTCCTTGAGGCCGCTGTAGCGGCCAAATTCACGTACTTTCTTCAACGCTACTTTCCCTTTATCATCCACCAACTGGTATTGCCAGAGATAGCCTTCGGCAGGACCCGTCTTGCGACCGGCGATCACAAATATGGCCTTATCCGAAGGACGCGTGTAAAACGCAACCCCCATCGGATCTCTTTGTTTTTCTCCGGCAAATACATCGATACCGATGTTGTTATCCAACGGGGCCAGATCGGGTAAGGAAAAAAAACGGAGCTTATTTGTTTCTCTTTCTGTTACGACAGCGATATCTACCGGTTTACCCGCAAGCAGAAAACCATAAGCGATATCAATATTATTCGGGCGCTGCAATCCCACCACTTTACGAACGATACGTCCGTTGAGATCGAATGCATAAATGCCACCATTGGTTTCCTTATCGGTGCCAACGATGAGGCTTGCGGCAGGATCGGCCGGATTGATCCAGATAGCGGGGTCATCTGTATCAAACACTACTTTTTCCGTCACCACTACCGGCCTCACTACATCGGCCGCAGGCATTTGCTTAGCGCCGTTACAAGCAGCCAGCACCGCAATAGCTGCGATGCCGGCGATCTTATTGATCAGTTGTTGCATATGAGATAATATTAACGGCTTAAGTCAAATTTAAGACCGAGGTTATAACGCGGACCGTAGTATTCCAATTGCGCCGTGCGGTCTTTGGCTCCCTGGTAGTAACGCAGCGGCTGATTCGTCAGGTTGTTAGCCTCGGCGAACAAACGCAGTTTGCCCGTGATGGCATAAGATGCGTTTGCATCCAGGAAAAATTGTTTATCGTAGTAACGATCGTTGAAAGCATCCGCGTTGTAACCGGCGTCATCACTGTCATCCACATAGGCAGAAGTGAAATTGCCGGAAACACGTACCACTACTTTTTTATTTTCATAAGAAAGCGAAGCATTGAAAATGTGCGGAGCAGCGCCAGGGAGTTTTACATCGCTGCGAATCTTTTCCCCGTCAACATAAATTCCTTCGGTGGTTGAATGGGTGTAGGTATAGTTCAGGTAAATACCGAATCCTTTCCACAAACCCGGCAGGAAGTCGAACTGCCTTTGCAACGCAATTTCAGCACCCCATACCTGCGCACCGGTTCCGTTGCGGCGTTGTGCAAAGTCCCAGTTTTCACCCACTGCGATCGGGTTGCTCACGCCGGGAAAATCAGCCGCAAATTTTGACTGTGTATACTGATTGTCGATATACGAATAGAAGAATTTGTCGATGCTTTTGTAGAACACACCGGCAGAGATCAGCCCCACAGAGCGGAAATACTGCTCCGCCATCAGATCAAAGTTGGTTGCTCTTACCGGCTCCAATGAAGGATTACCGGCAGACAGTTCCAGGTCATTCGGATTGATGTTGAAATAAGGAACCAGGTCGTAGTACTTGGGACGAGCCAGTGAGTTGGTCCATGCACCTTTCAGGATAAGGTTGTTGTTGACGCGGTACTTGAGGTTGATGGAAGGCAATACATCGGTGTAATTGTTTTTCAGTGTAGCGGTGCCTTTCAGGTCTTCTTCGTCTTCAACGATGTTACCGGTGTAATTGATCGACGTGTGTTCAACCCGTACACCCAGGTTCACAGAAAACTTCGCTGTAATGTCATGTTTCAATCCAACATATCCTGCAGTGATGGTTTCTTTTGCGCGGTAGTTACCGGCGAGGTATTCGGCGGGCTCGTCTGTTTCATCAAACAGTGAACGATCGCGGAAATTGAGACCACCGAGGAAACGCGGGTCAACAAATTCGCCGGCCACATATTTGTTGCCGGGATAGAAATTGTAGCTGGACCGGTCTACCAGCGGCAGCAGGGAAATGTTGGCAAACTGAGCGGCATTGGCGCCCAGGGCTTCATAGGAATAAAATGTATTGTTGCGCTCTTTGGTCTTCGTACGCAGACGGCCACCGAAATACAACTGACCAGAGCGGTTGGTGATCAAAGAAACAGGCAGTTCGAATTTCAATTTGGCATTCAGGTCTTGCTCAAACTGGTCCTGGAACTGGTTGGTTAATTCATTCAGACGGGTATAGTTCTGCATTGCGGTGAGGTCCGTGAGTACGGGTGTTTCCGGATCACTGATGTTTTGTGACACGGTAATGCTGCGGCGACCGAGGGAAATATAACGTTCTTCCGGACGTTTTTCCGAAGCCTTCGCATATTGCACACTCCACTTTGCGGCCAGTTTGCCCCAGAGGTGTTCGCCACGGATAGCGGCCGTACGTACGCGCTGGTCTTCGAGGCGGCGGCCATCGTTGCGGCCGCTGTTGATACCTCCTTTGGTCTGACGCAATACTTCGCCATTGCGGTAGCCTGTGATATCACCATCGGAATTATAGATGAGGTCGGCGGGATTGGGATTTTCCGCATCGCCTCTGTAACGGTGACGGAGACGGAAACGATTTTCCTTGTCGTCACGCCAATTGTAAGTACCGGTAAGATAGATGGTATTGAGCGCGTTGATACGATAATCCACTGTTGCAGAAAGGTTGCGGCGGATACGTGTTACATCGTATACACGAACATCATGATCGCTCACGAAAAGTTTGCCATTGGCATCTTTGCTCCATACGGCTTCCACGTTATCGGAACCGTATACATTTTTATTGATCGTACCGTTCACTACAAATCCAAGTTGCTGGTTGCGTGTGCGGCTGCCAATGAGCAGGCCGGCCGTGCCGATAAAACCATTGCGGATGCTGTTGTAGCCGCCGGCGATGGTTCCTGCGATACGCAGGCCGTTGGGTGTAGCGCGGGTGATGAGGTTGACAGAACCACCGATCGCGTCGGCGTCCATATCGGCTGTGAGTGTTTTGCTTACTTCGATGGTTTGCACCATGTCGGCAGGAATGAGGTCCATCTGCACGCGGCGGTTATCGCCTTCAGCAGAAGGAACACGCTCACCGTTCAGCGTTACGGCGTTGAATTCAGGTCCCATACCACGCACGATGATATTACGTGCTTCACCCTGGTCGTTTTGCATGGTGATACCGGGAACACGTTTAACGGCATCGCCGATATTGGCATCGGGGAAACGGCCGATCTGATCGGCGCTTACGATGTTGGTGATATTGTCGCTGTTCTTTTGCTGGTTGAGTGCGCGGGCCTGTCCCCTGAGACGGTCGCCCATTACGATTACTTCCTTATCGGTGGTAACGCCGGGGCTCAATTTTTCAACGAGCTCCATGGTCGTACCGGAGAGTTTTACGTTTTTTTCCAGGGTAGCAAAACCGATATAAGAAATAGTGAGGTGATAATCGCCTGCGGGTAAAGCTGCGAAAGTAACTTCTCCGTTGCTGTTGGTATAACCACCGTTATTGCCGGGAGAAAGTGTAATAGACGCGCCTGGTAAAGCGAGATTTTGTTCGTCGCTAACGCGAATGCGAACCGAAGTTTTTTGAGCCTTTGCATTGAACGCAAACAGGCATGCCAGTACAGGCAGAAGCCGGAGGATATTTCTCATACCGCTTGTTGGTTGATTTGCGGCGAAAGTAGCTGGCTTGTGTAATGGTAATGTTAGCGGAGTGTGATGGATTTGTTAAGGAGGGAGTGAAGCAGCCGTATTAAGTATTAAGTAATAAGTAGTAAGTAATAAGTAGTAAGTTTTGGTGAAAGGCGTAAGGAGTGAGGCCATTCACGATTGACGATTCACCATTGACGATTCACTCCCGAGGCTTCGGGATGACGATTCACTATTGACCATTCACTATTGACCATTGACGAACGCCTCAGGGAGCGCTCAATTTACCTATGGTGCTAGCGGCACCTGCCCCCGTAACAAATCTTCAAAATTGCTTCGCTCGCGTATCAGTTTAACTTCATCCCCGTTCACCATTACTTCAGCCGGTTTGTAACGTGAATTGAAGCTGGAAGACATTTCAAAGCCGTATGCACCGGCGTTGAGGAATACCAGCAGGTCTCCTTCTCTTACCTCGGGAAGTTCCCGGTCCCAGGCAAAAGTGTCTGTCTCGCAGATATTGCCGACCACGGCGTAATTTTTCGCCGGTCCCTGCGGGTTGGAGATATTGATGATACGGTGGAATGAATCATAGAACATGGGACGGATCAGGTGATTGAATCCGCTGTTGACGCTTACGAATATAGCGGCGGCCGTTTCTTTTATCACGTTAACGGATGTAATAAAGTAACCGCATTCGCTTACAATAAATTTACCCGGCTCGAACCAGATCTGCAGCGCTTGCGCAACAGGATGCGCACCGAAAGCTTCTTTCACTTTTTGCGCCAGCAAAGGAATATCGGTTGCACCATCACCTTCTTTGTAAGGCACTTTGAACCCGCCGCCCAAATCGATCGAACGCAGTTCGGGAAAATGATGTAGGATATCGAACAACACACCGATGCCTTTTACAAACACTTCCACGTCTTTAATCTCACTGCCGGTGTGTATGTGCAGGTTGGTGATGTGTAAATTATGTTCGCGGATAAGGGCCAGCAATTCTTCGAGCTGCTCTACCGGTATACCGAATTTACTTTTATCATGCCCCGTTGATATTTTCAGATTTCCGCCGGCCATGATATTCGGACGAAGCCGCAGGCCAACCGGATAATTATGCCCGAACCGCTTTCCGAATTTTGCCAGGTTCGAAAGGCTGTCGATATTGATATTGACGCCGAGCGAAACGGCCTCTTCTATTTCGTCGAAACTGATACCGTTACTGGTATACAAAACACGCTGCGCAGGAAACCCTGCATGCAGTGCGAGTTTCACTTCATTGATGGAGCTGCAGTCTACATTAGCGCCAAGGTCGCGCACAAAGCGCAGGATGTGAATGTTCGTAAGCGCCTTACAGGCATAGAAGAAAACAACGTTGCTTCCATTGAATGCTGTGGTTAGTTGCTTGTATTGTTCACGGATTTTATCGGCGTGATAAACATACAAGGGCGTACCAAATTGTGCAGCGAGTTGTGTCAGTTGTTCCGGAGCTAATTGAGCCATAGCTGGCGAAGATAAAAAAAGCGCGGCTCTGTTTCATCAGCGCCGCGCAGGAAAAACTATTTATGAACAAACGTTTAGTTGTCGTCTTCGTTTTCTTTCGCAATCAGTTCGCCGTTTTCTGTAACGGAGAGCAGCGTATCATCTTCGGTTTCTGCATCGGGGTTGGCGGTATGTTCTTCTTCTCCGTCGAAATGTTCAGCATCTGCCTGCATATCTTTCATGATGGTGGGCTCTACCATTTGTTCGGCGAGGACTTCTTTGATTTTTGGCAGATCATCTGCGGTATTGATACCGAAATAATCCATGAAAGTTTTAGAAGTAGCGTATACCAATGGATGACCGGGCATTGATTCGTTGCGGCCGGTGATGATGATGAGTTCTTTTTCGAGGAGTTTCTGCACGGCATAATCCGAGCTTACACCACGGATCGCTTCGATCTCGCCTTTGGTCACCGGTTGTTTGTAGGCGATGATGGCCAGGGTTTCGAGTGCCGCGGCAGAAAGACGTTTCAGGAATTTATCACCGTTGAGCTGCGCAATGGTTTTGTGATAGTCCTTTTTGGTAAGGAACTGCCAGCCGCCACCACTCTGGCGTAATTCAAACGGATAAAATTCTGATTTGTATTTTTCGGTTACACCATCGATGCCTGCTTCGATCTGGTCGAGGGTCAGTTTATCTTCCATGAAGCCGAAAGCATTGTTGAGCAATTCGGTCAGTTCAAGCGAAGTCAGGGGTTTGTCACTCGCGAAGATCAGCGCTTCAATATGGGGTATCAGGTTTGTTATTTCCATGTCACCTATCGTGTTTTCAAAATCCAACCGGTTGCCCGGTATATTCACTATATCGAACGGCCAAAATAGGCATTATGGTGTAATGCATCAAAGAAGGTTACTGACATTTTGCAACCTGTGCTGTGGATTAAAATAACGAAGCAGTCTCGTCCCGGATTAACCTTGCAGGGCAGCGGCGCCGCTCACAATCTCGGTCAGTTCCGTGGTGATCGCAGCCTGTCTTGCTCTGTTATAGGAGATCTTCAGGTTGCGGAGCATTTCGTTGGCGTTTTCGCTCGCTTTGTCCATCGCTGTCATACGGGCACCATGCTCGGAAGCATTGGAGTCCAGTACGGCTTTGTATAATTGTGTGTTGAGGATCTTCGGCATCAGTTCGGCTACCAGTTCCGCTTCGGATGGATCGAAAATGAAGTTGGCTTTTTTATTATCGCCTTCTTTTTTCTCCACGCGGGGAATAGGCAGGAAGCGTTCTGTGACAAAACGCTGTGTAGCGGCATTCTTGAATTGGCTGTACACAATTTCCACTACATCATATTCTTTCTCTTCAAAAGCTTTCATAGCCGCTTGTGCAGCTTTTTGTACACCTTCGAAAGTGAGGTTGAGGAAAATATCTTTATAAGTGGCATCTGCACGGTAACCGTTCTTCAGGAAGTGTTCGTAACCTTTTTTACCGATGTTCCAGATGGTCACATTGCCTTTGCGGTATTGCTCTGTATACTTTTCGTTGATCAGGGCTTTGGTCATTTTGATCACGTTGGTATTGAAAGCCCCTGCCAGGCCGCGGTCGCTGGTGATGGCGATCAGCAGTACTTTTTCAACAGGACGTTCGGAAGCGAGTTTCATTTCCACATCACCTTCGCTGTTGCTCACGATATTGCTGAGCATATCCTGCAATTTGTTGGCGTAGGGACGCATCTGTATGATGGCATCCTGGGCACGGCGCAATTTGGCCGCACTCACCATTTTCATTGCCTTAGTGATCTGTTGTGTGCTTTGAACGGACTTTATTCTGTTGCGTACTTCTTTTAATTGACCAGCCATGGTAATCAGTAATTTTTAGAAGGACTTATCGGCCCTTTCGTTTCGGCGGCAAAAGTACGGGTTAGGAGGCATATTTTATATATCCGGCCGTAATTTACTTACCCATGATGTGGATAACAGGTCAGAAATTCCAGGTGAGCCCGGCATGCCCTGCTCCGGCGGTGAGCTCTACCCCGCTGAGCTTCTTATCCAGCCAGCGGCCGTGTTTGGATTGTATGTGATACATAATGCCGTCAAACAGCAGCAGTGCGCCCCCCTGGAGGATCAGGCTGTTGCCATATCCGCGGAACTGGTCGCGTTTTTTGCCGGTATGGCGGTTGGCCCGCTCGTGGAGGTATAAGCCGCCGAGCATATAAACGCCGTCGAATCCCGCGTTGAAAAGAAAGGTTTTTTCAATGCCGTTCTGGGTGCGTACAGAGCCGGCAAATGTCATCTTTTTTCCCTCATTTTTCCTTGATTCCCAATAACTTAATTGCCCCAGCGTCAGGTTTACCACGTTGAAATAGGCATTCATTTTATGAAAATATTTTGCTTCACCGCTGGTGGTACTGCCCAACACCAGTCCGCCGGCAATATTGGCTGCAGCCCAACTGCTGAGCACCAGCATGCCGTGCTGCAGCTTTTTCTCCCGTTTCAGGTTGAATGAGTCGAGGGAGTTTTTTTGTGCAAAAGCCCACGTGGAAAGGAGGCAGAGGCTGAGGATAAGTAGTTTACGCATATGTGTCAGTTGTGAATGGTGAATCGTCATCCTGAAGTGTCGGGAGTGAATAGGTCAATAAGTGAATAAACAGCCTCGCTGTTTACTTATTACTTACCCCTTATTACCTTAAACCTTACACCTTAAGCCTTATACCTTAAGCCTTCCTCCTTCCTTTCTCACCTTAGCAAAAATTCCCGCTTCAGCCGGTAATTAAGGTACAATGCACCGCCTTCCGGCGTGGTGTCCTTTAAGTTACGTTTTATATCCGTGCTCAGATCTAAATAAACCGGGCCTTTTTTTAATACTGTCAGTTCCTCCGCCGGCACCACAATTCTGCCCTGCTTCACCTTTTCGATGCGCTCGATGCCATTTCCCCGGAAAGAGGTATCCGTCATCATCAGATGCAGCCGCTCCCCCTCTTCCAATCCACCTATTTCCAGCACCAGATCTTTCCCCGCAGACATACTGTCAGGAAGCAATCCCAGCTGAAAAGGGGTATAGGTAAATTGTTCCGTGTATTTTTTTCCCGCCGGACCGGTAAAAACAATTTCATGTTTCCCCGCAAAGGAATCAGTGGCGATGTCGGCTTCGTAATAGGCTCCGTTGAAGCGGGAACTGTCAACGTTCAGCATTTTCCCGTCCAGCGTTACCCGGCTGGGATCTTCGAGTACCAGCGTGGTGCCGCCGGATCCGGCAAAACGATACTGTAAACGGACCGTGGTGCGCCCTGTGGCTTCGTCTCCCGAAATCCGGTAATCAAAATAAATCGTCTCCGGATTTACATCTTTTGCTTTCCCGATCTCTTCGTTGTTACAGGCCGCCATCCCCACAATCGCAGATACAACCATTAATACTATCAGCTTTTTCATATTTACCATTTTTTAACGCAACCCAGGCGTGTTTATCAACACTGTTCTTATAGTCAACTACCGTACTAAGTCGTATCTTTGCTCCCTTGTGGATAATCCACTGGCTGTCAAATTGGCTCATGGGAAGCCATAGCACCCTTTTTGACAACACAAATATTCACAAATAACGTTATTTAGCAATACCCAATAACACTTAATCATGTTTGGTTTTATCTCGAAATTACTGGGGGGGAGCAAGTCCGAAAAAGACGTAAAAAAAATACAGCCGATGGTGGGCAAAACCAACGAGTATTTTGCTTCTTACCAATCTCTTTCCAACGATCAGCTTCGCAACAAAACACAGGAATTCCGCACCCGCATCAAGGAGCATCTGACTTCCATCGACCAGGAAATTGCTGCCCGCAACGAAGAGGCTGCCGGACTTCCGTTCAACGATCTGACAGGCAAAGACAATATCTACCAGGCGGTAGACAAACTGAAAAAAGACCGGGATAAAAAAATTGAAGAAATATTGGAGCAAATCCTGCCCGAAGCTTTCGCCGTTGTAAAGGAAGCTTCCCGCCGCTTCAAAGAAAATACCCAGCTGGCTTCCACTGCCACGCCACTCGACCGCGAGCTGAGCGTGAAAAAACCTTATATCCGCATTGAAGGTGATCAATCCTTTTTTGCCAATACCTGGACTGCAGCAGGTGGCGAAGTGACCTGGAACATGGTTCACTACGACGTGCAGCTGATCGGTGGTGCCGTACTGCACTCCGGCAAGATCTCCGAGATGGCAACCGGTGAAGGTAAAACGCTCGTGTCCACTTTACCCGCCTACCTCAATGCACTGGCCGGTGAAGGGGTGCACATTGTAACCGTGAACGATTACCTGGCCCGCCGTGACCAGGAATGGAACGGCCCGCTTTTCGAATGGCTCGGCCTCCGGGTAGATTGTATCGACAAACACCAGCCCAACAGCGAAGAACGCCGCCAGGCCTACCTCGCCGATATCACCTACGGTACCAACAACGAATTCGGTTTCGACTACCTGCGGGATAACATGGTGCATTCCGCCAATGAAATGGTGCAACGCAAACATCATTTTGCCATGGTGGATGAGGTTGACTCCGTACTGATCGACGATGCCCGTACACCACTCATCATTTCCGGCCCCGTTGCCAAAGGCGATGACCAGCAATACCATATTCACAAACCACGCGTACAGCAACTCTTCCAGGAACAGGAACGCATCGTTCGTGCCTCACTCAACGAAGCAAAAAAACTGTTCGAGAAAGGCGAAGACGATCCCAAAACAGGTGGTCTCCATCTTTACCGCGCTTACCGAGGCCTGCCGAAATACGGCCCGCTGATCAAATTCCTCAGCGAACCCGGTATCAAAGTAAAAATGCAGAAGGCCGAGAACTTCTACCTGCAGGATCAGCAACGCAACATGCACGTGGTAGATTCAGAACTTCTTTTCCATATCGACGAAAAACAAAATTCCGTAGACCTCACCGAAAAAGGACTCAACACCATCACACGCTCCGGTGAAGACCCCGAATTTTTCGTGCTTCCCGACATCGCGGTGAAACTGGCCGAAGTGGAAAAGGGCGCTGACAGTCCCGACGAAAAATTACAGCAGAAAGAAGCCCTGCTCAACGAATATTCACAGAAAGCCGACCGTATCCATACCGTACAACAATTACTGAAGTCCTACGCCTTATTTGAAAAAGACGTAGAGTACGTGGTAATGGACGGCCAGATCAAGATCGTAGACGAACAAACCGGCCGTATTCTCGATGGACGTCGTTATTCCGACGGTCTGCACCAGGCACTGGAAGCAAAAGAAAACGTGAAGATCGAAGCAGCTACACAGACCTATGCAACCATCACGCTGCAGAACTACTTCCGTATGTACCACAAACTTGCCGGTATGACCGGTACCGCAGAAACAGAAGCGGCAGAGTTGTGGAGCATTTACAAACTGGATGTGGTAACCATTCCTACCAACAGAGCATTGATCCGCCAGGACAAGCAGGATCTTGTTTATAAAACAAAACGCGAAAAGTATAAAGCGGTGATCGATGAAGTGGAAGCGCTGCGCAATGCCGGTCGCCCGGTGCTGGTAGGTACCACTTCGGTTGAGATCAGTGAATTGCTAAGCCGTATGCTGCAGCAAAAGAAGATTCCGCACAACGTACTGAACGCAAAACAGCACGCACGTGAGGCGCAGATAGTAGTGGAAGCCGGTCTGGCCGGAGCCGTTACCATCGCCACCAACATGGCCGGTCGTGGTACCGACATCAAACTCGGCCCGAATGTGAAAGAAGCGGGTGGTCTGGCCATCATCGGTACAGAACGTCACGAAAGCCGCCGTGTAGACCGCCAGTTGCGTGGTCGTGCCGGCCGCCAGGGTGACCCCGGCAGCTCTCAGTTTTACGTTTCACTGGAAGATGACCTGATGCGTATGTTCGGCAGCGAACGTATCGCCAGCATGATGGACCGCCTGGGTTACAAAGAAGGTGATGTGATCCAGCACAGCATGATCAGCAACAGCATCCAGCGTGCACAGAAGAAAGTAGAAGAAAACAACTTCGGTATCCGTAAGCGCCTGCTCGAATATGATGACGTGATGAACAAACAGCGGAACGCCATTTATGGCAAACGCCAGCACGCCTTGTTCGGTGACCGTCTTTCACTCGATATCGACAACGCCTTTGCCGTAGTAGCCGAAGGACTGGTAACCAGCTTCCGCGAACAGGCCGACTATGAAGGCTTCAAACTGGCCGTAATCGTACACTTTGGCATTGAAACAGCCATTACGGAGGAGCAATTCCTGAAAACCAGCCAGGATGAGCTGATCTCACAATTATATAACGAGTCTGCAGGACGCTATAACGACCACAAACAGACATTGAAGCAGCAGGCGGTGCCGGTGTTCAAAAACATCCGTCAGACACAGGGGGCACATATTGAAAATGTAGTGGTTCCCTTCAGCGACGGCCGCAAGCAACTGAACGTGGTGGCGTCACTCGATAAAACCCTGGAAACCGAAGGAGAGGAACTCAGCGCGTCATTGGAAAAAACCATCAGCCTGGTGGTGATCGACGATGCCTGGAAAGAGCACCTCCGCGCCATGGACGACCTCAAGCAGAGCGTACAAACCGCTTACCTGGAACAGAAAGATCCCCTGGTAATATATAAGGTAGAAGCATTCCGCCAGTTTAAGAACATGGACGCTGAAGTAAACAAGGACATCGTTTCCTTCCTCTCCCACTCCAACATCCCGGTACAGGAGCAGAATGCACCGGTCCGCGAAGCCCGCATAGAAAAGACCGATTACAGCAAAATGCGCGCAAACAAAGACGAGATCGACGCCGCTGGCCAGGATTATGCCGCCAATGAACGTGATATCCTGGACAACAACGGACCGGCCGTAAAACAGGAACCCGTGAAAGTAGCACCCAAGATCGGACGCAATGAACTTTGCCCCTGCGGAAGTGGTAAAAAATACAAACACTGCCACGGAAAAGACGAATAACAGCCCTTTTTTAGGTTGATAAATATCATGAAATCAGGCCCGTAGAAAAAAAATCTGCGGGCCTTTCTTATGCTATATTATTGGTTTTCACCTAGTTTTCAGAAAAGTGATTTTACGGACTGAGACGAAGCGTAGTTTTACTATTTGGAAATAGTAAATCCTGCAATACATTTGCCTCATCTTACGATTTACGGCTGCGAAAAACGCAGGAAATACTTCGGAAAAGATGCGGAAAATCCGACGCAAAAACAGGATAAAAACGATCTCAACCCTAACTGAAAACGATATGAAACAAATTTCTACCCTTTTTACTTTAGTTGCTTTAAGTGTTTCCTCTTTCTTTGCCCAAAAGGCATCTGCACAAACTGTTTACGTCAACAATGGTAGTTCTACTAACTACAATCTGCTCCCCGGCGACAGCCTTTGCATCAAATCCGGAACTTACACAGGTAATATTACGAGCTGGAATGCCGGCGCAAAAATCTCTGTTGAGCAGGGTGCTACTTTCAGACCCAACAGCCTCCAGAACTACGTTTTCAAACTGATCGTACGTGGTAATGCCACACTGCCTAACTTCAGCACCCTGAACGGCTTCAGCCTGGAGAACTACGGCAATATTACCGTTACCGGTTCTGCCCAGATGGCGCAAAGCGCTCAGACCTTCAATAACTACTTCGGTGCTACCATCACCTTCAATGGCGACTTCGCCATGAACATCAGCGGTGGTCACTTCATCAACCAGGGTGATATGGTTGTTAACGGTAACTTCAGCATCAACTCTGCCGCTACCTTCGCCAACCGCCGCAGCATTGTGGTAAATGGTAATATCAATGTAAACGGTGGTACCCTGACCAACCTCGGCCGCTTTTATGCTACCGGCAAAATGACTTTCGCTTCCAGCAGCGTATTTCAGAACAACTGCCGCGCTATTGCCGATAATGGAATTGAAATCTCTAACTCATCTGCAACTGTTTATAATAACGGTCTGCTGTGGTCAACCGTAAGCAAGAACAACTCTTACTTTACCAACAGCGGTACATTCATCTCTACTGCAAATGCTTATGTGAAAGCAGCTAACCTGACCAACTGGGGTACGATCCGCGGTGCTGGTTACTTCTACTTCACTGGCACTACCATCGGTGGTGGTAACATTGGTACGGCAGGTAATACATCAGATACCATCCGTGTATACGACGTAACCCGCTCCAACCCCAACACCATTTTCGATTCTCATAATTCAAATGTTTATCCTAATGTTAAATACCAGGTATTTAACGCTCCTGATACCCTGAATGCATCAATCGGTGCTTGTGCTCCTGAAACTGCTACATTGCCCCTTGCTGTTAAGTGGAACTACTTCCTCGTTAACCTGAGCAACAATGTACCGGTGCTGGAATGGTCTGCACAACTGGACAACTCTACCAACTTTGAAGTTCAGCGCAGCTATGACGGCAACAATTTCTCTACTATCGCAGTGGTACTGTCTTCTGAGGAAATGCAGAAATACCAGTATGCCGATCAGCAGGTAAACACACAGGTTAAAGTTGTCTACTATCGCATCCGCGCAGTAGAACCCAGCGGCTACGTGAAGTTCTCTGATGTTCGCAGTGTGCGTTTCGCCAATACTACCAACACCACCGTACAGGTTACTCCTAACCCTTTTACAAGCCAGTTTAGTATCGGTTACACTGCAGCAGCCCGTGAAAATGTACAGATTCGTGTCATTAACCTGTCTGGTCAGGTAATGGTTACACGTTCAGCCACCATGAACGCAGGTTTCAACAGCCTGACCATTACTGAAGCTTCTTCATTGACAAAAGGCATGTATCTGGTACAGATCGTGAGTGAAAATCGCGTAGTCGCTTCTGAGAAACTTCTGAAACAATAATAAACGAATTCAGCTTTGGACGGTTGAGAACAAAACGCCCCCGGTTTATCCGGGGGCGTTTTAATGTGTAAATATGCAAATGTGCCGCCTTCGGCGGGGCATGTGGAAATGGT
Source organism: Terrimonas ferruginea DSM 30193 (assembly GCF_000425585.1). Lineage (GTDB taxonomy): Bacteria > Bacteroidota > Bacteroidia > Chitinophagales > Chitinophagaceae > Terrimonas > Terrimonas ferruginea. The sequence continues at coordinate 205,248 of NZ_KE384400.1, forward strand.
TTTAGCTGCGCTCCTCCTTCTCCGGAGCTCGATTGGTATCAACGAGCATTCACTAATCATTGTCGTTAACTAAAACGCTATATACTACCCCGGTTATTACAAACTTTGGTCACTTATTCTTTCATTTACACACTTTCACATTTACACATTTAAAAAGCTCCGTTTCCGGAGCTTTTTAAAATCACTTTATCCCATACTTCTTCTTATACCTTTCATACAACTGTGTCTGCTTGTTTTCCAGGCTTACTTTACGGCCCTGGATAAACACATCCGTTACAAGACTGGTGCGCATATCCAGCAGATCACCCGCGCTGATCACAATGTTGGCGTCTTTCCCTACTTCAAGAGTGCCCGTACGATCTGCAATGCCTAATATTTTGGCCGGGTTCAATGTCACCGACTGCAGCGCTTCTTCTTTCGTAAGACCATAAGCCGCTGCCGTTCCGGCATTGAAAGGAAGATTACGGTAGCGCGATTCACCATGATCATCGTTGATCGCAAATAAAACACCCGCTTTCTGGAGGATCGCCGGCGTTTTATAAGGCTGATCTACGTCGTCGTCTTCCAGCGTAGGCAGGTTGTGCATGGGCGACAGGATCACGGCAATGTTGTTTTCGCGCAGCAGATCGGCGATCTGGTAGCTTTCACTACCGCCAACGATTACCACATCCACGCCAAATTCTTTCGCGAAATCAATAGCCACCAGCATTTCCTTTACAATGCCCGCGTGCACAAACAGCTTTTGTTTTTTCTCAAACAACGGACGCAGCGATTCAAACCGCAGGTTTGTTTCGGCATGCGTTTTTTCCGCCAGGTAAGCTTTCGCTTCGCGGAAAAATTGTTTTACGGCTTCTACACGGGCCAGTGCCTCTTTAATCGGATCATTTTGCCCCTGCATTCCACCGCCACCGAAACGTCCTCTGCGCTGCAACAAGGAAGGAAAATTGAGGTGAAGCGCACCATCCAGTTGGTAAGCGGCGTCTTCCCAGTTCCAGGCATCGAGTTGTACCACGCTCGAAGTGCCCGTCAGCAATCCACCCTGCGGACTTACTGAAGCCAGCAGAATTCCGTTTGCTTTTAAGGTATTGATGATACGCGAATCCGTGTTATAAGCCACAATCGAGCGCACGCTCGTGTTCCAGTCGCCCAATTCGCGGAAGTCGTTGGAACCGCGCACACCACTGCTGATTTCTTTTAAACCAAGATCCGTGTCCGGCAGGATCATACCGGGATAAACCTGTTTACCCGCAGCATTGTACACGCGTACATCGTCCACCGGAATGGGAATATTGGTCCCTACCTGCTCTATTTTTCCATTGTTGATTTTGATCGTGCCGTTGTTGATCACCTGTCCGTTGCCTACGTGAATAGTGGCGTTGGTGATAAAACTGAGTCCTTTGTATTCCGGAGCGGGATATACATCGTCCTGTGCCGACGCTACTCCACCGGCCAGCAGCAAGGCGATGATCGCTGTTATATTTTTTTTCATCCTTGTTTTTTTTATTGGTGATTTGCCTCGTTTTCTTCGTGTTCGTCTGTTTCCAGTAAGCCCACACGATGATCGTATTCTTCGCAGTGCAGTACAACCTGCGGTGTTGGTCTTGCAGGACCTGCCGTGCCGGAGCTGCGTCCTTCAGCGATCATTTTTTGCACCAGCCTGTTTTTCTCGGCTGCAATACGCACGCGTGCTGCTTCGTCTTTCTGACGATCGAAATACACCGTTCCGTCCACGATCGTGTAAAGTGCTTTGGCATAAATGCTCAGCGGATGATCGCTCCACAATACGAGATCAGCATCTTTTCCTTCACGGATACTACCCACCCATTTGTCGATATGCAGTGCTTTGGCAGGATTGAGCGTCACCATTTTCAAAGCATCCTCTTCACTCACACCACCATATTTAATAGCTTTCGCTGCTTCCTGGTTGAGGCGGCGGGCCATTTCCGCATCATCGGAATTAATACACACGTTCAGGCCCACTTTGTGCATGATAGCGGCGTTGTAGGCGATCGCATCCTGTACTTCCATTTTATAAGCCCACCAATCGGAGAAGGTAGAAGCATTTGCGCCACGCTCTTTCATTTTGTCTGCCACTTTATACCCTTCAAGGATATGGGTAAACGTATTCACCTTGAAGCCATATTTATCGGCCACGCGCAACAGCGCAGTGATCTCGCTTTGTACATAAGAGTGGCAGGTAATGAAGCGTTTGTTTTCCATGATCTCTACCAGTGCATCGAGTTCGAGATCGCGGCGGCGGAGATTTTTTGCGGTCTTGTCGTCGCGGTAATCGCGTGCACGCTGGAAGGCATCGGCCAATACTTCTTCTACGCCCATGCGGGTATCGGGGAAGCGGCTGTTGCCTTGTGTGGCAGCAGTGCGTTTTACGTTTTCGCCTAAGGCAAATTTGATAAACGGATCGGCTCCTTTGAATTTCAGTCCTTCATCATCGGCACCCCAGCGCAGTTTGATGAGTTGGGTCTGGCCGCCGATCGTATTGGCAGAACCGTGCAGGATATGCGAAGTGGTTACACCACCGCTCAACTGACGATAGATATTCACGTCGTCGGGATTGAGGTTATCACCAATGCGCACTTCTGAGGTTACCGATTGTGCGCCCTCGTTGATGGAGAATGCGGCGATATGTGAGTGTTCGTCGATCACACCTGCTGTCAGGTGTTTGCCGCTGCCGTCGATCACGGTTGCGCCTGCTTCGGAGAGATTGCGGCCGACTTTGGCAATTTTACCATTGCGTACAACCACATCAACGCCTTCGAGCTTACCATCCTTTTCATTGGTCCATACCGTTGCGTTGCGGATCAGCAGGGATTGCGCTACCGGAATGGTGTCGTTTCCGTAGCTGCCAAACGGATAGGTTACATGTGCCATGGCTGATGGCGTTCGTTTGCGGCCCGTATCAGGTGCCGGTGTGCCGGCCTGCTGGTAAACGGCTGTCCAGGAGATTGTTTTACCCAGTGTGTCTACACCGGTTCCCTGCCAGCCGTTGCCGATACGGGCACCGCTGAGGCGGATACCGGATGCATTGCCTGCTGCTCCGGGCCTGCCCGCACCACGGCCGCTGCTCCTGGGCGACAGTGTGAGGGATACCAGTCCGGCATTATAGGCAAACTTGGCCGTCAGTGTGTCTTTGCTCCATACGGTTGCGCTGGAAGCTGATTTGATATCGAGATTATATTCGGTGGTGCCGCCTGCACCGCGCAGGGTAAGTTTGTAAAGGCCTTGTATTTCCCATCCTTCGGGACGTACGTTGTAGCGCTCGCCCTGCACCCAGTTCTCCACTATCTGGGTTCTTTCCTGGAAAATATTTCCGGTAGTGATGAGGAAGTTGGCGAGTTTGCCGGCGTCCAGGCTTCCTACTTTATCATATACACCGAGCAACATGGCGGGTGTGCGCGTCAGGGCGTCCATGGCACGTGATTCGGAAAGTCCGTACTGAATGGCTTTGCGCAGGTTGGGCCAGAATTGTTTGGCGTCGCGGAGATCGGAGGTGGTGAGAGCAAAGCTGATTCCTGCTTTTTCCAATGCCGCGGCATTGCCGGCTGCCAGTTCCCAATGCTGCAGGTCACCGAGTGACACAAAACGTGCATCCGCAGGATCTTCTACATTCTGCGCTTCGGGATAGTTCAGGGAAATGATGAAGTTTGCTTTGGTAGCGGCGATCTCTTTGATGCGCTGGTATTCGTTGCTGCCACCTTTGATGATGTATTGCACACCAAACTCATCACCGATGCGGTCGGCACGGATCTCGCTCCATTTATCGCCGGCCTCAAATATCTGCGGCAGTGTCTGGCTCGCGTTCCATGCGTCGAGACTCAGGTTAAGGCCTTCGCTTGCGGGACGGTTGCGGTACCAGGCTGCATCGATATAGGTCTGACGCAACAGGGCCACCGCCCCCATGATAGAACCGGGATAGCTCTGGGAGGAAGTGCCTTTGCTGAAGGAATAATGTGCCGAAGCTTTTTCTTTGACCACTACTTTGTTGTCGCGGATGGCAGCAAGCGTTACCACGGCACCTGTGCCGCGTGCGATACCATCTTTCTGATGGGTAAGCACGGTGCCGAAACCGATATCGCGCAACGGCTTTGCTTTGCTGTCGTCTACTGAAAAAAGATCGATGCCATTTACCTCACTGCGGATGGCCTGGTTCCAACCCACGGCGCCTTTGGTAGAAGAGGTAAATTGTTGCGGAGCAAAAAAACCTCTTTCTCCCGGCTGGCGTTGCGGCGTGGCAATACCATAATCGCTGTAGATGTCGATCAGGGAAGGGTAGATGAATTTGCCGCTGCAGTCGAGTACGACGGCGTCTTTGGGAAGGGATACACCTTTGCCTGCGGCAACAATGCGTCCGTCGCGGATCAGCAGGGTTGCCTCCGTGACGGTTGTTTGTCCGTCTTTGACAAGTGTGGCGTTGGTGAAAGCGTAGCAGCCGCTGCGCGGGTCAGCCAATCCGTTGACCGGAAAGGTGGTTGTCTGGGCATTCAGCAGGCGCGTACAGGATAGAACAAGAAAAAGCAGACCTGCGCGTAGCAGGCATTCTGGTTTGGTCATCGCCATTTGTTTTAATGTTAGAAAAGCTTCCGTAGCGGTGTGTGCAGTCGATCGTGGTGCCAATTTAAAGCAATTAGCGCATAAATCGAAAGCCGTTCAACACAAGAACCCAAAACAAGGGTTTCTGCCCGGTTTACTTATCTTTGGAACTTTCTAAACTGAATGATCTATGGCTGCTGCCAGTTCACAAACGATGCTTCCCGACTTCTCGCTCTCTCCCCGGATCGACCAGGTGGGCGTGGAAGAAAGAGCTGCACGCTTTACTACACGTAGTATAAAAAAAGAAAGCAAGCTCAACGGCCTGAAGCTTATCCTCAACATGATCGACCTTACCACCCTCGAAGGCAAGGATACCGATGGAAAAGTAAAACAGCTTTGTTATAAAGCCATGCACCTGCACGATGCCGTACCCGGACTACCCACGGTAGCGGCAGTATGTGTATATCCGTCGATGGTGAAAGTAGCCCGCAAGGCGTTGGAAGGTTCGGGTATCAAAGTAGCGTCGGTATCGACAGCCTTCCCGAGTGGACAAGCCCCGCGCGATATCAAACTGCGCGATACGCGTTTCGCCGTCAGCGAAGGTGCGGATGAGATCGACATGGTCATCAGCCGCGGACGTTTTCATGCAGGAGAATACAATTTTGTATTTGATGAAATAGCCGCAATCAAAGAAGCCTGTGGTGATGCACGCCTGAAAGTGATCCTGGAAACAGGTGAACTCGGCACTTACGACAAAGTCAGAAGAGCCAGTGACATCGCAATGTATGCAGGCGCTGATTTTATCAAAACATCAACCGGTAAAATTCAACCGGCCGCTACGATGCCCGTAACACTCGTGATGCTCGAAGCCATCCGTGATTTTTATTATAAAACAGGAAAAATGATCGGCATGAAACCTGCCGGCGGCATTTCCAAATCAAAACTCGCACTGCATTACCTGGTAATGCTGAAAGAAGTGCTGGGCGAAGACTGGCTGACGAATGAATGGTTCCGTTTCGGTGCCAGCAGTCTCGCCAATGATGTGCTGATGCAGATTGTTAAGGAACACACGGGTGTTTATCAGAGTGCGAATTATTTTTCCGTGGATTAGGAATAAGGTAGAAGGTGGAAGGCGTAAGGTATAGGGTAGTAAGTAGTAAGTAATAAGTAGTAAGTAGTAAGTAATAAGTATTAAGTATTAAGTAATAAGTATTAAGTAAACAGCCATTGACGATTGACGATTCACCATTCACTATTCACCATTCACGATTGACGATTCACGATTGACTATTCACGATTTTTGACCCTTCGATAAACTCAGGGTAACACTTTTTGAATTTACCTCATGGCAGTAACGCGTAAAAAAGCCGCTCCTAAAAAAAGCAGCACCAAAAAAAGCAATACAGTAAAACTGAAGTTTGACACCGGCTGGTCGTATGATCCGGCACCGGAAAGCCGCTCTGCGGCTACCATCAAACCACAGTATGATCTTTTCATCAACGGCCAGTGGCAGAAGCCTTCAGGCAAAAAATACTTTGCCACCACCAATCCCGCTACGGAAGAAAAGCTCAGCGAAGTAGCCGACGCCAACGCCGCAGATGTCAATAAAGCCGTGAGCGCCGCCAGAACAGCCTACGATAAAGTATGGAGTAAAATGCCGGCGCGCGAACGGGCTAAATATATTTTCCGCATCTCCCGCATGGTGCAGGAAAAAGCACGCGAACTGGCCGTGATCGAAACGCTCGACGGCGGCAAACCGATCCGCGAAAGCCGCGACTTCGACGTGCCAACCGCCGCCAATCATTTTTTCTATTATGCCGGCTGGGCCGACAAACTCGAATACGCTTTTCCCAATCGCCAGGTAGCACCACTCGGTGTAGCCGGACAAATCATTCCGTGGAATTTCCCGCTGCTGATGGCCGCGTGGAAAATTGCACCGGCACTGGCAACAGGCAATACCGTTGTACTGAAACCCGCCGAAACTACTCCCCTCACCGCGCTGAAACTGGCCGAGATCATCCAGGAAGCCGACCTTCCCCCGGGCGTGGTAAACATTATTACCGGTGCAGGTGCCACAGGTGCCGCCATCGTCAGTCATCCCGATGTAAACAAAATCGCTTTTACCGGCAGTACGGATGTAGGCAAACTGATCCAGCGTTCCATCGCCGGCACCAATAAAAAAGCCACACTCGAGCTCGGTGGCAAAGCCGCTAATATCATTTTTGAAGATGCACCGCTCGACCAGGCCGTGGAAGGAGTGATCAATGGTATTTATTTCAACCAGGGGCATGTGTGCTGCGCAGGTTCACGCCTTTATGTACAGGAGTCAGTAGCCAAAACAGTTATCCGCAAACTCAAGGACCGCATCGAAACGCTCATCGTGGGCGACCCGATGGATAAGAACACCGACATTGGCGCCATCAACAGCAAGCAACAACTCGAAACCATTCACCGCTATCTCGATATCGGGCGCCGCGAAGGTGCTGAAATGTGGGAAAGCAGTTGCCCGCTGCCGCGGAAAGGTTACTTCTGCCGACCCACCTTGTTCACCAATGTGGCGCAAAGCAACCGCATTGCCCAGGAAGAAATTTTCGGCCCCGTGTTATCCATTCTCACCTTCCGCACGGATGACGAAGTGATCGAGAAAGCCAACAATTCACCATTTGGCCTGAGCGCCGGCGTATGGACAGATAAAGGCTCTAAAATTTTCAACCTTACGCGCCGCATGCGCGCGGGTGTGGTTTGGGCCAATACATTTAACAAATTCGATCCGAGCTCACCTTTTGGTGGTTATAAAGAGAGCGGCTTCGGCCGCGAAGGCGGGCTGCACGGATTGATGCCGTATGTGGACATAAAGTAAACGTGAATCGTCAATCGTCAATCGTGAATGGTCAATCGGTGAATAGTGAATGGTCAATTGTGAAAATGAATGAATGGCTTTTCAAATTTTCAAATCATCAAATTATCAAATTAACATGCGCCTGGAAGTTTTGAAAACATATAAACTCTACATCGGAGGTCAATATCCACGTACGGAATCAGGCCGCTATTATATTGCCCGCAACAAAGCCGGCGCGCAACTGGCCAATGTATGCCTGGGTTCCCGCAAAGACTTCCGCAATGCCCAGGTGGCTGCACGTGGCGCTGTGGCCGGATGGAGCGGTCGCGCCGCTTTCAACCGCGGACAAATCCTCTACCGCATTGCCGAAATGCTCGAAAGCCGCCGCGCCCAGTTCATCGACGAACTGTTGTTGCAGGATCTTTCGCAGGCAGCCGCCGAAGCCGAGGTGAACACCAGTATCGACCGCCTTATTTACTATGCGGGCTGGTGCGACAAATTCCAGCAGCTTTTCAGCGCGGTGAATCCCGTAGCCGGTTCCTTTTTTAACTTCTCGGTACCCGAGCCCACCGGCGTGGTTTCCATTATCGCTCCGCAAAACAGTCCCCTGCTGGGCCTGGTGTCCGTTATTGCACCGGTCATTGCCGGAGGCAATACCTGCATCGTGCTGGCTTCCGAGCAAAAACCGCTGAGCGCCATCACTTTTGCCGAAGTACTGGGCACGTCCGATCTGCCCGGCGGTGTGGTCAATATCCTTACCGGTTCGGTAAAAGAACTGGTTTCCTGGTTCTCCGACCACATGGACGTAAATGCAACCATTTATTGCGAAAATGATTCTTCTGTGCAGTCATCCATCCGCGAAAAATCGGCGCTCAACCTGAAACGCGTGTTCTTTTATGATAAAAAAGACTGGAACAGCGAAGAGGGACAATCGCCTTATTTTATCCTGGATACACAGGAGATCAAGACTACCTGGCATCCGATCGAAAACATCGCGGGAGCCGGCGGCGGATATTGATCCGCAAAAACTGGTAAGAAATTTGCCTAAAAACGAACTATGAAAAAAGTCATCATTGGTTGTTTCCTCCTGCTGCTTACCTGTTTTGCCGCACAGGCACAAACGGAAATCGCGTCCGACAGCAATACCGTAGTCATACACAAAGACCCGCGTATCGATCTGCTGGTAAAAAAGCAGGCGCAGATCAATGAATATACCACCCGCGATTCCCGCCGCACGGCCAAAGGGTTCCGCCTGCTCGTGATCAGCACCAACAGCCGCGATGAGGCCATTGCTGCCAAAACAAAAGTCTATACTTATTTCCCCGATATGAAGACCTACATGTGGCATCAGTCTCCGTACTACCGCGTGAAGGCCGGCAACTTCAAAGACCGTAAAGAAGCGGAAGACTACCGCAAGAAACTGCTGGAATATTTTCCCAAAGGCGTATTTATTATGAACGATGTGGTAGAAGTGAAGCCCGAAAAAACGTTTGACGACGCTGAATACTAGTTCCTCCCTGTTACCGGATTATCAGCTATTTTTGCGTCATGATCGCGAAAATCAAGGAACTGGCGGCGGCCTATGCGCCTGAGTTTATTGCCGTCCGGCACCATCTGCATGCTCACCCTGAATTAAGTTACCAGGAATACGAAACATCCGCTTTTGTACAATCCAAACTGCGCGAACTGGGCATCCCGTTCGAAGTGAAGGCGGAGACCGGCGTCATCGGCCTGCTCGAAGGCCGCAATCCGGGCAGCCGGGTGATTGCGCTGCGTGCCGATATGGACGCGCTCCCGATCCAGGAAGAAAACGATGTGCCTTACCGCTCCTTAAATGATGGAGTGATGCACGCCTGCGGCCATGACGTGCACACTACCTGCCTGCTTGGCGCTGCCAAGATCCTGCACTCACTGCGCGATGAATGGGAAGGAACCGTGAAACTCATTTTCCAACCCGGCGAAGAAAAAAATCCCGGCGGCGCCAGTCTGCTGATCAAGGAGAACGCATTGGAAAATCCCGTTCCTTCCGCCATCTTCGGATTACACGTACATCCCGGCCTGCCGGTGGGAAGATTGAGTTTCCGCGGCGGCAAAGTGATGGCCAGCGCCGATGAATTGTATATTACCGTTAAAGGAAAAGGCGGACATGCCGCGGCCCCACACCTGTGTGTCGATCCGATCCTGATCGCCTCGCACCTGGTGGTGGCACTGCAACAGGTTGTCAGCCGCCGCAACGATCCGCATAATCCTACCGTTTTATCCATCACCGCTTTTAATGGAGGCACCACCACCAACGTGGTACCCAATGAAGTGAAGCTGAAAGGCACTTTCCGCGCGATGGACGAAACCTGGCGCTTTAAAGCACACGAACTGATCCGCAGTGTAGCACATGGTGTTGTAGAAGGAATGGGTGGTGAACTGGACCTGCTCATCGACGTGGGGTATCCCTGCGTATATAACAATGAACAACTGAATGAGCTGGCGCGGCAGAAAGCCATGGAATTTGCAGGGGAAGACAAAGTGGAGGAAACGGAAAAACGCATGGGGGCCGAAGACTTCGGTTATTATTCCCAACTCATCCCCGGTTGTTTCTACCGTCTCGGGGTGATGAACCAGGAAAAAGGCATCACAGCCGGTGTACACACGCCCACTTTCAATATCGACGAAAGCGCTATTGAGATCGGCATGGGCATGATGGCCTGGCTCGGAAGCAGCGTTGAATTTGACCAGTAAACCGGCGCGCCGGCGGTTAGTTATTTTATAACTACCTTGCACCCCGCTTTTACTAACGAACGATTGCCAATAAACTACTTTTATGACCAAAGATGAACTTCGCAGACAGCAGGCCCTGGAATATCACGCGAAAGGAAGGCCTGGGAAAATAGAGGTGATCCCAACCAAAGAAGCTAAAACCCAGCGCGACCTGTCGCTGGCTTACTCTCCCGGTGTGGCCGTGCCCTGCCTGGAAATTGCCGCCAACAAAGAGAACGTTTACAAATACACCGCCAAGGGCAACCTGGTAGCCGTTATCAGCAATGGCACCGCAGTGCTCGGTCTCGGCGACATCGGCCCCGAAGCCGGTAAACCCGTGATGGAGGGAAAAGGTGTACTCTTCAAAATATTTGCCGACATCGACGTGTTCGATATCGAGATCGATGAAAAAGACCCCGAGAAATTCGTACAGATCGTAAAGGCATTGCAACCGACTTTCGGTGGCATCAACCTCGAAGACATCAAAGCGCCGGAATGTTTCTACATCGAACGTGAACTGAAGAAACAAATGGATATTCCGGTAATGCACGACGATCAGCACGGAACGGCCATCATCAGTGCCGCCGCGTTGCTCAACGCCCTGGAAATTCAAAAGAAAAAGATCGAAAAGATCAGGATCGTGGTGAATGGTGCCGGCGCTGCCGCCATGGCCTGCGTACTGCTTTATGTTGCCCTGGGTGCCAGGCCGGAAAACTTCATGATGTTTGACCGCAAAGGTGTGCTGCATAAAAACCGCCAGGACCTGGACGAGTTTAAACAACCTTTTGCCAATGCCAAAGGAGAAATGACGCTCGACGAAGCCATGAAAGGTGCCGACGTATTCATCGGACTGAGTGCCGGTAATACCGTAAGCAAGGACATGGTGAAAAACATGGCGAAAAATCCGATCGTATTTGCCATGGCCAACCCGGACCCCGAGATCAGCTGGGAAGATGCCACGGATGTGCGCAAAGACGTGATCATGGCTACCGGCCGCAGCGACTACCCCAACCAGGTAAACAACGTACTCGGTTTCCCTTATATCTTCCGCGGTGCACTCGACGTGCGCGCCCGTCAGATCAATGAGGAAATGAAACTGGCCGCCGTCAAAGCGCTGGCCGAGCTCGCCAAAACGCCCGTTCCCGATATCGTGAACATGGCCTACAATGAAAAAGCCATTGTATTCGGCCCCAACTATATTATTCCCAAACCGCTCGATCCACGCCTGCTCGCAACCGTTGCACCAGCAGTGGCCCGCGCCGCCATGGAAAGCGGAGTGGCACAACATGCTATCGTCGATTGGGATGGCTACGCAGAGCAACTCAACAAACGCCTCGGTATCGACAACCACGTATTGCGTGTGATCGGTAACCGCGCCCGCCGCGATCCCAAGCGTATCGTGTTTGCCGAAGCCGACAATATCAAGATTCTCAAAGCGGCTCAAACCATCTACGACGAGGGCATCGGGTATCCGATCCTGCTGGGTGAATACAACCGCATCAAAGCAATTGCCGACTCCGCCAATATCGATATCGCCGATATGCCGGTCTTCGATCCGCGTTCGGATGAAATGGAGGAGAAACGCAACCAATACGGCGAACTATTTTTCCAGAAGCGCGGCCGCAAAGGGTACAACGCCTATGAAGCACGCAAGGTGATGAAAGACCGCAACCACTTCGGTTGTATGATGGTGGAATTCGGTGATGCCGATTGCATGATTTCCGGGCTTACCAAAAACTATCCCGATACTATCCGTCCGGCTTTGCAGATTATCGGCACCGAAGAGGGAGTGGACAAGATCGCAGGCATGTACCTGATGATGACCAAAAAAGGGCCGATGTTCCTTGCCGATACCACGGTTAATTTCAACCCTACCGCACAGGAACTGGCCGAAATCATCCTGCTTACGGCGAAAGCTGTCCGCAACTTCAACATCATTCCGCGCATTGCCTTACTTAGTTATTCCAACTTTGGCAGCAGCAATTCTCCGGAAGCCCGATTGGTAGCGAAGGCGCGCGAGATCGTAAAAGAACGCATGCCCTCACTGCTGGTGGATGGTGAAATGCAGGCCAACCTCGCATTTAACAAAGAACTGCTCAAGGAAAACTACCCGTTCAGCGAACTGGTGGACAAAGATGTCAACACTTTGATCTTCCCCAACCTGGCCGCGGGGAATATTACCTACAATATTCTGAAGGAAATAGGCGCCGCCGATGCTATTGGTCCCATTCTGCTGGGTCTCAAGAAACCGGTACACGTTTTGCAACTTGGTAGTTCTGTGCACAATATCGTGAACATGGCGCTGATAGCCGTAGCCGATGCGCAGATCAAATGCAAACACTTTTCCACCGACGAGGAAGTAAAAAAATCAAAGTGGTGGAAGAAGTTTAAGAAAGTGAGTAAGGATATGTAATGAGAGGTAGAAGGTCTAAGGCATGGGGCATAAGGTGACAGTAAAACAGCCGCCCGATACTTCGGGCATAAGTTTTAAGTAATAAGTTATAAGTAAAACAGCCTTTACAGGGGTGATAGCAAACCCGTCACTTTGGCTCATGTATGTACAAACCGAGGCGACCCATTCACCATTGACGATTCACCATTGACGATTCACGATTCACGAATTTGACTTTTGAATTAAATAAAAAACCAGACCCTGAATCTCTTCACTAACATAGGCCGGTATTTTCTGATGTTCCGCGGTATGTTCGCACGCCCGGAAAATGGAAAGATGTATTGGAAAGAATTCATGCATCAATGCAATGATATCGGCATCGGTTCGCTGGGTATCGTCACCATCATTTCCGTGTTTATCGGTGCGGTGAGTACGATCCAGACGGCTTATCAACTGGTAAGTCCGTTGCTCCCGAAAACCATCATTGCGCAGATTGTGCGTGATACGGTAATTCTCGAATTTGCCCCTACCCTTACCTGTATCGTACTCGCCGGTGTAATCGGCAGTAAGATCGCAAGTGAATTGGGCAACATGCGCGTAAGCGAACAGATCGACGCACTCGAGATCATGGGCATCAACACCAAAGCCTACCTCATAGCTCCCAAGATAGTGGCAGGTGTATTGATGATCCCTTTGCTGATCATTATTTCCATGACGCTGGGCATCTGGGGCGGTCGCCTGGCCGGCGTTGCGGCAGGTATTCTCTCCGGAGAAACCTATGATCGCGGCCTGCTTGACGGTTTCAAAGCCTACAACGTATTTTTCGCGTTAGCTAAAAGTTTTGTATTTGCCTTTATCATCTGCAGCATACCCGCGTTTTACGGATATTATGTAAAAGGCGGTGCGCTGGAGATCGGCCGGTCGAGTACCAAGGCCGTGGTAGTGAGTTGCGTATTGCTGCTTATTGCCGACTATGTACTCTCCGCATTGCTCCTGTAAGCGTGCCTTACCGATATGATCGAACTGAAAAACATACAGAAAAGTTTTGGCGACAAGCCCGTCATCAAAGATGTAAGCGCCACCATGAAAGCTGGTCAGTGCAACCTGATCATCGGCTCGAGCGGTAGCGGCAAAACCGTATTGATGAAATGTATGGTAGGTTTGTTCGAACCCGATGGCGGCCAGGTGTTATACGACGGAAAGGATTTCTTTTCGTTGAATCTCGATGAGAAAAAAGAGATCCGCAAAGAAATCGGCATGCTGTTTCAGGGGTCTGCACTTTTCGACAGCCAGACCGTACAGCAGAATGTAATGTTTCCGCTGGATATGTTCACCAACGACTCGCATGCAACCAAGCTCAAGCGCGCCAATGAAGTGCTGGATCGCGTGAACCTGAAGGATGCCAATAAAAAATTCCCAGCCGAGCTCAGCGGTGGTATGAAAAAGCGTGTAGCGCTTGCCCGTGCCATCGTACTCAATCCGAAATACCTCTTCTGCGACGAGCCCAACTCGGGCCTTGATCCGCTTACTTCCATGGTCATCGACAAACTCATCCAGGAAATCACCAAGGAATACAATATTACCACGGTCGTCAATACCCACGACATGAACAGCCTGATGGAGATAGGTGACTACATTCTTTACATGCACCAGGGAAATAAAGAATGGGAAGGAAGTAACAAAGAAATAATCTTCAGTAAAAATGAGCGGCTCAACGAGTTCATTTTCGCTTCCGAGTTCCTCAAAGATGCCAAGGAAATGCGGATGCTGGAGGAAACCGGCAAACTGCCGGATGAAATACGGGAGAAACCCGCAGAATAGCCTTCTATTCTTCGCTTTACGGGGCCATTATTTTACCACATTTTCCCGTACTTTTGCCCCACTTTTTCACCCAAATACTATTTCGCCATGAGCGTACTTGTAAACAAGAGTTCGAAGATACTGGTGCAGGGTTTTACCGGCACTGAAGGCACTTTCCATGCTACCCAGATGATCGAATACGGCACCAACGTGGTAGGCGGTGTTACCCCCAACAAAGGTGGCACTACACACCTGGACCGTCCGGTGTTCAATACCGTAGCGGATTGCGTGAAAGCTACCGGTGCTGATGTAAGCATCATCTTCGTTCCCCCGGCATTTGCTGCCGACGCTATCATGGAAGCCGCCGACGCAGGTGTTGGCCTGGTGGTTTGTATCACCGAAGGCATTCCTGTACAGGACATGGTACGTGTGAAAAGTTTCCTGCAGAGCACAAAAACACGCCTGATTGGCCCCAACTGCCCTGGCGTGATCACTGCCGGTGAATGTAAAGTAGGTATCATGCCTGGTTTCGTATTCAAAACCGGCCGCATTGGTATCGTTTCCAAATCCGGTACCCTTACTTACGAAGCGGCCGATCAGGTTGCCAAAGCTGGTCTGGGTATCTCTACCGCTATCGGTATCGGTGGCGACCCTATCATCGGTACGCCTACCAAAGAGGCGGTTGAACTGTTGATGAACGATCCTGAAACCGACGCCATCGTAATGATCGGCGAAATTGGTGGTGGCATGGAAGCCGAAGCGGCCAATTGGATCAAAGCTGACGGTAACAGAAAACCGGTTGTAGGTTTCATCGCCGGACAAACTGCGCCTCCCGGCCGTCGTATGGGCCACGCCGGTGCCATCGTAGGTGGTGCTGATGATACTGCAGAAGCAAAAATGAAGATCATGAGCGAATGTGGTATTCATGTAGTGAATAGCCCTGCTGATATTGGGAAGAAAATGGCGGAGGTTTTAAACAAGTAAAGACGTGAATGGTGAATGGTCAATCGTGAATAGAGGTTAATAAATATTGACGATTCACAATTGACCATTGACGAACTAACTTCGGAATTAATAAAAGAAAAGCTGGTCATAAGACCAGCTTTTCTTTTATTCGTTACTTCCGGCGGATAAACCGGTCAAGTTCCGTTTTACTGCTGTAGCTGAGTTGACTTGACACCAGGTAGTAGTTGTGTTTGTCTACGGTGTTGGCATAAGCCACTTTCGCCAGTTCCAGTTTATTACTTTCGATACCGAAGAGGTCTACCAACTCTGAAACCTGGCTGGCACTGAGGCGGTTTGCTTTTACCACCTGTACGGCAGACTTCATTTTATTGGTTTCTCTCCACTCCTTACTGATGGATGCAATAACACGGTCGAAATCGCGGTTGCTCATTGCAGGACCATACGCTTCGTTGTTATCATAGTCGCCCCATGAGCCATCACGATCGTATTGGTAATCGCGGCCATCGGACCAGTTGTTATTACCACGGCCGTTGTTCATACGTGTTTCCTGTACGCTTGTGCGGCCGTTGCGGTCGATGCTGATCATCACGTGGGTCTTGTTACGGATATTGATGCTCGTACTGTATACCACGGCATAGCGTTTGCCAACGATAGAGAAGAAGCCTCCGTTTTGCTGGCGGTACACCTTGATGGTATGGTTACCGGCTTCAAGGTTGGTGATGCTGATAGCGCTGCCGTTAGGTTCAAAACGTTTGCCGTCAAGTACCACACGGATGTCTTCATTACCTGTCGATTTTACCGTGAGCATACTTTTGTTGCGGGCATCTGTAGCGAAACTGGTAATGCTCATCATCAGGAAAGCTGCAAGTGTAAAAATTGTTCTCATGACTTTTCGTTTTTATTGTTTTGAACAATGGTGTTCGAACAATAAATTCCAAAGCAAATGCCATCGAATCTTAAAAGGCCGCAAGAAAAAGTTAAAGCAATTTTTTAAAAAGATAATTTCTTTAAAAGCCTTACCTGTATTGCATTTCAACAATTGTTATTTCCTTTTAACAAGCAGGAAAAAGTGCGCGCTGATAATCTTTTACCTGAAAAATTGTTAACGCTTTTCGTTAAGAATAAATAAAGTTTTTTATGCCATTAAACCTTTTATTTTTTATACCGTCTATGCAACGCTTCACTCCCTGCAACTGTCCCTGCCAAAGGGATTCTGCGCTTAATTAAAATTGGCACGTTTATGAAAAAACGGTCCGCCGCGCATCTTTACCCTGCACAAGTTTCTTACCTTGTAAGTAATTCAATGATTCAAACCATGAAGAAATTCAGCTTTTTTTGTCTCCCTCTTCTCCTCCATATCCTTTTTGCCATGAATGCATCAGGCCAGACAATCAAGAACTACGACCCGGAATGGAAAAAAGTAGATGATTTTATCCGAAAGGGACTGCCAAAGTCAGCCCTTGAAGAAGTGGAAAAGATCTACGTTCTGGCCGTCCGCGACAAACAGGAAGCCCAGATCATCAAGGCGCTGGTATACCGCGTAAATGTACAGGACGAAACGCGGGAAGACAATGCAGCACAGGCCATCAAAGAATTGGAAAAGGAATTAGCGGGAAAAAGCCCGGCCGTTCAGTCCATTCTGCACAGCCTGCTTGCCGGCGTTTACCAGGGTTATTACGACGAACATCGCTGGGAGCTGAGAAACCGTACTGAAACCACCGATTTTAATAAAGAAGATGTGGCCACCTGGACCAGCGGTGATCTTTATACACGGATCATTTATCATTACCGCCAATCCATCGCCAACGCTAAAGTTTTACAGCAAACCGTACTGGCGCCTTACGATGCCATCATCAACAAAGGCAATGTGCGTCATCTGCGTCCCACCTTGTACGATCTGCTGGTCCATCGCGCACTCGATTACTTGCAGGCAGCCGATTACGAAAGCAACCGTCCCACTTATGCCTTTGAAATGGATCTCGCTTCAGCGTTCGATCCCGCGGCAGATTTTATTCACCGCCGCTTCGGTACGCAGGACACCACCTCACCAGGTTACCTTTCCCTGCTGATTTATCAGCAATTACTTGCTTTCCATATCAACGATGCCAAACCCGACGCACTTATCGATGCCGATATCAGACGGATACAATATGTGTACGGCCGGTCCACCCATCCGGATAAGGAACAACTTTATTTTAATTCTATCAACCATCTTGCTCATCAGTACAACCAGACACCAGCCGCATCGCAGGCATGGTACCTGACAGCCGTTTTTTATCAGCAACAGGGACAACAATACAAGGCTTATGGTGATAGCACCCATCGCATGGACCTGGTGAAGGCGCGCGACATCTGCCGTCAATTGGTTGCACAAAAAGATTCATCCGAAGGAAAAGTAAACGCTGCCAACCTGCTTCGTCAACTGGAAGAAGAAGAACTTAACTTCCGCCTGGAAAATGTCAACCTTCCCGGTCAGGCTTTCCGTTCGCTGATCACATATAAAAACGTAGGAAAACTTTATCTCAAACTGGTGAAATCCACTCCTGCGCTTCGTCAGCAACTCGAAGGAAAAGCCGACGCACAATACTGGCCGCTTATATTAAAAGCAGAAACCGTACGCACCTGGGAGCAGGACCTGCCGCAGTCCGGCGACCTGCAAAGCAATACGGTTGAAATAAAGGTTGACGGCCTTCCGGTCGGAGAATATTACCTGATCGCTGCTGCAGGCAAAGATCCGCTGCAACGTTCGCATCCCATTGCCTCCCACCTCTTCTATGTTTCCGGTATCAGCTACATCCTCAACGACAATGATCTGTTTGTACTGGACCGCGACAAAGGTGCCGCACTTGCCGGCGCCAAAGTGCAGGTATGGGAAAAGAAATACGATTACCAGCAGGCAAAATATATCTCTACCAAAGGCAAATTATATACGGCTGATAAAAACGGTTTCGTCAAACTCGACTCCGCTACCGGCAAGGTCAACGACAGCCGGTACTCCAACTATTCGTTCCGCCTCGAGGTTACTTACCAACAAGACCGGTTGTTCATGGAAAATGAGGTGAACCGGTATTTCTATTACCGGTCGGGAGATGATGAATTGGAAAAAGACTTTGTACGCTCGGTATTTTTATTCACCGACCGCAGTATTTATCGCCCCGGACAGATCATTTATTTCAAAGGCATCGGTACGATCCGTAAAAAAGGAGAAACGAAACCCGCTATTCTTACGCAATACAAAACGCAGGTCTACCTGAAAGATGTGAACGATCAGATCGTAGATTCCATGAAGGTGGAAACCTCTGCCTTTGGCTCTTTCTCCGGCCGCTTTACATTGCCATCAACCGGTCTTAATGGAGCGTTCACCCTGGAGATGGCCAATACAGAAGGATCGGCCAGCTTCAATGTGGAAGATTATAAACGTCCGAAATTTGAAGTAACCTACGACACCTTGAAAGGTACTTATACCATCGACGACGAGATTGTCGTAAAAGGTATTGCCAAAGCCTATGCGGGCAATGCCGTGGATGGCGCGCAGGTAAGTTACCGTGTGGTACGCCAGCCCCGTTTCCCTTATCCCTGGCTGTTCAGCCGCTGGTGGTTCCCGCCGACAAGATCGCAGGAGATCGCACATGGAGAAACGACTACGGATGCGCAAGGCAATTTTGTGATCCGCTTCAAAGCGATCGCCGATAAAACGATCGATAAAAAACTTGAACCCTTATTTACGTACACGGTAACCGCCGATGTAACCGATATCAATGGCGAAACGCGCAGTGGTGAAGAATCTGTTTCCGTAGGTTATAAATCCATCTGGATCGAAAGCCGCATTCCGGAAACGCTGCCAGCCGACAGCCTGAAGAATCTTTTTGTACTTACCAAAAATACCGCCGGCACATTTGAGCAAACAACCGTGCGCGTAAAGATCAGCCGTCTCCAGGAAGAAAAACGCCTGATCCGTCCCCGCCTGTGGGACCGCCCGACACAATTCGTGTTGAGCCAGGCTGCTTATGTGCAGACATTCCCCAACGATGAATACAACAACGAAACCGACCAGGCACAATGGGCAACAGCCGGTGTTGTTTGGGAAAAAACAGATTCTACCAAAGCCAACGGCAGTTGGATATTGAAAGACGCCAAATTCCAACCCGGCTTCTATGTAGTGGAAGTAGTAACCTACGACAAAAAAGGCGCGGAAGTAAAAGACAAAAAATATATCCGTCTTTACGATCCGAAAGCCAAAACTATTCCCGGTACTGATTACCTGTGGGTAGACGGAACAAAGAGAACCGAACCAGGCGAGACCGCACAATTGAAAATCGGTACTTCTGCCGGTGAAGTAAATGTAATCCAGACCGTACTCAAAGCCGGTCAGCAAAAAGAAACCTACTCTTTCTTCCGTTTGAATAACGAAAAAAGGGAATTGCTGTTCCCCGTAACGGAAGCCGACCGCGGTGGTATCAGCGCATCTTATGTATTTGTAAAAAACAACCGTGTATTCCAGCACCAGGAAACCATCTATGTGCCATGGGATAATAAAACACTGGAAACAGAATACATCACTTACCGCGATAAAACATTACCCGGCAGCCAGGAACAATGGAAAGTGAAAATCAAAGGACACAAAGGTGAACAGGTAGCTGCAGAAATGCTCGCCTCGATGTATGATGCATCGCTCGATCAGTTTATGCCACATTCATGGAGTACACCATCACTGTGGCCCTCCATCGGCTCGCAGGGTGCATGGCAAAGCCATGAAAACTTCGATGCCGGCAATTCCCGCTTCCGTTACCGCGATTACGGACGCCAGATCTACCTGCGCAAGCAATACGATTACCTGGTATCGATCAACCTGTTCAACAACCGTGTGTACATGAGGGCGCGCAAGGAAGTGATGGCGGCGCCGAGTGCGGTGGATATGAACGGATTGGTGGTTGCCGAACAAGCCGGCAATGCTGATACCATGGCCTTCGCATTTACTACGTCGGGAGGAAAAGCGAAAGATGAAGAAAAACAAGAACAACAGCCGCCGGCCGAAGTACAGATACGCCGCAACTTGCAGGAAACAGCTTTCTTCCTGGCCGATCTGAAAACAGATAAGGATGGCAATATAACCTTCAGCTTCACCATGCCCGAAGCACTCACGCGTTGGAAATTGCAAACCTTGAGTCATACGCAGGAACTGGCCTTTGGTTACAGTTCTCGTGAACTCATTACACAAAAAGACATCATGGTGCAGCCGAATCCGGTTCGCTTCCTGCGTGAAGGCGATAAACTGGAATTCAGCGCCAAGGTGGTCAACATGACGGATAAAGAAATAACCGGCACCGCCGAGTTCCGTCTCTTCGATGCCGCTACCAACGAACCGGTAGATGGTCAGTTCAAGAGCATGGTGGCCGATCAGTATTTCACGGTTGACGCCGAAGGCAGCGAATCGTTGAAGTTCCCCGTTGAAGTGCCGTTCCAGTTTGCACGTCCCGTTATCTGGCGTGTGATCGTGCGCGCAGGCAACCAGAGCGATGGTGAAGAAAACAGCCTGCCTGTACTGACCAACCGCATGCTGGTGACAGAGTCATTACCCATTTGGGTTAAAGGCAATGGTACCAAAAATTTCAAGTTCGATAAGCTTTTGAAAAGTGGTAACAGCGAAACATTGCAACATCAGCGCATCACTGTTGAATACAGCAGCAATCCTGCCTGGTATGCCGTGCAGGCATTGCCTTACCTGATGGAATATCCCTACGAATGCGCAGAACAAACATGGAACCGCTACTATGCTAATTCATTGGCGAATAATATTGTTGGCTCATCACCACGCATCCGCCAGGTTTTTGAACAATGGAAAATAAAAGACACGGCTGCCCTGCTCAGCAACCTGCAGAAAAATGAAGACCTCAAAGCTGTGTTACTCAGCGAAACACCCTGGGTATTGCAAGCGCGTACCGAAGCAGAGCAGAAGAAAAACATCGCGCTGCTGTTCGACATGGTACGCATGAGCAGTGAATTGCAGAAAGCTTATCAGAAATTGAGTGAACTGCAAAGCTCCAACGGCGGTTTTGTGTGGTTCAAAGGCGGACCCGATGATCGTTACATGACACAGTATATCGTAACCGGCATTGCGCATCTGCTGAAATTAAATGCAGTGACAGGAGAGCAGAAAGATCAGCTCAACGCAATGGCACAGCGCTCTCTCGACTACCTCGATCGCAAGATCAAAGCCGATTACGATGAACTGATCCGTTTTAAAACAGACCTGACCAGATATGTTCCCGGTCATATGCAGGTACAATACCTGTATATGCGCAGCTTCTTCCCGGCCAATCCGATCCTAACCGAAGCACGTAAGGCTTATGACTACTTCCGTAGCCGTACGATCGCTACCTGGACCGGCATGGACAAATATCGCCAGGGAATGATAGCGCTGGCACTGCATCGTACCAACGATACAAAAACACCGGCCGCCATCCTGCGTTCATTGAAAGAAACATCTATCGTCAACGAAGAGCTCGGCAGATACTGGAAAGATCAGCGCCGCGGCTGGTGGTGGTACGAAGCGCCGATTGAACGTCAGGCCTTGCTGATCGAAGCATTCAGCGAAGCAGGAAAAGATACGGCGACCGTAGATGAACTCCGCACCTGGCTGCTCCGCAATAAACAAACCAACAGTTGGGAATCGACCAAAGCCACCGCAGAAGCCTGTTATGCATTGTTGTTGCGTGGCACCAACTGGCTGGCGGAAACACCTTCCGTACAGATCAAACTCGGCCGGACAACCATTGCTCCTTCTACCGAAGATGTTCAGGCGGGCACCGGTTATTTCCGCCGCGAGATCGAAGGATTGTCTGTCCGTCCCGAGATGGGCAATATCGATGTAACGGTTGCCAATGCGAAGACAAGCAGCTGGGGTTCCGTATACTGGCAGTATTTCGAAGACCTCGACAAGATCACTTCTGCCGCTACGCCGCTTCAACTGAACAAGCAATTATTTGTTGAACGCAACACAGACAAAGGTCCTGTGCTTACACCGGTGCGCGAAGGCGACGCCTTGAAAGTAGGCGATAAACTTAAAGTCCGTATTGAATTGCGTGTTGACCGCGATATGGAATATGTGCATATGAAAGACATGCGCGCCTCCGGTTTTGAACCCGTAAATGTATTGAGCGGCTACAAATGGCAGGGAGGTCTTGGCTATTACGAAAGTACCCGCGATGCTGCCACACATTTCTTCTTCAACTTCCTCGGCAAAGGCACGTACGTATTTGAGTATCCTTTGTTCGTAGCACAGAACGGCAACTTCAGCAATGGCATTACACAGATCCAGTGTATGTATGCGCCGGAGTTCACCGCACACAGTGAAGGAGTGAGAGTGCAGGTAGGGAATTAATTTGATGATTTGAAAATTTGAAGATTTGATAAAGGGTTCGCAGCAATGCGGGCCCTTTTTAATTCAAAAGAGAGAGTAGGCAATAAGGTAACAAAGAGAATAAATAAATGCTTGATTCACGATTTTCCTTTTTTTGAATTTTGACTTTTGAATTTTGAATTATCTTGCCTTTTAAATGCAAACGGACGTTCTTATCATCGGTCAGGGAATCTGCGGCAGTTTTTTGTCGTGGTACCTGCTGGCGCAGGGAAAAGAAGTGATCGTGATCGATGAAGAACGCGCTTCCAGTCCTTCGAGAGTGGCGGCGGGATTGATCAATCCTGTTACAGGACGACGCATGGTTACGGCATGGATGGTGAAAGAATTATTTCCGTTTGCCAATAAAGCTTATACTGATTTCGGTGCGCAACTTGGCATACAAGCCATCTCCCGCAAAGATGTCGTCGATCTCTTTCCCAATCCCTTTATGCGGGAAAGCTTTTTACAAAAATTAACCGAGGGCAACGAATACATTCATCGCGTTGACGACGAAACGCATTTTGCCAATTGGTTCAATTATGAATTTGGCGCGGGATTGATCGGCCCGGCCTACGCCGCATATCTTGATCGGTTATTGCCGGCCTGGCGTGCTGAGCTGAAGCAACAGAACCGTTTGCAGGAAACTTCGTTCGACATAAACGCTTTACAGGTTGAACCGGATGAGATAAAGTATGATGGCATTCATGCAAGACAAATCATTTTCTGTGACGGACCTGCGGGCATGCATAATCCATTTTTCCAGGCATTGCCTTTCTCGCGTAACAAAGGAGAAGCATTGATCGTAGAAATTCCCGAATTGCCGCAGGACCACACCTATAAAAAAAGCATGCTGCTGGTGCCATTGTCGGAACCGGGATTATTCTGGTTTGGTTCCAGCAATCATTGGGAATTTGCCGATGAGCAACCAACCCCTTCTTTTCTTGAAAACGGTAAAAATCTGCTGAGACAATTGCTGAAAGTACCTTTCAACATTGTTGACCACCGTGCAGGTTTGCGTCCGGCTACCCTGGAGCGGCGACCGTTTGTGGGCTTTCATCCGCTTCATCCATCCGTTGGCATACTGAATGGCATGGGCACCAAAGGCTGCTCCCTCGCTCCCTACTTCGCACACCAGTTAGCCCAATATATCGGTGGCAATACAGCCGCTATCGATCCGGTGGTGGATGTGAATCGGTTCAGGAGAATCCTGGAGAGACAATGAGACAATTAGATAGTTTGAAAATTTGAAAATCAATTTTCCAATCCCGTTACCTAATTTTCAACTCTTCAAATTGTCTAATTAACTTCCAGCCTTTCCCCAACTTAACCTTCGTCCCTCTAACCTTCACCCGGTGTTGCTGAAATAGACCCGGTCGTTGCTCGGGATAGAGCGTGATCTTTTGCATATTGTCGGCGCGGATATACCGTACGTCGCCGGGATAACGGAAAGGCGGATATCCATTGAAAAAGAAAGTCAACGTGTCGGTGGCAGCAAAGTCCTGCGCGAAGAAAAACAGGCTGTTGCCATAATGCGGTTTTAATTTATCCGGGTAAAATACAATATGCCGCACAGGCACCGGCTCTCCGGCAGAATCTACAAACGTAAAAGAAGAAATGTTGGTAAACATACCCAGCGAGTCCTCGAAGCGTGGCAGCGGCGCCACCGGTTCGCTTTGCAGAAAGATATCGCGTCCCTTGGCCGTCCAGGTGCCGGATGTTGCAAACACCCTGCGCAAGGTATCGTTGTTGAAAATCAATCCCTGATTTCCCGGCGTATAATTCAGGTAAAACTTATGCGCACTGTCCAGCACCAGGGAACCATTGCCCGGACGGCGGGAACGATAGGTTCCCACAGGAGAACTTACCTGGCAGGCAGTCAATAGCAGCGATAGAAAAGCAACAAGTCGTAAGGACATGGTCGGGGCAAAGATACTATGTGAACGCCTCCCGGCCAATGCAGCCGCAAGGTCGGCCGGTTTTCCTATCTTTGCGCGCGGCGAAACCAGCAGTGGCAGGCTTTTTACCCCTGCTGCCGGATTTGTGCCTAACCTTTCATCGACAACCATTTTAGTCACGATTTATATGTACAGAACGCATACCAACGGAGAACTCAGACTTTCCCATGCAGGACAAACCGTAACACTCGCAGGATGGGTGCAGACCGTCCGCAAATTCGGCAGCATCACTTTTGTGGACCTTCGCGATCGCTACGGCATTACCCAGCTTCTTTTTGGTGAAGAACTTAATAAAGAACTCGAAAGCCAGCCACTCGGCCGCGAGTTCGTGATCCAGGTATCGGGTGCAGTTTCAGAACGTACCAACAAGAACCCCAACATTCCAACCGGTGACATCGAAATACTGGTAAGCAATTTTACCATTCTTAATAAATCCGCCGTTCCGCCGTTCACCATCCAGGACGATACCGATGGCGGCGATGATTTACGGATGAAATACCGCTACCTCGACCTGCGCCGCAATGCCGTGCGCAAGAACCTCGAGCTGCGTTATGCCGTAAACCGTGCGGCCCGCAACTACCTGCACAACCAGGGCTTCATGGACATCGAAACGCCTTTCCTGATCAAATCAACGCCGGAAGGTGCCCGCGACTTCGTGGTGCCTTCACGCATGAACCCCGGACAATTCTACGCACTGCCGCAATCGCCGCAAACATTCAAACAACTGCTGATGGTAAGCGGCTACGACCGTTACTACCAGATCGTAAAATGTTTCCGTGATGAAGACCTGCGTGCCGACCGCCAGCCCGAATTCACACAGATCGACTGCGAAATGGCTTTCGTAGAACAGGAAGACATCCTGAACATGTTTGAAGGACTGGTAAAAACGATCTTCAAAGATGTAAAGCATATCGACTACACCGAAACCGTGCAGCGCATGACATGGGAAGAAGCCATGTGGACATACGGCAACGACAAACCCGATATCCGTTTCGGTATGCAGCTCTGCAACCTTAAATTTCCCGGGCACACTTTCCCCGGCCGTAAAAATATTGCGGAGCTGATCAATGGCGCCGACTTCAAAGTATTCGATGAAGCAGAAACCGTGATCGCCATTGCAGCACCCGGGTGCAGCGAATACACACGCAAGCAAACCGACGAACTCACCGAATGGGTAAAACGTCCGCAGATCGGCATGAAAGGACTTGTATTCATCAAATGCAATGCTGATGGTAGTTTCAAAAGCAGTGCAGATAAATTTTACAGTGAAGAAAAACTGAAAGCCATCGCCGAAGCCACCGGTGCCAAAGCCGGCGACCTGGTACTGATCCTCGCCGGTGCCGAAGAGCGTACCCGTAAAGCTACCAGCGAACTCCGCCTCGAACTGGGCAAACGCCTCGGCTTCCGCAAAGACGATGAATTTAAATTACTGTGGGTACTCGACTTCCCGCTGTTTGAATACGATGAAGAAGGCAACCGCTGGGTAGCCCGTCACCATCCGTTTACTTCGCCCAAGCCCTCGGATATCGATACCATGATCAGCAATGATCCATCTATTCCGAATGCGGCTGAATACCTCAAACATCCGTATGCGGGCATCCGTGCCAATGCCTATGATATGGTATTAAATGGAAATGAAATCGGCGGAGGCTCCATCCGTATCTATCAACGTGAGCTGCAGGAAAAAATGTTTGCCGCGCTGGGTATGGATGAAGAAGAACAGCAACACAAATTCGGCTTCCTGCTGGGAGCGTTTGAATACGGTGCGCCGCCACATGGAGGTATCGCATTCGGATTCGACCGTTTGTGTTCGATCCTCGGCGGAAGTGAAAGCATCCGTGACTTCATCGCCTTCCCTAAAAACAACAGTGGTCGCGACGTGATGCTCGATGCACCGGCTGCTATCGACAACAAACAATTCGACGAATTGCAAATCCGTCTTGATTTGAAAGGAGAATAATCAGGCGTAATAAAAATCCTCCGGTATGCTGGCGCCGAACCATTGCGACAAACGAAAATGATGGCGCCGGTATATGCGGCGGGGAAACAACACGGTATATCCTTCGTCTTTGTAGGATTTAAGGATGACATGGCTCTCATCAAAAAGGTCGTATACAAATTGCAGGCTCCTGCTTCCGGACGGTTTTGCGTCCTCGGGTACGTTCCCATTATCAAAAGGTCCATCTTCATAAATACGCAGATCATCGAGAATCATGACGTCGCTGTTACCGGGGCGAAGGCGTTTGATGATCTGCAGTTCCTTCATGAGCGGCAACCGTAACTCTTCTTCGTCGCAATCATCGTAAGCGGTAAGGCCGGCATCGGCCCCTGGGAAATGTGCATCGAGCCAGAAGACACCGTTTCCTTCGATTTGCGGCAATGTTTCTTCGAGTGCTGAAAGGCTATCGGTCGTGAGGATTTCGATGCGGGATTCCTGTTCAAAACGCCTGCGGGCGGCATCGGCGAGTTCGGGTACAATCTCCACCGATATCATTTTACGGAAAGGTGCAGACAATGCATAAGCCAACGCATCCCCGCGGAAGGTGCCGGATTCAAATAAAAAATCAAGATTGTATTCCCGGGCGATCCTTTGCAGATCAAAACGGTGGAGCATTCCCATATTTCAAATTCAAAAGTGAAAAGAGTGAATGGTCAATGGTGAATAGTGAATGAAGCAGCCGGCATTCGACAATCGTCAATCGTCAATCGACAATCGTCAATCGTCAATCGTGAATCGTCAATAAGGCTATCTTACTTATTACTTACTACTTATTACTTACTACTTATTACTTATTACCCTACCCCTTATACCTTACAACTTAAAACTTACAACTTATTACTCTACCATCCAAATATCCTTCTTTTCCCTCCTCCTTTCTGTATGATGATACCGATGGAAGTAACCGTAAACTCATTCAATTGCAGCTTAAGATGCACGTCTTCGCTATGAGGAAACACATCCACTGCATAATCTTCGGGCAGGCCTCCCAATGAATAATCGAATTCTTCCACCAGGTGACCTTCTCTCCGCAATTCTTCCGCCAGTTGTTCCAGGTCACGCATGCGGAAGATAACAGTGCTGCCGGTATCCAGTGTTTTATCGTTGGAAGAAATATTAAATTCCGTGGTATGTACGGCCCAACCGCCGCGCTTGAGTGTTTTTAGTTGATTTTTTAAAAATGCCAGCCCGAGTTCGATGCTGCCCAGGTGTTCGAAAGAACAACTCGACCAGTTGAAATCGAAACCGCGCAGATCTTCCGGAATATTGTTCATGTCTACGGCACGATAAGACACATGTTTATTCAATGTGGCATCGTCGGTGAGTCCGCGCTTATTCAGCGATTCTACGCCGAAGCACAATTGGTCACCATTTTCCCAACCTTTCTCCTTGCCCTGTTCGGGAAATATATCTGTTGCCAGGATATCGCATCCGTAATTGGCAAAGATCGAAGGACCGGGCTCGGTGCCTACGGCAAATACCAATCCTTTCTTTCCCTGCGCAATGCATCCCCTCTCCCACAATGCCTGCATCACATACACAAATTCCCATTGCTTGCGATGGTAACGTGCGGGCTCGTTGAGTTCTTTCACCCAACGTTTAAACCACTCAGTATGCCAGTCGCGCGCCTTACACAATTCCGATTTGCGGCGCGGCGTTTCATACACGAGTGATGTATTCCATTCACGTTGCGGAGTAAGCGCAACAGGCTCCAGTATTGAATTCATAATAATGATTGATATACCTGAATATATTGAGCAGCATTTTTATCCCAATCAAATTGCGAAGCACGTTTGATCAAGGCGGCTGACAGATCGGTTGACTGATAACGTTGCATGCCGGATGCAAACACCTGCTGCATGTGTTCGCCGTCAAATGATGAAAAGTAAAAGGCTACATCGCCACCGATCTCCGGCAGGGAAGTGCGGTTGGACAGGAAAAGGGGTTTGCCAAAAATCATGGCTTCTACAACCGGGGCACCAAAACCTTCGGCGAGTGACGGATGCACGAATGCCAGACAGTTGCGCAAATACCAGGCCTTATCCGCTTCCGATACGGGGCCTGTCAGGCGTAAACGATCGGATACGCCCATATCACTGGCGAGCTGCTGCATTTTAGTGATATAATCAGGCTCATCCAATCTTCCGGCTACTACCAATTCAAGCTCCGGATTATGATGAAGCAGGGGCAGCAACGAATGGTAGTTCTTTTTAGTATTCACATAACCCATACCAAATAAAAAAGGTCTTGATACCAGCGGCTGCTGGAACGGAATGGTATCACTTTCTACCCGGTGGGTACCATTGTGTATCACATATAGGGGCTTGTTGCCTACTTTGCAATTTTTTAACACATCCCCTTTCGTAAACTCCGATATACATACGATGGCGTCGCTGCGGTCAATCAGTGATTGTGTATGGGAGATGCTGCGCCGTTGCTCTTCCGGCGATTTGCCTTCGTGCAAAGGATTGAGATCATGAATGGTCAGCACCACTTTGGTATCCGGATGCTTGCGTTTGTCTGGAATAACGCGCCCTGATTGAAAAGGTGCATGCCACACCTTGCAACCATGCAGAAAAGGCTTCCAGAGTTTATGCCATTTCTTTTCTACAATCGTATGACTACCACCACCGAACGCATCTTTCTCAGCAGGAGGAACGTACATTTTCATCGGTTCTTTTCCTACCGCTTCCAACTGCTTGTTTACAGCCAGACCAATGTTAAGACAATAATGATATAATCCTGAGTGGGGGAACCGCATCAGATCACAATCAAGAATAATTGAAGCCATATAGGGAGTTATAGTTGGATCAAAGCCTTCGCAAAAGAACGCATATATCTTGCCACTTTAGTTAGAAAACTTCAAAAATTATCGTCTCAAAAAATAAAGTTTACCTCGTGCAACGGTAATTAAAAGCACGTTGTCACGGTGATCAGAGTAGTCAGGTATGACTTTTGCTCCTAAATGGAAGTTTTGCCTGCCACACCATTTTTTTCCACCACGATTGGCTTTGATTTTACTAAACGCTCTGAAATGAAGAATATCATTTTTGATTGCGAACGCATGAAGTATGCTGATACGGGTCTGTACCATTATTGTTTAAACCTTGGCAGGCACCTCGAAAAGAAATTGGAACACAGTGAGCACCTCACTTACTTCGCTCCTTCATCCGTA
This sequence comes from Terrimonas ferruginea DSM 30193, assembly GCF_000425585.1. GTDB lineage: Bacteria > Bacteroidota > Bacteroidia > Chitinophagales > Chitinophagaceae > Terrimonas > Terrimonas ferruginea. Next base: position 235,072 of record NZ_KE384400.1, read on the forward strand.
CGCCCGGCACTCAATGACCATGCAGGACATATTTCCCAAAACTCGTTACAGAAGTTCTTCATGCCCTCTACAAGAGGATTCCATATATGGCATTCCACTTACCAGAGTTCGTCTTATATACCGCAACGCAACCGCAGGATCAAAGTAGTGCTCAGCATTCATGATCTTAATTTTCTTTATGAAGGAAAGTCAGAGGCGAGGCGGGACAAGCATTTGCGTCACCTGCAGCAGAACATCAACCGCGCGGACGTAATCGTCTGCATCTCCGAATTCTGCCGTAAGGATGTATTAACGCATTGCGACACAGGCAACAAGCCGGTGTATGTTATTCACAATGGCACCAATACTTTGAAAATGCCTGGCCTGTCGCGCAACTCTTATAAACCCGAACGCCCTTTTCTCTTTTCATTGGGCGTTATCTGCCGCAAGAAAAATTTCCATGTATTACTTCCTTTGCTGGAACAAAACCAGGACATGGAATTGCTGATCGCGGGGCGCCCCGATGATCCTGAATACATGCAGTTTATACACCAGTCTGCCCGGCAGTTGAAAGTGGACAACAATCTTCGCCTGCTGGGTAATATTTCCGAGTACGAAAAATCATGGTACTACCGTAATTGTTATGCTTTTGCGCTGCCATCGATTGCGGAAGGATTCGGATTGCCCGTAGCAGAAGCCATGTCTGTCGGTAAACCCGTATTCCTCTCCGACCGCACCGCTCTTCCGGAGATCGGTTCGGATCTGGCTTTCTATTTCCGTGATTTTACTGCACAACACATGCAGAAAGTGTTTACCTCCGGTATGCAGCAATACAGGGATGAAAACATGCACAACGCAATACGGCAACACAGCGAATCGTTTTGCTGGGACAAAGCCGCCGCTGAGTACCTGAATATTTACAGAACCTTATATTAAACCCTTGTTAGACGCCACCACCTGAAGTATGAAAGTATATCGCCGACTGTTAGTATATGCCCGGCCATTCAGCCGGTTTATCGTGCCATTTTTCGTATTTACCTTACTGGGCGTATTTTTCAGTGTGTTCCAGTTTGCGCTGATCATCCCTTTGCTCAACTTTTTATTTGATCCGGTTAACACCGCAGATGCTGCGAAATATGCCACAGCACCTGACTTCCATTTCTCCGCTTCTTTTTTCAAAGATTATTTTTACTACCTCGTCTATTCCTTCAAGACCAGCAATCCTGCCTATGCTTTATATTTCCTGGCAGGCATGATCGTAGCGGCGGTGATTCTTACGAATATCTTCCGTTACCTGGCACAACGTTGCATGATCAATGCGCGTACGCTGCTCGTAAAAAGATTAAGAGAAGCCCTGTTTGATAAAATCAATCGCCTTCATCTCGGTTACTTCACCAAAGAACACAAGGGTGATCTCATCTCGCGGTTGAATACCGACGTGTATGGTATCGAAGGTGCCGCGGCCAGTTCTATCGAAGTGTTGTTCAAAGAACCTTATGTAATGATCGGTTACTTCGTAGCCCTTTTTGCCATCAGTGCAAAGCTGACCCTGTTCACGCTGCTGATTATTCCCATATCGGCAGTCGCCATTGCCGCCATTACCAAAAAATTGAAACGCGAAGCCAAAGAAGTACAGGCATCTGCCGGCCGCCTGCTCACCCTCATCGATGAAACATTGATGGGCATGCGCATCATCCGTGCATTCAATGCTACCGGCTTTGTGCTGCGTCGTTTTTCACAGGAGAATGATTTTTACAGAAAGGCCAGTCTTGCCTCGTTCAGTAAACGTGAACTGGCTCCTGCCTTCTCCGAAGCGGCAGGCGTTATTGTTGTAGCCTGCATCCTTGTATACGGTGGCGGGTTAGTGCTGGCGCCCGGCGGCGGGCTGCAGGCAGGTGCGTTCATTGCCTTCATTGCCATCTTCTCGCAGGTGATCCGTCCGGCGAAGGCCATCGTAGTAGCTCTTTCCAATATACAAATGGGACAGGCTGCGGGTGAACGCATTCTCGAGATCCTCGATAAACCGGTGGAAGTGGCAGATCGCCCGGGTGCTGTTCCGCTGACTTCCTTTGAAGAAAGCATAGAACTGCGCAATGTCACTTTTGGTTATACCGACCGCACCGTGTTGAAAGGAATTGACCTGGTGGTACAGAAAGGAAAAACGATTGCCCTCGTCGGCCCTTCCGGCGTTGGTAAATCCACCATTGCAGACCTGGTTCCGCGCTTCTATGATGCCACCGGTGGCGAAGTGCTCATCGACGGAAAAAATGTAAAAGACTATACGATGGAATCCCTGCGCAGTCACATGAGTTTTGTAACGCAGGAGATCATCTTGTTCAACGATACCATTTTCAACAACATTGCCCTCGGACAACCCGATGCAAAAATGGAAGACGTGATTTATGCTGCCAAAGTAGCGAATGCGCACGAGTTCATCGAACAAACAGAAGACGGTTATCAGACCAACATCGGTGACCGCGGCATCCGTCTCTCCGGCGGCCAGCGTCAGCGCCTGAGCATCGCCCGCGCCGTATTTAAAAATCCTTCCATTCTTATTCTCGATGAAGCCACTTCGGCACTCGATACCGAATCGGAAAAATCCGTACAGGAAGCGCTCAACAACCTGATGCGCGGACGTACCACGCTCGTTATTGCACACCGGTTAAGTACGATCAAGGAAGCGGATGAAATTATTATCCTGCAGGATGGCGAGATCGTGGAAAGAGGCAGTCACGATCAGTTGATCGAATCGAAAGAGAGCATTTATCATCGTCTTACGCAATTACAGCGCATCGCTTAATGATCAGGAAGGCATTTCCTTTGACAGGCGTAATTGTCTCCGCTGGCGGTAGATAATATAAACGCCGCCGATCACGAGGGCAAAGGCAATGATGCGGAAGAAATTCTTTTCGATAAATGATTGACGGTCGCCGCCCGCGGCCATACGCTTTTCACATTCGGTAATAAGCAAATGTACCCCGGGATAATTACCGTTGATGTTCAGCACTTCTCTGAATTTACTCAAAGCCTTACGATAATAACTCTGGTAAAAAAACTGCAACCCCTGGTTAAAGACCTGGCTGGCGTGGCTTACACGCGGCTTTACTTTAACGGAATCGATGAACTCCTGTATTACAGGCAGGGGTATGGCGAAATTAAAACCGCTGGCCAGTGTACCCGTGCGTTGTTCGAGTGAGCCAAAGGTGGCAAGGCCAATCACGTCGCCTTTTTCATCGCAAACCGGGCTGCCGCTGCTGCCATGTGCGATCAATGCATCCATTTGTATCACGGGCCAGCCTCCTACTGATTTTTTTACAGCGCTCACCACACCCGATGTCAACGTTGGTTCGGTAGCCGCATCGAGCGCCAGGAATACGTTATTGCCCGCAGGTTCCGGAAAACCCAGCACCAATACGCGGCTGCCAATACGCGGCTGGGTGCTGTTGCTGATACGCAATACCGGAAGATTGCGCACGTCATTTATTTTCAGAATAGCCACGTCCTTGCCCGGCATCGCTTTTCCCTTTATCAACACCTCTGCTGGTTTTTTGATCCGCGCCATGTGTTCATCACCGTTGTCGATACGGTACAATACATTCAATTCTTTGCGCAGGTTGTTCAGCACCAGCGGCGACATACGGGAGTAAACAAAACTGTACACATCATAAAGCAGGTTGCGTTGTTCTTCACTCAAGGTCATCTGCCAGGCAGATTCCAGTGCATTGATATTGGCATCCGTTACTTCCTGGAAAGTAGACAGCAAAAATTTCCGGCGGATAAATGCGCTGTCGCGTTCGATCACATGGCAGTTGGTGATAAGATGCCCTTCACCGGTAATGAAGAAACCCGTGCCATTGGACAATACGCGGTGCTGTTGCGTGTAATATTCGGTGGTCGGGGAAAAGTAGCGGATGGGGTTGGCATATAGTTCCCGGATCACGATATCGAGTTTTTGTTCACCGGAGAGACCGCCGCCATGATCCAACCGTTTCACCGAATCAACCAGGCGGTTGAAGGTCGGTTCATTGACGGCCACTTTGTTGGCATAAACCGTTGCAGAATAGACGGCCTGCACCATGGCAATACCGGGTGCGTTACGCGCATAGTTTTCCTCTACACTGATCCCCTGAGCGTTTGATCCTCCGGAAATGAACAGCCCGATAAAAAAGCTGATCAGACTCCGGGCAATTATTCTTCCGGCCCGCATGTTTAATAACATATTTTCAAAATACGAAAAAAGGTTTAAGGATTATGGCGTGAGGTATAAGGGAATAAGTTTAAAATATTTAGTAAACATCCATAGCCATCACAAGACCCGCTCCCGTGGTTCGTGTATACACGAACCGGTAAAGCGGACCTCTACTTGTTATTGACTATTGACCATTCACTATTGACTTAAAAAAAAGCATCTTTCGCACAATTTTACCACTGTTCCTGCGTATATCTGAACTAAAACCATACCTGCCGGGCCAAAACAGGAATAATTATTGCTTTTTTGCTCCGTAAGGATTTAATTTTCCAACCTAAACCTTTTGCATGAAAAAACTCCTGCCCCTGCTTATGCTTGTAATGACGGCTGCCAGTTGCGTAAAAGATAACGACAGCAAAAACGTACCCGATACCCAGATCAATGTTTCATACGGCAGTCATGCCCAGCAAAAAATGGATATTTACCTGCCGCCGCAACGGAGCAGCAGCACCACAAAAGTGCTGGTAATGATCCACGGCGGCGGATGGTCAGGTGGCGACAAAAGCGATTTTACCGCGGGCATTGCCGGCGTTCAGCAATTATTGCCAGGCTATGCCATTTTTAATATCAATTACCGCCTTGCGGCTACCGGTAATGTAAATCCTTTTCCTGCCCAGGAACAAGACGTGAAAGCCGCGATAGAATATATTTACAACCGCCGGGAGCAATTCCAGATATCGGAAAAATTTGTTTACCTGGGAGCCAGCGCCGGCGGACACCTGGCATTGTTACAGGGATACAAACATACCAGCCCCGTGCGCCCCAAAGCGATTATTGACTTCTTTGGTCCCACGGATTTAACCGCTTTATATAATAACAGTGCACTCGCAGCCCTGCTATTGCCACAAGCCCTGGGCGGAACGCCCACGTCCAATCCCACCCTTTATCAATCCAGCAGTCCGATCAATTATGTAACGGCCCAGTCTTCTGCCACCATGATTTTACAGGGCGGTATCGACGATCTTGTTCCGCCATCGCAATCAACCGCATTGCGCGACAGACTGAATACGGCCGGCGTTGCCAACCAATATGTATTTTATCCCAATGAAGGACATGGCTGGGGCGACCCCAGTGCTACCGATTCTTATCTGAAGATTGCCGCATTTCTGCAAATACACAATCCCTGATAAAAACAGGTTTCGTTTTTACTAACGGAATCAGTATATTCGATATAACGGTTGCACACATCAATGATGTGAGGCAACCTTTTTTTTATCGCCAACTGACTGTCATGAACGGAACGCAATTATTTGAGCAATACCTCCCGTATGCCGGGACATGGGATGAAATGTGTACCGGTGAACATATCCGGGACCAATACAGCCAGGTCTTCAAAGACATCAGCCAGTTGTCCACCGAAGTGCTGCTGCAGAAAGACAGACAGGCCGGAGAGTTGTTCATGAACCAGGGCATCACTTTCACCGTGTACAGCGATGATGCGGGAATTGAAAAAATATTTCCCTTTGACATCATTCCCCGTATCCTTACGGGTGCGGAATGGCGGCACATCGAGCAGGGAATCGCACAGCGGTTAAAGGCACTCAATCTTTTCCTGAAAGACATTTACTCGGAACAACAGATCATCCGCGATGGTATTATTCCCGCAGAACTGATCGCGAGTTGCCCGCACTACACGCGCGAAGTATATGGCGTACGCGTGCCACATGACCTGTACATTCATATTTCGGGTATCGACCTGATCCGCGGGCAGGATGGTACATTTTATATATTGGAAGACAACCTGCGTACACCGTCGGGCGTGTCTTATATGCTGGAAAACCGGGAGGTAACCAAACGCATATTCCCCGGCATGCTGACCGCAAGCCGCGCACGGATGGTGAACAATTATCCGCTGTTGCTGCATGAAATCTTAGGCAGTCTCTCGCCGGGACATCTGTCCAATCCTACCATGGCGTTGCTCACACCGGGCGTTTATAATTCTGCTTATTTCGAACACACTTTTCTTGCGCGGCAGATGGGCATTCCGCTGGTAGAAGGAAGAGACCTTGTGGTAGACAATCACAAGGTATATATGAAAACGACAGCCGGACGTCAGCAGGTGCATGTGATCTATCGCCGCCTCGACGACGAGTACCTCGATCCGCTGGTATTCCGTCCGGATAGCGTATTGGGCGTACCGGGGCTGATCAGCGCTTACCGCAAAGGAAACGTCGCTATCGTGAATGCCGTAGGCAATGGTGTGGCCGATGACAAAGCCGTATATGCTTACGTGCCGGCCATGATCAAATACTACCTCAACGAAGACGTCATCCTGCCCAATGTGCCCACCTACAGCATGGAAGACAGAGAGGCACGTGAACATGTATTTGCCAACATGGAAAACATGGTGATCAAACGCACCAATCAGTCGGGCGGTTATGGTATGGTAATGGGCGACAAAGCATCGGAAGAGGAATTGAAAGCCGTGAAAGAAGCCATACTCGAAACACCACGTGAATTCATTGCGCAGCCCATCATTAAGCTATCAACCGTTCCCTGCCTGATCGATGGCAAGCTACAGCCGCGGCACGTGGATCTTCGTCCTTATGCGTTGTGCGGTCCGGCCGGCATCCGCATTGTACCCGGCGGCCTCACCCGTGTAGCACTCCGCGAAGGATCGCTGGTAGTGAATTCATCGCAGGGAGGCGGAAGTAAGGATACCTGGGTGGTGGACCTGTGAGGTAGAAGGCGTAAGGCCCGACACTTCGGGCTAGGGCATAAGGTAAAAAAAAGGCAATAAATGAATAAGTCAATAGGTCAACGACTTATTCACCTATTCACTTATTGACGATTCACGATTGACCATTCACCCTTTTGAATTTTGACTTTTTAATTCTGAATTTCCCACCGTATGTTAAGTCGAATCGCTGACTCTTTATTCTGGCTCAACCGTTATATGGAACGTTCGGATTGCCTTACGCGCATTATCCGCACCAGTTATATTCTATCTTTTGACGCAAGCGAAAAAGCCGACTTTACCTGGCGGGATGTATTGCAACTCTGTGGTGCCACACAGGAGGAGGAAGTGCTCGAACTCGGACGTCAGATGGAAACCGCCCTGGACTACCTCATCTGCAATACGTCCAACATCAACTCCATCCGTGTACTCGTGTCGCGTGCGCGGGAAAATGCGCGTGGTGTGCAGGACAACATTACCAAAGAAGTATGGGAAGAGATCAACCAGCTTTACCATGTAGTGAATGCACCAACCGTAACGCAACAGATCACAGGTCTGCGTGCACTCGAGATCATCGACAGGCTGGATCAGTGCAACACACTTTATTACGGCGTAGCCGACAACACCATGCCGCGCGGGCAGGGGTGGAATTTCATGAACCTGGGGAAATTCATTGAACGGTGTATTCTCACCATCGACAACAGCCTCGCTCATTTTGGGAAAATTCAATTTGAGCTGGGAGCGGCTCAGGATATTTTATTCTGGCGGCACTTGTTGCTTTCTCTTTCCGGTTATGAATTGTATTTAAAAAAATACACCCGCGGCCTGCACAACATGAATGTGCTCGATCATATTTTGTTCAACCAGGATTTTCCACGATCGCTCATCTACTCGCTCAGCCGCATACGCCGTTATCTCGACTTCATCATCGACGACACAAAAATGGAAGGAAGTGAACGGCTGCAAAAAAATTTTGGCAGAATCTGCAGCAAAGTGGAATTTGCCGACCTGAACACTATCCAGGAAACCGGCGTACAGGGATTTTTGTACCCGCTGCGCCAGGATCTTGTTGAATTTTCCAATCAGTTAACGAGGATCTATTTTTCTTACGCCTAAGAACCTTTCATGCCTGTTTTTAATATCCATCACATTACCAAATACGAATACGACCGGCCGGTAAAAGAAAGCGTAAACGAAATACGGATCTATCCCTACGCCTGCAACGAACAGGAAGTATTGCACCAGCAGATCAATATCACTGAACATCCCGAGGTACTGGGCATCACCGACTATTGGGGCAACCAGGTGGGCATGTTCAACCTGCTCTCTTCGCACCGAGAACTGGTAATCGAAAGCAAGATGGTGATCCGCACCCTCAGCACCGGAGAAACGCCCGCCGCCAACCCCGCTACCCGCGAACAACTGCGCCAGGAAATAACCGGCAACCTGCGTTTACTCGAGCTGGCGCAGGTTCAGGCCGCCGATCTGCGCGTAACGCTGGAAGCCACCGTCAGCGAATTCTTTGTTCCCGGCATGACCGTAGCAGCTATTGTAGAAAATTGCAGCCGTTTTATTTTCTCCCACTTCAAATACATCAAAGGCATTACCAACATCGAGACAACCGTGAGTGAAATATTGGAACACCGCTCCGGTGTATGCCAGGATTTTACCCATGCCATGCTTGAGTTGCTGCGTTACCTGCATATCCCCTGCCGTTATATAAGCGGATATATTTGTCCAAACCGGAATGGCATGCGTGGCGAAGGCGCCACCCACGCCTGGATCGAAGCCTGGATTCCCGGCAGCGGCTGGTGCGGCATCGACCCAACGAATAATGTATGGGTGACCAATCACCACGTAAAACTGGCCGTCGGCCGGCACTTCAACGACTGTACGCCGGTCAAGGGAACATTCAAAGGACCAGCACGCCAGTCGCTTTCCGTATACGTGTCGGTGGGCTATGAAGACGGGCACACCTTCGAAGAAATCAACAACGTACAGATGGAAACGGTCGAAGGAAAAGAAGTTCCCGAAGAATACATCGCCCCTTTCCCGGCGCAGCAACAGCAATAACAGGAAAATGGCGCTGCGCATTGAAAAAATAGTGACCTTTGCAGGCACAGATGACCCCGCTCGCAGAACGTATACGCCCCACTACATTGGATGATCTTGCCGGACAGCAACACCTGGTCGGTAAAGGCAGCATTTTGCGTACAGCCATCGAAAAAGGCAAAGTGCCTTCGATGATCCTCTGGGGACCTCCCGGCACCGGCAAAACCACAATGGCCAACATCATTGCCCACACGCTGGACGTTCCGTTTTTTACCCTCAGCGCCATCAGCGCCGGCGTAAAAGATGTACGTGAAATAATAGAACGCGCCAAACTGCAACCCGAAGCCATCCTGTTCATCGATGAGATCCACCGGTTCAACAAAGGACAACAGGATGCCCTGCTCGGCGCTGTGGAGAAAGGAACCATCACGCTTATTGGTGCCACCACCGAAAATCCCTCGTTCGAAGTAAACAGCGCCTTGCTCAGCCGATGCCAGGTATATGTATTAAAAGGATTGGAAGAAAAAGACCTTGTACAACTCCTTCAATCAGCCCTGGAAAAAGACGAACTGCTCCGCCAGCGGGAAGTAACCCTGCAAGAGACCGGCGCACTGATTAATATTTCCGGAGGTGATGCGCGCAAACTGCTCAATCTTTTTGAACTCGTGATTGAATCGGCAGGTGCCGCCGGCAAGCCGGTCGTCATCACTGATAAACTCGTGATGGACGTGGCACAGAAGAAAGTGGCGCGGTACGACAAAAGCGGCGAGCAGCATTATGATATCATTTCCGCTTTTATCAAATCCATCCGTGGCAGCGATCCGAATGGTGCGGTCTATTGGCTCGCGCGGATGATCGAAGGCGGCGAAGATGTAAAATTCATTGCCAGAAGACTGGTCATCTCCGCGAGTGAAGATGTGGGCAACGCCAATCCCAATGCCTTGTTGCTGGCCAATGCCTGTTTCGATGCGGTCAATAAGATCGGGCATCCTGAATCACGCATCATTCTCTCGCAATGCGCAGTGTACCTCGCCACCTCGCCAAAAAGCAACGCTTCTTATATGGCCATCAACGATGCCATAGCAGCGGTGCAGCGTAGGGGTGACCTGCCCGTGCCTTTGCATCTCCGCAACGCGCCTACCAAACTGATGAAAAACATCGGGTACGGCCAGAACTATCAATACTCGCACAACTACAGCAATAACTTTTCTGCGCAGGAATACCTGCCGGATGAATTATCGGGCACACGTTTTTATGATCCGGGGAAAAATGCACGGGAAGACGAACTCCGCCGTTACCTCAAACAACTCTGGAAAGACAAATACAATTATTAATGACCATCCGCTGGACACTCAAAACATTTCAGGAATTAACGCCTGACGAACTGTATGCCGCTCTCCGCCTCCGCTCTGAAGTATTTGTGGTGGAGCAGCAATGTGTGTTTCTTGATATGGATAATAAAGACCAGCCCTGTCATCATTTGCTGGGCTGGCAGGGCAATCATCTGGCAGCGTGTACGCGCATCGTGCCTCCGGGTCTTTCCTATGATGACTATCCTTCTATCGGAAGAGTGGTTACTTCACCCGCGGCACGCGGCCAGGGAATGGGTCGTATACTGATGGAAGAAAGTATTCGTGTAACGGAAGCATTATATGGTAAACGTGCGATCAGGATCGGTGCACAGCTTTACCTGAAAAAATTTTACGAAAGCCTTGGTTTTGAGCAATCAAGCGAGGTATATGACGAAGATGGAATTGATCATATAGAAATGACAAGACCCTGATCCGTGGCAGGGGCTAATCGTAAAACCCCGAAGTATAACAACTCGATTTAGGAGTTATCTGCAAGAATTTGTTAACAAAACTAGTGGCAGATTTTTTCTTTCTCTACTTTAGCGTCGAAACCAATAAGAGAAACCGAAAAAATCTAATATCTATGAAGCAAGCTGTACTTATGGCGCGTGCCATCGTACTACCCCTGCTCCTTATTTCCTTCGCTACCAGGGTTAATAGCCAAAATTATTCAGAAACAAGTCAATGGGAAGTTGGTATAGGACTCGGTCCTATGGTATTTCTGGGCGACCTCGGAGGATCCGCCGGCATTGGCCGATCGTTTGTAAAAGACGTCGATTTCCCGCTGATCAAACTTGGCAAATCAATTCATGTAAGTTATAGTCCTGCAGATTTCCTGGCTTTCCGTTTTGCGTTGAACCAGGGTGTGGTAGAAGGTAATGACGCTTATGCGCCGAATAAGGGTGGCCCCGAAGTGGATCGTCTGCAACGCAATCTCAGTTTTAAATCAAACATCTGGGAAGCCTACCTCGCAGCGGAAGTTTATCCTACTGTATTCATCGAACGTTATGAAGGCCTGGCCGGCAAATTCCGTCCTTACGGAGTGATCGGTATAGGAGCATTCCGTTTCAATCCCAAAGCCCAGCTCGATGGTGAGTGGGTGGAACTCAAGCCGCTCCGTCTTGAAGGACAGGGAATGGCTGAATATCCCGAAAGCAAACCTTACAGCCTCATCCAGATGGAGATCCCGATGGGACTTGGCTTTAAGTATTATATCAAAGACAACATGTATGTAGGTCTTGAAATATTGCACCGCAAACTTTTCACCGACTATGTAGATGATGTGAGCACGGGTTATATCGATCCTGTTCACTTCAGCACCTATTTGTCTGCGCAGGATGCAGCCCGTGCCAACCGTTTATATTACCGCGGCACTTATTCATCTGCGGTTTCCAACCCTGGTAATATCCAGACATTCCAGCGTGGCGATCCCAAAGACAACGATGCGTTCTTTACAACGCTTGTACGTTTTGGTGTACAGCTCAACAGCCAGAAAGGTCCGGGTGCACGGGCCCGTAAACAACTGCGCTGCCCGGTTTATTATTAAACCATCAACTTTTTGTCCCGGCACAAGCGGAGCAGAAACCTTAATAAAATCTGATACCCTGGTTGAATAAACCTAATCCGTTCTCTATTGGTACTCTTAATTTGTAATCCATTTTATTAAACACTTTCTGCCCGCCGCCCCGGGATATTCCCCACGTGTAGTTCTTTTTATACCATAACTAAGGCCCCGTAAGACGACGGTTGATCCTTTATCCGGATGAAAAACTAACAACTCCGAAAAAAGATTTTACCTGTTGCTCTTACGGGTTTTTTATTGCCTGTGCATGCTGTGTTCATAAACTTCCGGCTCTGGTCTGATGATATCTGGAAAAATGATATTACATTAGGAGTAACATTAACGTCCTGGCGCATTCCAGGGGCGGATGCCGAAAAGCCAATGAGTAGGCGAATTACCTTAAACCCAACCTTTGTTTATGGAAAATCTCAATTTCCACAAGCGCAAACTCTACGCGCTGATTCTGGCCGCTGTTGGCCTGATTGCATTAATTCTTCCCTGGATATCTATTAGTTTCGGAGGATTCGGTTCGACCTCAGTCAACGGCTTCCGCAGTTGGGGTATGTTGACCCTCGTAGGCGTAGCCGGCGTAGCTGTTGCAAGCCTTATGGGCAACAAACTCTCGGATTTTGACGAAAACACGCGAAAAATAGCGCTGGGCTCTTTCGCTGCGATAGCGGCAGGTGCCCTGATCTTTTTCCTTCGCATACAAACGGCAGACGGAGGTGAATTTGTCAGCACAGGCATTGGCGTATGGCTTGCACTGGCCGCGGGTGTACTCGGTCTGCTCTGGATGCTGGGCCGCGTAAAACTGCCCGATATCAAAAAAGACGATCCGACATCTCCCAATAATCCGCCTTCCAATTTTTAAACCAATACTACCTGCTATACAAAAGGTCCGCACAAGCGGACCTTTTCGTTTTAAGTTAAACAGCCGGTTATAAGTAAATGCATAATTCACCATTCACTATTCACTATTCACCATTGACCATTGACGATTCACCATTGACGATTCACCATTCACCTCAGCTCCTCCTTCAGAAACCTCGCCGTATGGCTCTCCGGATGTTTCGCCAACTCCTCCGGCGTTCCTTCAAACAACAGCTTTCCTCCCCCATCACCACCTTCAGGCCCCATGTCTATTACATGATCCGCCACTTTGATCACATCCATATTGTGTTCGATCACCAGCACCGAATTGCCGCGGTCGACCAGCTTCTGCAATACATCCAGCAAATGACGGATATCTTCAAAATGCAAACCGGTTGTTGGCTCATCCAGGATATAAAAAGTTTTGCCCGTATCGCGCTTGGCCAGTTCGGTCGACAGTTTCACACGCTGCGCTTCTCCCCCGCTCAGGGTTACTGCGGATTGGCCGAGCGTGATATAACCAAGCCCCACTTCTTCCAGCACTTTGATCTTGCGGTATAGGAAAGGCACCGGCTGGAAAAACTCCACAGCCTCTTCCACCGTCATTTCCAATACATCGGCGATCGATTTGCCTTTGTAACGGATCTCCAGCGTTTCGCGGTTATAACGTTTGCCGTTGCATTTTTCACAAGGCACATATACGTCGGGTAAGAAATTCATTTCGATCACACGCATACCACCTCCTTCACATACTTCGCAACGTCCGCTTTTTACGTTGAATGAAAAACGGCCGGCATTGTATCCGCGGATCTTGGCTTCGGGTATCGAAGCAAATAAGGTTCTGATCTCCGTAAAGAATCCGCAATAGGTTGCCGGATTGCTTCTCGGTGTACGCCCGATGGGCGACTGATCGATCTCAATCACTTTATCGATATGCTCCAGTCCCTTGATCGATTTGTATTCCAACGGCGTGATGCGTGTGCCGAAGGCATGATGCGAAAGGATCGGATATAATGTTTCGTTGATCAGGGTAGACTTACCGCTTCCGCTTACGCCACTTACCACGATAAATTTTCCGAGCGGAAATTTCACGTTTACTTTCTGCAGGTTGTTACCGTTGGCACCTTTCAGCTCCAGGAATTTACCATTGCCCTTGCGGCGTTCGGCGGGCACTTCAATACGGCGTTTACCATTGAGATAACCGGCCGTGATCGTATCCAGTTTTAGTAATTGTGATGGCTTCCCTTGTGCCACGATCTGTCCCCCATGGTGGCCGGCTTTCGGCCCCACATCGATCAGGTGATCTGCCGCAAGCATGATGTCTTTATCGTGTTCTACCACCAATACGCTGTTGCCTATGTCACGCAGGTTCTTCAGCGCTTCGATCAGCCGGTGGTTGTCTCGCTGATGCAAACCGATCGACGGCTCGTCAAGAATATAAGTGATACCCTGTAGTTGTGAACCGATCTGCGTAGCAAGGCGTATCCGCTGCGACTCGCCACCACTCAGTGTTTTGGAAGAACGATCCAGCGTGAGATAAGTCAATCCCACATCCAGCAGGAATTGAAGCCGCTCGCGTATTTCTTTGAGAATATCTTTACCGATTGTTTTTTGCCTGTTCTCGAGGCGCAGTTCGATGCCGTCGAGCCAGGCCGCAAGATTATCGAGGTTCATGGCGCTGAGTTCGGATACATTGCGGCCATCTATTTTAAACCACAGGCTTTCTTTTTTCAAACGGGCGCCACCGCAGGATTCACAAGGCATCAGTTGCATGTATCCTTCTGCCCATTCGCGAAGCCCTTCGCTGTAGCCGTTGTTGAACCAGCGCTTCAGCATATGGATAATGCCTTCGTAGGGCGCGTCGGCATCTGCCTGGTAATTTTCAAAATCAATTTCAGACTCATTGCCTTCCGCATTTCCATACAATAAAATATTCAGCGACGCTGCGGGAAGATCCTTGATGGCTTTGGTAAGCGATATTTTATTCTTCTTCGCTACGTCCTGCATCTGCTTGTATACATGCGCTTCCCTTTCTTCGCCCAAAGGAGCAATACCACCTTCGCTGATGCTGAGGGAGGTATCCGGAATCACCGCTTCATGATTCACGTGAAAAGTTGTACCAAGGCCTTTACAAACGGGACAGGCACCATAGGGTGAGTTAAAGGAAAAAGAATTGGGTGAAGGCTCTTCGTAAGAAATACCGGTATCCTCACACATCAGCAGCTTACTGTATTGTACCACTTTCGACTGGTCGTTCACCAGCAGGAATAATAAATCTTTACCCAGTTTAAGGGCAGACTGCACGCTTTGACTGAGGCGTGTACGCATATCATCGGTTACCTGCATGCGATCGACGACAAGCTCGATATCATGGATCTTGTAACGGTCTACCTGCATCTTGGGCACGATGTCGGTAACCTCACCATCGATACGGACTTTCAGGAAACCTTTCTTGCGGATGTCTTCAAACAATTCGCGGTAATGACCTTTACGGCCGCGGATGAGTGGCGCCAGCAGGCTGATTTTCTTGCCATCGTATTTTTTAAAAATATCAGCTACAATTTCTTCCTCGCTCCACTTCACCATTTTCTTACCGGTATTGTAAGAATAAGCTTCGCCTACACGTGCGTACAACAACCGGAAGAAGTCGTATACTTCGGTGATGGTACCAACAGTCGAGCGCGGGTTCTTGTTGGTTGTTTTTTGTTCGATGGAAATAACAGGAGACAAACCGGTGATCTTGTCGACGTCGGGTCGTTCCATATCGCCGATAAACTGCCGTGCATAAGCGCCGAAGGTTTCCATATAACGTCGCTGACCTTCTGCATAGATGGTATCAAAAGCGAGTGAGGACTTACCGCTGCCACTGATACCGGTGATCACGACCAGTTCATTCTTTGGAATGGATATATCGATATTGCGAAGGTTATGTACGCGTGCACCAAAAACTTCTATGGCCTCTCCAACACCGGGCTTGCTGCTACTTTCTTTCGTTTGCTTCATAAATATATAAGGAGGGAAAGGTGCAAAGATACTACGCAAAAGCTCCACAAAAAGGGCGTAATCTGCCAAAATGCGAAAGACTGTTTTTGAAAAAATCCGTAAGGTTATCCACCAAAACCGGTTTTTGGCATAATATTTAAATAGGTGTGTGCGACACCAGGTTATTTAATAAATCTAAAATAGTTAATCTATGAAAAAGAATGCCTTATATACAGCCGCCTTCCTGTTTTTGTTCGGCGCTGCTCAGGCTCAGACCGGAGACTCACTGACTACAACCGCAATGCCTTCCAGCACTGCTCAAGTGTATGCTAACTATAAACCCAAGTCTGCTGAGTTGCTGCCCATGCCCGGCGCGTTGACCACTGAAAAAGTATTCCCTGCTATTGGTAAATACCAGGTAACTGATAAAGACGGTAATAATGTTGACCTGACCGTTACCATCGATCCTGAAAACAAAGGGATTGTATGGATTGAAGGTCTTCCTCAGGGAAAAATAAAAGCATTCCTGAAAAAATCTCCCGCAGTATATAAAATTCCTGCACAAGCTCCTGCAGCTGACGAAGCTGTAGTAGAAGAAACACAAGCTGTAGAAGCAACAGCCGGTAAAAAAGCAAAAACTCCTGTAAAAGCTGCGGCCAAAACAATTCCTGAGGGAACACTGATCTATGATCGTGACAACAACACAGTGAATATTGTACTCGGCACCAAATACAATGAAGAAGATCCTGCTGCTGTATTTGCAACAGCAGAAGAAAAAGCAGCGGCAGAAGCTGAAGCGGCTCCGGCAGCGAAGAAATCAGCCAAGAAGCCCGTTAAAAAAGCTCCTGTAGCAAAAACATGGAAATATACAGGTACAAAAATCATGGAACCTGTTGCGGAAGCTACCACTGATGAGGCCATGCCTGCCACACAAGCACCTGCACAGCCACAGCAATAACACACGACTGACGAATATAGCTGTCTGAAAAAATCAAACAGCCAATAATGAAAGAGGTTGTATCTGAAAAGATGCAGCCTCTTTTGTTTTAATGAAGAAAGGGCGTATAAAAACAAATAAAATATTTTAAGATTTCTTTGCATAAACGAATGAAAATGTGCAGCTATTTTTGCCCCGTTGAATTCTAAACCACTGCCAGCGGCGATTTTTAAGTCGGTGTAACACATTTTAAATCAAGGGAATACCGACCCCATTCTGCATTGGCATACTTTTGGCCCCCTGAACCAGGACATTTCAAACGCAAATTTTTTTATTATGAGAAAAGTAAACAAGTACTTTATGGCGCTTGCCCTCGCTGGCCTCTTCCTGGGCGGATGTAATTCAATGAACAAAACACAAAAAGGTGCGGCTATCGGCACGGGTGGCGGCGCAGTGGTAGGTGGTATCATCGGGCGCGCGGCTGGTAATACTGCGCTTGGAGCCATCATCGGCGCAACCGTAGGTGGCGTTACCGGTGCGGTGATCGGTAAGAAAATGGATAAGCAGGCTGAAGAAATCAAAAATGAAGTACCTGGTGCAAAAGTAGAACGTGTGGAAGAAGGTATCGTAGTTGAATTCAGCAGTGCTGTATTATTCGGCTTCGACCAGTCAGATCTCTCTGCAACAGCCAAGTCAACCCTGAACGACCTGGTAAAAATCCTGAAAAAATATCCTGATACCGACGTGGAGATCCAGGGTCATACAGACAACCGCGGTACGGAAAAATACAACCAGGCATTATCTGAAAGAAGAGCATCAACGGTATCAAACTATATCAGTGCCAGTGGTATTCCCCTCGAGCGTCTGAGCACAATCGGTTATGGTCTTACCAAACCCAAATACAGCAATGATACTGATCAGGGCCGCGCACAAAACCGTCGCGTGGAATTCCTGATCACCGCCAACGAAAAAATGAAAGCTGACGCGCAGAAAGAAGCCGGACAATAAGGTATAAGGTTGAAGGCGTAAGGTCTCAGGGTCAAGTAATAAGTTGTAAGTATTAAGTAGTAAGTATCGAAAACATGTTACAAGCCGTGCAGATCATTGACGATTCCACCATCGACGATTCACCATTGACTATTAGCCTTCCTTCATTTTCGTTTTAACCAATCATTTTAATATGAAACAAATCAAGTTAATCCTTCCCGTCCTCGCATTAACTATCCTGGGAATGAGCGCAAGTGCACAAACTACCTTCGGCATCAGAGCCGGTGTAAACTTCTCTAACCTCAACGGCAAAGATGCCGACGACGACAACCTGGAAAACAGGATCACAACAGGATTTCATGCAGGTGTTAACGCTGAAATTCCGGTTGCTGAAGATTTCTATTTGCAACCCGGACTGTTGTTCTCGCTCAAAGGTGCTAAAACCGACAAAGATGCACTGATCGATGGTACCTATCGTTTAGGCTACATTGAATTACCCGTTAACTTCCTGTACAAGCCCGTATTGGGAACCGGTCGCCTGTTACTGGGTGTCGGACCTTACTTCGCTTACGGTGTTACCGGTAAATTCAAAAACAACGATGGCGACGACGTGGACATCAAATTTGAGGAGGCGCCCGACAATCCGCTTAACTACGATGGTCTCTACTCGAAGCCTTTCGATGCCGGAGCCAACGTATTGTTTGGTTACGAATTCGCCAACCGCCTGTCTGCACAACTGAATGCACAACTCGGCCTGGTGAATACCAACGCCTATGGCGGCGACGCAAAAGTTAAAAACACCGTATTCGGTATTTCCCTGGGCTATCGCTTCGGAGGAAAATAAAAATTGTCTATCAGCTCAGCAAATGTCATGGAGCCACCTTCGGGTGGCTTTATGCTTTTTTGGTGGAATGATATTTCTCGTTATCTTTGCGCCAGTTCTTTCAATCACTTATCAAGAAAGGCTGAGGGTAATGGCCCGCAGACGCCTTGACAACCTCTCCTGGTTTTACCAGGAAAAGGTGCCAATTCCAACCCCGGAAACGGGGACAGATAAGTCAGATTCCAAGCTTTATTACAATGCCTCACCGCAAAATATATTAGCTCATCTGAATTTATCGGGTGAGCTTTTTTTATGCCCACCCGGCCGTTGTTCTCCCCTCTCTGCAAGTGATCCCAATTAAATTGTAAAAACAGGTTATTGTACTGTTGCCCGTGAACCGCATCCATGACGAAGCGTTATGTGTCTTCATCTGTTACCGGCATCACCATACAAACAAACACCTGTTCATTTTTAACGGTTAAAAAATTTTAACAAACAAAAATTTGGGAAGCTGGAAAAATGTCTAGTATCTTAGTAGAGTAATCATCATGCAACAACACAACAGAAATATTATTTCTTTCTTCAGCCAACTGGCTTGTTGTCGTTGTATTTGTTGTATGCCGTAAGGCATATACTACACTCTACCCCGGAAGGGCGCGTTACCCCTGCATCGTTACGCAACATTTTTCCTCAACTTTCACTTACATAAAAAACCTAGTTATTATGAGCAACGCACTCCGCTTTGAAACGCTGCAATTGCATGCCGGTCAACAAGCCGATCCCACTACCAATGCACGCGCCGTTCCTATTTACCAGACAACCTCTTATCAGTTCAACAATACTGAACATGCCGGCAACCTTTTCGGCCTTCGCGAATTCGGTAACATTTACACACGCATCATGAACCCGACAACCGACGTGTTTGAAAAACGTATCGCCGCACTCGAAGGAGGTGTTGCCGCACTCGCTACGGGATCAGGACAAGCTGCACAGTTTATCGCCCTCAATAATATCCTCCAGGCCGGCGATAATTTCATTTCCACCCGCTACGTATATGGCGGCACTTACAATCAGTTCAAAGTTGCTTTCAAACGCCTCGGTATTGAAGTACGCTTTGCAGATGGCGACAATCCAGAAAGCTTTATACAACATATTGACAAGAACACTAAAGCCATCTATCTCGAGACCATCGGCAATCCTCGACTGAATGTTCCCGATTTTAAAAAATTCGCGGACCTCGCCAAAGAATATGATCTGCCACTGATTGTCGACAATACATTCGGTGCCGGTGGTTATCTCTTCCGCCCGCTCGAACACGGTGCCAACGTTGTGGTAGAATCCGCTACCAAATGGATTGGTGGTCACGGCAGCAGCATCGGCGGCGTGATCGTTGACGGTGGTAATTATAATTGGGGAAATGGCAAGTTTCCGCAGTTCACCGAACCTTCCGAAGGTTATCACGGGCTGAAGTTCTGGGATGTATTTGGTGAAGGCAACCCGCTTGGCCTGCCCAATATCGCCTTCGCTATCCGCGCACGTGTGGAAGGCCTCCGCGACTTCGGTCCTTCCCTCAGCCCTTTCAATTCTTTCCTGTTGTTGCAGGGCCTGGAAACATTGTCGCTGCGTGTGGATCGCCATGTACAAAACACACTCGCACTGGCACAGTGGCTCGAACAACACGATCAGGTTGAGTTTGTATGGTATCCCGGTTTGGAAAGCAGCCCTTATCATGCGCTTGCACAGCAATACCTCACACGTGGCGCCGGTGGTGTGCTGCAGTTTGGTATCCGTGGCGGTGTGGAAAATGGCCGCAAGTTCATCGACTCCCTGCAACTCGTAAGCCATCTTGCCAATGTAGGTGATGCCAAAACACTGGCTATTCATCCGGCTTCTACCACACACGAGCAATTGTCCGACAGCGAACGCGAAGCATCCGGTGTATTGCCCAACCTGGTACGCATCAGCGTAGGTATCGAACACATCGACGATATCAAAGCCGACTTCGAACAGGCATTTTCTAAAGTTTTCGCTAAAGACCTTGTAGCCTGATCATGGAATCAGTATTCAGATACGAACAACCTTTTGAACTCGAATCGGGCATTTCCCTGCCTTCGTTTCACCTGGCGTATACAACCTACGGTCAGTTGAATGCAGACAAGTCCAACGTGGTATGGATATTCCACGCGTTGACGGCCAACAGCAGTCCTGCCGAATGGTGGCCGGGACTGGTGGGCGAAGGCAAGTTCTTTGATCCCGAACGTTACTTTATCATTTGTGTCAACAAACCGGGAAGCCCGTATGGCAGTATTTCACCGCTGAGTATTAATCCGGCAACAGGTGAACCTTATTACAGCGACTTCCCGGTTTTCACGATCCGCGACATAATCCGTACTTATCGCCACCTGCGATTGCATCTCGGCATCGAACGGATTCATATCGGGCTCGGTGGCAGCACGGGTGGTATGCAGTTACTCGAATGGGCCATTGAAGAACCTTCCCTGTTCGAATACATTGTTCCTATTGTAACCAATGCTGCCTTGTCACCATGGGCCGTGGCTTTCAACGCTTCGCAGCGCATGGCCATAGAAGCCGACAGTACCTGGCTGGAAAGACGTGAAGATGCCGGTCAAAAAGGATTGGCCGCCGCGCGCTCCATTGCCCTGCTCTCCTATCGTCATTACAATGGCTATGGCATCACGCAGCCGCGCGACAAATCTTTTGTTCCGCTGTCCAAAGATGTACGTTATGCCGCTGATAACTACCAGCGTTACCAGGGATTGAAATTGACCAATCGTTTTACGGCGCTTTGTTATTATCGTCTTTCGCAAAGCATGGACAGTCATGACGTGGGGCGTAACCGCGGTGGTGTGGAAGAGGCTTTATCGCAGATACGTGCAAAAGCATTGGTCATTGGTATCCGGTCGGATGTGTTATATCCCATCACTGAACAGGAATACCTGCGCGATCATATCAAAGATGCGGATCTGCTGAGCATTTCCAGTGATTTTGGTCACGATGGTTTTTTGCTTGAATATGAAAAAATAGAAACGGCGCTGAAGAAATTCATCCGTGCCGAAAATGTATCGCCTCTTAAAATTGTCACCAATAAATACCGGTAATGCCACGGGCACAAAGGCATAAAAACAACTCGCAACATGGAAACGCATAAACAACTCGGCATCGGCCTCTTCGGATTTGGTGTGGTAGGTGAAGGCCTTTACAAAGTTTTACAACAAACACCATCACTCAGTGCAAGACTGAAAAAAGTGTGCATCCGCAACCCGGAGAAACAACGCAATGCCCCTGCAGAACTCTTTACCACCGACCGTTCCGTTCTTCTCAACGATCCTGAGATCAATGTAATCGTGGAGGTGATCGATGATGCCAATGCTGCCTTCGCCATTATAACCGAAGCGTTGAAAAATGGTAAGGATGTAGTAAGCGCCAGCAAGAAAATGATTGCAGAACACCTGGATGAATTGCTCGCGCTGCAACAACAAACCGGCCGTTCTTTGCTCTACGAAGCTGCCGCCTGCGCCTCTATTCCTGTTATCCGCAATCTCGAAGAATATTACGACAACGATCTGCTGCATTCTATCCGAGCGATCGTCAACGGCTCTACCAATTTCATTCTTACCAAAATGTTTGAAGAGGGATTGGATTTCCGTCAGGCCTTATTACTGGCGCAACAATTGGGCTTTGCCGAAAGCAATCCATCACTCGACGTGGAAGGTTATGATGCAGTGAATAAATGGACATTCCTGTTGACACACGCTTATGGCATTACCGCGTCTCCGGAAAATATTTTATTCAATGGCATCCAGAACATCCACGCCGGTGATGCAGCGGTTGCGCTGGCCCGTCACCAACAGATCAAACTGGTAGCACAGGCGCAGAAATTACAGAACGGCCAGGTTGCCGCCTTTGTACTGCCGCAGTTTGTAAAGCAGGACGACCATCTTTCGTTTGTAAAAAATGAATACAATGGTGTGGTAATCGAAAGTGGTTTCGCCGACAAACAATTCTTTTACGGAAAAGGTGCGGGTAGCCTGCCTACCGCATCGGCCGTGCTCAGTGATATCGCTGCGTTGCGTTATCAATATAAATATGAATACAAGAAACTCTACCATCATCAGCCGCACACGCTGAGCGAAGAAGTATACCTGCGGGTGTATGTAAGTTTCGAAGACTGGAAATATATTCCGCGTGAAAAGTTCGAGTGGATCGAGGAATGGCATGCACAGGAGGAAAGAAAATACCTTGTTGGCGTAATCGGTTTCCGCGAATTGAAAGATCAGACATGGTGGAAGGACAATAATACCTCATTGATTCTTGCACCCGATCCCGTTATCGAAACCGTTGAGATCCGTAAGCTCAAGAAGAAGAGCCTGGAACTGGCAGGTCTCGCACTTTAAGGCAAATAACAAATCCCCGGCCGTTGGCCGGGGATTTGTTTTCAATAAGTCAATCAGTGAAGGAAAGTTACTCCCTTGGTTCGTGTCAATCCAACTTCACGCCACCGTTGGTCTCCAGACCAACGGGCCTGCTCAGCCTTGAGTTATGTACGAAGTTAGCCTTAACCCATCAATGCTACCTGACGCTTGCTTGTTGGTCGGGAGACCAACAAGGGCGAATAGTCAATCAGTGAATGAAGGTTTCTCCCTTGGTTCGTGTATACACCATAAGTGTTCGGAAGATTTTAAACCCTGTCAATTCATCATCACGCCACCGTTGGTCTCCAGACCAACGGGCCTGCTCAGCCTTGAGTTATGCACGAAGTTGGCCTTAACACATCAATGCTACCTGACGCCTGCTTGTTGGTCGGGAGACCAACAAGGGCGAATAGTCTATCAGTGAACATGAATGAAGGTTTCTCCCTTGGTTCGTGCATACACCATAAGTGTTCGGAAGATTTTAAACCCTGTCAATCCAACATCACGCCACCGTTGGTCTCCAGACCAACGTGCCTGCTCGCCTTGGGTTATGTACGAAGCTGGCCTTAACCCATTATTGCTACCTGACGCTTGCTTGTTGGTCAGGAGACCAATAAGGGCGAATAGTCAATCAGTGAATGAAGGTTTCTCCCTTGGTTCGTGTATACACCATAAGTGTTCGGAAGATTTTAAACCTGTCAATCCAACATCACGCCACCGTTGGTCTCCAGACCAACGGGCCTGCTCAGCCTTGAGTTATGCACGAAGTTGGCCTTAACACATCAATGCTACCTGACGCCTGCTTGTTGGTCTGGAGACCAACAAGGGCGAATAGTCAATCAGTGAATGGATCCCTCGAACTGGTGGTCCCTCGAGAGGCCGAAGTATTGGCTTCAGGGACCACCCTTCCTCATGGTTCGTGTATACACGAACCATGAGGAAAATCTTCATTTACTTTATTCACCTATTGACTTATTCACTGATTGACTATTCGCCAAACCACGCATAAAATTTCTTCAACCCTTCTTCCAATCTTGTCTGCGGATGATAGTTCAGCAACTGCTGTGCTTTGCTGATGTTGGCAAAGGTGCGTGGTACATCGCCGGGTTGTTCCGGTTCGCGGCGGATGATTGCTTTTTTTCCGGTCACGGCTTCAATGGCCGTTATTAATTCCGAAAGTGTAACTGTATAGTTGTTTCCGAGATTGATCACTTCAAATCCCGAACCGGTATACTCCATTGCTCCGATGATGCCCTGCACCGTGTCTTCCACATAAGTATAGTCCCTGCTGGTACTGCCATCGCCGTACACCGGAATTTCTTTTCCTTCTGTAATGGCTTTGGTAAACTTGTGAATAGCGAGATCGGGGCGCTGGCCGGGGCCGTACACGGTAAAGAACCTCAGCGCGATAAAACGGATACCATACAATTTGTGATAAACGTGCCCCATCATTTCTCCGGATAATTTCGTGCTGGCATAAGGACTGATCGGCATCAGTTGCTCCTCTTCCGACCAGGGATAATGATCGTTAACACCGTACACACTGCTGCTGGAGGCAAACACAAACTGCCGGATTTCTTTTATCCGGGCCAGCTCCAGCATATTCTGCAGTCCGATTACATTGGCCTGCTGATAGGCCAGCGGATTTTCAATACTGGGACGTACGCCGGCTTTGGCCGCCAGGTGCACGATCACATCGACGTTACTGTCGATACGGGCTGCCAGTTGTTCACCGGTAAAGGCGGATATATCCAGTTCCAGCAATTCAAAACGCGGATCGGCGCTGAACTGTGCCAGGTTGGCGTCCTTATAAGAGCGCGGGTAGAACGGATCGAAATTATCGATACAGGTAATGCGCAGGGGTTCGGTGCGCTGCAACAGCGTTTTGATGAGGTTGCTTCCGATGAAACCGGCTCCGCCGGTGATAAGGTAGTGTTTCATGCGTCTATTGCGGCAAAGTTAGCATAATGGCTGATGACACAAAAAAAGAGCCCGGAGGCTCTCTTTAAAGGGACTACATACACTTAACGTCACCAAACATTCCGGGGGCAGGAGTCGTCATACTTGTTGTTGAGTAAAAAGCCAAGGATGATCTCGTGCGTACCCTTACTGAAATTATTTAACCGGGAGGTGGTATAATCATAAGCATAACCCACATTCACCGTATTGGAAACATTTACACCCAGCATGCCATTGAAACCATCTTTGTAACGGTATCCCGCACCTACCCAGAGAAAATCCTGGTATTGCAGTTTTACATTGGCCTCGATCTGCGTAGGCATCGGGTTGATATACTTCACCATGACGGAAGGAATGAGGTTGAAATCATATCCTACCAGGAACCGGTAACCCGCCGTGGCAAAGATGTGTGGCACGCTCTTTCCTTCTTTCGGGCGGATGGCATTATTGGAAAAATCAATTTTCGATGGTACGATCTGTTGTGCAGACAATCCGATAAAGTAATCCGGTGAATACAGGTACAATCCCGCCATCATATCAAAACGGGTTTTATTCAGCACGCCATTCTGCGCATACACAGCCGGATCCACCACGGTTGATCCGAAATCCAGTTTCTCGGCATCCAGACTGATACGGCTGATGCCGGCACCAAATCCGCCTGACAGGCTTGTACGCGGCGTAAGACCGATGTGATAAGCATAGGTCCCATACGCAGAAAAATTACTGAGCGGGCCGGTTACGTCGTTGATCACCTGCAATCCCACACCATGGTGCGGCTCTGCCGAGGTATAATCCTGCCAGTATTGTTTCCCCCGCGGGTTCTCGCCCGGTACTTCAAAAGAAGTGGCCGTGGTGCGGTAATCTTTTTTTCCAATCGGTCCATGGATCGTGAGATAACTGGTCACAGGCGCATCCTGTATACCGGTCCATTGATGCCGGTGGCTCAATTTGATGTCGGTATAATTCTCGATACCTGTAAGTGCGGGGTTCACAATATACTGGTTGAGTATATACTGCGTGTAATGCGGTTTCTGCTGGGCACGTGCTGTAAAAGCAATCAACACACAGCTTCCAAGGATTAACAGCTTCTTCATCACAAATTCCGGGTTTTATAAAAGCGTCCCGGCCTATGGCCGGCCGGGACGTCCAGGTTAGTTTTTCAGCACTTTGAACTCGGTACGGCGGTTTTGCTCGCGTCCGTCAGGGTTATCCGTTCCGTCAGGATTTGTGTTGGGAGCAATCGGTTGTGCTTCGCCATAACCTTTCGATTTCAGGCGGCTTTCTGCCACCCCTTTGGCAACGAGATAAGCAACTACGCTGCGTGCCCGTGCTTCAGACAGTTTTTGGTTGTACTTGTCAGTACCCTTGCTGTCGGTGTGCGCACTGATTTCAATTTCCAGTTCAGGATAGGTTTCCATCATACGTACCAGTTCATCCAGCGCGGGATAAGACTCGGGCTTCACTTCCGATTTGTCGTATTCGTAATAAACATTTCTTACGATGAATGATTCGTTTACTTTCGGCGGCTCAGGCAACAAACAAAGAACGGGGTTGGTAATACCTTCTTCTTCGATATCAGCCGGCACCTGCATACGGATCGAGTTGGTCAGGAAGCCGGGTGCTGATGCTTCCACTTTCAGCGGCTGGTAATCTTCCAGGGTAAAATGATAAGTACCATCTGCACCGATCGTGGCATTGTAAACGGTAGTGTTGGATACCGTATCGATTACCGCAAGTGTAGCGCCGGGCAATTGTTTGCTGCCATCGCAGGAAACAACCTTACCGGAGATCTGGCGCAGCGGGCGGATTTTTTGCAGATAAAATAATTCGAGGCAACAGGCCGCATCACGGTCAGAACTCAGCAGGATCTTTTCCAGCATGTTCTTCGGTCCACCTTTGCTCACCAGATAAATATCGTCTTTCACAGAGTTCACGGGATAGCCGAGGTTCTGTGCTTCCTGAAACTGTCCGATAGCACCTTTGCTCTGGAAGAAATCGAATCCTCCCATGCCTACTCTTCCTTTGCTCGAGAACACTAGTGCCTGGGAAGGCTCATGATAATAAGGTGCCTGGTCATCATATGATGTGTTCACCTGATCACCTGCGTTCACCGGAACGCCGGGTTTACCGGTTGCATCGAGTTCGGCATACCAGATATCAAATCCGCCTTTGCCACCGGCACGATTGCTCGAGAAGAAAAGATATTTTCCATCAGCCGTTACAAAAGGCTCCTGGCTGCTTGAGCCAGCTTCGTTGACAGAGGCGTCCAGCTTTTGCGGTTCGCTCCAGCCATTGGCATTTTTTACGGATGAATAAATAGCCGCTTGTTTTTTGGCACCAGTGCCTGTCCAGCGCGTGATGAACAGGGTTTGTCCATCCGGGGTAGCGGCGGTTACACCCTGCTCGATGTCACGGGGTTGATTGATGTTTACTTTGGTCACACCAGTGATACCGGTTTCAGTGAAAGCCGCCTCATAAATTTTATTCGTATAATCTTTTTTCTTTTCACTGCTGTCAGCCGGACGCGTGGAGGTAAAATAAAGCGATGAGTTGTTGACCCAAACCGGCGCATAACTTCCTCCGAGTGTATTGAGATCGGCAGGTGCTTTGGTCAGCGTATAATACTTGATGTCTTTCTTTTTCAGTTGCGCCTGTATAAACTGCAGATTAACGATTTCCCTTTGCGCTTCCTTGCGGTAAGCGTCCTCATTGGTATAGCTACTGATGAAATTTTTAAAAGTCGCCTCAGCTTCTTCGTAGCGCTCCAATGCCCGCAACATGGTACCGAGATAATAAGCGGCCTGCGGAAATTTATCTGCGCCGATCTCCAAAGCCTGGCGATAGTAAGGTTCTGCCTTGGCGGGATAATTCAGCATACGGTAGCTTTCGGCTATCCGCCAGATACCAACTTCCTGGTTGGTAGGCCTGGCCGTTGTTTTGGCAGAAACGGTCTGCGGGGTATACGGACTGAACTCCTGGCGGCCGCCTGTTTTACCGGTATTAAAATATTTTTCATAGTACTGAGCCGCCGAATAGTAATCGCCTTTTTCAAAATATTTATTGGCAGCATTCAGGTAATCGTACACAA
The DNA here is from genome assembly GCF_000425585.1 of Terrimonas ferruginea DSM 30193. Lineage (GTDB taxonomy): Bacteria > Bacteroidota > Bacteroidia > Chitinophagales > Chitinophagaceae > Terrimonas > Terrimonas ferruginea. Next base: position 263,021 of record NZ_KE384400.1, read on the forward strand.
ACTGCCCGTGCACTGTCATAGCCAGCATCCACACCGCAGCAGTAAAGAGTAGTTTTTTCATCCGTATGTAGTGTTACTTGTTTGAGTAGTTGTTATTGTGAACGGTGATAGCAAAACAGCATCAGAGGCGCGGACAGACAAATTCAATCTCCGGTGTCTTGGTCGCTTTTCTTCCAATGAACGTGAGTGATATTTCAAAGCTGTTGGCACCATTCGTCATTTTACCTAAATCCGATGTATTGATGTCATAGCTCGCACCCAGCACCATGTTCTTATAAGTGAAACCGATAAAAGGTGAAATCGCATCTTCGAAACGGTAGTTGGCGCCCAGCATCAGGTCTACTTCGGATGTTGCTTTGTAAGTGGCATAAGCACCTACCATTTTTTCCTGGGCTGTTCCCTGGCGTGCGTACAACAGGTTTGGCGTAAGGCTGAACATTTCATTGATGGTCAGACGTACACCCGCATGCGCCGTGTAACGCATCGGGATCTTCCCTTCGCCGTTGGCGCTGAACTTATCCTCGGGGCGTGTAAGGTGTGCGGTTGAAAAACCTGCGAATACGTTTGCTTTTTTACCTGGCTCCGCGTCGAAGTACATGATACCTGCGCCTACATCGAAAGTACCGGCAGATGTGCGCGTGATCAGGTCTTGTGAAGCGCTGCCCGGATTGTAGCCCGTGATAGGATTCCACTGGTCGCCGAAGGTGAGCTTGCTGCGGTCCCAGCGGCGCTGGATCAATCCGGCCTGTATACCGAAGGTGATACGTTGCGTTTCATTGCGGCCAAAACGTACACCGGTATAAGATACGTTACCATAAGCTGTTGTGTAATTGTAACCACCATTACCGGCAGTCTGGTTCAAAACACTCACCCCGACATTGATGTTCTTCTCGGTGGTAAACTCCAGCGAAATGCCCGGTGTTGAAAACGGGCTGCTGATATTTCCCCACTGATTCCGGTAGATGCCGGAAACCCTGTACTGTTCGTCGAAAGCGCCTGTCAATGCAGGATTGAGCCAGGCCGGGTACACATAATACTGGGTAAAGTGCGGATCAATCTGCGCATGCAGTTGGTTGAAACTGCCGCCCATTACCCATAACAACATCGCAAGCCGGTAAAATTTTCTCATTGTCGTTGTTTTTATAAAACCGGGACGCCTTTGGACGAACGTCCCGGTTGGTTATTCATGATGCTCTGTTTCTTAGCGGATCACCGTTACTGATCCGGTTTGTGGTTTAAATCCGTTTTCCAATTTGATCACGTAGTAATAAGTTCCTACAGGCACGTCTTTGCCTTTGTATGTTCCATCCCATGGCGTATTGTATCCCACCGTGTAAAATACCTGCTGCCCATAGCGGTTGAAGATCTCCACGGTCGCGCCGGGATAATCCGTCAGGTTCGGGATCAGCCAGCGGTCGTGAATGTTATCACCATTCGGAGAGAATACGTTGGGCACTCTGATCGGTTGCAGGATCTTCACGGTCAGCTCATCCGTTGCCGTACAGTTATAGTCTCCTGTTGCGGTCAGGGTATAAACCTGGTCGGCCGTTGCTGTTATCGTCGGATTGAGGATGGTTGCATTATCCAGTCCCGCCGCCGGTGTCCAGTTGAATGTAAGTGATTGAGAGTTGGCCGTTGCTTCAAAGCGGACAGGCGTTCCCATTGGCACTACAAATGAACGGCCGGCATCAATTTTCGGCTGCAGGTGCACACGCACGGTGCGCACAAACGGGTCGGATACGCAACCTGCGTTGTTGCTCACGGTAAGTGTTACATCATAAGTACCTGGGTTGGCAAATTGTTTTACAGGATTTGCCGAAGTGAATACAGGAGAGCCGTCATCAAAATCCCATTTCCAGGAAGTGATGGTACCAACGTTATTGGTGCTCTGATTGATAAAATCCGTATTGGTTCCCTGGCAAAGCTCTGAAGGGTTTACAGCAAAGTTGGCTACCGGTTTTTCATAAAAATCATCTACGACTACCGGTGCGCTGGTGTGCTCACATCCGAAAGAAGAATATGCAGTAAGTGTTACCGGATAGCTTCCTGCCCCTGCATACGTGTACGAAGGATCTTTAACGGTTGATGTACCCGTGCCATCACCAAAATTCCACAGATAAGTTGCCGCACCTGTGCTGGTGTTGGTAAAGGAGGCGCTGCCCGGCAGACAGATATCACCGGGCGGCGTAAAGGAGGCTACCGGTAAAGGATGTACTGTGATGGTCTGACTTACCGGAAGGCTGGTACAGTTCTGATCGCTTACTGCAGTCAGTTGCACCGTATAGTTACCGGCAGTGGCATAGGTTACATCAAAAGGCGCATCATTCGTATAGCTCGGCGTAGAGCTGTTGCCCAGGTTCCAGTTCCATGTCTGGATAGCACCCGAACTGATCGTGGATGTGCTCTGGAAAGTAACATCGTCATTCAGACACACACCCGGAGTTGCCGTAAAGGAAGCAACCGGACGCGGATATACATTGATGGTGGATGTGATTGTTGACGTACAACCACCTGCCGAAGTAAAGGAATAAGTAATAGTGTGTGTACCCGAACCGGCAGTGGCAGGATTGAACATACCCGCAGCCGTTGTACCGGGACCACTATAAGTGCCTCCTGTCTGCGTTACACCGGCCACCGTAGCGGTAGCAGATGCAATGGAGAAGGCAGGAGCGCTTTCGCATACATTACTCAGCGCAGGATAAGTAACCACCGGCGTTACGCCAAGCACCGCCTGTACCGTTGTTTTATCGCGGCAGCCATCTGCCGAACCGACCTCGAGTTCGATATCGTAGGTGCCTTCGCGGAAACGGTGTACCGGATTTTCCAGGGCCGATGTATTGTCGTTACCGGAGCTTGCATTTGGATCATCGAAGATCCAGGACCATGACGTAGCGCCGGTGCTGGTGCTCGTAAACTGCAAGGAACCATCTGCCGCCAGACATCCTGAAGGGAAGGTAAAGGCGGCAACCGGTTTGGCATATACTTCAATAGTGCTGGTAGCGGTTGAAGGACAGCCACCCGCAGAAGTGAATGAATAAGTAATGGTATGTATACCGGCACCCGCAGCAGCAGGATCAAACATACCTGCGGCCGTTGTGCCTGGTCCGCTGTAAGTACCACCGGTCTGTGGAACACCTCCAACAGTGGCAGTAGCGGTAGCGACGGAAACAGCGGCTTCATTGACGCAGATACCGGCGAGCGCAGGATAAGTCACCACCGGTGTGAGTGCAAATGCCTGCGTGCGTGTGATCGTATGCCGGCATCCGTTTTGCGAAACCGCTTCGAGACTGATATCATAGCTGCCTTCCTGGAAATTGTGGGAAGGTTCAAAAGCAGTTGACGTATTGGGATTAGCCGGTGTAGCCGCTGGGTCATCGAAATTCCAGGACCATGTAAGCGTAGCGGGATCTTCTCCAACGATGGTTGAGGTATTATCAAAAGTTACCTGTCCGCTTGCAGGAAGGCAGGCGCCAGCCGGAATAGTAAATGCCGCTGTCGGACGCGGATGCACTACTATCGTACGGGTAGCCGTGATCACGCAATTAGCCGTTGAAGTAAAGGTATAAGTGACGACGTGTGAACCCGCACCCGCTGTTGCCGGGTTGAATGTGCCGTTCGATGCATCCACACCCGCACCGCTGAATGCGCCTGTACCGGGAACGCCATTGGTAACCGTAACGGCAGGAAGAGCAAATGCTGCCTGGTTTTCACACACCGCAGCCACCGCAGGGAAATCGAGTACCGGCGAAACATTAAAGGTGGCCTTGATGATCGTGTCTTTCACACAACCTTCGGAACTGGTAACGATGTAATTGATATCATAGTTGCCATAAGCTGTATAAATATGTGTAGGACTTACGGCGGCAGATGTATTCGGGTTGGCCGGCGTGGCATTGGCATCACCAAAATTCCAGCTATGACTGATAAGCGTCTGACCGTCGGGTGTAGTGGTGTTATTGGTAAACTGTACTTCACCGGTTACGGGTAAACAACCGGCTGGATAAGCAATATCGACGCGGGGTTTAGCGTGAACGTTTACTATTGTTTCAACGGTATCGCTAACGCAAAGCGGGCTTACACGTACCACATGTTTAACGGTGTAAGTGCCATAATCAGGATAAGTAACTGTCGCGGGAGTGGCAGTAGTCAGATCAGACGTGCCGCCATTTCCAAAATCCCAATACCAGCCATTGACCGGAGCAGTTCCGGCATAAGAGGCAGTGGGTGTGAAATTAACCGTATTGTCTTCGCAGATAACTGGTGGAGCTACCGCAACAGCTGAAACCGGCGGAGCAAACACGGTAATATCCTTTGTGGTATCCGAAGCACAACCTTCTGCTGTTACAACAGATAACTTGACCGGCTGTGCAGCACCGGCGGTAAAAACATGTAAAGTATCCTTGCCCGTGGTGGTAGCGCCACCCGGGAAAGACCAGTTCCATGTATTCAGGGTAAAGCCATCGGTTGTAGCGTTTACGGCATGCAGGAAAACCGTATCCAATGAACAGCCGGTAGGATGGTCAATGGAGAAATCGGCTTTAGGTTTTGGTTTTACTTCAATATAAATTTTAACCTCTTCCGTATTGTTACAGTTCTCGATACTTGGGTGTGTAGCGAGAATCGGAATTTCATGTTCGCCGGGTGTATTAAACAGGTAGGTGCCGGGCAACGTATACTTATAATACGTGACGCCATTCACCAATTGTGTGCCTGTAGAGGTGGGCGAATTATCTATCACATCGGCAGAAGGTGTAACGATACCGGCGAGCGTACTGAGTTTCCATTCCATACGTGTCGGCTGATAGGCCATGAGTGCGGAAATGGTTACCGGCGTCTGCTCACAGGTAAATTCATGTTGCGGATGAGTGGGATCGAGCGGGTTTTGAATGGAACTGTAGGCATTCAGGTTGTTGATGAGCGTACCCCCGTTATAGCCATAACTTTCTACCGAACCAATACCGTAAGTAATGGATGTAAAGGCGGAGTCGCTGGAAACGACGGACTGCGATTTGCTGGCCAGCCAGCGTCTTACCACCACTGTATATCTTGGGTTTTGCGGGTGAGTATAGGTATGTCGTTGTACGGCAGGTATGGCACTCAAGGGATCACCGTCGATGCGCAGGGAAGAGAGTGCTGTGCCATCGTTTGGAATGATGAGCGTAAGATAATTGGTATTGATGTTCTCTTCATCGTTTCTGTAAAAGCCTACACGCTTGGTTGCTTGTTCAATCGGACTGATATAGATCATTTCCGGATCGCCATCACCACTTGTATTGGGGCAACCACCAGTCGATGGCATATACTGTGCGACCATGATGGGTTTATCCGCTTCAATGTAATCGGCAGTACCGGAGTTGTATTCGTAATAATCTCCTCCGATCAGCGTACCGATGGGAATTTGTGTGCCATTTCTTTTTACTACCGTAGTGGGATCTTTCACCAGTATGCGGTAGATATTTGTCATGAAGCTGTTTGCTCCTGCTGAATTGCTTGTAGGCGCTGTAAAATATCGTTTACCCCATGCCTGTGAGGGAAAACATTGCTGCATAATGAAGTCGCCACTGCCGCCATTACCCGAACAGGCAAGACCGGTACGGCTGGTACCGGCAAATACAGCAATGGGATAACAAATACCCGCCGAGTTGGCAATACTTCTGATCTTACTACCGGTCAGATCTCCCGCCGTTACACGTGCAATTGCCTGGAATGATTGTCCCCGGTTCAATGTCACCGTAAAGGGCGCACCCGCGGGGCGTCCGCCCGGTGCCGCAGGCAGCTCGGAACGGGTAATTACCTTGGGAGTTACTTCGATAACGGTATTGTCATGCGAGGCCATTACATAGAAATACGTATTGGCCGGCTGGCTTCCATAAAAGTTTTTATTATTTAGCGTCGTGTATACATATCCGTATGCTTCCACAGGAAACAACATCGAAGCACCGGATGTTGCGCTGCCGATATAGTGTGCATAAGCCACGATGGGTGTAGTGCTCTCGATATGAATGGCCTTGTTGTAAACACCTTGTCCGCCATTGCCCGCGGGATAAGCAAAGTCATACAGGCGGCTGTCATACAAACCGGATTTGGGAATGTAATCCGAGATCGTCACCGTACCAGCCGGTACGTTATACGTGCGCGTCCAGGTATTAGCGCCAACATGTGAGGTAAGTGTAACAACCGCATCTTCCTCCGCACTGAAGTACAGCACCATCTCCTGGGAGTTGCCATTTTCAAAAAACCAGTTGAACGGATAACTCACCCAGAATTCCTTTCCGCGGTTGGAAAGGTCTTTCTGGCCCTGCACACAGGTCATCCACAAAAGACCGAAGCACAACAGTCCTAGTCTCGCCACCCGGTTTTTATTCATGTGAAGCTTCTGTTTAATGCGTTGCATAGCGGGTTTCTTTTTGTTAGCATTGGATTGATGCCGGGAAGGGATTGTCATCCCTCCCCGGCCCGATCCTTTATTATCTCAACAGGTTCACTGCGCCTTTGCGTTGCACGCGTGTACCATCTGTCATTATGATATCGATCACATACATGTACACACCGGAAGGTTGTTGCTTATTCTTGTGTGTACCGTTCCAGATACGATAACCACCATCAGCATCTCTTCCCGGATTCTTCACCTCGGCAATCTTCTCGCCCCATTGGTTGAAGATGGCTGCATGGACATCGCGGATGCTGTTACCATACACTTTCAGTTCATCGTTACGTCCGTCGTTATTCGGTGTGAATGTATTCGGAACGAAAATCTGATCCGTCACCGTTGTACCTGTCACCGGCAGTGATTCAGCCGGCAGACATCCGCCGAGTGCGCGCACCCGCAGCGTTACGCTTTGTCCTGTCTGCAGACCGGTGATGGTATGTGTAAGACCTGATGCACCGGATGAAGGAATTGTCCAGGTGGTACCACCATCTGTTGTTACTTCATATCCCGTTGCGTTGGTGATGGCCTCCCAGCGGAAGCGTATCTCATTTGTTCCTGCAAAATCTACTACCGCTACAGGTGTGGCCAGCGAAGGAAGTATGGTGATTTTCACTTCTTTTCTTGTCTGGCTGATACATCCGTTGAGGTTCGATTCCACGAAGTAAGAAACAGGTCCTGTTACGTTAGTGATCGTCCAGCTGCTGCCGGTGTGGAGCACCGTGCTGCTTGTTGCGGTAGCATACCATCTGTACGTGGCACCTGCTGCAGGGCTTTGCACATTGAAGGTTACACTTGAACCAACGCAGGTTGACAATGAATCAGGCGTGATGACTACCGCCGGACCGGCACCGATCGTTACTTCTTTCGTGGTGTTGGCGATACAACCATCCTGTGCGATGATATTGAAGGCCACATCGTATGTTCCCGTGGCTGCATAGGTATGGGTCGGGTTCTGCGTGTTGGCCGTTGCACCATTGTCATCAAAGTTCCAGTTCCACACACCTATAGGAGTACTGTTCGCTGTTGATGCCGTACCGTTGAACTGAACGGCATTTCCAACGCAGCTTCCGGTAGTGGTGAAATCGATCACCGGAGACTCTAATACGCGGATATTCATATTCGTTTCCATTCTTGCATTACAGCCGTCAATCTCGGGGTGTGTAATGAAGATCGGAAGATTGTACTCCCCTGCCTGACTGATTACAAAATCCTGCTGGAGTGTATACTGATAGAACCATGTTCCGCTGATCAATACCGAGTCGGCCGGCACAGGATTGGTCTGAATGCTGTCTGCATGCGGTGTCAGTTGCGGCACCTGGCTCAGCAGCCATTCGATCTGCGTAGGTTTCACGGATGTCTGGAAGGTGAGGCGGAACGGTGTTCCTTTACAGGTGTATGGTGTAGAAGTACCATTCGGGTTGAACACGTTGGTCAGCGATGGTGTACTGAACAGGTTGCGCACAGCGGTACCTGCGTTGTAACCATAACTTTCCACGCTGCCCAGACCGTAAGTGATGGCGGTGAAAGCAGAATCACTTTGTACAAACGTCTGACCGCGGGTAGCCGCCCAACGTTTAACTACCACTTTATAGCCGGGAACCACGTGATCGTAGACATGGTCAAATGTATTGCTTCCGTCGATGGTCAGCGAGTTAACGCCGTTGGAAGGAATGATCAGTGTTAAATACTGAACAGTAATTGCATATTGCGTGTTACGGTACAAGGCCACCTTATTGATACCCTGTTCGATCGGGCTGATGTAGATCATCTCCGGATCGAGTACGGCCGGGTTACCACACTCAGAGGTCGAAGACATAAACTGGGCTACCATAATCGGCTTGTCAGCCTCGATATAAGAAGCCTGGTTTGTATTGAATTGGTAGTAACGTCCGTCGATCAGGTTGGTTTGTACTACACCATTCACTTTCACTTCCGTTGAAGGATCTTTTACCGACACCTTGAAGATGTTGGTATGCATGGTGCTTGCCGAAGCTGAAGCCGATGTAGGAGCAGTAAGGTAACGTTTACCCCAAGCCCTGTACGGGAAGTTCTGCTGAATGATGTTATCACCGTTCAGTACAGGCACACCATCCGTACAACCGATAGCAGTACGTCCGCTTCCGGAGAACATGGCGATCGGATAACACTTGCCATTTTCGTTGGCAACAGATTTCACAATACTACCTGTCATATCGTAGCCCTGGTTGCTCGAAAATTTCTCACCGATCACCTGGTATACTTCGCCCTTATTCAGCCGGACAGTGAATGTCTCACCGCTGGAACGTCCACCTCTTGTTGGATTAGAAGGTGTGATCTGTACTACCGTGCTATCATAAGCAGCTACTACATAGAACCATGAATAAGAATCCCCCGTATAAGCCTGCTTGGATGTTAACGCATAATATTCGTAGCCATAAGTGCCTGTTGGCATCAGCATGGTTGCACCTGAACTTGCACTCGAATAAATGTGAGCATAAGCGGTTATCGGTTGATCACTCTGAATGCTGATACCTTTATCAGACAACCCTTCTTCCAGCAAACGGGAATCATAGAGCCCCTGCTTCGGCATGAAGTCGGAAGCGATTACCGTGTTAGCCGGTACTGTATAGGTTTTAATAAATGGCGTACCATACACACGTACAGTTACATTGGCCGGTGTAGCACCTGCGCCCAGGTAAAGTACAAGTTCCTGGCTATTGTTACCGGTCATGTAATACTGGTGACCATAGCCCACCCAGAATTGTGTACCGGTGTTGCTGGCCTCCGAAGGATCGAGTACGATCGGTGGCGGCGGCGGTGTGGTGCCATCGGTGAGACCGGTATATTTATCAAATGTTGTCAGGTTATCTTCCCTGATAATATTCAGCAGATCGTCTACCGTACTTGTCGCAGACACTTCCCATGTGTTGGCAGCATTGGTCCGTCCCAGTTTCACCTGGCTTTGGCGGGCAATGAAACCTTGCCATGAGTCGATATAGAATTGTTCCACTTTATGACCTGTAGGTGCAGTGCCGGTATGATCAAAGTCTGTATAGAAATACATGTAGTTCTGACCAGGCGCCAGCGACGTTGGTTGTACGCCGGAGTAACGGCGACCGGTTACGGTTGACGGTACAACACTTCCCCACGAGATCTTGGTTACCGTATCTGTTCCCAGCATAAATACCTGGGTGGTGTTGGCAACAGGTGCCGCAGGAATCGCCGTTAATGCAACAGGTACAGAAGTGGGCAGGAATTCATAGGCACCGAGGTCAGGTACACCGGCAGTGAGTGTTGTCGGACGCGCAGCACCGTTGATGTCAGTAGCGTTATCCGCCATTTGCACACCACGGCCATGAATAGCCCATACGTTGGGGCTTGCCAGATCCGGTTGCAGATCGTCAGATGCACCCGAGAATGCAGGCTGATAAACGATCGAGTTGAGATCCCATGCCACAGCATTGCGCCATGCCGGCAGGTCGGCCAGAATGGTTGTTCCGGTACGGATCAGCGTGGTGCCGCTCGTATAGAACATATTGTAGTCACTATAGATAAAGCGTGGGTTCGGCATATCCAGTATCCATCCGCCATTGGTATGACTGAAGATATTGTTCACCAGGTATGTCTGACCCGCTGTGCCTGCTGTCTGGTTGAAATAGCCGACAATATTCGTAGCGCTTGCCGCAGACGTGGCAGCATTCTGAACCGTATTGTTATAATAACGGATACCACCGGTAGTAGTACTATAGATACCATAAGCAGTAGCTCCGCTTGTCGCAACAGCAATCACGTTATTAGCGGCTTTGGCGTATGTACAGGACGTAACATACAGACCATATTGGTTACCCGTATTGGTACCGCTGGCAATTATCTTATTGTTGGAGAACTCGCCTTTGTCGTTGGCCGCGGCCTGGTTGCCGGTAAGATAAATACCATAGGTGGTCACACCGCTGCTGATAATATCGATTCTGTTGTTACTGATGCCATAAGCAGAGTCGCAATTAGTTGAATAGATACCATAAGAGCTTGTATTCTGAACACCGGAACGTGTGATGGTATTCTTGCGAATGGATACATCGTTGAGGTTACCCGCATAGATACCATAGTAATAAGAACCGGTTACTTTGTTGCTGTCGATGGCTACGCGAACCGGTACTTTGGTTGTAGAACCGGACAGGTAAACACCGGAAGAACCATTGGTGATCGTGTTGCCTTTTACGACCAGGTCGCTACCGGTCAATGTTTCACCAAATACGCCCACCACTGTTGTGGACGTGCTGGAAGATGCAGGAACATTGATCACGCAATTAACGATGCTGTCATAGGCGGCAGTGGCGGCAAATTGCACCGCACGTCCGTTGGTGGCGCTCTGCGCAACGATGGTCATGTTGCGGAATGTTACATACACCGCGCTGTCGAGCAACAGGGTATAATTATTCGCCGTAGTACCATCATAAGTCAATGTTACAGAAGCAGGGTTGCCATTCTGGCTCATGAAAGTAATGGTACTGCTTTCGTTGGCACCGTAGATTTTAGGAATACGTACCTGCTCGTTGTAGGTACCAGGTACGGCATGGAAACGAACCGAACCAGTGATACCGCACTGCATGGCCGCAACCGCTTCGTTGAATGTCTGGAAGTTGGTACCACCGGTGGCCACGGCCGGGTCAATGGTATAGTCACCTGCCAGCAACATCGGGTTGAAGCTGATTTGTACGCTTGTTGAATTGGCCACACCTGTACCGCACACGACTACTGCACGGAAGTAACCCGCAGCGCTTTGCAGTGTGTATTCGAATTCAGGACTGTAAAGGCTGTCGCTGATATCGGTCCAGGGACCTGTAGCGCTTTCAGCTACCTGCCATACATAGCGCTGGAATCCACCAACGCTGTTGCCTGTCAATGTCAGCTGGATCGAAGAACCAAGGCAAAGACCCGAGGCGGGACTTACCACGGCAACACCTGGCGTCGGTGGTGCCGTACAGGGAATAACGATAAATTCGTAAGCACCGGGGTCAGGTGTGGTGGTGCTGCGCGGTGTGCCTTCGATGTCGGTAAGTATACCGGCAGGCGCACCTTTATCATCCAATGTAGCCTGTGTCGGACGGAAGTTACCGGCAGCAGGGTTGGTATAGATCGGATCGTCAGTACGGCTGTTTGCATCCTGCGAAGTAGTGTTCTGCCATGCAGTCAATGTAGCCTGTGCTGCACCGGATGCATAACCAAAATTGCTGGCACCGGCCGCGCCATTTACCAGCACGTTGTTGTTATCCGAGGTAAATGCCGTGAGCGCAGTGCTGAAGTACATACCATACTTCGCACCTGTACCACCGCGGCTGATGGTGATAATATTGTTACGCACCTGGATGCCATCCGCTTCTGTTATCTGATACAAGCCATACGTAACGTTAGTCGATGTATTGGCAGTATTATCAAATGACAGCGTGTTGTGCAGATAGCGCGCATTGTTCGATGAACTGTTATAGAAACCGTAGATCGTACCCGCGCCGTTGAAGTCGTACAGAAGGTTGTTCGCAATACGCGTAGGCGCATTCGAAGGAGCATCATTGGCCGTCAGGTAAATACCATACATAGCGCTGGTATTGGTTGGAGCACCGGTAAACGGACTATGGATACGGTTGCCGGAAATCAGCGAGTTATTGCTTGTTCCGGTATGATAGATACCATAGAAGGTTGTTACCGCCGTACGTGACAAACGGTTGATGATATTATTCTGGATCACCAGGTTGGTAGAGATACCGGCATAAATACCATAACTGTAGAAGTCTGTTATTTTATTACCGATAAACTTGTTGCCAACGGAAGGTGTTGCGGCTACACCCATTTGGGTAATGCCATAGTAACCACCGGAGATCTCGTTGTTTTCAAACAGGTTGTTGTCACAGAAGGTGGCACCGGAAGTGGTAGCGCCGGTTGCAGACGAACTGATGATGATACCTGCGAAGTTTACGGTCGTTGCAGTATTGTTAAGAATCAGGCGGCATTTGCGGAAGGTGTTGTTGTCCGCGTTGTTGGTCATGAATACGCCCCATCCATATGTACCGGTTCCGGTGGCATCGATCACGAGGCTGTCGAACGTTACATAATCCGTGCGACGCAGACCGATTACGGAACGCGCATCGGCAACAGAAGAACTGAACTGGATCGTGTTGCCATTACCATTAAATGTGATGGTATTAACGGCAGAGCTTCCGGGAATTGTATCGAGCAGGAATTGTTCAACATAAGGACCGCTCATCGGTTCTACGTTGAATACGACAGGACCGGTGATACCGCAGGCCAATGCCGCTTTCACTTCGGTGAAATTCAGGAAGTCGGCGCCGCCGTTCTGGTCAATCACATAGGTACCGCCAGGCAGTGCAGGATTTACTGCCAGCAGCACAGGTGTGGAAGTGACCGAGTTGCCGCTACAGGTTACTACGCAACGGTAGTAGAAATTAGAAGTAGCCGTTACGGTAAATGACGGGTTGGTCAATACACCGCTCACGGGAGCATAAGTACCGTTGATCGTTGTGGAAGCTTCCCACTGATAGGTCTGCCCGTCACCGGTTGAATGACCGTCAAGACCCAGGGTAACGAGTGAGTTTTCACAAACCGGCGTTTCGGTAACAGTAGAAACACCTGGCGTAGGCGGGCTTGCGCACACGGGAGGTGCAAATTCAAACGCACCGATATCAGGTGTGGTGGCACTACGTGCCGCACCACGGATATCTACAGTGATCGCCGGCGTTACAGGAGCACCACGGTCATTGATTGAGGCGTTGGCCGGCTCAAAATTACCGGTGGCTATATCAACATATAAAGGATCATTGGAATAAGAGTTCGCATCTTTGCCCGTAGCTGCCTGCCAGGCCGCCAGGGTAGAATAGTTGCTCGCCCCCACATATCCCACGTAATTGTCACCCGTAGTAGTGAAATAATAGAAGTTATTATTGTCTGAAGTATAGGTTGTACTGGCTTCGTTCATATACAAAGCATACTTAGCCACACCGGGATTCTCCCGCGAAATGGTAAACATGTTGTTGCGGATCTGCAGGTCAGAAGCAGCCGTGGTCTGATAGAAACCGCGGATAATATCGCTGGTGCCGGTAGATGCGCCATCCAGGTGGATGGTGTTGTGATAATACAAAGCCAGGTCGGAACTTGTGTTGTAGATACCGTACACGCTGCCGCTACCGGTCAGGTTGTGGATCAGGTTGTTGGCCACCACGTTCTCTCTTCCGGAAAGTGCGTCTACCGCCGTAAAGTAGATACCGTAGAACACGCTTGTGCTGGTCGGAGCGCCACCGAACGGATTGCGGATCGTGTTGCGGGTAATCCGGGCAGAAGCACTCACACCTGTAAGATAAATACCATAGTGAGTAGAAACGGTTGTGCGGGCAGGACGTTCAAACAGGTTACTGTCGATCATTGCATCAAACGAACCATTTACATACAAACCATAAATGTAATAATCACGGATCTTGTTGCGGGTGATCTTGTTCCATGAGTTAAACGCAGAACCGCTGTTTGCCACCATGGTCATACCATAGTAACCGCCGGTGATGGTATTGTTATCAATGGTGTTGCCATCACAATTGGCATCGCCGGTTGTGGTTGGAGAAGTTGTTGAATTGCTGATGGCGATACCTGCGGAATTCGCAGCCGTAGTGCTGGTTACTTCCACATTAATGGTACAATTGCGGATCGTGTTGCTGTCTGCACTATTGGTCAGGTGAATACCCCAGCCGTAAGTAGCAGAGGAAGTACCGGCGACGATGGTCAGGTCCTGGATCGTTACGTGATCGGTACCATTGAGGCGGATCACCGCGCGGTCAGCAGAAGTCGGCGCGGCAAAGGCAAGCGTGTTGCCATTGCCACGGAAGGTAACCGTGTTCACAGACGAGGCACCCGGAATTTCATCCATGATCAGTTGCTCGTTGTAAGGTCCGGTAGCCGCCACCACATCAATTATCACCGCCGCAGAGATACCACAACGCAGCGCATTGTTCGCGTCGTTGAATGATTGGAAGTTGGTACCGCCTGTAGCCACACCCGAATTGATGGTGTAGTTACCTGCCATGCCCGGAGGCGTGATCACATCCAGCGGAGCGGAAGGCACCGCTGTATTCCCGTTACAGGAAACCATGATCCGGTAAGAAGTTGTTACCGACTGAGTCAGGCTGAGCGTTGTATTGGTAGCGCCCGCAATATCTGTCCAGCCGCTGCCTGTGTTACGCTGCCATTGATAAGTAAGACCTGCGCCTATCGATCCGCCTGTGAATCCAAGCGTGAAAGTAGTGCCGGTACATACGGGACTTTGTGTAGTAGTAACGGTGCCTGGAACCGGCGGGTTAACGCATCCTACAGGAGCAAATTCGTACGCACCGATATCCGGTGTGGTCGTGCTCCTTGTTGTACCTGCGATATCCGTTGTAATACCAACGGGCGCACCAAGGTTGTCCATGGCAGCATTGTTGGGAAAATAGAAACCGCTGTTCGGATCGAGGAACTGTGGATCTACCGATACGGAGGCAGCATCCTGCGTGGTGGCTGTTCTCCAGTCCGCCAACGTTGCGAGACTGGTTGCATTAAAGTACCCAACCGCCGCAGAAGAGCCGTTAATGAAAAAGTTGTTGTTATTGGAAACAAAGGTCGTAGTCGCCGTATTCATATAAATGGCCGTGATCACACCGGTGCCACCACGATTGAGTGCAACAATGTTGTTTCTAAATTCAATGCCTGCGGCCAATGTTGTCTGGTAAAAACCACGGATCAGATCTGTTGAGGTGGAGCCTGGTCTGTCTACGGAGATAGTATTGTGATAATAACGCACATAATCGGAACTGGCGTTGTAGAAACCATAAATAAAGCCACCACCGTTCATGTCATAGATCAGGTTATTGCTCACGAGGTTCTCATTACCGCTCGCACCATCTGCACCTGTCATGTATACTACATACACATCGCCGGCCGCAGCCTGGTTGCTGCCATAAGGGTTGTGAAGGCGGTTGGCGGAAAACCGTGTACCAGTGGTAACGCCGGTGTAATAAACCATGTATACCGTTGTACCGGCCGTACGTGTCGGGCGTTCGAGGTCATTGCCTTCGATCACGAGTTTATTGGTACCGGTCGAATAAATACCGTAGTAGTAGAAATCGGTCACTTTGTTGTTGCGTACGGTGTTATTCTGGATCTGGTTACCTGCCGTAGTCGTACCCATTACGGTGATGCCATAGTAACCACCGCGTACTGTGTTGTTTTCGATCAGGTTGCCATCGCTGAGAGAGCCCGCAGTAGTGGCCGAGGTGGCACTGCCGCTGACGGCAATACCGGCAAAGTTGGTAGAAGTAGTAGTGACATTGGCATCGATCGTACAACGGCGGATCGTGTTGGAGTCCGCGCCGTTGATCAGCTGGATACCAAAACCATAGGTACCGGCAGAGGCAACGATATTGAAGCTGTCGATTGTTACGTGGTCGGTTCCATTGAGTTTGATCACCGCGCGCTCGTTGGTATTGGCCGACGCAAATGCGAGCGTGTTGCCATTACCATTGAAGGTGATCGTGTTGGTTGCAGAGGTTCCGGCTACTTCCGGAAGGATCATTTGTTCGTTGTAAGTAGCATTGACCGTTACCACGTTGAATACAACAGGCCCCTGTATACCGCAGGTAAGCGCTGTCACCACGTCGGTAAAATTATTGAAGTTGCTGCCCAGTGTGGGTGCAGCTGAGTTGATCGTATATGTACCACCCGGCAGTCCCGCATAACCGGTAACCGCTATCGGCGTGGAGTAGGCAGTATTGCCGCTACAGGTAACAGCAGCGCGGTAATAAGTAACACCGGCCGGTGCGTTGAACGTGGCGCCCGGCGTGGTTTGCGAAGATCCGACATTGGTAAACGGACCACCGGCTGCGGCAGATGTCTGCCATTGATAAGTCTGGCCCGTACCGAAAGAGTTACCCGTCAATGAAAAATTCACCGGCGTGCCGGCGCATACGGCTGCAGAGTTTACGGTTGCGGTGCCTGCCGTGGGAGGCGCGGTACAAGCCGCGTTCGAGCCGTAAGTGATTTGTATGAAAGGACGACGGTCGTCGATCGCCGAGATGGAGTTGGTGGTTGAACTCAGCGTACCGGCATTGGCCAAGGTCGTCTGACCTGTGCCATAAATCCGGTTGGTTACCGTGGACCACATCCAGTCGAATGTACCCGTACTGGGGTTACCTGTTATCTGGTTGGCATCCCATTCCACCGATACTTCCATAGAACCTCCGGTGTATACAAATGGTGCCGTGAGGGTAAACGTAATATAGTCGGGCGTTGCTGTTGCAGGAATTTCCTGGTTGAGATTTTCGTATACCAGTACGGCCCCGCTGTTGAGGTTGGCCCAGGTTTCAGAGGTTTGCGCAAACTCGGTAGCAGCCGAGTTCTTCAGGTAAATACGCATAACGCCACCGCCAGTGGTTGTGGCAGTGTTATTTTTGACCCATCCCAATCTGATGATGTTGGCGCCGGAACCAATTCCTGCGGCGGACAATTCGTCGGCCGTGTACAGATAGACATATCGGCTGGCGTCGTATGCGCTGGAGGTTGAAGAGCGGTAAACAGGACCGGCATTGTATTGCGGTGTGCCAGCCGTTCCCGTATTGATGACCACTGTATTTTGCGCATAGCTTATGCAATTGAAGAGGCATAACAATGCTGCAAGTACAAAGGATTTACCATAACATGCAGTTACGTAGATTTTTCTCATAAGAACTCGACCGTTTTGGTATATATGTGTATTAAGTAGCCGTTTCAGTTTTTTCAAACAGGGCAAAACATATCCACCCAGCGTTCTATAAGAAACACTGCTCCCCCAGCAATCTTGTTAGTGATTTTTCTGCGTGCCTAACCCTGCCTTAATATGGCTCCTATTCCCCTTTTCAGGAGAGAAGAGCATCGTTAGTGGTGGATGCATATCCTGCTGTTCCGGGACATGCATTAATGGTAGCTATGCGGTTTTTCGGATATTCAGAACAATAACAGTAGTGATGTAGTACGAACAGCTGTAAATAAAGTCGTCGCAATGTTATAACAAAATCTTAATAAAAAAACCACACACGAATTAAAATTTGCGATTATTTTCTGCGGTTTTCTGCAACCGCTTTCATGCTTATTTTTTTGCATATCTATTACACTAAAGAACATTCCCTACCATTCTTCTCGACTTTGCATCTCCAGATTTTTTATTTCGAAATTTTTCTACCGCATCATAAAAAAAGCCGGCACTCATTGCCGGCTTTTCAATCGATGTAGTAACATCAATTATTTTGCGATGCCCAGTTTTTTCAAAAACGCGACAATCGACTTGTTCAGCTCCGAATTTTTTTCCTTCGTGAATTTCCCGTGCTCCCCTCCTTCAACGGTGATGAATTCAGTTTCCACGCCCAGCTCTTTCAACTTTTTGTGCAACTCTACAGATTGCTCGTGAGGAACAATCGGATCCGCGTCGCCATGTACGATAAATATGGGGGGACTGTTTTTGTTGACGTAAGTGATCGGAGAAACCGAAGCCACAAATTTCCTGTCTTTTGCCTTATCACCTAACCAGCGTTCGGCGGACCTGCTGGTAATACGTGTACCATATCCCCAATCCCACACGTCGGTAATACCATATTTGTCGATGATGGCTGCAACTTTGATATTCTCCACACCCGGACAGTTACCGTCGAAGCGGTGGTCATTGCCCAGCAGACCGGCCATCAAAGCCAGGTGGCCGCCCGCGCTGCCGCCCATTACCACAATGCGGTTAACGTCGATATTAAGCTCTTTTGCGTTTTTGATCAGGTAAATCAATGCACAACGGGCATCTTCAACTGCAGCCGGAGCTGTAGCCTGGCCGGTGAGACGGTAAGCGATGTTGGCTACCGCAAATCCCATTTTAAAAAATGTGCTGAAACCGGTCTGCGATTCTTTCGAACCCTTATTCCAGCCACCGCCATGTATATTAATGACAACCGCGGAAGGTCCGGCGCTTTTGGGAGGCAGGTACAAATCCATCTTTCCCTCCCAGTCTTTTGCTTTGGCATATACCACGTTCAGTTGTGAAGTGAATCCATCGGGATATTCTACCGGTTTAAATGCCGTGGTATCCTGTGCATGCAGCGACAAGCTAACCAGGCAGATACCCATAAGAGCCAGAAATGTTCTTTTCATATTTTTATTTTAATGCAATAAAACAATGACGAGGCGATTTGTTTTTTCGTTGCGGGCTCATCAGTAACCCGGATTTTGTTCGATCACCAATTGCGTGTTCGTGTCGATCTCGCGCTGCGGAATTGGCAGCAACAATTTCTGACGCGTAACATACCCCTGCAGTTGCGCCAGCGTTGGCGTAGGATCTAGATAGCGGCTGTAGTGCGTAGCGTACTCATCCGCAAAGTGATCTTTCATGACCTGTTCGGCAGTAATGGTCGTCATGGTTGTATTGAAACGCACGAGGTCAAAGAAGCGCTGGTTCTCGAACGCGAACTCGATACGACGCTCTTCGGCAAGCGCCTTTTCAAACAATGCGGTGGTGTTGATCACCGCAGGATCAAGCGCCGGCAATGAACGTGACCGTACCTGGTTGATCAATCCCACCCCGGCAGGAGAATAGCCTTGTGCCTCTGCCAGCATCAGGATGATGTCGGCATAACGCAATACCGGCCAGTCATTCTCTGCATCATCGGTAATGATCACGGGAGAGAAGAATTTACGTGTATAGAATTTAGTCGTGGCGCCTGTACCATAGGTAGCTATCAGCAATGCCCTGCGTGCATCCGTGGCTACTACCGCGGTATCGAGATCCGCAGTGGGATAGTTGAGACCGTCTCCATCTCCGTTGATCACGTTTGAACCCGTACCCAGCGGTGCAAAGGTGTTGGCGAAAGACGAACCCAGTCCGAGCCCGCCCGCTTTGTAACGTACGGCAAACATGATTTCGGAGTTCATCTCGTTGTTGATCGAGAATACATTGTTATAAGATGCCTGCATGCCGTAGCCACTATTGGTCATTACATCCTGCAGCAAGGTGATCGCTTCCGCTTTGCGGTTCAGCGTCAGGTATACTTTTGCCAGCATCCCTTTTGCGGCCCAGCTCGTAGCGCGGCCAAGATCGGCGGAAGCCATTTGTGTAAACTTCAACTGATTCATCCACTGCGAAGCAGTAGTGAGGTCGGCCTGGATCAATTTATAAATATCTGCCTCCGGTACGCGGTTCATGGCTTTTGATTGCGCCGGAGAAATAGGCTCGTACACCAGCATTACACCACCGAACAAACGTACCAGGTTGAAGTAGTGATACGCACGGATAAACAGCGCTTCACCCGCCAGTTGTTTACGATCGGTTTCCGTAATCGGAATACTGATTGGCGAAAGCGAAATACTACCCGCAGCAGGATCATACACTACGCCGAGACGTTGAAGGATGATGTTGGCATTGCGGATGTTATTATAGGTAGCCAGCCAGTAATTGTAAATGACAGGATGCGATGTGTTGGGGATAAACATATCCAGGTCGCTGAGCTCACGGTTGGTAGAAGCCGTACTCGCAGGCGCCCCTTGTTTAGAGTTGTCCGTCCGCAATTCCGTCAGTTGCCATTCATACAACATCGGGCGCTGAAGGCCGTTGTAAGCACCGGTAAGACCGGCCTTCACTTCCTCCACGTTTGTATAATAAGTACCTGTGTTCAGGTTTGACTGCGGATAAAGATCGATCACTTTTTTGCAGCTCATTAAACCGAGCCCGCAAAACAGCAAGAGATATTGTAGCTTTTTCATATTGTAGTTATTGAGCGTGGTTTAAAAATTAACATCGATACCGAACAGGATGGTACGTGGCATTGGAAAGCTTCCGCGCTGATAACCATCCAGCAGAGAACCTGCATACGGTCCGGAATTGAATCGCGCTTCCGTATTGATACCACGATAGCTTTTCGGTGTATGGAAAAACAGGTTTTGTCCGGAGAAATACAATCTTGCCGAGTTCAGGAATGTGCGTTTTACAAATTTGGCCGGCAGCGTATAACCGATGATCACCTCACGCAGCGCCCAGTAAGATGCATCTTCCACTACATAATCGGTCAGCATCCAGTTGAAGCCAATGGTAGAATAAGGCGTTTTGCCATCACCGGGGAACATCGGGCTGATCCAGCGGTTCTGGTTGTAATTTTTATTGTAACGTTTTGTTTCGTTATAGTTCGGATCGCCGTTCACCAGCTGACCACCCTGACTTCCCTGTAACATGAAGCTCAGGTCAAATGCTTTATAGGTAAGGTTGTTAACGATACCCCAGGTAAAATCGGGATAAGGATTACCGATATATGTACGGTCATCCTCATCGATACGGTTGTCGCCGTTATAGTCAACGAGTTTCAAACCACCTGGCACCAGCATGTTGGAAAGTGAAGTGGTGAGACCGCCCGCCACAGCCTGATCTATCTGTGCCTGTGAAAGCCACACACCGTCGGTTTTATAACCAAAGTATTGTACCAGCGGACCACCTACAATATTGCGGTAGATTTCTGAACGCTCACCAAGGTTGGTCAGGAATTTCTCATCCGCCAGGTTCAGCAGTCTGTTGCGATTATGAGAAAGGTTGGCCGATGTTGTCCAGCGGAAATCTTTCTTACGGATATTATTTGTTGTCAGTTCAAATTCGATACCGCGGTTACGCAGCCTTCCGATATTGTTCCAGAACAAAGGCACACCTGCAAAACCCATGGTCGCCTGACGCAACAACAGTTGATCTGTTTTGGATTGATAAACGTCTATGGAAAGATTCACCGCATTGTTGAATACACCGATATCGATACCACCATTGAACTGGAATGTTCTTTCCCAGGTGATATCAGGGTTGGAAAGAATGTCGCGTGATGGCACCTGGCCTACAACAGATGTACCGGTTTGTGCACCCAGTGGATAGTTGGCTGCATACAACAGATCCACGAACGCAAAGTCTACAATACGATTGTTACCCGTTACACCATAACTTCCGCGGAGTTTCAGGTTGCTGATCCAGTCAGCCTTATTCATAAACTTCTCTTCGGTCAGCACCCAACCGAGTGACACCGATGGGAATGCACCCCATTTTTTTCCGGGAGCAAAGTAAGAGCTTCCATCGGTACGATAGCTGGCAGCCAGCAGGTACTTGTTTTGATAAGCATAGGTAACACGGCCCAGTACAGATTGAAGACCGATCTGGTTGCGCAGGTTAAAGGTTGCCGTTTTATTCTGATCGATCTGCAATGCCGTGTTAAGGGTAGTGATGTTATCACTGGGATAATCCACACCGGTGATCTGCTGATCATTGATTTTGGTTTGCTGTACCGTATAACCGGCCAGCACGTTGAACGAATGATCTTTGATCTTTTTGTTATAGGTCAACAGGTTTTCCGAGAGTATATCGGTGAACAGGCGGTTGTTATAAACACCTTTGTTGATATCCCCCTCACGATTGGAATTACGTTTGGCAAAGTCAAGTCCTACCGTATAGTTCACGTAGAAGCTGGCCATGCTTTTGAAATCAAGACCGGGAAGGATATTAACCGTAAAATCGGCAGAGCTCAGCATACGGTAGTCGTTGGACGTAATTGAGCGTGTTTCCAGTACTGATTTAGGTGAGTTATTCGCCGTATTGAAAGGGTCTACGTTTGAGGTGCTTGTCCAGATAGAACCATCCGGCATCATCCCGCTGTACATACGTCCGTTGAAATGTCGTGCCTGTGCAAAATCGCCGGGACGGATATTCGCCCATATCGGCGTCTGGTTGACGAAAGCCGCGGTAGCATCTGTGTGATATACCGGCAGGAATGATTGGAAACGAACGAAATCGATGTAACCGGTTGACGGGCGCTCACGCTTGATATAAGAAGGGTTCAGGTTAAACGTCATCTTCACGCGTTTGCCGAGGTTGGCATCGAGTTTTGTACGCAGGTTGAAACGATCGTATTCACTGTGATACATCAGACCCTGATCGCGCTGGTAGCCGCCGGAAATGAAGTAACGGATATCTTTTTTACCACCGGATACGTTCACCATCAGGTTGCGAACGGTTGCATTTCTCAGCGCTTCCGACTGCCAGTCGGTTCCCTGACCACCGAGCAAAGTTTGTTCGATGATATAGGCTGCTCTTTCGTTGTTGGCAATGATCTGTGTAGGCGTGGGCGGTGTAATGCTCGGATCTTTGGCTTTCAGGGATGCTTCATAAAAGAGCATATTGGTATACTCTGTGGTAGTCATCATCGGATAAGTTTTGTACGCAGTTTTGGCGCCGGTAGAAAACTTAACGGAGTATTTAGGTTTGTCAGCCTTACCACTCTTGGTGGTAATGATGATTACACCACTCGCGCCGCGCGAACCGTAGATCGCTGCAGAAGCCGCATCTTTCAGTACTTCTACCGATTCCACGTCGGCCATGTTTACAAAAGACAAACCATCGGGCACCGGGTGACCGTCTACCACTACGAGGGGATCGGCACCGGCATTGATAGAGCTTGTTCCCCGCACACGCACTTTAGGATCCGAACCAGCTTCAGAGCTGACATTCTGGATCTGCACACCGGCAATTTTACCCTGCAATGCCTGGTCGAGCCTGGATACCGGCGTTTCATCCAGTTTCTCATTCCTGAATTTTGAAACAGAGCCTGTCAGGTGCGATTTCTTCTGTGTACCATAACCAATCACTACTACTTCATCCATCGAAGCAGCGCTTTGTTTAAGGATAATGTCGATCACTTTCTTATCACCGATCTCGATGGTCTGTGATTCGTAACCCACATACGATACGATCAGTGTTTTGGCATCTGCGGCAGCAATGGAGTAGCTGCCGTCTTCTTTAGAGGTAGTATTCACTACCTTCTTCCCGGGAGCGGTAATCGTTACGCCCGGCATTATTTCGCCGAACGAATTGGTCACTTTACCCGTGATGGTTTTATTCTGTCCGGATGCCGCTGCCCCAAGCAACAGCAAAACGAACAGCGTGGACAAGCATCGTAACATTTTCATTGTTTTGAGTTTTTTCTTATCAGAAATCGTTAGTTAGTGTTAGTATATGTCAGGGATAGAGCAAATTGATCAGCAGGCTTTCACTTTTGTCTCCGGCCATGCGTTTCACGCTCGCCTTGCAGCTTTTGCAACCAAAGCGATCCCCTTCCATCAGCAGTCCGAAGCTTTCTTCATTGGGATAAGGTTTGATCTGCTGACCTTCCCATTTCTTTTCTTCTTCGAGATAGGGACGCAGCGCGGCAAAACCTTTGGCCAGTGATTTACCTGATGGCGTTTTGTAGTTCCAGAAATCAATGCCGGTGTGCCCGGCCATTTTTGCTATTTCAAAAAAAGCATCCATAGCAAATACATTGTAATGAAAGGAGATGGTACGTTCCATTTCTTTTGGAAACAATCCCTGCTCATCCTGCTGGACATCGAGGCGCTTGCCGGCATTCTCCACGATCTCTTTGGCGAGGCTTGTACTGTCGATGAACAGGGCCATAGAAAGACGTTGTGCATCGTACCAGGCGCCGTGATTGTTGGGTGCCCGCATTTCATCGCGGCCATTCTTGCTGGTCTGCATCCAGGTGAGGAAATCGGCGAACCAGCGTTGCATGCCAGCCTGATCAGCCGCCTTCCATTGTGATGAAGTTGCCAGCAAACCAATTCCATCAATCAGCTTAACAAAATGACGCGTATCGATCAGTCCTGCCCCTCTCCCATCATTCACTCCTTTGACCATCTGACCATAGTTCAGGTTGGGGTTCATGCGGGTGGCTTCGTCGAGAAACCATACGCGCAGTAGTTTTGACGCATGTTCTGCGTAAGCGCTGTTACCTGATAAATACCACGCGAGTGATAACTGGTAAACGATATCGCAAAGCCGGGGCAGGTATTCTTTGTCTTTGAATTCTTTTACTTCCGGGTTCGTCTGGCCGTCTTTACGCATATAAGGAATACCATCGGGCTTTGAAGGATCGGGCCAGAAGTAAGGTGCAAGGCTCATGTAATCGTGCTTGTCACCGCTCGGGGGCGTCATTGCTTTTTCCATCACACTCACCGGTCCGAACTTCAATCCTTTGTCCGCTTCTTTCAGCAGCTTCTTGTAAGCTGGCATCAATGCCGCATCCGAAGAAGCAACGCGGCGTTTTGCGGTGGCAAGGCGTTCAGCATCCAAGGCAAACACACGCGGCTTCTTTTGCGCGAAGGCTGAAAGCGAACAGCCCATCATCAGTATCAGTAGCCAGTAACCTGTTTTTTTCAACATGGATTATGCTTGATGTATTAGTGAATGATTTGAACTTTTTTACGCAGATCCAATTTACCGTTGCGGATCACCACCACATATATACCCGACGGAATATCCGCTACGTGAATGTTGAGGTTTACAAATCCGGCCGGCATGAATGAGTTACGTTGCCTTACCAATTTGCCTGACAGATCATATAATTGTACATCTGCAAGAGCCGGTTCTGTTACATAGACCCGCGCGGTCAGCGTTGTGCTGCTGCTCATGTACACATTCATGTCTACGGCATCTTTACCCGCAGCAGGATAAACGGTCAGACGTCCGACCACAGCCGTTACGTTATAATTGTTGGTGACCGTACCGGTTGGTGTCACGGTGTAATAGCCGGCTGCCGAGTTGATATCGGCAACAGTTGAAGCTGTTGGCGGCGTGGTCAGCGAGCCTGCATTGTCACCATTTACAAAACCTGTGTAAGTGATCCTGAATTCCGGATTGGGTTGTCCCTGCAGGCGGCTGGTATCATTTATCCGGATCGTGAGATTAGCTTTGTTCACAGTCAGTGTACGGCTCACGCTGGTAGCCGGGAAGTAAAACACATTACCTGCCTGCGCTGCCGTGATAGTAGTAGTGCCTGCGCCAACAATTGTTACCGTATTACCTGTCACCGTTGCCACAGCAGGATTGCTGCTGGTGAAAGTAATCGGAATGGTAGTGTTGGTAGAAGTCGCTACCACCGGGAACGCTGCATTACCATAGGTTTTAACGATCAGGTCGTTAAAGGTGATGGTCTGTGTGAGACGCGGCTGCACGGTCAGTGTACCGGGTACAAACGTGATCTGGTAGTTATTGGAAGTGGCTCCCGCGACATTGATCGGATAAGTACCGGGCAACGAGTTAACAGTAGCGGTAGTAGTGAGTGTCGCCGGTGTGAGCAACGCTGAAGATGTCTGGCCATATACAAAACCTGTATAAGTCGCGGTAAGCGCCGGCATCACATCATCCTGCACTTTTAATTTATCGTCTGCTTTAATAGTGAGCGGCGCTTTCAAAACGGTCAGTGTTTGCGTAGCACTTTCTGCGGGATATACACCATCACTTGCCTGGGAAGCAGTAATGGTCGTTGTGCCTGCACCAACAATATGAATGCTGCCCGCTACAATGGTAGCTACAGCCGTATTACTGCTGGAATAAGTGATCGGCTGTGTGGTATTGAGGCTGGTGGCACCACCACCGAAGTCGGCTGCACCATAAATTTTATCGGGAATAGGATTGAACACAAACGGATCAACCTGTGGTATAGCGCCTACACTGAAAGCACCAAACGTGCTCACAGAAGCGGAAGCCGTATTATTGGTATTATCTCCTGTACCAAGCGGCAGGGAGAAAGCTGTACCAACATTACGAATCACGCCGATATCAGAACCGGGAAGTGTGGTAAAGGCCGAACCCTCCAGTCCGGCTGTCCAACCGAGTCGAATATCTGCGCTGCCCGAACCGGATAAGCGGTTGACATTCCAAACTGCATTCACCACTGTTTGTTTTTCCAGCGCTGTGAAGGCAGTGCCATTGGGCTGGCCGTTGGTGGTAATTCCTTCGAAAGTATTAACCACAAAATCAGAGGCCGCAGATGGCGTAACAGTCACGGGCAGATAAGAAGTTGCAGAACCAACGGGTAGAACGGTGGCAGTGGTGATACCATCGTACTGCAATACTCCTGCTTCACCATTGGTTGTGTTGGCAGCAGTAACAACATATCCTGTACCAATACTTCCGTCGATAAACGCGCCGGTACGGATATGCACTGTATCATTGGCCGGCACGGTGAGTTTGTTATTCAGTGTAAGATGATGGAAAATATTCAATGTGCGGTTAAGCGTAACCGGCGCATTGATGTGTACGTAACCGGCATTCACAGGTGCTTCGCCCGATCCGGATGTGATACCAAGCGGCGCATTGGTGGATGCATTGATCACATAATTTGTTCCGCTCTGGAATGTTTTGGTATTCCTCACCACAACAGAACCAGTGAGGCTGTCCATACCATTCGGGTTGGAAGTAGTAAGTACGGCGGTATCACTGCTGTATACAAAAGCCACACCTGTTCCGCTGGACAAAATAGGTTGTGATAAAGAAATAGTACTGTTACCGCCGGAGAAACCCACAACGGAAGTATTGGGAGCAATGCCCGGGCCGGTAATCTTCAGGCCGGTGATGCTTCCGATGCTGCTTACGCCGGTGATCTGGTAAGAACCTGCTGCGAGGTCGCCGTTGCCGGAAGTAGCGGTTGCATTGACACGGGAAGTGAACGTACCCTCGCCAACCAATTTGTATGTATTGAAATTTATTTTACCATAAATATTAACGGCCGTATCCAGCGCTGTGATATCGCGTTGTAACGTCACATTCGCCGTAGCCGCAACGGTAAGGTAAGGAATGGTGAATGCGCCGGAACCCGATACAGTCTGACTGGCGCCACCAAGCACCACAATATTGTTGCGTACGGCCGCCTGCGCAGAGAAAGTACCGTTCACGATCACATTGCCTACGATCGAAGTATGACCGGAGCTGTGGGTAATGAAACTTCCGCCTGCCTGTACATCCAGGTTTTCTATGCGATAAACAGGACCATCCGCCGCGAGTACCGCTCCATTCTCCACAATGATGTTAGCAAAGAATTTTGTATTGAAAAAAGAACCTGAGCTTGGAGGGTTGCTTACTTTATGATACCAGTTACTGCCGGAGCGGAATTCAATAGCAGAAAATGCCTGCTGGTTGCCCATCGGACTGAAACCTCCGAGATAGTTGAGATTGGCACCTGCCTCGAACACCACGCCTTTCTCCACACCCTGCGTAGCACTGCCGAAAGGATAAGAAGAGGCAGCTGTCATGTTTACATTGGCATTGCTGCCATTTGCAAACACGATCGTTCCCCTGTTCATCGCCACGAGGCGTCCGGAAGACACACCATTGATATTAACCGTACCGGTTATGCGCGCAGTGGCAGGCGTGCCGGCAAGGCCAACCTGGAATACAAAACTTTGTCCGGCTACGTTATTGCTGATGCTCAGCGTTGAGCCTGTATTTACCACCAGGTCATCATCGGGAGTAGCATCACCGTTAACGGTAAAAGTAGAAGTACCGGAACTCGCACGACCGAGAACGAGCGTGGCATTGTTTTGCAATACCAATTGTCCGAAGCCCTGTGAACTGGTGATGGCCGGCGTTACGGTACCTGTAGCGGGAGCAGCGCCGCCGATATTGCTGCCGTCGATGATAAGACGATCAGCCGTATTAGCCGAAGAACGCGAAGTACCGGATCCATTGAGTTGCGTGTTCCAACTGGCACCGGAAGTCCAGTTGCCGGTGGCACCGCCAACCCAATAATAGGTCGCCTGACCGTGGACCAGGCCTGCAGTGAGCAAACCCAGGAAGATAAATACAAACTTTTTCATATAGCAGCTTTTAATAAATGGTGGACAGATTCCCGTCAGTTAAGTTCTTTTGGTTTTGGTGGTAATAAAAGTGATACAGAACCAGGCTAAAGGCACCATGAATGCAGCCGTCACAAAAAGCGTGATGTAGCTGGTTTTGGTGATAATGGGCACCAGGAAATTGATAATAATAGTACCCAGCACGGCGGCTGTGCCACCAAGCCCGGATACGGTACCCACGTTTTTGCCATGGTAATAATCAGCAGGTAAGGTTTGAAGATTGTTGATCAGAAATTGAAAACCGAAAAGTGTGGCGCTGATCAGTGCAATCGCAAGGTTTACATGAGAAGACAATTGATCGAGCGAAAACGCTGTTGCGGCCAGGGCAGCCAGCATAATTGCCGCGCCGATCGTAATGGCGCTTTTGCGTGCTTTCGCCGGTGCGACACCTCTCCGTACAAGCGCCGAAGAATAAAAGCCACCCAGCAATCCGCCGACTGCGGCAAACAGGTAAGGCACCCAGGCAAACGCTCCCACTTGTTTGATATCAAATTCGAATTGGTCTTTGAGGAAGGTAGGTAGCCAGATCACAAACACCCACCAGATCGGATCGATAAAAAAACGCGAAGTGATGATGCCCCAGGTATTGCGGAAACGAAGCAGTTCTTTCCAACTAAGCACTTTAACACCGGCAGTTCCGTTGGCACCGGCAGTATCTTTATCCAGGATATGATCCTGTTCTTCTTTGGTGATCCAGGGATGTTTATCCGGTGTGCTTTTATTGATGAGCAGCCAGGGAATTACCCAGAGGATGCCTAATACGGCTATGCCGGCAAAAGTAGCGCGCCATCCGTAGGAAAGGTACAAACCTGCAATTACCGGTGCGGCTACCACGGAGCCCATGGACGCGCCTGCACCAAAAATGCCCTGCGCAATAGCGCGCTCCCGCACGGGAAACCATTCGGCATTGCTCTTCGTCGCTCCCGGCCAGTTACCGGCTTCACTTACGCCCAACAGCATGCGGAACACACTGAAAGACGCCAGCGAACGGGCTACCGCGTGTAAGGCAATGGAAATGCTCCAGCCAACGATAGACACCACCATACCCATGCGGGTGCCGATCGCATCCATCATCTTGCCGGTCAGCGTCTGTCCAATTGCATAGGCTACGAGAAAGAAATTGGAGATGAGACCGAGCGCAGCTTTGCTGTTTTCATCAGCAATCCCGAATTCTTTATAGATGTATGGCCACATGATATTGATCGCGCTACGGTCAATGTAATTGATGATCGTAGCCACGGCAATAAGCGTGATGATCCACCAGCGAAGTCCCTTTACTTTCATGCCTTTGTTTTAGATCCGGTTAGTTCGTCAGCGGAATGTTTGCCACGCCGCTGCCTGCTCCCGAAACTGTATTGGAAGTGTAAACCTTGTTTCCTGTTGTAGTGCCGTTGCTGCCGCTCAACTGTATATTGAATCCATAGCCTGCGGTATTGACGGTGCACTGATTGCTTTTGAAAATATTGTTGTTGCCCCAGCCTGAAAGCACCACATGTACCTGGTAACCGTCTTTGAAAATGGTGCCGCCGGGATTAAATCCTGTATTGCTTTCAATGAGGTAGTTATTTCCTTTTACATCGATCCAGCTATCGCCGCTGTTGGCACCCGTGATACCGGTGGCATCGAAATAATTATTACGGATAATGCCCGCGGTTGTACCCTCTTTCACATCGATACATTCCGCCGTTACGTTCGGACCAATATGGTTGTTAAGCACCTGGTTGGAATCGCATTTATCGGGCTGGCCATTGGTATAGCTGGCCCAATTGCTTTTAGCAGAACCGATATAAATGCCCTCGCCATAATCAGGTGTCTTCAGGCCTACATGCGATACCGTGCAGCGGCGCACCGTATTCAGGGCGCTGAATTTGCGGAGGTGAATACCTTCTTCACCGATGTTGTTAACGGCAAGACTGTCGATCTCGCAATTGCGGATGCCATCTGCCATCAATCCTTTCAGGCCATTGGTCAGTGTGATCCCTTTTACAATCCAGTAAGAAGATTGCAGGTGCAGTACATAACCGGTTTGAATGCTACCGGCATCCAGCACTGCCTGGCGGCTGCCGCGCAAAGTGATGGGGTTGACAGCGGTACCATCTTTTCCCGCGGCCACTACAAACTTGCCGCTGTAGGTGCCGTTGGCAAGAATGATATCATCACCCGGACGCGCATCGAGCAATGCGGCTTTCAGTTGCGATGCCGTACTTACGTGCACTGTACGCAAAGGAGCACTGGCCGTTTGCTCAACGGGAGCCGGTGTTACAGGCTCGTTGCTGCCGGAAGGAGTATTACTCTTGGCGCAACCCAGCAATGCTGCTGCAATGATCAGGGAAAAGAGATGAGTCATGTTGATTATTTTATAAAGTCTTCGCGCATGGGGCTGAACATGTCGATCAATACACCTGCTTCCAGGCATACACAGCCATGCAGCAGATTTGGCGGAATGATGTAGGCATCACCGGCTTTCAGAATTTTTTTCACACCATCGATCTCCACTTCAAATACACCGCTCTCCACGTGTGTGATCTGTGAATGATAATGCTGATGCAATACACCGATGCCGTTGGTGTCGAACGACACTTTCACGAACATCAGTTTTTCGTCGTAAGCCATGATCTTGCGTTTCACACCTTCGCCCACGATTTCCCAATCCAGTTCGTTGTCCTCAATAAACACCTTTACAGTTGTCTCGCTAGTTCCCATTTTGTGTGGTTTGTTATGATTTAATTTTTGATTATTATAATTGTTTGCCGTCGTACCATACAGCATACGGGCCCTGCCAGTTGCCAACGTCGGGCAATTGATGTCTCGTGCCTGCTTTCGCATCGGCATTGGCCTGAGCGATCAGCAACCGCTTCCCTCCTATCATGATTTCCGCAACCGTATACGCTTCCGTATCGGTGAGCAGTTTGATCTGTTTAACGGCGGAATAAGCGCCGGAAGAAAATTCAGCTACGGGATCAAATTTGCCGTGTATCTCCACCACGTTTACAAAAGTGGCATTATCGGTCTGCTGACGGATGATATAAGAAGGTTCGTGACGCACGTTGAAATTAGGATCGCCGGCTCCCGAACGCGTAAAGAACAAAGAAGCCTTACCGCGAATGAGTGAGGAGATACTATAATATGTACGGCCATTCAGGAAGGTCAGTTGCGCCAGCGTATCGTTTACATTTGCCTGCGCCTCTTTCCACAAAAACTGATAACCGTTCTTTTCACCCAAAGCCTGCTGTTGACGGGTGAATGCTTCGTATTTCGTACCCGCACTGATCAGATGACCTTTGTAATGGAATGGCAGATCGTATTGGTGTTTTGCCGCAGATTTTACCTTGAACAGATCGGCCACCAGTCTTTGTCCGCCGGGCATATCCAGCAGATACAGCGTGCGATTCATCTTCACACCGCTGTAAGCATTTTCTTCTTTAGCCGCTACAACCTGTACCGCTTTCCTGCTGATATCGCTGAATACTTTATCGGAATGATATTTTTCACCGATTTCTTCTTTTCCGTTGAAATGGCTGTTCTCGTCTACCACCAGGGTATTATGCGCAATCGTCTGCGATGCATACTTTGTATTTTCCGGCAGATAGCGCCCTCCGTATTTTTGTTCTACACCAATAAAACGCACGGAACCATAATCGCTGATGATCTCATTTCCTTTATCAAAAAGATTGAAGTTGAGTTTATCGAAATGGCCATGTGAAAGACCATGAGCGGAGTATTTATAGATCAGGGTTGTCAGATCGTTACCGGCTCCCGCGCGCAGCAGGCTTATGCCGCCTTCATCACCTTTTACACCGTCGGTATATTCAATCGAACGATAAGGATAGGCGTCCGGCATTTTTTTGGAAGTGGCCATTTCTTTGGCAATAGATGCTCCGCCACGGCTGAGCAATACCTGGTTTTGTTTACCCGCCACATACAACAATGCGCTGTCGCGTCCGTATACATCCCAGGCAATGTCTACTGCTGTTACCAGTTCATTGGTGGTATAATCTTTTTCTTTCAACGCATCATTGAGCGGGAAGAATGTTCCGTCGAGATTTGTCTGCTGCAGTCCGGCGAGCAGAGCTTTGCGCAGGATACTGTCGCGGTGGCGGAAGATGCCAAGCGTTGGTCTCGAACGATGCAGTGCGTTGGCAAAAAGATAGTAAGGAAGAATGGCATAACGCACATAATAAGGTCCTTCCGTATAGTATCCATCGGGAGAGAAAAGTCCGTCGAGTTGTGCCAGGAATCCGCTTTTCCCGTCTTTCTTTGTGCCGTAAAGCGCCATGTCCACATAATCCTTGTTGTCGGTAGCGATACCAACAATGCCCACACCTGCACAGGCCCACACACCGTGGTTGTGAATCAGATCAAACCAGGAAGCGAGATCTTTGGTGAGGTACTCAACCTCCGGTTTGAAAGCGCCCTCTTCTATGCGTTTGCGCTCGGCCGAAGTAAGACTGTTGTGCACGAGATCATACGCAATGCCTGCATACACCAGCCAGTTGGCATCATTGAGCGCCTGCCAGAAAATATGTCCGGGTGAACTGCTTGTCGCCTGCGGGTGTTTGGACAAGGCCGGGTTTAGTACGGCGTATTTTAATAAAATGTCTTTTACCAATGTGGCATAACGGCGATCGCCTGTTATATTATATAACAGACCGGCGTTGAACATCAGTATGTAGTTGGCTTTGTGACGGTCGTGTGTATAACCACCGGCAGGGTCTTTCGGGTAAGGAACGTCGACGTCCTTTCCGAGCCACGCATCTACCTGCGACTTGATATTGTTGTAAGAAGATGTAAGAACCGGGTAGCGGTTGAGTCCCATCCGTACGTCCAGCGCATCCTGACGGTTGAGAAAGGTTACCGGGTGCTGCGCCTGTACGGCACCAGCAAAGGATAAAAAGATAAAGGCAATCAGCAATCGCAAAGCAAACAGTATTAAGGAACGGCCGGTATGGCTACCGGCCGTTACCGGTTATGCAAAATAAGTTCCACCATTGATCTCCACACTTTCACCGTTGATGAAAGAGGAAGCATCGCTGGCCAGGAAGAGCACGAGATCACCTACTTCACGCGCTTCACCTTCACGGCGCAAAGGAGTGGCCGCCGCCACATTGGCGCGCACTTCAGGCTTGGTGAATGTGTTGTGAAAAGTAGTATTGATCATACCCGGGGAAATGCAGTTCACACGGATACCTTTCGGACCGAGTTCTTTTGCCAGGCCACGGGTCAGTGTAAGCACACCACCTTTTGCGGTAGCATAAGCGAGCGCACCAAAACCGCCGCCATCGCGGGCTGCCTGCGAAGCAAAGTTTACGATGGCTCCGCCAGAAGGAATATGTGGCAGTGCAGCTCTAGTTACCATATAAACGGATTTCAGGTTCACCGCCATAACCGCATCCCAGAATTCTTCGTCCAGATCACCGAGCAGCTTACGACCCAGGATACCACCTGCTACGTTCACTACAATATGAATTTCCTGGCCAAATGCAGTCACGGTGGCTTCGATCAGTTTGGCCACATCTTCCGCTTTGGTCATGTCGCCCTGCACACCGATGGCTTCACCACCTGCTTCTTTGATCAGCCGCAGGGTTTCGTCACCAGCTTCCTTACTACCGAAATAATTAACACAAACCTTAGCGCCGGCCGCAGCCAGCTTCAGCGAAGCCTGCTGTCCGATATCGCGGCCACCACCGGTTACAATCGCTACTTTTCCTTTTAATGAATACATACTGATTGAACAGAATTAAAGAGTAAAATAATACCGGTCAGTTTGCCAGTATATCCCGCCGGCTCTTTTAACAGAAGAAGGAGAATGGATCGAATGGCAAACTTTCCGTTGTAATATTAAGCCGTTTTGTGCCGGTAGCTTTTTTATCCGGTTCTGGAAATTTTTTAATAATCCGCCGGATTGATAGAAAAAATCAATCGAAACGGGTCCGCAATTTAAGAAAATACAAAAATTAATTCCCGATAACGTTACCGGCAACGCTACCGGGATTTCCGTAACCATCTTTATCCTAGCTTTATCGCCTGATGACTTTTGCCATATGAACAAACCCGCTACAATCAAGGACATTGCCCGCCAGCTCAACATCTCTATTTCAACGGTATCGCGCGCGATGCGCAACGCACCGGATGTAAATATCGAGACGCGCAAAGCGGTAATGGCGTTGTCCGAAGAACTCAACTATCAGCCGAACAAGCTCGCGCTGAGCCTTAAACAGAAACAAACCCACAACATCGGTGTATTGGTTCCCAACCTGGATTATGTACTGGCCACGATGGTCAAAGGCATAGACGAAGTGGCGCTGGAAGCCGGTTATACCGTGATGGTTTGCCAGAGTAATGAATCATTCGGACGTGAAATCGTTAACATGCGCCGCCTGCTCGACAGCCTGGTGGACGGTTTCATCATTTCCGTTTCGAGTGAAACAAAAGTGTTCGATCACTTTCGCAAAATCCAGGAAAAGCAAATGCCGATGGTCGTATTTGACCGCATGACGCCCTTCCTGCAGGCGCCGGGTGTACGTATCGACAACGAAGACGGCGGTTTTCAGGCTACCGAGCACCTGATCGAACAAGGTTATAAACGCATCGCCATTCTTGCCGGACCTAAAAATCTCGGTATCAGCAATGAAAGGCTCGACGGTTATTTGCGTGCCTTGAAAAAATACAAGATGAAACCGGACCAGGATCTCATCATCTATTGTGATTTCAATCAGCACTACGCTTACCTCGCCACGCAGGAATTGCTGCAGATGAAAAAAAGACCCGATGCCATTTTCACGATCAGCGACCGCATGGCCATCGGCGCCATGCTTGCCATCAAGGAAAAAGGATTGCGCATGCCGCAGGATATCGGACTTGTCGGCTTCAACAACGAACCGGTTGTGAGCCTGGTAACGCCCGGCATCAGTTCCGTGGATCAACCGGCCTTCGAACTCGGAAAGATCGCCGCCAAACTTTTTATCGAGACGATGCACAATGAAAGCGACATGAGTCACGTGGAAGAAGTGCTGAAAGTAAAACTGATCGTCCGCGAATCATCCCAACGAATTGTAACAAAAAATGGAAGAACTAAATAAACGAACTATGATACGATTGTTGTCTGTCCTTACCGGTTTGTTAATGAGTGTTGCCCTGTATGCAGGAACCATCATTGTAAAAACGCCCGCTGAACTGAAAACCGCCGCTGACAAAGCGCAGCCCGGCGATGTGATCATCCTGAAAAACGGTGAATGGAAAGATACCCGCCTTACGCTCAAATGTGAAGGCACTGAAAAACAACCGATCACTTTCAAAGCGGAAACAGCCGGTAAAGTACGCCTCACCGGCAACTCCTGGCTCAAGATCGGCGGTTCCTATATCATTGTCGATGGCTGGCTTTTTGAAAATGGCTTTGCAGGCAGCAACCCGGTGATCGATTTCCGCGCCAACAAAAACACGGTGGCCAATAACTGCCGCGTAACCAACACGGTGATCAACGACTTCAACAATCCCCGCCGCATGGACGAGAACTACTGGATCTCTTTCTCCGGAAAAAACAACCGTCTCGACCATTGCAGCTTCCGCGACAAGAAGAACATGGGCGTATTGCTGGCCGTCATTCTCGATGACGACCGCAGCCGCGAAAACCATCACTCCATCGATCACAACCATTTCGGCCGCCGCCCGCCACTGGGCTCCAATTCCGGCGAGATCATCCGTGTCGGCGTTTCACAACACTGCCAGTTCAATTCCAACACACAAATCACCGACAACTATTTTGAATACTGTGATGGCGAAACGGAAATCGTTTCCATCAAGTCCGGCGGCAACGTGGTACGCGGCAATGTTTTCAAAGAATCACAGGGAAGCGTGGTATTGCGCCACGGCGATAACAATACCGTTACCGATAATTTGTTCCTGGGAAATGGCAAGCCCGGAACCGGTGGTGTGCGCGTGATCAACAAAGGTCAATGGGTGGTGAACAATTATTTCTATCAATGCCGCGGTGTCGATTTCCGCTCACCGCTTTCTGTGATGAACGGCATTCCCAACTCACCGGCACACCGGTATGTGCAGGTGACCGACGCGGTGATCGCCAACAACACATTTATCGATTGCACACCCGCTTCTTTCTGTGAAGGCAGCGATGCCGAAAGAACATTGCCACCTGACAATGTATGGCTGGTCAACAATATTTTTTACAATAACACTGACTCGCTTATTTACCGCGCATTCGACGCCACGAATGGTTTCAATTTCGCCGGCAATACCGTCAATAAAAATGTAAAACAGGAAGTCGACAACGGCTTTGCCAAAACACCCTTCAACGGGAAGAGCTATGCGTTGTATGCATTGCCCTTACCGGCGATGAACCAGATGGCTACGTTGAGCGATTCGCTGCAGCAGGTGGCCAGCCAGCGTTTGGGTCACCCACTCTCCGAGCAGGTTGGTTTCAGAGACGGCGGATTGATTCAGCAATTGCGTAAAAACATTGCCACCTGTGGCGCGCCGTGGATCAAAATCAACGCAACCGGCAAGCAGCCTGCTGCCATTACGGTCAATTGCCGCACGGCCGATGATGTGTACAAAGCATTGGAAAAAAATCGCCCTGTAATTATAAAACTGACCGGCAAACAATACGATCTTACGCGTCCGTTTGTGATCGGCAGCTACGCACGTTTCACCGCCGGCGCCAATCAGTTTGTCAATATCACTACACCGGCAGGCCAACGCAGCGCTTTTGAAATTGCTGGCAATGGTCATCTTGTGTTGCAGCAGATCCGCCTCGATGGCGCGGGCGTAAAAGCTACTCATTTCATTGCCAGCAATCACGAAGGCAGTGCACAACATTACAACCTCGAAATCCGCAACAGCGCGGTACGCAATCTTTCGGATGCCAATGGCTGTACCAGCATTTTCTATGCCTATAAATCGATGCTGGCCGACAGTTTCGTGGTGCGTAACAGTGTTTTCTCCAACAACCAGTGCCGCGGCTTCATCATGGATGAAGAGAAAGACGATAAAGGCTACTACAATGCGGAAAAGATTACCATTTCCCAGAATATATTTGAAAAACAACGCGGCATCCTGCTGCAGGTATACCGTGGCGGCAACGATGAAAGCACGCTCGGGCCGCAACTGACCTTCAGCCGCAACAGCATTACGGATTGCAAAGCGCCGGACAACGCGCCTTTATTTGTGTTCACAGGCGTGCAGATAACCGATATCTTTGCCAACCAATTTACCAATGCCAACCCTTCGGCAACGCTGATCAGCTATAAGGATATTGTAAGAGCGCGTCACCGTTTCGCACAGAACAATCTCACCGGATCCGGCGAATTGCAGAAGAATGGCTTTGTCACCGAAACCAATAACACGATCAATTCACATTAAAAAAAATAGCATGAAGATTATTCACCAGGTACATCCCGAAGATTTTGTCCGTTATACCACGCAGCAGATACGCGACCGTTTCCTGCTGGAAAGCCTGGTGGTAGCCGACAAAATCGAATGTGCCTATACGCATTACGATCGCATGATCGTGGGAGCAGCTTATCCCGTTAAAGGTTCTCTCAAGCTTGGCACTTATGACCAATTGAAATCAGAAAACTTCCTCGACCGCCGCGAGATCGGCATCATCAACATTGCCGGCAATGGCCGCATCACAGTTGATGGCGAAGCCTACGATCTGGAAAAACAGGATTGTCTTTATATTGGCAAAGGCAAAAAAAACATCACATTCGAAAGCGCAGCAGCAGACGCACCGGCGAAGTTCATCTTCTTCTCCTGCCCTGCTCATAAAGAATGTCCCACACGCCTGATGAAACCTGCCGAAGCATTGCCAGCCGAACTGGGAAGCCTCGACAATAACAACCACCGCACGATCAACAAATACATCCATATGGATGGCATCGAAAGCTGCCAGCTGGTATTGGGTGTAACCACTTTCAAAAAAGGAAGTATCTGGAATACGATGCCCGCGCATCTCCACGACCGCAGAATGGAATCTTATTTCTACTTCGATCTGCCCGAAGGTCAGCGTATCATCCACTTCATGGGACAGCCGCATGAAACGCGCCACATTTTCCTGAACAACGAACAGGCCATCCTGTCGCCAAGCTGGAGCATCCACAGCGGCACCGCTACGGCCAGCTATTCATTTATCTGGGCAATGGCCGGCGAGAACATGGCCTTTACAGACATGGACCCCGTAAATGTGCAGGAACTTCAATAAACAATCATCCATCTTTTATAAAAAAAGAAAACATGCTCAATTTCCGCGTAGATGGTAAACTGGCCCTCGTAACAGGCAGCAGCCGGGGCATTGGATTGGCGATCGCTACAGCGCTCGCAGAATCGGGAGCCGATATCATTGGTGTAAGCAGCAAGCTGGAACCCGCAGGTTCCGCATTGGAGAAGGCCGTAACCGGTGCAGGACGTAAGTTCTACGCTTACCAGGCCGATCTCAGCAGCCGCGAATCGCTGTATACATTTATTGAAAAAGTAAAAGCCGATCATCCGCGCATCGACATTCTCATCAACAATGCCGGGCATATCATGCGCGCGCCGGTGGCCGAACACCCTGATGAATATTGGGACACGATCATCAACATCAACCTCAATGCACAATTCATTCTCACACGTGAAATAGGCAAACGCATGGTGGAACAAGGCGCAGGAAAAATCGTATTTACCTGCTCATTGCTTTCCTTCCAGGGCGGGATCAATGTGCCGGGTTATGCAGCGAGCAAAGGTGCGGTATCCTCACTGCTGAAAGCCTTCTCCAATGAATGGGCCAAATCAGGCGTCAACATCAATGGTGTGGCTCCGGGATATATTGCCACAGACAATACGGCGCAGCTCCGTGCGGATGAAGAGCGCAATGCAGCCATCCTCGCACGTATCCCAGCCAACCGCTGGGGCACACCCGAAGACATGGCCGGAGCATTTGTATTCCTGAGCTCTCCCGCATCAGATTATATGAATGGTTCCATTATTACCGTAGATGGCGGATGGATGGGCAGATAATACAAATGTGAAAATTTGAAAGTCTGAAAATTTGAAAATGAAATACAAGAGAGGCTTTTGATCCGGACATCTG
Organism: Terrimonas ferruginea DSM 30193; assembly: GCF_000425585.1. Lineage (GTDB taxonomy): Bacteria > Bacteroidota > Bacteroidia > Chitinophagales > Chitinophagaceae > Terrimonas > Terrimonas ferruginea. The sequence continues at coordinate 302,263 of NZ_KE384400.1, forward strand.
CACTGGCGTACATAGATAGTAGATCCAAGAGGCGAAAGCCGTCAGACAAAAAATATTTTGAATTTTTACTTTTGAATTTTGAATTAATAAAGCCCCGCAAACGGGGCTTTATTTGTTGTTAAAGGTACCTGCTATTACTCTTTAACAAACTTGAGGGATTCCAAACCTCCTCCATCGTAAAAAATCTTTAACACATAAACGCCTGCTCCAAACTGATCAACCGGTATACGTACCAGGGAATTGCCGGCCGACTCCTGTTTGCGCAGCAACAGAAAACCTGCCGCATTGTATAATGCTAAATGCGCGGCACGTTTGCCTTGCGGTATCGCAACATAAAGCGTATGCTTTACCGGGTTGGGCGCAATACTTGCCGCCTTCAATCCCGACAAATTCATCAGTGATATAACATTGGAATAAGTAAACCGGTTATCGTCGTCGGTCTGACGGATACGGTAATAGTTCATGCCAGGGTCAGGTTGTGTATGTGTAAACTGATAATAACTGGTTTGCTGGCTATTTCCGGCAGCGGGCAATTTGCCCACTGCGCGGAAAGCCCGTCCGTCCGTGCTATGCTCGATAAAAAAGCTATCTGTCTGCGACTCCGATGCGGTTGCCCAATCGATCTTTGCGCCTTCCGTTTTCATTTCTCCACGTACATACAACCAGGTTAATGGCAATGGTGTGCCGTAGTTGAAAGGCATCCAGGCATTGAGACTCCACGGGTTGCTGCGGCTGCGAAGATGGATAACATGTGGCCCCTGGCTAATAGCAGCCAATGGCACCTGGAAGGAGATATTGGCCACATCCGTTCCGGAAGTAAAGCTCACCAGCCTGCCATTTCCGTATCCCGGGTCATTGTCTATGTAATATTCAATATCCGATAAAGGTTGCAGAGGTCCGGCGGAAGGATAAGACGTCATTTGCGTATTATCAAAATAGAAAATACCGGTAAGGCTCCATTGCCCTGCCTCATCACGGGTACGTACATACAACTGATGAATACCCGGAGCTGCTTCGGCAAGATTGATGACCACGGGATGCGCCTGCAAATCAGTTGTGGCAGGCAGTGCAACCGGAATACCATTACCGAAACCGGGATCATTGTCCAGGAAATATTCCATTTCCCTGATGGGCGCCGCCGTTGCGGCTACAGGATAATCTTTTACTGAAATATTGCTGAACACAAACGTGGACGTCAAACTCCAATGTCCTGCATCATCCTTAGTACGTACATAGAGACGGTGCACACCGTCACGCAATCCGGTAAGGTCTACCGGTACTGTCAAAGATGCCACATCCGTAAGAGCAGGCAACGAAATACTCCTGCCACTGCCAAGTCCCGGGTCCTCATCGAAAAAATATTCGGCTTGTTGCAGCATGGGTCTTGTTCCGGATACGGGATAACCTGGTTGTGCCGCCGCAAACAATATCATCAACAGGGAAGCGCCTGCTAATACATTTCTTTTAAACACATTTCTCATAACATCAATTGTTGGAGCGGGTGCTCAGGGTTACAGTCATGGAGGTGGCAGAGGATGGTACGTTTGCGGGTACACTCATAGCATACACAGATGGTATCTGGGGAATGCCACTCAACCGGTACGGATCGCCCGTACCAAAAGCGCCGATATCAGGTGTAACGCCATTGACCGGTTCACCCGCGCCGCGTGCGGGAGAAGTAGCGGTCAACTGATAGCGCGCATCAGCCGATCCGGTATTGACAAATACATCCGCCAACGACCGGCCAACGATATTGAAAGCACTTGCCGGCAGGGCAGCTAATATAGGCGCGCTGCTGTATTGCGACATATTATACCGCACTGTGCAGTTCACAAAGACCGGCGCATTGATGTTTGCAAAATAATTGTTGCTCACATAGGCGTCCGCAATCCTGTTAAGACCCAGGAAAATATTATTGCGGAAAAGCATATTGAGTCCTCCACCAAAATTGGTATTCTGTGTAACGATATTATTGCGAAATACAAGCCCGTCGAGCATAAAACCCGTGGAGAACGTTACATAATTAAGCATATTCTGCGATATCTCCCATCCGGTCATGCGCGTGTTGGGGATCGCCGTGCCGGTAGAATAAACCGAAAGTGAACAACGCGCTATTTTAATATTGTCCACCGATGACCCCGCATAGATCTGGTTTAAGCGCAGGCCATAAAACTGACTCCCCGATGCAAGTGAATCCAGTGTAATGGAATTGATAGTAGCCATCAGCGTAAGTACCTGCAGGCCGGAGTTTTCATTGAGCAAATAACCCGGACCAAAAAAGATCAACCGTTTAGTGAGCGATGTGGAAACCGAATAATTATCTGCAGAGCCTTCAACATAAACGGTATCGCCATCAGATACATGTCCGTTTTGAATTAACTCGTTCAGCGTTTTAAAATCAGCCTGTATCCCCGCTGTATTGTTGACGCGCCACACCATTGCATTGACGGGAAGAAAACCTGCTGCCAGCAGACAGGCGATGAAAAAAAGTTTAAAGTGCATGTTGTTTATCTTTTAATTAATTAGCTTAATGGAATTATCTATATGCCTTCAGTGCATTGCGGAGACAGTTCAGTTGTTTCCTGGTGACGCCATATCGGTCCGTCACGGCCCACACAGCGTCGCCTATTTTGGAATATATTTTTTGCCATTCCGGTTCTATGTAGTCCTCCGCAAATACATCCCACGGATTGCGATGCCTGGTCAACCGCAAACCAGGAAGATCGCGAAACTCTTCAAGCAATTTAAGCAGCGAAGGATCTGTGGTTACTACGTATTGATTATACATATCCCTGCCGATCGGGTAATTGCGCGTGTCGGCGTCGAAATTTTCTTCCCAGGGAAATCCGCGGCGCTCGTTCAGACAAGCCACGCCTAAGTATATGGTCGTTGTATCGCGCCCACCGCCGCCATTGATGGTGGGTGGCACCGGCACCATAAAACGCGTAATGTTCAACCCGTTCTGCAAGCGTCCTTCTTCCGTACTCACCACAATAAGCCCCGCCGGAAATTCAACATTTACCGTACCACCTCCAACGCGCTCGTTCACAAAACTGATATCCGCATAAAAAGAATTGGAAGCGCCATACAGGTTATCCGGTGAAGGGTTAAAGCGATAATGCGGGCGCCGTACAATGCGGATGCCGTCGGGCAATACCCACGCATTGCCAACCGGATCACCATCCCTACCGCCGATGCCGGGTTGATTCGAAGAAGGAGCAATCACAATTTCAAAATCATCTTTATTTTCGGGGGACTTATCGCAGCCTGTAAGGCACAGCATCCCTCCAATGGCCAGCAGCCAGTATTGCAGAAATTTCATACTTATTTTTTGGGAGAAGAAAAGATCAGGATTCGTACAAGTACTCGAGCTTTGCACAGTTGTCGCACTGCCCGGCTATTTGCGGTTCAAAATTCATTTCGTAACTATCACTGAAACGCTCTGTTGTGTTCCAGGTGCGCAGTAGCACCGACCTTCCCTGGTATCGCGCCGAAATGCGGTAACGTCCTACCGGCACCCCTTTTACCTGGTGACCATCCGCCGCCCTGGTAATGAACGCGGCGATGGTGCTGCCGTCCACTAAGGGGCCGAGTGGTTGAAAAGTGAATTCAATAGCCGACGGGTCGGGAATACCTGCTCCGGGATAATTATCAATCGTTACCAGCCCTCCATAGTTGCCTGACAAAGGCTGTTGCATCTCACCGGCCAGACGCCATTGAAAATTCCGGATAGCTCCTTCACCACCAAAACCGGTAGCCTCATCCGGATGCAGATAAAAGGTAAACCGCTTTCCATGATAGCTCACTTCATGCTGGGCAAACGCATACCAGGAGCCGTTGGGAATGGCGATCCTGTATTCACCAGCCGTGTTGGTGCGCGCGGTAATGTTGGAGTTAAAAAAAATACTGTTGTCGACAATGATCCTCACGTTACTCAGGGGATTGCCACTGGCGTCCCAAACAGTTCCACGAACGATTCCGCGATCAGCACGTGTGCCACCGTCATCGGAAGACTTTTTGCAGGCGGCTGTCAGCAGGACAGCCATCAGCATAATGGGTAAAAAATTGTATCGCATAAAATGGTCTTGATTAGACCACAAAACTAGCAGACTATACAAAGCCGCTTTTCAGGGGAAAAACGGAATTAAAATAATTACGTAGTACTACGTATTCCATCTAACGCCCGCGGATGCTATATCTTTGCAGCAGTTTATTACACTACTGATGCCACTTAAAATAGCCATAGCAGATGATCACGAACTGATCATCAGAGGATTTGAAAGCATGCTGCAAACCTTTACGGATTGCGAATTGCTGTTCACCGCCATCAATGGAGAAACACTGCTCCGGAAGTTGCAACAACAACAACCCGATATTTTGCTGCTCGATATACAGATGCCGGACCACAATGGTATCGATTTGTGCAAGAGTATTACATCAACCTATCCTGCCGTGCGCATCATGGCATTGACCAACCTTGAAGAAACGCATTATGTAAAGAAAATGCTTCGCAATGGCGCAAGCGGTTACCTGCTGAAGAGCGCAGATCCAACTACCCTGCTCAAGGCAATAGATACACTTTCCAAAGGGGAACAGTTTATCGACGAACGCCTGCAGAAAATGTTGCTGGCGGAGAGTATTACGGGAAAAAGAAAAAGCACACAGGTGTTGCTCACCCGCCGCGAAACAGAAATACTCCGGCTGATTGCCGAAGAGTATACTAACCAGGAAATAGCGGACAAACTTTTCATCAGCCTGCGTACAGTTGAAACGCACCGGCTCAATATTTCGCAAAAGCTGGATGTAAAAAATACGGCAGGGCTTGTGCGGGAAGCTTATTTACGCAACCTGGTTTCCTGATTTCCTGTTTACTGCCAGTGCAAGAGAAATGGCCGTACCATTTCCCGGAGAAGATTCGATCTGGTAATCGCCATTCAGCAGTTTTATTCTTGCCAATAAATTATACAACCCGATACCATTGCTTCGAAGCTGCGCCGCATCAAAACCTTTCCCGTTATCTTCTATCACCAGCGAGAGCTGATCATTTTCCATTCCCAACTGCACGAGCGCCTGCGTTGCCCCTGAATGTTTCTGGATATTATTGACTGCTTCCTGGATAACCCGGTAAATCAGCAATTGCGATTCCTCCGGCATACCGGGTAGTTGGCCGGTAATATATACCTGTATCTCAAGATGATCGTTGCTCACCCGCGCACAGTAGCTTTTTACGGCATATTCCAATCCTTCGCGAAGCAAAATTTCCGGCGCCAGGTTATGCGAAAGACTCCTGATCTCATGAAGGGCATTTTCTACCAGGTCCACGGCTTTGCCGCACAGCGGTGCCTTGCTTTGATCGATGCCAACCTGTAATGTATACAAATGCATTTTTGCAGCAGACAGGGTACTGCCTACGCCATCGTGCAGCTCGCGTGCCGTACGTGTACGTTCCTGCTCTTCTCCCTGCAACCGGGCCTGCAGCAAGGCCGCATTCCTTTTGGATTGATTGGCTTTTCTTTTTTGCTTACGCACAAGATAACCACCGGCAACCAACAGCATCAAGACAACGATAAGCGCGATCGCCAAACCGATCCACGCATTCTTTCGCTGAAGCTGGTTGTGCTGCTGGCTCAACCGTAATTCCTGCCTGGCAAGCGTCTTCTCTTTATCGGAAGTCTGGTAACGGATCTCCAGTTCCTGCACAGACATCCGCGTGGCATGATTCACCAGCGAATCATTCAGCTCGGTATATTTTTGCAAAAGGTCAAATGCCTGTGCCGGCAGGTTCAATTTCGATTTGATCTCAGCGGCCTGCTTATACAATTCGCGTAATTCAATTTTAGATAAATGTTCTTCCGCGAGTGACAATACGCCATCGATGTATTTCCCTGCCAGTGACAACTGCCCCATAGCCTGATACGTACCTGCAAGTCCTGACAGAATACGCACTTCGTAATCGTCGGAAGCTTCCTCATTAATCATCTCACGCGCTTTCTCATATGCATCGATGGATTCCTGATAGCGTTTAAAATGCCGGTAAATTTCACCAAGATTAATATAGGCCGTCATCGTGGTGGCCTGTGGTGTTTTATGCTGCAACAGCAGCGTCTGACGGCTGTGGAGCAATGCAGAATCATAATGTCCGTTCAGTACTTCGCTCACGGCCAGATTGACAAGGCTATTGGCAATCTGCACCGAATCATCCATTTCCCTCGCCAGCGCATATCCCTTCCGGGCATAGTGCAGGCTTTTTTCTTTATCCTTTAATTCAAAAAAAATAGAAGCAAAATTGGAATAGAATTTCTGCATCGTCTGCCGTTCATTCAATTGTTCAGCTATCTCCAATGCCGATACGAGGTGTTCGGTAGCCGTGCGCATCATGCCTTTTTCCTGGTATTGCAGCGCCATGTTGTTAAAGGCATTTGCTTCTTTCCTTTTATCGCCGGTCTGGCGGGCAACGGTCAGTTGTTCCGTCGCCACCTCAAGCGCTTCATCGAAGCGAAGCTGGCTGTAAAGCAAACCGGTATAACGGCCTGTGTACTCCAGGAAGCCGGGATAGAATTCGATGGAACGGGCGAGCTGTCCGGCTTGCTTATAAAAGATCTCGGCCGAGTCCAGTTTGCCGGCCGTCCAGCTGGTTCTTGCACGCGCCAGCAAATCATTGACAGTAGTGGTATCGCGGTCATTACTTCCAAAGCAATGGAAAGCCGGACAAAGCAATACCAGGAGCAGGTAACGTTTAGATAAGGAGTTAAGCATGGTTGTAAGGGATGCAGGTCGTAAAAATAGCCGAAACCGGCAAACATAGGACAACCGGCCATCCTTTTACCCTTTAAGAAAAACATAAAAAAAGCCCGCCGTTTTTTGCGGCGGGCTAACATTTGTAAGGAAATGAATTACTGTACGCGGGTAACGAAGTTCACTTCGATATCTGTCCCGGACTTGGGACTGTCTACAGCATCTGCGGCGGCTTTACCGGGAGGATTGCCGGGATAGTGGCGCAGTACAACCCGGATAGAGCCGGTTGCTGCGGCAGTGGTGGTCCAGGTACTGGTGAGACCGACAGGCACACCGTTGCTGTCGTTGTCAAGATTGGAAACCGTGATATTGCTGCCTGCAGCAGGGATGTAATAGAAGCGGTGCGCATCTTTTTCTTCTTCGATCTCGGTCGTGATATCGTCTACCGGATTGGCCGTAACGTTCAGCAACTGCACGCTCACATTATAAGTCTTTGATGGAGCCAGTACGATATCCTGTTGCACAGGAGCCAGTCCGCCCGGACCATCCGCATCCTCAAACTGATAAGTGAGCGTAGTGCCACCGCCCACGGGTACAAAGGTGAGTTTCATGGTGGTGATCACTTCTTCATCATTTGTTTCTGTTTCGTCCTTATCCTTTTTACATGAGGTCAATACCAGGCCTGTTGCGAATGCTGCAAAGGCAATTTTCATTAACTGTTTTTTCATTTTCGTTGATTTTAAATAATGAGAAGAATGTATGATTATTATTTATTGCCATTATTAATGGGCACGCGTAAGCGAAAGCCGATGTTGCGTCCCTGCTCATCCGTGAAATAGCGCATGCTGTTTAAATAATCGCGGTAACGCGTATTGAGCAGGTTCTGCACACCTATGCCAAACGTCAATGGTACATTGCCGGCTTTCACCGTAGTAGAAGCATTGAGCGCTATCAGATCGTAAGCGGCAGGAGGTGCTTTATAGTCTTGTTTACCATTTGTTTCGTCCGGCACGCGCCGCTGACGATCCACATGCTGCCAGCTGGCCGATATATAACTGTCTTTCCATCGTCCTTTGTCCTTGAACTGGTAGGTAAGTTCATTGGTATAACGATTAGAAGGCATCCAGATCAGCCAGTCGTTGCGGCTACGGTCTTTGGCATAGAGAATGGAAAGTTTTCCTTCCCACTCGAGGCGTGGAAGAATTTTGGCAGTCAATGCCAGATCGGTTCCGTACAGCAGTGCATTGGTCTGCGTGTATTCAATCAGCGGGAACGCACCCGCAATCGTCAATACGGGTTCATCCGGACGCGGTTGCTGGTAAATAAAGTCATGGATATAATTGGCATAAACCTGCCAGTCAGCGCTGAACTTTTTAGACGGTGCATCATAACGCACACCGGCTGTGCTGTTCAGCGAACGTTCGGGTTTGAGAAAAATATTTCCTTTTTCATACGTAGCCGTTCCGTGGTGAATACCATCGCTCAGCAATTCATTCACATAAGGTGCGCGGGTGGACAAACTGATGCCTGTCTGTATGCTCCACGGAGCAGATGGCCGGTATTGCGCCTGCACGGATGCAGCCAATGTCGAGAAAGAGAAATTATAATCGAGCGTATCGCCATTGAATTTCAGGCGGCGCGTATCGATGTTTTTCGCATCATAACGAACACCCGCCTGCAATTCCCATTTATGCTTACGCCATTTCTCCAACGCATAGGCACCAATCGTGTGGGAAAAATAGTTGGGAATGAAATAACGTCCGCTGTAGCTGTTGTCCTGTTGCATGAACGACACACCGGCCATGCCGGTAAAATTGCCGATACGCGGATGTTCCCAACTCAGGTCTTCGGTAAATGTAGCAATGGAGAGATCAAGTTGCGGGCTTGTGTTGGACGAACTTCTTACGATATCGTACTCCCGGCGGTGATTGAACTGTCCTGCTACAGAAACGGTAAACTTATGTTCACCTAAAGAGAAGCCCGATTTTATTTTTGCTAACTGATGGCTTACCTGCTGATAGGGACGGTTGATCGAATAAGTCTGTTGGCCCAGGAAAACAGGATCAGGTTTTTCCGCATTGATCGCATTTAAAAGATCCGTCAGGTTGCCAATGTGTGAGCCGGGAAAGATGCCGATCTTGGTATTGAACTGGCTGTAGAAAACTTCGGTATTGAATTTTTCCTTTTTCCAACCTGCGGTCACTGAAAAATTCGCTTCGCGGGAGGCGGTATTGTTAAGACGGTAATCGGGCGTATTGATATTGCCCCCCTGGCGGAATGTGCCTTGCAAACGGTAGCGGAATGCCGGCACTTTTTTCAGTTGCTGCTCCCATACACCGGACATCACATACTGCCTGTTATTGGTAAAATAACCGGTATTCAATTCGGCAGCATACCCGGGTTGATCGCGCAAAGGACGCGGCTCCACGAGAATAACACCACCAATGGCATCGGAACCATACCGCAATTCATCCACGCCTTTTACCACCGACAATTTGCCGGCGATGAATGGATCAATCTCGGGTGCGTGTTCATTTCCCCACTGTTGACCTTCCTGCCTTACGCCGTTGTTAATCGTGAGCAAACGGCTGCTGTGCAGACCATGTATAACAGGCTTGGAAATAGTAGAACCTGTTTGCAACAACGTTACGCCGTTGATACGGCTGAGTGCTTCGGCCAGTGTTTTGCCACGCGTTTCTTCCAGGTCACGGGCGGTGATCTGCTGACGTCCTGCTGGTTTGGGTTGTTGTGATTCCACCACGATCTCCCCCAATGTTTTGCGCGCGTGTGGCAACAAAAGATCGAGGTGCTGATCGCGTGAAAGGACAATACGTTTTGTTTGAAGATCACAGCTAACGTGCGTAATCTCCAGCGTATAGGTGCCGGGACAAAGATTGGTAAAACGGAAATCTCCGTTCTGATCCGTGAATACCTGCTGACCTGTTTCCTGCAACTTTACAGTAGCGGCCGCCAGTTTCTCACGTGTATCAAGGTCTTCGGCATGTCCTGATAGCGTTAACGCACAGGTTTGTGCGGAGCTCTCCCCGACCCAGACGGCCAGAAAGAGAAACAATAAATACTTCAAAGCTGAAAAATTGAATAAACAAGAGTGGACAGCTCATTGCTGCCATGTAAAGGGAGATCAGCCCAGTGAGGGCGGGCCACGTTGGGCATGCACACGATTAACAGCGGTAAGGATCACAGAAGTCCAGTCCGTCTGTTGAGGTGTATAAAATGAGCGCGGAATAACACTGACCGCTATCTCATCTTGTTCGGTGAAGGGGGAAGTAGCAACGAGTTTGTTGCAATCGCATTGAATACCGGTATCGCGCAGGTGATATTTGCCATCAAGCGGAATATCACACACCGCCGTGTCGGTATGACCGGCAAAGATGTCGTGCCAGTAGCGGCGTGGCGTGGTACTGATCGTAAAAATCAGCAACAGCATCAGCGCTAATAAGGACCGTATGGATGATTTGTTCTGCAAATAATTTTTGCTACTTAGTTGCAAAACTAGGGAATATTTGATAAAACGGCCATTTATATAAAACTTTCTTCCACAAGGGCTCTGTTAATAAGCGCACCGGCCCTGGAGCCTGCACTCACGGCAAGGCTAACCGAACGCATTGGGTTACAATTGTCGCCAGCCGCATAAACTCCTTTTACGGTTGTTTCCTGGAAGTCATTTACCACCAGCATTCCCGTGTCGTCCAATTGGCAACCCAACTGTTCAGGAGCCGGACAATGTTGCCGCTTTGGTGCGTGTGTATACATTACTTCAAGTGGCAATACCTGCCCGTTGGCAAACTCTACGCCGTGTAATCGTCCGTTATCATGATGAAGACGTATTACTTTATCGTGGATAATGTCGATGCCGTGTTTGCGGATCAATCTCTCCTGTTCTGCATCCGGTTCGGGGCCGCCGTCGGTCAGCAGGATCAATTTTTTCGTCCATTGGAAAAGCAGGCGGCTCATTTCAAAAGCGGCAGGACCGGAAGCAAGAATACCTGTGAGGCGGCCTTTCACTTCATAGCCGTGGCAATAGGGGCAATGTAAAACGGATTTGCCCCAACAGGCCTCCAGCCCTTCCGGTTTGGAGAGCTCATCGTACACGCCGGTGGCAAATAAAATTTTGCCTGCGGCAAAATCTCCTTCATGCGTATTGACGATAAAATTTCCATTGACGCCGGTTACACTTGTTACGGTAGCATTTGTCCATGTAATAGTTGAATAAGCTGCTACCTGGCGGCGTGCTTCTTCGCGTAATTGAGCGGGTGGTACGCCATCGCCCAGCAAAAAATTATGGGAGAAAGGCGTGAAGCGGTTGCAGGGTTTTCCGTTATCGATAATACGTACGCTACGCAATGAGCGGCCGAGTGCCATGGCCGCGGAGAGACCGGCATAACTGCCGCCTATGATGATTACTTCGGAGTGGTCCATTGTAAGATTTTATAAATGCAACAATGATGCAAATATAGGAAATCTTATTAGGTTGGCACTACTCTTTTGCCTGTGCGTGTCTTGCGATATGGGGCACTCCGTTTTGTTGGTTCGTGTATACACGAACCAAGGGGAAAGTGGGAGCATGAGCATCGCCCCCGGTGCGTGTATTATGCACAGCACCGCGTCTTGCGATATAAGGCACTCCGCTTTGTTGGTTCGTGTATACACGAACCAAGGGCGGTGGGAACATGAGCATCCCCCGGTGCGTGTATTCACGCACCGCGTCTTGCGATATGAGGCACTCCGCTTTGTTGGTTCGTGTATACACGAACCAAGGGGGAAAGTGGGAGCATTCTCACTAACGCACCGGAATCGTGTCCGGCAATTTGCAACACCCCGTTTTTGTTGGTTCGTGTATACACGAACCAAGGGGGAAAGTGGGAGCATTCTCACTAACGCACCGGAATTCGGGTCTGGCAATTTGCAACACCCCGTTTTTTGTTGGTTCGTGTATACACGAACCAAGGAGGAAAGTGGGAGCATTCTCACTAACGCAGTGAATTCGTGTCCGGCAATTTGCAACACCCCGTTTTTTGTTGGTTCGTGAGGACCCGAACCCAGGCAACCTTACACCTTACACCCTACACCTTACTCCCTCAGCCTTTATAATCCAGCTTAATCTTATACCGGTATATCTTATCATTGATCAACTGCTCCATCTTAATCACTTCCCTGGTACGTTTACTGATCCAGAATTTTTCCTGGTTGCCTTTTTCCGTATGGGTCAGTACCCAGCAATCCACTTTCCAGTTGTCAAATGTTTCGAGTGTTTCCGAAGCGGCGACTGTATAATGCGCTTTGGTCAGTGGTGCAGCAGTGCCGGGGTCATAAAACGGAATTTCGAAGACGGCACCCTCGCGGAACGGCAGCAGCGGAAAGATTTCCAGGTCCAGGTGCCAGTTCAGGCAAAATGAGTCTTTTGCCGTAACAAAAGCATTCCAGCGCTTCTTGGTGATGGCGGCAGTGTCTTTCTGTGAAATCTCTTTTGCATTTTCCCGGATACGTTTCTGTAAAAAATCAACCTCTACCATTCCTGTATTTTTCCACCAGAACTGGTGTTGCAGCGGCTCCATGGTCGCCGCATCATTGCCAGACGAAGCCGTATGCAATACAGAGTCCTGGTCTTCCCAGGATTGATAGATATTTATTACAGGCCGGTTATTCAGCAACGTCCGGGTCACTTTTCTTGTCCATATGTGCTGATAAGATGAAGGTTTATCTTTATCCATTTTGATATAAACAAAGTAATGATTGACTCCCGGTTTCAGGGCGGCCGTTTCCAGCATTCCCCGGTTAACGCGGATAGTATCGCCGGCAGACACATTGGTTACAAAGCAGCCAATTGCCAAAACAAGCATCGCCATTGTCTTTTTCTTAAGCATGTTATTTTTTTACAAACCTGAATAAAAGCCCTGTACCGGTCAAGAAGAAAATGAAAATCAATTACCCTTGCTCAACATTATTAGTAGACCCAAATCTTGTTTTCGTAGACCTTTGATAGAGCGCGATGGTTCTTTGCATTGCAGAAAGCGGAAATCGCATAATTTACGAACGGCAAATTGTTTCCAATGAACGGCATCCTAAAAAAGTCCTGGTTCACAAGTATTCTGATCATTCTGTCCTACCTGGGATTCTGGGTGATCGTGCTGCAGTTTGCCGGTATGCAGAAGTTCTGGGATGGTTTCAAGTACTATCTCTGGCAGGTTCTTTATATCGGCGCCACCGGTTTTACATTGTATCATTTTGCTTTTCCCTTGCTCCGGCAACGACGCACTAAATGGCTTTTTCTTGTTGTGGTACTATCATCCCTGCTACTCATGACAGTTGGTTATATTGGCTGGATATGGCTGGGAGGTATGGTCAATATTTTACAGAACGATCCGCGCGATCTCCGCAGCGCCGATTTTATTGCCCGCACGCTTATCTTCGAAATTTTCAGCCTGGCTTACTTTGCGTCGATCCGTCTTTATATCGATTCCGTGCAACTGCGCCTTGCCCACAAACAACTCGAAGTAGAAAGAAAAATATCCGAACTTAATTACCTGAAGTCACAGACCAACCCGCATTTTCTTTTCAATACATTGAACAATATATATGCACTCTCACGCAAGAACTCCGAAAAAGCACCGCAAAGTCTCCTGAGATTGTCCACCCTGTTGCGGTATATGCTCTACGAAACAAGTGCGCACCGCATTCCCGTTCAAAAAGAAATTTCCATCATCGAAGATTATCTCCAACTCGAGAAACTCCGGTATGATGGCTCGCTTGAGCTGAACTTTACGCATGACCTGGAAAATAAAAATGCACTGATTCCCCCGCTGATTCTGCTGCCCCTGGTAGAAAATGCTTTTAAACATGGTGCGTCGGAAACACAGCATCGCCCTTTTGTTTACATCAACCTGAGCATAAAAGAGCAACACCTGTATTTTGTAGTAAAAAATTCTTATTCAACTGAGGAACTGCCACACTCCGGTTACCGTGGCATAGGGCTGCATAACCTGCAGCAACACCTGCGATTATTGTATACAGATTATTCACTCGATCTTAAACCGGGAACGGATTCTTTTAACGCCTCACTCATCATCAACCTTTCGTCACATGCAAGTTTATAATTGTATCATTATTGAAGACGAACCGCTTGCGGCGCAACTGCTACAGGAATACATTGCGCAAATACCGCAGTTACGGTATACCGGACATTACCGCACTGCTATGGAAGCATTGATTCCTTTGCAGGAACAAAAAACAGATATTCTTTTTCTTGATATCCATCTGCCCGGTATCAAGGGCTTCAATTTTCTGCGTACACTGCATCGCGCGCCGGCGGTGATTGTGACTACGGCTTATCATCAATACGCATTGGAAGGCTATGAGTTAAACGTAAGAGATTACCTGATCAAACCGGTATCATTTACCCGGTTCAGCCAGGCCGTCACCAAAGCCATCCCATCCTTATCAGGCTTACCTGTCAATACGGCCAAACTTCCTGAAAGCATTCTTTTGCCCGTAGACCGGAAAAAGATCCGGCTGGAACTCGACAAGATCCTTTATGTGGAAAGCAAACGTGAATATGTACAGGTTGTTACGACCGGCGGTGAATACATTTCCAAGATCACCACGATGGAAATGGAAGAGATGTTACCCCAGCCCATGTTTCAACGCGTACATCGTTCATTCATCGTATCAATGGACAAGATCACTGCTTTTTCCAAAACCAGGCTGGATCTCGGCGCTTATTCTATTCCCATCGGTAAGTCGTACCGGGCACGCATTACGCTCTGACACAGGAACGCTTAAAAATGCACCGTGAAAGATCTTTACCTTTAAGAAAAAAGATATGTGGTGGGTATACGCGATCTTATCGGCATTCTTTGCTTCGCTGACAGCCATCTTTGCCAAGCTGGGGGTTGCCAATATCAATAGTAACCTGGCAACAGGCATCCGGACCATCGTCATCCTGGTAATGGTATGGAGCATCATTGCGGTACGCGGCGAAGCAAAAGGCATCAGTCATTTATCCAAACACACTATTTTCTTCCTGGTGATCTCCGGGCTGGCTACGGGGCTGTCCTGGCTCTTTTATTTCAAAGCGCTGCAGACTGGCCCCGTATCGCAGGTAGCACCGGTGGATAAACTGAGTGTGGCACTCACCCTGTTGCTGGCATTCATTTTTCTGGGCGAGTCGTTTACCCTCAAAACCGCAGTGGGTGCGTGTTTGATTATTGCCGGCACGATGGTGCTGGTGATAAAATGAACAGCCAACAGCTATTTCTTTCCGGCATGAAATGCCCGGTTGATTCCGATCTGCCCATATAGTGGTAATGTAGGAGAATGTTTTAAATCCTGCTCCATCATTTTACCACCGCGGAGGTAAAACAACCAGCGACGACCCGCATGAAAGCCGGCCTGCACGCCATAATAAAAATTACCACCAGTCGCCATGTACCAGCCGTCTCTTGCCGCATAATTCTCGCGCATCTTTTCCGTGTGACGAAGCTGCGTCACAATCGCTTTATCAAACCCTGCTTCCGCCGCTGCAAACCACCTGCGTTTGTAATAACCGCCCGTAAGTGCCAGGTCGCTTCCAAAACCAACCATTCTTACCAGATCATTCTGGTATCGTCGCGTTACAAACTGCACTCGTGCCGAGAGAGCCCAGGGCCCTGTTCCGGTCACCCTGATCTGCCCGCCTGCCTTTACTTTCCAGTCGTCCATCTTTTTTTCCCCATAGGGAAAAGAACATTCGACACCCGTAATTACCGGACGTTTCAGCATCCGCGTTTTATATCCGTAAACAAAAGAGGATACCACGCCGAAATCCGCACCGAATGTGGTCCCCACGATATGCTGCTTTTCTTTGTTGCCTGCCGACCAGTTGTTTACCTGCGCGTGCATGGGTTGTGTGGTCAATAGAAAAATATAAACCGCCGTTATATATCTGATACAAGAAGTCGTTTGCATGTCATCGTGATTTAAAATAGGTGATCAATTTGGGCAGGGTAACAGTTGTCCACGCATTTGCATTGGTAACAATGCCGTCGTGTCCCACACCCGGAACTTTCGTTAATTCTTTGACAGGAAAAGCGGAAGAAACGTGTTGTGCCCAGCTATCTGTATATACTTTATTGAGTTCGCTGTAAAAAAACAATACGGGCTGCCGGTAACTGCCGATTCCTTCGGAAAAATCGATTTTATACTTCCCGCCCATATCAATCAGGGCGTTGAACACCACGGCTCCATTTCGCCAGAACGGCGCTACATACTCCGGACCTGTATTATCGTTACGCGTTGCGGTGAGTCCCATTTTATAATCCATCAGCTCATGATCTTTGGCTGTCAGGAATTGATCCAGTGCGGTAACATCGTTGAGTGTTTCGCTGAAAAATTTAAACGACCGCGATTCTTTGATATAGGTTTCCACGTCTGCCCATGTGAGTCCGCCGGGTTCCATCACTACCAGTCCGTTGACCAGGTTGGGATAGCGGCCGGTAAACCCGGTTGCCAGCATGCCGCCCCAGGAATGGCCCAGCAGGAAGACTTTCTGGTCAGGCTTGACGCGGTAATGGTCTATCACGGCTTTGAGTTCGTCGTACACCAGGTGGTTGACCACATCCCGCCCTTCGCGGATATAGGTATCCCGGCTGAAACGTTGTGAAAGGCCCGCACCCCGCTGGTCGTACAACACCACACGGAAGCCGTGATCCGCCAGATCTCTGAAAGGAAGCAGGTACCGGTAATCGGCGCCGGGGCCGCCGTGCAGGGCAACAACCAGCGGACTATCTACCGTACCAAAAGCTTCGGTGTGCAACAAGGCTCCGTGTATAAGGGCGGAAGGGAGCGATGAGTCTTCGTCAACAGTTTTCGGCACCAGGTTTCCATCTTCGTCCAGCGGGTAGGTTTTACATCCGGTGAAGACAGCCGCCGCGAGCAATATCAACAACATGCGGCCTGATCGACGGCACAATTTTTTTAGCATAAATAAAAATTTAGGCAGCAAAACTAACGGCTACTGTCCGCGCAGAGGGTGCATAAGATAGCATGAGACAATCAGGCAGTCGCCTGATAAACAGATGAGTATGTGGAATGAGACGTTGAGTATGAGGGATGAGACCCGCTTGAAATGTGTAAATGTGCCCGCCTGCGGCGGGGCCATGTGGAAATGTGTAAACTGCAAACCCGATTTCATTTACACATCTTCACATTTACACATTTTCACATTCTATCCCTCAGGTACTCCGTCGGTGTAAGACCCGTGTGTTTTTTGAAATTGCGATTGAAGGACGCTTTGGAATTGAAACCGCAATCGTAGGCTATGGACATAAATGTATACTGGTTGTTCGTTTCTTTGCGCACTTCGTCGAGGAAGGCGTCGATCCGGTAGCCGTTGATCAGGTCATAAAAACTTTTCCCGGTCTGCGAGTTGATGACTTTGGACAAGGTATTCGGGTGCATGCCTGCCAGACGCGCCAGATCGGCCAGCGTAAGTTCCGGATCGCGGTAGGGACGTTTTTCGTGAAGGATACATGTGAGCTGCGCAAAAAGACGGGCCAATTCCGGATCGGAGGTAATTACTTCATTAGCCACCGGTGGTATTACTGGTGTGGCCGTTGCTTCAACTGCCGGCTCCGGGTGACGGTAAGTGGCTCTCGTATAACTGAACACCTGTACCTGGCGCACACCGAAGTAAGCTATCCACAACAGGAAGATCGCCACCGATCCGTAGATCAGCATATCATCCTGCACAAACAAAACGATGATCCATACAACAGCCATTCCTATGATCAGGTAAAGCAGCCAATTGAAATTGATGCGTTCGGTATTGGAAAAATCGTGCTTGAGATTGCGGCGGAATTTCCGGAGTAATAAATAAGCCAGCGAAATATAAACGAGTCCGCTGATAAAAATACAGATCAGGTTGATAAGCAGCCGTGTTTCATAACCCCGGCCACTCTCCTGCACAATTGATACTTTTTCCCCGAAGGGAAAAAAATAAAAATCAAGGAATAGCAATTCGCAGATCAGCAGCGGTAAAAAATGCAGCAAATCTTTCCACCGGAACCGTCTCGACTGCGTCTGATAACGTACATACAAATACAAACATGGCCCCTGCGTCAGCGGAAGAGGAATACCAAACACCGTTAGATCGGGAAAATGCAGGTATTCATTTGTTTGCACGAGATAACGCGAAACAAGCAATACACTGATGAGCAGCAACCATATCACCAGGACATAATCAGCAGACGACTTTTCCCGCTTGGTAATAAGCAAAAAGGAAAGAAAAAAACCGATTGTAAACGCGGATGAATAAAGCCACTCCATTGGCAGCTAAACTACTTGATTTACCCGGAAAAAATTCAGTGGACTTACCTGTTCAGGTAAGAACGCCCCTTTATGAAGTGCGTTCTCCGTTCCCATTTATTCCATCTGCCCGGAAATTGTTTGACCCGGATGGTAAAGCCCTGCCGGTAAAGGTTTTCACGCCAGTTGCCATTCAACAGGAACGAATAATGAAAATGCAAATCGATCGTAAGCAGGGAAAACCCGAATGAAGGGCGCAGATAATGTTGCCCGTTGGTAAGCTGATAAAGATAGTCGGTGCGGGCGCTGAATGGCATAAAGAATAATGGCGGAAACTGGGCATACTCGCCAAATAGTTTGATAGATTGGTGCACTTTCCCCCGTACCGGCGTGGCGCTGTATCCTAATCCCCAACTCTTCACACGTACCATCACCAGGCCGCGGCCATGATCCCAACTGACACCACGTGCGCGTCCGAAACTCAATCCATACTCGGTTTTGCGGGCAAAATTGACCTCCTCGCCAATGTAAAAAGAGTTGCCCCAGAATTTGCTGTGTGTTGGCCGTTTAATATGCCAGTAAGTACTATCCGCCGTCCACAAGCTGTCGCGTTGCGCCAGGCAGACACCGGTATTTAACAACAACAGTAATAAAAAAAGGCGCATAAGGAATTAATTATTCTAACGAAAACGAGATGTGCCCAGGAACTGCTTCCGTTCCCAGTTTTTCATACCGATGAATTGTTTCAGCCGGATGGAAATTCCATGCCGGTAAAGATTTTCCTGGCGGGACTGATTGAGCAGGAAGGAATAATTGTAGGCCACATCCACAAATACAAAAGTCAGCCCGACGGAAGGTCGCAGGTAATGCTGCCCGTCGCTCATCTGATAAATATATTCTCCACGCAATAAAAAATCACCGACGAAAAAGGTAGGAACAAATCCAAACTCCCAGAAGCCTTTGATACTCTGACGCATGGTTTTATGCGCCACGTCGGTCAGTGCATAGTTGACACCCCAGCTTCTCATTGTCATGAAGAAAAATCCCTGCGCGGCAATTGCGTTTAGTCCTTTTGTACGCCCAAGTCCGAGCTCAAACTCTTTGTTGCGCGCAAAATTTACACCCTGTGAAAGATAAGTGGAATTGCCCCATAATTTATGTTTAACGGGATTGATCACCTGCCAGTTGCCGCTGATTATCGTATCTCTTTGCTGAGCGTGTGCGCACACAGCGGTTAAAAGCAGCATTGCAAGAAGAAGAGCTTTCATTGGCTTGAGTTTAGGGTGAATGCGGCAATAGACGACTGGATCGGCTGGCTGAGGCCCCCTAAGCCGTCAATCGTGAATCGTCAATCGTTAGTAAAACAGGTATGGCTCGTTCCCTGAGGCCGATACTTCGGCCCTCGAAAGGGCTTGGCTGTTTTACTTATAACTTATTACTTAAAACTTACAACTCAAATGTACCCAACTGCTCCAATAAAAAAAGAAGTCCTCCGTGAAGACTTCTTTTTTGTCTGCGAACCCGCAAAATATCACTGCTTCCAGAATTCCACATCGTCCATGCTGCAATAAGTAGCGTTGCCGGCCGTTTGCAAGCCGATCGTGCATTGCCCGTTCGTTACATTGATATTTGTAATTTTCACTTTCTTCCATCCGGGACTTACCGTGATGTTTTGATTGATCTGTGTGCCACCATAATCTTTTGCGAATAGATAATTGCTCACCATCGCAGCAGGGCTCACCACCCAGGCCTGGAAAGTATAAAGTCCGTTCGTAAGGCCTGTGATGGTCTGACTGGTACTGACATTATAAGCGCTGCTCTTCCAGTGTGTCAACCGGAATGCACCGGTATGCGGATTGGTCTCTGTGTAATTTGCATCGGGATTGCTGCCGCCGGTTACCCAACCGGTGGCACTTGTTACGGCAACCGTATCCAGTTCGAAACCCGGATTGTTTATATACGCAAACCCATCCATGCCTACGGTCGGGCGTTTCAGCGTGGCATGAAAAATACTCCGGTTGGTTGGCGGGTGATCATAAGCTTCAGGCTCCCAGTAGTACACCCCCAAACCGCGATTACCGGGCAGACTGCTGACATTATCGATCAGGGTCTCGATCATCGTGCGCGCAGTTTTCGGATCAGCTTGAAAATAACCGCACTCCGCTACCATTACCTCTTTGTTATATACCGCCACCAGGTCCTGCAGATTTGCGTGGGTGTTGCTCATCACCGCAGCATAATTGACCGTAGGATAAACAGACACCGCCACTACATCAAACGTAGCACCGTTGCTGATCAGGCCATCCAGTACATACTTGCAGTTCGTATTATCATTTCCTTTGGAAAAATGGACGATTACTTTTATCGCAGCATTAAATGTCTTCACCGCGTCATATCCCGCTTTGTACAATGCCGCAAAATTCGCCATGTTGCCCGCTGTTATGCTACCCATCGGCCACAACATACCGTAGTCTACTTCATTGCCTACCTGCACAAAGTCGGGCGTCACTCCTGCCGTTGCCAGCGCATTCAGACAAGCGGTAGTATGAGAAGCTACGGCAGCTTTCATTTGTGTAAGATTGTAGCTGGTCCAGGCGGCAGGAATATTTTGTTTTTTAGGATCGGCCCAGCTATCACTGTAATGAAAATCGATCATGAGATTCATGCCGGCATTTTTTGCCCTGACGGCCTTGGTCACAACATCGGCTATACCGTTGTAAAAATCAGGACCGGCAGGGTTTACCCATACCCGTAAACGAATGGCGTTGATATTTCTTTCTTTGAGGATCGTATACAGATCCTGTTGATCTGTGGTGTTGTAAAAGAGATCACCGTCGTCTTCCATTTCCGTAAGGAAACCGATATCGGCGCCCCGGAGAAAAGTATAAGCGTTGGTACGTGCATCGATCGTTGCATCACTTTCCGTTTGGAGGACAGGCTCATTTGCAACCGGTTTACGGCACGCGGTCATGAGCAGGATTCCGGCAATAAGAATCCCCGGGCGGCCGAAGCCGCCAATGGCAAGCACTTTCATGGTTGTGTATTTTAAGGATGAATGATCAGTCCTTTACCATTGATCCAGACTTTTCAGGTCCGATCTCCGGATGGTGATCCCTTCGCCGGGAACCAGCATAACATTATAAGCCAATTTTGTGTTGGCAGGCACGGTCACTTCAAATCCGATCAGTGTGGTACCCGGATTGACCGCGTCATAACTCCGTGGCGGGTCGGTACGCCAGGTAGTGAGTTTTACATCGGGAATGCCTATAACACTCAAAATCATTTTCTGTCCTTTCGACGTCAGTTGCGCCTGGTTGCCATCAACCAGTGAAACGGTTGCCGGCGTGAGCATGGCCCAGCGGATCACACAAATGCTGTCACCGGTTTGCAATTCGTCGCGCACATTCACATACTGACCATTGGTGATGGCAATGCCGCGTTGTGCGCTGGCAAGATCCCCGGCATAAGCAGCCGACAGATCGAGCACGGCGCGCATATTGAGCGAATCGTCGGAGAACTTTATCAGTGGTGCATCGGCTTTCACTTGCTGCAGATGATTATTAACCGTCAAGGTGCTGTGTGCATAGTTGGTATAACGAAATACCTGCCAGCGTTCCGAGTGCTGCGACATATCCCAGATGCTGAGCCCGGCCGACTCAAGCGAATTGTACTGCTGCATGCCGAGATCGGCGGACCAGCGCACACCATTGGCATCCATCACGAAAGATCCGGCGTCCATGTGCCCGTGACTAACGGATGGTGTGCCGCCTTTGAAGCCGACATAGATGCCCTGGTTCTTTTGCCACCCCGACCGCATCATCACTACCTGGTTATCTGATTTACCCGACCATGTTTTTGCTTTGGGCGATGTGATGTTGTCTGCGCTGATTCCATTTGCCCATATCAAAGCGGCAGGCAACAACCGGTTGGTGCGTGCATTGAATTTCGATTCCTGCAGGTATTGCTTCTCGATATATAAAAGCGACGGATCTTTTTGCCGGTCGGCAAACCAGAACATCGCGGGTTGCAAACCTTCAAGGCCGCCCGCATCGGAATAGTTAAACGGCAATCCGCTCTGGCTGATCAGGTGTTGATAAAAGGCAGCGGATTCCAGGAAGCCCGGTTTTTCCGCCAATCCGAAATCCGTTCCGAATATCTTTTCAAGGGCACTGATAAAAAACACATTGAACGATGTACCGTAGCCCCAATAGCTATAGCCTTCCTTATAGTTACCGGCAGGTGCATATTCCGCCATGGGTTTTTCGATACTGGCCAATGCGCGGAGCAACAACTCCTGCGATAACTGCGGCTGCTCTTCGTACACGGCCAATGCACCATAAGTAATGCCCGCATTGCACACCTGGTTCCAGTTGTTATTTCCCCGCAACCATCCATTGTATTTTGAATTTTGTGACGGCAGCAATCCTTTTTCAATAATGGCTTTTTTGATCACTGCTTTTGACTTTTCCGGCAAATCGTTATACAACCAATCATACCCGATGGAAACGGCCAGGGTCATTTCCGCTACATCCAGGAAATGATCCGGGTTCCAGTCGCGGAAATTGCAAACGGCGAGCAACTCTTCTTCGCAGCGGGAAACATATTTCTTTTTACCGGTGGTACGCGCAGCATAAGACAGAAAAAAAATACGACGGATGCTTTCACGGGACACCTGTAATAAACGACGCCCGATCATATCGCGCTGCAACGGATATTTCTGTAATATCGAATCGCTTTCGCGGATGATTTCATCGTGTACTTTTTTCCAGTTGGCATCCGTTTTCACAAGTATTCTGATACTTTCTTCTTCGCCTTTGAGCAACAGCAACCGCGGATGCGCCGGTATTTTTTCCCAATCCGGTGCAACAGCCTGCGCGTTTACCGCAGCAGCGAACAACAGCAGCAGGCATATGCCTGACAAAAATTTCCGCATCTGAGTTCTTTTAATGATATTGATCAGTTCAGTTTTTTACCGTCCAGGAGATTTTTATACCGGTTCAGTGCTTCAACGTAATAGTAATCTGCATATACCAGCGGCACATCGATCTCGGAACCGTGTGCGATGCTACCCACACTGTGTTTCAGTAAAAATCCACCATTGCCGCCCAGGGACGCACGATACACATCCGAGCCCAATGCATGCAGTATTTTAACCGCCACATCTTTGTATACCTTCCCGCGCTCGCCGGCAAACGTACTCAGCTCCAGCAATGCCGAAGCCGTTATAGCCGCTGCCGATACATCACGATAGTTGGCAGGTGTCATCGGCGCTTTGGAACGTGCGCCCGGTGTATAGCCGTTTTGATTGGCATTAAAATCCCAATAGCAAACTTTATCGGAGGGCAAATCCGGATGATTCACATAGTAGTCGGCCATTTTGATAGCGGTGTTCAGGAACTTTTTGTCTCTTGTTTCCCGATAAGTCATGGTGAAACCATAGATACCCCAGGCCTGTCCTCTCGACCAGGTAGAGTTGTTTGCGTAACCCTGCGCCGTTTCGCGCGCCAGAACCTTCCCTGTTTGTTCGTCATAACATACCACATGATAACAACTGCCATCGGCGCGGAGCTGGTTCTTCATCACATTTTCCGCATGCGTAACGGCAATTTTTCGCAGGCGTAGATCATTGGATGCATTCGCAGCAAAAAATAATAATTCCAGGTTCATCATGTTGTCGATGATCACCGGGTAATCGTATTTATTTTTTCCATCCCAGGAGCCAAACTTATTCCAGGAGCGAATGCTGCCGGTCTTTTCACTGAATCGTGTGCTCAGCGAATGCGCGGATTGTATCAGCAGTGATTTATAGCTTTCATCTTTTGTCAGGCGATAAGCATTGCCGTAGCTGCAATACATCATAAAACCGAGATCGTGATGTTGGGTAAATGTCTTCAGTGATTCCAGTTTTGCCGTCCAGGCAAGCGCCTGCCGGCGAATGGAATCGCTGCCTGTTGCCTGGTAGATATACCACAGGGTTCCCGGAAAAAAACCGGAGGTCCATTCGTATTTATTGCTCAGCTTCAGTTGTCCCTTATCGTCTGTGGTACGGGGAAAAAGTGTATCGGTCTTATTGGCTTCGGAAAGCATGTTCCAGGTTTGCGCCTGCGCAAAGGCAAAGTTTTCCTGCAAAAACTGGCGGTCGTCGTACCGGATAAAAGATACGGACACGAGCAAAAGCAACAACACGGCAAAACGATATTTCATTGTTACGGTTTTAAAAATGTTCTTATTGAACGGAGAGGTTTAATGTATAACTCGTGAAGCTGCTTTCTTCGCTGCTGACGCGTCCGCCGGAGAAAGTAGCTTTATAATTCCCCGCTGTATTGTAGCGGTAATAAAAATTCAGATCGGCGATGCTCTGCGATCCGGATTTGATCACCTGCCCGATATCCGGCGTTACTTTCCGGAGATTAACAGGACCTATAAACAACCAGGCCTCTGCCGGAGCTGTTGCCGCGCCGGCCGTAGTGGCTCCGGTGATCATCAGGTTAGCCGTACTCACCGACCAATTGAAATTATTCTGCAGTGTGTAGGCGGCAAAACCCGGGCTGTAGGTCGTTACCCCATAATTGGTATACGGTGAATTGGAAGTATTCATGTTGCCAAGCACATAGCTGGTACCATCGTCGAGTACATTGCGGATAGTGAAGTTAGTAATTGTCCAGCGTGGTTGAATACTCCCGGCTGCCGCCACATATTTGAAGGCAAAATAAACAGGAACGCCTGCAGCGGCAAAATCCGAGAGATCAATATTTCCCGAAGGGATGGCAGTAGTGCCAGTGGAAGCCAGGGTGGCACGCGAAGTAATATCTGTCCACACCGCTGCCGCTATATTTGATTTGGTAGAAGGTGTGTCGCCTCTTACCACGCCCTTGAAATCACCGGAGATCATCAACTGCAACGTATTGGACTGCGTGCCATTGGCACGAACCGTGCTGAAGTTCACCACCGGCTGCCCCTGTGCTTCCACACGGTTGCGGTAAGCAAATCTTCTGCCCGGCTCTCCGGAATAAAAAGTAATGATATCGGGGTTTCCGGTAAAACTGAAACGCGCGGTATCGCCTGCGTTGAGGTTCAGCCTTTCGGCGCTCACCGAAAATTCGGCGGTGCCGTTGCTGAAAGGTTTGCTACAGGAACAGGCCATAGCGATCAGCAAAAAGAAGAATAGATACTTCTGCATGGGTAATGTATTAGTTTACCGGACTTACCATCCGGGATTTTGGGTAATGGCTTTGTTGATGTTGATCTCGAGCGCCGGTATTGGCAACAATGTATAACGCGGCGATGAAGCGGCGGTCGTATACCCCAGGATCCAGCGGCTCTTGTTGGTCACTGTTGCATTCGATGCGTTGATCTCGGTGACCATGGCATCCATCGTTTGTTTGAACAATCCCCAGCGGATCAGGTCGGGACGGCGCAATGCTTCAAAACACAGCTCACGGGCACGCTCGTCATAAACCTGCTGGCGAAAAGCTGTTTGCGACAATCCCGCAGGAAGGTCTGCCGTTGCATTGGGCTGATCAACCGGCAGGCCGTATCCTCTTCTTCTTACGCGGTTGATGGCATCGTATGCTTCGGCAGTGGCGCCATTCACCTCATTCTCCGCTTCTGCAAGCATTAATAGCACATCACTGTATCGCAGGATCGGAAAGTTTGTTCCGGTTTTATACTGTTGTTTCGGAAAAGAAGACGGCTCTGTGTATCTTCTCCATTTTCCACTCTCGCGCCCGATGATATTAGTAGCTGCATAATACACACGTGTGGCGGTGGTTGCCGTGCTCGTATAAGAGAAGGGCGCAATGGACCAATCGCGGCGGAGATCACCGGCTTTATAAAGATTATACAATTTGATCGTGGTGCGGATATTACCGGATGCAAATCCTGTATCGAGGTTCTGGCAGGCGATCTGGTAAGTTCCTAACCTGCCGCCTTCATTGAACGCCGTGTTTTGCGCATTCATATAAAAATCCGCTTCCCACATACTTTCTTTTACATCATAGATGTCGCGGCTCTGATTCACGAATACCTGTCCGTAGCCCGAGTTATTGGTCACTGTTGCATCAAAGGCCGTAATGAGACCATGCTCTCCGCTGTTCCTCACTTTCTGCGCCCAGCTCAATGCTTCTGCATATTTCGATTGATCCTGCAACGGATAACCGGCCATGTACAAACAAACTCTTGCAAGCATTCCCTGTACAGTCGTTTGAGATATCCGGCTGGCATGCCCGATCACGGTGGCTTTCGCTACTTTGGTTTCTGCCGCTTTCATATCAATCAATACCTGCTCGTATACTTTGCGCGCAGAGTCTTTTGGTATGTTTACCGAATTGATATCGGAAGTAGGGGTAAGCTTCAGCGGCACACCGCCATAATTGCTTACCAGGAGAAAATGATAGAACCCGCGCAGGAACAGTGCCTCACCCAATATAATCTGGCGGCGCTGCTCATCCATCACCGGTCTGTTGATGTTGGCGATAAGCAGGTTGGCGCGTTCGATGCCGATATAACATTGCTCCCACAATCCGCTTACAAAAGGATTGGTATAATCAAATTGATAAAACATCGGCGCAGAAAACGAATTCGCGGTATTCGGATAAAACGATTCATCATTGCAGATGCCAAACTGGAACCAGAGCCCGCTCGCATACAGATAATCGCTGCCGAGCGGATCATACGTACCCGCAAGCGCAAAGTTCAGGTCCTGTTCGCTATTGTAATAATTACCCGGCTGAATAAAATCGGTTGGCTCTTTGTCGAGAATCTTGTTACAAGATACCGACAACAATATCACCGGTAGTAGTAGCAGTAGCAATACTTTCATATATGACCAATTTTTCATGATGGAAGTTAAAAGGTGATGTTAAGTCCGAACATATACGTGCGTGGACGCGGATAGGCCGAATAATCAACGCCCGGTGTAAGCACCGAATTAAAGATGCTGACTTCGGGATCCACACCCGAGTATTTTGTCCAGGTCAGCAGGTTTTGTGCCGACGCATAGATACGCGCAGCTTTGATCTTTAAGAAGCGCAATGATTTCGGTGAAAAATTGTAACCCAGCTGCACAGTTTTCAGGCGCAGATAGGAGCCGTCTTCAATCACACGGGAATTGGTACCGGTAGGTGTTGTAGGGCCATAACCGCCCGCACCGCCACGTGGAATATTGGTGTTAGTGTTCTCCGGCGTCCAGCGATCCAGGAAACTGGCAAACTGGTTGAGATGTGTGCGACCAAGAATATTTCCTTCGAAAATATAGCGGTTGGCGTTGATGATATCGTTGCCATACGACCATTGAAAAAAGATATTCAGGTCAAAATTCCTGTAACTCACTTCATTGGTAAACCCTCCCGTATGTATGGGCAGGCCCCTGCCGATGATTGCATAATCATTGGCATCCACTACCAGGTCGCCGTTGATATCCTTGAATTTAATATCACCCGGCTGAATGGAAGCACGCGTGTTGCCGTTAGTCGGCACATGATCTTTCAGGATATAATTTCCCGTAGTGGTTACATCAAAATCATCGTACTGATAAAGGCCATCGAAAATAAATCCGTACATCATGCCCAATTGATTTCCTACGCGGGAGATAAAGGCGGGAATGGTGCGGAAGTATTGATCGAAAGGTGCGGCCGACAGGATCGCTTCCTGGTTTTCGGTCAGCCGCAGGATCTTATTCTGGTTAAAAGTAATATTGAAACCGGTTTTCCATTTAAAATCGCGGCGATCGATGTTGATCGTATTCAACGTCAACTCCAGTCCCTGGTTACGCACGCTTCCGATGTTGCGGTTGGCTTGTGCGTAGCCAAGCGATAAGGGAATGTTGGCATACAGCAGCAGATCGCGGGTTGTCTTGCGGTAAATATCAGCTGTAAGATTGATGCGGTTGCGCAAAAAGCCGAGATCGACACCAATGTTGAATTGCTCCGTTGTCTCCCATTTCAGGTTCGCATTACCGAACGACGAAGGCACGGCACCCGACTGCGTTACATTCCCCCAGGTATAACCTTGCGGATTGAAAGCAAGATTGATAGCGGAGAGATAGGTAAAGTCGCCCACGCGGTTATTACCGGTAAGGCCATACGTCACACGCAGCTTGCCTTCGGAAAGGATATGCGCAAACTGCTTCATGAAGTTTTCTTCATTGAACTTCCACGCCAGCGCACCGGACGGGAAATATCCCCAGCGATTATCGCGCGAAAATTTGGAGGAGCCATCTGCGCGGTAAGTAAACGACAACAGGTATTTATTGCGGTATTTGTAATCCGCTCTTCCCAAAAACGAAACCAGCCCCCATGCAGAAGAGGTAGCGCGCACCACCTGCGGCGTTCCTTCATCGAGTCCGCTGATGCCCAGTTGCGCATTCGGCAGGTTCGTGGCTGCCGATCCGTGGCTCGAAGATTTATTGCCGGACTCCGACATACCGGCGAGCAAGGTCAGGTGATGTTTTTTATTGATCGCCTTATAATACGTGAGCGTATTTTCATTGATCCAGGTAGAACTCTGGTAAAACAGTACGCTGCCATTTACACCATTTTGCGAACCCAGCAGCGTACGTTTATTTCCGTAAACCGTTGAAGTGTCATTGAACTGGTTATTCTGATTAATGGTGCTGTTGATCCCACCGGTAATCTTCAGCTTAAGATCTTTGAGAATACTGTATTCGAGATGGGCATTGATGATTGTGTTACGTCCGAAATTCTCCCGCAACAAGTGTTGCTGATTGACCACGGGGTTCATCCGCAGATCTAGTGTGGGATCGATGAACGGATCGAACAGGTCATCCATAAGATCGGTACTTCCATCGAGTGAGAAATTGCGATAACCATAGACACTGAACAATGTATAGGCCGTAGAGCTGCCGCTACCGGGAGCAGAAGGCGAAACACCGTTTTGTTTGTTGTAAGCGTAGTTAAGATATACGCCACCTTTCAGTTTGGGAGATAGCGTCTGGTTGATCGACATCGTACCCTGGTAACGGCGATAGCCGGAATTGACCATCACACCTTCCTGCGAAAACAGGTTGCCGGAGATATAATATTTGGTCATGTTGTTGCCACCGCTGACGGAAATGGAATGATTGCTCATCGGGGCCGTGCGGTACAACTGATCCTGCCAGTCTATTTCAGGAATGTTTTTATAAAAATCAATGGTGCGGCCGTTAGCCAGGTATACATTATTGGCATCGGAAGGTGAACGCTCGAGCTGGTATTTCACAAACTCATAAGGACTCAGCAATTCCATGCGGTTGTAGTCTTTCTGGAGTCCAAATGAAGAACTGAGTGTGATGACCGGTGGTCCTGCCTTTCCTTTTTTTGTAGTGACCATGATCACGCCATTGGCCGCCCGTGAACCGTAGATAGCCGTGGCGGACGCATCTTTCAGAATTTCGATGGATTCGATATCCTGCGGATTGAGAAAGTTATTGTTGGGGCTTTCGATGGGAAATCCATCGATCACGTACAAAGGAGAATTGTCCTGGGTAACGGAGTTGGCACCGCGGATGGTAATATTAATGGCCGATCCCGGCTGGCCATCGACCGAGGAGACGTTGACGCCGGCCACGCGGCCGGCCAGTGCTTCATCAAACGACCGGACAGGTGCTTTCTGCATATCCTCGACCGGCGCTTTGGAAACCGAACCTGTTACATCGCGTTTCTTCACAGTGCCGTACCCGATCACGATCACATCATCGAGTTCGCCAACTTTGGCGGTCAACACAACCGCGTAATCTGTTTTGTCATTCACCACGCGGGTAGCAGGTTCAAAATTAATGGCGGTGAAAACGAGTGTGTCGCCGATGGCGGCCTGGATAGCGAAATCGCCTTCAGTGCCGGTACGGGCCGCCAGGGCTTTTCCTTTTATGCTGACGGTAACAGAAGGTACCGGCTTGCCCTCCGTATCCCGGACAACACCCGTGATCTTTTTCTGGGCCAGCGCCGGCAAAGCGCATACTAATAAAAAAAGCAACGTCAAAAAGCGGCAACACCGTCCGTAAGTTTTCAATGACATAAGCAATACATTAAATGGTTGGCAATCCCCGGCGAATTTGCGGCATAATCCAGGACAAACGGGGTGAATAAATCCGCTTTTTAGGGTGAAAATTTAAAATCTCGCCTGTAATTGCCTGGTTCATAACAATGTTTTTATCATCACTACTTTTTTTGACACGGTGACGATTTGAAAAATAACCTAAATTGAACACCCGCGTCTGTCTGTCGAATGAAACAATCAAAGAGAATATGGTTGATGGCTCCGGCCCTGTTGTTGCTTTTTTTTGAAAGTACAGGGCAGCAACCCGTCTTTTCCCACCTGGATGTATCGGACCGCCTTTCACAAAATTCCGTGCTTGCCATCACACAGGACAATCGCGGCTTCATGTGGTTTGGCACGCGCCAGGGCCTCAACCGGTTCGATTCGCGGAAAGTAGTGGTTTATAAAAACATTCCGGGTGATGCGGGCAGCCTTTCCAATAATTATATATTGAGCCTCCTCACCGATAAAAGAGGCCGGCTCTGGATCGGCACCTTAAACGGACTGAATAATTACCAGCCGTCGTCCGATAATTTCAACACGGTGGCTTTTGCACCAGGTGCAAAAACTACCAGCCGCGACCGCGAAATCAGTTGTCTTTTTGAAGACAGCCGTGGCCGCATCTGGGCCGGCACCCGCAACACCTTATATCTGTTAAATGAATCGTCACAACTGATCCCCTTCAATGAACTTACGGGCCACCGCTTCAGGTTCGTCAATATCAATTGCATTTATGAAGAAAACGGCACCCTGTGGGTAGGATCCGATCAGGGACTGGCCCGCATCCGCGAAGAAGGAAATCAATTTTCCATACAGGAAATTTATAACCAGGATGCCGGCGCCACCAAATTGGTCGACAACCAGGTAAAAACCATCGCGAAAGATCAAAATGGCCAGCTCTGGATCGGTACGGCCCATCGCGGCATTCATTTGTATGATCCTGTAACGAATGGTTTTAAAAAATATGCCTCGCCAAACCAACCGGCCAGCGACCATATCCGCAAACTATTGGTAGACCGGCAGGGTAAGCTCTGGATCGGTACGCAGGAAGGATTATCCGTGATGGATCCCGTCACCCGCAACATCAACACCTATATTAACGACCCCTGGAATCCGGGCAGCATCAGCCAGAACTCCGTTCATAGTATATATATGGACAAAACCGGCTCGCTGTGGATCGGCACCTTTTTCGGCGGCGTTAACAGCCTCGCTTCTTACCACACTCCTTTCACTGTTTATTCAACGCGGTCGGTGCCCAAACTGAATAACAATGTGGTGAGTTCGATTGTGCGCGACAACAATAATGATCTGTGGATCGGCACGGAAGGCGGCGGCATCAACCGGATCAATAAAAACGGAACGGTGTCTTACTACACACACAACAACAACGATCCGAAGAGCCCCGGTTCGAACCTGGTAAAAGTGATCTACAAAGACCGGCAGGGAAATATATGGGCAGGAACACATGGCGGAGGACTCAACCGCTTTGATCCGTCCACAAATGGATTCATCCGCTACTTCTACAATGCGGCAGATCCCTACCTGCAGGGCGTTGAAATCACCAACATCCTCGAGGATAGCGAAGGCCGTTTATGGACCGGCACCGAAACGCAGGGCCTGCAATTGTATCAAAAAAATCAGCAACAACTTACACCCGTTGCACTCCCCAAAGCCTTGCAACCGCTGCAACGTCAATCCGTACTTTCTTTACTGACCACTTCGGACAACCATACCTGGATCGGCACCAGAAAAGGCTTTTACATTACACGCTACAATGGCCGGCAATTGGTAAAAGCAGACAGTACCCTTTCCGGCGTAAACTGTATCTATGAAGACAGCCATAACCATATATGGACCGGAACCAGTGAACAGGGACTGATCTCGTTTGACATGCAGGGCAATAAGCAAAAGATAGTAACCATTGCCGAAGGATTGCCCGACAATAATGTACTCGGCATCCTGGAGGGCGATAACGGAGAACTATGGATCAGTACCATCAAAGGATTGGCTCGTTATAATCCGTCGACGGGAATGTGCAATGTTTATACAACGGAAGACGGTATTGCAGGAAATGTGTTCAACAACAATGCCTGGTATAAAGATCCGGCCGGCACTATTTATTTCGGCGGCTATCACGGTTTGACCGCCTTTACTCCTTCAGCCATTCATCAGAACAACACGCCTCCCCCATTGGTCTTTTGTTCGTTGAGCCTGCACAACAAAGAAGTGAAACCCGGAGAGCTGTCGGATAAACAAATCGGTTTTACTAAAGAGCTGGTATTGTCACATAACCAGAATGCTTTTACCATAGAATTTGCTGCGCTGAACTTTATCAAAGCGGCAAAAAATAAATATGCCTATCAACTAAAGGGATTGGATGAAGCTTTTATCTATTCCAATGAACCTGTAGCGAGTTATACCAATGTACCGCCCGGCCATTATACACTGATTGTAAAAGGAAGCAACAACGATGGCATCTGGAGCGAACCCATCGAAATGCAGCTCATCATACGTCCGCCATTCTGGAAAACATGGTGGGCATACACGTTATATGTACTGGCAGCATTGTCGCTCGTATTTCTCGTGGCGCGCTACCTGTTGTTGCGTGCTTTGATGAAAAGAAACAACCTGCTCACACAACTGAAACTGAATTTCTTTACCAATATTTCCCACGAAATCAGAACACACCTCTCATTGATCACCGGTCCTGCGGAAAAATTAATAACGAAAGCGGATGCCGGATCACAGGAAAAAAAATTATTGCAAACCATCAGCACCAACGCCGGAAGTTTATTGCAACTGGTAAATGAACTGATGGAATTCCGCAAAGCGGAAACGGGCAATCTTGTATTGCACGCATCGCCGGGCAACATTGTTTCATTTGTTGAAGGCATTTATAAAAGCTTCTCGGAAATGGCAGCCGGCCGGGAGATCGAACAGCATTTCGAAGGCAATGGTCAGCCGGTTGAGCTGTTTTTCGACCGCGAACAACTTGAGAAAGTATTCTTCAACCTGTTCTCCAATGCTTTCAAATTCACACCTGACCAGGGGTTTGTTTCGCTTCACATCACAGAAGACAATACATCCGTAAGCATTACGGTCGCGAACTCGGGAAAAGGAATTGCAAAAGAAAATATCGATAAAATATTCGAGAACTATTTCCAGGAAAATGATCACGGCCACCAGAATACCGGTTACGGCATCGGGCTGGCCTTGTCGAAAAGCATCGTGCAGGCGCACAAAGGAACGATCACCGCCAGTTCGGAAAAGATCAATGAGCAGGGATTATACAAAACATCCTTCAAAGTAGTGCTGCAAAAAGGCGTACAACATCTGCCGGCAGAGCCATTGCAACCTGGCAATACAAAACCGGTCGTTACCGTGATTCAGCCGGCCAGCGCCCCTGCCGATAACAACTCCGCTGCGCTCGCATCCGGCAGTAAACCGCTGGTATTGCTGGTCGACGACAACAAAGCCATCCGCACTTTTATCCGGGAAACATTGGAGCAATACTACCAGATTGCGGAAGCAGCCAACGGTGCAGACGGACTGGCCTATGCCTTCGAACACATTCCCGATCTCGTAATCAGCGATGTAATGATGCCGGAAATGGATGGGCTCACGTTTTGCAGCAACCTGAAATCCGATATACGCACCAGCCATATACCCGTCATACTTCTCACCGCCAAAACAGCGGTCGAACACCAGATCAGCGGTTTGGAAACCGGCGCCGACAGTTATCTTACCAAACCATTCAGTACGCGTATACTCGAGTTACAGATACAAAATCTTCTATTGGCAAAAGAAAAATACTGGCAACAATTCGCGGCAGGCCTTAATAAAGAAGCAAAGACGGAAAAGGCGGCACCTGCTGCTACCCTGCATCCATTAGACCAGGCTTTTCTGCAGAATGCCGAGACGATCGTTTATGAAAACATGGAAGATCCGGCTTTTGGTGTAGCGATGCTGGCGCAGAAAGCGTTGATGAGTCAGCCCGTTTTTTATAAAAAAATAAAAGCCATCACGGGACTAAGCGCCAATGATTTTGTAAAATCATTACGCCTGAAGCGCGCGGCAACACTGCTGCTCGAACAACAATATACAGTATATGAAATAGCCTATATGGTTGGCTACGAGAACAGCAAGTACTTCAGCCGCGAATTCAAAAAGCAATATGGCCAAACACCCAGCGACTACGCCGGAAACGGATCCATTACTACACCACCCCCACCTTCATAAAAAAAAGGATGCCTCATCGAGACATCCTTTCACCAATCCAATCTTACATCCTCCCGAAATTATTTCTTGTCGAACCGTGCAGTGACACCGTTGTCAAATTGCACCAGGTAAGACCCGGCCTGAAGTGTGTTGATATTGATTCTCTCGCGGTTACTGTTCATGCGGAAACGCATCATCACCTGTCCCGTCATGCTGATAATACGGCCTTCGCCGGCACCCGCAGACTGAGCTTTCAGTTCAATGAACAGATGGTCACGTGCCGGAACAGGGAACACCAGCATGCGGTTGTCCTCGCGTACCTGCACCGTGCGGATATCGGAATAAGTGGACGTGCCGTCTCTATCGATCAGGCGAATGCGGTAATGGTTCACACCGGCAACAGCATTGGCATCTGTGTACTGGTAGAATTGTTTGTCAGTAGCTTCACCGGCAGCCTCTACGCGCCCGAGGGCCACAAACTGGCGGCCGTCAATGCTTCTTTCCACCATAAAGTAAGCAGTATTGAATTCGCTGAGTGTAGCCCATTTCAACAGCACACTGCTTCCTTGCGCCGTTGCAGTAAATTCAGCCCATTTGGCGGGCAATGCCGCAGCGGTTCTTACGCTGGTATAGGCAAAAGTGTTAGCGCCCTGGTTAGCCAATGTCGTTTTATTGGCACGCAAACGATAATAATAATTTACGCCAAGTGTCAAACCTGTAACCGTGAAATTAGTAACGTTACCGACATTGCGTGCGTTGTAGCCCGCTACAAAACTTCCAAAATCGGGGTCGGTGGAAACATCGAGCAGGTAATTGTTCACTTCTCCCATTACAGGAGCGGTCCAGTTGGCCACAAACCCGGTTGAATAAATACCGCTGGCGGCAACGGGCATCGGGGCTACCATGCCATAGCTTTCCACAAAGTTGGAAACAGTACCCGTGCGGGCCATGTTGACCAATGTGGCTGTTGGCCCACCTGCTACATAATTTTTCACCGTAGTGAAGCCGGTGTTGGTACCGCCTGATGTACCATGATCCATGCGCAGGTAAACGAGCAGACCGGCCGTGTTGCGGGGCAATGTGTCGTAAGCATTGGCCCTCACCTGGGCCTCTGTTCTTACCGTGTTCCATATCCGCACTTCATCGATCGTACCATTGAAGGGTCGCGAAAAATCATTCCAATCACCCACGAGTAATTTTGTGGGAGCAGTAGGTTCCGCGAGGCCGACTGCGTTGATGTTACCGGCATCGGTCCTGGTACCAACTGAAGTACCGTTTACATACAGGCGCATGGTTGTGCGGTCGGTGCCGTTCCAGGTTGCCACCACATGATACCACCTGCCGGTAACCATGTTGTCGGTAGAATGATTGATGTAGCTGACATCCGCATTATTCATACAGAAAAAAGCGAGACGGTTATTATACACGAGGAGTTCGATGCCGCGGCCTACACTTGATTTATTAATGATTTCCTGGTTATCTGTGAAGTTGTTGAACTTCACCCAGCACTCCAGGGTGCGGATATTGCTAACAGGAATACCGGTACCGAGATCGATGTAATCATTCACACCGTCAAGTGCCAGGGCATTGTTGGGTTGTGAAGGAATAGTAGCCGTTACGTTGATAGCGGCGGAAGTATCGAGGCAACCGGTATTGGCTGCAACCCGGTAGCTGCCTGTTTCCGTTGCAACATAAGACGCGCCTGTTGCTCCGCTGATGGCAACACCATCTCGCAGCCATTGACGGGAAGTTGAAGGAGCAGTTGTATTGAGCGTAACGGAGCCGCCTTCCTGGAAGGTGGTCGCGCCGCCTGCAGAAATGTTCACGGCAGAAAAACTTACGCCGTATTTGATATTGAGATAACGGTTGACCTGTGTGATCTGGCAATCGGTGAGTTTGCGATTGTAAACGATCACCTCAGCCATATCGCCCTGGTAAAAATTATTGTCGCCATCCAGGCCGATGCGAAGAACATTGAGTGCATCTGTGCCATTGGTGGTATTATCCGTGAAGCGTTGTACCAACTGGCCGCTGAGATAAATCGCCGAGCCGTTGGTTCCACTGGCTTTGCTATAAACAGCCGTAAGGCATTGTACGGCATTCAACGTACCTGAACCTGCTACATTTACGGTAGTAGGAGTTACATTCCCGATTGAAACGGCACCGTCGTCGGGTGTAGATGAGCGGGAACTAAAGAAAAAGCGATCCCAGTTGCCATCATCATTACCCCATACGGCCTGATCTCCGGAGCGTGTGCTTTGTTTATATACGGTAAAAATGGTGAGCTCGGGACTTGTCATGGCGCGGATATCGGTCGGAGAAGAAAATCCGACGCCGGCCGTGGCAGATGTACGTGTAAAGCGCACAACGGCTTTGCCATTGATCTGGTTTTGGTAATAGGCGGGATTGGTGACACCGCTGCCTGCACTGAACAGTGTAGCGTGGCGGTTGTTGCCACTCTTGTCGGTCCAGGTAGTAATAGCCGATGCATTTGCGGGTGTAGTACCATTGCCGTTAGGATCCGAAGCATCGAGCCAGAGTTGCAGACCAGTGATGTCGTTTGGATTTGTTTGTGCACGCAATGCGGTTACGAGCAGGAGCATGCAAAAAAGCGTCAGGAGATGGCGCGTTTCTTTCATAACAGTTTAGATTTTAGAGGGGTTTACCTTTTATAGGATGATAGAACTAAAGACGGAAATACAGCGAGGCAGGTGGAGAAGCACCATGAGTGCAAAGTATATTTACGGGTGTGCAGGGTTGGTTTCATAGCGGGACGATTGGGACACGAAATAATGTAAAATCCGTTAAAAAATAATAGTTACCATTTAAATTAATGTTTAACCATTAGTGCAGTATCGAAAAATAACAACCGGCCGCTAGTAATTCATTGTCAATAGTATAGAAACAGCCGTTTTAAATTATAAGTAAAAAAAACATCATGGGTGTTTAATGAAGATTGACCCTGCAGGAATTTCCCTTCGTTAATCCCGGGTTAAAAGACACCATGTGCCTGGCTTGCATTCGCCATAGCCGTGATTATAAATTATATTGGGAAAAATTCTGACCAAACCACCCCTGCCTATGACCAAGCTGCGAATCCGACAGATTATTGTTGTTGCGGGTTCATTAAGTCTCGCAACGGCTTTTTTGCTATTCCGTTCGGGAATGGTTACTGCGATTGCCAATGATAGCGGTCTGCTTTATGCGATCGGCAACGATCCTTCGAGGGATACTATACCTGTAAAAGATTCGATGGCAGCAAGCGGGGCGGCGAATGCTGACAGCAACCGCACTATGATGTATTCCAGTAAAACGATGATGCCGGTAAAACCTTATGAACTCACCCGCGTTTACCAGCAAATAAAACACCGCGAGGATCAACCAAAACGTATAATGTCGTCGAGCAAGAGTGCGATTACCATAGACCAGTCCGATATCTATCCGGTGCTTGAACCGGTGACACTGACAGAAATTTTCAAAGGATTTGATAGCACAAAAACCAGGAAAACAAAAAAGCGGCTGTCCAAATGAGTTTCAATTATATTTTGCTGACATTGGCCGCAACCGGGTTGAGTTTACTGCTCCTCGGACTTGTTTTCATTCCATTGGAAAAAACATTCCCTGCCAGACCCGGGCAGAAAATATTCCGCCAAGGCTGGGTATTGGATCTTTGTTTTTTTCTGGGACAATATCTCTTGTGGAGCAGCCTGGTATTAGGAACATTGCAATACTTCTCCGGCTGGCTTCAGGGCATTGTCCCGGAGAACTTCAGAAAGATAATTGGAGAACAACCTCTGTGGCTGCAGGCAATTGAAGTAATCGTGTTGAGTGATTTTTTGATTTACTGGGCGCACCGTTTGCAACATCGTGTTGATTTTCTCTGGCGTTTTCACAAAGTACATCATAGTTCCAGACATCTCGACTGGCTGGCCGCGCATAGAGAACATCCCCTCGACAGCATTTATACGATCGGCGTCATCAACCTGCCGGCATTCCTGCTCGGTTTCAATCTGGATGCATTGACACTGCTCATTGCATTCCGTGGAATATGGGCCATCTATATCCATTCAAATGTGCGACTGCCGATCGGTAAATTGAAGATGCTCATCGGTGCGCCCGAACTGCATCACTGGCATCACGACAAAGAACGTGACCGCGGCAACTACGCTAATCTTTCCCCGCTAATGGATATCCTTTTCGGCACCTACACCTGCCCACCCCACGAACCCGAAGAATTCGGAGTAAAGGAGAAAACGCCGGATAACTATGTTGGGCAATTGGTGGAACCGAT
Source organism: Terrimonas ferruginea DSM 30193 (assembly GCF_000425585.1). GTDB lineage: Bacteria > Bacteroidota > Bacteroidia > Chitinophagales > Chitinophagaceae > Terrimonas > Terrimonas ferruginea. The sequence goes on from NZ_KE384400.1 coordinate 340,841, forward strand.
TGTAGGCAAAAGGCGGAAGGTTTAAACAGCCATGGTTCGTGTATACACGAACCATGGAATTCACGATTCACTCCCGAAATTTCGGGATCACCATTCACTGATTACCTAATTCTCTATTACCAACTGAGCTTCTCACGAAACAAAAACTGAGCTTTTCAGGAAAGTTTAATACCCCGTTTCCTCCCTAGCTTTGCATCATAAAAGGCCTCCCACCATTTTATGAAGAGGAAACTATTTAAATTCTTTCGCCGCATGCTCATCACACTGCTCATCCTTGTATTGGTACTCGTTGTCACGGTTTATTTTTATATGCGCCAGCCGCAATTCGGCAAAGCACCCGAAGGCGCCCGCCTCGAACGTATCAAACAATCACCCAATTATAAAGACGGACAATTTCAGAATCGCCACCACACGCCTTCGCTGACAGAAGGTTTTGGCTACACCGGTGTGTTGTGGAATTTTATTTTTGGCAAAGACAAACGTTCACGTCCCGTTGATAGTCTGCCTTCAGTGAAATCGGATTTGCTGCATTTATCACCGGAGGAGAACATCGTCGTCTGGATGGGGCACTCGTCCTATTTTATTCAGGCCGATGGCAGGCGTTTCCTGGTTGATCCTGTCCTGAGCGGCTCAGCTTCGCCATTGCCAGGCGGCACCAAAGCCTTTAAGGGTGCGGATATTTATACCGTAGACGATCTTCCTGCCATCGACTACCTGCTGCTCTCCCACGACCACTACGATCACATGGATTATACCACATTGCGCAAATTGCGCAACAAAGTCGGTTCCGTTGTTTGCGGACTCGGCGTTGGCAGCCACCTCGAATATTGGGGCTATGACCCTGCAACCATCATCGAAAAGGATTGGGATGAAACAGCGACTTTAACTGATGGCTTTGCTGCACATGTATTGACAGCCCGGCACTTTTCAGGCCGGACACTTTCACGCAACAATACGTTATGGGTTTCCTTCCTGCTCGAAACGCCTCACAGAAAAATATTCATCGGCGGCGACAGTGGATACGATACACATTTCGCAGAGATCGGCAAACGTTTCGGCGAAATAGATCTCGCCATTCTTGAAAACGGGCAATACAATGCGGCCTGGCGCTACATTCACATGTTTCCCGAAGAAGTATGGACTGCCGCCCGCGAACTCAATGCAAAAAGGCTGTTACCCGTTCACTCCGGTAAATTTGTACTCGGCAATCACGCCTGGGACGAACCTTTGAGCCGGCTGGCAACAGCCGCGGCCAACCATCCTGATGGCGTACAACTTTGCACACCTATGATCGGGGAAAAATTATTGCTCGACTCCGCTACACAGGCTTGCAGCACCTGGTGGAAAAATGTAAAATAACCGCATGAATAAAGTAGAGAACAACTCGGGCATCATTCACGCCTGTTATACCGAAGCCACCCGCGCGGGCGAACACTTCATCGAAGATCCCGGCATTTCCTGCATCATTTCCGGATCGATGACGGCATTCGACGGTACGGTTGCGCATACGTTCCTTCCCGGTGATGTTGTGCTCTACCGAAAAAATATACTCGCCCGCTTCAGTAAACAACCGGCAAATGGAAAACCTTTCGAATCCGTGGCCGTTTTGTTGGATCAGCCTCTGCTCCTGGAACTCAGTAAAGATTTCGGAGAAAAAGCAACGCCGCGCACTGAAAAATCATTCAACACCTATCACAGCAACGAGCTGCTGATAAATTATTTCGGTTCGCTCCGGCTATTGTCGCACACAAAAAATCTTTCACCGGCCCTTTTACAATTAAAGAAAAAAGAAGCCGTGCTGCTATTGCTGCAACAAGATCCTTCGGCCGCGCAATTGCTGTTCGACTTTTCCATACCGGGAAAGATCGATCTCGAGGCTTTTATGCACCAGCATTATAAATTCAACGTATCGTTGCCACAACTCGCTTACCTCACGGGCCGCAGTCTGGCTTCTTTCAAGAGAGATTTTGAAAAAATATTCAGCCTCTCGCCCAATCGATGGATCCAGCGCAGGCGTTTGCAGGAAGCTTATTACCTCATAAACGACAAAAAAAGAAAACCCAAAGACGTGTTCCTCGAAGTTGGATTTGAAACACTTTCTCATTTTTCCTACGCCTTCAAAAAACAATTCGGACTCAACCCTTCCGCAATAGGCATTTGATTTTTCTGAAACAAAAACGCCGTAAGCTCAACAAAAACGAAACGAAAGCTGTTATTCTTTTGTGACGCCGACGGCGTTTAATCAAACTCCATTATTTCTACACAGATAGTTGCATATCTGCAGCTGCCAGCTTCTTTGTCCCGGGCATATAATTTGAGGCAGTTTATAAAGCCTGCGATGTTATTATTCATCGCGTGGGCCTGTTGCTTTTAATCATAAAAAACACGCATCATGTCTTTACTCAACAACAAAGTCGCTATTGTTACAGGCGCTGGCTCCGGTATCGGACGAGCTGTAGCGGAATCTTACGCCCGCGAGGGGGCAAAAGTCATTGTATCCGATATCAACGAAACGCATGGAGAAGAAACGGTTTCCCTTATTAAAAAAGCAGGTGGAGAAGCCTTCTTCGTAAAAGCAGACTCTTCGTCGGCGGAGGAAAATAAAAAACTGGTAGATGCCACGGTAACAAAATATGGTCGTCTCGACATAGCCTGCAACAATGCCGGCATCGGCGGACCTGCAGCGCTTACCGGTGAATACGATATTGCCGGTTGGGACAAAGTGATCGCCATCAACCTCAGTGGCGTATTCTATGGCTGCCGCTACCAACTCGAACAAATGGAGAAAAATGGCGGTGGCGTGATCGTGAACATGGCGTCTATCCATGGCACTGTGGCCGCTCCCATGAGCGTGGCCTACACCGCTGCCAAACACGGAGTGGTAGGACTCACCAAAAACATCGCCGCAGAATACGGACAAAAAAATATCCGGTGTAATGCAGTCGGGCCCGGTTACATCCATACGCCCCTGCTGGATGATAACCTCAACGAAGAACAAATGAAGGCGGTGGCGGCAAAAGCAACGATGAACCGTTTGGGTAAAGTGGAAGAAATCGCGAACCTGGTTGTGTTTCTCAGTTCCGATCAATCTTCTTTCACCACCGGTGCTTATTATATCGCGGATGGTGGCTATACAACGATCTGATCTGGCAAAAAGAAAGGAAAACGCCCCACAATTACAGCGGGGCGTTTTATTTTATTGGGTAAATTCTCCGTCGGCTTTGATTCTTACCACGTTGCTGACCATGGCTTCTCCGAATTTTTCACCGACTTTAAAATCGGATCGTTTGAGTGAACCGGTGAGCTGAAAGCCAACGGTTTGTTTTTTCGTCATCGGATTCTCCACCTTGCCTTTGTAAAGCAGATCCATCGTTACGGATTTGGTGATGCCGTGCATCGTTAAATCGCCGGAGAGCTTGAATTTGTTCCAGCTCTCCTGTTCGATGCCGGTACTTTTAAAGGTGAGTGTGGGATATTTTGCCGCGTCGAAAAAATCGGCGCTTTTCAGATGCGTATCCCTTGCTTCAACGCGTGTATCGATAGAAGCCGTTTTAGCACTGAGTTCAAAAACGGCATCCGAGAAATCCGGTTTTTCCGTATGTACTGTTACGGAAAAATCGTTGAACGTTCCTGTGATGTCGTTAATACCCAGATGGGTAACGGTAAATTGCAAACCGGAATGTGCAGGGTCATTCTTCCACACTTCTGTTATTACTGTTGTAAAAGCAGTGAGGGTAAAGACTGCTGCCGCTATTAAAAGATACTTTTTCATACTGTTAGACTGTTGATGTAGCCTAACAATGCAAAAATGCAGCCACCGGTTAAATACAACAGCATTTTAAACCAATTTATCCGCCAGCCAATGTATCCTACAACAATCAGGCTCTCCTTCATGATCTTGTATTTCGTCCTTCCGGCCGGTGAATGTCATGCACAGGACACTTTATGGTGGAAAAAAGAAGAGCGCTTACGTTGGGAAGATTTTCAGGGGTTCCCCGACACAACGGAGGTATTTGAAGCATTGACCTATGCCGGTATTTCTTTTAGTTATTCTTATAGCGGCAATTCTTTTACGTTCAAAGCTGCTACCTACTTCAACCGCGCAAAATCATGGCGGCTGCCGATAGCAGACAGTGGCAAGCTGCGCCATGAACAACTACATTTCGACATCACGGAAATATTTACCCGGCGACTTATGGTACGGTTGGGTCAACTGAAGCCGGAAAAAGCTTCGGTGCAACAAACTATCAGCGCTCTGTTAAAGGATGTGCTGGCGGAAAAAGACCGGTTTCAGCACTATTACGACCAGGAAACGCATTATGGCACCAGGCCTGCGGAACAAAAAAAATGGGAAAAAAGAGTGGCGGACATTTTGCAAACCGATTAAAAGCTAGGAGCCCGATAGATGGCTAACAAAAAATATCACCTGCTTTTACGCCACATTTGTCAATAAAAATGACACTATATTAAAAAAAACAACAATTGGTAAACGGTTTGCATATGTAAACATGTCTCCAATATCCATTGAAAGATTAAACTAAATTTATGTGCCGGCGGATCGCCGCTGGCTGTTCTGAATCAACTGTGTGCGAACCGTCCAAGTCTGCACATGCTATATACCGGATTACTCCCGTTAACCCCGGAATTTGCTGCGAACGCGGCTCAACGTTTCCAGCGACATGTTGAGGTAGGAGGCGATGTACTTAAGAGGTACCCGGGTGAGAAGGGAAGGCTGTCGCTCCATCAACCGCTGATAACGTTTAGTAGCTGAAGAGATGCGTCCCAACAGGGCGCGCTCTTCGGCACCCCGGTAATTATCCTCCAGCAACAAACGTCCGATTTTATTTGCCACCGGAAAATGATCATACATGTATTCGATGTGTTCGTAAGCGATGCCACATAGTTCCGTTGCTTCAAGCGTTTGCAGGTATTCAACGGAAGGAAGTGGCAGACCGAATGTATGTCCCGGCGCTACAATCTCCCATTCTTCATTGATCCATGTCGTTACCTGGCGCAGACCGTCCATGGTGTAACTGCGCACTACCCCTTTTTTGATCAGGTATAATGTCCGCTGTTCGCTGCCAGGCCTGCACAACAAGGTTCCTTTTCTTACGCTTAAGGGAAAACTGTGCGTGATGAGGTATTCACGTTCTGCATCACCAAGTGGTACGATGGTATGCATGAAATCATAAAGCGCGGTATCGCGCGTTATCTTTTTTCTTCTCGGCATAGGTGGCTTTGGTTCGAAGGTGGTCCGCAATGATAAGGCAAATCAGGGTCTTTGGCAAATCGAAGCGCTCATTGTCCGGGTTTTCCCTGGTTTGGCAATGGTGAATCGTCAATGGTGAATGGTGAATGGTGAATCGTGAATGGGTCGCCTTGGGCACACCCTGGTGAATGGCTGTTACCTATTACTTACTACTTATTACTTATTACTTATGCCCGAAGTATCGGGCGGCTGTTTACCCTTCCACCGTGTTTTCACCCTGTTTAGAATGTATTTCCACGGTAGGCTGAATCTGTTCATTTTTTCATCTTATTATTGTTATGCAAGCCTTCCGGGCATATCCCGTCAACCCGTAACACCCTGGAGACAGTTTTCATTTCGATACAATAGTTGCCATCCCGCTCCCTGGCACTAACCATCTAAGCATTGCACAAAACGCAGCGCCTGATTACAGACTGCTCCCGCCAGTACGCACATCATTTCATTTGCGCATAAATATTCCTTGCAGCATTAACACCTGCAAGTATACCTGACTAGCTATGATAACTATTAAAAGTAATCCGGTTAAGGAATCGCCACTGAGCGGAAATATTATCTTCTACCAGCACATGATCCCACCACTGTCGTCAAGTTCTTTCGGCGACACTTCCAACGCCGCGATCAACGGCGCTTATACTTTCACCGTAGACCAGACTGTTTCCAGCACTGATGGGAAAATTCCCGAGACGACCTACCAGAATAAACACGACTTTATTGTACAGGCTCCGCGTTTTGCACTGACCGGAAATATTTCTTCCGTATATCCGCCGCATACCAACTCTGGTGAATTCTCCAATGTACTGCCACATGTTTGTCTCGATCGTGCCACACTTCCCTGGGAACGGTCAGCACAAAGCGCCTCTAAAGGCCTTCCCGCTGCCGGCTCCGATCAGGCTCCCTGGCTCGGCCTTTTACTTTTATACGAAACCGATCCCGCAGTTAATATACAGCAGGTCACCCTGCAAGACCTTGCAACACCCGGCGATAACATTTTCTTTCCGTCTTTCGAATTGGAATACGGCGAAAAATATACCGATAGCTGCATCGCGATCGATATACCTGTTGCGCTTTTTAACCAGATAGCACCCGCCAAAGAAGACTTGCCATGGCTGGCACACGTCCGCGAAATTCAGCCCAGCATCCGCCAGTCGGCGCAGTACCTCAATAAACTGAAACAAACTTCTTCGGAGACCGCACCACCGATGTTGTCAACGGTAATTTCCAACCGGCTGCCGCAACCGGGTTCACAGAATATCGCCTGCCTGGTTTCGTTCGAAAACTGGGCGGCTTATCTCCCCGGCAATGATGGTTCACAAAGCCCCTCTTTACCTGCAGGCACCACACACGTGCGGTTAGTACTTTTCAGACAATGGCAGTTTTTTGCCATCAACCGCGAGCAGACATTCTCCGGTTATTTGATGAACCTGAACAAACAGGATGGGGAATACAGCGGAAGCCTTTTGCAATTGCCGGTAACGGCAGACATATCCGAAGAAGACAAGGCCATCAATAATGCCTTCAATATGGGCATGGTGCCGCTGAATCATCACACCCGCCAGGGCGATCAAACGGTTTCGTGGTACAAAGGTCCTTTCCTGCCTTATCTCCCTTCGGGCAGTATTACCATTCCGGTGAATGGTCCGGACACCTGCACGAATTACAATCCCGATACCGGCATGTTCGATGTATCCTACGCAGCAGCATGGCAACTCGGCCGCCTGCTTGCGTTGCAGAATGGCCACTTTGCCACAACGCTCTACAATTGGAAGCGTTCCAACACACAAACAGCCATCGCCAATTTTGAAGAAGAGATGATCAAAAGAACGCTGAAAGATATTGTCGACAACGAAGAGCCGCCCAAAAGCAATACAACAACTGATGCACCCGACGCACCTGTTCCCGATCTGCTCCGCCTGATCAATTTCAGCCTGGGAAAAATCCTTTCACAATTCATAAGCAATAAAGACGGTGAAAACTCAACTCAAACTCAACAGCGATAATCTGCTGCAGGCACTCAGCAATCCGCAGGAACTAAAACGCCTGCGCGATGCCAACCGCCATGTAAATGCACTCGGTACTCCGCTGACGCGGGAAGAAAAAGATATGGCCGACTGGCTGGGCCGTCTTAAGTTATTGCATGGTGTTCCGTTCAATTACCTTGTACCGGACAACAATATGTTACCAATGGAGTCCATCCGTCTTTTCTATATGGATTCCATCTGGCTCGACTATCTTGTTGAAGGCGCCCTGAGCCTCGGACGTTCCACTTCGGGCGACAGCGTGCATGACCAGGCTTTCCTGGGAGAAGTGCATCATTTTTCCCGCTTCGGCGTGAGAGACCAACGCAGCAATGTGCTCGGACATCTAAGTTTCCATTTGAACCACGAAGAGAAACAGCTATTGAAAGCAAGCGCCGGTCCCATTTCTCCCACGGAAAAGATCACCGGATTTTTATTGCGCTCCGGCGTTGTGAGTGGATGGGAAGGGTTGCAGGTAGAAGCTTTTTCCGATGAAGCAGGTAAACAATCCTGCCAGTTATTAAGGCTGGATCATTTGAGTGCGAACGTAATGCTTTGCATTTTTGAAGGCGAGGCGCAACACATCACCATTCATGAATATCCCGAAGTACTGCATTTCGGTGTAAAAATAATGAGCGCCGACAGCTATGTAAAATCACTCCGTTATATCGTTGACCAGGGCGAGCACAAGGCCGGCACACAAGTAAATGCAGCCATTGCACCGCCAATGGACGTATCGCGTCATCTGCGCACCGGAAGCCGCGTCCTTCGCATGAATGACCTGGCCAATGCCATGCATACAGAAGTAAAAGAAAAGATCGGTTACACCGGTTCTTTCAGCGCTGCAGAGTTTGCACTGGAAATGGTGCAGGGCGTACAGGCCGTCAATTTCAAGATCGATACAACCCCGTAACCAATCATGAAAAAAAATATTGCAACAACCGGACTGGGACTGATCGTTCCGATGAACATCGAAGCGCTTTGTGTACACACAGACGCCGGTGCCATTTTCAAGCCAACGCCCTATAATTTCAGCAGGCTGCCGAATGCTTCGAATAAAGACATCCCCAATCTCAGTGAGCGGGTGATGACCGGCGACGGCCGGGTGTCGTTACCCGTAGGCGTGCATCTCCACTGGGCATTACCCGACGGATTAACGAATGGCGCCACACCCCAGGCACCTGAGGCCAGTGTCGCTTTTCCCGATACACCCGACCGCTGGCTGATCACCCGTATTTACACGGACCTTACCGATCCTGCCAAACCGGTAAACCGGCTGAAGTCATGGGTAATTGAAAGTAACTATGTTTCCACTCAGCAACCCGATCCCAATCGTGAAAGCATTGCCGTGCCGTTCAGAACAGAAGATAATAAGGCAGAACAGTTCCGCTTCATGGGCCGTGTTGTCGAATACGAGAAATGGGCAGCTACACAATTATTGCGGCAGCAAAACCCTGATGCACCGGAACTTGAAGCCGCAGAGTTTGTTGAAGGATTGAGCGCCGTTGGCTACGGTTCACCCGATTTCTCCGCTTCTTATCAAAATTGCAAAAGCATTTTCGGTTTTCATGATACGGAAGCCGACCTGGATAAATTAGGACAGAACCTTCAGCTTTCTTACCAGATCACAGGCTGGTATCATGATCCTGTGAACGATCCTTTGTGGCAACTACCGTTGCAATTTGATCCTGCAGCTTTTGAAGCCCTGCTGAGTAAAGTAACCGATCCCGCCAGCAAAAAGTTATTGACGGAAACTTATACCGTCCGCCAGCCGGATGGTCCCTATGTAGTCGCGCCTGCTTTATCCCGCGAGAAGAAGGTAGCCCTCGGCGGTATTCTTACGGATGCTGGATTCAGTTTTCTTACCTATGTACTCGATCAATGCCGCTGGTCATTGCCTTCCGGCACAAGAGAAAAAGATACGGATGTCACGCACACGATTTTGTCCGGCCTGATCAACAATATCAGGTGGAATAAAAATGTGAGCAGCTTCCGCGAAATAAGTGATCAGATGAATATTGCCATCGGCAATACTTCTTCGCAGGCACTAGCCGCATTGATCGGGCAGGTGTCCGGCCTTCCCGATCCGCACAATATCGAAACGCTGCTCGACGCATTGCAACTGGGAAAACTCAAAGGTGTAGCCAACATAGCCGAACTCAACCGGCTTGAAGACCTCGCCATCGCATTGCACACCAGCAGTTACAACTCCGGTGAAGGAGGATATATATGGGAAGTAAGAAAAATCGACGATGAACCGGGAAAGACGAATAACCTGCATCTGCTTTCCGAAACAATGGGCGAAGACCTCAACAAACTTAATGACCTGCAATCGGCATACGACACGTCAGTTTCAGACATAGAAGCAATGCGTTCGCAGATATTCATGGATTGGTACCGGTTTATGCTGATTTTCCGCAGGGGAAACAAAGAACCCGATCATGGCATGGACGCCAGCGATATCGCCACCCTGATCATGGGTGAAATAGATACCCTCAATCAAAAAAAGAACAACACTTCCACCAAACCGATAGAAGAGCAGGCCAACAAAATCCGCCAGAAACTGCCTGACGGATATGAACTGACGACTGCCTCCGCACCTCGTTACTGGCAACCCGCCGAACCTGTTATCTTATTCCAGGGAAAAGACATCAAACCGCCCGAACGTTATGGTGGAGACGGACGTTTCATGGCCGACAAAACAATGGTATGCCGTCTGTCGCCCCAGCTCATTACTGCGGTAAGCATCCCCGCCAATCTCGTTGGCAATGCAGCGGAACTAACGTTCAATAAAAGTAACACACCAGGCCTCTCCCAAACCATTCCGCTCGATTACAGCGAACAGATACAGGCACTGTTCACCGAAAGTTTATTATTGAATCAACTGACCCTGGCCGCGCTGGCAATAGCCAATGGTGCCACTACTAATTTTACGACGGCTTCCCAACTCATCAAATCCAACCGGCTGGGTTTTGTTACACCAACTATTATTGGAAAATTAACCGGAGCGCAGGCAGAACAAATCCGTTCGGTAATCAGCGAGGGAGATGCGGATTTTCTTTTTTCCCTTTATATTCTCCAAAACGATGAGTATGTGCTGACACCGCCTGAAAAAGACCTGAGCGAAGATCAGCGCAAACGGCTTGTTTATATTTTTATCTCCGTATCTGCCTCATGGGCAACACAGCTTGCCTACAGCGGCATCGCGCCTTCAGCCGTCTATTTTGTAGAATGGGATGGTAATCCGTGGCTGCCTTACTCCTTCTCCTGGAATATCACCTATTATCCTTTTGCCGATATCCAGCCAGATGGAAAATCGCCGGGCAAGAATTATTCGCCTGATTTCATCCTGGATAATTTCAAACTGGGCGATGTCAGTTATGCATTCAAAGGTGAAATGAAAATTCCGGCACAGTATCAATCTTATAAAAATGAGATTTTCATGTCGCCGCATGCCGAGGAAAATTTCCAGGTGCAGATCCGTAAATTTCTCGATGCGCAGGAAAGTCCGCTGGATGATGACCTGAGAAAAATCCTGGCCGCACTCACCAATTTCCCTCCTGTTCTCTCACAGTCACTGAACGGACTCAACAGCGCCATGATCATGCGCAGGGAAGTTATGCAATTGGAGATAAGAGATCCGGCTGCGGTAGCTCCTTATGCAAAGTTCACCAATGTTGATGTTAAAGAAGCAGTGGGCCCCATGACGCAGACAGCACCAAGTCCCGGCAATTTTTACAACCCTGTAAGAGCCGGACTGATGTCGATTTCTTCCCTCACAATCGTAGATGTATTCGGGCGCAATATCGAGATCAATACACCGGAGAAACTGATCGTCGCCAATAATCTTGCCCACAAAGATCTTCCTGTCAATTTCGTTTACCTCGAACCGCGGTTGGTACAGCCTGCGCGATTATCGTTCAGATGGCTGGCTGCGGCTAACAATGAAAGAGAAGCTAATTCGCATCCGGCTACTTCGCCCATCTGCGGCTGGATACTTGCCAATCATCTCGATTCCAGTTTATGGATTTATGATCACGAAGGAGAGGCAATGGGTTCGCTGATACTGAGTGAGGATGCAACACACGTGATATGGCAGGGAGTTCCCGGCAGTGATACGTTTGGTCTGAATATCCGTGAATTCTTTGCTTCTGAAAGAGGGAGAAATGCCAATCCGGAATTGAAAAAACTGGCCATCGCACTTTTCAATAATGGCAACGGTGATTACCTGAATGCATTCATGCGTGCCAACGACATCACCTTCAATACCATTCAACCGGCGAGTTACCGGCAAACCGGCAGCAAGGCCGTCCTGCTCGGCACCCCGATCGCCGTTACGCAGGCCAGGCTCAGCCTTGATGTGAGAGGCGGTCCCGCTTACAGCACCGGCTGGACCGATCTGCGCAACGAAGTAAACAATGGCGCACCTAAGAACGACAATGGATTTACGAAAATTAAATTTCCCGTACGGCTCGGCAACATGGAGCAAACAGAAGATGGATTGCTGGGTTATTTTAAAGACGGCAACTACGATCAGTATTATGTCATGAAAACCAACCATCCGACCGATAAAGTAAGACAGCCGGATGAGGCAACCATTGCACTCACGCTCGACAAAGCCGCCAGCGAAACCACCATTACCATGCTCATGGATCCGCGCGGAGCGATCCATGCCACATCGGGTCTGCTGCCGGTGAAAAAGATCGATATTCCCCCGGCGCAATTTGCCGATGCATTGGAAAATCTTCTCGTTGCCTTTCTTACCACACCTGTGTTATACAACAACAATATGCCAGCTTTCCCTGTACCGCCTGTCGGCGAAAGCGAATGGACCTGGCTGCAGAACGAATTAACCAAATGGTCGGCATCACAAACGATCAATCCGGTAGATGATCGCGCCAACATGACTGATCCGCCACAAGAAATCCGTGAGGGATGGCTTCTCCTGAGTAATATCAACAACCAACAATCTTAACCGAGCACTCTTTATGAATAAAACAATAAGCGGCCAATCATTTGTTATTGTCAATAAGAATGGAGAGGCCATTCTTTACAAAACAGACAAGCCCGACTACAATGTGCTGACGCTTACGTTCACCAATCTTACCGGCGCTCCGCTCACGCTTACCGGAGGATCGCCTGTAAGAATCAGGAAAGGCGTGAGCGAAAATGCAACAGGGTCGGTCTTCAATTTCAATTTTGAAGAACTGCTGTTGCCGGAAGTGGTTGAGCATTTGCAATTGACATTGCCGCCATCCTGGAAAGCCGCCTTCCTGCCTCAACCTGATGCCCAAACACCCGCTTCCTGGTCGATAGCTCCTGAACAGGATGTAGTGCTTGCCCCGAATGAATTCATCAAAATTGAAATACGAAATCTTGTTGTCCGTACCGTAACGCCGGGCAACTTCATGATCGCGTATGCTAACATCCCGGGATTTGTTCCGCCGCTGTTGCCGGCCACTAAGCACATGGGTATATTAACCGTTCCCGACGACAAGTTGAAAACGCTCCCACTGGCAACGTCTTATATTAACCCGGTGCATTTCATAACGGGACAGAACCCGCCACAGCTTGCCTACGATATCTCCAACGCCGAAACAGCCGAAGCCGTGCCTGTTTACATTACGTATGACCAGAGCGCGCCCATACAAAACGGATTTACGCTCCTGTTGAGCAATACCTCCAAAGATCCGCTGGTGCCCAACGCTTCTTCCACCGATTTTTTTACGCAGGAAGAAACCAATCCACCGGTCGTTTTTATTTCCTTTTTGTTTGGCGATGAAGACTACGCGATTACCTCGCAGCTATTAGCCGATAACAATATCAGGATTGATGTAAAGGCTACCCTGCCATGGGATCCTGTTGCACATATTGGCGGCAATAATTTCTGGGAGTTCAATCCAAAGAATAAACAGGTAATGGAGGGATATCAAACGGTGCAATTTCCCATCAGCAAGATCATCACGCAACTGAACGTTAATCCCGACACGATCAGCCTCATGTATGTGCAAGTCAATAATATTCCCGGCTACAACGATGCGGAATTTGTAGTGCATTTGCAGAAAAAGAAAGCCGTGGCAAAAATGCTGACACTGGAAGCCACAAAACGGGATATCAATCTCGGTGAAAATACCGCTATCAGTTGGACATCCTTTCTTGCCAAAAGGGTCACGATCGATTACAAACTCAGAGGAGGAGAAACGGTTTTGTTAGACAGCGCGAAAGGCGAAATTAAACTGGACGGGAATAACCTGACACTTCCGAAAGCACCGAACCTGGAGCAGACAGCCATCACCGCTTCCGCTTATGGTAATAGTGACACACCTTCCACAATGGAGAAAACGATCCACGTAAATTACATACCGGCACGAATAATAAGTTTTACGGTAGGTGAATTTTTGGCGCGGGATGGCGAAGCATCCGCAGCACCAGAAAACGGGCTTCCTTTTCTGGCCAACTGGACAGTAGTTGCCGCTCAGAAACTCATCCTCACTACTTTTCACGGCGACGTGGATGTAACGGGCCGGACCTCCTACGATCTCGGCACTACAATCGGCTATCATGTAGTGGTATTGAAGGCTTATTCCTACTATGATATCCAGCCCACTTATGTAGAAGCCAAGCAGTCGATCTGGTCTCCATACGTACCACCTCCCCATAACAATATCCCGATGCCACTGTCCGGTAATAAGCTGCAATCCTATCCGGCGATTCTTCTCAATAAACAAAAAGGCCGGGTATATGTGGCCAACTCCGGGGAGAACTTGATCTATGATATTAACGTAAAGACGCTGGCCGTTGACAAAAAATATTCCGGCAACGTAATGCACCAGAGTAAACAGGGAGAGAAACTTTTTGTTTTTAACCCCGTTGCCGGCAGGGCGACTTTTGGCGTTACGATGTACGATACGAGCTCCGGCGCCAAATCTTCGAATACCAGTTTCTTTACACAAATAGCCGGACCTTACCCCGGGATATCGTTACGACTGACCAATGATCTTCAGCGACTGTATTACTCCTGCGAGTTTGTATACGGGCCACATTTTCTGAATGCGCAATATTTCGAGATTGATACAGGAAGAAATATCATCAACCAGGGACACGGTGTAACAGCCGCCGGCTCGCGGATATTTGCCCTGGCAATGAACAGGGCCTCAGATAAAGTATATGTGCTGCACAATACATCGGTTGAAATCACCAAACGTCCCGATCACCCCATCTACAAAGAAATTCCACTATACGGCGCAGAGCCGGGAATGGTAATCGAAGGCAAGCTGTCGGATACGCTTTATGTGAATTGTCTCGGTGACAACAGGATCGTATTCATCGATACGCAACAGGACAAGGTAGTTGGCTACACCGAACTTCCGGGAAAGCCGGTCAATATGGTACTGACGCCTGATGAAAAACTGCTGATCGTGGCCTTAGGCGAAGCAAACAAAGTAGCGTTTATCGATACACAGAATCACACGATAACCTGGACGATCGATGTGCCGGGCGCGCCCTATGGTCTTCGCACCAACGATACTGCCGACCTGCTTTTTATTGCCAGCTATTGTTCAAAAACACTTTCCATTTACGGCTTACCGACCAGGAGAATGTTAGCGGACAATATCAGTACCGGCGCTACCAAAGGAAATCCATTTGATGTAGAGGTGTACGAAGACAGTGAGATGATACGTGTGTTTGTGGCAAAAGAAGGCTGTAACACCCGGATGACCTGCAAGGATGCAACCGCCAACACTTCACTCGATGTGTCGGTATTCACTTTTAACAAGCCGGCAAAAAAGTAAACACTGATCCAACATTTTACGCTATGAATATTTATACATCATTCGGCAAGGAAAGTCAATTGACGGCTACGGTATCCCAGCGTGCCATTATCGGCGAAATGAATCTTGCCTTCATAGATATGGGACAAGGCGACTGCACCATTATCAGCTGCCCAGACAACTCTGTTTATATTATCGATTGCGGCACCACAGCCGAGTTGTCCGACGAATCGTTCGAAGAAGCAAAAAAGCTGGTACGCAGCTGGTCGAGAGGGAAAGCCGTGAATGTTATCATGACGCATCCGGATAAAGATCATTACAATAAATTAATTGACCTGCTTTGCAGCAAACCAAAAGTCGAGGTCAATATTTTCTATTTCAGTCGTGCCCTGAGCGACAAATCACCACTTGGCTATTATAAGGAAACAGCCATGATGCGCAATATCTTTTTGTTTGGCCGCCCACTGCTGAAAGAAATAACGCTCAACGGTAAAAAGCATATATCCAAAACATGGGCGCCTGTTTTCGACTACCAGGATCCAATCGAAAAAGATATTCCGGAAGACGGCTATGTGATCAAAAGTGGAAAAACACGCAAAGGCATCAATTGGAGTCTGACCATTATTGCCGGAAACGTGCCCACCGTGTCCCGTTCGCCCTCCACCAAAAGCAATGTGGTCAGTTTGTGTACCCTTGTCAAATTTGACAAGGATAAGTTACTGCTTACCGGTGACTCTACAGATGAAACGCTGACATACCTGTACGACAAACAAAAACCCCGCATCAAAGAAGTATCCATCTTCCAGGTTCCCCATCATGGAAGCGAAAGCAGTTTGCCAACCGAAAATTTCAAGAATTGGGTAAACCCCGAAAGCCTGCTGGTGAGCGTTGGTCTGCTGGTAACCTCCTTTAATCTTCCGCGATATGACGTGATGAGCCGGTGGCTCACCTCCTCACGCCTGCGCAATCAGCCCAGAACCTACCAATATTGGCAATATGGTATGGAAGGGTACGACAGCTTCAAAGATCTTCAACGCATCCTCGATGTAGAATGGAAAGACTACGACTGGGATCAGAACGACAGCCGCACCTTCTTCTGGCTGAAAGACCCGAAGGATGCAGGCCCTAAAAAAAGCGGCACAGGCTTTTTCGGTTTCAGCTACAAGAACTGGTTCCTGTTCCGCGCCGAATCAAAAAAAGACCTCTACCAAACCGGCGTCATAGGTAGCTGGTTCGATGAAGATTTCGTTCCGCCGACTCTCTGATACGCAAAACTTAAATCACTCTACCCATGTCGATCGATATTGCAAAGCTCAAAAAACTGGTTGAAGAAAGTCTGAAAGATGGCCAGTTCAGCCTCGACACAGCCAAACTGGATTCACCCGGCATTACGGTGATTGCCACAAAATCTTTTCCCAAGGCCACACTGACCTTGTCCGGCGCCAGCATTGCGTCCGGCGACGAACAGAGCATCACTGTTAAAGGAAAAGGTTCGGATCTTCCTTTTAAAGAGATGGATGTTACGGCAAAGTTTTATATCCTGGAAGAAAATGCGGCATTGACTCTGCAGGCCTCCGGCAACGAACTGTGGACATTGAGTAAATCATTTCCGGTCCTGGAAGACACACTCGGCTCACAGGTACGATTCAGCAAAAATATTTTTTGGCTGCTCTCCGATCCTGACGATAACAAACCAGCCGGGCTCAGTTTCGATGGCCTGATCGACTTCGCCGCCAGCAGCGCGGGCATCAGCACAATCCTTGGTATCAACCAGGAAGCCTTAAACGGATCTATTACATTGAAAGATGGCGGCACGAACCTGGAGCTGATCGATCTCCGCGGCCCGGTGATTAAAAACGTAAACCTCTGGGTAAGTAAAAATACCGACATCAGTTTTGGCTTAAAAAGCGAGCTCGCCGGAGATTCTGCCACAGGAAGCACACTGCTGCCGATGTTATTTCTCACGGCTTCCGTCCCTTTTTCCGAAGGAAAATATCATCTTCCCTTGTCTGTAAGAATAACCGACCTCGAATCGTTCGTCCGCTTTGGTGCAGACATGACCGAAGTTATTAATGCATCGCTCGATGCATTAAGTGATTTCGTCGGCGGGGCAGACCTGGCTAAAACCATCCCGGCAGATTTTCATATCGAAGAATATGTACGTTTTACCGAACTGTTTATCGACTTCGATGTGCAGGGCACAAAAGTGGATATGATCGGTTTGCAGGTAGACAGCACCTCTCCCTGGAAAATTTTTACGGTAAGTTCAACCGGCAAAACTTTTACTGCAAGCGATGTATCCCTTCGCTTTAATGTATTCACTCCCTTCTCCGGTCCGAAGCCATCTTTATTCATGGGAGGAAAGATTAACCTGACAGAACGGGCTTCTATCTACGTATCTGCGGGTTATCCGAATTTTGAAGTACAAGGTTACCTCACGGAAAAATCAGAACTGAATATCCGCGAGTTCGTGGAAAACTTCGTAGGCAAAGCCAGCGGTATCCCTGAAAATTTATACGTAGATGAATTGGGTTTCGACCTGCAGTCCGGCAATTATTCATTCGAAGTAAACATCGATGGCTACTGGCCGATCAACCTTGGACAAAGCCTCGCCCTGAGCATCGATGAATTAGGATTTTCGGTTGAGCACAATGAAGCAGAAACCAACGCCGCTTTCAACGGCACCTTCCGCATTGGCTCGGTTGATTTGTACGTTACCGCTAGTTACAATGCAACCGGTGAAACCAGCGGATGGCTGTTTACCGGTGAAACGGGTAAAGGCCAACGCATTCCTTTGGGCGAGTTTACTTCCTACCTCTCCAAAACCTTCAACGCACCACCTCCGCCGACCTGGCTGGCCGACTTTACCTTGCAAGACCTGGCTACCAGCTTCAATACACAAAACAAAGACTTCTCTTTTTTCATTACAGGTAATATTCCTGTTGCTGCGAAAAAAGAATTTCAGCTGACCGTAGGTTTTGAAATGAAATCATTGGAAGCGGGCGGCTATCAGCGGAAACTTTCCGGTTCATTGAATGTCGGCAAATCCGTATTTGAAATAATCGGCACTACTACGCCATCCGACAGCAGCATTCTCGCGCAATGGAAAGCAAAAGATGCTACGGGCTACCTGCAATTCGAAGACATTGCGCATGCATTTGGTATGGACAATGTACCTGCCATACCTGAAAACCTCAACCTGGCACTGAAAGAAGCAAAACTCTTTTATAATTTCACCGAAGGAAGACAGGCATTACTGGTCGCAGCCGAATCAGCCAACTTCGGCACGGCTATATTTGTCGCCAAAAAAATAAACGACGCCTGGACCTATGTGATCGGTGTGGATATCAAGATCAATATCACGCTTGCGCAACTGCCGCTGGTAGGTGATGACCTCGAAAAAATAGCCGGCCCCTCCGGACTGAATGGCTTCAAACTTATTGTTGCCACTAAAAAAATAGAAGCGTCGATTGTAAAAGAATTCAATTTACTTATTAAAGAACAGGGTGGCGAAGCTTATCCGCAACTGCCCGACATGCCCGAAGGCATAGAAGCAGGTGCATATTGCGCGTTGGAATTGCAGCTTGGCAGCGACAACAAATTCGACGTACAACTCAATACCGCTGATAAGAAAAAACTGTTGCTGATGGCCGCGGCGGAAACAGCGGACAATTCGGCCAATGCGTATTGGGTCGATCTGCAGCGAACGATCGGTCCTCTCTATTTCGATCGTGCCGGCATATCGTACCGCAATGGCCGCGTAGCATTGCTACTGGATGCCTCACTGGTATTTACTGCATTAAAAATCGACCTCATTCAACTGGGAGTCAGCAACCCGCTCAACAAATTTGACCCGGACTTTGAATTGGCGGGATTGAATATCGCCTTCAGCAGCGGACCGGTACAAATATCCGGCGGCTTCCTCAAACAGGTAGTGGATGGTGTTACGGAATATAACGGCTCTGCCCTTATAGGTGTGAAAGCATTTTCGCTTTCTGCATTGGGTTCTTATGCGTCGAAGGACGGGCATCCTTCGTTGTTTATTTTTGCGCTGATGACTGCACCGCCACTCGGCGGCGATCCGGCTTTTTTCATTACCGGGCTTGCCGGCGGATTTGGCTACAACCGTGGTCTGAAACTTCCGACCATCGATACGGTCACAAAATTCCCACTCACTTCAGGATTTGTACCCGGCCAGTCCGGTCCCTTCTCCGGGCCCGATCCCGGGAAGGCATTGAAAGTTTTGGTAGAAGAAAGAGTAGTGCCTGTGCAGATCGGGCAGAACTGGCTCGCAGCCGGTATACGTTTCACTACCTATGAACTGCTGGAATCATTTGCCTTGCTTTCCGTGGCCTTTGGTACGGATCTCGAAATCGGATTGATCGGTTTATCAACCTTATCCGTTCCTTCCAGGTCACCCAAAGTAGTCGCGTCGGCGCAGCTGGCACTCAATGTGCAGATACTGCCCAACAGAGGCATCGTATCGGTAGAAGCAAAACTTACCCCGGCATCGTACATCTTATCCAAATCATGCCTGCTGACAGGCGGCTTTGCCTTTTATGTATGGACATCACTCAATGAACACGAAGGAGATTTTGTGGTTACCCTGGGCGGATACCACCCTAACTTCACGCCGCCTGCACACTATCCCAAAGTGCCCAGGCTCGGTTTCAACTGGACTGTAACCTCGGAAGTCAGTTTGAAAGGCGGATTATACTTTGCACTCACACCAACCTGCGTCATGGCAGGAGGTTCGCTGGAAGCTACTTTCCAAAGCGGTTCATTAAAAGCATGGTTCATCATCGGTGCCGACTTTCTCATTGCCTGGAAACCTTATTATTACGAAGCACATCTTTATGCAAGCTTCGGCGTATCGTATACGTTCCGCTTAAACCTGCTATTCACCACCATTACCAAAACCATATCAGTAAGCCTGGGTGCAGATCTCAAGATATGGGGGCCGGACTTTTCCGGCATCGCCAGGATCCATTTGTGGATCATATCTTTCGACATATCATTTGGCGCCAATACCGCCAAACCGGCTATGAATATCAGTTGGCAGGATTTCAAAGATTCCTTCCTGCCACCGTCTCAAAAAACATTGGAACACGAAAGGTTGTATGGAAATGTAGCAGGTGTGCCTGTACCGACAGACACCTATTGCATCGGGCGTGTGACAACAGGGCTGGCCGAAGACCTTACCGTCAAAGAAACAGCAGAACCCATTAGCTGGATCGTTAACCGCAACGACGTAACGCTGGAGACCACTGCAGTGATGCCGGCAAAAGAATACGAACTGATCATCCGCGATAAAAACGGTGCAGTGCCGAAAGAAAACATCGTGATCACGAATGCGGGCGCATTGGCTGCTATTAACAAAGACTTTGGTGTGGGGATGGTGGAAGTAGCTAATAAAGACTTCAATTCCAAACAAGTGGTAACACTGGAATTTGAAGGGATACTCCATCCGAAAGTCCGCTACGAGATTACGGCTATCATCCGCAACGTGCCGAAATCACTCTGGGACAAACGGCAGACGGGTTTAGTGAAGGATGCTACCGTTAAAGATGTACTGATGGGATTCCGCATCGTACCGGTATCGCCGGTGCCTGAACAATCGTTGCCAATCGGATTGGAAAACTTCCAATATGATTACGATGACTACCCGCATATTATCAAACCGGCCAGGCCCGTATTCATCGATGGTCCGGAGAATAAGGATGGCATGAGGGTAATGATGGAAACGATCAACAGTGAAAAAGTAAAAGCCACGCGTCTCCGCCTGGTAGACCGTTTGGCTGCCCGCGGAGTTGCGGTGAACAAAAATATAAATGTCGAACAGATTGCAAAAGCTGGCGAAGATTTTATTATGGCACCGCCGGTGTTGAAGTATGCTTATTGGAAAGGTTGAGTTGTCAATCGTCAATGGTGAATGGTGAATCGTCAATGGTGAATCGTGAATCGTCAATCGTCAATCGTGAATAAACAGCCGTTGTTTGCTCGCTGAGGCCCTCGAAGGGTGGTCCCTGAGGCCGATGCTTCGGCGCTCGAAGGTGGGGATCAAACAACGGCTTTTTACTCATAACTCCACCACCGCATTCCCTCTCTTCCTTCCCGACTGCGCCAGCCGGTGCGCATCCACAATTCTATTCAGCGGGAAAACGGTATCGATCACCGGACGGATTGCACCGGCTTGCAGCAAAGTGCTCAGTAAAATCATTTCTTCCTTTTTTTCCAACGCAAGTCCCGTGATCAGTTTCCTGTTTTTTCTTTTCGCTTTGCCCCTGGCAAATAATATATCAGAGAAGCCGCCAGATCCGAGAATAACCGCGCCGTTTTCCCTGGTCAACGTAATAGCTTTTTTTAATGGCAGCCTGCCTACCGTTTCAAAAACCACGTCGTACTGATGTGTGTGGTTTTCAAAATCCGGATGGTTGTAATCGATATGATAATCGGCGCCGCTGTCGGTAACCAGCGCTTTATTGGCCGCACTGCAGACCGCGGTTACAATGGCACCAAAATATTTTGCCAGTTGAATAGCGGCGATGCCAACCGCACCCGATGCACCATATACCATGATTTCCTGTCCTGCTTTCAGATTCGCTTTTTTAAGAAAATGCAAAGCCGTTGTAGCACCGAAAGGAATAGCCGCTGCATCGGTAAAAGAAATATCGCTTCCCAGTGCTGCTATAGGTGAATCCTGATGCACGCATACATAAGTTGCATGCGTACCCAATGCAAAACCTGTGGCGCCAAAGACATGATCGCCGGGTTTGAATTCCGTAACACGACGCCCAACGCTTTCAACCACACCGGCAAATATGGCTCCGAGTATTTGTTTGCTTTTCCTCGGGCGAAACAATCCTATAAATAACCGGGCCGCAGCCGGATCGGCCTGGCGAAGTTTCCAATCACCCGAGTTTACCGCAGTGGCATAATTCCTGATCAATACCTGATAATCACCGGGGACGGGTTTGGGCCGCATTTCAATTTTCACCACTTCGGGTGCCCCGTATTTCCTGAATACGGCAGCCTGCATGAAAGAAGTATCCATGCCGCAAAAATGAATCGACAGCACGAAAACCTGCTTAACCTTGGTTAAGTTTTAGGTTATAGGTAATAAGTTTTAAAGCCGCCCTTCGAGAGGCCGAAGCATCGGCCTCAGGGACCACCCTTCGAGGGGCCGAAGCATCGGCCTCAGGGCCCAAACAACGGCTTTTATTGACGATTGACGATTCACCATTGACGATTCAATGTCGTTTCCTTAAGGCTTTAGAGGTGTTTATAGTTTGAGTTTGGCGGTTTTTTTTTGAGGTGTTTCCGGGGGAAGCGTCTTGCTGGCCGGATAATTTCCTTTGTTTTCAGCAGTATACTGTCGATCGCTTTCAGACATGGAACAACCATTCCTTTGACCACCATTACATGCAAGTGATATTTGACGATGGCTAATGTATTAGTACGATTGACCTTGTATTTGTGCTTATTGCTGGTTTGGGCCTGTTCTTTTTT
>NZ_AUDS01000008.1 GCF_000425585.1 Terrimonas ferruginea DSM 30193
TGAAGCGGCAGATCGCTGTCCAGGATCTTTTGGTAAAAGCTGTTGAGCTCACGCTGTATGGAACGGGAAAGGCCCTGCACTAACAGAACAATCAAATGAACAAAGGTCAGCTTGCGATCACGGACAAATCCATTCCGGCCGGATTCTGTACGGCAGTCGCTAACAAATTGTTCATTATGTAATTTTTGAGTTAATTCATTGAGATAGGTTACTCTAAAAACAGGTTCGCTATTCAATACCCCCCTGTAATCCTATCCTAAAAATAACAAACTTTTTCTCTACTTAACACCTGTCAAAGAACTTCAGCCTTAAGGAAACGACATTGATTCACCATTGACCATTCACTATTCACTTATTGACGATTCAACATTGCCGCTCCTTCCTGCAAATACACCATACTCGCCGGGTGTGCAAACGAAATACCTTCTTCTGCAAAACGCTGAAATATCTCCAGGCTCACGGCATGATGCACATCCATGAATTTGATGTAATCCGCCGACTCTACATAATACACGATTTCGAATTGTATTGAAGACTCGCCTAATGTTTTTAAATGTGCCCGGTCAAAACTTACTTCCTCCTGCTCTGCAACGATTGATTTTATCATTGCCGGAATGTTGCGCAGGCTTTCAGCATCGGTCTGATAAGTAACGTTGATGATGAACACCACACGACGGCGCTGCAATCTTTTGTAGTTATGAATAACCGTCTTCACCATTTCGGCATTGGGCATCACCAGTTGCTGTCCATCGAGGCTGCGCACATGAGATGTTTTGATGCCGATCTTTTCAACGATACCACTGTTGTTTCCCACTGCAATAAAGTCGCCGACCTCAAAAGGCTTGTCAAAAAAGATGACCAGATAACTGAAGAGATCGCCGAGTATGTTTTGCGCAGCCAATGCAATGGCAATACCACCCACGCCAAGTCCTGCAATGATTGTGGTCACATCATAACCAAGATTATCAATGAGCATGATAAGACCTGCCGCCCATACGATGATTTTTACAATGAGTAAAATGCCGTTGAGTTGCCGGAGCCGTTCAGGCGGCTCCTGCCTGCGTTGCATGGCGGCCTGTACCATTCCATGCAAGAGAAAATTGATCAGTCGTATCACAAACCAGCTTACTACTACCAGCATGGCCACATCCAATATCTTGCTGAATCTGGGATGAAGGTTGAGTTGCAGCAGTATGCTGTAGTTAACAGAAAGATAAGCGAGCGGTAACAAAAATTTCTCTGCAGCGGTTACCAGCAGGTCATCGAATTGATGTTTGGTCCGGCTGGTTATTTTACGGAGAACACGTATGAGCTGACCACGCAGGAGCCGCAGCACGAGCCAGGACAGCACAACGCCGCCCAATGCGATCAGGTATGCCAAAACAGTATTGCCCCAGTAGGTCTGGTAAAGTAATTCCTTCATGTTACAAGGGATTTAAAGTATGAGTGCAGGGATTGGTTGCGGGAGCTGCAAAGATAAGACAAATGTGAGAGAAGGCACGTCAATCGTGAATCGTCAATGGTGAATAAGTCAATAAGTGAATGGTGAATAGTGAAGGGTGAATGCCATGGTTCGTGTATACACGAACCATGGAGTAGAAGTGATCTACCAGTTTCACCAGAGCAGCTTACTTGCCATTTATTACCGATAACCGCTGCTCGCCTATAACCTTACACCCTATGCCTTACACCTTACACCTTATGCCTTACGCCTTATGCCTTACACCTTCTCTCAAAACTTATAACTGAATGCTTACAACTTATTACCTTCGTGGCCATG
The DNA here is from genome assembly GCF_000425585.1 of Terrimonas ferruginea DSM 30193. Lineage (GTDB taxonomy): Bacteria > Bacteroidota > Bacteroidia > Chitinophagales > Chitinophagaceae > Terrimonas > Terrimonas ferruginea. Next base: position 1,781 of record NZ_AUDS01000008.1, read on the forward strand.
AAAGCAACGCCATTTACGGAAAAACATATCGCCCTCGGAGCCAAGATGGCTCCGTTCGCCGGCTACAACATGCCTATTTCATATACCGGTATTAATGATGAACATGCCGCCGTGCGCAAAAACGCCGGTGTGTTCGATGTAAGCCACATGGGCGAATTCATTCTTAAAGGTGAAAATGCTTTGGACCTCATACAACGCGTTACCAGCAACGATGCTTCCAAACTCAAAGCAGGCCAGGCTCAATATAGCTGCCTCCCGAATGATAACGGCGGTATCATCGATGACCTGCTTGTTTATTGCATAGAAGAAAACAAAACCTACATGCTGGTGGTAAATGCCTCCAACATCGAAAAAGACTGGAATGCAATCAGCCGTTTCAATGACAAGGATGTTGAAATGCATAATATCTCCGAAAAAACTGCGTTGCTTGCCGTACAAGGTCCTGCCGCTACCCGCATCATTCAATCCCTGACAGATCTCGATGTACTCAACCTGAAATATTACACATTTGCCAAAGGCCGGTTTGCCGGTGTAGACAATGTACTGATCAGCGCTACCGGTTATACCGGTGCCGGTGGTGTGGAGATTTATTTTGAAGACAAAGACGATGACGCTTCCAAAATCTGGGACGCGATCTTTGAAGCAGGTGCAGAGGCAGGCATCAAGCCTGTTGGCCTTGGTGCACGCGATACACTCCGACTCGAAATGGGTTATTGCCTTTACGGCAACGACATCGACGACAACACTTCACCACTCGAAGCCGGACTTGGCTGGATCACACGTTTCACCAAAGAGTTCAATGGACGCGCGATCATCGAGCAACAGAAAGCCGCAGGCGTGGAGCGCAAACTCGTAGGTTTTGAAATGATAGACAAAGGCATTCCACGTCAGGGCTATGAAATAAAAGATCACACGGGTGCCACAATCGGTCATGTAACATCCGGTACGCAATCCCCCAGTTTCGGCAAAGCCATTGGTCTTGGTTATGTGAGTACGGCTTTTGCCTCGATCGACACACCGGTGTTCATCAAGGTGCGCGACAAACTGCTGCAGGCCAAAGTGGTTAAATTGCCCTTTGCCTGATTCTTTACTATAATCTTAACCGGTCAGCCCTGAGGCCGATACTTCAGCACTCGAAGGGTGGCCCGAATCTTCGGGCCCTGAGCTTGTCGAAGGGTTGACTTTTGAATTGGTAATGCCTACGATTCATCTTACTACATTTATCCAGGCTCCGGCAGCCCGCGTATTCGATCTCGCACGCAGCATCGACCTGCACCGGATTTCTATGGAGAAATTCAGGGAAGAACCCGTAGCCGGTACCCGGTCGGGACTGATCGAACAAGGTGAAACCGTCACCTGGAGAGCCAAACACCTTTTCAAGAACAGATTGCTGCGGGCACGCATCACCGAAATGAAAAGGCCCGAAAAATTTACCGACGAACAAGCCGAGGGAGATTTCAGCTCCATGCGCCATGAACATTATTTCAAACCCTGCGAGAACGGCACGATCCTCATCGACCTTTTTCATTTTGAAACGCCGTACGGCTGGTTGGGAAAAATGGTGAATACCGTGTACCTGACCGGTTACATGAAGCGCATGCTCGAACACCGTAACGAAGTGATAAAGAAATATGCCGAAAGCGATCAGTGGAGAAAGCTGCTGCAGGCGTGAATGGTGAATAGTGAATGGCTGTTTTCACCTTAAGCCTTATACCTTATACCTTATGCCTTAAGCCTTATACCTAACAGCCTCCAAAGTCGCTTAAGGGGCAAAGCTGCTGCAGGCGTGAATCGTCAATCGTCAATCGTGAATAGTGAATGGCTGTTTTCACCTTAAGCCTTATACCTTAAACCTTATGCCTTAAGCCTTATACCTAACAGCCTCCAAAGTCGCTTAAGGGGCAAAGCTGCTGCAGGTGTGAATCGTCAATCGTCAATCGTGAATGGTGAATAGTGAATGGCTGTTTTCACCTTAAGCCTTATACCTTAAACCTTATGCCTTAAGCCTTATACCTAACAGCCTCCAAAGTCGCTTAAGGGGCAAAGCTGCTGCAGGTGTGAATCGTCAATCGTCAATCGTGAATGGTGAATAGTGAATGGCTGTTTTCACCTTAAGCCTTATATCTAACAGCCTCCAAAGTCGCTTAAGGGGCAAAGACGGAAAGAATTACTTAAAACCTATGCCCGAAGTATCGGGCGGCGTTTCCACCTTACACCTTAAGCCTTAAGCCTTCAACCCTACACCTTATACCCTACACCTTATACCTTACGCCTTACGCCTTCCACCTTTCACCTAATTACTGTATTTTTGCGCCTCGTTATGGAAAACAAACCATCGCTACACACTTCGTTATCCCCTGCTTTACTCCATCTTTACGACCTGAGCAGCAGCATAGTAGTTATTATTGACGTTTTCCGGGCTACCTCCACTATCGCGTCCGCTTTGTACAATGGTGCCCGCTGTGTAATCCCCGTAGATTCCGTTCCTAAAGCAATCGAGATCAGCCGCAATATCGATGGCATCGCCGCCGGTGAACGCGACGGTAAATTAGCTGAAGGCCTCAGCCATGGCAATTCCCCACTCGAATACCAGCGTGAGTTTATTGAAAACAAAACCTTGGTGCTCACTACTACCAACGGTACACGCCTGCTTCACATGGCACTCGAAAGAGGCGCCGATACCATCATTTCCGGCTCCTTCCCCAACCTTTCCGCCGTTTGCCAGTACCTGGTAGCACAAAAGAAAAATGTAGTGCTTGGCTGCGCCGGCTGGAAAGACCGCTTCAACCTCGAAGACACCCTGTTTGCCGGGGCCGTGATCAGCCAGGTGAAGAAACACTTCACCATCCATTGCGACAGCTCCCTGATGGCCGAAGCCATGTACGCCAAACACAAGAATAACCTCGCCGGATTTGCACCCAAACTCACGCATTATCACCGCCTTGTAGAACGTTTCGGACTGATCGAAGACATTAATTTTTGCCTCACCCCCGACGGAGCCAACGTACTGCCGGTATACAAGGAAGGGAAACTGGTTGTAGAGCAGGCAAACTCCTAAAGATACGACAATTTAATGGCTTCCGGCGGGCTTGCGCCTTATTTAATAATTCTTCGGTTTTTCCAAGGAAATACGCCTGCTATTCTTTTATTTTTGCCGATTGCCCTTGTCCAAAGGACCTGGATCACCTGTTAAAATTGTACTTGTTTTGGCCTTACCTCACCTTATCAAATATGTCTATACCCACGGTACGGATGAAGTGATCCGTCGTGGCAAAAAAATTCACGCGATCAACTTCGTGGAGCTGATTGAATACGACGACCTTTTCGGGTCCGCCGTATTCCGTGTTAAAGACGATACCTATTCCACTTTTTATAAAGTATATATCCAGAAGTTCAAGGAGCCGCAGTCGCTGTCATTGCGCTGTACCTGCCCCTATAATCTTGGAGATATTTGCCGCCATGAAACAGCGGCCCTGTTCTATTTACAGGAACTGATCGATAAAGGACAACTGCGTGCAGGCGATACCCAATACGATCAGCGGCACACGGTGGCCAAGATGAAACAACTGGACATCAAAACACTCCGGTTGCTTTCTTCCCCCGAGATCATGGAAGAAGCGGAAAAATTTCTCAGTGAAAATTCTGTCACCATTCTGCATGCGGAAAATGAAATGGTGAAAGCGGAAGTAACCCTGAATGGCAGCACCTATCCCGTTATCATCCGCAAAAACGAAGAAAGAAATTTTGATACCAGTTGCGATTACGCAGATGAAGACCATCTGCTTTGTCTTCCTAAAATAATCGTGTTCCTTCATCTCTTGCAGCAACACGGTGCTAATTATTTCGACAGCATCCGCAACTGGGATAAAGAAAAAAATAAACTCCTCGAGGCTTATGGCTACTCTTTGAGCGACGACCTCAAAGGGAAGTTTGAATTTGTATACAAAGAAGGCAAACCCTTCCTGCGTGTGCTCGATCCTTCCATCAAGCGTGTAGTGCAACCAGCCCTCACACCGCGACCGGTGCTGCTGCCGCAGAAACCGAAGGAGGAAGAAGTGATGGTGGAAGAACCGGAAGCGCCTTCGCCCACCAAACGCCTCGCCGTCGTTTTCAATTTCAACAAAGCCAATTATCCCTACTTCACGCTCGACGTGGTTTCCGGTGATGCTTCCGACGGCGATATGCCCTTTGCCGGCAATGTTGAAAAGCTGGACATCAGCCGCTATGTCAATGCCGATCTTTATCCCGAACAGGACCGCAACATGCTGAGTGCACTGCGCAAATTGCAGGAGGCAGAGATCAGCAAATATGTGAGCCGCAACTCGCCCTTCTCCGGTATCTGGGAAAACATCATCCAGTCCGACGATGAAGAATTGCCCGAGGAAACAAAATCACTGATGGCAGAATACATGCTGCCCAAACTCAAAAAGATCCTTACCGACCCCGAGGGCAGCTCGATCTTCTTCATCCTTCCGAAAGGAAAGTCTTTCAAAACTTCACACCTCGAACCTTTGCAACCTGTTGCCGATTCAGCGCAACCAAAGTTTTATGTAAAAAAGGAAAACGATCAATACAGCGTTCAGGTTAAAGCCAAACTGGGGAATCTCGAGTATGAACTCGAAGACAATGAAAGCCCCAGCGGCATGCTGTTTCTTTACAACAACCAACTCCATCTCTGGCCGGAAAAAGAAACCATGCAACTGGTGGAAAAATTCGGCACAAATGGCAAAATGCTGATCTCCGCCGCCAATTGGCCTAAACAACTGACTGAATTCGTTTTGCCATTGACACGCGAATACAAAGTTGATTTCGATAAAAGTCTCGTACAGGAAATCAAAGACGGCGAACCGGAGGTAAATCTTTTTCTCGTTGAAAAAGGCGACTACCTGATCTTCCAGCCTTCTTTCACTTACAAAGGTTATGAAACCCGCGCCCGCGACCGCGATGCAGTTGTGGTGCCGCAGGACGGCAAAGTGACCATCGTTCACCGCAACCGCGACGCGGAGAGGTTATTTGTTGAAAAGTTACAGAACCTTCATTCCAATTTTATCGTGGATGAAGAGAACGGTTCTCTCGCATTGAAAGGCAGCGATGTGTTAAAAAACAACTGGTTCTTCCTCTTCGTGGATGCGATGAAGGACATGAAGACGCCGGTATTCGGATTTGAAGCGCTCCGTAATTTCCGCTTCAATACCGCCAAACCCCAGACACGCATTTTCATCAGCAGCAATACCGATTGGTTCGACGCAAAAGTGGATATCATTTTCGGCGATCAGAAAGTAACCGTAGCTGAAGTAAAACGTGCGCTAGCCAACAAACAGCAATTCGTACAACTGAATGACGGCACACTCGGTATCCTGCCTGAAGAATGGCTGAAAAAATATTCATTACTCTTCCGCGTGGGCGAAGGCAACAGCAACAACCTGAAGCTTTCCCGTTATCACCTGAGCGTAGTGGACGAATTGTATGAAAACCGTGATGAAGAAGAGCTGAGCATTCAACTGGAAGAGAAATATGATCGCCTGCGTCAGTTCAACCAGATCGAAGAGATCGAACCTTCCGAAACACTGAAGCCGATCCTGCGCCCTTACCAGGTAGCCGGTTATCAGTGGCTCAATTATCTCAAAGACATCAACTGGGGCGGTATTCTGGCCGATGACATGGGTCTGGGTAAAACCGTGCAGGCGCTTTCCTTCATGGAATATTATCACCGCCGCAACGAACGCCTGAAGGCATTGGTGGTTTGTCCTACCACGCTTATCTATAACTGGGAAAACGAGATCAAGAAGTTTACCCCAACGCTTACATACCGTATTCATCACGGCCCTCTCCGCACGCGCGACAGGGAGCAGATGATCGATCACAATATTACCATCACCACTTATGGAACCTTGCGCAGCGATATCAAACTGCTGATGAGCATCGACTTCGATTATGTGGTACTGGATGAAAGTCAGGCGATCAAGAATCCTACCAGCAAGGTAACCAAGGCCGCCTGCCTGCTCAATGCCAAGCACCGTCTCTGTCTCAGTGGTACGCCGCTGCAGAACAACACCTTCGATGTGTTTGCCCAAATGAACTTCCTCAACCCGGGCATGCTGGGAACCATGGAGTTTTTCCGCCAGGAATTTGCCATTCCCATCGATAAATTCGGAGAGGCCGACCGCAAGGATCACCTCAAAAAAATATTGTACCCCTTTATTCTCCGCCGTACCAAAGAGCAGGTAGCCAAAGACCTGCCGGCCAAACAGGAAATGGTATTGTGGTGCGAAATGGAACCCGATCAACGCAATATTTATGATGCCTACCGCAATGATTTCCGCGACCGCATCCTCGGCTCCATCGAAAACCAGGGTATACAGAAATCACAACTCACGATCTTGCAGGGCCTGATGAAGCTCCGCCAGATCTGCGATTCGCCGGCCATTCTCAACGAAGAAGAAAAATTCGAGAACCATTCTATCAAATTGGAAGAGATCAGTCGTGAACTCACCGAAAACATCGGTGACCATAAGGCGCTTATCTTCTCGCAATTCCTGGGTATGCTGGCCCTCATCCGCGCCAGACTGGAAGAACTGGGCATTTCGTACGAATATTTCGACGGAAGCACCTCGGCACCCGACCGCGAAAAGGCGATCCAGCGATTCCAGAACGATGATACGGTCCGCGTATTCCTCATTTCACTCAAAGCAGGTGGCGTAGGTCTCAACCTCACCGCCGCGGATTACGTATATATCGTCGATCCCTGGTGGAACCCGGCCGTAGAGCAACAGGCCATCGACCGTACACACCGGATCGGGCAGACGAAGAACATTTTCGCTTACCGCATGATCTGTAAAGACACGATCGAAGACAAGATCATCCAGTTGCAGGAGAAGAAACGCGCCCTCGCTAAAGACATCATTTCAGACGATACCTCGTTTGTGAAGAGCCTCACGCGCGAGGATGTGGAGTATTTGTTTAGTTAAGGCGAGAGGTGTAAGGCCCGACACTTCGGGCCGAAGCTTCGGCCATAAGTTTTAAGTAATAAGTTGTAAGTAGTTCTTTGCGTCTTTGCTCCTTAGGCGACTTTGCGTGAAACCGGAGTTTCTGTTCACGCAAAGCTGCGAGTAATTAAGGCGTGAGGCTGAAGGCATAAGGAGTAGGATGGGAACAGCTATTCACTATTCACCATTCACTATTCACTTATTGACCATTCACTTATTGACGATCCGTCCGGCCAGAACTACCGTCTGTCCATTTTTCAGGCAGATCGGCCATCCGGCACAGGTTTGTATGCATACTTACGTATAATTTCGCTTACTATATTCTGAACTACTTATGAGATCACTTATCCTTTTCTTACTGTTACTGGCAGTTGCCGGCCCTGTGATGGCCCAGAAAAACGACGGCCAGATCACGGGCAAACTGGTTGATACCGCCGCCGCAGCCCAGCCCGTTGTTGACGCAACGATTTCCTTACTCAAGGCCTCGGATTCATCCCTGGTCACCTTTACACTCAGCAACAAAGAAGGCAGGTTTGAAATAAAAGGATTACCCACAGGCAGCTACCGCCTCATCATCACCCACCAGGCTTTCAACGAAATCAAAAGAGAGATAACCTTATCCGATGATAAGCGTCAGCAGGATCTCGGCGACGTGATCGTGGGAAAAGACATACGTACATTAGGAGAAGTAGTGGTAACAAGCGAAGCGCCGATCGTGGTGAAAGGTGATACCATCCAGTTCAATGCCAGCGGCTTCAAAACAAGACCCAACGCCACAGTAGAAGACCTGCTGAAAAAACTGCCCGGCGTGGAAGTAGATAAAGAAGGTAACGTAAAAGCACAGGGCGAACAGGTACAGAAAGTTTATGTGGATGGCAAAGAGTTTTTCGGCAATGACCCCAAACTGGCTACCCGCAACCTCACCGCCGATATGGTGGAAAGCGTACAGGTATTCGACGACATGAGCGACCAGGCCAAGTTCACCAAAATCGACGATGGCAGCAGAAGCAAAACACTCAACATCAAATTAAAAAAGGATCGCAACAAAGGCATCTTCGGCCGCGCATTGGCTGGTTACGGCGACCAGGGCCGCTATAAAGGCAACCTGAGCGTCAATAAATTTAACGGCCCGCAACGGCTATCGCTTTTACTAAATACCAATAACGTCAATGAACTCGGGTTTTCTTTCTCCGACGTGATCGGCGCCATGGGTGGTTTTGGCGGTGGCGGTGGTGGATTTGGAGGCGGCGGCGGAGGCGGTTTCGGTGGTGGCGGCGGTGGCTTAGGCGGTAGCGGCCTCAATATGGTAGCCGCACGTGGCGCCGGTTTCGGCAACATCGGCGCAGGCGCTACCGGCATCATCAAGTCATTCTCTACCGGTCTGAACTATACTGATGAGTGGGGCAAAAAGGTAAAAGCTTCCGGCAGCTATTTCTTCTCGCGCACCAATGCCGACCAGGAACAAGGCATTCTCCGCCGCAGCACCTTCACCGATCCTTCCACCAACATCGACTCTGTGGTGGGACTGAACCGTCAGGCGCTTACCAATAATATCAATCAAAACCATCGTTTCAATATGCGCATCGAAGCGCAGATCGACTCGCTGAGTTCTATTTTGTATACACCTTCACTGACATTACAACATTCAGAAAACAGCAACCAGGACACAGCTTTCACCAACGTAGAACAACAAAACCTGAAGTTTCTTGCCCTCACCAGCAACCGCGTCAACAGCAACAGCCGTGATGGTTACAGCTGGAACAACAACCTGCTTTATCGCAGGCGCTTCCGCAAGACCGGCCGTACGCTTACACTTGGCTGGTCCAACACATGGGGACGCAGCACGGCCAACGGCGCCTTGCGTGCCAATAATGATTTTTATGATGAAAACGGCAACCCGCTGAATTTCACCCGTCAAAATCAGCAGGACGAACAAAAAACACGCACGAGCAATAACGTGGTGAGCGCATCGTATACCGAACCGCTCGGCCTCAACAAACTGCTCGAGTTCAACTATGCTTATACGTTCAATAAGAACACCTCAAACAAAGAAACCTTCAACTACAACCCGGTTTCCGATAAATACGACAGTCCAAACCTGCCGCTGACCAACGAATTCGAAAACCTGTTCAATGCTCACCGTGTCGGCGCCAACTTCCGTGTACAAAAACCAAAATATAACTATCAACTCGGTTTCGCGGTACAACAGGCTACCCTGGAAAGCAAAAGCTACCAGGCGCTTACCGGCAAAGATTCTGTGAGCAAAGCAAACTATACCAACCTGTTCCCGACCTTCAATTTCAATTTCACACCTGCGCGCAGCAAGAACCTCCGCTTCTCGTACAATGGACGTACCAACCAGCCAACCATCAGCCAGTTGCAGAACGTGCCGGACGTAACGGATCCGCTGAACGTAAGCACAGGTAATCCCGACCTGAAACAGGAATTCAATCATACCTTCAACGTAGGCTACAGCACTTTCAACATTCTCACCTTTAAATTCATTGCTGCCAACATCAACGTCAGCACAACAGCTAATAAGATTGTGAACTCGATCGACACCCTGGGCCGGGGCGTACAGCTGACACGTCCGGTGAATATGAACGGTTATACGCGCGCCTTCTCCTTTGTTACATTGGGTCTGCCGTTTAAGAGCGCGAAATGGAAGGGCTCCAGCGTGAACCTCACCAACAACCTCGTTTACCTGCGTGATGTGGGCCTGCTGTATAAACAACGTAACATCGGTAAAACATTTACCGGCACACAGGCTGTTGGCGTGAACCTGAATAAAGACAAATACAATATAGGGCTGAATGCGGGCATCACTTATACGAACATCGCGTATTCAGTGAACAAGGCGCTCAACGAAAGCTATTTCACCCAGACCTATTCAACCGACTTGTCTTACAACCTGCCGAAAGATTTCATCATCTCTACGGATTTTGATTACCTGATCAACACGGGCCGTGCCGAAGGATTCAACCAGAATATTCCGTTGTGGAATGCGTCGATAGCCAAACAAATCTTCAAAAAGAAAAACGGCGAGATCCGTGTATCGGTAAATGACATCCTTAATCAAAATAAAAGCATCACGCGTACCAACAGTGACAACTATATCCAGGATACACGCAGCATGGTATTGCGCAGATATTTCCTCGTAAGTTTCCTCATCAATATCAATCGCATGGGAGGCAAAGCGCCGCAACAAATGCCGCTGCCACCCGGCATGAACAGGATGATGAACCGGAATATCCGTTTTAATTAAAAGGTATAAGGTGGAAGGTTTAAGGTATAGGGTATACGGCGAAGCCTTTGCTCCTTATGCAGCTTGCGTGACACCGGCGCTCTTTTCACGCAAAGCCGCAAAGGAATTAAGGCGCAAAGGTTGCTATTTTGACCATTCACTATTCACTCATTGACAATTCACAATTGAGATTTTTTTGAATTTTGACTTTTGAATTTTGAATTAATAACTAGCTTTGAGCGTTCTTAACCCTTTAATCCAAACTGAATGAAATCCAATCTACACTGCTTTCTTTTTCTCGTTTGCTTTTCGCTTTTTACTTCTTCCGTCAATGCACAATTAAAATCTCCTTTTGCCAAAGGGCGCTCGGTAGCACAGGATGTGGAGAAAATCCTCGACGATTATCCCAATCGCTTCAGCAGTTTCACGGGAGAAAAGATTGCCGAAAACCCGCAGTCTGTTGAGTATGCCTGTACTTTTCTGCCGGAAGGCGCGGAAGAATCTGTCATCACACGTTACAGCGCAGGTGGCAGAAGAACTGTGGTGGCCTGGCGCGCCACGATGCTGACGACCGAAAATTTTAGCGAAGCAAGCAAAAAATTCCGCCAGCTCTACAGCGCACTTAACAACAAAAAGATCTCCATCCGCCTCAATCCTTACAACCTCAAAAACGAAGGCACCTATGAACCGCCTACGGAAGAAAAGGATTTTTACTCCGTTATTTTCAAACTCGATCCCAACGATGACCGCTATGGCCACCTGCGCGTGGAAGTAAGCCTGCAGGCAGTGATGATGGAATGGAGAATCAGCGTGATCGTTTATGAACGCGACCGCGCCGACAACGAACGTGGCGATATCAAGGCCGATTAAGCTTTAACATCCATTAACATTATAGCAAGGCTAATTAACCGGCCTTGCAGCTGGCTAAGAATACTTTCGTAACCGGAAAAAACTACCGGCTATGCGTCAGACCTTTACCCTGCTTATTCTGCTTTTTGTTACCACCACCATCCATTCGCAACGCAACGGCGTGGTCCGCGGCGTTCTTACGGACACCCTGAACAATGTTTCCGTAGTGGATGCCACCGTTACCGTCATGAACAGGAAAGACTCATCACTGGTGAGTTTTGGCATGACAGACAACACGGGCAAATTTGAAATAACCAACCTTCCGACAGGAGAGTATCGCTTGCTGTTTTCGCATGTCGCTTTCCACAACACTTCCGTTTTTTTTAAAATAACGGCAGAGCAGCGAACCGCAGAGCTGGGACGAATCGTGATGCACGACCGGACCAAAGTGCTCGATGAGATCATCGTAAAACAGGAAGCCGCACCTGTAACCATGATCGGTGATACGATTCAATATCACGCTCCGGCATTCCGCACACCGCCAAATGCCAGCGTAGAACAATTACTGAAAAAACTGCCCGGCATCGAAGTGGCAAAAGACGGTACCATCAAAGCACAGGGACAGGAAGTAAAACGGGTACTGGTCGACGGCAAGGAATTTTTCGGCAGCGACCCCAAGATGGCCACCAAAAACCTCCCTGCCGATGCCATTGAAAAAGTACAGTTGTACGACCGCATGAGCGACCAGTCACAACTCACCGGCTTCGACGACGGCAACAGCCAGAAAACATTAAACCTGAAATTAAAAGAAGACAGGAAGAAAGGCAGCTTCGGAAAAATCATGGGCGGCGGTGGCACCGACGGACGCTTCGAAGGCCGCTTCAACCTGAATTCCTTCAAGGGGGCACGGCAGATGTCTGTATTGGGGCTGACTAACAATACCAATAAAGAAGGCTTCTCCTTCATGGACCTGATGAACTTCAGCGGCGACCTGAGCCGGATGCTGCAGGGCGGCGGCAGCTTCAGCCTCAGCGGCGACGACCCAAATGCGGAACTGCTCCGGTCCATGGGCAACACCAACAGCGGTGTACGCACTATCTGGGGTGGCGGCGTGAACTATAATAACCTGATCGGAAAAAAGGCCGAGTTCACTTCCAATTATTTTTACAATGCGTACAATCCGCTTACTTACTCCGATGTAAATCGCCAATACCTGTTGCCTGATTCTACCTATTTCTCTACCCGCTCCACAAGAACAGACAACAGCTACCAGACGCATCGCCTTAATCTTGGTTTAGATTACCAGATCGATTCATTCCATTCCCTTAAAATCACACCTTCGATCGGTTATCAGCGCAACAACATGGACAGCTGGAGTGCCTATACTCAAAGCGGTGAAGAAGGTCGCGTCAGCAACCAGGGCACTACCGCATCCGGACAATCAGGTTCCACTTTTAATTTCAATAATGATGCTTTGTTCCGTAAAAAATTCAGGAAACGCGGACGCACGTTGTCGCTGCTCCTGCAAACTTCTTTATCCAGCGGAAACAGCGATGGCGATCTGAAAATAAACAACCAGTTTTTCGACAGGTCAGGTAATCCGGCGGGGCAGCAGTTAGCCGATCAGCAGATATTCAAAGACAATAGTTTGTCGGGCTACACCGCACGAGCGGCTTACACGGAACCGATAGGACGATACTCGTTGATGGAATGGAGCGTTGCGCAGGGAAAAACAAAAAACCGTTCAGAAAAAACAACCTACGATTATAGTGCTGCCAGTGGCAAATATGATGAGTTGAACGATTCCCTGACCAATGATTTTACCAACCGTTATGGATACGTAAACGCCGGTATCCGCTGGCGTACACAGAAAAGGAAATTCCTCTATTCTGTTGGCGCCAACTGGCAGCAGGCCAACCTCGAAGGAGAAATAATAGCGGTGAAAGATTCCATTATCCGTAAGTCATTTACCAATATCCTGCCTACCGCACGTTTGCAATACAAGTTCACCAACAACAAGAGCATCACTTTACTTTACCGTACCAGCACCAATCAGCCAAACGTGAACCAACTGCAACCGGTGCCTGATATCAGCAACCCGCTAAACATCAAAGAAGGTAACCCGGATCTGAAACAGGAGTACCAGCACAACCTGCAAATCAATTATAACAGCATCAGCACGTTCAAAGGAAAAAGTTTTTTTGCCGCACTCAATGCTTCACGTGTAGACAATAAGATCGTGAATGCAGATACGTTGCAGGCAAATGGGGTGAAACGCACACGGCCTGTGAATGTGAATGGTGTTTACAATGTAATGGGAAATATCAATTATGGCATTCCATTGCGGTTTACGAAAGGAAGACTGCGTGCCGGAGCCACCCTGTTGTACAACCGCGGTCGTCAGTTCATCAACGGGCAGGGCAACGACATCTCCATGTTCAATGCGGCCCCACGTTTAGCGCTCGACTTTGATATTTCGGATAAAATTGACTGGACTTTCTCCGCTGCCGTAAACTATACGCGCACAGGCTATTCATTGCAACCTGCCCTTAACAACCAATTCATCTCGCAGGATTATGAAACCGAATTAAACATTGAGTTGCCAAAGCAATTCCGTTTTTCAACCGATTTTCTTTACCGTGTCAACAATCAGCGGGCAAGTGGTTTCAATGCGAAAGTGCCGTTGTGGGGTGCCTCTCTCAGCAAGCTTTTCCTGAAAGGTCAGCGGGGAGAACTGAAATTCACGGCCAACGACATCCTGAACCGCAACCTTGGTATCAATCGCACCACTGTACAAAATTTCATTGAGGACAGCCGCGTAAATACGGTGCGCCGTTATTTTATGCTGAGCTTCACTTACAGCCTGAGCAAGGTTGGCCTGGGGCAACCGAACGGGATCAGAATCAGGTAGAGGAATAGGTGAATCAGTGAATGTGCCTCCTGTCTTAATGCCCTGGTTCGTGATACAGAAACCAGGGGAGCAGTTTCATTCACTGATTGACTGATTCACTTATTCACCTATTGACCTATTCACTGACTGCCCCGCTGGCGGCCAAACCAAACCCAAACGTACTCCCCTTCCCATACTCGCTCTCCACCCAGATCCGCCCGCCCTGTGCTTCAATGAACTCGCGGCTGATGGCGAGGCCGAGACCGGTGCCGCCGGCTTTGGAGCCCGGCACCTTGAAAAAGCGGTCAAACACCTTCTCCTGGTATTCTTTGGGAATGCCCGGTCCCTGATCCGTAACGGAGAAAACCACATTTCCTTCTTTCCGGTAAATACGCAGCGTCACTATCTGTTCTTCTGACGAATACTTAATCGCATTCATCAGGAAATTATTCAATACCCAGGTAGTTTTTTCTGCATCGGCTTTGACCGCCGGCAGGTCTTTTTCAAATGTCCGTTCGATCACCACCTGCTTTTCCCGCGCTGCTGTGTTCACCGATAACACCGCATTTTCCATGATCGAGACAGGATCCGTCTCGGCAATATCCAACTGTATCTTGCCCGCCTCTACCTGCGACATATTCAACAGTTCGCTTAGTATACGCAGCATACGCTGGTTGTCTTGTTTGAGGTTGTTGATGAGCTCGCGTTGTTCTTCTGTAAGGGTACTCACACGCTCATCAGACAACAACTTCAGGCTGAAATCAGAAGAAGCCAGCGGTGTTTTTAATTCGTGAGAGATGGTGGCGATGAAATTCGTTTTGGCCACATCCAGTTCCTTAAAGGAAGTGATGTTGCGGAGAATGATCACCTTACTGTTCGCATCCTGCTGCGATATATCGATGATCTCTTTGGTAAAATAGTTCTCGCGGTTATCGAGTACAATTTTGAAGGGAAGGTTACCTCTGTCTTCCAGTAAAAAACGAAACAGGTCATTTCTGCTGCTTACCTGCTCAACAGATTTCCCGACTACGTCTGTTGTCTGCATACCGAGCAGTTGCAAAGCCTGGTCGTTGGCAAACAGGATAACATCATTTTTATCGATCCCTATGCTGGCTTCTTTCAGGCTGTTGATCACCGCTTCAGCCCTGGTTTTTTCGAAGATTAGTTTATTTAGGTTGCTGTTTTCAAAATATTCCAGGCGTTCGGCCATGTCATTGAATGATTCGGCCATCTGGCCAAACTCATCCTTGCGATCAAGGTGGATACGGAAATGATAGTTCTTCCGCGCTATTTCGCGGAGGCCTTCTGTTAATGTGCTTATCGGCGTGGTAAGTACACCCGGAAAATTGAAAGAGAAAGTAAAGCCGATCAGAAAAATAATAGCGGCCAGCAGGGTGATATAGGTAAGTGCCGTATTGGCGGTATTACCCGCTTTTATATTTTTCGTTTCGATTGCCGACATATTGAGACGAAGCACCGTGTGTAAGGCCGCTCTTATTTCGGCAAGGCCAGCTTTACCTGTATCAAGTTTATATTTTTCATAAGCTGCTCTCACGCGGTGCGTAGCTTCCTGTTCGCCCGGCTCGGTGATATTCTGTTCCTGCTTTTTTAACAGGCTGTCAAATGCCGCCGGCAGGATTTTGCCCTCGCCGGATGTATCCATGATCTGTTGCAGGGAATACGTATAATCCAGCGACTCATAGTTATTCTTTAAAATGAGTGTAGCGTCATTTTTCAGCCGCACCAGGTGAAAGATGCCCACACCGCAGGAAAGCAGTGTCAGCAGAAAAAGGAACAATGTTCCCAGCCGTATCCTTTTCTTTACCGTTGTCATGTTCAGGACAAAATTACCAGGTCTACGTCATTTTCCGACAGGGCTTTCAATAAGCCGTTGAAAACGCCTGTGCGCAAAATGATCCGCCAGAGTTTAATATGTGGTTTGCCGATGCAGACGGTCGTGATTTTTTTAGTTTGAATTTCATGGATAATGGCGCGGGCAATGTTCTCTTCTTTCACCTGCAACACTTCCGCCCCCAACTCCGTCGCATTTTGAAAGTTATTGATCAGGTGACGTTGAGCCGCCAGTGATATTTTATCCGTCGATTCCCTGGCGGTCTGTACATAAAGTACATACCATTTGCTGTTGTAATAAGAAGCCAGCCTCGCCGTTTTGCGGATAATGTGCTGCGCGATAAGATGGTTCGACGAAATGCAGGCCAGCAGCCGTTCGTGGCGCCAGGGTTTTTCTTTGGCCGTTACTTCATAGTCAACCTTACGCTCTACCTGGCCTGCCACTTCTTTTAAGGCCAGCTCGCGTAGCTGAAGGATTTTATCGGGTTTAAAAAAGTTTTGTAACGCCTGTTGTACTTTACTCGCATCATAGATCTTCCCTTCTTTCAACCGTGTGATGAGGTCGTCTGCGCTGAGGTCGATGTTCACTACTTCATTGGCGATCTGCAGCATTTTATCCGGAATACGCTCTTTCACTTCCACGCCCGTGATCGTTTTCACATCCTGGTTGATGCTTTCGATGTGTTGTATGTTCACGGCAGAAATAACATCGATACCGGCCTCGAGAATATCCATCACGTCCTGCCAGCGCTTGGCATTTTTACTGCCGGGGATATTGGTATGCGCCAGTTCATCCACGATCACCACAGCCGGATGCAACAGCAGGATGGCCTGTACATCGAGCTCTTCGAGTTGTTTGCCTTTATAGAATACTTTTCTGCGGGGAATGACGGGCAAGCCTTCCACCAGCGCTTCCGTTTCCACCCGGCCGTGCGTTTCCACATAACCGATTTTTATGTTGACACCGTTGCGCAGCAGGTTATGTGCTTCCTGGAGCATGCGGTAAGTTTTACCCACGCCCGCACTCATGCCGATATAAATTTTTAGTTTGCCCGTCATATAGTGTTATTAAAAACTCACCGCCGCAGAGAAAGTAATGGTGGTTGTGTTATCGGTTGCTACGCCATCTTTTGAAAAAATAGCGTCTTTGCTT
This sequence comes from Terrimonas ferruginea DSM 30193, assembly GCF_000425585.1. Taxonomy (GTDB): domain Bacteria; phylum Bacteroidota; class Bacteroidia; order Chitinophagales; family Chitinophagaceae; genus Terrimonas; species Terrimonas ferruginea. The sequence continues at coordinate 18,754 of NZ_AUDS01000008.1, forward strand.
TTCAGCCATCGTCCTTCTGCCCGCAAGGCGAGATTGGAAAAAGGCAGATAGTCGGCATTGAATGAAATACCGGATGTCCTGAATCCGTCCGGCGTTCCGGTGGCAATGATCACTCCGTTTTTGTCTTCGTAATACTCCCCGCGCAGGGCGAATGCCCATTTCGCTACAGGCGTGAACCGCAATATGCCAACCGGCGAATACCAGGTGTTCATTTCACTTCCGCCTTTGGCTTTTTGTTCGGTACCTATATCCAGTCCTGCAGTAAAGCCCCATTGATCAGAAAATTGAAAGATGCCATAAACATTGTGAAAGAGCCGGTTCAACCTGACGGAATCGGGTTTATCAGAACCATAGAAGGTACTGTAGTTAAGCGTGAGCTTACTGGCCGGCTTATACGTCACCTGTGTTCCCCAATTCATTTTTGAATTGGCATCCACGCGTTTGATGCGCTGCCACCCATTCAGCGCAAGGGCACTGAATGTCCATTTACCATCATTGGTGCCATAAGTCAGTTTGGCGCCGCTTTCATAATAAGGAGAGTTTTCCGCCATCAGACTCCGGGTCAATGCCCAGCAGTCTTTGCTCACCGCGCTTTCAAAACCTATATGTGAGGGGAAAATGCCGATGTCGAACCAAAGATTATGTTTTGTACTGAGCTTGTATCCGGCATTGGCCTCGAAAATATTTTTCATCACGCCGGTCTCCGCAGCATAGTTGGCATTGATATACGTACCCGCTGCCAGGGCAATATTGGCTCTTACGCGTTCGGTATTGTACGCCGCCTTTATATAAGCCAGGTTGGCCGTGAATTCATTATGCCTGTTATGGCTGTACAAAAATCCGGGGCGATTGTTATCCGCCGGTTTATTGAAATCATAGCTATAGTATGCTTCTGCGTAGCCGCTGATAGTCAAGGGAGAAGTTTGCCTGGTAGTATCCTGCGCTGCACCTGCCAGTGATAATAAAAGGGCAGCACTTGTCATCCTGAGTTTCATGTTTAATTTATTTTAATTCGTCGAGTGCAATATTGAGTTGGAGCACGTTAATTTTTGATGGTCCGAATACACCAGCCAGCGGTGCCTCGGTGTGCGCATCGACCAGAGATTTTATTTTCTCTTCTGCAAGGCCACGCGCCGCGGCTATTCTTTTTACCTGGATGAATGCGGATGCGGGTGATATGTGCGGGTCCAGACCACTGCCCGATGCCGTTACCATTTCCGCCGGAATGTCTTCTTTTCTTATCCCGGGATTATGCACCAGGAAGCTGTTGATGCGATCTTGTACGAGTTGGAGGTAATCGGGATTAGACGGGCCTTTGTTGGATCCCGCCGAACCCGCCGCATTGTAATCAGCCGCGCTGGGACGTCCCCAGAAATACTTGTCTTGCGTGAACTTTTGTCCCACATTGGAATAACCCACTACTTTGCCATTGACCTTTTCTGTCTGGCCTTTGCCGACGCCCGGTGTCAGTTTGCCTACGGCAGCGATCACCAATGGATAAACAACAGCACACAACACGATCATGACCAGCGTGAGACGAAGTGATATTGAAAGATTCTTTTTCATGTTTATATTTTTTAATGCTTACATAAATAAACCAAGCAGCATATCGATCAGCTTGATGCCGATGAAAGGAACGATCACGCCACCCAAACCGTAAATGAGCAGGTTTCTTCTGAGCAATGCCGAAGCGCCGATGGGTTTATAACTCACGCCTTTCAATGCGAGTGGTATCAGCATCGGTATGATGATGGCATTGAAAATAACCGCTGAAAGAATCGCCGACTCCGGGCTCTTCAATCCCATGATGTTGAGCGATTGCAATGCCGGTATGGCGGCAATGAACAGCGCCGGAACGATCGCAAAGTATTTGGCCACGTCGTTGGCAATGGAAAATGTTGTAAGCGTACCACGGGTGATCAGCAGCTGCTTACCGATTTCCACCACTTCGATCAGTTTGGTAGGATCGTTGTCGAGGTCCACCATATTGCCGGCTTCTTTGGCGGCCTGCGTGCCGCTGTTCATCGCCACGCCAACATCCGCCTGTGCCAATGCGGGTGCGTCGTTGGTGCCGTCGCCCATCATGGCCACGAGTTTACCGGCGTTCTGTTCTTTTTTGATGTAATTCATTTTATCCTCGGGTTTTGCTTCCGCGATAAAATCATCCACACCGGCTTTTTCGGCAATGTACTTTGCGGTCAGGGGATTGTCGCCGGTTACCATTACCGTTTTCACACCCATTTTACGTAAGCGCTGAAAGCGTTCCTGAATGCCGGGTTTGATGATATCCTGCAGTTCGATTACACCTTTTATCTTATTGTTAACGGCTACCACCAGCGGGGTGCCGCCATTTTCCGCAATCGATTTTACTTTTTGTTCGGTAGTGTGAGACACTGTGTGTCCCGCCTGGATCGCCATTTGGCGGATAGCATCGAATGCCCCTTTCCGGATTTTATTACCATCAGGTGTGTCCACACCGCTGCTTCTTGTTTCTGCCGTGAATTGTACGAACTGCGATCCTGCTGCTGCCTGCGCATTCACGCCTTTGGCATGTGCCAGCTCCACAATAGATTTTCCCTCGGGTGTATCATCCGATAAAGAACTCAGCAAAGCTTTTTGGATAAATTCATTTTCATCTTCCGTTTCCGTTGCGTAAAAGTGGGTGGCTTTGCGATTGCCGATTGTGATGGTGCCGGTTTTATCAAGCAACAATACATCTACGTCGCCTGCGGTCTCCACCGCTTTACCGCTTTTTGCTATTACGTTTGCCCGGAGTGCCCTGTCCATACCCGCGATACCAATAGCAGATAACAAGCCGCCGATGGTGGTGGGAATAAGGCAGACAAAGAGTGAAATGAAAGCAGCGATTGTGATCGGCGTGTTGGCATAGTCAGCAAAAGGCTTCAGCGTCACGCACACGATAATGAAGATCAGGGTGAACGATGCCAGCAGAATCGTCAATGCAATTTCGTTCGGCGTTTTTTGCCGGGATGCTCCTTCCACAAGTGCAATCATTTTATCAAGGAATGATTCGCCGGGTTGCGTGGTTACTTTCACAACAATGCGGTCGCTGAGTACTTTTGTTCCACCTGTAACGGAAGACTTGTCGCCACCTGCTTCGCGTATTACCGGAGCAGATTCGCCGGTAATAGCCGATTCATCGATGGTGGCGATGCCCTGGGTAATCTCCCCGTCCATCGGAATAATATCGCCTGCTTCGCAAACAAATTGATCACCGAGGTGCAGCATGGAAGAAGAGAGGATGTCTATTTTTCCATCTGATGTGATCTTTTTAGCCGGCGTTTCTTCGCGCGTTTTGCGGAGGCTTTCTGCCTGGGCTTTGCCGCGCGCCTCTGCCAATGCTTCCGCGAAGTTGGCAAAGAGAACGGTCAACAGGAGAATAGAAAAGATCACCCAATTATACCAGGCAGCGCCTTGCGAAAGATCACCGGTAATCAACTGATAAAGTGAAACGATCAACATGACGGCCGTGCCGATCTCTACGGTGAACATCACCGGATTTTTGATCATCAATCCGGGATGCAGCTTTACGAACGACTGGCGGATGGCCGTGTTGACGAGTGAAGGTTCGAAAAGACTTACTTTATTATGTTGTTTCATTATGCTTGTAATTAGCTGTTAGTATAAAGAGAAGTACTCCGCCAGTGGTCCGAGTGTCAATGCAGGGAAAAATGATAACGCATTGATGACAATGATCACGGCAAAGGTCATGATGCCGAAGGTCCAGGAGTCTATGCGGAGCGTACCCGGAGAATCGGGAATGAATTTTTTATTCGCCAGCAAACCGATGATGGCAACAGGACCGATAATCGGAATAAACCGCGCGAGGAGCAGGACGATGCCTGTCGTTACATTCCAGAACACATTGTTATCGCCCAGCCCCTCAAAGCCGGATCCGTTATTGGCATTGGCTGAGGTGTACTCGTATAACATTTCCGAAAAGCCATGATAGGATGGATTATTGAGCCAGCTTCCCGGCTTTACCGCCCACGCCATCTCCGGATGATGTGCTACCATATACGCGGCCAATGCCACAAATCCTTTTATGAGAAATGCCGACAGCAACGTAACCAGTGCAGCGATCTTCACTTCGCGGGCTTCTACTTTGTGGCCCATGAACTCCGGCGTTCGTCCTACCATCAACCCGGAAATAAAAACGGCAATGATGATATAAATGAGATAGTTTAATATCCCCACCCCGCATCCGCCATAAAAAGCATTGATCATCATGCCTAACAATTGCATCAGCCCGGAAACCGGCATGGAACTGTCGTGCATGGAATTCACAGAACCGGTAGAGATGATTGTGGTTACCGTACTCCAATAAGCGGATGCGGCGGGACCGAACCTCACTTCTTTCCCTTCCATGGCTCCCGTTGCCTGCGTGATGCCCATTTTTTCTATGGCAGGATTACCGCCTACTTCCGCCATGATCGTAGGAATGAGCAGGCAAAGCATGCCCAGCGTCATGATACCAAACAACACCCTGGCGAGTTTGCGCCTGTTCAAATAAAACCCAAGGGCAAAGAGCAATGCCACTGGTATCACTACCTGCATGACCATTTCCAGGATATTGGTAAAGTAATTCGGGTTCTCCAGGGGATGTGCAGAGTTGGTACCGAACCAGCCGCCACCATTTGTACCCAGATGTTTAATAGCGATCATACCAGCCGCCGGCCCGCGCGACACCTGCACAGAATCGCCCTGCAGGGTAGTGATCGTATCTTTTCCATCGAAGCTGGTGGGTGTGCCGTTGAAGGCAAGCAGCACCGCACCGATGATGCAAAGCGGTAATAAGATGCGGGTAATGGACCGCGTAAATAAGTTCCAGAAGTTGCCGAGGTTTTGCGTTGTCTTATGTTTAAGACCATTCAGCATGCCGGCAAGCGCAGCAATACCCGTGGCGGCACTTACAAATTGCAGGAAAGTGATCACAAATAACTGTGTGAAATAAGTAAGTCCCGATTCGCCGGAATAATGTTGCAGGTTACAATTGACAAGGAAACTGATAGCGGTATTAAAAGCAAGATCAGGTGTTTGCCCGCCATTGCCGTCAGGGTTCAGCGGGAGTTTATCCTGGAACACCAGCAACAACATGGCATACACCAGCCACAGCATGTTGATGGTGAGCATGGCTTTGAGAAACTGTTTCCAGTTCATCGGCTCTTTGGGATCGATGCCCGATACCCGGAAGAAGAAACGCTCCGCCGGGTTCATAAGATCCATAAAACTTTTTTCGCCGCTGAATACCCGCGCAATGTATTTGCCGAGGGGATAAGCCAGCAGCAGCGTCAATAAAAAGGTGAATACGACACCTGTAATTTCGCCGGTCATAAATCAGAATTTTTCAGGTTTGATCAATACATAAAGGAGATAGCCGAAGACAAACAGAGAGAGAATAAAGAGTAGGTTCATCATAGTTTTAAATTTTTTCAAACCAATCAATGCATTTATAAAAAAGTCCGAAAATGAGCAGGCCGGCTGCCAGAAGAATTACCGTGAGCATGAGCTGTTGTTTGAATGAAAGTGTTTGTTTCCACGGCTGGCATAAGGCAAAAGAGATACCGCCCGCTTTCTGTCAAAGCGATTAGCCCTTTAAGGAAATGAGGAGCAACCAGTTAAAGAATGCTGTCAGAAAAAGTGGAACTGTGCCGGCATAAAAAAACCTTCTCATTTTGAGAAGGTTTTTTTCATTTTGAGAAATCCGGTGATATCTGGTATTCTTCCATTTTGCGGTAAAGTGTGGCCAGGCCGATCTCGAGTAGTTTGGCAGCACGTGTTTTATTCCATTGCGTTGCCTGTAATATTTTTCGGATATGCTGTTGCTCTACCGCAGCGAGTGAAAGGCCGGCTGTTGAAACACCTGAATGTTGTTGTATCTCGAAAGGCAGATGTTCCGGGAGAATAAGCTGGTCATCCTGTAACACAAATGCTCTTTCGAGCACGTTCTTCAATTCACGGATATTTCCTTTCCAGGAATATTTTTTCAGTAAGGACATGGCTTCCGCACTGACGGCCGGTGCAGGCGCCTGATTTCTTTTGGCCAGTTGCTGAAGAAATACTTCAACGAGTGCCGGAATATCTTCTGTGCGTTCGCGCAGTGCGGGAAGTGGTATGCTGAATACATTGAGGCGATAATAAAGATCTTCGCGAAAACGTCCCTGCCCTGCCTCCGCTCGCAGGTCCCTGTTGGTAGCTGCAATGATGCGTACATCGGCCGATGAAACTTTTGTATCGCCGAGTTTGATGAACTGACCGTTTTCCAGCACGCGCAGCAGCTTTGCCTGCAGGTCGATGTGCAACTCGCCTATTTCATCCAGGAAGAGTGTGCCACCGTTGGCCATTTCAATCAATCCTTTTTTGTCTTTGTTGGCTCCCGTAAATGCGCCGGCTTTGTGCCCGAACAGTTCTCCTTCGAGCAGGTCTCTGGCAAAAGCGCTGCAATTGAGCGCGATGAAGGGCTGGTCTTTTCGTTTGCTGCTTTGGTGAATGGCATTGGCAAAAACTTCCTTACCCGAGCCGGTTTCTCCCAATAACAGTACAGTGGAATCGCCGGGGGCTATGCGTTTGGCGAGGTTGATTGCTGTTTGTATGCTTTTGCTTTGGCCAATGATGGTGTCAAATCTGTACTTGTCTGTCCATTCAAGTTTGACGGCATTCTTGCGGTTGAGCAGGGCCTGCTCTACGGCCTGGTGCAGCAGCGGAATGATGCGGTCGTTGTCATTTCCTTTTACGAGGTAATCAAACGCTCCTTTTTTCATGGCGTTTACCCCATCGGGAATATTGCCGAATGCGGTAAGCAAAATGATCTCCGTGCCGGGATATGCTTTTTTTACGGTTGCCACAAAATCAACGCCGTTGCCATCAGGCAGGCGTACGTCGCAGAGAATGACTTCGGGTTGCTGTTGTTGCAGTTGTATCGTTGCGGCTTTTATGGTAGAGGCTTCCGTAACCGAAAACCCTTCCAGCGCAATGATCCGGCCCAGCAATTTCCGGAGTTGTTCTTCATCGTCTATGATCAGAATGTTTTTCAAAGTCAAAATTCAAAAGCGCCATCGTGAAACGTCAATCGTCAATCGTGAATCGGCTGTTTCACTTATAACTTATTACTTAAAACCTAATACCTATGGCCGAAGCTTCGGCCCGAAGTATCGGGCGGCTGTTTAACCTTAAGCCCTACCCCTTATACCTTATACCTTACACCTTTCTATGGTTTCAACACCAACACCGACGGCGAATGCGACAACCACTCGCTTTGGGCCTCTACCGCTTTTTTCCAGCTTTCGAAGCTGATCAGCATCAGATCCTGCTGGCCGAGTTGGGCTTCGGTTATCGTCTCATCACCGGCGATCAGGATGCGTCCTGAAAGGTCTTGTTCCACCGACGTGATCGTATGACGTATTTCCGGATTCTGCGCAATGATGCCCGATGCGTCCTGCACGGTTACCAGGGCTTCGCTGTTGTGCATCAGCTTTTGTGCATAGATCAGCAGGAAACTATCGCTCATGGCAAAGAACGGAATATAAATGCGATTCACCTTTTCCATGCCCTTATCCAGGAAGATACCAACCGGCACTTTGGTGCCGCGGGTGATCTGGCGGATACGTTCGTCAAATACAGCGGTTTCAAACAAACCTTCCTTACCGGTGATTGTATCGTACAGACGTTCGGGGTTGATGATGCGGTTGGTGAACCCTAACAGTTTGCCCAGCAGTGTGCCTTCGAATACGGAATGTCCGGCACCAACCAGCAACAGATCGTATTGGCCGGAATTCGCTGTTCCGATGATCTCTCCTTCGATGTCGGATGTGGGTTTGAATAAATTAGCAACCGGAAGATTGAGGCGTTCTGCTTCCTGGCTGATCGGTTCAAAGTTATCTTTTTCCACTTCGGCCTGGTTAAACGCATTGAGTTCGGCACTTGAGGAAAGGTGAAGCGCCGTTACCGATGCCTGTGCAATATTTTTCCGGATAAGGCTATTGGCAAGCTTTAGCAGGGCTATACCTTTTTCCGGCGTACTGAATGACACCAATACATTATAGGTTCGCGGTTTTTCCAGGGGTGCTGTCGGATCGTCGGCCGATTTGGAACGGCTGAACCGGTTGATCAGATCGAGTGCAGGTCCGGTCATGAAAGTGGTTACCAGCGCCATGATCACCATCATGGCAAATACTTCTTTCGTCATTACGCCCAGGTCGTAACCGATGTTCAACACGATCAGTTCCATCAGTCCACGGGTGTTCATCAATGCACCCAAGGCAAGGCTGTCTTTCCAGCTTTGCCCTACGAATCGTGCAGCCAGCGCGCTTCCTACAAACTTGCCCACTACGGCTACCAATATGATCAAACCGCAGATTTTCCACAGATACGGGTCGTTGAGCAGGCCTATTTCCGTTCTCAAACCGGTGAATACAAAGAACAATGGCAGCAATAATACCATCGAAACGTCTTCCACCTTTTCAATAAAAATATTACGGAAGTTGGCGGTAGCCGGCATGATCATTCCCGCCATGAACGCGCCGAACAAGGCATGAATGCCGATCACTTCCGTTGCATACGAAGAAATCAGCAGGATGATAAAGAAGATGGCCACGGCAGGTTTGCCGAGTGATTCACGGTTGGAATATTTTTCTCCGAGTTTTTTCAAAAACGGTTGTACTACTTTGAGCATGATCACTACATAAGCACCTGCCATCAGGATTGTGTACACGGAGCTGTAAATAGATCCGGCTTTTACAATCGCGATAACCGCCGCCAGGATACACCAGGCAGTAATATCATCTGCTGCCGCACAGGTAATGGCTACCGTGCCCAGTCGCGTTTTAGACAACCCCCGTTCCTGCACGATGCGCGCGAGTACCGGAAAAGCGGTTATACTCATCGCAATACCGGTGAATAAGGAGAAGGAAAGGAAACGTATCCCCGGCGGGGCGAATTCTGTATATATGTAATAGGCCAGTGTGATGCCCAACGCAAAAGGGAATATGATACTGGCATGGCTCACCACAATAGCATCTTTGGCTTTATTGCGCAGCACTTTCAGATCGAGTTCCATTCCCACTACAAACATGAAAAGGATCAGGCCGATCTGGCTGAGGAATTGCAGGTTGGGAAGCGACTGTGGAGGAAAAAGAAAAGAGGAAAATCCCGGGAAATAAGTGCCGATAAAAGAAGGGCCTAAAAAAATACCCGCAATGATCTCCCCGATCACCGACGGCTGGCGGATTTTTTTGAAGAGGTAACCAAACACTCTTGCCACCACAATGATGGTGATGATCTGCAGCAACAGGATGGACAACGGATGCGTCAGGTTTTCCGAATAAGTTTGCTGAAACTGATCCCACGAAGACCCGGGCATTTTTGGCTTACGAAAGGCGGCCGTTCCCGACTCCAGCTTTTCACCGCGATGAATAATAAACCAGATCAATGCGGAGAAGCCCGCAATGGTCAATACATAAAAAGAGAGATTCCTGTACTTTTTCATGAGTGGTCGTTGAAACTGTGCGGCGCAGCATCGTCAGGTTTGTGCTCATCTTCTCCGGAAGCACGATTGTGGCGTAAAGATAAACTTTCCGGGTTGAGCTTAACATGAAAAAAGCGGCACCAGGACGGCACCGCTTCCGAGCAAAGATGGCTTATCTTTTTATCCGCCGATGCGTATTACGCCACCACTGTTTTTCCGTAGTTCGTCGGTCATCTTTTTTCGTTCTTCCGCAAATGCCGTTGCCGTCATCTTTTTGCCCTTGGTCGGCTCTTTCAGGGTTGAAGCAGTGGCTTTGGCATTTATCTCCACCGCGCGGTAGATTAATTTTCCGTTATTCATTTCAAGCTGCAGGATCATACCGGGCAATTGACCCTGCATCTCCGGACCGCCGGGCACAGGTATGTCCGTTGCATACCAGGCAATGGCCAGACTTGTATCGATGACCTCCTTGTTTTCCATTTTTCCGTTCTCCATGCGCATGCTCGTGCGTTTCATGATGCGTTCGGTCGTTGCTTTGCGGCAGGGATGTCCGAGGATGTCCATCGTTTCGTCACTCAGTTTCCATTTGGCCATTCTGATGCTGTCGGTAACCAGATAGGTTTTTTCAAACATTTCTTTCTGCTCAATACGCAGCCCTCTTTTAAAGTCACAAAAAATAATATCGCTGCTGCCCAAGCCCACCGTACGTATAGTTAACCCTCCGCCCGAACCCATATCTGGATCCTGGCTGTCGTCGGGCAACTGCAGGCTGGTCATCTGGTCGTTTTTAAAATTTACTTCAAGGCGATTGACACGCGGCTTGGATAACTGCCGTTCCAGTTCAGGGTTGCCGGCAATCGAGATCTGTGTCTGTAAGGTGCGTTCATAGATGATCCGGCCTTCTTTCTGTTGTGCATGAAGCGTGGTAGCCGCAAGCAACGTAATCGCCGGAATAAACAGTCGTTTCATATCGTTTTTTGTTTAAATAAATGGACAACAGCCTGTGGTATCTGTCAGGGTCCAAAGCTAAGTGCCGGTCTATTCCCAATAAGTTAAGGCACCTTGGTTTTAGGTTAATAAACGTTAATAATACTACCCCGCTCAAAGGCATTCCTTTACTTTTGATATATGAAAAAAACGGCGTGGTTGCTGGCACTGATCATTCCTGCTATCCTTGTGGTGGCGGGCTTCCAGGTCTACTGGCTGGCCGATACATTTCAACGTGAAAAAAAGACGCTTGATATAAAAGTCAATACCGCCTTCAGCGAAATGACACGCCAGATGCAGGATTCATCGATCCAGGCGAAGATCACCGGCATCATCAAAGACTCCAATCGCGTAGTGGTTCGTGCCACAAAATCTGCTGCGAGCACCAAGAAAACGCCCGGGCCGGCGGAAGCACGTGCAGCAAGGCTTGCCGCCGCCGTCAGCAAACAACTCCCTGAAGATTCTGTACGCGTGCGGGTGTCCGGCAATTCGGGTATGATCATCACTTTCCGCAAAACAGCTCAGTCAGATTCGCTGGGCACCGTATTCCCGCTGGATTCCATCAATCCGGATCACATCAAGCGCATCGTAATTACAAGCGGAGGTTCTTCGCCCGAAAACATTTCGCGGGCACTCGACTCTATAAAAAAAAGAACACAACTGAGAGCACTCAGCACCGACACTTTACGAAGATTGTTTCGCCGAACCAATACACCTTCGCGTGTACCCGGTAGCGTAACAGTAAGACCGGTTAAGTTTTCCTATCGCGACAGCGGATTCAACGGTGCCATCCGTATTGATTCTATTCTGTATGATACACTGCCGCTGAACCTGCTGGTGAACAAATTCAACCACAGGCTGGATTCCATGCAGGCCCGGGTGCCCTTTTCCATTCTCCATAAAAAGGAGCAGGACAGTACGGCTTATCCCATGATACCATCGTATGAGTTATCCGTTGGCAATACAACTCCCTACTTATTGAAACGATTGAGTCTGCCGATCGTGTTTTCAGTAGGTCTTGTTACCATCACGCTGCTCTCCTTCTTCCTGCTTTATGCGGGCCTCAAACGGCAGCAACGCCTGGCCGCTATCAAACAGGAGTTTATCAGCAACATCACACACGAACTCAAGACGCCGATCGCCACCGTGGGTGTAGCCATCGAAGCATTGCGCAATTTCAATGCACTCAACGATCCCGCCCGCACACGCGAATACCTCGATATCTCCCGCAACGAATTGCAACGTCTGTCACTGCTGGTGGATAAAGTCCTCAAGCTTTCCATGTTTGAGAAAAAAGAAATTGAACTGAGACCCGAGCTTGTCAACCTGCAGGAATTAGTGGAGGAAGTAGCGGAGTCCATGCGTTTGCAACTGGAAAAACAACAAGCGTCGCTTTCCATCGAAACCAGCGGCGAATGCACCATTACGGGCGACAAACTTCACTTGCAAAGCCTGGTGTTCAACCTGGTGGACAACGCACTTAAGTACAGCAGCGAACATCCGCAGATAACCGTTCGTCTTCAGGGTACTGAAAATGACCTGGCCCTTGAAGTGAGTGACAATGGCATCGGCATACCACCCGAATACCGGCAAAAAGTATTTGAGAAATTTTTCCGCGTGCCACATGGCGACACACACAATGCCAAAGGCCACGGACTCGGCCTGAGTTATGTGGCACAGGTGGTAGCCAAGCACAACGGCACCATCCATATTGAACCGGGGACCGGTGGTGGCACAAGATTCATCATCCATTTCCCAAAATAAAATGCATGGAACCGATCAGAATATTTTATGTGGAAGACGAAGTGTTTCTGGGCAAAATTGTCAAGGAAAGCCTGGAAAGCCGCGGGTTTGAAGTGGTAATGGAAGCCGATGGCGGACGGGCAATGGAGGTGTTTGCCGGCAGCCGGGCCGATATCTGCGTGCTCGATATCATGCTGCCCAACAAAGATGGCTTCGCCATTGCAGATGAAATACGTCAGCTCAATGAAGACATTCCCATCATTTTCCTGACGGCAAAGACGCAAACAGAAGATGTGATAAAAGGATTTTCTGTCGGTGGCAACGATTATATCCGCAAGCCCTTCAGCGTGGAAGAACTGATCGTACGCATACAGCATGCTTTACGCCGGCGCGTAGATGCACCCGCGCAAACCTCTTCCGATTCGGTCGCTATCGGGAAATTTCATTTTCACCTCAACCGGCAGGTACTTTCCAACAATACGGCAGAACGAAAACTTTCCTATCGCGAAAGCGAATTGTTACGCTTGCTGTACGAACACCGCGACCGCGTGATCGACCGCCGCGACGTACTCAATCTGCTTTGGGGCAACGACTCCTTTTTCAACAGCCGCAACCTGGATGTATACATCACCAAACTGCGCAGTTACCTGCGGGAAGACCCCAGCCTCGAGATCATTACCATAAAAGGAATCGGCTATCGCTTTGTAACCGGTTAGCGGATACTGAAACTCAGCACTTGCTTTAGACCGTTGCTTTTGTATCTTTAAAACATGGCAAACAGTGCCGGCACCTAAGCGACCGCTAAACTAAAACAACCTGCTAATGTCTTCCAACAAACTGTTATACGGTATTTTTATACTGGTGGTCGCCTGGTTTGCCTTAATAGCGCAATGGATTATCACCATATTCGGGCTTGTTGACTTTCTCAGTTTCTTTACGGTGCAAAGTAATCTGATGGTGGCCGTCTGCCTTAGTTTTTCACTTTTACTGCCACGTTCAAAGCCCGGCATTTTCTTCGCAAAAAGCAGCGTGCAGTCGGCAATCGCCTTATATATATTTATTGTCGGGCTTGTTTATAATACACTGCTCCGGGGCCTTGCAGACTATACAGGGCTTCAATGGGTCCTGGATAACCTGCTGCATGTGGCGGTGCCGATCTTGTTTGTCATCTATTGGTTTCTGTTCACGCCGCGCACCTTTTTCCGGTGGAGCCAATGCTTGTACTGGCTGATATACCCTTTCTTTTATACACTTTATTCGATGATAAGAGGTTCCATTGTGCATTGGTACCCTTATCCTTTCCTCAATGTGGATACGCTTGGCTATGCACAGGTATTCATCAATATGTTTTTTATATTGGGGGCATTCAGTATAGCCGGGCTGATCATCATTGCCATCAACCGTTCGGCCGGAAAAGGCCGGATTATTTCCAATTGAATTAATACCAGGCTGATGCTGCAATAGCATAAAAGCTATCTTTGGGTAATGAAGCGCAAGACCTTCCGCAATACCGTATTTCTTTTTATCGTTGGCGTCATTCTGGCGTCCTTTATTACAAGGCCGGGGCTTAACGATTTCACTGCTTACCTGGAAAAAAGCGGCCAGCTAAAAAGTCCGCCCTCGATCGAACATAGTAGCAGTGGCCTGTATTCCACCTTCACCGTTACTTATTTTGAGCCTGTTGCCGATACTGTCGCCGGTGGCGGGAGCAAGATCGTAGCCGTGCCCGCACGCAAAGAAAGTTATATCGGATTCCTGGGACGATTCTGGAAACAATGAGCAACAGACAGGTTTATATTCCTGGTCAACTCTTTACCGGCGACAACTGGTTGAGCGGTCATGCCGTGGTTACAACCGGCACTGAAATAACTGCCGTCATTCCCGCAAACCTTCTTCCTGACGATGCAGTTGTGACAAAACTGCCGGATATTTCCATGGTGCCCGCCTTTATCGATGTGCAGCTTTATGGTGCATCAAAACGATTACTATCTGCTTACCCGGATACAGAAAGTCTTTCCCTATTGAATGAAAGCAACCGCCGTGGTGGCACGGCATTATGTCTTCCTACCATCGCCACCAATACACAGGAGGTTTGCCTGAAAGCGATCGATGCGGTGAAAGCCTACCATGCTGCAGGCGGAGAGGGCATTTACGGTCTTCATCTTGAAGGTCCGTGGCTGCATCCCTTGCGCAGGGGTGCGCATATTGAATCGCTCATTCATCCGCCAACAGAAGATGAAGTTGCCCGCCTGCTTGATTATGGCGCTGAGGTGATCAAAATGATCACGCTGGCACCGGAAGTTTGCACGGAGCCTATTATCCGGCGTTTGCTCGACGCAGGCATCGTTCTTTCTGCCGGACACAGCAACGCTACTTATGCCGAGGCTGTCAACGGTTTCAGCCAGGGCATCAGCGCTGTCACGCATTTATTCAATGCCATGAGTCCGCTTCATCACCGGGAACCCGGATTGGCGGGCGCCGCAATGGACGACAAACGGATCATGTCGGGCATCATTCCCGATGGTTATCATGTGGATTATGCCGCAGTGCGTATTGCCAAAGCTGCAATGGGCGAACGGCTCTTTGCGATCACGGATGCCGTTACCGAAACGGATCAGGGACCTTATCAACATACACCTGCGGGCGATAAATATGAAGCGGCAGGTATTCTCAGCGGTTCTGCCCTCACCATGGAAAAATGTCTGCACAACCTGGTAACGCATGTACACCTCGCTGAGAGCGAAGCGCTGCGTATGTGTTCATTGTATCCTGCGCGCGTACTGCGGCTTGATTATAAACTCGGCAAAATTGAACCGGGCTATAAAGCGTGTTTTACTTTATTGGATAAGGCGCTGCATGTGAAGGAAGTGATCGGCTTTGCCTGATTATCTGGTATAATGAAGCGCTATACACCCTGATTTGAGCGTTTTCGACTCAGCAAGTTTCAATGGTAACTTTTCCGGCAGGCTCACATTGTCGAACAACCGTCTGCCTTCCCCCACGATCAGTGGCTGCACCATAATACGGTACTCATCGATCAGGTCAAGCTCCATCAGTTGCGAAGGGAGATCGACTCCGCCGAGCAGCATGTCTCCACCTTCTTCCTCTTTAAGTTTAAGTATCGCTTCCCACAGGTCGGTATTAATAATGTTTGTTTTCGGATCGTCTGCTTTCTCCAGCGTACGCGAAAACACAATGATTTTTTTAACGGAAATAAATGCTTCCGCAAACTCGCTCATTGAGTCGGCGGGGCCGGTATGATTTTTTGCCACATCGGGCCAGAACGGGACCATCAGCTCATAGGTCTTGCGTCCGTAAACAAACACATCCACTTCGCGCAGCAGATCCGCGAAATAGGTATGTACATCTTCACCGGCCATTCCTTTGGTGTGATCACAACAGCCATCGAGGGTAATATTTATCGAATAGATTAGCTTCCGCATACGAAATGATTTATTGTTCCTTCCAAATTAATCCGCTCTTGTATTCCGGCAAAAAGAAAAGAGGCCGACCCGGAAATTATCCGGACCAACCTCTTTCCCTTCGAGAGCCTCAGGACCCGAATATTCGGGACCACCCTTCGGGAGCCTCAGGGAACACCCTTCGAGAACCTCAGGAGCGCCTTCGGGAGCCTCAGGGCCCGAAGATTCGGGCCACCATTCGAGAACCTCAGGGTCAATTTCTCAGCGGCACCGTTGTCTCGATACCCTGACCAAGCACACGTACATATACATAGCCGCGTGCGCCGATGGCAGGAACGGTTACTTCGGCCCGGTTGCGTCCCTGTACAGCCGTGGCATTGTACTGTCCGAGGAACTGACCTGTGGCCGAGTAGAAACGGAATTGAACCTGTTGTGCCACAGGACTATTAAATTCCGCAGTTACTTTCCTTGACGCCGGAATTTCGGTTGGATACAATTTAAATCTATTCAAAGGAGGCAGCTTCACTTCTATCACCTGAGAGTACTCAAAACGGCCGAGCGCGTCAACCATACGAAGACGGTAGAAGACCGAACCATTTTGCCAGTTGGGACTTGCATCTTCGTAAGTATAAGAGCGCGGGGTATTGCTATTGCCCGATGCCGCCACGGTACCGATGGTACTGAATGTTGTGGCATCGATGCTGCTTTGCACTTCAAAACTGCTGCTGAACAATTCCGCCGAAGTTGACCAATTGAGCAACGATGTCTGGCTCTGCGTCAGCGCCGCGGTAAAATTCAGTAGTTGAATGGGTGAAGGGATGTACGTATTGTAGGTAATAAGACCAAGCGTAGCGTTATCGGTTTTATGGAAAATAGTGGCCTCCACGCCTGTTGCATCACCTACGCCCCAATAGTTGTTTTGTGCCATGATCGGATCAGATGAATTGTTGTACACACTGATGCCGGGCGTGGTATTGTTGGTATTGCCGATGAAATAGTTTTTGCCATCATCGGTTGTATCGGCATTATTGAGGTTACCGAGATTAGGCTGAGGACCGGTGAGTGTGGCGCCGGAGCCTACGATGGTAATACCCCACAGGTTATTCTTGAAGATATTGCCCGTGATGATTGTGTTCTGTTTGCTGCTGGCGCTGCCGCCGCTCAGGCTGATACCGCTACCGCCTGTGTTGGAGTTGCCTTCGATATTATTTCCATCAATAACATTGTAGCTGACCAGCGCGTTAACGTTGGCACCACCATTCAGGAACACACCGTAGCGGTTGCCGCGGATCAGGTTGTTGGATATAACAGCGTAAGTATTTCCCAAAGGAAGAAAGCCAATGCCACCTGTCATAACGGAGCCGGCATCGAGGATCTGGCAGTTAAGAATCTTAACCGTGTCGTCACCGGCGCTGGTAGCACCAAGGTTGATCTGCGGAACGTTCTGCCCAGCCGTACCATTCCCCCGGAATGTACAACCGATCATTTTCGGCGCATTGAAGATGTTGGCACCACCCTGGATCGCCGCACGTTTGTTATCGATAAAACGGCTGTTGGTGATCATGGGGCTGGAGCGGAAAAGCGCTATTGCGCCATTGCCGAAAGAAGTAGAACTGCTGTTGTTGTTATAGCGGAACGTACAGTCGTCGATCCTGATGTGTGAATCGGACAGGCGGCACGATACGGCATATTCGAACGTCAGTTTTTTAAGCGACGTGTTGTTGCTGGTGTCGATACGCATCCCTAAAAATCCGGTCGCAGGATCCTGCGCGGTGAACGTAACACCGGTGGGCGGATTCACGATGAGCGTTGCGCCACCTCTGACCCACAAAAAAGTGTTGGGTGCAAACCGCACGTTGGCATTTTGTGCAATGTTGAGAATATCCGTCTTGCGGATCTCAACGGTGTCGTTGATGATGTAATCGGTACCGTTGAAGGTAACAATGCCTCCAGAAAGACTAACAAGATCCGTGAGGGTAAGTGTAACACCTGTACCAGGCGTTACAAAGTTTGCTTTGCTTTGAAGCAGAAAGGAAAAAAGAAAAAGGCAGAGTAAAGTTTTTCTCATAATAACGATGATTTTGACAGACAAAAAAAGATTACCCGGACCTGGCCGGCCTCCGGTATGGACAATAGATGACGGCTTCATCCGAATGCGTGATGAAGATACAGAATCACCTCAACTCTGAATGAGTACAATAAACACAATACAAGTGCTTGTATGTCTTACATCGTTTTACAAATAACCCAAAGGCTTATTGCCGCAATAAAAATCCATACCGACGTGCCCATCAGCAACGGCCGCCAACCCGCTCTGCGCAAGAGTTTTGGCGTAAGCGAAGCGCCTACCCAAAACAATGTAACAACCAACAACCGGTGACACACCGCTACAATGTCTTTGGTAAAAAAATCAGGCAGCGGCAGCCAGGCGTTTAACAAAACCGCAACCGCAAAAACCAGCATAAACCATGGCACGCGTAAACTTTTGAGGGTGCGGTGTTTTATCCAACCTATGCCAGCCGTCAACGGGATGATCCACAATGCACGTATCAGTTTAACGGTTGTCGCTATCTGCAAAGCAACCATTCCATACTTCTGTGCGGCGCCCGCAACAGAACTCGTATCGTGTATGGCAATAGCTGCCCAGAAACCAAACTGCTCCTGCGTCAATGATAACAGTTGTCCTATCCAGGGAAAAACCACCAGTGCTATTGCGTTCAAAATAAACACCGTGATCAGGGCAACGGCGATCTCCTCTTCACGCGCTTTAATAACCGGCGCCGTGGCCGCTATAGCGCTTCCCCCACAAATAGCCGTGCCTACAGCAACCAACGCCGTTGTACGTTTTGGAAGATGAAACAGACGTCCGGCAAACCATCCGGCTGCCAATGTCACCACTACTGATCCTGCAGCCAGCCACCAGCCTGCTGCTCCGGCTTGCAAGGCAGCCGTAACCGGCACACCGAAACCAAGACCCGCAACAGATATCTGCAAAAGCAAACGCGTGATCCCGGCACTGTGCTGTTCAAAAGGATGGCCCGCAATTGAAACAATGAAAATACCCGCGAGCAAAGCAACCGGTGCAGACACGAAAGGAAAAAGACAACAAAGCAAACCTGCGGTAAAAAGAAAATGGTTCCGTTTCATGTTGCAAAATTGCAACGACCCTGCCGCATAGCCCTATACACATTTGTTATGCGTGATCACTTTCTGTTATAACGTTTGCGGATAAACTGAAGTAGTGTGGCAGACAAACCGGAAGGCTTGCCCTGGAGGTGAACAAAATAGAAAGTACGTGGGACAGACCATCCTTTCACCGGAATGATCCGGAATTCTTTCCCGGCCAGTTCCGGCTGCAAAGCTGCTACCGGCACGATGCCGAGGCAATTGGTATGACGCAGAAAAGATTTAATACCTTCCGTACTGCCGATATGCATTACAAGGTTCATGTTGTCGAGCCGCATATCATGCGATGCCAGTGCATGCTCCACCACTTCCAGGCTACCGGAGCCACGTTCCCGCAACACCAATGGCAAAGCGGCCAGTTGTTTCAGCGACAGGGAAACCTGTTTGGCCAAAGGTTGTTGTGTATGCGCAACGACTACCAGTTCATCTTCCCGGAAAGCTGTGTACCGGAGTTGGGTGTTTCTTGTTTTGCCTTCTACAAAACCGAGCTCGATCTTTTTATCTAGCAGTGCGGCTTCTATTTGTTGCGTATTGCCGTTGAGTAACGAAAGCTTTACATCGGGATAAGCCTGATAAAATCCGGCAAGCATCGAGGGCAACACGTATTGCCCGATCGTGGTGCTGGCGCCGAGTTGCAGGGCGCCGGCAAAGCGCTGACGAAGCTGGTTGATATCGAAATCGATCTGTTTGTAGATGTCAGACACGCGTCCCGCATGTGCGAGCAGAATATCGCCTGCCTGCGTAAGTTGAACGCGGTTGGCTTTGCGTTCAAATAAACTAACGCCCAGTTCTTCTTCCAGTTCGCGGATATGCCGGGTAACGGCAGGCTGTGTGATGAAAAGTTCTGCTGCGGCTTTGGTAAAGCTGAGATGAGCGGCTACGGCCTGAAACACTTTTAAACGGAAATCGCGCATACGGGAAGGTAAGTTAAACAGCCGCCCGATACTTCGGGCAGAAGCTTCGGCCATAGGTATTAGGTAATAAGTATTAAGTAATAAGTATTAAGTAATAAGTATTAAGTTAAAACAGCCTTTAGTGCTTTGTTAAACGTAATGGTGGCGCGAGATATAAGTTGGCGCCCTTGTTGGTCTCCGGACCAACGGGCAAGCGCCAGGTTGCTTTGACAGGTTAAAGTCAACTTCGTACATAACGCAACGACAGGTTTTAAAATCTTCCGAACATTTGTGGTGTCTCAATGCTGGTTCGTGAAAACACGAACCAGGGATACAAAATATATTCACCATTCACTTATTGACTTATTGCCCTGTTCACCTGCATAAGCACCTCCTGCATTTTCTCAGGCTGCCGTGTACCCAACGTGAGGCGGCTGCCGGATTTTTTCACCAGATGGAGACCGGTCTTGCCACCCAGTGTATAAACGGTACCGTGGCCTGTCAGCCGCCATCCGTATCCGACAAAGCCATAGTCGAGCATTTCTGCCTTTTTCAGATCAGACCAGCGGATGAAATGGAATTTTTTTCTGAACGGACTCCAGCGATAGTACACGCCTTCGCGCGTCAGTTGTGTCTCTAAAAAACAAAAATGAAAAAGCAATAAAAGGGAAAGAGGAAGCAGGGCGCCGGCGATGAGTAAACCATCCGTTGCGGGTTTGTCGCCAAAAGGTTTCCCCAAAACAAGTTGCTGAAAGATGCCGTAGGCGAACAACAGAGTCAACCCCAATAACAGCACATAAAAAGGAATAGTGTGACGGCCGCGGAAGTATTGTTTTTCCCTGAACAATATTGGTTCCATAGTTGACAATAAGTTATAAGTGCTAAGTGGTAAGTTATAAGTAAACAGCCGGTAGAAGCCCGAAGTATCGGGCGTAAGGAGGGAACGAAAAGCATTGACCATTGACCATTCACTATTCACCATTCACCATTCACTATTCACCATTCACCTATTAACCGCTGCCTCTTCTTCCTTCTTCCATTGTTTTTCCATTACAAACGTACCGAATGGAATGATGGAGGCGACAAAGGCTTTCAGTATCCAGCCCCAGCTTTTTTTATACTCGCGTTTTACTTCGAGTGCCATTATACCGAAAGCCACGAACAGCACACCGTGCAGCCCGCCCACAATGGTTACTGCCTTAGGCATATCCGCCCAGTATTTCAAAGGCATGGCGATCAGCAAAAGCACGAGAAAAGAAACTCCTTCTGCCCAACCAATTTTTCTGAACCAGCTAAATGATTTTGCATCGGGTTGAGGACTTTGTGTTCCTGTCATGAGAAATGTTTGTCAATAGTAAATATTTTTTGCGGGGCCGGCGCGTCTATTTCACGCAAAGGCGCTTAAGGAGCAAAGGCGCAAAGAACAGCGATACCCCACACCTTACACCTTATCCCTTATCCTTATGCCTCAGTAGTCGACCACCTGCTCCACAATCGTCTGTGGTATCTCGCGCCATTCGTACTGCTGATTGCGGAGTTGCGGCTCAAAGCCGGCTTCGCGGATCGCATCCTGGATGGTTTTATAGGTAAAACGGTGAGGTGCGCCGGCGGCACTTACCACATTTTCTTCGATCATGATACTGCCGAAGTCGTTGGCTCCCGCATGCAGGCACAGTTGTGCCGTTTGCTTACCAACCGTCAGCCAGCTTGCCTGGATATTTTTCACATTCGGCAGCATGATGCGGCTGAGCGAGATCATGCGGATATATTCGTCGGGAGTGGTCAGGTTGTGAACGCCGCGGATCCTTGCCAGTAATGTGTCCACATCCTGGAAGGTCCAGGGAATGAATGCCAGGAAACCTTTGGCATGTTCGGGTTTCCGGCTTTGCACTTCGCGGATGCTAACCAGGTGTTCGAAGCGTTCTTCGATCGTTTCCACGTGTCCGAACATCATGGTGGCAGAAGTGGTGATATCCAGTTTGTGTGCTTCGTGCATCACATCCAGCCATTCCTGCGCGCCACATTTCCCTTTGGAGATGAGGCGGCGTACGCGGTCGGTCAGTATTTCGGCGCCGGCACCGGGCAGGCTGTCGAGGCCCGCTTCTTTAAGGGCTGACAATACTTCGTGGTGGGTGCTTTTTTCAAGTTTGGTGATATGTGCGATCTCGGGCGGCCCGAGTGCGTGCAGTTTTACATGCGGAAACTCCTGCTTCAATTGGCGGAAGGTATCGGCATAGAATTGTAATCCGAGTTCGGGGTGGTGACCGCCCTGCAGCAGCAATTGATCGCCGCCGTACCGGAGTGTTTCTTCAATTTTCCGGCGATACGTGGGCATATCGGTAATGTAGGCATCCGCATGACCCGGTATTCTGAAAAAGTTGCAGAATTTACAGTTGGCAATGCACACGTTCGTGGTGTTCACATTACGATCTATCTGCCAGGTTACTTTTCCGTGCGGCACCTGTTTTTTGCGCAGCTCATCAGCGATGTACATCAGATCGGCCAGCGGTGCATGGTGATACAGATATACGCCTTCCTCAACGGAAAGGAAGCCGAAGCCGGCAGCTTTCTTATAAAGTTCTTCCAATTGCATAAACGGGATTATCGGCTGCAAAGTTATACCATGTAAAACAAAAGGACGTCAGAAAGGTTGCGTAGCTGCCGTCCGGCGGGCATTATTTGCCGTCGGTTGATGACCCGGGGCCGGGCGGGGGAAAAAGCTTAAATTGAGTATGCCTGTCAAAAAACGGTTACCACATGCCGGCGCGATTGCTTTACCTGCTTATGTTTCTTGGGCTTAACTGGCCCTGTAGCCCCGTGGCTGCACAGGAGGAGTTTGTGGAACCACCAGCCCGTTTCCTCAGCCGCACGCCTATCGGACTTTTCACCGGCGGCGTGGTGGTGCTCAGAGCCCGGCTCGAACCTTTCACCGACACACTTAGTTTTATTTTCGACACCGGCAGCAGTGGCATTTCGCTGGATTCGTCTACGGCAGTTTATCTCGGCCTGCAGCCCGGCCCGCCCGAAAAAACGATCCGCGGCATTGCCGGTATGAGAAGAGTCGGTTTCCTGCACAACCGCAGCCTCACCCTCGACGACCTTACTATCGACAGCCTGAATTTTCATGTCAACGATTATAGTATCCTTACCGAAGTGTACGGCGAAAAGATCGATGGCATCATCGGTTATTCCATCCTCAGCCGGTACATCTTACAGATCAATTACGACAGCCTGTTCATTGACTTTTACAGCCCGGGAATAATCCGCTATCCCAGGGGCGGCACCCTTTTCAAACCACAGATCAACAATCTTCCGCTGATCACGGCCCGCGTCCGCGACGAACGCCCGATCAACTCCCGTTTTTTATACGATGTAGGCGCGGGATTATGTGTCCTCTTTTCCTCCGACTTCATCAAGGACAGCACCCTGCTCGGACGCAAGCGGAAGTTTTATCCCAAACAAGGCGAAGGCGTTGGCGGCAAGATCGATATGCAAATGACGCTGCTCAAAGAGTTCCGGCTCGGCCCCTACCGCTTCCGGCGCGTGCCGGTTTATATTTTTGATGATGAGAACAACGTAACGTCGTATCCGCAATTGGGCGGATTGATCGGCAACGACCTGCTGCGGCGGTTCAACTGCATTCTTAATTACCCTAAAAGAGAGTTTTACCTCATCCCCAATACGCATTTCAAAGAACCATTCGACTATGCGTATTCCGGGCTTGAACTTTATCTCATCAATGGCGTCATAACGGTCGGCGATGTGGCGCCGGGCTCACCCGCGGACAGGGCGAAAATCAAGGAAGGTGACCATGTACTGGCCATCAACAATAATTTTTCCCAGAACCTTAACCAGTATAAAGTGGCCTTGCAGGCGACAGGTCAGCACATCAAATTATTGCTTCGCCGGAACGGGCAACTCATCACGGTGGAGTTCACGATAAAGCGGATCCGGTAGGCCGGGCTTCTTTTTTTTACCTCATTTTTTCCTCCCATCTTTGTCGCTGCGCAGGCCGCAACCCGCTACCGGCGCGTGTCTAAATGTTGCTTTTTATGAAAAAACTCCTTCTGCTTGCCTTCACCGCCCTCACTGCAATCGTGGCCTGGTGCCAGGGCAGCGAGACCTTTATCAACATTCCCACCAACCAGGGCAACTATGCCCTTCGTCAATGGACGGGCGACAACGGACTTCCCTGGTCTGCCACTGACTCCCGCACAGACCAATGGGCCACAGCCAGCGGCAATAAAGCCATCTGCTATCGCAATGGCATCGTTTCGTGCGATGGCATCCCCGGAGGCATCGGCTCCCTTACTTTTCGTCACCGCCTGCCTTTTGACGCCAACGCAAGCATCCAGGTTTGGGTGAATAATTCACAAGTCGGAACAGCTGCCGTCACCGGCACGTCCCAATCAACAACGATATCAGGTATCAATATCGCCGGCAATTTCAAACTGGAATTCCGCAATGCCTCGACCACTACACGTATTGCATTGGATGATGTGGTATGGACGGGCTACGCGGCACAGGCCTGCACCACTCCCACAGCACAACCACAATCACTCATTTTCAATTCCGTTACGCAAAACAGTATCGCCGCTTCTTTTACCGCAGCTTCACCCGCCGCAGATCAGTATCTCGTGTTGATGAGTACGGCACCTTCGCTGACCGGCTTTCCCGTTAACGGCAATATTTATTCCACGGAAGATGTAATTGGCAATGCAGTAGTGGTGGCCAACAGCAGCACCACTTCTTTTACCGTAAATAGCCTGAGTCCCGCCACTGCTTATTACTTTTTTGTTTTCGCACTTAATAATCAAAATTGCTCCGGGGGTCCGCTTTATCTTACCACGACTCCCCTGAGCGGCAATATAACGACCAGTGCACCGCCGGTTTGTGCCACACCGGCAGCAGGTCCGGGTTCACTTACCTTGAATGCCACTGCCAGTACGGTGAGCGGCAGTTTTGCTGCCGTTGCAGGTGCTGATGGTTACCTGGTGGTGCAAAGTTCTTCCGCAACATTGGGTGCCATACCCGCGGCTATGACAAGTTATGCTCCGGGTTCTGCGTTTGGCAGCGGAACAGTTGTGAAGTTTGGCGCAGGCACCAGTTTCACGGCCACCGGCCTCAGCCCCAACACCCCTTATTATTTCTTCGTATTTGCGGTAAGCGGCTTCAGTTGCACCGGCGGACCTCTTTACAATACCACTTCAGGTAACGGCACCATCTCCACCAATGACAACACCACCGGTGAACCTGCGGGTTATTATTCCACCACTACCGGTAAAACCTGTGAGGCATTGAAAACCGAACTTTCCACGATCATCACCAGCGGCCACTCTCCGCGCACTTACGGCGATCTCTGGACACAATACCTGAGCACGGATGTCATTCCTAATCCTGCCGGTGCCGGCAACGTGATCTGGGATATGTATTCCTTCAAAGCCAATGGCACGGCCAACTATTACTATACGCCGGGCAGCGATCAATGTGGCCAATACGACAGTGAAGCCGATTGCTATAACCGCGAACACAGCTTCCCCGCAAGCTGGTTCAACGATGCCGCACCCGCGATCACCGATTATCATCATATTTTCCCGACTGATGGCTGGGTCAATAACAAGCGGTCCAATCACAAATACGGTGTGGTGGCCTCCGCCAGTTATACTTCGTCCAACCTTAGCAAACTTGGCACTTCTGCCACTGCCGGCATCAACGGAGAAGTATTTGAACCAATTGATGAGTACAAAGGGGATGTAGCGCGCGCTTATCTCTATATGGTCACCCGCTATGAAACCAACCTCAGCACCTGGAAAAATTACAACACCGAAGGCGCCGCAACGTTGACAGCGGCCACTTTCCCCGGCGTGGAAATAAATTACCTGCGGCTGATGATCAAATGGCACCGGCAGGATCCGGTAAGCAACAAAGAAATTGTCCGCAACAACGGCGGATACAATTTCCAGGGAAACCGCAACCCGTATGTGGATCATCCGGAATTTGTGGACCTTGTC
The DNA here is from genome assembly GCF_000425585.1 of Terrimonas ferruginea DSM 30193. GTDB lineage: Bacteria > Bacteroidota > Bacteroidia > Chitinophagales > Chitinophagaceae > Terrimonas > Terrimonas ferruginea. Next base: position 44,480 of record NZ_AUDS01000008.1, read on the forward strand.
TGGAACAATACCTGCACGGGACTCGGCGCGCTGCCCGTAGATATTCTGTTGTTCTCCGGTAAACTAACCGGCGATAAAATTGTTTTAACATGGGAAGTTGATAATGAACGCAATCTTTCCCGTTATGAGGTAGAAAAAAGTTTCAACGGCACAAGCTTTACGTTCATCGGCCAGGTATCGGCTACCGGCCTGCCTGCTTATCATTTTACCGAGTCGGTTCAGGCTTTTCGCGGAAGAAGAGTATTTTACCGCCTCAAAAAAGTAGACAGGGACGGCCGCTTCACGTACAGCGAAGTTTTCACCGTTCATATTCCGGCTGTCAACAAAATGAGCGTTTATCCCAATCCTGCCCGCCATACCCTGAGCGTGCAATTGACAGAAAACGTCAATACCCCGGTTGAGATAAAACTGACCGACATGACTGGCCGCCTGCAAATGCAGATGAACTACCAGGCAGAAGCCGGACTGATCAACATTCCGCTGACAAAGATCAACAGCGGATTATACCTGCTCACCGTGCGCAACGGTGAGCAGCAATACACACAAAAAGTAATAGTAGATAAAATACATCCATGATACAATTTGATCGATTTACACTTTCCAACGGGCTTCGCGTAATCGTACACCAGGATACGTCCACGCCGATGGCCGTGATGAACGTGATGTACGACGTGGGCGCACGCGATGAAGATCCGGACCGCACCGGCTTTGCCCATCTTTTTGAACACCTCATGTTCGGAGGCTCCGTGAACATTCCCGATTACGACGAGCCATTGCAAATGGCCGGCGGAGAAAACAACGCTTACACCACAAACGATCTCACCAACTATTATATCACCCTGCCGTCGGAAAACCTGGAAACAGCTTTCTGGCTCGAAAGCGATCGCATGCTGTCGCTGGCTTTTGATGAAAAAAGCCTGGAAGTACAACGAAAAGTAGTTTGCGAAGAATTCAAAGAACATTATCTCAACAAACCTTACGGAGATGTGTGGCACACGCTGCGCAGCGTGGCTTATAAAGAACATCCTTACCGCTGGATGACCATCGGGGAAAAACTGGCCCACATCGAAGACGCAAAACTCGAAGATGTAAAAGCCTTTTTCTTTAAACATTACCGTCCGCAAAACGCGGTGCTGGTGGTTGCCGGAAACGTAACGACCGAACAGGTAAAAACATTGACAGAGAAATGGTTTGGTGATATCCCCGCCGGGGATAAATATGAACGCCACCTGCCGCAGGAGCCCGAACAAACCGAAGCGCGCAAGAAAGAAATGCATGCGGCCGTTCCTGTCGATGCATTCTACAAATGCTGGCACATGGCTTCACGTCTCGACAAGCGTTATTACATCGCTGATCTGCTCACCGACATTCTCGGAGGTGGCGCTTCCAGCCGGTTGTATCAATCGCTGGTAAAAGAACAACGGTTGTTCAGCAATATCGAGTGTTTTCATTTCGGCAGCACCGATGCCGGCCTCGCCTGCATCAGCGGAAAGCTGGTAAAAGGTGTAACGATGGAGCAGGCAGAAAAAGCGGTAGAGGCAGAACTCGAGAAAATGAAAACGGCTACGGTTTCCGACACTGAACTCCAGAAAGTGAAGAACAAAACCGAAAGCATGATCGCTTTCGAAGACATGAGCGTGATGAGCCGCGCGGGCAGCCTCGCTTATTATGAAATACTCGGCGATGCCGCACTCATGAACCAGGAGCTCGACAGATACGCTGCCGTAACCGCTGCCGATATTCTGCAGGAAAGCAGGATCCTGTTCCGCCCCGAAAACAGCAGCACGCTTTATTATTACGCCAAACAGTAAGTTACCTTTCAATCAACAACATGCCAGACAGATCCATAGCTCCCGTAATTGTAGATGCCGTCGATTTTAATCCCAAACTGCAACCCTGCGAAAAATGGACGCTTAAAAACGGAGTAGAAGTTTATAGTGTAAATGCCGGTGCCGAAGAACTCATGTCGCTGGAACTCGTCTTTTATGCAGGCAACTGGTTTGAAGAGAAAAACCTCGTAGCGGCCACTACCAATTTTTTATTGAAAAATGGTACCCGCCAGCGCAATGCCTTCCAGATAAACGAACATTTTGAATATTACGGCGCGCATCTCAGCCGCGCCTGCTACAATGAAACGTCCACGCTTTCCCTGCACACACTTACCAAACACGTCCGCGAGCTGCTGCCCGTTGTACGCGAACTGGTGACCGACGCGCAAATGCCGGAAGAAGAATTATCCATCTACCAGCAAAACATGAAGCAGCGACTGAAAGTGAACCTTCGCAAAGCCGATTTTGTAGCCGGACGCCTGATCGATGTATACCTTTTCGGAGAAGAACATCCCTATGGCCGTTATACCAGAGATGAAGATTTCGACACCCTGAACCGCGAGGAGCTGTTGCAATTCTATCGCCGGTATTACCAGCAGGGACGTTTTATTATTTTCGCCGCAGGCAAATTGCCATCCGACCTCGAAGCATTGCTCAATGAGTACTTCGGTGATCTGCCTACGCAGCCTGTGACCCTTCCCACACACGCGTTGCAACCGGCAACCGAAAAAAAATACCGCATCAGCAACGATCCGGATGGTGTACAGGGCTCTATCCGCATCGCGCGCGAATTCCCGAATCGTCATCACCCCGATTTTATCCGCGTGCAAACGCTCAACAGTTTATTCGGCGGCTTCTTCGGATCGCGGCTGATGAGCAATATCCGTGAAGACAAGGGTTATACCTACGGCATTCACAGTTACCTGCTCAACCACATTCATGATTCTGCGTGGATGATCAGCACCGAAGCAGGTAAAGAAGTTTGCGAAGCCACCATTGCGGAAGTATACAAGGAAATGAAGGAACTGCGCGAAGTAGCGGTAGATGATGAAGAACTGTCGCTGGTTAAAAACTTCATGATCGGCAGCATCCTCGGCGACCTGGACGGACCTTTCCAGATCATCGGCAGGTGGAAAAATCTTATCCTCAACGGACTCGACGATCAGTATTTCTATAAATCCATTGAAACGATCAAAAGCATCACGCCGCAGGAATTACAGGAACTGGCCAACCGCTATCTCGTAGAGAAAGATTTTTATGAACTGGTAGTGGTATAAGGTTATTTACCTTCTGTGCTGATGATTGGCAATTTCTCTTCTGCATTGCGCAGACGTTTACGCAAAATACCTTTGGGATTAAACCGCTTTGCAACCGTAAGGCGGTAATTTCCCGTGGAAACAATATAGCGGTAATCATCCGTTGCACTGCCAACAGACACGCGGTTTCCAAACCACGAAATATTGGCGGTCCACGTATCGCTGTTATAGCCCACTACCGCACGGAAAATAAGGTTGGGGCTGAAGGTCACGCGTGTACGGCTTGTATTGTCCTCTTCAAATTCTTTAATGAAACTGAGGTCGCCATTGACAGTAGCGGAGCCTGTAAGGAAGAAATGTTTTTTCAGTACCCAGGTGTAAGCATAGCCGGCACCTGGTCCTACTTCCCAGAAACGCGCCTTGCGCACGTCCTGCTGCGGAAACACATCGGCATATTCCGAAGGCACCAGCGCACTGTCGCCGCGGATAGTGCCATAATATACTTCACCACCTAACAGGAAGGAACCTGCTGATTTTTTCTGCCATTCATTTTGCAAAAATGCGGCGCGGTAAGAAAATTGACGGGAGTTGAACAGACGGTACAGCGCACCACCGATCATCTGTACTTTCAGATCGGGTCGCGTATAATAAGCCTCATCCGGAGCCGCCGCCTTTCCTTTCGGCCGCAGGTAGTAGCCTTTGTAAAATTGTCCGAATATATCGCCGACCCATTTGCGTGCATAAATGTGCGATTGCAGGTCGAGGGAACGCGTTTTGCCTTTGTCTTTATTGTCCGGATCCACGAAACGCAGGGGAACGCCCACGTTCAATGTGAGGATGCCGTAGGTCACGCCCACGCCCGCATTCAAAGCATTATTGGGTTGATAGTGCAGCGTCCGGTTGTTATCGGTATTGCGAAGGCGAAGACTGGTATATTTCTGTGAAAAGAATACCCGGCCGGTGATGAGCTTAGGATAGGTCTGGTAATAGCTGCTGTCGAATGGCACGGGTTTGCGGCGTTGCGCAGAAACAGACATCGGCGTCGAAAGGGCCATTATCAGCAGGACCGACGTAAAAACGAAAAGCAAACAGGCTCGGGATTGTTGCATAGTGTAAACATAAAGCAAAAAACTATGCCGCATCTGCAGCAACGCGCTACCCAATGAGAGTACCCGCAATAACCTGCGAAAAATGGTTGGTTAAGCGGAATATTTTCCCCGCTCCGTAAAGCCCACGCCCTTTTACGTTAATTTTACCCGCAAAGCATGTTTCCATGAATTTCGACCGGAAGGATCTCTCCAAAGAACAATTGCTCGACATATACCGGAAGCTGTTATGGCCCCGGATGATAGAAGAAAAAATGCTCGTCCTGCTGCGCCAGGGAAAAATCAGCAAATGGTTCAGTGGTATCGGCCAGGAGGCCATTGCCGTTGGCGCTACCATGGCGCTGGATAAAGATGAATGGATCATGCCGTTGCACCGCAACCTCGGCGTATTCACCACCCGCGATATGCCGCTCGATAAACTGGTAAAACAATGGCAGGGCAGCCGCGACGGGTACAGCAAGGGCCGCGAACGCAGTTTCCATTTCGGCAATAAAGAGCATCATATCTGCGGAATGATCTCCCACCTCGGTCCGCAACTCGCTATTGCAGATGGTGTGGCATTGGCACATAAACTCCGTCAGGAATCTAAAGTATCACTGGCCTTCACCGGCGAAGGCGGTACCAGCGAAGGCGACTTCCACGAAGCGCTCAACGTGGCCGCCGTCTGGGACCTGCCCGTCATTTTCCTCATAGAAAATAACGGCTACGGACTGAGTACGCCTACAAGCGAACAATACCGCTGCATCAGCCTCGTTGACCGGGCCAAAGGCTACGGCATGGAAGGCGTGCAGGTAGATGGTAACAATATTCTGCAGATGTATGATACCATCCGCGGTGTGCGCGACTATTGCATTAAACACCAGAAACCTTACCTGATCGAAGCCATCACTTTCCGCATGCGCGGACATGAAGAAGCCAGCGGCACCAAATATGTACCGCCGCATCTCTTCGAATTATGGAAACAAAAAGACCCGGTCGATAATTTTGAGCAATACCTGGTCGCAGAAGGCGTATTGACGGAAACACTCCGCGATGAAATCCGTCAGGGATTCCGCGAGAAAATAGAAAGCGAATTGGTAAAAGGTTTCGAAGCACCGCCGATGCCCGTGGATGAAGAGGAAGAAGTAAATGATGTATATGCGGAGTCCGCACCCGGTGCACGTGTACTCGATCATTCCGGCATGGAAGACGAACCGTCTACCGAACTCCGGTTCATCGATGCTATCCGCCAGGGATTGCAGCAATCGATGGTTAAGCACCCGAATCTCGTGTTGATGGGACAAGACATTGCCGAATACGGAGGCGCCTTCAAGATCACCGAAGGCTTTGTACAGGAATTTGGTAAAGAACGCGTACGTAATACGCCCATCTGTGAAAGCGCCATCGTTGGTGCAGCATTGGGTTTAAGCCTGGAAGGACATAAGGCCGTTATGGAAATGCAATTTGCAGATTTTGTAACCGTAGGCTTTAACCAGATCGTCAACAACCTGGCGAAAATCCATTATCGCTGGGGACAAAATGCGGATGTGGTTGTGCGGATGCCTACGGGCGGTGGTGTGGGCGCAGGTCCTTTTCACAGCCAAAGCAATGAGGCCTGGTTTGTGCACACACCCGGATTGAAAATAGTATACCCTTCCACCCCTGCCGACGCAAAAGGATTGCTGATCGCCGCGATCAATGATCCCAACCCTGTTTTATTCTTTGAACACAAAGCACTTTACAGAAGTGTGAGCGGGCAGGTTCCGGATGAAATATATGAAGTGCCGATCGGTAAAGCACGCCAGGTAAGAAGCGGCGACGAGATCAGCATCATCACCTATGGAAGTGGCGTACACTGGGCGGAAGACTATGCAGCCGAACATCCCGAAATATCGATCGACATTCTCGATCTCAGAACATTACTGCCATTGGATTATACGGCCATCCGCGACGCGGTGCGCCGCACGGGCCGCGTGTTGCTGCTGCACGAAGACACACTCACCGGTGGCATTGGCGGAGAAATAGCGGCGTGGATCGCCGAGCACTGTTTCAAATGGCTCGATGCACCCGTGATGCGTTGCGCTTCGTGGGACACACCTATCCCCTTCAATATAGAACTGGAAAAAGGATTCATGGCCAAATCACGCCTCGGCGAAAGCATCGAAAAATTGTTGAACTACTGATCAATTCTTTCCCTGCGCCAGTAACCAACCGGCGATCGCCTGTGAAATCTCGTGCCGGCAAAGCCTGTCCAGCCAGAAGTATTCGCCGGCGGCATTGACCTCGAGGAAATAATAATTATCCTGCGGATCGATGATGATGTCGATAGCGCCATACTCGATTTGGAGAATGGACATGAGCCGCAATAATTTTTGGTGAATCTCTTGAGGCAAAGCAAAAGGTTCCCATTTGTCGATGAGTGCCACACCTTCCTTGCGCCAATCCAATTTGGCTTCTTCGTTTTGCTGCGAGTCAACACCGAAGGCAAAAACCTTTTCCCCGATTATCGTGATACGCAATTCTCTTTTCTTTTCAATTTTTTCCTGGAATACCATCGGGCAATACTGCACGGACTCGAGGTCATCGGCATCAGCGGCCTCGAGTTGATTGGTAAATACCACATGCTCCGTTTTTTCTTTATAAATAGCAAAAGAGCTTTGCATTTTGGTAATCACGGGGCCACCCACGCGATCCATGAACGCGCGGATATCATTTGCATCATTGCTGATGCAGGTGGCAGGAATCATCAAACCCACTTCGCGGGCCACCAATAGTTGTTGTTCCTTGCTATCGAGGCGTCGATAGGTTGCGGGTCGGCCGAGTGTATAGCAACGCAGCCCTTCGATCATACCAAAAATCGTTTGCCGTATCTCGCCAACGGCGGCCTGGTAAAACTCGCGGTCCAGGATGTCTTTCAGGTCACCCGTGATATTGTAGGCACGACGGAACCAAGCGGCGTGCAGGGACTCAAGCTCGTGCGCCACGCCGTCGGTATGCAGGGTTATTTTCCAATCACCGTCAACATAAGAGGTGGTCAGTGTATGATGTAACGGATAAAGGTCTACGTTGAAGCGTACCACTTCTGCGCCGGCTTCTTCCAGGAATCTCGTTACGTGTCCGATGCATTCGTTATCACGGCTATGGGTGACAATTAAAATTTTCTTTTTACTCATATTACTTTTTTTATAAAGGCTGAAGGTATAAGGTGTAAGGCCCGACACTTCGGGCTAAGGTATAAGTTGGCACCCTTAATGGTCTCCCAGTTAGCGCCCTTGTTGGTCTCCCGACCAACAAGCAAGCCTCAGGTTTTTTTGATAGGTTAAGGTCCACTTCGTACACAACGCAAGGATGAGCAGGTCAGTTGGTCTGGAGACCAACGGTGGCGTGATGCAGGATGACAGGTTTTAAAATCTTCCGAACACTTGTTGGTCGGAGACCAACAAGGGCCTCTCCCCGATCCTTACGCCTTATACCTTACGCCTTCCACCTTCTCCATCAATAAATCTGCAATTGTTTCAGCGATCGGATAATGCAGATCGCGTTGCAGCATACCCCATTCGCCCTGCGGATTTACTTCCAGAAAAACATATTCGCCATCCGGCTGGCGAATGATATCGATGGCGCCGAAAGATAATTGCAGGGATTGCATCAGCGCATGTAATTTTTCTTTTAACGGACCAGGCAACTCATAGGCCTGCCACCGGGATGCTCCTGTATGCGTGCGCCAGTCGGTGGTAGCCGAGCCATCCCCGTATTGCGAAGCAACAATGGCTGTATCGATACGACCGGTAAAAAAACGGCCGGCGATATATACTACGCGCAATTCATAAGCCTTGTTGATGGCCTGCTGAAAAATCATCGGGCAGTAAATCAGCGATTGCAATCCCGCAAGGTCTGCTTCCTGCAAAAAGGTTGCCGGGAAAAAAGCACCGCGCCCATGCATATTGCGTTGCAGTCCGCCGTGCAGTTTCATGATCACCTGCCCGTTGTGGCGATGATAAAAATCACGGACAGCCTGTTCGTCGCTGGTGAACAACGTATCAGGAACAACAAGGCCGGCTGCTCTTGCTTTCTGCAATTGATACATTTTCCGGTCTATCACATATTGAGCATGATGAAAATCGTTGATCCATGGACGGTCTTTCAATTCATCCACCAGCAATTGCCATACGGTATTATATTCCTGCCGATAGATGGCGAGAAAATCTTCGTCGAGTGCTTCGGGCGTATCGAGGTGCCAGATCTTGCGGTACCATACGGCTTTTACCTGTGAGAGATCGACTATTGCTCCGCCTGCAGACGTCAATATCATTTTGCGAGGCTGACCTTTTTCATCGGAATATGCAAAACGGTAGCCGGTAGCCAGTTGGTCGGTATCCAGCCGGAAGCAGGGAATATGGCGGCGTTCGAGATATTCTTTGAAAATATCGATCGTATAGGTGTCTTGTGAATGCGTGATGTAAAGGATCATAAAGGGGCAGCCGTGAAGTAAAAAGGCTGCCGGAAAAGACCGGCAGCCTCTGCATGTTGACGTTAATGATTATACACCTCCTTCGTCGCCGTCGGAAGGGTATTTGTGTGTTTCATCGTGATGATCCAGCCACGGTTTTGTGATGGATGATTCCAGTTGTTCACCGTTGGCATTTTCCTGCGGCTGCGGCACATTCTTGTGTTGTGACTCCAGGAACTTTGCAAAAAAGGGCTGTTGCTTTTTTTCTTCCATGTTTCGCATTTTTTTACGTTAGTGAAAATTGGGAACGAGTGAATTTGTCCGTGCTGCGTACGCAGACAGATAAGTGTTGATGTTGTTTACCCGGGCTTAAATTTCGTCGCCGTCCGAGGGATACTTCTGCGTTTGCTCCATGTCGAGCCATGGCTTGGTTATCCATGCTTCTACGGACTGCTGCTCGCTGGAAGTTACGCGGCCATCAGGGTTTGTCTGCTTGTCCTGGTTTTCCAGGAAACGTGCAAAAAAGGGTTGCTTTTTTTCGTTTGAGGTTTGCATACAAATTTTCATTTAGGAATGAAGGAAATACTGACTGATGGCTTGTGAGTACAGTAAGTTAAGGAAAAAAAATTCATTCCCGGCAAGCTTTTCCGCCGAAATAACACGTTCAGATTTTCGCGCAACTGATAACAGTTGATTATTAAAGGGTTTTTCCCTGGCCGTACAAGGCCTTTCCCGACCGGGCGCCGGTATGTTTCTCCTGGTCCACCGTCACCTGGCCGTTGACGACCACAAAATGAAAGCCGGTGGAATAAGCGTGTGGTTTTGAAAACGTGGATACATCGTTTACTTGTTTTTCATCAAACACCACGATATCTGCAGCAAAGCCCGGCTGAAGCAAACCACGTTCATGCAATTGAAACTTTTGTGCCGGCAGGGAGGTCATGCGGCGGATCGCTTCTTCGAGTGAAATCACTTTTTCTTCGCGCACATATTTACCCAATACACGTGCATTGGTGCCATAGCCACGCGGATGCGGCATGCCGGCATTCAGCACGCGGATCGAAGCATCGCTGGCAAACATGTTAAAAGGATATTGCATGATGCGTTTTACATCTTCCTCTCCCATACCGTGAAATACGGCACTGGCTCCACCGGCGATCATGATATCGAGTACGGTGATGGCTTCTTCGCGGGCTTTGTGTTTGCGGCCTTTGAGTAAATTGATTTCTTCGATACTTTTTCCGTTATAAGAAGTGTCGGCAGCGTGATAAGCCACTACGGCATAATTGAAATGTTTGAGTTTGCGTTTTTTCAAACGGGCCAGCATGCTTTTGATCACGTACTCGCGCACTTCGGGGCGCTGCAACCGCGCGCGGATGCTGTCTTGTCCGTCGGCCAGGATTTCATCAGGGATCAACGTACTGATGGAAGTGCTGCTGGCGGTATAAGGATACTGATCGATGGTCACTTCTATCCCCTGGCGGCGCGCGGCTTCCACCATAGCGACGGTTTCGCGGCTGCGTCCCCAGTTTTGCTGACCACTTAATTTGAAATGCGAAATCTGTACAGGAATATTTGCTTCACGGCCAATGGTGAGCGCTTCTTCGATGGCCGCGGTAACGCTATCGCCTTCATCGCGCATGTGGCTGGCATAAACACCGTGATAGCGGGCCGTAACGCGGGCCAGTGAAACGATCTCGGGAGTTTTGGTATAAGTACCGGGTATATAAATGAGTCCGGTAGAAAGGCCGACCGCACCATCTTTCATGGCTTTGTCGACCAGTTGTTCCATTTTTTCCAATTCGGCTGGCGTAGCATCGCGGTTGGCTCTTCCCATGACGGCTTTGCGCACATCATTGTGCCCGATTAGCGAAGCCACGTTGACGGATAACTTCAAGGAATCGATCCAGCGCAGGTATTTGCCGATGTTGACATTGGAAGAGCCGCAATTGCCGGTGATCACGGTGGTAACACCGTCGTAAATGAAATTGGCAGCGGTAGGGTCTTTCACTTCATCGTCTTCTATATGTGTATGCACATCGATGAAGCCGGGTGCCACAATCAGACCGGTTGCATCGATGGTGCGTGCGGCGTTGAACTTTAAGGCCGTGCCCGCCTGAATAATGCGGCCGTTGCTGATGGCCACGTCGCCGTAGTACCAACTGTTGCCCGTGCCGTCGATGATCTTACCGTTTTTGATCAGCAGATCACAGGAGGGAATGTTTTGGGCAAAAAGCAAAACAGGCAGGAAAGCAAGGAGTGACAGCGCGCATTTTTTCATAGGGGGAAGTTACGGTATGCGGCAGAGTAAACAAAAGAACTGATGACCTGAAATGAGGACGATGCAGGTTATTGCTTTTATTATTTTTCTTACTAAAATAAAAAGATCAGCAGCCGCATCAACCGGCACTCAGCTACTATGATCGGAAACAATCACCCATTTGTTATTGATCTTGCGGAACAGCAGGGTGAAATGTCCGCTGAGGTCACCAATCGATCTGGCGAGATGCCATTTTCCTACCACAGAAAAATAAATCACCGATAAACGCTTTACCTGGATGATATCGAAATGCAACTTGCCCATGGCGGCGGTATCGGGATAACCTTTTTTATAATTGTTCAACGTATTCTGCCAGCCGTAGGTAACGCCCGACTTGCCAATGAACATAAGGGAATCGCTTCGCCAGTAGCCGTCCATAAACGCTTCGAGGTTGCCGCTGTTCCAGGCAGCCGTCTGCCGGTCAAGCGTGGTGCGTATTTGTTTTTCATCCGCTGATTGTGCGTGCAGCACGGCGGACAACAAAAGAGCGGTGAGGAGGGTTTGCATTTTCATACGGCGAAGATAAACAGCCGCCCGATACTTCGGGCCGATACTTCGGGCCGAAGCTTCGGCCTAAGTAATAAGTTATAAGTATTAGGTACTATGTATTCTTTGCGTCCCGGCTTCCTGGCGTCTTTGCGTGAACCCTTCGGGATGCCGAAGTATCGGCCTCAGGGAGGCAAAGGCGCAAAGCTATTCACCATTGACGATTCACGATTCCCGATTCACGCCACTTGCCTTTTGAATTTTGAATTTAATGATTGCAATCTTCCTCATGCGCATGATCATGCTGGCGGCAATAACGGAAATTGAGGAAATGCGCGGCCACGATGAAACCAACCGAAGGGATCAGCAGCCAGTGATTGTGATGCGCGAAAAGAAGTCTGACAATGAGGAGCGCCATTCCAACGGAAAATAAAATAACCGGCAACTGGCGGTGATGATGCAGACGATAACCGTGATACAATGAATAAACGCCCACAATAAGTGCCAGCAGCACCATTCCCGCTTCGAAGTAATGATTATCAATGATGTTGACGCCGAAAAGCGGAAGGCTGCTCATGACCAGGGGCAACAGCGCACAGTGGATCGCGCAGGCCAATGAAGCCCCGATACCCAATGCGTCCCAATTGATCCTGAATTTCATAAAGGACAGCAAAAATACATAAAAAGCAACAATGTTGCAAAATAGATATGCAGGAGTTTCGTTAAAATGCCAAAATGCAGGTCTTCCGTTTCAGTTGGCTTAACTTTGCAAAAAAAGGGTGGTTCTGTTTTCAACACCGCCTGTTTGCGTGAATATCAACAAAAGCGCCAGGAGATTGTTCTCGCTTTATTCACTATTGACAAGTCACAATTGACCCCGGATATGAAAAAGAAATTATTATACGGATTGTTTTTCGGCGCGCTGATGCTCGGGTTTTATTTTATGTTGACGGCATTGATCCCGGGATTCGGTCAACGCAAAGTAAATCCCATCAGTGAAGTAAAGCCTTTCCGCTTTACGAACCAGGACGGTATTGCTGTGACCAATGAAGATGTGAAAGGGAAAGTGTACGTAGCGGAATATTTCTTTACTACCTGCCCCGGCATCTGCCCCATGATGAATAACAACATGCGGCTGGTATATGATCGTTTCAAAGAAAACCCCGACTTTCTGATCTTATCGCATACCTGCCAGCCGGAAGTGGATTCTCCCGCAGTATTGCGTCATTACGCGGATTCCATGAAAGTGGACACGAAGCGTTGGGTATTCCTGACCGGGCGCAAAGACAGCCTTTACAATATGGCGCGGCTCAGTTATTCGATCGATGACCCGGCCAATAACCTGCAGAATTTCCAGGACGATTTCATGCACACCCAATTCTGGGCGCTCGTGGACCGCGAAGGGAAAGTGCGCAAGATCTACGACGGCCTGAAGAAAGCCGAAGTAAAAGAACTGATCAGCGATGCTGAAAAATTTTTGAAGAAGTAAACAGCAACAAGTCATGAAAGAAGATATTACCAATATTCTCAAGCGCAACAGCCTCAGTCTTACCGCCAGCCGCGAAAAGATCCTGCAGTTGTTTCTCAGCAATGATGGCGCCTTGTCGCATGGTGATATTGAAAAGAAAGCCGGCGAGCGTTTTGATCGCGTAACCGTCTACCGCACACTTCAGACCTTCACGGAGAAAGGGATCATTCATACGATTCCCACAGCCGATAATGCCGTGCGGTATGCTTTATGCAAAGACAATTGTTCCGAAGGTCATCATCATGATCATCATGTGCATTTCATCTGCCAGCAGTGCAAACAAACTTTTTGCCTGGATGATGTAGTTACACCCGATATCAAATTACCACGTGGTTATGCCTTATCACATATTGAGGTTGTAGCGGAGGGAGTGTGCAGACAGTGTAAGAGATGATTTGCCTTTGGCAAAATGTGTAAATGTGCCCGTCTTTCAGACGGGACCATGTGTAAGTGTGAAAATGAAAAAAGCATTTCTCACATTTTCACATGGCCCCTGCAAGGGCACATTTACACATTAAATAAAAAAGCCCCCGTGTGGAAACACGGCGACTTAGGTTAAGGCTCTGATTAGTAGCTATGTGAAGACTACTGGTGTAGTCGTATAATCTTTATCAATAATACCCGGTAAAAGTAATAGTCCTCTGCCAAATTTCCGAATTATTGACCTACCATCTTCTGGGTATTTTTCGGCTATTTTTCCAGGTGATTTAACTCCTGATCCACAAACTGCATCAAGCCGCGGATATGATCCGGTGAAAGGTCGAAAACCAGGCCTGCAGCGGCAAAAAGCTGCGGCAATGTGCGGGTTCCGCCTAAACTTAACGCTTGTTCGTAATTGTCTAATGCCTTGTCCGGATTCGCTTTATACTGTTGCCACAGACCGATAGCACCCAGTTGCGCAATTCCGTATTCAATATAATAAAACGGCACTTCGAACAAATGCAATTGCCGCTGCCATCCATAAGCGCGGTATTCTTCCAGTCCGGTAACATCCAGTTCTGAAGAGGTAAACTCGTTCAGTATCTCCGACCATTTCGCGCGGCGCTCTTCAACCGTATGCTGCGGATGTTCATAGGCCCAATGCTGAAACTTGTCGATCGTAGCGATCCAGGGGAAGATCGTGATCACACGCTCGAGTTGCTGTGTACGTGCACGGCGCAGTTCCTCCGGCGAATCAAAGAATACATCCCAATGATCCATGCTGAATAATTCCATGCTCATACTGGCTACTTCCGCGATCTCCGTGGGATATTCTTTGAACCCGTTGAGCTCGAGCGGATGAGCAAGGAATGAATGAATGGCATGGCCACCTTCATGTACCATCGTGGTTACATCATCGAGCTGCCCGGCCGCATTCATGAAGATGAACGGCGCGCCGCTTTCGGCAAGCGGGCAGTTATATCCCCCGGGCGCTTTGCCCTTGCGGCTTTCGAGATCGAGATGACCAAGCGCTTTCATTTTGCGCAGGCAATCCGCGAAGAAAGGACGCAGGCGGGTAAAACAATCGATGGTTTTTTCTACCAGCTCTTCGCCGGTGCGGAACGGGCGAAGCGGCTGTGTACCGGCCGGTTCCGCGTCTATATCCCAGGGACGCAGCGTGTCCAGACCGAGTTGCTTCTTTTTGGTACGATAGATCTGATCTACCAGCGGCATCACGTGCAGCTTTACCGCTTCCTGAAATTTGAAACAATCTTCTTTGGTATAATCAAAGCGGCCGAGTTCACGGAAACGGTAATCGCGGTAGTTATCAAATCCTGCATTTACCGCTATCTGGTGACGCTTCTGCAACATGGAGGTAAACAGTTCATCGAGTGTTTCCTTGTCCTGCAAACGGCGATCGGCTATTTTGCGGTAAACGTCCTCACGCAATCCGCGGTCGGAATCTTCGAGGAAACGTGCTGCCTGTTGTAAGGTGAATTCTTCTCCGTTCACCTGCACGGTCATTTTACCGGCCACCATGCCAAACTTCTGTGCTTCCACGTTCAGTTCGGCCTGCAGCGGCACGTTGGCCGGGCGGAACAGTTCGATGCTCTTACGCACGTTGCGCAGGTAGGTGAAATATGCGTCCTGATCGAGGTCTTTTACAAAAGGATTTTCAACCAGCTTGCGGTTGAGCAGATCCGACCATTCCTGGATTTTCGGTTGTATTTCCATCATGAAGAAGTTGAAAGCTTCTTCGAGTTGTTTGTTCTCCGTATCGCAGGTCATGCGTATCTGGCGCCAGCAAGCGTCTTCACTGATCACGGCTTCAAGTTCGCTGGCATCTTTCAACCATTGCTGCAGCTCTTCCGCCGAACCGATATTACGGTCGCGGAGATCGGTGAAGTAGGGCTCCAGCGTATTCCATGCAGTAACGGTAAAGTCAGCGGGCAAAAAGTGGCGGGGAAGTTTTTGTATGTCTGCGTTCATTGTAGTCATATAACGTTCGTTGAAGGCTTCTTGTTTAGGTAAAAGGGATAAGGCGTAGGGTTATAAGTTTTAAGTAGTAAGTTATAAGTACAACAGCCCGGAAAAAGTCAAAATTCGAAAAAGGAACAACATACCTATTGACGATTGACTATTCACCATTCACTATTCACCATTCACTTTTGACTTTTGACTTCTTTGTTTTTTTCCTGAAAAAACAAAAGCGGGAGCTTTCGGCCACCCGCTCTGCTTATGTAATGAGCTGAATTATTCTGCTTTTTTCTTCGCTGCCTTTTTCGCAGGTTTCTTTTCTTCGTCGCCGTCTTCTTTCTTCTTAGCGGCTTTTTTTGCAGGCTTCTCTTCGGCGGCCTCTTCTTTTTCTTCTTTTTTCTTCGCAGCCTTTTTCGCTGGCTTTTCTTCCACAGGCGCTTCTTCTACTTCTTCAGTTTCTTCTTCTTCAGGCTCGGAGAGTTTGAGTTCTACGTTATTTTTCTGCAGCACTTCAAACCATTTCACCATCTTTTTCATATCGCTGCCGTATACGCGCTCGAAGTCCATATCGGGATAGGCAGACTCAAAGTATTTTTTGATCGCGCCGTTGTCTTTTACATCGGGCAATTGACCACCTGCTTTTTGCATTGCCTGGAATACCTCCACGAGGTTCACATTATCGCGGATGGTATATATTTCGATACTTTCCAGGTGTGAGAACTGGTGTATACGGGAAGAGGCAAATTTTGTTGTCTGGTCATCCAATGAACGCACAATGGCTCCGTCTGTTTTGCTGCTGATCAGTTCGTACAGTCCGGGCAAACCGCTAACGGCTACGAGTTTACTATATTCCATAATTCTAATATGTTAAGGACGTGCAAGATAAATGAGTTCTGGCAAATGAACGCCCCCTGAGCCCCTGATCTTTTATTTTAGGAAAAACTTAGTTAACCGGGATATTTAGCGCCGCCGCCGAAAGAAACTGTCCTTCATGGCGTCTTATAGGGAATAATAGTTTATATGAAGGGATTTCAACTTTTGATTATTGGCCTCATCTTTTCAGTGGCCGCCAAAGCACAGTCTGTAACCGGAAAACTTCTCGATCTTATTGATAATAAACCTTTAGCAGGTGCAACAGTGCTACTTAAAGGTGCCCGCGACTCCACCGTTCAGTACAATTCCCTTGCCGACAGCACCGGTTCTTTCCGGTTCGATGGCATGGCGCTGGACAGCTTTTACCTCGAAGTAAGCGCCATCGGTTATGAGCGTTACCGCCAGATTGTGCCGTTAAATGACTCGGTTACCAACCTCCAGCTCGGTACTCTTTTTATCCCCAAAACCTCTGTTCAGCTCGGCGGAGTGACCGTAACGTCCACCGCAGCAGCTACCGTACAGAAAGGTGATACCACCCAATTCAGCGCCGGCCAGTTCAAAGTGAACCCCGACGCCACCACAGAAGACCTCATCAAAAAGATGCCCGGCATCACCGTAGACAGAGACGGAACAGTGACTGCACAGGGCGAACAGGTGCGAAAAGTAACCATCGACGGCAAGGATTTTTTTGGCGATGATGCTTCCGCAGCGCTCCGCAACCTTCCTTCCGAAGTAGTAGATAAAATCCAGGTATTTGACCGGCTGAGCGATCAGGCGCAGCAAACAGGCTTTGACGATGGCAATTCCGTTAAAGCCATCAACATCGTTACCAAATCCGGTATCAAGAACGGACAGTTCGGCCGCGTGTTCGCAGGCTATGGTACCAACGACCGCTACCAGGCCGGAGGTAATATCAGCCTGTTCAACGGCGATCGCCGTATTTCATTCGTAGGCAATTTCAATAATATCAACCAGCAAAACTTTGGTGCACAGGATCTGCTCGGCCTCACCAGCAGCAGGGGCAATAACCGCGGTGGTGGCGGCCGTGGCGGCGGTGGCAATCGCGGAGGCGGAGGCAATCGTGGCGGTGGTGGCGGATTTGGAGGCGACAACTTCCAGGTAGGCCAGCAGGCCGGTATCAGCCGCACCAACGCGGCAGGTATCAACTTCACCGATAAGTGGGGCAAAAAAGTAGATGTACAGGCCAGCTATTTCTTTAACCAGAGCCGCAACATCAACGACAATATTACCCGTACTACCACTCCATTGAATGCAGACAGCACCCGCGAGAATAACCAGTTCAACCGCGCAGAAAGCCAGAACTACAATCACCGCATCAACATGCGCCTGCAATACAATATCGACTCCAACAATTCGATCACTATTATTCCAAGCCTGAACTTTCAAAAGAACAGATCAATCACCAACGCTTTTGAAAACACGCTTTATCTGCCCAACGATACGGCCAACACTTCAACGAGCGACAGAAACGTACTGCGTAGCGGCTACAACCTGCGCAACAGCATTTTCTACCGCCACTCCTTTGCCAAACGCGGCCGCGTGCTCTTCGTTGGTTTCAATACAACATTGAATAAAAACAACGGCGAAACTTACAGCAATGCCAATTACCGTTTCTTTGAAACCGGTGGTATCCGCGATTCGTTGCAGAATCAGTTTACCGATAATCCTACCAGCGGTTATACATTGTCCGGTAACATCTCTTACATGGAACCGCTGGGACAAAATAGCCAGTTGCAGATCAGCTACGAACCTTCTTACACGAAAAACAAAGCAGATCAGCAGACTTTTGGTTTTGATGAACTGGGAGGCAAATACACGGAGTTCATCCCTGCCCTTTCCAACCAATTCGATAACACGGTTACCACGCAAAACGGCGGATTGACCTATCGTCTCGGCAATAGCCGCGACAACCAGTTTTCTGTTGGTGTAAACCTGCAGCATTCGGTATTACAGAGCGACCGCACGTTCCCGACCGTGACAAATGTGAATCAATCGTTCACCAATGTATTGCCGAATCTCCGCTGGCGCAAAAAGATCGGGCAGCGCAGCAACATCAACCTGTTCTATCGTGCAAGTACCAACTTCCCGAGCATCTCGCAGTTGCAGGACGTGGTAAACAACAGCAACGAGTTGCGTAAAAGTGTCGGCAATCCCAACCTGAAACAATCTTATAATCACTTTGTAACGGCGCGCTACATTTTCACCAATACACAGAAAGGACAAAGTTTCTTTGCCAACATATTCCTGCAGGCGCAGCAGAACTATATCAGCAATGCCACGTTTATCGCGCGCCAGGACTCGGTAATCCAGCCCGGAAGTGTATTGGCCGCCAATGCACAGCTCACCAAACCGGTAAACCTGGATGGATATAAAAGCCTGCGTACCTTCTTTACATTCAGTCAGCCTATTAAAGTGATCAAGACAAACCTGAACCTGAATGCAGGTTTCAGTTACTCACGCCTGCCCGGCCTGCTGAATAATGTAGAGAACATCACCAACAACTATACCTATAGCGGCGGCATCGTACTGGCGAGCAACATCAGTGAATACATTGATTTCAACCTGTCGTACAATGCCAACTACAATACCGTTCACAGCAATACGGTGACCAGCAGCAATACCAGCTACCTCAATCAGGCGGCCGGCATCCAGTTGAACCTGTTATCGAAGAGCGGATGGTTTGTTCAGAATGACGTGAGCAATCAATCCTACTCCGGCTTGTCCGACGGATTCAACCAGAGCTATTGGTTGTGGAATGCAGCGGTTGGTAAAAAATTCCTGAAGAGTCGCGCAGCAGAACTGAAATTGTCGGTGTTCGATTTGCTGAAGCAGAACCAGAGTATTTATCGTGAAGTAGGCTCCAACAATGAGATCATCGATTCGCAGAGCAATGTGTTGCAGCAATACTTCATGCTGACGTTTACGTACAGCCTGCGCAACTTCGGCAAAGGCCGTGCGGCAAGTCAGGGTCGCGGTGGTGGTGAGCGCCCGAGAGGTGATGGTCCCCCGCCGATGATGTTCTGATAGTACTACGAGCTACGGAACAGAAAAAAGTGTAATATCGTTCTCCTAAAACATGCACGTTGGATGAAAGGCTACTGGTGGAGCGATTGAAAGAAGGTGACGAATCCGCCTTCCGTATCATCGTTGATACCTGGCAGAATATGGTTTACAACACGGTGCTGGGTATTGTGCAGCAGGCAGAAGATGCCGAAGACATCACCCAGGATGTGTTCGTACAAGTGTACCAGTCCATCCATTCGTTTAAGGGAGATGCTAAATTTTCCACCTGGCTTTATCGCATTGCGGTAACCAAATCCCTGGATCACGAACGAAAGAAAAAACGAAAGAAACGTTTCGGCTTTATCAGAAGCCTCTTTGGTGAAGACAATGAAGTGGTGATCCATCCGCCTGATTTTAACCACCCGGGCGTAGCACTGGACAAAAAAGAAAAAGCCGCCGCCCTGTTTCATGCTATCAATCTGCTGCCCGAAAATCAACGGATCGCATTTGTGCTGAATAAAGTAGAAGGGCTTAGTTATCAGGAAGTAAGCGATGTAATGGAAACATCGGTGTCGTCGGTGGAATCCCTGCTGCATCGTGCCAAGAGCAATCTTCGTAAACACCTGGAAGAAGAAAAATAATGAAATGACACAAAGGTTTGTGTGACAAATAACGTCTAAAACTATAGTCATGAGTGAGCAAAAGCATAGAGACACAGAAGAGATCATGGACAGCCTTGATGGCATCCGCCGCGCCACGCCGGCTCCTTTTCTTTACACGCGGGTGAAAGCCCGTCTGCAAAAAGAAGGACGCACGATCTGGGAGCAGTTGGGTTCATTTGTGGCCCGTCCCGTAGTAACCGTATCCACGCTGATACTGGTGCTGATCTTTAATGCAGTGATCGTAGTGAATAAAGAAAAATCGGTGGAGTCGTCGCGCATTGCGATCACCTCACCGCAGGATAATAATTCCTACGATGAAACCAGCCTGCTTGCTGCCACCACATCTTATGACTATGTAAATGCTGAACCGTAATGAATAATGCTTCGAAAAACAGGACTTTGCTGTTCATCATTGCATTCTTGTTGCTGACGAATATTGCAGTCGTTGTTTATTTTCTCCGTCAGCCGGATTGTAATAAAAACGGAAAGGATGCTGCACCACCACCACAGGGGCAACCCGGTGGAAGAAACGGCATAGCGACCCAACTCCAGAAAGACGTTGGTTTTTCCGAGCAACAGATAGCGCAGTACAAAGACATGAAAGCTGCCCATTGGAAAATTGCCAAGCCCCTGTTCGATGCCATGCAAAAATCCAAAGACAGTCTTTATGAACTGGTAAAACTGCCCACCGTTGATGAAGCTTTGCTTCAACAGCGTGCAGAAAATATTTCGGAGCGGCAGAAAGCGCTGGAAATACAGGGCTTCCGTCATTTCAAAGAAGTGCGTGGGCTTTGCACACCGGAACAATTGCCGCGGTATGATTCGCTGCTGAAAAAAATCATCAACCGGAAAGGACGTCCGCAAAGCGGACCGCAGGCCGCAGATAGTACGGCCCATAAATAAGTAACAGTTGACACACAATATCAATACCTCACATTTTACCGCTATGCTTAAAAAATCAATCTTAGCCGCCTCCTTCAGCCTGGTGCTGGCAGTTGCTGCAAATGCTCAGGGCGGATTTCAACGCCGCACTGTTGAAGAACGTGTACAAACCGTTCATCAGAAAATAGATTCGGCTTTCAAACCAAGCGCGGAAGTGCTTACGAAAGTTGACGCTGCTTTCAAAACGTATTACACGGAGCAGGATAAAATCATGGCTGAATCGCGCAGCGAAGGCCAGCGTCCCGACATGGATGCGCTCCGCAAAAAAATGGAACCGCTGATAGACGCACGCGACAAAGAACTGAAAGCCGTGCTCACAGAGGACCAATTCAAAAAATTTAAAGACGAGATTGAACCTTCACTCCGTCAGCGCCGCCCGGGTGGTGGCAACGAACGCCGCAGAGACGGTTAACTTTTTTCGTAGTTTAATGTGCATGTCGCCTGGCATTTTCTAGTGCCGGGCTTTTTATTGCCCCATCCATTCCTTGAATGCCGTTACGTTTTCCTGTGAGATCACTACTTCCTCCCCTACGGCCGGTTGCAATTCCAGCAACAGCTTGCTTTTCGGATAGGTTTTAATGCGCTGGATCGCCGACATGTTTACCAGGTATTTTCTATTTACCCGGTAAAATAATTCCGGATCCAGTTGACGCTCGATATCTGTCAGCGACTGATCCAGTATAAATTTCGATCCCTTAGATTCAACAAGGCATACTACTTTGTGTGTAGCATAGAAATAGGCAATGTCTTCCGTACGGATACTCACATAATCGGCGCCGCGTTTTACCAGGAACCTTTTTTTATGTGCGCCTGCAGGTTCTGCCTGCTGCCAGCGTTGCAGCGCATCGAGATGGTTGGAAAAGAATTTGCGCAGCAATTCATACTTGCGCAGGGAAGCGCCCAGCTTTTCCTGGCTTACGGGTTTCAGTAAATAGTCGATGCCGTTTTGTTCAAAAGCCTGTTGCCAGTAATTGTCATATGCTGTAATGAAGATCGCGGGACAACCCGGGTTTATTTCTTCGAAAATGCGGAACGACAATCCGTCGGACAATTGTATATCCATCAGCAACAGGTCCGGCACGGGGTATTGCCGCAGCCAGTCAACTGTTTCGCTGATGCTGTCAGTGATGCCTACTACTTCTGCATCGGGTTTTGCCAACCGCACAGCTTTTTCCAGTTTTTGTGCTGCCGGCTTTTCATCTTCAACAATTAAAATCCTCATAGTTTTTGTTTAACCGATCTTTAATAACGGGAGCCCTACTTCAAAACTCTCTTCGGTTTCATGGACAATGATCTCCATACCGGTGGTTAACCTGTAACGGTCTCGCAGGTTATTAAGACCGATGTAAGACCCGGTGGCGGCAGATTCTTTTCGATGGATCGGATTGTACACCCAAAGGGTGTGATCGCGTACGCTCATAATAATTGTCAGTGGATGGCTTTCGGAAAAACGATTGTGCTTCACGGCATTTTCCACCAGCAATTGTAATGATATCGGTGGGACAAGATGTTCATCCAAAATGTTGCACGGTACGGAAGAATTAAGTTGCAACCCCTCCTCAAAACGGATTTTGAGTAAGGAAAAATAATTCTGCAGAAACTGTACTTCTTCGCGCAGCAAAACCAGTTCACGGCCTTTCGTTTGTAAAAGATAACGGTAAACACCGGCGAGATCATCATTGAACTGCCGCGCCCGCGAAGGTTTTTCTTCAATGAGATGCGATAAGGTGTTCAATGAATTAAAAATAAAATGCGGATCGATCTGATTCTTCAATGCCTCCAGTTCGGCCTCTGCTTTGGCGCGTTCGAGTTGCTCATTGCGCAGCATTTCATTTTCCGACGCCTTTACAAGAAATACGGTTTCGTATACGTGGGCAATAAAAATAACACATACGAGAATAATGAGTGTGGCCAGGATGATGGTCTGCCGGTCGGGAGGACCGGGAACAAACAATTGATACCAACCCAGCAACATCAATACGCTAAGGGGAATGGTATAAAAACAGATCGTGAGCAGCATGGCAACGATCTTGTGTACGGGTTTGCGGTACCAGTCGAAATAGCTTCTCAGCGAAAAATGCAGATAGCGGTTGCCCTGCCAGACCACCAGTGAGATCAGCGTGGTATAAACGAAACTCAGCCGGTTGAAATTAACGGAAAGATCAACCTCCCTTATCATACCCGAAACCAGCGGAATGCAAATGCCGAGTATGGGTATGACAATGAAGCGAAACCATCTGTCATTGACCGGCGTAAACGGCCGTGGTTTCGTCGCGGAAGAGAAGGTATTGATCGTCCATTTTTCCATACTGAGCAAGGTAAAGTTATAAGTAATAAGTATTAAGTTATAAGTTGGATAATAGTGGCAGGTCAATAGACAGTCTGGCTGTTTTACTTATTACTTAATACTTAAAAACTTAAAACTATATGGATTTCGATTGGAGCCGTTTTCGTGTAAAAATTCCTGTAAGGGCCGACCTGGAAACATTATACCGTTGCTGGAGTACCCGCGGTGGCATGGAACGCTGGTTCCTGCGCGCTTGTGAATACCGCCGCCCCGATGGTACATTGCTGAAAGACGATGAACCCGTGTCCGTTGGCGACACTTACAAGTGGCACTGGCATGGCTATTCCGATGAAGACACCGAGCACGGAACGATACTGGAAACGAACGGAAAAGATTTATTCCGTTTCAGTTTCGGCAAAGCCGGTAATTGCACCGTCAGACTTTATGAAGAAGAGGGTGAGCACATCGTAGAACTTGTACAGGAAAACATCCCGACCGACGAAAGCGGGAAAGTATATTACCACATGGGATGCAAGAACGGATGGACCTTTCACATGACCGATATGAAATCTATCCTTGAAGGAGGTGTGGACCTGCGCAACCGTAACCTGAACCTGAAAGGCGTAGCGAATTCCTGATTAGCCTGACGTCCCGCCTTGTAGCGGGACGTCAGACATCAGTTACTTATTTTTTCCTTGTGAGTTTGAGCTCCATCATTTTGAATTCTTTGCCATCCGGAGCGGGCCCGTACATTTCCATTACCTGGTTGTTGTCGTCCACTATCCTGAATACTTCTCTCACATTCATTTCACGACCGTTACCGGCACTGGGATCCACACATGTTCCGCTGAGGTTCATGCTTTTGGAAGCATCGTCCCATTTTCCTCTCATAACCATCAGGCCTGTGCCTACGTTGTCTACCCATGTAGTGATAAATTCTTTCCGTGCATTATCATAAGCTACGGTGCTGCGGCCTTCGAACGGCATGCCCATCATCTCACTTTTGTGAATGGACTCCTGGTAGCGGCCACCCATGATCATTTTGTTGACGGTAGTGCCTTTGCTTACCTGTGGTGGTGCACCGGGTGCGTGCCACATGGTGCTTTCGCTGGTCCAGTTACCATCCCAGCTGGCCATCATCTTGTGTACATCGGATGGAGTGGCATAGGCTTCCCAGTTCTTCATCATGGTTGCGGAATCCGGCATTGTGTAAGACTGGTCTTTAGCATCGGCAGGCTTGTCTTTTTCCACCACAGTGGAATTGGAATCTTTTGTAGCGTCGGTGTTCTTGGTTTCGTTGTTACAGGCAGTGGCAATCATGGCCGTAGCCATGCAGGCAAACAGTATACGTTTCATAAACAATGGTTTTTGAAACGATAAGGTAGCGTTACGCCTTCAGAATGCCTAAAATAAGCAGACCAAACAGGAAATTAGGGAGACGAACACCAGTTTGATCAGCCCTCATTTAATTGCTTCAAAGCATCGTCCAGCCTCGCTTTCAGGGTTTCATGACTCGTGTAACCCCTTGCAAGCAGGTAAAGCCGGGCATCCGAAGCCTGAATAAATACGGCAGGGAAACCTGTTACTTTCAAATGACGGCAGAGCTCGAATTCCTCTTCGGCTTTCTCGCGGTAAGCTTCAAAGTGAAGGCGTGAATAAAAGATTTCCGCTTCTATTGCATACTTCTCCAGCAGGTGACGATACGCTTCATCGTCGTCCAGGTCGCGGCCTTCGAAGTTGAGTGCATATTGCAGATCCGAAGCAAACTCCACCTGCCTCTCCGGGTAAATTTCTTTGAAAATAACCATGGCAATCGCCGGTTTCAGCGAATTGGGAAACCAATCGCTCTTATCCGGATTTTCCATGTGCCAGAGAAAATCCTGCCCGAACTTGATACCTGTCGTTTCCTCCACCATGGGATAATGTGCTTTCACAATGCCCGCCAGCGCGCTCACCGGTTTTACATATTCGCCGGTAATCATTCCTCCCGACAATACTTCTATATGACAGGTTTCCGCGTATTCTTCTGCGATCTTTTTCATCACCGGGCTGAAGCCATAGCACCAGCCGCAATAAGCATCATAGCAATAATATATAGCGTGTTTTTTCATGAGTGAATCGTGAATGGTGAATCGTCAATCGTGAATCGTCAATCGTGAATCGTGAATCGTGAATCGTGAATCGTCAATAAAACAGCCCTATACAATCGCTAAAAGCTCAAGGACCAATTTATGGCTGTTTATACTTACTACTTATAACTTATTACTTACAACGGCTGTTTAATGCGCTTCCAGCCAGTTATTTCCTGTTCCTGCTTCGGCAATCACCGGCACATCATTGGGTAATATCAGTGCCGACTGCATGGCGTCGAGAATAAGCGGTTTTAACCGGTCGAGCTCTTCGCGGTACACATCAAAGATCAATTCGTCGTGCACCTGCAGGATCATCCGGCTTTTAAAACCTTCGTCCTTCATCATCTTGTGCACTTTGATCATCGCCATCTTGATCATGTCGGCAGCCGTACCTTGTATGGGTGAGTTAATGGCATTTCGCTCCGCGAATCCGCGCACCGTGAAGTTGGAAGAGCCAATATCGCGCAGCCAGCGTTTACGTCCCATCAATGTCTGCACATAACCATGTTCACGCGCAAAATTGATCGTATTGTCCATGTATTGCTGAATACCGGCAAATTGTTTTTTATAGTTATCGATGATCTCTTTGGCTTCCGTGCGGGAAATGCCGAGGTTATCGGCAAGACCAAACGCGCCCTGACCATAGATAATGCCGAAGTTTACACTTTTCGCTTTATACCGCATCTCTTTGGTCACGTCTTCTTCTGCGATATTGTAAACTTTGGCGGCCGTTGCCGTATGGATATCTGTTCCTTTCTGAAAGGCCTCGCACATAGCGGGGTCGCCGCTGATGGCCGCCACAATCCGCAATTCAATCTGCGAATAGTCGGCAGACAACAACACATGTTCTTCATCGCGCGGAATAAAGGCCTTGCGTATTTCCTTGCCTCTGTCCGTACGGACGGGAATGTTTTGCAGGTTGGGATTATTGCTTGCCAGACGGCCCGTAACCGCGACGGCTTGCCCGTAAGTGGTATGCACGCGCCCGGTTTTGCTGTTGATCAGCACCGGCAACGCGTCTACATAAGTTGATTTGAGTTTGGTCAGTTCGCGGAAGGTCAGGATGTCGGCAACGATCGGGCTTTTGTTTTCCAATTTGGCCAGCACATCTTCACCTGTTGCATACTGACCGGTCTTGGTTTTTTTTGCTTTCGGATCGAGTTGCAGTTTTTCAAACAATACTTCGCCCAATTGTTTGGGTGAAGCAAGATTGAATCTTACACCTGCCTGCTGGTATACCCGTTCTTCAGCGGTCTTTGCATCTTTTTCAAGTTCGCGGGAGTATTCATGGAGAAACGGGATATCTATCTTCACGCCTTCAAATTCCATATCGGTGAGCACGGGCACGAGCGGGTTCTCCACTTCATTGAACAAACGCTCCACTTCCTTTTCTTTTATCTGCGGAGCAAATACTTGTTTTAATTGCAAGGTGATGTCGGCATCTTCTGCTGCATAGTCCTTGATTTTTTCGAGTTCCACATCGCGCATAGTCCCCTGGCCTTTTCCTTTTTTACCAATGAGCTCCTCAATGGACACCGGTTCGTAGCCAAGATACTTTGCGCTCAACTCATCCATGCTGCGTTTGCCGTCTGGTTCTATCACGTAATGCGCCAGCATCGTGTCAAAGAACTGGCCTTTGATTTCCACACCGTACCATTTCAAGATCAACAGGTCGTACTTGATGTTTTGTCCGATCCAGGTGATTGTCGGATTGCCGAACAGTGGCAGGAAATGTTCGAGTACGGCCAATGTTTGCTCTTTGCCGGGAGGACACGGAACATAGAACGCTTCACCGGGTACTACAGAAAAGCTAAGCCCGACCAATTCGGCTTCGTTGGCATCGATGCCCGTTGTTTCCGTGTCGAAACAAATTTCCGTGTGATCGGATAACTTGCTGACAAGGTGTTGTATTTCTTCCGGCGTAGTGCATGCTTCGTAATGGTGCGGTGTGTTGTGAATATTGTTGCCGCCGCCTTCGATGAGTTGTGCGATGCCCGGCACTTCCTCTGTTGATTTTTTGGAAGCGGGTTCCGGAGCGGCGATCACATTACCAAAAAGATCGGTTTGCACAGCCTGCGGTGCCGCGGCAGTTTTTGCAATTGTTTCTTCAGTACCAGAGGAAGGCAACTCTTCACCGAGCAAGCGCTTGGTGAGTGTTTTAAACTCCAGTTCGGCGAACACTTCACTGAGCGCTGGTTTGTCCCACTCTTTCAGGCAAAAATCTTCTTCATGAAAAACAACCGGAACATTGGTAATGATGGTCGCCAGTTTTTTCGAAAGAATGGCGCTCTCGCGGCCGGCTCTGATCTTCTCGCCCATCGATCCTTTGATCTTATCGGCATTGTCCAGGATATTTTCGAGTGTTTCGTATTCGGCAAGCAATTTGGCTGCTGTTTTTTCACCAATCCCTTTAAT
This sequence comes from Terrimonas ferruginea DSM 30193, assembly GCF_000425585.1. GTDB lineage: Bacteria > Bacteroidota > Bacteroidia > Chitinophagales > Chitinophagaceae > Terrimonas > Terrimonas ferruginea. The sequence continues at coordinate 72,166 of NZ_AUDS01000008.1, forward strand.
ACCCGGAATATTATCGACGGCATCACCCATCAGGCCGAGCACGTCGATCACTTGTGATACGTCTTTGATCCCCCATTTGGCGCATACTTCTGCGGGCCCCATGATCTCCACCTCACCGCCCTGGTAGCCGGGTTTGTAAATCTTGATTTTTTCGCTCACGAGCTGGCCATAATCTTTATCGGGTGTGACCATGAATACTTCGTAACCAGCGGCTTCGGCTTGTTTGCTCAATGCGCCGATCACGTCATCGGCTTCGTATCCGTCGATGGCGATAACCGGGATGTTGAATCCTTCAATGATACGGATGATATCGGGTACAGCCAGGGAAATATCTTCGGGTGTTTCCTGGCGATTGGCTTTATAATCAGCAAAATCGGTGTGGCGCTCTGTGGGCGCGGCCGTATCGAAACACACGGCCATGTGTGTAGGCTTTTGTTTATTGATGAGTTCGGTCAGGGCGTTGGTAAAACCAAACTGGGCATTGGTGTTTTTGCCTTTGCTGGTCAGCCGCGGGCTGCGGATCAGTGCATAGTAAGCCCGGAAAATCAATGCATAGGCGTCGAGCAGAAAGAGTCTTTTGTCCATGCCGCTAAGGTAATCCGTTTCGCGCTTTCCACCAGCCACCGGCGAACCAGCCGGGTCAACAAACCGACCGGGCAAAAAAAAGCCCTGCTAAAAAATTAGCTGGGCGTGTCTAAACTCTGCTTTGTTTGAAAAAGATCATGCAAGGGCGAAGTAAAAACTTCACCAGAGCCGAGGCTAAAAAAATTTATCCTTACTGCTGTGCAAGCTGACCTGCAGCCAGTGGCTGACCGGCGGTCTTTTGTTGCAAATATGCTTCGGGGTGTTCTACTACTACAGTACCTGTAACGCTGGCTGATTTGTGCTGGTTTTCAACAACAGGCACAATGGAAGCGCTTTGATCTTTGTGAATGAAGTTCAGGTAGAGAGCGAAGAAAAGAAGGTTGAATGCAGAAAAATTCAGGATTTTCTGAACACGACGTTTCATATCTATTGGATTTTTTGGTTTTAAAAAATATTGGATTCCCGTGGTTTTCATGTGCAAGATAGAGCGGCACATAATGGTTCGCAAGTTCCGGCGGGTGGAATTTGTCAAAATAGAGGGAAAATACAAAAGGGCGTTTCGTAGTATTACGATTACACTTTCATGCCTTCCAATTGTTTTTGCAGGGCGAACATTTCGTCGCGCAGGCGGGCCGCTTCCATGAAATCCAGGTCCCGCGCGGCTTTCTCCATGTCTTTGCGCATTTTACCAATAGCTTTTTCCACCTGCGGAATGGTTTTGTAAACGGGTTGTTCATCGGCGGCCTGGCTGATCATATCCTGGCTATCGGCAATGGCATAAGGATTGGCCGGATCGAAGCCTTTGACATCGAGCACGGATGTTTGGGCAAACACCTGTTCCTTGCTTTTCTTGACGGTTTGGGGCGTAATGTTATGTTCGATATTATAAGCCATCTGTTTCTCGCGGCGGCGCAGTGTTTCATCAATTGTTTTCTGCATGCTGTCGGTCATCTTATCCGCATAAAAGATCACACGTCCGTCTACGTTGCGCGCAGCGCGGCCTGCCGTTTGGGTAAGTGATTTCTCATTCCGCAGGAAACCTTCCTTGTCGGCATCGAGGATGGCCACCAGCGATACTTCCGGGAGATCCAAACCTTCCCGCAGCAGGTTTACCCCAACGAGCACGTCGATATCGCCCAGCCGTAACTGGCGCAGGATCTCCACGCGCTCCAATGTATCTACTTCGCTGTGGATGTATTTGGATTTGATATTGATGCGGTGGAGGTATTTGTCCATTTCCTCCGCCATGCGTTTGGTGAGGGTGGTCACCAGCACGCGATCACCTTTCTTCACTGTTTTATCGATCTCGTCGAGCAGATCATCGATCTGGTTAACGGATGGTCTTATTTCAATAGGCGGATCGAGCAGACCTGTTGGCCTTACCACCTGCTCCACTACCACACCATCTGTTTTTTGCAATTCATAGTCATCGGGTGTAGCGGATACAAATACTACCTGGTTCAGCAGCGATTCAAATTCATGAAAGTTGAGTGGCCGGTTATCCAGTGCGGAAGGCAGGCGGAATCCGTAATCAACCAGGATGAGTTTGCGGCTTCTGTCGCCGCCATACATACCACTTACCTGCGGAATGGTCTGGTGGCTTTCGTCGATCACCATCAGAAAGTCTTTGGGAAAATAATCGAGCAGGCAGAAGGGACGCGTGCCTGGCAGGCGGCGGTCGAAAAAGCGGGAATAGTTTTCGATACCGTTGCAATAACCCAGTTCGCGGATCATTTCCAGGTCATACTCCACGCGTTCTTTCAGGCGTTGCGCTTCGATGAGTTTGCCCGAAGCTTTATAATATTCCACCTGCGCCGCCATTTCATCCTGTATTTCATACAGCACCTGCTGCATGATGTCTTTGGGCGCTACATAAAGATTAGCAGGAAAGATGGCTGCATTTTCCATTACACCAATGCGTTTGCCGGTTACCTTTTCGATGCTTTCTATTTCTTCAATTTCATCTCCGAAAAAAGTAATGCGATAGCCATAATCAACATAAGGAAGGTTAATATCAACGGTGTCTCCTTTTACGCGGAATGTACCGCGGTTGAACTCCAGTGTGGTGCGTGTATAAAGTGAATTGACAAGATTATGGAGAAAAGCCTGCCGTGAAATGGATTGTCCTTTGTTGACACGGATGATCCCGTTTTCGTAGTCCGTGGGATTACCCATACCATAAATACAGCTTACGGATGCCACCACGATGATGTCGCGGCGGCCGCTGAGTAAGCTCGAAGTAGCACGCAGGCGGAGTTTATCCAGCTCGTCATTGATGCTGAGATCTTTTTCGATGTATACATCACTCACCGGCATATAGGCTTCCGGCTGGTAGTAGTCGTAATAGGAAACAAAATATTCAACCGCATTTTCGGGGAAGAACTGACGGAACTCACCGTAGAGTTGTGCTACGAGTGTTTTGTTATGCGTCAATACCAGCGTAGGACGTTGCACGTTCTGGATCACATTGGCCATGGTGTAGGTCTTGCCCGATCCGGTTACGCCCAGCAGGGTCTGAAACCTTTCACCGCTTTGTATTCCTTCAGTAAGTTGACGTATTGCTTCGGGTTGATCTCCGGCCGGAGTATAGGGACTGTGTAACTGGAAAGCCATACTGCAATTTACCACAGTTTTGCCTTCTTTAACCGTTAAAAAACACAGAACTCAGGAAGTAATTTTCCTGTTCAGATAGGCGGAAAAATCGGGAAGCAGTGGTTCATAATCTTCCGTCATCAGGGGGCTGGTGAGCAGGAAGTCGGCGGTGGCTTCGTTGCAGGCGGTGGGGATATTCCAGGTGGCGGCTACGCGCAGCAGTGCTTTCACGTCGGGGTCATGGGGTTGCGCCTCCATTGGATCCCAGAAAAAGATGAGCACGTCTATTTTTCCTTCGGCGATGCTGGCACCGATCTGCTGATCGCCGCCGAGTGGACCGCTGAGAAACTTGGTTACCGTTACCTCAATGGCGCCTTCTACCATGGAGCCCGTGGTGCCGGTGGCGTACAAGGCATGGCGTGTAAGTGCCTCGCGGTTGCGGATGGACCAGCGGATCAATTCGTCTTTGCGATGATCGTGCGCTACCAGTGCAATGTGTTTGCGGCTTCCCAAAACTCTAGTGCTCATGGCCTAAAGATAAAAAAGCTCCCGCATGCGGGAGCTTTTTTAATTCAAAAATTTGCCTCGTCAATGGTCAATCGTGAATCGTCAATATGTATTGCCTTCTATTCACGATTGACGATTCACCATTCACGTTTTTACTTAAACTCAGCGTTTACGTTCACTTTAGGAGTTTTGCTGATCTTCTCACCGTCAGCCATTACACCATAGTCGGCCAGTGTAAGATCGAAAGAAGAAGAAGCGGTAACGCTTGAACCTTTTACCACGAATGTAACAGGAACAGTAACGTCGTTTGTTTTGTCTTTCACTGTCAGTTTACCGGCAACGTCGGCAGTATAAGAACCATCTTTACCGAAGTTCACTTTCGAAGGATCAACGATTTTACCGGCGAAGGTGAAGGTTTTGTATTTATCGGAATTCAGCCATCTTTCTCCGTTGAAATGTTCCTGGATCGTTGCGTTGGGGAACACGAAGTTTTTCACCGGTACTTCAAATGCAACTGCAGAAGTCTTGGTGTTAAGAGAAGCGATAGCTGTTTTGTTTTCAGCTTTGGGGAATGCGTCTTTAGGCGTAGTAGCATCGAAGCTAACTGTTGCGGAAGACGTGGTCTTTTTTTGAGCGAAAGCGCTGCCGGTCAGGGCCACGAGAGCCAGGGCAAGAATGATTCTTTTCATTTTTGTTTGTTGTTTGTTTAGTTAAGTTTTATTTATTCAGGGTTGATTGAGAACGCAACGTTCGAAGTTGATGATCCTTGTTTCGAGGATCTCGCTGTATACATCTCCGCTACAGGCGCCTTTCACGCCGATGCTATCGCCTTCTTTGAGGTCTTTCACACGGCTGAAAGAAGTTTTGTCGAACGGAAAAATAATGTAGGATCCGTTTTCATCAGCGAATTTGACATTCAATGTTGAATCGGCAGATTTCTGAATTTCGGCTATGCGGCCATTGACCAGCACGATCTGGTTGAGGTATTTTTTATTGGCGGTGCTGTCACCGGTTTCGAATTCTTTCAGCAGCGCCTGCGCGCTGACGGTATAAGCGGGCTTGATATCGTCGGTCTTTTCGTAGGTTTTGTTTTCGATATAGCTGCTGATCAGGATGAACCCGGCCCAGGTGGCCAGCGGCCCCAGCAGGACAATGATAATGCGACCAGGAAGCGGAAAGGCACCGGAAGTGATGATGATGCCGACACCTGTTGCCATGGCTATCCACCAGGCTGGCTGGATGGCGGCCCAAACATCTTCAACGGCACCGAGCATATTCAACGTGCGGGTGAAAAGAAAGAACACGGTGGCGAGGCTCAAGGTCAATACACCGGCGAGGCAGGAGAAAAACCAGCGTTTACGTCCAAATACCGACTGACCCAAAGCGATCAATGCCGCGGCCGGAGCAAACCAGAAAATATAGTTCACCCATGCAAACTGCGGGAAGGGGTTGCTAAGACCGAATCTTGCGGAAGACACTTCAAAAAAACGACCGCCGGGAAAATCGGCGCCATTGATTTTGTGGCCGTCCCAGGACACCCAGCTCAGAAAAAAAACACCTATGAGTAAGGTGCCGAATACAAGGTGCAGTGCGCGACTGACTTTTGAAGGGGAAGCTTGTGCGGTCATATCAATTTATTAAGCCAAAAATATAATGTTTAAACATTGAGCGGGTTGATGTATGTTAAGAAGTTGCGGTTAGTTGTAAGTAATAAGTTATAAGTTGTTTGTACAAGCTCTTAGGTCTCACTCGTCTCCTTGCCGGTCTTTTGAATTTTGACTTTTTACTTTTGAATTGTTATGACGCAAAGGATTCGCCACAAGTTCAAACTAAAAGTCAAAATATCGTCAAAAAGAGGCTTAATAAGTTTTAAGTAGTAAGTTTTACGTGCCGCCCCCGTCTACGCCGGGAGTTTGGGGTCAGACCGGGGCTTTATTACGTTAGTGACTTATTACTTGTCCGCGGCATTTGGATTGTCGGCTGTTGGTTCGTGTATACACGAACCAAGGCAGCTTGAGAGTCTGACCATTCACTTATTCACTGATTCCCCTATTGCTCTCCGCTGACTTCCGGTTATCGGCTGGGAATTCTCAGTCAAACCACAACTGTTTATTCGATTGTCGGCCCCTGGTTCGTGTATACACGAACCAGGGCAGCTTGGGAGTATGACCATTCACTTATTCCTGATTCCACTATTGCTCTCCGCTGGCTTCCGGTTATCGGCTGGGAATTTCCGGTCAAACCACAACTGTTTATTCGATTGTCGGCCCCTGGTTCGTGTATACACGAACCAGGGCAGCTTGGGAGTATGACCGTTCACTGATTGATCTATTGCCGTCCCTGAGGTTCTCGAAGGGCGGTCCCTGAGGTTCTCGAAGGGCAAAAAAAACCGCTCCGTGAAAACGGAACGGTGACACTTACTAACCCATCTAAACCTAAAAAGGTTTAAACATTACATTCTTTATAAAAAGCCCGAGGGCATCCTTTCTTATTTTTTGTTGTTTTTCAGGTGATTAGCATTGACCAGGCAGATCGATCCCGCCCGGACATAACTATTCCCTTAGCTGATTTTCATCGCTAAAGCGCACAGCTCCCATGAAGCTTTCTGCCGCTTTGCTTTACTTTTTACCTTGTTTGTGGAACTACTTTACAACCAGCCTGCTTATCAGGAAGCCTGCATTTCCTTGATCTTCTCCCGGATCTTGGTCTCAATCTCCATGGAAAGCTCAGGATTATCAAGCAGCAACTGACGAACCGCATCACGGCCCTGGCCGAGTTTATCGCTGTTGTAGCTGAACCAGCTACCGCTCTTCTGAACGATGCCCAGTTCTACACCCATGTCGATGATCTCGCCGGTTTTGGAGATACCCTGGCCGAATATGATATCGAATTCAGCAGCGCGGAAAGGAGGCGCCACTTTGTTTTTTACCACTTTTACTTTTACACGGTTACCAATCGCTTCGTCACCATCCTTTATCTGTGTGCTGCGACGGATATCCAAACGTACAGACGCATAGAATTTCAGCGCATTACCACCAGTGGTGGTTTCGGGGTTACCGAACATTACACCGATCTTCTCGCGCAACTGGTTAATGAATATGCAAATAGTATTAGTCTTCGAAATAGTTGCTGTCAGTTTACGGAGAGCCTGGCTCATCAGACGGGCCTGAAGACCCATCTTGCTGTCACCCATTTCTCCTTCGAGTTCACCTTTTGGTACAAGTGCAGCTACCGAGTCGATCACGACCACATCCAGCGCGCCGGAAAGAATCAAACGGTCGGCAATTTCCAACGCCTGCTCACCATAATCCGGCTGGGAGATCAGCAGATTATCAACATCCACCCCCAGTTTCTTGGCATATGAACTGTCAAAAGCGTGCTCCGCATCGATGATGGCACACATGCCACCCTTTTTCTGCGCTTCCGCAATAACATGGGTTGCCACCGTGGTTTTACCAGATGATTCCGGACCATAGATCTCTACCACACGGCCACGCGGTAAACCGCCAATACCCAACGCCACATCCAGGCCGATAGAACCGGTGGACACTACTTCCTGCGTGACCTCGCCTTTTTCATTCATCATCATTACACTGCCCTTACCAAAATCTTTGTCGATCTTGTCCATGGTAAGCTTGAGCGCCTTTAATTTCTCTGCATTGGTATTGCTTGACATTTCTATAGTTTTTGCTGTTTGTCCCAAAATTATATGCTTTAATTACCGCCCACCTAAAAATTTTACTAACGGTACAAAACTAAATCATTTAGCAACACGGCGCTAATTTTTTTGGATTTTTTTCTTTTCCCCGCCATCCTGCATTTACCGCCCGGCCCATTTACTTTATTTGACGGATATTTGCACCCGAACCAACTCCGTCCACCAAAACTAAGAGCATGCAACGCCTTTTCCCTGGGATTTCAGCGGCCATTTTGCTGTTTTTTTCCACCAGCCTGCAGGCGCAGGATACCGACAACAATGTGGTCGTCGAAAACAAGATCCAGACCTTCCGCTTTCAGACAGCCGCCAAAGGCGAACGCGTTGAGATTGCCGAAGAGTATGACGTCACCTTCCGCTGCAACGATGTGCGTACCGAAATCCCCTTCAGCGAAATGTACGATTCCACCACCACCATCGACGATGTAACCATATATGTTAACGGCAGCAAAGCCAAACAGATCCGCCCGCGCTACGAATACTATTCCGTAGAAAGCATTTTCTATTCCGATGCCCGCATCTGCTACTTTTCCCTGCCGCTCGAAAAAAGAAACAGCACCAGCCGCGTCGTACTCCGCAGAACCCATCAGGACCCGCAGTATTTTACCAGCGTTTATTTCACAGAACCCTATCTCACTGAAAAAAAGACGGTTCGCTTTATCATACCCATCTGGATGAACGCAGAGCTGGTGGAGTATAATTTCAAAGGCTTCGATATCCGGAAGGCCGAGTCTATCGAAAATAATGAACGCATCATTACTTATACACTCAGCAATATTCCCAAACCCATGCGCGAGTCAAGAGCACCGGGCAGCTCCTATATCCGCCCGCATATCCTTGTGCGCTGCCAGGAAGCCAGGCCGGGCAATAAGCAATTCGTTTATTTTAAGACATTGCAGGATCAATACAAATGGTATATATCCCTGGTACGCCAGGTGCAGGATGACCAGGAGCTACTTAAAAAGAAAGCGACCGAACTCACCGCCGGCCTCTCGTCCGACATGGAAAAAGTAAAAGCCATTTTTTATTGGGTACAGCAACATATCCGCTACATCGCTTTTGAAGATGGTATTGCCGGTTTCCGCCCCGCTCCCGCCGGCGATGTGCTTCGCAAACAATACGGCGATTGTAAAGGGATGGCCAATCTCACCCGCGGATTATTAAAAGCCATCGGCCTAGATGCCCGCGTGTGCTGGCTCGGTACCAATCATATCGCTTATGATTATTCCACACCTTCCATGGCCGTAGATAATCACATGATCTGCGCATGGATTTATAAGGGTAAAAAATATTTTCTCGATGCTACCGAAACCAATATCGGCCTGAATGAATACGCCGAACGCATCCAGGGCCGGCAGGTGTTGATCGAAAACGGCGACAGCTACCTGCTCGAAACCATACCCGCCACTACACCCGAACAAAACGTTCAACGGGAGACGGCCAAACTGCATTTCGCAAACGCACTCGACCTCAAAGGCGATGTACAACTTTCTTTCAAAGGCGAATCACGCTCAGACCTGCTCAACAGCATCGAACGTACCAAGAAAGACAATATGCAGCAATCGCTGATCTCTTATCTTTCCAAAAGCAACCAGGATTATGCCATTGAAAATCTGCAACCCGCCATTTTCAATACACCCGATACCCTGCTCAACATTCAATACCATTTGCATTTCCGCAACGCCATTACTGCGTTCGACAAAGAACTTTATGCAGAACTGGATTTCCGGAAGGAGATGAACGACTTTCGCGTTGACGCGGCCAAACGCCAGCACGATATCCTGCTTCCTTATAAAGAACATATCATTACCGAAATAGAACTGGATATTCCCGCAGGCTATCGCGTTAAAACCGTTCCCGATAACCTGAAAAGCCAGCATACCAACGCCGACGTTTCCATTTCTTATCAGCAAAAACCCGGTAAACTTATTTACCGCAAAGAGATTCGCATCAAGGAAACCTGGTTGCGTAAAGCCGATTTTGAAAAATGGAACACCTTTATCAATGGACTCGCCGGCAAGTACCGCGAACAGATCGTTTTTGAAAAGAATTAAACCCACCAGAAAACCAAGCCAAGCATGAAACATTTCCTGGGACTTTGTGTCCTCCTTCTCTCTTTGTCTGTTGCAGCACAGAATGATGATTACAAAAAGATGGCCGACGAACTCGAGCAACGCATTTTCGGTACGCCGGATACGGCTTTTGCAGCCAATACGGTTCCGGATTTTTATAAAAATGAGTCCGCTGTTATCCTCGCAAAAAAGATCAGCCTCGAGACCAGCTCCAAAAAAGTAGGCAGCTTTTTCGTGAACCGCAGTGCACGCACCATGTTCAACTTCCTGAATATTTACCGGGAAAAAATTCTTCTCAACGACAAATCCGCACTCGACGAATACTCCGAACTCACCTTCACCGAATTACAGGAAAAAAACAAAACCATTGTTGGTAATTATAAGAACTATTCATTTGTCAATATCCGTCTCATCAAACCCGACGGCAGCGTTCATAAAATAAACGTGGACGAAGCGGTAGCGCTGGAAGGAAGAAACAACAAGAAAAAAATAGCGATCCCCGGTCTGTCGGTTGGTGATATCCTTGATTTTTATTCTGTAAAATATTACGATATCAACAGTGCTGCACAAAATCAAATGCCCGATGAATCGAATGAAGTACTTGCGGGAGACTATCCGGTGATCAACTACGAATTGAGCTTTGTGTTCGACAGCCGTTTTTCTGCAGAATATCAAACGATCAATGGCGCACCTGACTTTAAAGTAACCTACGATTCAGAAGAAGAATCCAACCGGCTGGTATTGAAAGCCCGCCATCTTCCGAAGATGAAAGACATGTTGTGGTATTCCATTCCACGCCAGATCCCTATTGTGCGGGTAAAATATACAACGGGCAGTATTGTGCGTAAAGACCTTCCGGCCATCAAACCCGGTAGCGTGGAGAAGGCGAAGAAATACGAAAACCTGATCGAAGCAAAGTTTGGAGATATTGCTGCCAACATTTTCACTTTGCAGACAAGAGCAGGCTCACCTTATTATTCGCGCGGCTTTGCCCCTTTCCGCGAGCAGTTCCGCGACGCGTATAAAAAATATAAAAAGGCACATCCCGAAGCCGATAATACAGACTCGCTTATTTCGTATCTGTACCGGTTTAGCAAGTGGACGGATTCTTATTCCAGTTTCGACCTCGAATCCAATTTCTCTACACCTTATATCGAGTATGGCCTGTATCATCAGATACTTGGCTGCCTGCAGTTTGCTTTCACGCTGGAAAAAGAATATAAAATCCCCAGCGATATCGTGATCGTGGCGGGACGCAACAGTGTATCGCGCGACAACCTTTTTGATTTGACAGACCTGAGCGTAATGGTACGTGCTGGTAGCAAGAAAGAGCGTTTCTTCTCCTACTCCACCAGTCTTTACCAGGAAAATGAAATCCCGGCTTCCTTCCAGGGCGAAGAGGCTAAAGTAATCTACTTCGATTTTTCACGCAGCAATATTGATTTCGACAAAGGAAGAGTGATCAAGCTGCCGGTGAGTTCGCATAAAGACAATAACAAGGCGGAAAAGCTTCGCGTAAAATTCAACGCTGACAATCCCGAGCAAATGCTGATCTACCGCAACCAGAAAGCAACAGGCATCCAACGCCGGGATCAACAGGCCTGGCTTGGTTTGTTTGAAGACGCGGCCATGGAAGCCGGCTGGTCGGTTGGAGAAAACAAAACATTACTCGAGATCAACGACGACCGCAATAAAAAATCGAGAAAGCAGGCCGATGAGTTAGCCTCCGTGATCAAAAAAGCACGTACCGAAAAGAAAAAAGCTTTCGAAAACGAAATAGAAAGCTCGTACGGCACCGCCGCCAAAGAACTCAAGGATTTCAGGATCATTTCCCTGGGATCAATGCCCGGTCAGCCGGTGTTTGAAATGGAACAAAATTTTGTCATGGAAGGCTGGGTGAAAAAAGCCGGTAATAATTATATCGTGGATGCCGGTAAGCTCATCACCGAGCAACTGGAACTGAAACCCGACCAGCGCGAACGGAAGATCAGCGTGTACATGCCTTATCCGCGCAGCTACAGCTACCAGATTGAATTGGAAATCCCCGAAGGTTTTACAGCCGAAGGATTGGATAAATTTAACCGCAAGGTGGAGAATGTTTCGGGAGGTTTTGTTACCACCGCACGCACCGAAAATAATAAGGTGCTGATCACGGCCGAGAAATGGTATACCAAATCATGGGAGCCGGTAGAGAACTGGCCGAACATTACGGCATTTATCGATGAGGCATTCCAGTTTACCAAAGAGAAAATATTGCTGAGAAAAAAATAACATCGTTCATGTATGTTATGTTCTCACCCTAACTCTTCGGAATATTTCAAACCCTGTCAGGCAGACATCAGCCACCGTTGATTTCCAGACCAACGGGCCTGCTCGCTCTTGCGTTATGTACGAAGTTGACCTTAGCCTATCGAAGCAATCCGACTCCTGCTTGTCGGTCGGGAGACCAACAAAGGCGCTAATTTGTCCCTCTCGTAGACATCAGCCACCGTTGATTTCCAGACCAACGGGTCCGCTCGCTCTTGCGTTATGTACGAAGTTGACCTTAGCCTGTCGAAGCAATCCGACTCCTGTTTGTTGGTCGGGAGACCAACAAAGGCGCTAATTTGTAGCTCTCGTAGACATACGCCCCCGTTGGTCTCCAGACCAACGGACCTGCTCGCTCTTGCGTTATCTACGAAGTTGACCTTAGCCTGTCGAAGCAATCCGACTGCTTGTTGGTCGGGAGACCAACAAAGGCGCTAATTTGTACCTCTCGTAGACATACGCCCCCGTTGGTCTTCAGACCAACGGGCCTGCTCGCTCTTGCGTTATGGCGTTAATAATGCCTTTTTTATACCGTAAAAAAAACAGCAATCACCACGGAGGCAATACCGGCAATTAAACCAAGGTATACTTCAGCCGTAGTATGATCGGACACGATCAGGCGCGATGTGCAGGTAATACCGCCTACGAGCAGGGCCACCATCATATAAACCGTAAAACTGATATCTGATCCCAGCGCCAGGAATCCGAGGAAGCCGAGCATTACGCCAATGGAAATAGCATGCAGACTGATCTTCATGCGGATGTTGGCCATCAGCGCTATAATGGAAGAAACGAAAATGGCCAGCCCAAGCACAACAATACTCCTTGGGATTTCAGGTAAGTTCTTCCATACATACCAGATCCAGAAATACAAGGTCATGCAAGCGATGATCGGAATGATGCGGTCTTTCTGCGTGCGGAGTTGAATGGAGTCAAGAAATTTCAACGCCTTCAGCAGAAGCAGGATAACAACGGGGAAAAAGAAATACGGAAGAAAAGCCTGGATAAAAATCAGCACTTTTTTTTCCGCCGGAAATCCGGTGAACATTGATGGATGAATGAACAACAGGAAGGCGATCGTATACAACGGGATAAATACCGGATGGAATAAATAGGAGAAAAAACGCGCGAATGCTTTCACGATGGGTGAAAACTGTACCTGCGGAAGTTCATTGGCTTCCACCAGTTCGCTGTCACGGTTTACGATCAATCGGGTGTTCATATTCTTTATAAAATGCTAGAAATATCCCGCAAGATAAATCATTCCGGCGGAGGCAGCAGCAATACCCCGCAATTGCAACGTATCAGATGCTAAATTCATCAGGATACTATGAAAAATCGGCATTTTCTTGTAGGTTTACCGCCATCCATGGCATGTATACCCCGTAAAAAACGACGAATGCTGCCTTTTCGCAGGACTTTTATTTTCCTCGGCCTGCTGGCGCTGATGGTGCTAACCGTTCCGGCCCGGGCACAAAAGGCGTATGTCAGTAAATACCGGCCGTTGGCAGATTCGCTGTCAGCCGTGTACGGCATCCCGAGTTCCGTAATCCTGGCAGTGGCCATCGTCGAATCAGGTGCCGGCACTACGCGCAACGCCCGTTTACTGAATAATCATTTTGGCATCGTAGGCAGCAACCGGCTTCAGAAAACACATGGCATCCGCACGCGCTACAAACAATACCCCAGTGTGGCCGCATCCTATGCGGCATTTTGTCAATTGGTGGCACGAAGAAAATTTTATCCTAAATTGAAGGGGGAAAAGGATTACCGGAAATGGGTCGAAGCCATCAGCAAGACCGGCTATTCGGAACGTCCCGCAGAATGGCGGAAAAAAATAATCACTGCTATTCAAAGAAATAAACTGGCTAACTAATCGTTTCTTCGTGTTTGTATGAATAGCAACCGCCGCGTCTTCCTATTTGTGGTGTATGCCGTTTCGGCTTATTTGTTTTTTTCCCTTGTGAGCTACGCGTTTGGTTTGCATTGGCGTCCGTTCGACCGTGTGAACCTGATTGCCGATGTGGTAACAGGTGATTCCACCTTCCTCGCCGACGGACCCGGGTCCGATACAACAGGTGGCAGCCAACCCATCATCATTGAAGAAAGACCACAACAGGACTTTTTACTTTACCACACACCTCATTACATTACCGGGTTTCAAACCGACACCAGCCTGGCTTCGCTGCCACACCTGATGGCAAAGTTGTATGCGTTGAAAAACGGGCAGCAGCAAAAGATCCGCATCGCCTATTTCGGTGACAGCATGATCGAAAACGACCTGCTGACACAAACATTCCGCAAACGTCTGCAGGAATATTTCGGCGGACAAGGCGTGGGTTTTGTCAATATCAATTTTGTAGGTCACAAACTGCGGCAGACCATCGAACACGATTACTCCAACGGATGGAAGGACGACAACCTGCGCAACGCAAGCGACAAATCCACACTCTATTTATCCGGCCACCGTTTCACTACTTCAGGCGACTGGGTGAGCGTAACCGATAAAACAATTACCGATTCCACTTACGTTACGGAGAAAATTTTACTCTGCGGAAAAACAGAAGCGCCGGTTACCATACGCGTGAACGGACAACCGGTGAGCATCAACGCCGACAAATCATTCAACCGCATCGTACTGGCCTCAGACATTTCCCGCAAACTGCGACTGGACGTGGACGACAGCCGTTTGCCCCTCTACGGCGTTTCATTTGAACCGCTTTCGGGTGTGATCGTTGATAATTTCTCTTTCCGTGGCTCACGTGGCGATGAATACAAATCACTTGACAGCAATTTCCTGCAGACAATCGCGCAGGAAAACCCTTACGACCTGATCATTTTTCAATACGGTGTGAATGTATTGTTCCGCGCCAACGATAAAAACTTTACCTGGTACGCGCGCATGCTGATGCCGGTAGTGGAACGGTTCCGCAGTAGTTTCCCCAAAGCAGATTTCCTGATTACCGGAACAGCAGACCGCGCATTCCGTTACCCTGACGGCTATGCTACTGCCGTGGGCATCGATACCCTGCTGAAGATCCAGGCTACCACCGCTTATGAAACAGGTTCGTATTTCTATAACCTGTACAGTACGATGGGCGGAAAAAATTCAATTGTGGATTGGGCCAACCGTAAACCATCCTTAGCAAACAAAGATTATGTACACCCTAATCACCAGGGTGCTGAAATACTCGGCAATTGGTTTTTTGAAGACCTGCTTCGTGAGTTTGAAAAATACAGCCGGCGCCAGCAAAAAGGTGATACTCCAAAATAAAAGTTAAGTATGCCATCGTTCGATATTGATGCTTTTCTTCATCAGTTCGTCTACGACGAATCCAATCCGCTGTTGTTCAACAATGGGTTCTTTGTTTTTTTCTTCGCCACATTCATGGCTTTGTATTACCGGTTCCGGCATAACTACGTCGTACGCCGTTATATCTTTTGCGCTTTTTCTCTTTACTTTTTTTACAAAGCGAGCGGCTGGTTTGTAGGACTCGTGATCGTTTCGGCAATTGTCGATTTCATTTTATCCAATGCCATCTGGCGGCAAAAAAATAAAACGAAAAAAACCACGCTGCTGGTGATCAGCATCGTGTTCAACCTCGGGCTGCTGTTCACTTTCAAATACACCAACTTTTTTATCTCGCTGTCCAATGACTTATTAAATACGGGGTTTCATCCGTTGAATATCCTGTTGCCGATCGGCATATCCTTTTACACGTTCGAAAACCTGAGTTATACGGTGGACGTATATCGCGGGCAATTTGAGCCTGCGCGCAAGTTCAGCGACTACCTGCTATTCCTTTCATTCTTCCCTAAACTGATGATGGGACCGATTGTGCGAGCACATGATTTTGTACCGCAGATCAACAAGCCCTACGAGATCACGGAAACGGATTTTGCCAAAGGATTTTACCTGATTATTTCCGGTCTTATTAAAAAACTGGTCATCTCGGATTTTATCACACTGAATTTTGTCAACTATATCTTTGACGATCCGGGGCGCTATACGGGCGTTGAAAACCTGTTTGCCGTTTACGCGTATGCGATTGTTATCTACTGCGACTTCAGTGGTTACAGTGATGTGGCGATAGGGATTGCGCGTTGGCTGGGTTTTCATATTCCGACCAACTTCCTTTCGCCTTATCAAAGTAAAAGCATCACCGAATTTTGGCGGCGCTGGCATATTTCCCTCTCCTCCTGGCTGCGCGACTACCTGTACATTCCCATCGGTGGCAACCGAGGCGCCACCATTACCACCTGGATCTTTTCGCTGCTCTTCTTTGCAGGGAGCTATTTTGCCGGTGTTCACCTGCTTGGGTTTGGCGTAGTCGGCTCGCTGCTGATGAGTGCAGGCATCCTCCTGATCTTTCTTTTGCCGGCCATTATCGAGCGAAAAAAGAAAGGAGTGGCTGCCAATATGAACCTGCTGACAACGATGTTGCTCGGTGGCTTCTGGCATGGTGCCAACTGGAATTTTATAATCTGGGGAGCGTTGCATGGCATAGCCCTGGCCGTACATAAAGTTTGGATGCTGCTGACGGCCAACCGCATCCGCGAAACAAAGTTGTCACGCATACTCGCGGTATTACTGACCTTTCATTTTGTGTGTTTCTGCTGGGTATTTTTCAAATCTGCGGACTTTGATGAAAGCACTCCCGACTTCGATCGTGCAATGGTGATGTTGCGCCAGATCTGGTATAATTTCGACTTCTCCGTATGGGGCGCATTCAGCAACAACTACTGGCCCGTGCTGCTGATGATGACAATCGGTTATCTCATTCATGCCATTCCGGATAATTATGCAGATAAATTGATCGGTCGTGTGGGACGTATTCCGCTGATCGGTTACCTGGTCATCTTCTTCCTGTTTGTGTTGTTGTATGGCTCCCTGAAATCGTCGGAACCGGTGATGCCGATTTATCTGCAGTTTTAAGAAAAACGGGAAATAGCCTACATTCGCAGCAAAATAACACGGTCTATGTCAATGCAACTTACAGCCAAACTTGTGCAGGTATTACCGCTGCAGAAAGGTCAGGGAAAGAATGGCGAATGGAAAAAACAGGATATCATCGTTGAAACCGATGGTCAGTATCCGAAGAAAGTGTGTGTTTCCATCTGGGGCGACAAGATCAACGACAACCAACTGAAACCAGGCAACTCGCTTACCATCTCCTTCGACGTTGAAAGCCGCGAATATAACGGCCGCTGGTATACCGATGTAAAAGCGTGGAAAGTGGAACTGGCCGGCGGCGCAGGACCTGTTGATGCCAGCCCTTCAGACGACTATCACGATACGCCGTTGACAAGCGATCATGAGGATGATCTTCCCTTCTAGAATGTGAAAATGTGCCGGCCCTCCGGGCCGGATGTGGAAATGTAAAATGAAATACAATGTAGCAGCGTCTGGAAATCCATTTTCACATTTACACATGGACCCGGCCTCGCCGGGCGCATTTCAAATCGCTACTGCGATTTGAACTTCCCTTCCCACCAGCTATTATAGCCCAAAGCAAGCGCATTCCAGAGCAGATCGCCCTGAAGGCGGTAACCTTCTACCGTATAATGTACGCGGTCGCGGTTAACGAGGCCGCGCTGTATCCAGCGTAGCATAGAGCCGGAACCACCGCTGACGCGGAACAGATCCCACAATGCTATTTGCTGGTTATTGCAATAAGCCGCCAGCGCCTGGTTGAGTTGACGCAAAACCGGATTGGCCACTTTCCCTTTGTAAGAATCGGGCGCGGTGGTGATGAGAATAGCGGCGTTGGGAGAAATTTCTTTGATGCGTTTAATCATGGCGGTTACCTGTTGCTCGAATTCTGCACCTTTGAATACGGAACGTTGCGCTTCATTTGTGCCCATCGATACAATGTAAAGATCTGCGTTGAGGGCGGGCAATTGCTGCCAGAACAAAGACGATTGTACATAGTGATCATAACGTGCACCGTTGACACCGATGGTATGTACCAACACTCCGGCGCTGTCATTTTCCATCGATACACCATAAAATTCTTTGGCAGAAGCTGAGGGCAATGAACTCAGCGTGATGGATGAGGAAGGAATACCGAGCCGGACCGGTATGTAGCTAAGACTGTCGGCGTCTTCGCGGCGCAACAAATACGGCGCTTCGCCGGTATTGGGTTCGAGTATCCAGCCGTTACTCCTGTTATCGTCTACAAATACTTTGATTTGGGTAAAGGTCTGCGGTTGTCCGTTGACCGGCTTGAGCGAAATAGAAAAAGAAGCAGTAGAGGCCAAACTGCGTATGACGAACCCGCCAATACCTGGCGTCAAGGGAAGTTCGGGATGTGCGAGGCGGTTTAATTGCCACTTTACCGGTGATGATGTGAGAATATCATCCGGCGGGTTGGAGCCTGCCAGGCGATGGGGAAATACCAGACCGCGGCCCGCATTCCCGAAATATTGCTGAAAACTCTGACGCACGCGTGCCGTCATAAAATCGCCCTGCACATGCGAATCACCGATATGCACAATGGAAACAACGCCCTTTCCTGTCTGTCGGAGCTTGAATAATTTTTCATAAAAACTATCCAGGCCATTGCTGTTGAAAATGCGGTTGTAAACGGGATGAATAAAGTTGTAGCGGCGGGCCAGATCAGCGTCTGTAAGCGGAAGTGGTTGCGCAAGCGCTACTGAACCTGTAATAAGGAGCAGGAGGATGATATAAAATGACCGTCTGGTATTCATGTATGCGGTTCCCTGGCCCGGTAAGCCCGGGGCGGCGCGGCTTTACAGCTCTTTACGGAGACGTGCCACAGGAATGTTCAGTTGCTCGCGGTATTTGGCTACGGTGCGGCGGGCAATATTGTAACCTTTCTCCTGGAGCATTTCGGTCAGTCGTTCGTCACTCAGCGGATGTTTTTTGCTTTCTGATTCGATCAGATCGCTCAATATCTTTTTCACTTCACGTGTGGACACTTCTTCACCACTTTCCGTGCTCAATGATTCACTGAAGAAGAATTTGAGACGGTAGGTGCCGAATTCCGTTTGTACGAACTTGCTGTTGGCCACACGGCTGACAGTGGAAATATCGAGGTTTGTTTTTTCTGCAATGTCTTTCAGGATCATCGGCTTGAGGTTGGTCTCGTCGCCGGTGAGGAAGAAGTCGTGCTGGTGATCCATGATCGCGGTCATCGTCGACAGCAATGTATGCTGGCGTTGTTTGATAGCATCGATGAACCATTTGGCTGCGTCGATCTTTTGTTTGATGAAAAGAACGGCTTCTTTCTGACGTTTATCTTTTTTGGCACCACGGTCGTACTCCTTCATCATATCGCGGTAACCTTCGCTGATGCGAAGCTCGGGAGCGTTGCGGCCGTTGAGCGTAAGTTCGAGTTTACCGCCGTTGTTGAGAATGAAAAAGTCGGGGACCACATAGCTTTCGGCTTTGTTGATCTCGCCGATGTTTCCGCCGGGTTTGGGGTTGAGTTTGATGATCTGCTGCATAACGGCCTTCAGTTCCTGGTCGTTCAGACCAAGACCACGCTGGATTTTTTCGTAATGCTTCTTGGTAAACTCATCGAAATATTTTTGAATAGCGAGGATCGCTGTGTCAACATCCTTGCCTTCTTCTTTCTGACGGAATAATTGCAGAAGCAGGCATTCCGGAAGATCGCGGGCGGCTACGCCGGGGGGATCGAATTGCTGGATCCTTCTGATCAGCCCTTCTACTTCTTCTTCGGTGGTGGAAATATTCTGGCGGAAAGCGAGGTCATCCACGATCGCAGGAGTTTCGCGGCGGAGATAGCCGTCTTCGTCGATACTGCCCACCAGGTGCTCGGCAATTTTTTTCTCTTTTTCGTCGAGGTTCAGCAGTCCGAGCTGATCAAACAGCATATCATAAAAGCTGGTTTCCGTTTTGAACGGAAGTTGCTTTTTTTCGTCGTCTTCGGGATAATTATCGTCCCGCATTTTATAGTCGGCTACTTCGTCGTCACCTTCGTGAACATATTCGCTTACGTCGATGTTATCGTAATCATCAGTGCTGCCGTCGGCTTCGGAATCGTATTCGTCCGCGTCACTGAACTCGTCTTTCATATCATCGTGCGAGTCTTCATGCTTTTCCTCGTCGAGTTCGAGTGCGGGATTTTCTTCCAGTTCTTCTTTAATCCGCTCTTCGAGGTTTTGCGTAGGTACCTGCAGCAACTTCATCAGCTGAATTTGCTGTGGGGAAAGTTTCTGCAGGAATTTCTGTTGAAGGGATTGACTTAGAGCCATCTATATAATAGTTGAACCGTTATAAAGGCCTAAAGTTTCCAAAAATTCGGCCAATTAGCAAAAATCAGGCCGTAAATTTACAAATAAATCATTTAAAAGATGGTGCAACGCATTTGTGGGTTACTTGTTGTCCTCTTATGGGTATCAAACGGGGAAATTTTTTCACAGAATTTACCGGGAAGCGCCCCGTTTTCCCCGAATGCAGGCATTTCGGTAGTCCGTCCTGTGCAACCGGATTCGTCGCTGGCATTCAACCGGTTGTTTGTATCCTACCCGCTTTTTTCACCTTCTTCTGTAGCGGGGAAACCTGCCAGCCTGCCTTTTTTCTGCCGGATTGAGGCGGCTTTTGAGCAAAAAACTTCCCTCCCGCTGCGTGTGCGGCTCGGATCGCTGGCTTATACTGATTACCTGGAGAAGAAGTCGGGCACCAATCCGCGGATCCCTTAAAGTGCAGCAGGCGTTACGCGCTGCGGCAGCCAGGGCATCGGCGGAATCTGGGCAGGCAGCCGGTAATAATTGTTCTGCAGGCTGTCGTTCCAGCCATTGGGATTGCGGTTGAAAGATTTACTGCTGAAATAAATACTTCCCTGCACGTTTTTTTCCTCGCGTAATAACTGGATCTGCCTGGGCAGTTCTTCCGGATTTTTCCAGGCCGCGCTTTTTTCTCCCGCGCGATAAATACCATGACCGATATAGACGTGCCGGCCATAACTGTGATCGGCCCACCATTTCACCATTTTTTCGTACGCGATAAACTTGTTACCGATTTCTAAATACAATTGCGGAGCAACGTAATCGATCCAGCCTTTGCGCAGCCAGAGGAGAATATCGGCGTACAGGTCGTCGTAATTGGTTTGTCCTGCTTTGCTGTCGCTTCCCATCGGATCTTTATCACCATTGCGCCATACGCCGAAAGGTGAGATGCCGAATTTGCAGAAAGGTTTTTCCTTTTTGATGGCACTGTCGAGCTTGCGGATGATCGAATCCACGTTGGCACGACGCCAGTCATCTTTGGATAAAGTAGAACCTGATTTCATATAGGCAGCGCCATCAGGAAACTCCTGGCCAGCGATGCGGTAAGGGTAGAAATAATCGTCCATGTGGATGGCATCCACATCATAACGCTTAACGATATCGGCAACAACGGTCACTACAAAATTCTGTGCATCGTTATTCGACGGATCGAAATAACGTTTGCCGCCATAATCGAGGAACCAATTGGGTTTAAGTTTGGTGAGATGTGTTGGCGCGATGGAGGAGCCGCCAATTTTGAAATCGGCGCGATAGGGATTGCACCATGCGTGAAACTCCATTCCGCGTTTGTGTGCCTCCTTGATCATGAATTCCAGCGGATCATAAAAAGGAACCGGAGGTTGTCCCTGTTTGCCGGTAAGCCATTGGCTCCACGGTTCGTATTGTGAAGGATAAAAAGCGTCTGCTGCGGGCCGCACCTGTACAATCACGGCGTTCATGCCATTGCGTTTGTGCATGTCGAGCTGGCGGATATATTCCGCACGTTGCAGTTCGGGGTCGGATACATTCCTGGGAGGCCAGTCGATATTATCTACAGTAGCAATCCATACACCTCTGAATTCGTAAGCGGGCAATTGGGCATGCGTAACCGGTCCGGCGAAGGATAAACATAAGGCGGCAAAGGCACAGACGATAAGTTTCATTCGTTCAATGTTCGGGGCAAGAAGTTAAAAGGCTAAAATAGGTCAATTTGCCAAGAAGCGGGTGAGAAGAAAAGTTAATGCGCGGGAAGGAAAGGCGGAAGGTTTAAGGTGTAAGGCCCGACACTTCGGGCCGAAGCTTCGGCCATAAGTATTAAGTATTAAGTGTTAAGTATTAAGTAAAACAGCCATTGACGATTCACGATTGACCATTGACCATTCACCATTGACCATTCACCATTGACGATTCACGATTGCCCATTCACGATTGCCGGTTCACGCGGATCTTGTCCAGCAAATCGCTCAACAGTCCTGCTTCTTTCTGCGTGAGATTGCTGAGAATATTATCGATCTCATCCTGTCGTTCATCCATTTTTTCGAGAAGGCGGCGGCCTCTTTCGGAAATGAGAATATCCACCAGTCTCTTGTCCTCGCGACAGGTGGCTTTTTTGGCCAGGCCCTTGATCACCAGACGGTCGACAATGCGGCTGGTATCGCTCATTTTATCCAGCATGCGTTCGCGGATCTGGAGCGTGGAAAGTGGTTGCGGATAGCTGCCGCGTAAAATGCGGAGAATATTGAACTGCTGGGGAGTAATGTCTTCGCTTGCGCAGAAGTTTTTGATTTGCTCCATCACCCATCCATAAGTATAAAGCAGATTGATAGACGCTTTCTGATATTCGTTGTTGAAACTGCTTTGCGAAATGTCGTTACCGATGCCCATAGGCTGTTTTTTAATAGAAAATTGCCGTTAAACAGTGGCAACCGCTTTCAGTTGGGCGGCCAGCTTAAATATGGCAAACAAATGGTGTGCCTCATGCAACAGGAAAAAGTTGAGGCATTGCACCAAATTCATTTCTCCGTAAGTTTTATGAACCCCTTTTTTAGCCAGGTCATATTCGGCAAAGCCATTCAGTTCGGCGGCCATGGACTTGCGCGTGCCGAGCAATTCGCGCATCACGTCCACAGTGGTCTTGTTGCAGATTTCGGGAAAACACGGATCTTCTTCGGCCACATACACTTCAAGTATGGGCGCATCGCCGTCAAGGATTTTTTTGATCCGGTCGATCATCACGTGCTGGTAGCAGGAAAGGTGGGCGATGTGTTGGAAAATGGACCATTTACCCGGAATTACTTCCTGGTGTACCTGGTCGTCAGACAGCCCGTCAATTATATCCAGTAATGACTTGTGCTGGTATTGCAGCCGGGTTGAAATGGATGAAGGCATTTGCATATACAGTGATTTTGGTGGCCGCCTCTCTTAAATATCGGAAAATATTTTAAAACAAGGCGGCGGCTACTGTGCTATCCCCACACGCGCGTTCCTTCGCTGCAGTTGGCACAGATATCTATTTCTTTCCGTCCTTTCAGCAACTTGGTGCGAAAGGTGCGGTAAACGGGGCTTTTCCAGATTTCGCGGAAGCTCTGTTGTTTGAGATCGCCCATGCGGTGAGAGGCGTCTTTGTCAAAACAACACGGAGCCACCAGGCCGTCCCATGTAATAACAGGATCATGCCAGAGGCGCCAGCAATGATTGGAGAGCTTTCCTTTGAATTCGTAGCCCTTGCCGGTCTTGCGATACCGGCTGAATCGGTCGAGGGTAGGGATTAAACGGTTGGGGTCGTTTTCATAGTCATAGATCTGGGCGGTTTTCAGCCAGACGTCGTCAACGCCAATCTCTTCGGCCAGTTGGCGGACTTCATCGATCTGGTGTTCATTGGGCTTTACAACGAGAAATTGAAAGATCACAAAAGGTGTGCTGCTTTTCATTTCGCGTTTGGCCTGAACGATATTCCTGGCACCGGCCAGCACTTTTTCAAGACGGCCGCCTACGCGGTATTGCTGGTATACATCCTGTGTGGTGCCATCGATCGAGATGATCAGCCTGTCGAGACCGCTTTCAACCGTGCGGCGTGCATTCTGTTCGGTAAGATAATGCGCGTTGGTAGACGTAGCGGTATAGATTTTTTTCTCCGAAGCATATTTTACCATATCCAGGAATGCCGGGTTCAGGTAGGGCTCGCCCTGGAAATAAAATACAAGGTAAAAAAGTTCGCGGTGCAACTGATCGATGGTTTCACGGAAAAAATCCCGTTGAAGCATACCTGTGGGGCGGGTGAATGCACGCAGGCCACTGGGGCATTCCGGGCAGCGGAGATTGCAGGAGGTAGTGGGTTCAAAGGAAATGGACACCGGCATTCCCCATTGTACGGGCTTGCCAGTCCATTTGCTGTAATAATAACTGCCCAGCACCCTGGCAGCATTCCAGCCGCGGCGCCAGGTAAGTTTACCCAACATATTCCTCACATCTTTCCTGTTGAAACGGGACATTACCACAAAGATAGCCGCATGGGACCAAATCGCGTCATGCCTTTCATTCAAACAAAAACCCCTGCGGCAAAGCAGGGGTCATTTGTATCAATCCATCCTTAGTATCCAATCAACCATTTAGTATTTTCGAGCCCTTCAGATAGGAGGCTGTAGGATGGTATATAAATAGTACCGAACCGTTTTTGATTGTATTGATGAGTTGCGCGCTTTCCGCAGCAGGCACCGCAGGGCAACCAAAACTTCTGCCCATGTAGGAACCACCCCATTTTTCTCCGATATAATTGGCACCATGCACCACGATTGCGCGCTGGTAAGCGTTATCATTAATACCTTTCTCAATGCCATTTACACGCAGGGAAAGGCCATGCTGTCCCATGTAAGTTTCTCCGGTAATATAAAAACCGAGGCTACTTTGCAGCGATTCCGGACGATTGCTGAAGTTGCTGGCGAACTCAGCTCCCGAATTGCGGCCATGTGCCACATATGTGTATTTAACCAGTTTTCCCTCCGACATATCGATCAGGAAAAGACGTTTGCTGTTGGAAGAGCGACTGAAATCACAAATGGTCAGATAGCCGGGTTCTTCGATGCGGTGATCCTCAAGCATGTGCTCATACCCCCTGACGGCATAACGAAAAGCTTCTTCTGAAAGACCTTTGTCGTCCAGATCGAGCGAATCATAAAGCGCATTGAATACGGCTTCGTTGTTTTTTGTTTCGGGAACCGGTTTTTCTGCTACTGAGGCGGAAAGTGTTCTGGAAGAAGCAGGCTTTACAAGGGGCAACCAGGCCAGACCTGCAAGGGAAAAAATTAATAATAATAGTGATACCGGATGTAGTTTTTTCACAGGTTGATGTTTTAGAGGAATTGGTATAACGTTAGCGGGTACAAAGTTAGTATATGCAAAAAGGGATACTGTTAAAAAAACCTATAAGAAAAAACAGAACTGAAAAAAGTTTATTGGTGTGCGTTACATTACATATTTTATTTAATTTTAAAACATAACACGCTATATGAGGGAAAAAGGTTGATTTCAGAGCGGAACTCATCAGAAAAGGATTTGATTTTTGACGAACCATGTTTTTTTATTACCTTAGAAATTAAAGCCTTATCCCGGTTTCTACTCTTCTGCACTCGTCCCGTTACTCCACCTTGCAATGAGTGATGGCAGCCTCACCGGTATGGCCCTGCTAACCTTTGGATTGTATTATTTCAACCCGGTCACGGCTGGGAATGACGATTCAAATCATGACGTATTTAGAACCGGATATTGTTCTTCAAAATCAATTTAAACGTTGGTCCTTCCGCCTGGCAGGAGCTATCGTATTGCTTGGTTTGTTGGTACTTGTGGCCTGGCTGCTGGGCCTGGGACAATTATATATCAATGGACGTCTTTTCGTTCAGATGAATCCATTGACCGCCGTATGTTTTATTGTTCTTGCTGCCGCGTATTGGCTGCTCAACAGGCATTCACGCACAACCGGCCCGATGCTGTGCATCCTGGTGGCGCTCGTGGCTTTGTCCAAAGTGATCGAATGGGTGGGCGGCCCGGCTTTGGCACTCGACCAGTTATTGTTTTCAGGACAATTGCGGCAGCATACCCCGCCGAATCAAATGGCTCCCAATACGGCAGCGGGACTGCTCATTGTAAGTGCCGGGCTATTGCTGTTGAATGTAAATATCCGTTCCCGGCACAGGCCTGCTCATTACCTTGCTTTTTTACTATTTATTCTTTCGCTCGCCTCCCTGCTTGGTTATCTCTACCAGGTAGAACAATTTTACGGCATCATGACTTATATACCCATGTCGCTGCTGACGGCACTGGGTTTCTTTTTGTTTTCACTGGTCTTATTTTTTCAGGCACCCGATAAGGGTTTTATGCAATTGCTCACGAACCGCCTGCCGGGCAGCAATACCGCGCGCTTACTCGTGCCTGCCGCCATCATCGTTCCCGCTGCACTCGGATTGATGCGTTTATGGGGCACCTGGGAAGGCGTTTACACACACGAATCTGGCGTGGTATTCTACTCACTCAGCATCACTGTTATTTTTCTCGCCATTATTTTTTATCACACCTACCAGGTTAATCAGCGGGAAGGAGAACGGCTGCGTACCGAAGAAGCCCTGCAGCTCAGTGAGCAGCAAATCCGTAATATTTTTACACACGCACCCGATGCCGTTGTGGTGATGGACAACGATGGCCGGATCGACAAATGGAACAATGAAGCCGAGCGCCTGTTTGGATGGAGTGCGAAAGAAGCTCTGGGACAGCCGTTAAAAGATCTCATCATGCCCGCAGGGCAAAATGCCGATATCATACAATACATCGATGCTGCGCGGATCGCAACGCCTGACGACACCATCGATCTCACGGCAGAAAAAAAAGATGGCTCTTCGCTGGACGTAGCACTGCGCATCTCCCCGCTCCAATTAAAAGATTCGCTGTTATTTGTAGGGTTTATCCGCGACATTACCGAACGAAAGCAGGTAGAAAACAGACTCAAAAGTTTCAACGAAGAACTGGCCCTGCAGGTGCGTGACCGTACAAGAGAAATACAGGAAATATTCGAGCGTGTAACCGACGGCTTCATTGCGCTGGATAATAATTTTTACTTCACTTATGTCAATCAGCGTGCGGGCGAAATACTTCATCGCGATCCGGTGAAACTTACCGGGAAAAACATCTGGGAAGAATTTCCGGAAATGGTGAACTCGCCATCGTTCTTTGCCTATCACAAAGCGCTGGCCACACAACAACATCTTTTTGTTACGGACCAATACGAACCGCTCGGGCTCTGGCACGAAGACCAGATCTATGCGTCGGCAAATGGCCTTTCTGTTTTTCTCAGGGATATATCAGAGAAAATGAAAAGCGAAAAAGCCGTGCGTGAAGCGGAAGCACTGGCCGACAAACTCATCGACAGCCTGCCCGGTGTATTTTATTTCTATAATGCCGATGGAAAATTCATCCGCTGGAACCGCCGGCTCGAAGAAGTAACAGGCTATTCGAGTGAAGAAATTGCCGCTATGCATCCCGTTGAATTATTCCCCGACGACGAAAAGGAATACATCGCAGGGCGTATCAATACCGTTTTTGAAACCGGAGCAAATGATGCCGAGGCCAGTTTCATCAGCCGCACCGGCGAAAGAACGCCTTACCATTTCAAAGCGGTACTGGTCGATTACAAAGGCGGACCCTGCCTGCTCGGGACCGGCATCGACATTCGCGAACGCAAGCAGGCCGAACAGGAACTGAGAGAGTCTGAACAAAAATACAAGTTGCTCTTCCAAAGCAACCCATTGCCGATGTGGATGCTTAGTCTGCCGGACTATGACATCATCGAAGTGAACCAGGCTGCGCTGGTGCAATATCAATATGAGCGTGAAGAATTTCTGGCTCTCGATATCATGAATCTGCGGCCTGAAGAAGACCGCCGCAAACTGGAAGTAGTTACCAACCGCAACTTCCGCGGACTTTATCACGCAGGCGTGTGGCGGCACTCAAGAAAAGATGAAAGCATCATCTATGTCAATATCACCACGCACGATATTATTTATGAAGGAAAACCCGTTCGCCTGGTATTGGCCGATGAAATGACGGAGCAATATCTCGCCGAGGAAAAACTCCGGGATTCCTACGCTTCCATCCGTGAGCTCACTGAATACCTGCAGAACGTGCGCGAAGAAGAACGCCTGAATATCTCCCGGGAAATACACGATGAGTTGGGACAGTTACTGACTGTATTGAAAATGGATGTGTCGTGGATCAACCGGAAAATTGAAGAAGACAATGCACCGGTAAAAAATAAAATCGGGGAAGTGCTGAGCCTGATCGACAATACCGTAACGACCGTAAGGCGCATTGCCTCTGAATTGCGGCCGAGCCTTCTGGATAATCTCGGCCTGCTGGCTGCCATGGAATGGCATGTAGGTGAATTTGAAAAACGCTCGGGAATCAAAAAATATTTATCATTGCCGGAAACGGAAGTGCCGCTGCCGGACCCTGTTAAAATCGGACTGTTCCGTATCATGCAGGAATCGTTGACAAACGTAGGCCGCCACTCGGGCGCTACGGAAGTAACGGTGACACTCACGGAAGAAAATGAAGGCCTGGTATTGGTAATACATGACAACGGACATGGATTTGATCCGGCCAAGCCGCGGAAAAAGACATTGGGGTTATTAGGGATGAAAGAGCGTGCCGAGGTGATGGGTGGTAGTTATGAAATCAGCAGCCGCCCCGGTGAAGGCACAACCGTGACAGTGACAGTACCGGTAACAAAAGAAATTATTGCAACGTGAACCGTTGTTGAAACCATTTATAAGTTATGCTCAAGATTTTAATTGCAGACGACCATGCCGTAGTCCGCAAAGGCCTGAAACAAATTTTGCTGGAGGAATATCCGTCCGCAGAAATCGGTGAGGTAGAAGATGCAGAAAGCCTCATCACCGCGGTTATCGGCAAACCCTGGGATATCGTTATTTGCGATATGAACATGCCGGGTCGGAGCGGACTCGACGCCCTCACGCAGATCAAACAGACTGCTCCCGATCTTCCGGTGCTTATCATGAGCATGTATCCGGAAGATCAATACGCGTTGCGGGTATTGAAAGCCGGCGCCTCCGGTTACCTGGGAAAAAACACGATCCACGATGACATCATCAAGGCTGTGCAGACATTGCAGCTCGGGAGGAAATTCATTACCCCGGCCGTAGCAGAAAAACTGGCCGACGCTTTCGGCGGCAACAGTGAAAAAGCAGCACATGAGTTTTTATCCGACCGCGAGTTTGACGTGTTCAAATTACTGGCTGATGGCAATTCCGTGTCAGACATCGCTTCCCGCCTCTCGCTCAGCAGTACGACGGTGAGTACTTACCGTTCGCGCATTCTGGAAAAAATGAACCTGAAATCCAATTCAGAGCTGACGCGTTACGCCATTGAACATCACCTGATTTAGTAGTTTGTAGTTAAAACACTACACAAATTCCTTACGGCGGCCTACAATTGCTCCGCCCGGCAGCAGGTAATTTGCAAGGAACATCTGACCAGATGTTACCTCGCTATGCTCAGAATACTTATAGCAGATGATCATGCAGCCGTACGCCAAAGCCTGAAGGATATTTTGCTGGAAGAATTTGTTTCCTCGCACGTCGATGAAGCGGATGACACAGATACCCTGCTGGAAAAAATTGCAGACGGCAACTGGGATATTATCGTCTCAGACCTTGATATGCCGGGAGGTGGCGGACTAGCCATGCTAAAACACATTCGTTCTGCCAATAATTCTACGCCCGTTATAATCGTGAGTATGTTTCCTGCCGATCAATACGAGCAAAGAGTGATCGATGCAGGAGCCAATGCATTTCTCGGCAAAGATTTTATCGCAACAAAGCTTTGTCCGCTGATCAGGGAGATCACCGGGAGTGTCAGGTAAATATTGACTTATTGACTCAAACTAAGTGATTCCACCAGACTCAGGCAAGAGTATCCACTAATCGTTTGATTAATGTAGACCTCGCACTACAATCCTGCCAACCCATCCCTACATTTATTTGGTACACATATTGATTTTCTATGATAGGCGGTTGATCTTATTTTGTATGTAAGACTACCTATCATGAAACAACACCGCCTGTTATTAGTAGACGATAGCCAGGTGTTCCTGCAGCGCTTGCATATAATGCTCGCTGAGCTCGAACCTGTTGAGGAGATTCATACGGCGAACAATTATGAACAAGCGCTTTCCGTACTCGACAACACCGGCTGCACCATTGCCTTACTCGACATCGATATGCCGGGACGTAATGGTTTACAATTATTACGCGCTATTAAAAAGCGCGACGAAGATGTATCTGTAATCATGTTATCCAACCAGGATAATGATATATACAGGAAAGAATCGATTAAACGCGGAGCCGCATTTTTTGTCGATAAGACGGCAGAAATAGAGCGTCTCCCTGAATTGATAAATAGTTTTTCTTTTGATATGATTGACGACCTTCAAAAAACCTTACCTTAGTCGCGTACCCTTATGACCAAAACAACGCTGGCGTCTATCCGACAATTAATTGGCGCATCCCATAGTCCTTCGAACCGTTTTCTTTCCGTTATCGACGAAAGTGGGCAGATTATTTGCGCTAATACAGGTATGGTCAAAGGGCTGTTGATCAGCCATCCGAAAACATCCCCGGTTAATTTTCTCGAATTACTTCATCCCGTACATACGGCTGATTTTTGGAAATCGCTGCGCATTGCAGGTGGTGGAGCTTCCCCGGTCATGGAAGTTTTTCTTCGTCATGAACATCCCAACCCGATGCGCTGGCAGTTCAACCTGCTCGATGACGATGGAGGCAGGCGAACTTTTTTATGCGTAGGCCATCCATTGATGGACCGTGAACGCCAGCAACGCTTCAATAAACTTGCCGCCAGTCATTGTCAACTGATCGTTGAAGGACTGTCCGGTATCATCTTCCAGGATCACCAGGGCGAAATCATTGCCGTCAACAAAAAAGCGGCAGCTATTCTCGGCACCAATCTCGAACAATTATACCGCGCCGACAACATTTCACAGTTGTGGGAGACTATGCTGGCCGTAACCGATGATAACGGGCAACGTGTTGCATTCCGCGATGCGCCTTTTCTAAAGGCAGCCCGCACAGGTCTTGTACAGAAACGTACGCTTTGCCTGCAACTACCCAACGGTGATACCCGCTGGGTAATGTTCAATGCACAACCTTTACCCGAAGACAGCGACGGGCAGGCGCTCGTACTTACGAACATTGTGGATGTTACACGCGAACGCCGCCTCTCGGGCAAACTCCGTGAAAAAAATGCCATCATCGACGGCTTCATGAAGTCGACACCGCATCTCTGCTGGATGGTAGATGAAGACACACGTCTTCAATTCGCCAGCGATGCCTTCTTCCGCCTGTTCCAGGCTGACGAAAAAAAATCGATCGGCCGCCGCATCAGTG
Organism: Terrimonas ferruginea DSM 30193; assembly: GCF_000425585.1. GTDB lineage: Bacteria > Bacteroidota > Bacteroidia > Chitinophagales > Chitinophagaceae > Terrimonas > Terrimonas ferruginea. The sequence continues at coordinate 103,164 of NZ_AUDS01000008.1, forward strand.
AAGTGGTACCAAGCGTGGTAACGGATGCCGTTTACCAAAAACACATCGAAGTACTCGAATCAGGTATTCCGGTAGAACTCAATCATAAAGTAAAATGGGCCGATGGAAGCAATTTCATTTGCCATATCAATATTTTTCCGATCGAAAGCAACTCCGCAAAAAGATTGCTTGGCGGCCAGGCTGTGATCATTCCGGATAATGGCGCATTGCAACACGAACTTCACCAGGCCAATGAGCGGCTGCTTCATCTCAGCCGCGCCACCACAGACGCCATCTGGGAATGGGATATGCAGACCGGCAATATGTTCCGCAACGAAACATTGATGGACATGATCGGTTACCAGGTCGATCATTCCCGCGGTCTTTCCTGGTGGCTTCGCCGTATTCATCCCGAAGACCGCAACCGCGTGGCCGATTCAGTACGCGATGCAACGGAAAGCCAGCATCAGTCGTGGCAGGAAGAATACCGTTTCAAATGCGCAGACGGCTCTTATAAGCAAATGCGTGATAAAGGATTTGTAGTATACGAAAATGGCCTTCCGGTTAAAATGATCGGATCACTCACAGATATTTCCTATCAGCGCGAACTGGAAGATAAACTGGCCGACGAAAAGATTCTGCAGCAAAAGAAAGTATCCGAGACGGTGATTCACATGCTGGAAAAAGAAAGAAGCCGCATTGGGCATGAACTGCACGACAACGTAAACCAACTGTTATCTACCAGCAAACTGTTCATCGATGTACTGCAGCCTGCGACAGACCAATTGCAGCTCAAAGAAAAAAGTATCAATTATCTGCTGATGGCTATTGAAGAGATCCGCAATCTCTCCAAAGAACTTGTGGCGCCGCAGATGAACCACGGAAGCCTGGTGGATGCTATTGGCGCATTGGTGGAAGACATCAATCTCGCCGGCAAAATTCATTTTAGTTTTATCAATACGCTCGACGATACCGATGTATCAGTGGGCAAACGCACGACCCTGTTCCGCATTGTACAGGAGCATATCAAGAACATCATCAAACACAGCGGCGCCTCCGAAACCAATATTATACTTGGCGCAACGGACGGGCAGATCCGCCTGCTGATCCGCGACAATGGCAAAGGATTCGATCCCCAACAAACTTATCGCGGCATTGGCCTGGCCAGCATATATGAGCGCACCAAATTCTACAATGGCAAGGCCGATATTCAGTCCATTCCGGGTAATGGTTGTGTGCTGAATGTGAGCATTCCGCTGGCTGATTAGTCAGGGTGGAGGCAGCAGGTTTAAGGCATAGGGCTGACGGCAACGGCCGTTATGATTCCTGCGGCCTATACTTCAGCCTCAACGTCTCCATGGTTCGTGTATACACCTCAACTGTTCGAACGTTTAACCAAAAGTTGCTTTTCATTTTTAAACGTAATGGCGGCGCGAGTATAAGTTGGCGCCCTTGTTGGTCTCCCGACCAACAAGCAAGCGTCAGGTTGCTTTGCGAGGTTAAGGTCAACTTCGGACCTGACTCAAGGATGAGCAGGTCCGTTGGTCTGGAGACCAACGGTGGCGTGATGTCGGATTAACAGGTTTTAAAATCTTCCGAACAGTGTAGTGTGTACCCCGTTGAAAGGCCGGAGTATCGGCCTCAGGGGGGCGCAAGAATATTCACTTATTGACCTATTCATTTATAAAAAAGTATCCCGCCAAAGCGGGACACAGTGAAAAGGACGGCTCGTCCGGTGATGGCCCCTGGACCATACAACGAGCTGCTTGTCCGACAAAGTAACACTCCGGGTTGCATCACCGGAATAGAATCCTTTATCAATAAATCGTCGTTATATATTTACCGTTACGTAGTTATCCTACTACAAGTACCGGTCATCAGATATTCACCTTCTGCCATTTTCCCTTGCGGAAAAGAATAAAGGCTACGACTGCAACAACCGTCTCTGCAACAGGTACGGCAATGAACACGCCGGTTGGGCCCCATGCGAAATGAATGGCCAGGGTATAAGCAAGCGGCACCTGAATCATCCAGAAGCAAACGAGGTTCACCCATGTAGGCGTCCAGGTGTCTCCGGCTCCGTTAAAAGCATTAATCATTACCATACCGATTCCGTAGAAAATAAAACCGGCACTGAGAATGCGTAATGCCTGCACTCCCACCCGACGCACCTCGGGATCATTGGTAAACAATCCAACGAACCAGTGGCCGCATGCAAAAAACAGGATCATTACAACGCCCATGAAGATGACATTATACAACGTTGTCTTCATTACAGACTCCGATGCACGCTGCGGTTGTTTGGCTCCGAGATTTTGTCCAACTAATGTCGCCGCCGCATTACTCAAACCCCATGCAGGTAACATAAAAAACATCATCAGCCGGAGTGCCGTCTGGTAACCGGCCGAACCATGATCACCGCCGGTCTCTGCCACCCATTTCGCCAGAAATATCCAGCTACAGGAAGCAATAACAAACTGAAACACCGCAGGTGCAGACAATTTGATAATGGCACGTATCAGTGAAAAATCAGGTTTCCAATGTTCGAGGCGTACACGCAGTTGCTGGTTGCCGCGGAACAAATAATAAAGCTGATAAATAACACCGATGCCGCGGCCGACGGCGGTAGCAATGGCCGCACCGGTGAGGCCGAGACTACCGAAAGGTCCGTAACCACCCACCAGTACAATACATAAAATGATATTGCATACGTTGGCCACTGCCAGACTTTTCATGGCGATGGCCGCATTGCCTGCACCACGGAAAATACCATTGATCAGAAACAGCAACATAATCACAACACTGCTTCCCATCATGATGCGTACGAAGATGGTTCCGTGTGAAACCACGGCAGGTGAACCACCCATCAGGCGGAGAATATCGGATGCGAATATCATTCCCACAATGCTTAACGTAACCGTTACTGCAATGGCGATGATCAATACCTGCACACCGGCGCGTGCGGCCTCTTCGGGCTTCTTCTCGCCTACTCTCCGCGCAACCATGGCAGTGGCTGCCATACTCATTCCTATTGCCAATGAATAAATAACGGTGAGTACAGACTCGGTAAGACTAACGGTTTGAATAGCAGCACTGCTCTCTTCGAGGTGACCTACAAAGTAAAGATCAACGAGTGCGAAAACAGATTCCATGGCCATCTCCAGCATCATGGGGATAGCCAGCATAAAGATGGCGCTGCGAATACTGACCTGCGTATAATCCAATTCTTCGCCTTTGATAGCGCGGATAATACGATTGAAAAAAGACACAGGCCGGTCCTTATAAATCGATTGAGACATAAAATAACATTGTTGAATAAAGAATGGCAAGGGTCACATCGTGCGATGCGCCGTTGTATTAAAGAAGCATTAAAAAGGGCAGGTTCTGGTTTATAATGGGGGCGAACCTTAGCAGATCTTCATAAGTGTATACTTGAGGGAAGCGAAGCTAAATTGAAACCACGAGCTGTCAAAACAAAATATACCCGGAACCCGGGAATCTCCTACCAGAGGCGGACAAATGCCGACGAGCCGGGTGACGGCATGAGTGGTACAACAAAATAATTTACAGTGATATATGTCTTTACGCTGCGTATAAAATATTTTGCCGACAACACATAGTCGTGAACCGCTGCACCTGTTTATAAAAAAATTCCCTACAAAACAGATAGACAATTGTTTACTATAATATGAAAAGAAAATTTTACTAAAGCATCCCCTTATTATGTTATATCGGAGAAGATATTCACATTTTGGCAAGGTTGGCAACGTTATTGTTTTATGGTGTCAGAAGCTTGCAATCACGGTTACCGTGAAGTATCAGCATCGTAATTATTTGTTTTATTTATAAATTCTATGATCATGAAAAAAGTATTTTTTGCATGCGCCATAGCTGTATCAGCTATCGCATTTGCTACCACAAACAGTGGTGCCATCAAGAGTGAAAAGTTCAATCAAACATACCAGGATACGGTTCCTAAAGACACAACCGTTCCCGATACTACTAAGACTCCGCCAAGCGTATTCTTTCAGCAGTAACGGAAGCCTGGTAAGGTTTACCCTAAGCAAAGTGTAAAGCCGCTCCCATGGAGCGGCTTTATTAATATGTAAATGTGGAAATGTGCCCGCCTGCGGCGGGGCCATGCGTAAATGAGGTGTGGTTCATCCCGACACATCCTTCTCCTTCAGATATATTTCTTGTTCTATTACCTTCCTATTTTTCAATAACAACTCATATAGTCTGATCGCATCATCATCTTTAACATCTTCTAATTTCTTTCTTAGGTGAAATTGTTCATTATACAATTTCGTGCTGCCGTCTTTCAGTTTTTCACCGAGATTTCCTGGGATTAATAATGAAGCCCGGACTCCGAGTTTGGCTTTGTATTCATCGAGATAAATATTCATACCAGCCCAATCAAAATCACCGAAATGTATGTATGGATTTTGATGACGGCTGATCCACGTAACCAGGTCTCCGGAATAGGGATAGCGACAAACAAACAATGCTTCTTTAATATTCAGTTCGTCCGGCAGTCGCCGGGGGTAACGAAATACTTCTCCGTTCTCCACTCCGACAATCTTAATGCCTGAAGGGATTTCGAAGCCTGTCCAGTCGTATATATGAATGAACGTCCCTTCCTGCGGAGGCAGCACAAGCAATCGTCCATTTAGTTTCGCTTCTATTGGCTTAATTGAATTGACCAGAAATCCTTCGAACGTTCTCTTGCGTGTGAGTTTTGAATTGGTTGCCACGGCCACGGCATCAGCGCGTAATGGTCCGGGTTGCTCCAGCTCGTCGACGTACTTGTCAAGATCCGGAATGCCCTTTTTATTCCGCAGATAATTGATAACGGCGTCTTTGTTGTGCGCGTAAAGAGCCTTTCTTGTCCTTCCGACCTGCACAATAGTTACCACCTGCTCTTCCATCAATTCACGAAAAATAGCCTGCGACAATTCCGATAACGGAACCGGTTTATCGGAAGATAACAGGTCCCTTAATTTCCTCGCTGCTGCTAAAGTCATTTCCACATTTTCACATTTACATATTTACACATTCTGTCATGCTTCCTGCAAAGCAATATGCGTGATGATCCGCTTGATGCGCGTGTTACGCTTCGCGTCTTTTTCCAGCTTGTAAATATGACGGTAGTTCAACGCATTCGTTTCTGTAGGCGAACCATTGATCAGCAGGATATTCCTGTCGTTGGCAAACTGCAGGATGCCCTTGATGTTATTCGGGTGAAGTTTGCCGATTTCATCCATCATACAATGTAACCGGAACTCGCGGAAGCGTTTGCTGGCGCCTTCTTTGAACACGTTCAGCAACATGATGTTGATCATGGCTTTTACCAGTACGTCCGTTCCTTCCGATCCTACATTCGACAGCTTTTCCACCCAGCCGGTATCGTTCTGGTTTTCTTCAATACGGAATTTCAATTCAAATGAATCAGACAATGATACCGTGTCTTTTCTGTACTCGCTGATGGCCTTGCTTAACTGACGAAGCAATTCAACGGCTTTCTTGTTTTTGCTTACCTGATCTACTGAAGAAAACAGGTTGAGGCCGCCGATATCAAATGCATTTTCATCATTGTATTTTTTGATCTGCAACAACAACTGCACTACCTTATTCGCACTATCGTCGATACGCAGTTCGATTTTCCGGATGGCGCCCACAAAGTTTTTGTTATCGAAGTCTTTGTTAATGTTGGTGATCACCTTCTGGATATCGCCGGTCTTCGACATCAGGTCGCCGGTTTCTTTTCCTACCAGCCTGATCACATTCGCAAAGCGTTCATTGACCCGCTTTTCAAATTCTTCGATCTTACTGTTATTCACAAATTCGTTGAGGTCCTCCGCGAATTGCTGATAACTGTGTTTATCCGTAAGGCTTTCCGGGAAGGCAAAGATGTTGGCTGCTGAAAAGTTACCCAGGAATTTGTTCGCCGCTTCCTTCAGGTCATCGAGACGTTTGATCGCTGTATAATAACAGCGGTTCATATCGTCGATGAGCGTTTTTGTAGACTTATCGTTTTTATAGATTTCTTTTTCTTCGGTATAAGCAGCCGGCAGACTCAGGTAAGCTTCGGTTTGCTGGAAACGGACGAATGCACGGGCATCGTCTTCAGCCTGCCGGAGCTGATCCTGCAGTTGTTGCTGACGCAGATCCGTTTCATTCATCTCCGCATAGATTTTTTCTTTCTGCACCTTATACTTCTCCTGCTCGAGTTCATATTGCTTTTCGAGTTGTCCCTTTTGTGTTTTGTAACTGTCGGACTTATCGATAAGCTCTTTTTTATCTTTTTTATACTCGGCCACCAGGTCGCGGCGGTCGTCGATAAATTTCAGTTCTTCTTTTATCTGACGAATTCTTTCCGTGATTGCATCCAGCCGGCTGGTGTCGGCGCCTTTGCCGGCGAGCTCTTCCTGTTGCCGGTTTTGTAACTCCTGGCGTTGTTGCTGAAGGTTGTTCCGGAAGACCTTGATTTCTTCGTTCAGTTGCTGTGTTTGCTGTGTAAGCAAATGATCGACTGCCGCTACTTTTTTAGTGTGTTCGCGTTCGCGTGCTTTCAATTGACGAACGAGCTCTTCTTCCGTGTTTTGCAAGGCCTGTTGAGCCTGCACCAATCCTTCACTTGCAGCGCCTATGGCCGCATCCGCCTGTGCCAGTGCCTCACGGCGGGCTTCCAGGGCCTTTACTTCCCAATCTTTTTGCTGCAGTCTCGCCTGCGTCAATTGAATGGTATCCTGCTCCTGCTTGTATTGTTTTTCCAATAATCCGTCTTTCGTATCTTTCAGCAACGGCTGATATTTCTTGCGCAGTTTCTCCAGTTGCTGGTTCTGCTGTGCTTGCAGTCCCTGCAATTGTTTCTGTTCATCCTCCATCAATTGTTGCAGTTGTTTGATGTCGGATTTATAAGCAGCAAGCGTTTTTACCTGTACCGGCAGGTCGGACAAGCTGAGTTTTATACCGAAAAGGTTGTCGCCCGTTTTGGCCACCTCTGGTTGCAATTCGGTATCGAACAATACGTCTTCGTGAAGAAGGCGGCCGATAGTATCTTCCCAGCCTGCCTTGTTTTTGTTGAGCCAGCCGTACAGCGATTGCTCGCTGCTTTCGAGTTTGGCATTGATTGCATCAATTTGTTTCTGACGCGCCGCAATGGCATCCTGTAATTTTTCCTGCTGACGTTCTGTTGCCTGGCGAACGGATGTTTCATCCAGCTCCCATTGTTTTTGTAATGTTTCTGCCTTGTTCTTCAGGTGTTCCAGTTCATGCGTGTTCTGCTGAATAGCAAGCTCGTAGGCGGCCACCGTGCCCCGTGCTTCATCCTGTTCTGCTTCAAAGAAGCGCTGGTGTGTGATCGTGGCTTTCCGGAGTTTTTCCTGTTGGAGATTGGCCTGCTGCTGTTCTACCGATTGACGGCCGGTTTCGATCGCCTGGTCGTGCTGCTGTCTTGTGTCAGCAATGATTTTTTCCAGCCAAACGCGCGCTGTTTCTTTTTCATTTGCCGCTTGTTCGCGCAGCGCTATTTGTTCTTCTTTTTTATCCTGCTCAAATGCACGCTCCGATTGTTCGATGGATTGCAAAAGGCTTTCAAATTTCTGGGTTACTTCGGAGAATTGCGTGGTTAGCAGGCTTCTTTCCTTGTCGAGGCGCGCTTGTTCGGTGTCAAGATCGCGGCGTTTCGCCACGCGTTCCATTATCTGGTCTATTTGCTGACGGCTGTAATAGTCCGCTTTCTCTTTTGCTTTTTTGATATCACTTTCCAGTACGCTTACCTCGCCTTTGATCTTGTCAGCTTTGTTGTGGAAGCGTTGCTCCGCTCCTTCTGCTTTGTCGCGCAGGGCGGCTTTTTCTGCTTCCCCTTTTTCGCGTTTATCCACCAGTTTGGGAATGCTGCGTTGGATCTGTGCCGCAGTCCACGCAAGCTGTAAGGCAAAAGAATTCTTTTCGCTTTCCAGGTGACGGATAGCGAGGTGATTTTTTACTACGTTCTCCGCCTGCCGCTGGATCGCGGGTTGTTTATACAGGTGAATGTCATTCAGTTGCTGCTCGAAGCTCTTGAGGTGATGCATGTAACTCTGCAGATCGATCGTGATGTCTTCTTCGTTGAGCGACATGATCATCGTCTGTTTGATGAACTCTGCTTCCAGCTTGCTGTTGAGGAATACGTTCTGAATGGTACGCGGAATATTCTGGTACTGCTTGCTCTGCAGCAAGGCATATTTTACAAATTCCTTTTTCCCTACTTCATTGTTCCCGTAAAGAATATCGCGGTATTCTTCGTAACGGTCGATCTTGCGGGTATGATCAATGCCGCGTGCGTCGAGAATATGGCGGTTGTCTTCCCATTTTTCAAATGCCCGTCCGTCTTCGGCCACAAAAATATCGCGGTCATAGGCGCCGTCGAAGAAACGGAAACATACTTTGCCCTGGCTCTTGAAGGCGACGATACAGAATGGTCCGCCTTCGCGCATTACTTCATAGATCAGGAATGAATTCTGAAAAGGGAAATAATATTCGGCAAAACTTTTCTTCTCACGGGAGATGCCGAGTTTGAGGGTGTCTGCATTATAGAAAAACAGCACGGCGCGGAGCAACGTGCTCTTTCCGACGCCTTGTGTACCGATCAGGTGAACGTTGCCGTCGACCATTACCTCTGCGTAACGGATGGTGGCACTGTTGATGAATACGATCTTATTCAGGTATCTCATGTACGATCTCCTCTTGTATTTGGATACTGACGATTAGTTGTTTGATGTAATTGAACGAGGTGAGCACTTTGTATTGCATGGTGATCTCGTTCTCCAGTTCTGCATAACCCGGCGCTACCAGTTGCTTTTCCACGAGCGTGCTGATGCGGTCGGAATAACTTCCGTCGCCGGTGAGCCTTTTCATGATCTCCAGTTTGTCTTTCAGGCTGGCATCGATTTTTACCTGTACCATGATATCGGAAGGGGTAAAACGAAAGCCCGGGGCAAAACCGTTATTGAAAGCCGTGAAGAAATCCACTACGTCGATCCAGCGGTAGGCCTGTTCGATTTTGTTTTCCAGCGTTGCACGCGCTTCGGTGCGCGAGAAATAAAAATATTCATCGCCTTTCTCCAATACAAAACCAATGGCCATGAAATAATGATACAGGTCGTCGAAATTTTCTTCAATGACCGTATACAGCTTGCGGCTGCTGTCTTCCACACTGTTGCTGCAGATAAACTTTCCCTTGCTGAGCCATTCAAAAATATCGGCAGTATGACGGTTGGGTATGTTCATGATGCGTTTTTGATAAAAAATAAAAATTACCGGGGCAGTACGACTGCGTACTCAACAGTACCATCGTCCTGGTAAGCTTCCTTGATCACAAAATCCTGTTCGTACATCGATACCATCTGGCAGAAGATGGTGATCTTTTCTTCATAGCTTACTTCCCGCGGATAATTGTATTGCATGATATAGTTATAGAGATGGCGTCCCGATGCGGTGAATCCGTTGCGGATCTCTTCGAGGTCGATGTAAATTTCCTCTTCCGTTTGGGGCAGCAGGTCGTCGCTGGCAATGCTTTCTGCCACGGCCATGGAAGGGCGTTTGGCTTGTTTTAGTTTGTCCGCCACCTTGCGCACCGACTGGTTGCCCTCATCGGTGTGCAGCAGATCGAGTGAAAGTTTGAGCGGATAAGCAGGTCTTGATTCAAAGACCACATCGTTTTTCTGCTGCATCAGTTCGGCCAGGTTGGTCTTGGCTTTGAGTTCGAACTGATCTTTCAGGTACTTCACCTGTTTGATTTTTTCCTGTACGCGGCTATGATATTTAACCTGGTTCAGGTATTCGATCACCTGCTTCTGCGTTTCGATAAGGTTGTGGCGGCTTTCGGTCAACTGGCCGCGCAGCAATCCGACTACCTGTTTCAGTTCTTCGTCCATCGCCGTGGTGAAGAAGGTGAGTTCTTCATCGGTGATGAGGTGATCGGTTTGTTCGATGAGGTTATAAACGGCACGTCGTTTTTCATCGAGCGATTCCAGTTTGGCGATCTTAATGCCGTAATTCGGTTCTGTTTTGAAGGTGTTCTCGATATTCCGGTTAAGATCGATCACATTGCGCAGTGTGATACGCCCGATCTTGCGGAGCGCTCCTTTGACCTGTTTGAGATAGGAATAGCGGCGGTGTTCGTTATTTTCCTGCAGGTAATAAACGATGTGTTGTTTAACCTGCTGAATATTTTCGTTAATATAAGAGGTATTGATCTCTTCGTTGACCTCGAGTACCTGTTCAAAAAATTGTTGAAACTGATCGTCGATTTCCACGTAGGGACCGTTGCGCCGCAGCAATTGTTTATTGATGAGTATCTCCAGCTTGTCCTCGCCCATGATCTCGGCGGCGTCATCATATTTGAAAGCAAAAGACTTTCGCTTCTCAAACATTTCCACCAGCAGATCCCGCGCCCAGTAAAGGGTGTTCACCAGTTCTTTAAGCGAAAGAAGGTACGACATTGGTTCGTCGGCAATTGTTTTAAAAAGATGGATGCAGCCTGCAATAGCAGGGGAGCGAAAATAAGGGTTTTAGGGCTGAATCCGGCGGTGGTTTTTCCCCGAAAAAGAAAGCATTAATTTGTTGTATATCAGATGTTTAAACCCTATTAAAGTGAATTTTTTGCAGGAAAAACTGCAAAACTGACAAGGAAAAGGACGGATTTTCAGTTTTGTGGCCACTGGTACAGCTTTCGCTGTTTTCTGGTTGATTGTAAAAAAATAAAAACAAGGAGGTTGTTATGACCACAAATCTGGTAAAAAGAAACAATGGCGGTCCCTCTTTCAGCAATGTAATGGACCAGGTTTTCCGGAACAGTCTTAACCGCTTTTTTGACGATGAACCCTGGGGTCTGGAAAAGACTCCGTTGAGAACTGCTCCGGTGAACATCCGTGAAACGGATCAATCTTATGAACTGGAACTGATTGCACCCGGATGCCGGAAGGAAGATTTTAAAATCAATCTTCAGGGAAATCAATTGATGATTTCATTTGAACATTCAACAGAGAAAAAAGAAAAAGACAAACAAGGCAATTGGGTGCGCCAGGAGTACCAGCATCAATCGTTTAGCCGGAGCTTTACGCTGGATGATTCGGTGGATGCGGAAAAAATCGTGGCGCGTTACGAGGATGGTATTCTCCATCTCAACCTGCCGAAGACCGAACGTGCTGCCCGCACCAACCGGACTATCGAGATAAATTAAGTGGGATTTTTAGTGTTAAAAAGCAAAAGCTGTCTGCCTCGGTGCGGGCAGCTTTTCATTTTTTTAAAAGGTAGTACTACGCAGTCAAATCAGGTAGTGCCACGCTTGACCCCGGCTTTATAGTGGCGCATATTGCAGAAAAAAGAATGAAAAGGAACTGGCCGGTGGAAGTTGCGGCGTCGCTGCTGATCCTGTTGTTTGCTTACACTGGCATCAGCAAAGCAGCGGGTGTTCCGCAATTGATCATTACGTTGCGGCAATCGTTTGGTCCGCTGTTGTATGACGCGATTTGGGCTTATGTGCTGATTGGCACTGAACTACTGGCGGTGCTGTTGTTGCTGATCCCTTATCTGCGGCCGGCCGGCTTTTTACTCTCTTCATTTTTGATGACCCTCTTTCTCTTGTATACGGTTTACGGTTGGATGCATCCGCGTGACATGCCTTGCAGTTGTGGCGGCGTGATCGGCGGCATGAGCTGGCCGGTGCATACAGTGTTCAACGGTGTGTTTTGGCTGATCGCTTTATACGGATCGGTGAAGAGTATTAAAACGAGACTCAACTATTTATTGCAATAAACAGGTTTTGAAAAGTCTGTTCCTGTAAAAAACGGACGCATCTGACAACTTTTAAATTTTTCCTGTATGAAAAAGTATGTATTTGGTCTTGGCAGTTTGCTGCTGGCCGCTGTATTGTTTGCATTTACGCCTTCGCCTAAAGTGGAAAAGGCTTCGCTCGATCAGGGTTATTTCACGCGCTTGAGTGGTGACGGTACGCAGCCGGAGCACTACGAATATGTAGGCAACGTGCAGCCTTCAGACGGCTGTGTGACAGGCACAGTAATCTGTACGATCAAGGCAGATATTGATGAAATGGGATCTTCCGACCCTGCCCTGTGGCTTCCCGATTTTTCTTCCGGCAACCCGGTAGACAACGAGTCAGAATTTGATCTGATTACCAAACGCGCTAACTGACGGCGCAAAAAAGGGGCTGTTGTGAGCAGCCCCTTTGTTTTCTGTGTACGGAGTTAAAAACTAATCGGCAATTAACGTGGATTTTGCGGCATCCCGGTCATGTCGATAACGCGGCGGGGAATTGGTATGGCGTAACGCAGATCGTTGGGCAACAACTCGAGCAGTTCATTTCCGATCTTTCGTCTTACAATGATATTTGCTCCCCGTTTGTTCCATCTTTTGAGATCGAAAAAACGCAGACCGCGAAACGTCAGCTCCTTTCTTCGCTCTGTACGGATTATGGCGATAGCATCCTCTTTAGAATTGGCCGTCAATGGAACAAATGTGCCCGTTCTCCATCTTTTTTCAAGCAGCAGGTTTAACGTTGCCATACCATCGGTATAAAACCCCTGTTCCGTCAACGCTTCTGCTTTGATCAGGTAGGCTTCTGGTGAACTAATCCCGGAAAAAAAATATCCCCCTGCATATGACCCGGTGTGTGCCTGACCGTCTGTGACCGTATTAAAGAATAACTTTCGCCGCAGATCATCGGTGGAATAAGAACGGTACAATAACGTGTCGACCCTTACCCTGTTAGGAAACATGAACGGGGATGACCCGCCAACGGCATGAAAGATTACATCCTCGTTAAACATCGGGAATGCCGCTCCCGGATTGAGGCTGACATTGTTATAGTTCAACAGTGTCGGATACAACCGGGTGCATGAATCAGCGTAATCACCTGCCTTCTTAAAGTCGTTAATGGTAAGGTAAATACGCGCCAACAATGCGAACGCGGCGGGCTTGCAGGGTCTTGTTTTATAAACCGGCTCAACCGGCAATCCACGCAATGCTTCCGTGGCATCGAACAAAATCTGATCGTAACACTCTTTCACACTGCTGCGAACAGAGAGAATATTGAAGTCTGATTTTAACCTTAAACAAACACCCATGTCCGTATGGTAAGTGGACGGATCATAAGCCGGGGCAAAAGTGTTTATCAAAAGATTATAAGCATATGCACGGAAAAAATGTGCAGTGGAATAAACGCGGTCCCATTGAAGGGCGTTGCGATCTGTCCGGTCGATCTCACTTATTTTTTCCAGCACTATATTGGTGTAATTTATAACGAGGTAAGCCTGCGACCAGGTAGACTGGACCTGATCGAAAAAATATTCAGGACCCCATGTATAATTGTTATAACTCCCTTGGTCAAGGGTGGCTAATGTTGCCGGCGGAACATATACATCGTCAGAACTACCGTCGGCATGGTCAGCCATCATGAAGCTCATGGCATTGCCATGATCCATCATCTTTTCAATATCATCGAGCGTAGATGGTATCACCATGGCCGCATCCTGCCTCTCATCCAGGAATTTTTTACAGGAAAGCAGTAAGCAACTACTGCAAAAGATCAGCAATATTTTTTTCATGCTATAATTTTTTGTTGGTTAAAATCCGGCACGCAGGCCGATTGAATAGGTTTTGATGGGTTGCAGATCCTGGTACTCCGGATCGAGGCCTTTGCTATTGGCGCGCCAGATGATACCAAGATTGGAAGCCAATCCGTACACACTGATATTTTTAATACCGGCTCTCGCAAGTAAGTTGCCGGGCAGTTGATAGTTCAGGCTGATAAACTGTAGCCGTACATGCCCCGCTTTTTCCACTAATGCTTCCGAGTTACTGTAAAACGCGTCAAAATTTGCAGGCACGGGGTACACAAATGCCGGCACATCGGTGTGCAGTTCGTCGCCGGGTTGCCGCCAGCGGTCAGCAAAATCACTGTGTAATCTGTTTCGGGCGCTATACGCCTGACTGTAGTCAACAGACCTCCGCATAAAATAATGACCAAACTTATAAAGCAGGTTCACCGTGGCAGAAACACCTTTCCAACTGAATGTATTTTCCAGGTTACCGAAATAAGCCGGTGTGCTTCGCCCTTTCGTTACCAGGTCGTTTTGTGTAATGCCATTACCCGTTAACTGTGAATAAGCACTGCTCACCTGCCCGTTCAGATATCCGCGTGGTGCACCTGTGGCAGGATCGAGCCCGGCCCATTTGTAAACAATAATGCCGTACACCGGCGCGCCTTCCCGCGCTGTAATCGCCGATCCGGTTTTTACATAGGAGGAGCCGGTAAAGCTCACATTGTAAAAACTGGTAATCTCGTCTGTATTATAATTGAACAACACGCGTGTTTCCCAACGGAAAGCTTTATCGATGTTGCGGGTAAGCAAACTAAGCTCCACGCCTCTTCCTTTCATGGCCGCCACATTCCGCAAAACGGTATTACCAGCGCCCGCTGTGGGATCTACAGGTGTCGTAGCGATCAGGTCTGTCGCCTTTTTCCAATACCATTCCAGCGAGCCGCTGATGCGGTTACCTGAAGTGGCAAAATCAACGGCCACGTTGCGCATCCGTACTTTTTCCCATCTTAATTCAGGGTTAGCATATTGCGTAACTACGGATATGGGCAAAGGCGTGAATTGTGAAGTGGTTCCGTAGCGAATAATCGTTACCGCAGATCTCACAGGATCTACATTACCACTGAATCCATGTGAAGCGCGGAAACGCAAAACCGGCAACCATTCTACGCGATAAAATTTTTCCGTTGCGGCATTCCAGGCCACGCCGGCCGACCACAAAGGGTTCCAACGGTTATTGGTATTTACGCCGAGTACATTCGATGCATCACGCCGCGCACTCACTGTAGCGGTGTAACGCGACAAATAAGTATAAGCCGCATTTCCGTAATAAGAAACAAAACGGTTATCCTTCCGGCTCCTGGAATCGATGTTGGAGATGCGCGTTTGAGATCCGCTGACATAGGTAGGGATTGTGTTTACCACATCCACCGGTGTACTTACCTCGTGTTCCTTATCGTAGCCGTATAACCGGTAATTCTTTGAGGTGGTTACGGTTTTTCTTACATCCGATCCGGCAATGGCGCTGATCTCATGATCATGCCATTTTTTTTGCAAAGACATCTGAAGGCGGCCATTCAGCGCCTGCATCATGTCATCGCTGTTATCCAGTATGCCGCCTAATGGAATATTGTATTTCACGGCGCCGGTAGCCCGGTTAAGCTGTGAATAGGTATTTATGCGATCCCGGGTATAATAGCTCTCCTGGGCATAATACCTCGTGCCATATTTTACCTGGTCTTCATGCTGGAAGCTGGCATTCAACGTAAGAAATGAGGACAGTTTGTACCGCAGATCTGCGGTTGTACGCCAGTGTCTGTATTGTGTTCTGTTCTGCGTGTGTTTGTAATCGTCCAGCGGATAATAATTCCAGTTCAGCAGCTTTCCCATGCCGGTCGTGTCTTTGTACGATTGACGATAATCCTTGTAGATAGGCAATGCGTTTCCATTATCATCCATCAGTTTCGCATACGGATATAGCATTACTCCGTTGAATGTGATTTCGCTCCATTCAGGCCGGTTATAAGTCATGGTGCCGTTGTTCAGGGAAATGGAAACATCGGCTTCCAGTTTTTTCGACAGTTTTATCGAAGCTGCCGACCGCAGGGATAATCGTTCATATACCGCATCGGCGCTGCTCCGGTTGTTATCATAACCCGCAGAAAAATTCCAGGACATCTGTCTGCTGCCGCCACTTATTCCCAGTGCATATTGCTGGTTCAATGAGTTTTGATACAGGTATTTCTCCATGTCAGATCTGTAATCGAGCTGGCGGAGCGAGTCGAGAAGGTAATTGGTTTGTGCCGCAGACAATTCCCCTCTTCGCTGACGGAAGAGAATTTCATAGGCCGGTGTAAATACGGGTTTGAAATTGGACAGGGTATCTGAAAAGCGGTGGTTCCGCGCAAACAGCAACTGTTCCATTTCTATATAGTCAGCCGAGCCCGCGTAACGCAGTTGATAAAGATCCGGTTTTCCGCCAAACGTATAACTGTTGTTGAAGGAAACCTGTAGTGGTTTATCGAAGCGTCCTTTTTTGGTGGTAACCACTACCACACCATTGCCGGCACGTGCACCCCATATCGAAGCGGCGGCCGCATCTTTCAAGATGGTAATGCTTTCAATTTCATTGGGGTTGATGTTGGATAAATCTCCTTCATAGGGAAAATTATCCAGGATCACCAGCAGGTTTTTCGGACCGTTAAAGGAACTAACCCCGCGCAGCGTGATGCCGGGCCTGCTTACTGCTTTATCGAACAACAACGATGACTGACCTTCGAGGCGATCGAGCAATGAAGAGGCCACCTGCCTGTTCAATATGGTGCTGTCTATTACTTCAAAGGAGCCGGTGATACGTTCGCGTGGCAGGCGCTGATAGCCGGTGCTGATCACGTTTACTTCCTGCAGGTCAGTGGAAGCAACCAGCAAAATTTCGTTGCCGGAGGATTGAAGCGCTGTAACGGGCATATCGAGCGGTTGGTAACCCGCAGCGCTGATACGTAGCGTATCCGGTGTGGTGGTGATCAGCAGGGAGAAAGAACCCTGTGCATCGGCCACCGTGTGTGTACGGCTCCGGATGGCGGTAATGGTTGCGTGGGCCACCGGCGTTCGTTCGCCGGAGCGGCGTATGTGGCCGCTGTAGCTACCCGGGTCCTGCGCCGAAAGCGCGGATGCCGTGAGCAGCATGATCAGTAAAATGAATGTTCGCATAAGTATAGGTTGTTTTGGTGAAGAAATGGTTCTATAGCCGGTCGGTGAGGATGGTGCTTGTAATGAGGCGGCCATTGGTTTTCACAGTTTTTTCTTTGCGTTGGTAGTTGAAAAGCCGGTCAAAGTCTTCGAGCATCAGCCGGCGGATGGTGGATTGATCTGTGGTGGCTGGCACCATCAGTTCGTAGCAATAACGGTACTGATTGCTATCGGATGCAGGATTGAAAGCGAGGGTGTCGCGCAGTCTTAAATCGAAATTTCTTTCAGAGGAAGGAGTGGCATAATAATAAAGTTCTTTCCGCGTCACATTAATCAGGTAAATACGGCGTACTGAATTATTATAAAGTAAATGTCTGCCCACGCCGTCTGCCAAACCTTCGGCATAAGGCAACAGGGAAGAACTGATCAACGGTGGCCGGAGAAGCAGCAACTCTTCCTGTGTAGCGAAAGGTTGCTCGCGTTGAAAGTTTATGAAGTCTTTCTTTAGCGGAAGACTGATCGTCTTTCGGTGGGTAAGGTCATTGAGCGCAGCAGGTGTTACTTCTTTGGCGCCTGTAATTGCTGCCACCCGCCCTGAATGTCCGATCCATACGAGATGGGGAACGAGATAATAAGGAAATCGCTTTCGTAAAAGCGTATCAGCTGTTAAAAAAGAAAGGTGAGGGGATCGGAGCAGGGCAGGTGTCAGCAATTTGTTCTGCAGTTCGGGATAGGTATAACGCGTGACTGCAATAATTTGTAAGGACGCGGGCAATGAGGCGCCGATGCTGTCGAGATAACGCAACTGCTGGTCGCAGCTTCCGCAGGTGGGGTTGATAAAAACAAGGAGTAGCGGCTGGTCTTTGCCCGTGAAGGCACGTGGCTGTCCTTTGCTGTAAACAACAGCGGGTTGCCAGTGTAATGTATCGCCAACAGTGAGTGGTTGGGCATGCAGGTGCAATGCCGGGCATAGGATGCCCAGGACGAAAAACAATGTTTTCATTTTGCCTAAAATTTTAAGATCAATAAATCAGGAGCAGGAAGGATGCTCCTTACACAGGGTTCTTTGGCTTCTTGGCGTATTGGTTGCGCACGAGATAAATAGCCCTGTGCGGCCGGAGGGAAGCCTCGGAAAAAATGGGAGCAGTAAAAGCAGCGGCCATTTTCATAACAAAAGGTTTAAACTTCCGCCCGGCAATGAGGAAGGTTCATGGTCTCCGGACAGCGGAGTACATGGTTGCCGTGACTGGCGGTCTGACCAAATATAGAACACGGTGGAATAAAAAAAACATACGTCAATAAGACGAATAAAATCACCTGTATGCTGAAATGAAAACAGTACGTATTAATGCGGCTGGTGTTGATGCGGGCTTACAAGCCTGAAGCAACAGCTATTCAATTGATTAAAAAATGAGTAAGGTGAAAACACCCGCAAAACAATGAGGAAAACATTCGTGGAAACGCGATAGGAGAAATTGGGTAGGGAAAACCGGAGGGAGAAGGTGGAAGGTGTAGGGCGTAAGTAAGGGAGAAGGTGATAGCTTTTTCATACCCATGGTTCTTGTATACAAGAACCATGGAAGAATCAAGTTTGGCCTTAGTTAAAAAACAATTGCTTCTCCCTAATAGAACCGGCAAGCAAATCGCACCAGGAGGAATGTTTGTCTTCATATTTACTCCAAACGATGTTTGTTATCCAGTCGATAAAGATAATACCATCATCAGTATGACTATGTGTTGGGTTGTCCTTCAAAAATGTTTCCTTATTCCTATGATAAAAAGTAAGCGTCTGCAGGTAATCAATACAACTGCTTCCGCTTAACCGTTTGACGTTCCGGTAGTCTCTGGTTATTTTACACGTTTCGTGCAGGTCAATGTGATCGAGAAGCGACTCCCCCATCATGTAATTGTAAAGAGAATTTCCGTCTCTTCTGAATCCGGCATTTACACCTTCTTTCCGGACAGTAATTGCCCCTAAATTAAAATCGGTGTACTTATTTACCATCTTTATCGCTTCTTTACAGATAAACTCTTTATGATGCGATTTCAGATCAGAAGCTTTTATTTCAACCTTTGGATTAAAATTGAATTTGTTATAAAAATCTCTGACCAGACGTTTGGGAATATTGCAATGCGTAATTGGGTTAATCAAATAACCAATTGTCAGGTATCTGCTTGATCCTCCTTGTCGGTATGGTGAATGAAATTTCCAGCCTAAATCGCCGCTTTCATCCATGTAAATATGGCTGTGCATTCGTAGTAGTGTATGGGCATAAAAAAAGGCAGTCCCTGAAGGCGGTGCACTTACAGTACACTTATGATAACCCAGATGGTCGTCACGCTTGTTCAGGCTTTATCTGCCGTTCACAAATATACAAATGCCAGACTGATCTGCTAAATTTCTTTGTAAAAGATTTCTTAATTGTGAGGGAAGGCATCAGGGAAGTAGTAAGTAAAACAGCCGTGGTCCCGGAGCGACTAAACTATCGCACACCCATGGTTCGTGTATACACGAACCATGGAGAGTACACAGTAAATAGACTATCTCAAACACTACCAATCCTACACCCTTGGTTCGTGTATTCACGAACCAAGGAAAAGTAAACAGCAAATGGACTATTGATAATTCACGCATTCACAACTTAAAAATCCCCCTCCGGATCGCAAATACTACCAATCCCGCCACCGTACGCACACCTGCCTTTTCCATTATGCGCAAACGATACCCCTCGATAGTACGGATACTTAGGAACAGCTTTTCCGATATGTCGCGGTTGGAGAGCTCGCTGCAGATCAGCCGCATGATTTCCTGCTCCCGCTCAGAGAAGCGTATTTCCGAGGCCAGCGGATTATTGGGATCGAAACGCGAGGTGGCAATAAATCTTGTCAGCCGTTGCGCAATATGTGGTGAGTAGTAGTTTTCCTGCTGATGCACCGCGCGAATCGCTTCGAGGATTTCACGCTTGCTGGCGTTTTTCAACAGATATCCCTGTGCACCCGCCTTAATGGTATCGATCACCAATACATCATTATCGTAGGAAGAAAGCGCAATAACGCCGATCTGGGGAAACCGCTCGCGGATAAGCTTCGTTACCTCTATCCCGTCCATCTCCGGCATTTCAATATCTACCAGTACTACGTCTGGCATCGTCGATTCAACCAAACGCAGCAACGACCGGCCATCCGCTGCACTGCCGACCAACACGATATCCGGCACACGCCTGAACAGAATAGCAAATCCATCCCGGAAAATCTCGTGGTCATCGGCCATCACAATCTGAATGGTGACAGGATAGTTATTCATGCGTATCAATTGACTTTGCAGGAAACGTAATAGTTATCGAAGTGCCTTTACCGGGAGATGTTGTTAAATAAAACGATCCGCCAAGCAGTTCCGCCCTGTGATATAACTGATATAAGCCGCGTCCGGAGTGCCTGCTGTTATTGATAATGTGTTCATGAAAGCCACAACCGTCATCTACCCCGTAAAGATGGACCAGTTTATCTTTTACAAAAAAATGAATGTCAAGTTTTGATGCCCTTGCATGGCGTGCCGTATTGTGTACGATCTCCTGTACCATCCGAAATAGCTGAATGGATTGTTGTTGCGAAAGCGGCGGCAATGGGTTGACGGTTAAATTTATTTTTACCGGAAATGATTCCTGTGCAGCGTGAATAAATGCTACAATCGCATCGGTTGCACCTTTGCGGATCAATACGGCCGGCAGCAGATCATGCGCAATGACCCGCAACCGCTCATGTATGTGATCGAGATGCTTACGGGATTTTTCCAGCAGTAAATGGTCTTCATCGGTAGCCGGCTCTATTTCTTCCAGTTGAAACCTTATGGCCGATACCAACGGACCCAGATCATCATGCAGATCGGACGCAATCCGCAGCCTTTCCTTTTCCATGATAGCAATCTCCACTTCCGTGCGATTTTGCTGCAACCGTACATAACGCCGGTGCAGCCTTACCATGATGGCCATAAATATAATCAGACAACAACCAATCAGGCAGGCCGTGATCAGTATGGCCTGGTATAGTGTTCGCTCATGCAGATCCATCGGATAAAGTTTAGGGCATCACTAAGTTACAGCGGCAAGTTTATCGGAAATAGCCTTATAAAAAACCGTACTACTACGCTTTTTGCACTTGAAAGGCATTTTAAAGGGGGTATATACGGCCATTACAGGGGTTGATTGCGACGGCCGCAGCCGGTACTTTTGGTAGATGAAAAAGATTACCATCCTCATCCCCGAGGGCGAAACCAGCCTCAGCAATATTGAAGCTGCCTATAAAATGTTTTCCAAAGTAAACGAAGCCGTGGAAGCCCGTGGCGGCCTTCCGCTTTTCAAAGTAGAACTGGCGGGTCTTACGCGCGAATCCTCCGTGGGCAAAGGCCTGTTTCGCATTCACCCCGATAAAGTATTCCAGGAGATCGAACAGACCGATCTGATCATTATTCCCGCCGTACACGGTGATATGCAAAAAGTGGTGGAGGCCAATTCCGCCATGATCCCCTGGCTGGTGCGTCAATATAAAAATGGCGCAGAACTGGTGTCGCTGTGTATCGGCGCTTTCATTCTTGCTTCAACGGGTTTGCTCAATGGCCGCAGTTGCACCACGCACTGGCTTTCGGCAGATGAGTTTAAAAAAATGTACCCGGAGGTTAATCTGCAACCTTATAAGATCATTACGGATGAACACGGTATTTATTCCAGCGGCGGCGCTTATTCTTCGCTCAATCTTATTTTATACCTCGTAGAAAAATTTGCCGGCAGGGAAATGGCCCTCCGCTCCTCGAAAATTTTTGAGGTGGATATCGAGCGCAACAGCCAGTCGCCGTTTATCATGTTCAGCGGGCAGAAAGATCACGAAGACGATTCCATTAAACAGGCTCAGTTGTTCATCGAAAAAAATTTCCAGGATCGTATCACTGTCGATCAACTGGCCGATATGCTGGCGCTTGGCAGACGTAATCTTGAGCGCCGTTTCAAAAAAGCAACATCGAACACGGTGGTGGAATATATCCAGCGCGTCAAGATCGAAGCGGCCAAACAAAGCCTGGAGTCGTCAAGAGAAAACGTAAACGAAGTGATGTACAGCGTTGGCTACGCAGATCCGAAAGCGTTTCGCCTCACATTCAAAAAGATAACGGGCCTGTCGCCCATCGAGTACCGCAATAAATACAACCGCAGCATTCCTGCGGCATGAGTTATCTTTGCGGTATGTTTTTACGCTTCCTTTTTATCCTGTTTATGGCTTTGCCTGTGGCAAAGGTTTGTGCTCAGTCCGAACTCGACGCAGAAAAATTTTCTCAAAAAGTCGCTGACACAACTATCCAATTGTTAGATGTACGCACATCGAAGGAATATAATTCCGGCCACCTGAAACATGCATTGCAGGCAGACTGGAACCAGCCCGATCAGTTTCGTGAGCGTGTGCAGAGTCTCGACAAACAAAAGCCTGTATATGTTTACTGCCTGGTAGGTGGCCGCAGCAGTGCCGCTGCGCAGTGGCTCCGTGAAAAAGGCTTTACTGTATACAACCTGCAAGGCGGCATCAATGCCTGGAAAAAAGCTAATAAACCGGTAGAACAGGCAGAAGCCATACCACCAATCAGTTATGCTGAATATCTGTCGCGTATTCCGGCAAAGGGGCTGGCCCTGGCGGATGTTGGTGCTCCCTGGTGTCCACCCTGCCGTAAGATGGCTCCGGTGATCGATTCCATCGAACAACAATACCCAAAAGTAAAAGTGATCCGCGTCGATGGCAGCGGACAGGATGCATTAATGGATCAATTGCAGGTCCATTCGTTCCCCACTATTATTCTTTATAAAAACGGAAAAGAGATCTGGAGGAAAGAAGGAGTGATGGAGGTGAAGGAGATAACGAAGCAATGGTGAATCGTGAATCGTCAATGGTGAATGGTGAATCGTCAATGGTGAATGGTGAATCGTCAATGGGTG
This sequence comes from Terrimonas ferruginea DSM 30193, assembly GCF_000425585.1. Taxonomy (GTDB): domain Bacteria; phylum Bacteroidota; class Bacteroidia; order Chitinophagales; family Chitinophagaceae; genus Terrimonas; species Terrimonas ferruginea. The sequence goes on from NZ_AUDS01000008.1 coordinate 125,908, forward strand.
AACAGGTCGGCTGTTTACTTAATACTTATAACTTACTACTTACAACTCTCCGCCACGGCATCCCACAATTTCCTTCTCAACGTAAGCGCCTTTACACAGGCTTCGGTCGCCTCCTGCCAGCGCTGACTGTCCTCACCACAAAGTTCTTCCACCATTTGCAACGCAAGCTTACTATGATGATCGCCGTCTACTTCAATATGGCGTTCGAGATAATAACGGAACGTAGTTAACTCGGAGGGATATTTTTCTGATAAACGCGTCACCATTTCATGAAACATATCGGGGATCAGGTCTTCACGGCCGAAGGTAAACACGGCCGCCTGCACATGTACCGGAGCATTTTCAATCAACTCGAATGTAAATCCGCAAAATTCTTTCACTGCCGGTGGCAAGGGTTCGTTATTGATAACATCCCGTACCGTTTTACCGGCAGCCAACGCTTTTATTACATTGGAAATGCCGGTCGTATCGGCAGCCATTTCCTGCATTGACCGGAGATATAATTCAAAATGGCTTATACGGTTGCCTTCCTGGTCCACATCACTTTCTTCGCCGGTTACGATTTCATTGACGAGGAAACGTGTATTGGCCGAACCTACAGGCAGCCAGGGATTGGCTACACAGGTAAGATGGCGCTGCAAACTTTTCAGCAAACTCATAAAATCCCACACCGCAAAAACATGGTATTGGGTAAAAGTCTGCAGGTCTTTCAGCTCCTGTAAATGCGCATAAAGCGGATGATGGATGATTTTATTCCGCTCCGCTTCAATGGCAGATTGCAAAGTGGTGTAGTTCATAACCGGTATTTTTCGAATTGCGTGCAAAGATAACTGTCTGAAGCATGGGCCGGGACAGAAAAACCGGAAAAAACCCCGGTGTCACCAATCGGGATACAGGGTATTTTAGCCGCTTAACACCTTATACTATGTCACTCCTTACCACCATTGCCAGGAACCTGGCAGCTATCTGTAGTTTTGTCATCATTGCATCCGTAAATGCGCAGCAACCCGTAGAGGTTACGGATCAGAAAATCAAGATCAGCGCAAAAAGCAGTGAAGAACTTTTATTTGCTTTTGCCGCCGGAGACCAGGTTGTATTCAATTTTTCCGAAATCAACAAAAAAGACCTGAAAGAGCTTGAAATCCTGGAATATCCCAACGTTTCAAAATTCGCGGAATACAAAATCGAAAAAATAACAGATAAACGCTTGTCGGTAACCCGCAATACCGTGCTGGTATTCCGGTTCAAAAACAGTTCGTTTGTCAGCCGCATCTGCCATATCAATATTCAGCGCATTCCGGCTTCTCGCCAAACACAGCATTTCAATCCCGCCGTTGTATGGAAGATGCGTTCTGATACAACCTGGAATACTGTTATAAAAAATGTGGCAGAGGGTTATGATACCGTTTATAATCAGACCGTGAGAAAAGTAGTAGTCAGGAAAGATACGCTGGAAGAACTGATCATTGATAAGATACAGCGCGTGCATTCCGTAACCAATGGTAACGGAAACACCACCAGTATTAGTTTTTTACTTCCTGTGAATGTTAATCTTCCTAATAACCGTAAGCGGGTCATTGGCTGGGCTTACTGGATTGCCGTGGGAGACGAAGCACGTAAGGCCTGGGAGAAAAACCTGAGAGCTGTACAAAAAGTAGCAATACAGACTGCCCCCTTAACTCCGTTAGGGGCGTTGATTACAGGAGTCGTTACAGAACTCATTATTCCTACGTTAGGCGAAGATGTGATCTATGCTATTACCGATGAGGATAACCGTAATTTGTTTATCAATAACCAGACTTATCGTCACTACGGAAATGGTAAAGGTCCCGGCGGAGTGGAGAAGGTCACGCACCCCGCCTTATCACAGGGGCGTTATTTTATCTGCCTAAGCAATGACAATTTCAGGACGGGCGTCGACGCCACTGTTAAGGTGCTGGCCCTGGTAGAGCAAACGGTATTGGAGGACAAAGCCTTCACAGACATGGAAGTTACGCCGCGTTACAGGAAAGAAATGTTGCAGGAACCGAGTGTACGTCAATACCGCTTCCCCTTTCCTGCCGATTAGCGGATTGGCTCTTACAGAAAAAAATGGGATATTCGTCTGAATCACTGATACCAGCAATAAATCTTTTAGCATGACAACCCGTTTATTCTTATTCATCGCCGTATGCCTTCCCTTTGCTACGACTGCGCAATCCGATAATAAAACCAAAGCGGTCCGCTTCATGCAATGGCTCAGTAATAACGAAGCGGATTCTGCAGCAACCCTGGTTGCGCCGGAAGTAGCGGGCAAGCTCTCCGGCCCTGTACTACAAGGCGCCTGGCAGCAGATCTCCGCGGCTTATGGCAAATGCGAATCCGTGTCGAGCAGTTCCGCCGCTAACGACGCCTCCATATCAGTAGATGGCACTTTTGAAAAAGCCATCCTTGTTTTTGCTATTAATTTTAACGACAAGGGCATCATAGGTTTCTTCGTATCGGGAAGTAAAGAACGAAACCTGGTAATTTCTGCATTTAAAGAAGAAGAGAAAGCAATTGACGTAAACGGTGGCAAGCTTTATGGCACATTGATGTTGCCAGACAACAAAACCACATTTCCCATTGTAATGATTATTGCCGGCAGCGGTTCCACCGACAGAAACGGGAACAGCATTCCCTTGCTGACCGCCGGCTCCTATCGCCTGCTGGCAGAAGCCTTGGCGAAAAACGGCATCGGCTCTTTCCGCTATGATAAGCGCGGCGTCGGCGAAAGCAGTTCATTCAATCCGCCCGCCACCTCAGCCTTGTTCAATGATTATATCAGCGATGCAGCCACGCTCGTAAAGGAATTACATAAAGACAAACGCGTGTCAAAAGTGATTGTCGCCGGACACAGCGAAGGTTCCCTGATCGGTATGGTCGCCGCGCGGGAAGAAAAAGCGGAAGGTTTTATTTCGCTCTGCGGCGCAGGCGAACCAATCAACTATACCTTATCGCGTCAGTTAAAACAACAATTGCCCATTATGGGCAATAAGATCGATAACATTCTCGACAGTCTTAAAAATGGCAATACGGTTAAAGAGGTGCCGCCAATATTGCAATCCATCTTCAACCCGCAACTACAACCTTACCTCATTTCCTGGATACGGTTCGACCCGCGTGAAGAAATTAAAAAGATGAAAATGCCGGTACTGATCATCGGCGGCGGTACGGATGTGCAGGTGCCCGTTGCCGATGCTGAAGTATTGCATAAAGCGCTTCCTTCATCGAAAAAATTGATCATCGATAGTATGAACCATATCCTCAAAAATGCTCCGTCCGATCGCGCAGCTAACATTGCGACTTATACAAAAGCTGATCTGCCTTTAAGCCGGGAACTAGTGGAGGCGATAATAGCGTTTACGAAGTGAGAGTATGACTTCCGACGAATGTGAAAATGTGTTATTGGCTGAGTTCAATAGATAAGTGCAATTTTTGAAAACAAAAGAAAAAAGCTTTTAAGGGCTTTTTTCTTTTGACTGAGTAGTGCAATCTTTGGATTACTTATGTCAAAAAACTACACTCATCTCAGTTTGGTACAAAGATATCAGATTGAGGTATTGCTTTTAGCGGGTTGCCAACAAAAACAGGTTGCTGCTCAATTGAATGTTCATCCCAGTACCATCAGCCGGGAGTTAAAGCGTAATACCGGTCTTCGCGGTAAACATGCCCAACAGTACCTTGCCTTTAATGCCCAGCGCCGGGCTGACCTGCGCCATACGCATAAGCCTAAACATGTGGTATTTAATGAAGCAGAGAAGCTGCAGGTTTGTTCGCTGATGCAGGTACAGAAGTGGAGCCCTGAACTGATCAGCGCCTACCTTCGCCGGCAGGGACAGCCGATGGTAAGCCATGAACGGATTTATCAGTGGATCTGGCATTGCAAGCATTCTAACTGCGGAGAGGATCGCCCTTACAAAGAGATTTTCCGGCTGCTCAGGCATGGTCGCAGGCGAAGGAAACGGGGTAACCGCAAGGACTCCCGGGGTATTATCCATGGCCGGGTAGGCATTGACAAAAGACCGGCCATTGTAGCCAAAAGAGAGCGTACCGGGGATATTGAAGTAGATCTGATGGTGGGCAAAAACCACCGGGGTGCTATCCTGGTAATGACCGACAGAGCTACCCTGCATACCCGTTTACACAAGCTCCTTACCAAGGACAGCCGGGACATTACACGGGCTATCATTAAACGATTGTCTGTGTCGGACTATGAGATCAGAACATTGACCTTTGATAATGATCAAAGCTTTAGCGGACACCTGCAAATAGCCGATAAGCTCAAAGCCAGCACCTATTTTACCCGTCCCTATACCAGCCAGGACAAAGGAACAGTGGAAAACAGGATCGGCGTATTAAGACGCTTTCTACCTAAAAAAACGGATCTTAGCCTGGTTAATCATCAACAAATAAAAAAAATACAGGCCTTTCTGAACGAAAGACCTGTACGGAAATTTAATTATCTAACACCTAATCAAGTACTACAACAAAAAATTGCACTAGCTACTTGAACTTGGATTGTTTTGCATTTTCACATCTTCACATTTATCACATTTTCACATTTATCACATTTTCACATTATTCTCTCTGCCACACATCCTCATACAACTCCGGATGGCGTTTGAACTGCGCCAGCACGTAAGGACAAAGCGGTACCACCTTCAGGTTGTTTTCACGCGCATGTGCAAGCATGGCATCGAGCATTAGTTTTGCCCAGCCCTTGCCCTCGCCTCCGGCAAATACTTCGGTGTGGTAAACTGTCAACAGGTTGTTGTGAATACCCACTTCCATTTCGCCTTTCTTCTCCCCTCCTTCATACAGGTCGAATGCCTGATGATTGCGTTCGTTTCTTTCAAATTTTATTTCCATAGTTATAAATTCAAAAGTCAAAATTAATAATTCAAAAAAAGATACCTGAAGCAGCGAGATCGGGATATTTTGAATTTTGACTTTTTACTTTTGAATTGAGAAAAGCCATTCCGCCCAGTTTCTTCTGCTAACAATTTCCTGCTGCATCTCATTATGTCCAAGACCGTTGTATTCGATCAGGCTTGTTTTTGCATTTTTCTTTTGGCTAATCTCCCCGAAAAAGCGGCGGTCGCTGTCAATCGGGTTTTCATTGTCCGCATTTCCGTGGATCAGCATTAACGGAAATTTTTGCAGACGATCCAGTTGGTCAAATTGCGGAATACCCGATATACTAACGGCTGCAGCAAACCACTCCGGATGGCGCGATATCACATTCGTGACCGTCGATGCACCCATCGAAAATCCAACCACATAGATGCGGTTAGTGTCGATACGCGGATCATGCCGGTAGTGATCGATCAAGGCCAGGGCCATTTCCCCGCAGGGCTGCATGATTGATCGCAACACAGCACGCGTACTGTCCATTACGTAGTTCGATGACCGGGATGGAAACTGCGGCACTATTACAAACGCCGGAAAAGCCCGGCGGTTCAGCGAATCCGCAAAATACTTTGCCAGTATGCCTACCTGGCCGCGATTGTCCGTTCCCACAGCGCCAGATCCGTGAAATACAATCACCAGCGGATATTTTTTGGCGACCGGTTCCGGCGCCCGAAGAAACCGGTACGGCAGGCGGCCACTTTTATTTTCAAAAACAAGACTGTCAAACATTTCCACCGGTATCGACCGCAAAGCCATTACTTTCTGCTGTCTTGCCAACGTATCCGCTGACGGTATACGTGTCTGGTGCAATGCCTCCGAAGCGCCGCATGAATAAATGACCATCGCTGCAACAAAGCCTGTCCATAAGTACCGGAGATTCATCTGATCGTATTTTGCGTAAAGATAAAAAGCCACGAGAAAAAATTTGCGTAGCTAAATAACTACGCTTATATTTGTAGCCAAATAGCTACACAATGAATCTGAGAAGGGATGTTTTCCAGGCAATCGCTGATCCGACAAGACGAGCGATTCTTTTATTGCTCACCTCGCAATCCATGACGGCCGGCGCCATCGCGGCCAATTTCGATACCGCGCGCCCAACCGTTTCCAAACATTTGCAGATCCTCATCGAATGCGAATTGATCGAACAGGAACCAAACGGCCGCGAAATGCATTATCACCTGAATCCACAGAAAATAAAAGAGATCGCCGCGTTCATCGAACCCTTCCGCAAACTTTGGGACGATCGCTTCAATAAGCTGGAAGCCATCATGAAAAAACACAAACCGAAATAAAGCTATTATATGGAACAAAAAACAAAAGTCCACGCCGAAGACGGCCGCTCCGATTTGCTGATTACCCGGGAATTCGATCTTCCACTCGAACTCCTGTTCAAAGCTTACCAGGACCCCGAGATCGTTGAACAATGGATGGGTACCAAAGTGCTCAAATTGGAAAACAAAAAACATGGCAGCTGGCAGTTCCAGACATCTGATGACAAAGGAAATATTTTGTTCAGCGCTAATGGCACCGTGCACGAGTTTGTCGAAAACAAACGGATCGTCCGGACTTTTGAAATGGACAACGCAGGGTTTGAAGTTCAACTCGAGTTCCTCGAATTCGAAGCCGTTAATGAAGACACCAGCAGGCTGAATATGCACATCGTGTACCGCTCCAATGCCCACCGCGATGAAATGCTGAAGCTGCCATTTGCCTATGGCATCAATATGGCACACGACCAGTTACAGAAAGTTGTCAGCCAACTAAAATAATCGTTATGGCAAAACATGCAATCAGTCAGGATGTTGATTTTTATTTTGATAAAGCAGAAAAATGGCAGGAAGCCATCACACGCCTTCGTACGCTTATACTTGACTGCGGGCTGAACGAAGAGTTAAAGTGGGGTTGCCCCTGCTATACGTCCGAAGGCAGCAACATCGTGCTGATCCATACATTCAAAGAATATTGTGCGCTCTTGTTTTTCAAAGGCGCTTTGCTTCGCGATGAACAGCAACTGCTTATTCAGCAGTCGAAAAATGTACAGGCGGCGAGACAGTTTCGCTTTACTGATGCCAAAGAAGTAACCAATCATAAAACAGCTATCAAAGCATACGTGTATGAAGCCATCGAGATTGAACGTGCCGGATTGAAAGTGCCTTTGAAAAAGACTACGGCTTATGAAGTTCCGGAGGAGTTTCAACAAAAACTCGACAAAAAAGCTTCGCTCAAAAAAGCATTTGAAGCCCTGACTCCCGGACGCCAACGCGCCTACCTGTTGCATTTTGCAGCGCCGAAACAATCCAAAACACGCGAGTCGAGAATAGAAAAAGCGATTCCGCATATCATGCAGGGAAAAGGATTAAACGATTAAACTACCAACCATGAAAATCGAAAAACGCAACAGGCTCATTTACTGGATTGCAACGGCATGGCTTGCTTTGGGCATGTTGTCCACAGCCATCGTGCAACTCCTGCATCACCGGCAAGAGCTCGACAGCATCACGCATCTCGGATACCCGGCTTACCTGCTTACGATTATCGGTGCCTGGAAGATCCTGGGCGTCATCGCTGTACTGGTTCCGGGATTTCTTTTGTTGAAAGAATGGGCTTATGCCGGTTTTTTCTTTGTGATGTCGGGCGCCGTTGTTTCCCATATTATCATGAACGATTCTTTTAAAGAAATCGGCCCCGGACTGTTGTTGATTGCACTGACTGTTTTGTCGTGGTATTTCCGCCCGCCCAATAGAAGAATTGCCACTCATTCCAATTGATCTGTAGTAAATTCATCTCTCCTTTTCAAACAAATGAACCATGAGCCCTAACAAAAAGTTACCCGCCCAACAGAGCAAGGAACTGCTTCGGGCGTTAAAAACCCGTTTTGAAAAAAATATGGCACGCCACAAAGGAATCGCCTGGGCCGATGTGGAAGCGAAGCTGGAAACTAATCCCGGCAAACTCCGGTCGCTGGATGAAATGGAAAGTACGGAAGGTGAACCGGATGTAATTGGTTACGATAAAAAAACAGGCGAATACCTTTTTGTTGATTGCTCGGCCGAAAGCCCCAAGGGACGCAGAAGCGTTTGTTATGATCATGAAGCGTTAGAGTCAAGAAAAGAACATAAGCCCAATCATAGTGCCGTAGGCATGGCTGAGGAAATGGGAATTGAATTGTTGACGGAAGAACAATACCGCGAGCTGCAAAAGCTCGGGAAGTTTGATACCAAAACATCGAGCTGGATCGTTACGCCTCCCGATATCAGAAAGCTGAAAGGCGCCTTGTTCGGCGACTGGCGCTATGGTCATGTATTTGTTTACCACAACGGTGCAGAGTCGTATTATGCTGCACGCGGATTCCGCGGCCTGTTGCGGGTGTGATCGTCAGGCCGCAAAAAACATCCTTGACGCTTTCATAAAACGACCGAATTTTGCGCCAGATAATATCATCGTTATGGCGCTCATCAAAGACATCTACTCCAAAGAATTTTACGACCGTTTTTCCAAAAGCCTTGCAGTTGTGCGGCCCGGCAACAATGCGGCTTCCTTCACACGCAAGGTGATGAATAAAAACTTTGCCGGAATGGAATGGAAGGAAAGAATGCAGCATACTACGGTGACGCTACATGACTACCTGCCAGAAAAATTCCCTGCGGCCGCCCGCACAATAACGAAACTTATCCGCCAGCTTCGCAAAGACGGCTGGAATGGCGGCCTGGAGTTCATGTTTCTCCCTGATTATATCGCAACTTACGGCCTTGATCATTTCGATGCATCTGCGGAAGCATTGGAAGAGATCACTCAATTCATCAGTGCGGAATTTGCTGTCCGTCCTTTTTTGTTGAAATATGGGCAACGCATGCTCGAGGTGATGACCGGCTGGTCCATGCATCCGCATTATGCAGTGCGGCGGCTGGCGAGTGAAGGCAGCCGTCCGCGTTTGCCCTGGGCGATGGCCATCCCTTCATTGAAAGCCGATCCGGCTCCGCTATTTCCTTTACTGGAAAATTTAAAAACAGATCCGCATGAATGGGTCCGCCGGAGCGTGGCGAATCACATCAATGATATAGCGAAAGATCATCCGCATGTGGTGTTGCAATTTGCCAAAAACTGGAAAAATATCAGTGCCGAAACCGATGGCATCATCCGCCATGGCAGCCGGACTTTGTTGAAAAAAGGTCATCCGGAAATACTTGCTTATTTCGGCTTAGATGATAAAGGTATCGGTTGGCAGGACTTTACGATCCACACACCTAAAGTAAAAGAACATGATAAGCTGAAATTTAGTTTCAGTGTACAGAATCAAACTAAAAAACCGGTAACGATCCGCCTGGAGTATGCTGTTCATTTTTTACGGGCAAATGGTCAGTTATCACCCAAGGTTTTCAAAATAAGTGAGCGCAGTTATGCTGCCGGTGAATTGGTGACGCTGACACGCGAGCATAGTTTCAAACCTATCACCACGCGTGTGTATTATCAAGGGCCACATAAGGTGTCGTTGATTATTAATGGAAGGGAGAAAGAAGTGGCGGATTTTGTTTATGGGAGTAGGAAGTATTGAGTTTTAAGTAATAAGTAAAACAGCCTTGGTTCGTGAAGACACCACAACTGTTCGGAAGATTTTTAAACCCTTTCAATCCGGTATCACGCCACCGTTGGTCGCCAGACCAACGGACCTGCTCAGCCCTGAGTCAGGTACGAAATCGACCTTAATCTCTCAAAGAAACCTCACCCTTGCTTGTTGGTCGGGAGACCAACAAGGGCGCTAACTAAAAAGAGTAAATTCTCACTGGTTCATGTACAGACCACAGATGTTCGGAGAATTTTAAACCCTGTCAATCCGGTATCACGCCACCGTTGGTCGCCAGATCAACGGACCTGCTCAGCCCTGAGTCGGGTACGAAATCGACCTTAATCTCTCAAAGAAACCTCACCCTTGCTTGTTGGTCGGGAGACCAACAAGGGCGCTAACTAAAAAGAGTAAATTCTCCCTGGTTCGTGTACACACCACAGATGTTCGGAGAATTTTACACCCTGTCAATCCGGTATCACGCCACCGTTGGTCTCCAGACCAACGGGCCCGTTCATCTTTGAGTTTTGTACGAAGTTGACCTAACCTGTCAAAGCAACCTCACGCTTGCTTGTTGGTCGGGAGACCAACAAGGGCGCTAACTGGGAGACCAACAAGGGCGCTAACTTATACCTCACGCCGCCATTACATTTAAAAATGAAAAGCGACTCTTGAGCGTAAACTTTCCGAACAATTTGTGGTGTGTACCCCTTCGAGAGCCTCAGGGAACGCCTTCGAGAGCCGAAGTATCGGCCTCAGGGAGCACAAATGGGAGTCATTTCACCATTCACCGATTCACTTATTCACTTATTGACGATTCACGATTGACGATTCACGATTGACCATTCACGCAAACAGCTCATCCAATTTCTTTTTCCTGAAATCAAAAATGCCCTGCAATTGCTTTTTCACAAAAAGGCCATGCGCTATTGTTCCTAAAAAACCTAAGGGCAACTTATAATGAACGATGTCGGTCATCAAAGTGCCTTCGGGCGTTTCCTTCAGAAAATGTTTGTGGTGCCAGAATGAGTACGGACCGAAGCGTTGTTCATCAATGAAATATTCTTTGTCCTTCACTTGTGTGATCTCGGTTACCCAATGCAAACGGATACCGAATACTGGTGACACATAATATTCAATGATCTGGCCGGGAAATACTTTTTCTTCCGGCGCCGACAACACTGTAAACTTCATGTAATCCGGGGTGATCGTGGCCAGGTTGGCGGGATTGCTCATAAAGTCCCAGACGCGATCGAGCGGCGCTTTGATCAATTGCTGACTATGGATGGTGTAAAGCACAGTTATAGTATTTTCAATACAGCTGTATAAGTTAACTATTTAATCCTGGAAAAAAGCCCCCGACGAGGCGGGGGGCTTTTCGAAAAATTACAGGGATCACAAGCTCCTCAGAAATTCGTTACGCGTCATATTTTCCCTGAACTTTCCTTCGTAAAACGAAGAGATGGTGGAAGAGCCGGTGTCCTGTACTCCTCGCATCGAAACACACATATGACTGGCCTCTATCCTGACGGCTACATCTTTTGTTTGTAATATCTGTTGCAACGCCTTCCCGATCTGAACCGTTAGCCTCTCCTGCACTTGTGGCCTTTTTGCAAAATATTGTACAACCCGATTGAGTTTCGACAACCCGATGACTTTGCCGGAAGGGATATATGCAACATTCGCTTTTCCGTAGATCGGTACAAAATGATGCTCACAATGGCTGAAAACCGAAATATCCTTTTCGATCAGCATTTCCCTATACGCATACTGGTTCTCAAACAACGTTATATCCGGCATTTTGGCGGGATCAAGTCCTGAGAAAATTTCCTGCACATACATCTTAGCCACACGCAAGGGAGTTCCTCTCAAACTGTCGTCCTTAATATCAAGTCCCAGCGTATTCATGATTTCACCAAAATGATACGCTATACTTTTGATTTTCTCGGTTTCGGTCAGCGCAAAGGCGTCTTCCCTCAGTGGGGTTTCATAGCTGTGCCCGGTACGATGATCGTCTTCCAAGGCTTCGTTTTCTGAATTGTGCCGCCAGGCCCGGTCTGTTATTTTCATATAATTACTTACTAACAACATTATAAGTACAAAGTTGAGGCCATTTGTCTAATTTTTTAAATAAAATGTTAGACAAAAGATGTAGGCACATAACTTATTGAAACTGTGTTGTCTTCTTTTTGTTTGGGCTGGTTTTTGTATATTTTTGATCGATAATCCTAATCAACTTGGAGCGGTATTTTATCAAAGATGTAGAAAGGCTTACCGGCATCAGTGCCCATTCATTACGGGCCTGGGAAAAGCGATATGGTGTGTTGAAGCCACACCGTACGGATACCAATATCCGTTTTTATGATGCCGGCCAGGTAAGGCGGTTGCTGAACATAGCCGTACTTCAGTCTGCTGGCTACCGTATTTCCAGCCTTATGCAGCTAAATGATGATGAAATGGCAACCGCCATTCTCATGCAGGAGCAGCAAATGACCGTGGAAAATGGTCAACTCGACCTGCCCGTTAATAACCTGGTGGCGTCGATGCTGGCATTTGACGAACAGCTTTTTACTAATATACTGTCCACTGCCATCAGGCGGTACGGTGTTTATGAAACCATGTTATATGTTGTATATCCTTTTCTCCGCAAAACATCTTTGTTATGGAGTATCGACAACATAACACCTGCACAGGAACATTTTGCCAGTCAGCTTATCCGGAGAAAATTGCAGTCGGAGATTGATATGATCCCCCCTGTTATAAGTACGACTAAAACCTTTTTGCTTTTCCTTCCGCCGGGCGAAACGCATGAAATAGGGTTGCTTTTTGCCGATTACCTGATCCGGCGTGCAGGATACAAGTCAATAAACCTGGGGCCGGATTTACCATATAAGAGCTTGGGTGTGGCCATCGCCGGTATCAAACCCACCCATTTACTCACTTTCTTCGGCGGCAGTTCAGACACCGCAGTCCATTTTAATGAAATTTCCTCGTTAACCAAATTGCATAAAAAGCTACAGGCCCTGATCTGTACATCGAAGCTGCTGACCGGGAAACATGCTGCCGACCGCGTGCGCATATTGGATCAACCGGAAAAATTGTTTGATTTTCTCTGAGGTGTTCTGCGGCACCGCTCACTGCAGTAGCGGACCTCCGGCCAGTTTTTCTCCCATTTTTTTCGCCAACGGAATGGTCGTTGACAAACGGGACAAACTTTTTGCGGCAGTGCTGATTTATTGGTAAACCGGGTGAATTTTTTCATGGGATTTGTGTTAAACAGGAATCTTACACCAGCCAGCGTTTTCTATAAGTACCCGAGGAATCGTATAACATCGACTGGCGGCTGGTATTAAAATAGCGGTCCTTGCGGGGGTCACAACCCACACCGGCAACATATGCCCAATTGCCATAGTTGCTGTACACATCGTAATCAACTAGCTGGTGTTCAAACCAGGAAGCGCCGATCCGCCAATCCATTTGAATATCATGCACAAAATAACTGGCCACGTTTTGACGACCACGATTGCTCATATAGCCGGTCAGTCTCAACTCGTTCATATTGGCATCAACCAGTTCATCGCCCGTTTTTCCATAGATCCAGTTTTTCAGCAGCTCAGGATTTTTGCTTTTGACCGTTATTTTTTCCTTAAGCCCGCTGGCGCGGAAATATTTCCGTCCATTCTTTGCCATATTGAAGCGGAAAAAATCGCGCCATAGCAACTCAAACCCGAGCCAATAGGTGGACTTATCAGCTCCGTATTGTTTCTCGAACGCCTTTATTTCATGTATAATCTGCCGTGCAGACAGGCAGCCGATACTTAGCCACGCAGAAAACTTCGACGAATTATTCTTGCCCACCATTTCGTTTCGCGTCAGGAAGTAAGACTTTACGGCCTGCGTATCCCATACAAACTCCTTGAGGCGGGCGAGTCCGGCGGTTTCGCCCCCTTTAAAAAATATGGATGCCCGGTCATCGGGCACCACTTCTGCCAGGCCAAATGCACTCAGTGATGGTATTTCGCCCAGGGCAATATCTGGCATGCGCGGCAGCGAAGCGGGCAGATCGAGCGGGTCGCCGGGCTGGCTGAGGGCTTCTACCCAGTGTCTGAAGGATGTGAAGGTGTCCGGAATAGCATTTCGCCTGAATGGCAACTGTTCAAGATGATAAAGTGACGCCGTTTCGCTGAGATGCCATCGCACGCCCAGATCTGACAGCTCGTTGATCAATACCTGCTCCTGGGTTTCTTCGTAAGGCGAAAATTCTTTTCCAAAAAAGAGGTGTGTCAGCGCAAACTGCCTGCACAATTCGGGAATAATCTGCTCTGGTATGCCTACACGAATGATCAGGTCTCTCCCGCGTTCCTGCAATTGTCTGCGCAGATCAGCCACCGACTGCCACATAAAACGTCCGCGAAAATGACCGGTTCGGGGCCATCCGTGATCGGTTTTGGCAAAAATCCGGGGATCAAAAATATAAAGGGGTACCCATACGTCGGCTCGCTCCAGGCTCGCCAGCAGCGCCGGATGATCATGAAGACGGAGATCGTTGCGAAACCAAAGTAAATGCCTTGACATGGGCCTGTTTTTTGTATTTTCAGCTGTCTAAGAATTTGAAGCAAAAATTAGACAAAAATAGCTTGCCATGAACGAAATTTCAATTGTTTTTCCACATCAGTTATTTATGTCGCATCCTGCCCTGTCAAAAAAAAGGGAAGTGTGGCTGGTAGAAGAGCAGTTATTTTTCAAACAATACGCTTTCCATAAAAAGAAGCTCGTGTTCCACCGGGCTTCCATGCAATACTATGCGGATTTTCTCCGCAAAAAAGGTTACACCGTTCATATTACTGAAGCTGTTGAAGAGGCAGACATACGATTGCTTGTCAAAAAATGGAACGGTAAAGTATCCGCTATTCACATAGCTGATGTTGTGGATGACTGGCTGGATCGCAGACTGACCAAAGCAGGTGAGATGAATAATATAAGATTGATCCGCTATGCGAGTCCTGGTTTTCTGAACGAAGATCCCTGGCAGGATGGCTTGTTGAAAAATAACCGGTATTACCAGGCAGACTTTTATATTGGTCAGCGCACAGGCCGGCAGATATTGTTGGACCGCACAGGCAAGCCGGAAGGAGGCAAATGGAGTTTCGATACAGACAACAGGAAACGTTTACCGAAAAATCAGGCTGTTCCGGTACTGGCGATTCCTTATAACAACCATTATTTGCCTGAAGCGGTAAAATACATCAATAAACACTTCGCCAATAACTACGGTGTTGTCGATGGCCTATTCGGTTATGCGGAAGGATTTTATCCTGTTACCCATGCTGAAGCTGAAGCCTGGCTCGATGATTTTCTGGCCTACCGATTTTCTTTATTTGGCGATTACGAAGATGCGATTGACCGCCGGCACGCCGTATGGTTCCATTCGGTGCTATCTCCTTTGCTGAATGCCGGCTTGCTGACACCGCAGCAGGTAATTGACCGTGCACTGGAAGCGGGCACGGAGAAGCGCATACCCATAAATGCACTGGAAGGATTTGTGCGGCAGATCATGGGGTGGCGCGAATTCATCCGGCTGGTGTATATAAGAGAAGGGCGAAAACAGCGCACACGCCACTTCTGGAACTTTCACCGTCCGGTCCCGGAATCATTCTGGAACGGGACAACAGGCATTGCTCCAGTGGATCAGGTCATCCGCAGTGTATTGAACAACGCTTATGCACATCATATCGAGCGGCTGATGGTAATGGGAAACTTCATGCTGCTCTGCGAATTTAATCCTGATGATGTGTACCGCTGGTTCATGGAACTATTTATCGATGCTTACGACTGGGTAATGGTGCCCAATGTTTATGGTATGAGCCAGTTTGCCGACGGTGGTTTGATGACCACCAAACCTTATATCAGCGGCTCCAACTACCTCATGAAAATGGGCAACTGGCCAAAAGGACATTGGCAGGAAAAATGGGACGGACTTTTCTGGCGTTTCTTATCAAAGCAGCGTGATTTCTTCCAGCGCCAACCGCGTCTGGGGATGCTGCTGACAACCTGGGATAAAATGGATAGGGAAAAGCAGAAAATGCATTTGAAAAATGCGGATGAATTTTTGAAAGGTCTGGGGTGATTAATTTTTTACCTCAACGTCGACTGGGACTACTACGTGTGTGCGGCTGTACGTATGTACCATTGCTTCTGTAATACCCTTTAACCTGTACAGGGCCTCCGGACGATGGCGGAGTACTGGCCGTACGTGTTGATTTATTACCTGTGTTTAATGGACCCGACTGGTTATTTCGCTGCGCAGATGCAGAATAAGAATCCTGGCCGTCCGCTAATTCACTTCTATACTTTTTAAAAGCATATGTCGAATCGCTATTGATATAAAGTTTTTTTACCTCTGCTTTTGAGCAAGCTATTTCGCGGGAGAACTTTCGTTTTACTATGTAGCCTCCTCTATTGGCATACACAATCTTCCTGTAACCCTGTTTGGCATTCCCGGCAAGCATATTTTTTCCGTAAGGAATAAAAAAGGCCGCTGGTGATGTACTATCAGCAGTTGCGTATACCGCGATTCGTTCGTCAACGCTGCAGAGGTGTGTGCTTTGGCATCCGCCGAAAATCGCTCCAAGAGTCAAAACAAATAACAATTTCTTTCTCATAATAAGGTTTGTACAACCAAACTATGAAGAAGTCAACAAGTGCTAAAACTTGAGGTCAAAAAACCGGAATTTTCCCCTTCCGGACTTTCATGATTGTATTGCTTCCGCTATGCCTAAATCCGGGCTTGCCCAGCCCCATTGTACAATAAGCATGCTTTGGCGACGCATTTAAATGAAGGCATTCCTCGCGGTGGCTACGTTCTCCAAGTCGGTCTGTAAATAAAACATGATAAATCTTGGGCCTGTTATTGCCGATCATAAATTTGTTTCCTGATCTTTATCAGCAGCTCTTCGGCCAGTTCGGGATCCGGGGATTCTGGCAGATCACTTTTTTCATACGCCTCCTCTATAGAGATCATTTTCTCATCCACCATTTTAACCAACTCGTCAAAAGCATAGTTTCCGGCTTTTATTCCAAGTAAAAACTCCCTGTCAGGCCTGAATACATTGATTGTTTTGAACCTGGCAATCTCTTCCGCCATGGATAACAAGCGCATGGTGTGCATCATATTTTTAGTATCGTACTGCCTGCCGTGCGTCATATTGGTTTTGTATCGATCTTCGTTTCTCTTCTCTAACCATTCGTGGTATTCGCGGTATTCCCTGCAATGCATGGAGTATCCGTCCTTATTAAAATAAAGCAAACCTGAGGGTGCCATTCCCTTGGAGATCTCGCTGGTATTAACATCATTGCTCCCGGCTGATCTAACAATTCCGTTCAGCCGGGTATTCTCTGGCATATTCCGTTGTACGAATAGTTTATAACAATCTTTGAAATGATTCATTGCACCAAGCCCACAGTCTTCCTGCATAATTCCCTCGTATTGCAACCACTCATTCAAGGAATATGTCGCGTTACCTGAATAAACCCAACAAAAATCCATTACCCCCTTTCGCACCGGAGCCTCCCGAACATTCATTTTTTTATTAAGTCCGCGCGCTTTTTGCATTTGAGTTCTGGCATATCCGGCGAATGTATCCCGACACAATTTCGAAAGAAATATCTGAGGATCAAACATATCCATCACCGGATGCCGGAAAAGTATATGCGACCGCGGAGTCGCCAGCAATTCCAGCACTCCCGGATTGTTTTTCAGCAGCAATTCAATCAGCCTGCCTATTTCAAAAAATGTTTCGTCATTAGTAGGATTAGATACCTGTGGAGTATAATTTAATCCATACAATTCAGTCATGGGCTGAATGAATACGCCTTTAAGATCCGTGTCTGATCGAGGTCCATCTAGGTTATACGCCCTGCTACCGCTGATACATTTCAAAAGGAAGTGCTCAGGTTCGTTCATTAGTCTTTCATATATCATACTCCAACTGCTTTCTGAAAAAATTATCCAAATAGGCTTTGTTGAATTGCTTGGGCTTGGTCGACATTGTCTTTTCGCGGCAATACTCCAAAGTTCTCACAATCCAGTTGTCAAGTATCATGGATCGTTGAATAGCATCTTTTTCTGTCACGTCTTTTTTGATTGTCAGAAACCTGTCGATTTCGTTTTGCCAGTTTTGATCTAAGACCTGTACTCTCAATAATGACAACTGCATCGGCGGGCAATTTTGGTTATCGACCGTCCACTGTGCCGCCAGCAGCGAACGTAATACATAAAAATATTTTTTCAGCCGCATCGTGTCTCCTCCCGACTCAGCATTCCAGACATTTGTTGCCATTGAAAGATAATGGTGGGCTGCGGCACGTGGGGAAAAATAATGTTCCTGCAGTTTCAGCAACGAAGTCGAAAAATCCTGATCCTGGTAATAAACAATCGGGGATTGCAGCCACTCATATAAAGGTGCATTCGACTTCATGAATAGCTGAAGACTCTTTCTTAATTCCCAACCTCCGATATCCAGCAGTTCATTTACCGGTAAGTCGATGGTATCAGCGGGCATTGAAATACTCAAATATTCTTCCTGTCTGTGCCGATAAATGAAACGCACATCGTAATCGCTGTCAGTTGAAGGAAATCCCCACGCACGTGATCCGGATTCACAGGCATAAAGGATTTTGATTGAATGCTTTTCCGCCAGTTCTTTAAGTTTCCCGGTTATTAAATCCTGCATTTCGCCTTGTTTGTTGTTTTTATGCGAATATCCGACGTTTCCAATTATCATTGGAAATCTCCCTCCCCACAGCAGTAGCAAAAGCCCCGGCAGTGATCCGATGTGTATGATGAGCGCCACATGCAGGATTTTCACCCGCACTCTGCCGGGACATTTTGCTATATATCCCTTCTTCGGATGTAAAACTAGCATGCACCACAACCACAACAATGAGAAAATCACGCATGGATCGGCGTTTTTTTCAGCCCACCTGTCTTTATCCCATAACCTCACTTCAAACAAGCCTGATATAAATTCAAAAGTCGAAAAAGATTCCGCGGCCGAGACTTTTCACGCAAAGCTGCACAAGAAGTAAAGACGCAAAGCAACGCCTATACCTAAACCTTACCCCAATACCTTACGCCTTATACCTTACACCTTATACCCTATGCCTTATCCCCTATACCTTATAACTTACAACTTATTACCTAACTTTAACACACTTTAAGGCTCACCTACAACTCACGCCAATGCGTCGCCTACTTGCCATCCTGTTATCGCTTGCCCTGGCCGGCACACGCATCAGTGCTATGCCCGGTGATACCGAACCTTTTTCCCTTCAACAGTACGATAACCGCAGCGGCCTCTCCAACAGTTCCATTAATTTCCTTTTCTCCGACCGCTCCAATCTCCTTTGGGTCGGCACCTGGGATGGATTGAACCGCTATAACGGCTCCGGCTTTCATGTCTTCAATTACAGCCGCGAAAACGACAGCCGCAGCATCGGCAGCAACGTAATCCAAAAACTCAGCGAAGACCGCGATGGCAATATCTGGATCACCACCATCGAAGGTATTTCACGTTATACTAAATCGACAGGCCGCTTTTCCCATTATTTTTATAACCAGTACCGCCGCTCGCGTGTCAGTGAAAACGAATTCGCCCTGGCCATCGATACCGCCGGCAACGTTTTTTGCCTCAGCCAAAAGACCGGCCTCAGCCGCTATTATGCAGCCACCGATCAGTTCGTTCCCGTACAATTACCCCTGCAAAATGCCCAACCGCTTGTCAACCTGGCCATCGACGCGGCCAATCGCTTGTGGATGCTCGATGCAGGCGGCCGCTTGTTTGGTTTCTCCGCCACTACTTTGCATCCTGTCGCCGGTTTTCATGCCATTACAAATGTGAGCCAACTCTTTCCCGTTGATGGCCGCATTTTTTTTACCAATCAGCAAAACCAGTTGATGCAGGTCGACCCTGTTTCGCCCGGCACTAATTTTTTATTGCAACTTCCCGCTCCGCTGGCTGCTATCGGATTTTATAAAAATCATTTTTTCCTCGCCTGGACCACACGCGGTTGCGGTATCTATAATCAAAATTTTCAACCCGATAATTTTCTGGGTGACCAGTCACGACAGTTTGATCAGCTCCGCCTTACTGCTTTTGCCTCCGGCACTGAAGATATTCTCTGGTGTGGTACCGACGGCAGCGGCCTCGTAAAGTTGTGGCCCAAAACCAAACCTTTCGGCACCGTCACTACTTCCGATAATGGCACACCTTATAACCGGTCCGTTCGTTCCTTCACCGAAGTAAACGGCAACCTCTGGGTAGGCACCAAAGGCAACGGCATCCTTGTACTGGATAATTTCCGGCAACTGCGTGACCAGGCTCCGCGACATTTTCTTACCGCCCCCGCTTCACTCGATAATAATGCCGTTTATGCGTTGCTGAAAGGCGCTGATGACCTTGTGTACATCGGCACCGACGGACGCGGTATCGGGGTTTATGACGAACGGAAACAACGTTTTTATAAATGGAACGAGATCAAAAAGTCATCCGTTGCCGAATTCGGCTCCGTTTACAGCATCCGCCAGGACAATGACCGTTCACTCTGGATCGGCACCAGCGGCTTCGGCCTTATCCATTTGCTGATCGATCGCGACAACGATGGTTTAAGTCTGCGTTTTTTAGAACGTTTTACTTACAACGGAGGCGACAGCGGCCCCGCCAATGATATCATTTACGCACTGGCCGACGGCGGTCAGGATAAGCTATGGATCGGTTGCCGTTATGGTGGTTTGAGCCTGCTCGATAAGAAAACGAAAAAGTTCCGCACATTCAAAGCCTTTGCTTACGAGGGCAGCCTTTCCAACAACGATGTACTTTCTTTGTTCCGCGATCAGCAACAACGTTTGTGGATCGGCACCAGTTACGGATTGAACTGGCTGGACGAATCAGTGCTAAACACGCCCTATCCCGTTTTTCAAAAACTGACAACGGCTGAAGGGTTGCCCAACAATACCATTCATGCGATCGAGCAGGACAGTCTTGGCCATATCTGGATCAGCAGCAATAAAGGTCTCGCCTGTATCAACCGCGATGGTAAAATCTCTTTTTACCAGCAGATCGACGGCTTACAAAGCAATGAATTCAGCGATGGCGCCGTGTGGAAAGACAATAACGGATATCTGTATTTTGGTGGCATCTATGGTTTCAATCATTTTCTGCCACGCCAGATTGCGCGCTCTTCCTGGCAGCCGCGCTTATTGGTATCCGGGTTGGTTATCGGTGACCGGCGTCCTGCCGGCGACGGTTACCAGGTGATCGATCAAAACGCCCGTTACGAAACCCCTTACACGGTTGAACGCAATGCCAATTATTTTGAAGTAGATATCAAAGCACTGAGTTTTTTGAACGCGGAGAAATGCGAATACGCTTATTTCCTCAGCGGATACGATAAGGCCTGGAAATATACCGGTACCAATGGCCGCATCAATTACAGCAACCTGTTGCCCGGTACTTACAAGTTATGGGTAAAATGGAGTAACGGCGACGGTGCCTGGTCGTCGGAAAAAATGTTGCTCAGCATAGAAGTGAAACAGTATTTCTGGCTTCGCTGGTATGCATTGTTGTTCTACGCCTTGTTGCTCGGTTCCGTTATATATATTATATACCGCTACCGCAAAAACAGACAGGAGATCCGTCATCAACTGGAAGTAGAGCATTTGCTGCGCGAAAAAGATGAAACCGCCCACCGCAGCCGTATTGGCTTTTTTACCAATATTGCCCACGAATTGCAAACGCCGCTCACGCTGATCATGGGTTCTGCGGAAAGATTCCGCGACAAAAAATCAGGCGGGCAAAACCGCGACGGCAATTATTTCCTTTCAATTATCCATCAACAGGCATCCAAACTCACCTATCTCGTACATCAGTTGCTGGATTTCCGCAAGGCGGAAGAAGGGTTTGCTTCGAATCATTATGCTTTTATTTCTCTTTCAGAATTGTTGCAAAATCTTGCGGAGCCTTTTGCTCCGCTCGGCGAGCGCAATAAAATGGAGTTTGATATCCAGATCGAGGAAGGCATCAGCGGCTGGACCGATAAAGACAAATTGGAAAAGGTTATTTATAATCTTTTATCCAATGCATTCAAATATACCGGCAACGGCGAACAGATCAGTTTTCGCGCTTTGCGCAACAGTGCAGATGATAAATTGGAAATTGAAGTCACCAATCCCTGCAACCCGGTTTCGCACAGCGAACTCACGCATTTGTTTGACCAGTTTTATACCGGCACACAATCCGTTAAAGGTGATAAGTTCGGCACAGGCATCGGGCTTGCTTTTACCCGGCAGCTTGTAGATCTGTTGTATGGAAAAATTGACTGCCGCTATGAGCAGGGCCGTATTATTTTCTCCGTCAGCCTGCCGCTGCAACCCCCGGCCATGGCGGCCGTGCCTGCCGCCGAATTAACCGGCACCGATCAGCCGTCTTCGCTCTATAAAGCCATCACAACGACCGAGCCGGGACCCTCATTATCTGTATCGCCGGAAGAAACCAACAAAACCGCGCTCATCGAACAATTGGAGAACAAAGACAGACAAAGCATTTTGTTAGTCGAAGATGACGAAGACATCCGTTTCCTGTTGAAAGACCTTTTGCGCGAAGATTATATCATTCACGAAGCGGCCGACGGGCTCGAAGCCATCGGGCTGATTGAAAAACTGATTCCCGATCTCGTGATCTGCGATGTGATGATGCCGAACATGAACGGACTGGAGTTGTGCAATCGCGTCAAGAACACATCGGCCACCTGCCATATTCCTTTTCTCATTCTTTCCGCCCGCGGCAGCGAAGACCACCGTCTCGAAGGTTATGAAGTGGGAGCCGATGCCTATATCGCAAAACCATTTCAGGCCAGCCATCTGAAAACCCGTGTCAGAAAACTGATCGAATACCGGCGCAAGCTCCTGCATATTTTCAGTCAGAACGAAACCGGCGACAACCTCGCCAATCCCGAACTGGCAGCGGAAGACCGGAAGTTCCTTATCCAACTCGCGCAACTCATCCATACGCATATCGCGGAGGCAGAACTGAATGCCGTGTTGCTGGAAAAACATTTCAGTTTGAGTAAAATGCAACTTTACCGGCGACTGAAAACCCTCACCGGCATGACGCCTGGCGAGTTCATCAAACATCTTCGTTTGCAGGAAGCCGCGCGGATGCTGAAGACCACGCAACTCACGGTCACCGAAATTTTCTACCAGACCGGTTTCAACAACCAATCCTACTTCTTCCGGGAGTTCCGGAAAAAATATCAATGCGCTCCCAACGAATACCGAACACAACACTCGGCATCTGCTTTGCGGTCAGAGGAAGGTGAAAGGTAAAAGGTGCAGGGCATAAAGTGTTTTAGCCTCGCCACTGTTGGCTCATTGCCGCCATTTTAAACCGGACCCGACCCGTTGGTCTGGAACCAACAGGGGCCTTATGAGAAAAAAAAGGACCAACATCTCACCGTTCTTGGTCTGGAGACCAATAGGGGCATTGTGAGAAGAGCAAGGACGAAACATCCCGCCGTTGTTGGTCTCCAGACCAACAACAAACAAGCAGCACCTCCACAGCACAAATGAATAAAAAATAAAATATGTTCCCTAAACAGCCAACCCATGGTTCGTGTATACACGAACCATGGCATGTCGGGCGGCCCATTCACATAGTCATCCACTACGAAGATTTGATCTCACCAATCAAAAAACACCCTGTTTTGTAATTATAGTACAGTGAAATGCAACAATAGTGTAGTGATTCTTTTTTATAAGAGGCTAATTTTCAACCTCAAATTTTGCTGTATGCCATTTCCAAAACGATGCTTGTTACCTCCGGGTGCCAGTTCCGGCATCCCTTATTCTTACCAATCCGATTCGTCATCCATCTCACAAAACAATTTTCATCCTCCGGTGAAGAGATCAATTCGCTGATCTTCTTCAGGTCATTCACTGCTAAAACGGTTGTATTATGAAAAAACTAACTATGATTGATTTGGGACTGCGTGCGCATTTTGGCGGCACCAGACCATTGGCCTTTTTACTCCTCTTTTTATGTTTCGGCACATTCGCCTTTGCGCAAACAACACGTATCTCTGGTAAAGTCACCAACATCCAGGGCGAACCCATGAGTGGCGTTACCGTAAAAGCCGGTAGTCAGACCGCCGTTACCGACAACGATGGTTATTATGCGCTGGAGGCCACTCCCGGCGATTCCTTACAGATCTCCTATGTCGGTTTTAAAGCACTCAGCCGCGTCATCACAGCCGGCGGCAATCAATTGAATCTTACACTCGAACCGCAGGAAAACACACTCGGTGACGTGGTAGTGGTTGGTTATAGCAGCCAGCGCAGAAACTCCATCACCGGCGCGGTGAGTTCGGTAGACATGAACAGCCTTTCCAAAACGCGTATTCCCGAAGTGGGACAGGCTTTGCAGGGCCAGGTAGCCGGTGTATTCGTTGCCGCCAATACCGGTGCCCCCGGCGACGGTTTTAAATTGCGGATCCGCGGCGAATCCACTCTCGGCAATAATGATGTATTATATGTAGTGGACGGTGTGCCTACACGTGATATCCGCTTTTTAAATGGAAATGATATCGCTTCCATGACTGTATTGAAAGATGCGGCTTCTGCCGCCATCTACGGTTCACGCGCCTCTGCGGGCGTTGTGGTGATCACCACCAAAAGTGGTCAAAAGGGAAAGACCAGCATCGACGTTGATTACTTCACTGGTTTTTACAACGCCGTGAACCTGCCGAAAATGCTGAACGCCAGTCAATACATGACCGTGAAAGACAAAGCATGGCGCAACACATTGGGTAATGATCCCAACGGCACCAGCCCCTACCAGGCTGATCTTGGCCGCCCGGGTATGGCCAATACAGATTGGTTGAATGAATTGTTTGAAACCGGCATCACCAACAGCGTACAGGTTTCCGCAAGCGGCGGTACCGATAAAGTACAGTTCTTACTTTCTGCCGGTTATTTCGGACAGAACGGTATTGTGGTGGAAGATAATGACCAGTTCATGCGTTATAATTTTCGTATCAATGTCAATGCACAGTTAACCGAACGCCTCAGAATAGGCACCAACCTCAACCTGAGTTACGCAAAGCAGGATAAAATGTCTTCTGCCGGCGACGCACCCGGTGTGATCCGCCACGCTTTGATCCGCCCGCCGGTTCTTCCTGTGTATAAAGACCCTTCCGATCCTACTTACAAACCCAACGACCCCTACACCGATCTGCCTTTTTACACGGGCAACAACGGTGGATGGAGCCGCAATTACGAATACTCCTCTAATCCGATCGCGATCGTGCATTTCACCGATGATAAACGCAAGACTTACCAGACCTTCGGAAATGCGTATGCTGAGTATGCTTTCCTGCGTGATAAGTCGCTGCGCTTCCGCACCAACCTCGGTGCCGATATCAGCTTTGCACATAACAAAAACTTTGCACAGAATTTCGGCGACGACAACGACAATGATCCGGCTGAATTATACCCCGGACAGGGACGCAACAACCGCCCGAATAACCTCGACGAAAATTTCGGCGAAGCCTTCACTTTCACTTTTACCAATACATTGAATTATGCCAAAACATTGGCCGGCCGTCATAATATCAACGTATTATTAGGTACAGAAAGCATCAGCCTTCGCACCTCCGGCATTGGTGGCAGCCGTCAGAATTTTGACAACAGCACGCCTCCTTTCCGCTATCTCGATTATGGAAGTGATGTAAACAAGAACAGCGCAGGCTCCGCAACAGAATGGAATCTCGTTTCCTTCTTCGGATCGGCCGGTTATAGTTTTGAAAACAAATACTTCGTAAACGGAACTCTCCGCGCAGACGGTTCTTCCCGCTTCGGACCGAATAACCGCTGGGGTTATTTCCCTTCCGTTTCAGGTGCATGGCGCATTTCACAGGAGTCATTCATGCAAAATATTACGTGGCTCGACGACCTGAAATTGCGCGCAAGCTGGGGCCAGGCCGGCAACCAGGAAATTCCTGACAAGGCCTACGAAACCCTGGTTTCACAAGTGGGTGGTGTCGTTAACATCGTTCGCTACGGCAACCCCGACATCCGCTGGGAAACGACCAGCCAGACCGATATCGGATTTGAGTTGTCTGCTTTGCGCAACAAACTCAGTTTTACCGCTGATTATTTCAACAAAAGAACGTCCGATATCCTGCTCGCTGTAGGACTGCCTGCCGTGTCAGTTGGTGTTATTGCACCTACGTATGTAAATGCTGGCGAAGTAACCAACAAAGGTCTTGAGTTCTCCATCGGTTACCAGAACCGCGACCGCGTCTTTAAGTATGGCGTTAACGCAAACCTGTCAACCGTTACCAATCGCGTAGACAAACTCCAGACATTCGTAAAAAATATCATCGATGATGCCACGCATACCCGTACGGTAGTGGGTCAGCCGATCAGTTCTTATTATGGACTGGTATTCGACGGCATCTACCAGAACGCTGGTGAAATCACGCGTCATCTGTTTACCAATGCCAATGGTGCATTGCCCGGCGACATCCGCTTTAAAGACATCAACAACGATGGTCAGATCAATGCGGATGACCGCGCCTTCATCGGTAATCCTATTCCGAAATACACTTACGGTTTGTTCTTCAATGCCGAATACAAAAACTTCGACATCAGCTTCCTGGTGCAGGGCGTGCAGGATGTAGACCGCTACAATGACCTGAAACAAATCCTGAATTACGACAGCCGTCCTTTCAATTCCACAACTGACGTGCTCAATTCATGGGATGGAGAAGGAAGCAGCAACACCACGCCCCGCCTCACTTTCAATAACAACGGCGGTGCCAACGTGTCGAGCGTGTTTGTAGAAGATGCTTCTTATGTACGTCTTAAAAATATCGAGATAGGTTATAACCTGTCGATGAAGAAAGGCAACCTGAAAGCATTACGTTTTTATGTTGCTGCGCAAAACCTGATCACTATTACCGATTATTCCGGTCTGGATCCAGAATCCACTTCGCTGATCGACAAGGGTACTTATCCTCAGTCACGCGGATTCCTGATTGGTGCAAGACTCAAACTCTAAACAAAGCGGTTATTTAATCAACTAAAAAAGAAACTGATGAAAGCTATAATCACTTCTGCTTGCATAGCCGGGTTACTTGCCTTTACCGGTTGCAAGAAAACGCTGGATACGGATGCCATCGGTCTTACAACGATCGACCAGGTAAATGCCGTACCTACGCTCAATACCGTTGAATCTTCTGTACGTTCATCTTATCAGCTCATGTCTAACCGCCTGAACATACTCGGTCAGTGGGATTGGGGAGGCGGACTTGTTTTTCATAATGATTTCGTACTGCAGGACATTGCCTCCGATGATGTAGAAAAAAAATGGAGTCCTGACGGTGACCAGCCCTGGATGGATGAAGTGAACAACTTTACGTTCACGTCTACCAACGGCGGGCCCAATGGCCTTTGGAAATACAACTATGAAGGCATCAAACGTATTAACCTGGCCATTCAGCTACTGACCAAACCAGACATCGAAGCGATCACCGGTATTACTCCCGCGCGCAAAAATCAATTACTCGGCGAAGCTTACTTTATCCGCTCGCATTATTATTTCTCCCTGATCACCAACTTCGGGGATGTGCCGCTGATCCTGAAACCTGTGCAGACATACCAGGAAGCTTTTGAAGTGGCCGTGCGCGCCCCGGCAGCACAGATCTGGGACACCATTAAGGCCAACCTGGCAACGGCAAAAACATTACTGCCGAATACAAAATACAGCTCTACTACGGAGAAATGGCGCGTATCAAAAGGTGCCGTCATTGCCATGCAGGCCAAAGCAGCCCTGTATACAAAAAAATGGGCGGATGTATTAACCTTCGTAACAGAACTGGAAACCCTGGGCTTTTATCATCTTAATGCAAATTATTTCAGCTCTTTCAATACCGAGTTTACCGACGACGAAGTAATCTTTGCCTATGACCACCGTTCGCAGGAGCAGCCCGCAAATGGTAACGGCATCTGCGCACCGCTCGGCTGGGGATTCCTGGCGCCGAGTACCGATTTCCTGAATGCATTCGAAGCAAACGATCCGCGTAAACTTTATACCGTGAACACGGCTTTGCAAAACGTCAACAAATTACTTGGCAGCATAGACGGCACCAACAAAGGCAATGACGACGCGCCCAACAACCGCATCTATATCCGCTATGCCGATGTGCTGTTGTGGAAGGCCGAAGCTTATCTTGAAACACAGCAATATCCCCAGGCCATTGCAGCGATCAACCTGGTGCGTGCACGTGCCCGCACATCGGTCAGCGCCACCGGCACCGTTCCTCCCGCCGGTACATTGCCTGACCGTCCGGCATCAACAGATCCGGTTACCATTAAAAACTGGCTGATTGCTGAACGCCGCGTGGAGCTTGGTTTTGAAGAGCAGCGTATGGCCGACCTCAAACGCTGGGGCATCGCCAAGCAGGTAATGACCGCACAGGGGAAAAACTTCCAGGACCGTCATTATCTCTACCCGATTCCGCAAAGTGAGATCGATGCTTCTGCCGGTACACTGACGCAGAATTCCGGTTACTGATTTCTCGTTTACGATTCATACACTTCCTGCCCTCTGTCCCGCTTGCGGGACGGAGGAACAGGAAACTTTTTCCCGCACCTTTCAATTGATACCTTCATGAGCACCGCTACCGATCTGGCAAAACGTTTTTCACAAAACCCGTTGCTTTCTCCCGGCGATCTTCATCCAAGTATGGAAGGATTGGAAATTGCCTGCCTGCTCAATCCCGGCGTATTTCAGTTTGATGGAAAAACATGGCTGATCGTTCGCGTGGCGGAAAGGCCAAAGCAGCAGGACGGCATCATCTCCTTCCCTGTGCTGGATGGCAAAGGCGGCATGCAGATCATGGAAATACCATCGGACTCGCCGGAACTCGACGCCTCCGATGCGCGCGTGATCAATTATCAAGGACAGGATTTTCTCACCACACTTTCTCATCTGCGTTTACTCTGCAGCGACGATGGCATCAACTTCCGCGAGCCCGAAGGTTATCCCAAACTTATGGGCGAGGGTAAATTGCAAACCTTCGGTATTGAAGACTGCCGCGTCAGCCAGTTAGGTGAACAATACTACCTGACCTATACTTCCGTTTCTGAAAACGGAGTAGGCGTTGGCATGAAAACGACTCGCGACTGGAAAACATTTACCGACCACGGTATGATCATTCCACCGCACAATAAAGACTGCGCTATTTTCGAAGAAACCGTCAACGGCAACTATTATGCGCTGCACAGGCCCAGCAGTGTTGACCTCGGCGGCAACTATATCTGGCTTGCTTCTTCTCCCGACAGCATCCACTGGGGAGATCACCGTTGTTTGCTGCGCACGCGTCCGGGACATTGGGATAGCAAACGTGTTGGCGCCGGTGCTGCTCCCATTAGAACAGCAAAAGGCTGGCTGGAAATCTATCACGGGGCAAACGAAGCACATCAATATTGCCTTGGGGCCGTTTTATTGGACCTCAATGATCCTTCCATCGTGATTGCAAGAAGCGAAGAGCCGCTGATGCAACCGCTGGCGGAATATGAACGTACCGGATTTTTTGGTCATGTGGTATTTACCAATGGGCATATTGTACATCCCGATGGCGACCGGCTTACCATCTATTACGGCGCGGCTGACGAACACGTTTGTGCCGCCGACTTTTCAATCAAAGAAATTCTATCACAATTAATCTGAAAATATGCTGGGTAAATTAAACAAAGAGATCAGACATTTTCAGCAGCAACCGCACGACTTCAAGATATTGGTGTTAACCAACCTGGTCTATGCTTTTGTGTTGCCGGTTATCGACATCTTCGTGGCTGCATATGTGATGCGTCATTCCAATGATCCCTCCAAAGTAGTGATCTATCAGTTGACGATCTATACGGGCATTCCGCTGACATTTTTACTGAATGGCATCCTGCTTAAACATTTCAATATCCGCAAACTGTATTCCGCGGGCATGATGCTGAGCGGCATTTCCATGATCATCATGATGTCGCTCAAAACCCTTGATCTCGTGGGAATTGGCGTAGCGGGCATTACGATGGGCCTGTCTTTTGGTTTTTATTGGGCCAACCGTGATTACCTGGCGTTGGCCATCACCAACGATCACAACCGGAATTACTATTATGGACTGGAAACTTTTTTCTATACGATTATCGCCGTTATTATTCCGTTTATGATCGGCTGGTTCATTGAGTTCAGAGGCGGCGGCACCGACGACAAAGTGAACGGTTCTTACCGGATCATTACAGGTGCCGTATTAGTGATTACCATCCTTGCATCAATCGTCTGCTTCAGAGGCAACTTTAAAAATCCCGCACAGAAAAAATATATTTTTTTCAAATTTCATCCGCTCTGGTACCGGCTGCTATCGCTGGCGATGCTGAAAGGCCTGGCGCAGGGGTTCCTGGTAACGGCACCGGCCATGCTGATCATGCAATTATTGGGAAAAGAAGGCGCATTGGGTTCTGCCCAATCTATTGGTGCCATTATTGCCGCCGTAGTGATGTATGTACTCGGACGTTTTTCAAAACCTTCGGACCGTGTCAAAATATTCGCAGCCGGACTCGGCCTGTTTTTCCTGGGTGCTTTGTTCAATGGTATCCTGTTCAACGGCACCGGCGTGGTAATTTTTATTTTGCTCTTGCTGATTGCCAAGCCGCTGATGGACCTCGCTTATTTTCCCATACAATTCAAAGTGATCGATATTGTGTCGAAAATTGAGAACCGTGGTGAGTTTGCCTACATCATGAACCACGAATGGGGATTGTATGTCGGCCGCTTTCTCGGCGCGGGCACATTCCTGGCGCTGGCTTATCTTGTATCGAGAGATGCAGCATTACGCTACGCTATTGTGATCATTGCGGCACTCCAGCTTTGTTCCATTTTTGTAGCGAAAAAAATTATCGCCGAAGGAGAAAAGCTTCAACCCGCAGAAGAACCTGAAGAAGAGAAAGTGACGAGCGCCGTGGCGGAATCGATTGTATAATGGCATGGCCATTATACAAAATGTGTAAATGTGCCCGCCGGCGGCGGGACCATGTGTCCCGAAGCCTCGGGAATGCGAAAATGATATTTTAAAAAAGTAAATGATCATGAAGAAAGTTATAACCCTTGGACTGGCATTATCAACCTTATTCATAGCTCACACCCAGGTTGTTCAACGAAAACTGCAACGCGTGGAAAAAATGGCGCAGTTGCCACAGCCTTACCACATCATTGATTACCGCGGGCTGGCACATAAATTCGATGAAACGGTATACGACTTCAATGCCAAAGGCAAACACTGGCCGCTGATCTGGATGGACAGCTCACGCAAAAATGTGGACCAGGTAGTGGCGGGCATTTACACCGCTATCGGCGACGTGCGCCAGGGACCGGCGCACAACAAGGGAATGTTTCATGAATCCCTCGCCACCATGGGCGCTGTGCTGGGCGCAACGCTCGTTGGCATCGATAAATCAGCACAGCAACACAACTATGTGTCCATGCTGAAAAATTATTTCAACAGCGGCACCGGCTGGAACATCATGATGAACAACACCTGCCCCGAAGTGGCGTTGCTCGGTGGCGGTTATGGCCGTGACTGGTGGTATGATGTTTATCCGAATGTATTGTTTTATGCCATTTATGATCTTTATCCCAACGAACCGGGCTTCACCGATATCGCGCGTACGATCGCAGAAAGATTTTATGCCGCCGACTCCATACTGAACGGTAATTATAACTGGTCGTTTTTTGACTACGGGAAAATGAAACCCATGAAAAACGACATCTGCATCCAGCCCGATGCGGCAGCCGGTCATGCATGGGTGCTTTACAGCGCATGGAAAAAATTTGGCGATAAACGTTACCTGCAAGGTGCCCAACGCGCCATGAAAGCTTTGCAGGCACAGCCCGCCAATCCTACTTACGAAGTGCTGATGCCTTTTGGTGCTTATCTCGCCGCGCGTATGTATGCAGAAACGGGACAGCATTTTGATACGGATAAAATGTTGCGCTGGAGTTTTGACGGCACGCCCAAATGCCGCGAGGGCTGGGGCGTATTGGTAGGAAAATGGAATGGCTTCGATATTTCCGGTATCGTCGGCAGCACTTTTGACCGCGGTGGTTATGGATTTCTAATGAACACTTATGATGCTGCCTGGCCATTGGTGCCGATGGTTCGTTATGATGCTTCTTCGGCCAATGCAATCGGCCGCTGGATGCTCAACGCCGCCAATGCCGCGCGTTTCTTTTATCCGCAATACATTCCTGCCGAACACCAGACCCTGCCCGATCTCGCCGAAGTAACCAAAGGCGTGATCGCTTACGAAGGCATCATCAAAAATCCTTCGTACGAAGCATACCGCCATCTCAAAGCTCCCGTGGCCCAGGGCGACGGTCCGTTGTGGGTGCAGGACCAGAATCCTCCGGAATCGCAGTTCAGCGTATACGGCAGCGGGCATGTAGGCATTTTCGGCAGCATCATCGACACCACGGATGTGCAGGGCATTTTACGGCTCAATCTGCTGGCTACCGATTTCTTCCGCGACAACGCTTTCCCTTCTTACCTCTATTACAATCCGCATACGGCAGCACGAAAGGTGTCGGTGATAATTCCTGAAGGACAAAAAGCCGATTTGTACAATACGGTTACGCGCCGTTTCATCGCGCGCAATGTAAGTGGTAAAAGCAAAATTTCCATTCCGGCCAGGAGCTCGGCGGTTATTGTTATTTGTCCCGCCGGCGGCAAACAAGTGATCCGCAAAGGGCAGTTACTGGTGAATGATACGGTGGTTGATTATGGTGTAAGTTCAAACAGCCGCCCGATGCTTCGGGCATAAGTAATAAGTATTAAGTACTAAGTATAGCAGCCATAACCGCCCTTCGAGAACCTCAGGGAGCTGTTATGGCTGTTTTATTGACGATTGACAATTGACGATTGACAATTGACGATTGACCCAATAAGGGTATTCGTCCGCGAAAAGGTATTTACTATCTTTATCGCATGAATTGCCTTATTGTAGACGACAATAAAATAGCAAGAACCACCCTCAGGCAGATGGCCGGCAAGGTCCGCGATCTTATCGTAACCGGGGAGTGCGAAACCGCTATGGACGCCTACAATCTCATGCAGGAACAACCTGTGGACCTGCTGCTCCTCGATATCGAAATGCCCGGCATGACCGGCCTCGAGCTTACCAAACACCTGGGAGATAACCGGCCGGTTATCATTTTCACTACGTCAAAAAAAGAATATGCTTCCGAAGCATTTGACCTGAACGTGGCCGACTACGTGATCAAACCCGTGAATCCCGCGCGTTTTCTCCAGGCAATAGACAAAGCCCGCGACATCATCGACAGCCGCCGCGAAGAGGTAAAACTCGAAGAGGACAATTTCCTTTTTATCCGCGATTCCGCCATTGTCAGACGGCTCAATCTCGACGAGATCCTGTATGCCGAAGCCATGGGTGATTACGTCAAACTGCACACCCTTCATAGATTTTTTGCCATTCATACCACCCTCAAGGCCGTGGAAGAACGATTACCCGTCTCCCGGTTTATCCGCGTACACCGCTCTTATGTAGTGGCAGTCAATAAGATCGACACCATTCAGGACGGCGCCATTGTGATCCAGGGCAAGCCGGTTCCCGTAGCGGACGCCTACCGCGCAGCCCTCAACCGCCGGATGAATATCCTGTAAGCCCGTCTTTTGCCCATTTCAACGACTCATTTTGCCTTTTTACCGATTGGGCCGCCGCAACCCTTCCGGACGGTTATAGATTTGTTCTCAGAAGCGATCGAAACAAATAATACGAACGAATCGACATAAAAATATTTTCAACCTTTCTTCTCATAAGCAGTTGGTTTTGGTTTACCCGGGCTGTATGTCTATACGGCCCTCTTTTTTATCATGAAAAAATTCTTTTACACCATATTATTTTTTGCAGACACGCTGATCCTGATCCTGCTCGCATTCTTCCTGCTGCGGGGTCTCGATGAAGGCATGCGCCCGCTGAATTGCACGCTCACCGTTGCCGGTATCGGTGGCAGCATCGTGCTGCTGGTATGGTTGCTCCGCCGTTATCTCAACATCAGAACTCCCGACCACCATCATCCCTGATTTTTAGTACATTCGAGGTATAGCGTATGACGGCAAAAAAACTGGTCTATTATATCCTGGCCGCTTTTATAGCGGGAACGCTGACCCTCGTTTATATTCAATACAACTCTTCCAAAAACATCAACGAACTGATCCGCGGCAATGAATTGTTGCTCGGGGAAATGAATGTCAGCAATCAACTCAAAGACCTGGAGAAAGGTGTGCTGACCGTGGAAAGCAAAGTCCGTGGCGCCGTCACCACACGCGACACATCGCTCGTGGAGGGGCTGGCACAGCAGATGGCCCGCATCGACAGCGAATTGTTATTACTGCAGAAATTATCCGACAACGACAGTTCCATTCTTTTTATCGACCAGCTCGACGATCTCGTACACGAGAAACTTTTATTTAACAGGACCATACTCGACTCCCTTCGCGAACATGGTAAAGCTTCCGCTGAAGCATTGATCACAACCAAAAAAGGTCATGACCTGACCATCGCCATTACTTCCACCATTGAAAAAGTGGACAGCGCCCGCCGGAAAATTTTAGCCGAGACCACCGCCGTCATCGACCGGAGCGGCAAACGTGCTTTGCAACTAAGTACCATTTTAATAGTGATCGTGCTCATCAGTGCCGCGGGATTATTCTGGTACATTATCAACATCATTCGCAAGCAGCTACGCCTGATAGACGCATTGAATATTTCTGAAAAACAAGTACTCGAGTCCGCACGGATCAAAGAAAACTTCCTGGCCAACATGAGCCATGAGATACGCACGCCCATGCATGCGATCCTAGGTTTTACCAACCTGCTTCAACGCCGTCAGCTCGATAACACCTCCAAAGAATATGTACAAACCATTCAGAAGTCGAGTGAAAACCTGCTCAGCCTGATCAATGACATACTTGATCTTTCCAAGATAGAAGCCGGCATGATGCGCATCGAGTCTGTGCCATTCAGCATAAGAGGTTTGTTGCATTCGGTAACAGTAATGCTGCGTTCGCGGGCTGCCGAAAAAGGCATCGGGTTGGAAGCCCGGGTGGCGCCAGGTGTTCCTGACACACTCGAAGGCGACGCTTCACGTCTCACGCAAATACTGGTGAATCTCATTGGCAACGCTATCAAATTCACACAACAGGGAAAGGTGACCGTACATATCGAAGAGGGCCTGCGCAACGGCGATGTATTGCAAACACGCATTTTGGTAAAAGATACCGGCATTGGTATTGCCGCCGCCAAACAAGCCGCGATCTTCGATCGCTTCAGACAAGCGGAAGATAATGTTACAAGACAGTATGGCGGTACTGGTCTCGGGCTTTCCATTGTACAGGAACTGGTGAGCCTGCAAAACGGACAACTGTTACTGGAAAGTGAACCCGGAAAGGGAAGCCTTTTCACCGTCATCCTACCCTATCATATTGCCAAAGACCAACCGGCTGGCGCAACGGAGGAAAGCAACACGTCCATCGATCTTGGCTATATCAAATTACTGGTGGCAGAAGACAATCCGGTCAACCAGCAATTAATCCGCCACTTGTTTCATGAGTGGAATATCTCTTTTGACCTGGTAGGAAACGGTCTGCTGGCTATTGAAAAATTGAAACAAGAGGCATACGATCTCGTATTAATGGATATTCAGATGCCGGAAATGGATGGCTACACTGCAGCGCGCCACATCCGTGACGTATTGCACCTGTCAACCCCGGTGATTGCCATGACCGCACATGCTTTCGCAGGCGAAAGAGAGAAATGCCTCAGCTTCGGCATGAACGAATACATCGCCAAACCTATCCGCGAAGAGCAATTAAAAGATTTACTCATCAAATTCACCGGAGCGCCGGTTTCCGATCGCCGGCCAACGTCCTTCAATGAGCCGCGGCCTTCTTATCAACACATCGACCTTACTTATATGAAAGAGGTCAGCGGCGGCGATAAGGAATATGAACAAACCGTGACAGCGCAATTCATTGAAGCTATACCCGAAGACCTTGCCAACCTGCAACAATCCTGGCAGCACGGCGATCACGCCAGCGTTAAACGCATTGCCCACAATATGAAAACGACTGTTTCCATAATGGGACTGGATATCGCTTTGCAACCTTTCCTCGACCGGCTTGAATACGATCAACCGGACAGTGCCTCCTTTGCCACCAACTTCGCAGGCTTACAGGAAAAATGCATGGCCGCATTGGATGAAGCCGCTCATTTCCTCACGACGCTTAAATAATTCACCGAGCATTTTTGCCCGTTCGGCTAAACCTGACCAGGTAACACTTACCGCATAAGTAGTTTTGAGCTGTTATTATCAAACGGCAAAAACCACTTCTTATGTCAGGCAGCAAACAGGTTTTCCAAACATCATCACGGCTCCGCTGGAGGGCTTTTCAATGGACCGCCCGCGTGGTACTGCTTTGCCTGATACTCATGGTACCCGTAGTATTGATCACGCTTGCCCGTGGCCTGCGACCCGGATTGCCAGCCCTCACCGGTGAAGACAGTTTACTGCGGGCTAACGCACATCCCGTTATTCCTGCCGGTCTCAACAACAAGGACCTGAAAAAATACAAAGGTTTTAATGAATACCTCAAAGCCCGTCAGCATCTGCGCCAGCTCACGGATTCCTGCCGGGTGAAAACCAACACCCAGCGTATCAGAGCTGCCTTCTACGTTGACTGGGATCCGCAGTCTTTTTATTCCTTACAGGAAAATGCCAACCGGTTGAATACCGTTATTCCCGAATGGTTCTTTATCGATCCGGTAAAAGATACATTGGTTACCCGCATTGATACGGCCGCACTGGCGAGTATGAGAAAAGCGGGGATGAGAATTCTGCCACTGCTCAACAACGTGAACATCCATGATGAAAACGGCAACTTTGATGGCAACCTGCTTCACCGCATCCTGCATGATCCGGCTAAAAAAGCGAGACTGCTCAACCAGCTTGTGCAAACATTAAAAGCCAACAATTTCCAGGGCATCAATATCGACTTTGAAGATTTTCAGGAAAAAGGAGACGAACCAATCATCGCTTTTCAACATGAACTGTATGACCGGCTGCATGCAGCTGGCCTATTGGTTACGCAGGACATCATGGCCAACAACAGCGACTTCAACATCACTGAACTATCGAAGTACAATGATTATATGTTCCTGATGGCTTACGATGAACATTACAGCGAAAGTGTTCCCGGCCCCGTGAGCAGCCAGCGGTGGATTGAAAAAATGCTCGATGAAACCGCGGCAAATATCCCGTCTGACAAGATCATTCTTTGTATAGCCGGCTATGGCTACGATTGGCCCGAAGGCCGCGAAGCCACTACCATCACCTATCAGCAGGCACTGGCAAAAGCCAAGCAATACAACGCCACCATTGATTTCAATAACGACACATATAGCAGCCATTATCAATACACAGATGCAGACGGTTTGAAACATGAAGTATATTTCACCGATGCCGCCGGCAATTTCAATACCATCCGTTTTGCCGATGAATACGGAACGGCAGGCACTGCCCTCTGGCGCCTGGGAAGTGAAGACGCGCGCCTGTGGGGGTTTTACAACAAACCACTCGACAATGAAAGCCTGGCGGCGCATCCCTTCAAATATCAATCACTGGAACAGGTAAAAGCCGTTGTCGAACGACCCGACTACATCGGTGATGGTGAAATACTCAATGTGATCAGCGCACCCGAGCAAGGCCAGATAAAAATCGATATCGACAGCACGGAGAATATGATCGCGGAGCAGCGGTATGTGTCCATGCCTTCAAGATATGTGATTCAGAAATATGGAAAAGTAAACAAACAGGTTGTGCTCACCTTCGACGACGGACCAGACCCCATTTATACACCGCAGGTTCTTGACATCTTAAAAAAAGAAAAAGTCCCCGCCGCTTTTTTTGTTGTGGGAATAGAAGCAGAAACAAACCTCCCTTTATTGCGAAGGATTTATCGTGAAGGCCATGAGATCGGCAATCACACCTTTACACACCCCAATATTGCGGCCGTAAGTGCAGATCGTGCAGCAACCGAAATGGAAACCACCCGATTGCTGATCGAAGCAGTAACCGGACACAGCACGGTGTTGTTTCGAGCACCTTACAATGCAGATGCGGAACCAAGTTCCGATGTTGAGTTAAGACCTGTGGCACTCAGCAAACAACAACATTATTATACAGTCGGAGAAAGCATCGATCCGGAAGACTGGGAAACACCGATCAATGCTGACACCATTTACAATCGCGTGGTCAGGCAATACGAAGCCAACCCGGACAAGGGCATTATTCTTTTGCACGATGCCGGTGGCGACCGCTCCGCAACAGTGGAAGCATTGCCACGTATCATCCATTATTTCAAAAACAAAAACATTCAGTTTACCACCGTTGCGGGTTTGCTTCATACCAACAAAGAAACCATCATGCCTGCCGTACACAGCGGATGGATCGGTTTGAACGGAAGCATCTTTGAGGCAGGATACTGGTTGCAATACCTCCTGACGACAGCATTCTGGCTCGCCATACTGTTGGGCCTCGGCCGGATCGGCTTACTCGGTATCATGGCGATTATGCAGAAGATCAGGAAGAGGAAAGCAGTGCACCAGGCATTCATTGAACAATCATTACCCGAAGTAACGATTCTCGTTCCCGCTTACAATGAAGAAATAACTGCCGTAAAAACGATCAGCAACTTACTGATGCAGGACTACCCCGCATATTCCATTCTCTTTATCGACGACGGCTCAAAGGACCAGACATTTGAGAAAGTAAAAATGGCCTTCGGCAGCGAACCTCGCGTGCGGCTGCTATCGAAAGCTAACGGGGGAAAAGCATCTGCGCTTAACACCGGTGTGCAGGAGGCCACTACCGAAATGGTCGTTTGCATAGATGCCGACACTCAACTGCGGCCCGATGCCATCAGACGACTGGTAGAAGCCATGCTGCGCAAACCTTTAACGGGAGCCGCCGCCGGCAATGTAAAAGTCGGCAACGCGCGCACCTTACTCACACGCTGGCAAAGTATTGAATATACCACATCGCAGAATTTTGACCGTCGTGCATTGGAGCTGGTCAATGCTATTACGGTAGTGCCCGGCGCCATCGGAATATTCAGAAAAGAAGCGATAGAAAAGGCCGGCGGATTTACGTCCGATACATTGGCAGAAGACTGCGACCTTACTATACGCATGCTGCGTCAAGGTTACACAGTGGTGAACTGCCCCGATGCCGTCGCGGTTACCGAAGCCCCGGAGACACTCCGGCAATTCATGAAACAACGGTTTCGCTGGAGCTACGGTGTGATGCAGGCATTCTGGAAAAACAGGCAGGCCTTGTTCAATACAAAACAAAAAGGATTAGGATTTGTGGCCATGCC
The DNA here is from genome assembly GCF_000425585.1 of Terrimonas ferruginea DSM 30193. Lineage (GTDB taxonomy): Bacteria > Bacteroidota > Bacteroidia > Chitinophagales > Chitinophagaceae > Terrimonas > Terrimonas ferruginea. The sequence continues at coordinate 164,960 of NZ_AUDS01000008.1, forward strand.
GAACATCCTGTTCTTTCAGATCCTATTGCCCCTGCTGGCACCGCTTGCAGACCTGGTGCTGATCAGCAGCCTGATCTGGAACCGCCATCATCCCGAAAGTCTTGAGAAGATCGGGCTGTATTACCTGGTGTTCCTGGCAGTTGATCTGCTCGTGGGAGCGATTGCCTTCGCTTTTGAAAAGGAAAAGCCCTGGAAGCTGTTCTGGTTATTGCCACAGCGCTTTATCTACCGCCAACTGATGTATGTCATATTATTTAAGTCAATACGTAAAGCCATCAAAGGTGAAAACCAGGGATGGGGCGTACTGCAACGAACCGGTTCTGTGCAGGTGATCACGCAATAGATCAATAAGTGAATAAGCAATAGGATTTCACCGACTGATTTTGCCCAACGGCCGATTGCCTCAATAAAAACGATAAAGGTGAATGTAGGTTTACATCAACGGAGCAAACGATCAACAACTGCTCTTTTAATAAAACAAACATCATGAAAAAAATCATTCTTGCCGCCTTTGCCATCATCGGATTCAGCGCAGCCAGTTTTGCGCAAACAACACAAAAAGTTGCCGAACCTGTACAAAAGAAAGAACATAAAATGGTGCAGCCTGCAAAAACTGTTACAAGTAAAAACCAGGCAAACATGACAAGCGCCACCGCGCCCGGCGTAACCCAGAAAAAACAAACAACACCTGTAACGGCAACCGGTCCCGCTAAAAAAGACGGCACACCGGACATGCGTTACAAAGCCAATAAAACAGCCGTTGCAGCCACACCACCCAAACACCTGAAGAAGGATGGAACACCAGACAAACGTTACACAGAAAATAAGAAGAAAAGCTGATCCTGTTCATTCCATCCGACCCTCGCCCCCGGCGATGACCGGGGGCTCTTTCCTCAATAAGTGAACAGATCTGCTATAATTGTTAAGTTATTGACTTATTCACCTATTCACTGATTGACCTATTGACTGATTCACTGATTCATTTATTGCTGACTTTTTAATTTTGAATTATGAAAAAGTTCCTGATGCTCTCAGCCGGCGCCATGCTGATCAGCAGCATTACCCTGGCGCAAAACGAAGTGGCCATCAAAAAAAATGAAAAAGCCCTGAAGCAGGAAGAGAAGCAGCTCCGGGAGGAAAAGAAAGAAACACGAAAGGAACTGAAGAAACTGGAAGGAAAAGAGGTCAGCTACATGACCAAACAACAATTTTATCATGATTTCGATGGCCTGACAGGTGAAACCTGGCGCCGTACCGAAAACTATGATATCGCCGCCTTCACACAGGATGGCATCAGAAAATCCGCGTATTACGACAGCAATTCCAAACTGGTCGGCACCGTTGAACCTAAAACGGTGAAAGACCTTCCCGAGAAAGCCCGGCAATACATTAAAAAGAAATGGGCTGGCTACGACGTGGTCCACGTTATTTACTTCGACGATAACGAATGGAACGACACCGACATGTTGCTGTATGGTCAGCAATTTGACGATGAAGACAATTATTTTATTGAAGTGGTCAAAGGCACGGATAAAGTGATACTCCGGTCAGACCTTGATGGCGAAACAGACTTTTTTGCACAGGTTAAATAAACGGTCCTACCCTACTCCTACGTTGCTTCCCGCCCCCGGCGGGAAGTTTTTTTTACCTGCTTTTTATTGTACCTTGATTGCAGTACTGCACCATGATGAATAACGAAAAACATTACATGACCCGCGTGGGTTGGCTGCGGGCGGCTGTGTTGGGTGCCAATGACGGCATTCTTTCTACCGCCAGTATTGCTATTGGTGTGGCCGCTGCCAGCACGGGGCGTTACCCGGTTATTATCGCAGCTCTTTCAGCATTGGTAGCCGGCGCCTTGTCGATGGCGGCAGGAGAATATGTATCTGTGAGTTCGCAGGCCGATCTGGAGAATGCGGATCTCAAAAGAGAACAGCAGGAGCTTGCAGACATGCCGGAAGCAGAACTGAAAGAACTGGCCGCCATTTATGAAGGCCGCGGCCTTTCTCCCGAACTATCATTACAGGTGGCACAACAACTGACGCAGCATAATGCACTGGAAGCACACGCGAGGGATGAGTTAGGGATTAATGATCTCACCAAAGCCAGGCCGCTGCAGGCGGCGCTGGCTTCAGCGGCATCCTTCATTGCTGGCGGTGCCTGTCCGCTGCTGCTGGCTTTTGTAGCGCCCCTGAAGGAAATGGTATGGATCCAATACGTTGCTTCCATCTTATTCCTCGCCGCATCCGGATGGCTCGCGGCCTATTCCGGCGGCGCCCCCGTGTTTAAGTCTGTACTGCGCATTGTGATCTGGGGCACGATTGCCATGTGCGTTACCGCACTCGTAGGATACCTTTTTGGGACACAGGTCGCTTAAATCAAACTGTTTTTTATGGAATGGGAAATTCTCCTGCGTTTTTTACTGGCAGCTCTCTGGGGCGGCATTGTAGGTGCGGAAAGAGAATACCGAAGCAAATCCGCCGGATTCCGCACAATGATAATGATCTCCATCGGTGCGTGTTTTTTTACCATCATTTCTAAAGAACTGGGCGGTATCAGCAATCCCGACCGGCTTGCGGCAGGTGTGGTAACAGGTATCGGCTTCCTGGGTGCCGGCGTTATTTTCCGCGGCGAATCACGTGTATTGGGCATTACAACCGCTGCCAGTATCTGGACGGTGGCTGCAGTAGGCATGGCCATCGGCGCCGGGTTATATACTGCTTCCGCATACGCCAGCATCCTGGTGGTAATCGTACTGGCCGTACTTCCGTCGCTCGAAAATATCATCGACCAATTACATCAGTCAAGAGTTTATACGATTACGTATGCACTCGACAGCCAAACGCATGAACAGGTCGTGCGTTTCATAAAGGAACTAAAATTACATGGATATGTAAGCGGTGAACAAAAGGATCATGAATGGCTTATCACATCCTGGCAGATAAGAGGCAGTCGTGCACGGCACGAAGCATTCATCTCGCAATTGAAAAAAGAAAAAGGAGTTGTACGGTTCTCCTACTAAACATCAATTGCGCGCCGCCATCCTTTCAATCTTCTCCAACGATCTCTCCCGCTGCTTTTCCGATAAATACCGCAGGCGGCTTATGCGTGTAAAACGAACAGGTTTGATGCCGCAGAATTTCAGCGTTGCCGTCACAAGCGCACGTTTATCGCTACTGCGGTTGACCAGCCATACCCATATCGAAGGACTATCGCAGGTATTGATCACTTCAGCTTTTCTGCCGGAAAGAAATTTATCCCAAAAAGGATCTTTCTCATGATATTTAAAAGCAAAGCCTGGCAATAATATTCTGTCTAAAAAACCTTTCAGCAATGCCGGTAATGAACCCCACCATAGCGGATAAATAATCACCCATTTCTCGCACCACAATAAATGTTGCTGGCTGATAAGCAGATCGGGCTCAAGCGGTTGAATTGTTGTATATCCCTGGTGAAGAATGGGATCAAACTGCAGCTCTCCCAACTTTTGCACCCTTACTTCATGTCCGGCTTTTACAGCCGCTTCCACATACCGGTCAGCAATACGACCGTTGAAGCTGCCGGCATCCGGATGACCAAGCAGAACGAAAATTTTCATACCCAAAAGTCACAATTCAAAACCTGATAAAGTATGAGTAAGGTCAGCTTTCTGGTTTGTGTTAGCTGATTTCTGTAGACGGATACTATAAATTGAGTATTGCAGCCGGTGTTCATTAAACCAAACTTCGCGCATAACCTCAAATCTTAGTTATGCAAAGCAACAACAGTTTTCTGACCAGGCTCGTATTTTCCTTATTCCTTTTATCGTTAACCGGCCTTATTTCCTGCAGCAAAAACCAAAACGATGATGAAGAGCTGAAAGATGCCTATTTTGAATTTACGCTCGGTGGCAATACACAACGGTATAACAACTGTTCTATAGCGAGAGTGCAGAGTGGGGGTTATTACCGTTACGTCGTTTCCGCTCAGCAGCCTGGATCAACGGTGGGTCGTAACAGTGTTAGTATTGAAATCAATTATATGGCACCGGGAAACGGAAGTGAAATCGATCCGGGACAAATTACTTCCGGCAGCGAGATCTATGTCCGTTTCTATCACACAGATGCAACTGGTACTATGTTCAATAGTTCCGGCACCACACCTGTGCCGTTTTTAACAGTAACCGATGCCGGCAGCAAATTCCTCGAAGTGTCAAATTTCTCCACACGCATTGCCAACGGCTCCAATACACAAACGATGACTGGTTCGTTTTATGCAAGAGCAGCACAGTGAGGGGCAATAAGTGAAGTGAATGGTGAATAGGCAATAGTGAATAAACAGCCATTGCCGCTCCTTGAGGCCGAAACTTCGGCCCCTCGAAGGCGTTCCCTGAGGCCGAAACTTCGGCCCCTCGAAGGGCAGCGCTACGTCAGTCGTGAATCGTCAATCGTGAATAAGAAACAGCCCATATCACTCTTTTGACTTTTAAATTTAAAAGCCCGCTTTTCAGAAGCGGGCTTTTGCCTGTTTACCTAATACTTATTACTTAAAAACTTACAACTTCTTTATACAATTCCGTGCGCGCCTCCCTGAACGGTACACCGAGCAGCTTCGCTATCAACGGTGCAATATCAACCAGCTTCATCTCCTTTACCACTACGCCATTTTTTATTCCCGCACCAAATGCTACAAACCCTGTTTGTATTTCGCGGAAGTCGGGATAATATCCATGTGCGCCACCTTTTCCTTTAGCTACTAATGTACCTGTTGAGCGGGCATTGATGGACACACCTTGCACTGCAGCCAGGGCCAGCGCGGCACGCGGATCAGCGCCGATTTTTATCAACTCCTGTTTTTCCACTATCCGGTACATCTTGCGTATAGAGTCCGGTTGCTGCTCCATCAGCATGCGTACTTTATTCAATGTCGTTTTATCCGTGCCGTCTTTCAATTGCAGAAATACAGAACCGCCTCCGGAATGAAATTGCGCTTTCCATTGACGGCCCGGACCATCTTTCGCGTCCATCAGACCGGCTTGCACCAGCAGAATATTTGGCGAAAAACTTTTGCGTACATCTACAAATCCGTGATCGCCGGTGATGATGATCACGGTGCTGTCCTGCATCCCGCTCAGTCTTACCGTTTCCATCAGGCTGCCGATTACGCGGTCTGCATTGGCTATCGCCGCTTTTACCAATTGACCCTGGCGGCCCTCCGCATGCTCGGCATGATCCACACCGGGCAGGTGCAAGGTGAGCAATGCAGGCTTGTACGTGCGGAATAAATAAGCCGCCACGCGCCCGAGGTTCTCATCCATCTTTGAGTAATTGATGTTGAGATCGATGGCTTCCATTTCTCCGGTGGCCTTACGCTGCACTTCTTCAAATAATCCTTTCGGTGTTGCATGAAGACTTGTCGGTTCGCGGCGATCCAGCGGATTTTTTATCGTGAAGGCTTCCGGAATGTTGTAGTCCACCGGTGCGCCCACCGATACGGGCCACGAAACGGAGGCACTGATGCGTCCCGCTTTTTTCATCGCCGCCCACAAGGTTTCGGTTTTGATCAATTCCGTTTCGCTGTTCCAGATACCTGTAGCGCCTTCCGGCTGAAACGGTGTATTGTAATAAATACCGTGTTCAGCCGGGTAAGCGCCTGTGATAAGGGTGGTGTGCGAGGGATAGGTTACGGATGGAAAAATACCGTCAACGCCTTTGGCCATCACACCCTGGCGCGCGAGCAATTGAATATTAGGTGCCGGCCACATCGTGTCCTGGTAAAAGTCGGGACGGAATCCATCCACACTCACCATGATCACATGGGCAGGGCGTTGTTGTGCCTGCATTGCCAGGCTTTGCAGGCAAACAAACACGAGAAGCATAACAACCCGCATAGTTATTTATTTTGTTGTGCGTTACGGAAGTGTACTGATTTCCCAGTTCACATTGGCACGCGCACGCTCTTCGTAGAGCTGATGAAAAAAATCTGTTTTGAAAATACGTGGCATCTTCAGAAAATATTGCAGCACACGTTTACGACCTGCATCAAAGTTGGGTGAGCTGGCATATTCCTTCCGCACATTTATTACATATTGCTGATAGTACGGCAGGTCGAGCCCGAGTATAGACATGTCCGCATCGTTGAACAGGTTTATATCCATATCCGGCGACAGCGCATGTGTTTTGGTAGCGCGGATCAGGCTGTCCACTTTCGCGATCTTTTCTTTCGCCAGTCCTGTTTTAGTGAGTTGTGTTACTGCCAGCTCGGCGCTGCGCTCTTCATCACGGTGATCGGTCGATCCGTAAATGATATCGTGATAAACCATCGCCAGGATCAGCGCATCCCAATCCTGTACCAGCTTCCGGCATTTCGAGAGTTGGTTATAAAAATTGGAGATGTGCTCGAGATTATGATAAAAGCGTGTCGGACCTGTATACAATTGCACCGCCTCCGCCCACAGTGAGTCAGCTGTGGCTGTGCTGCCGGTATAACCGGTGATGATGCGCCGGAATTCTATTCCCGCTTCTTTTGCCGTGGAATCAATTTTCATCTGCGCAATTACGGCATTTGTAAACAATACCAGCAACAAAACAAAAGGAATTCTTTTTATAAAATACATATCCATTTATTTAAGAAGTGGCAGTACCCCGGCAGTAGCCTGTTGCTGTACCAGTACTTTGTTCATGTCGTGCTTCATGGTAACGATACTTGCTGTACGGTCATAGGTAAAATCATCCATGCCCAGTTGCCCGGGAATATAGGCCGGAATGGTTGCGATCGTTTGTGCATCGGTCACATTCGGGTTGTTTTGTTTTTCTACCTGGGAAATGGGAAAACGGATTCCGAGATCCGTCATGCGGCGGCCTTCGGACATAAAAATTTCCTGGCGCATCAGGCATAACAGATAAACGAGTTCGTCTTTGGTGCCGGCGGCATCGATGTCTGCGGTTCTTACAGAAGTACCGGAAACTCTTTTCACTGTAATGTTACCAGCCTGCCGGTCGAGAATGAACCCCGGACGTGCAGGAGAAGCCGCATCAAATTTCACCTGCACGGTAGCCAGCAGCGGATAGTCGCTGCGGTTGCCTTTGCGTTGTTGCGTGGCGGCATTAACCGATGCAGTGGGACGTACATTGACAACATTGGTGATCAATTGTTTCAACGTCGTGCGTGCATCCGTCAGCAGGTTGCTGCCCAGTTGCGCCTCCGCAACGATCAGGAATGCTTCTTCCCCCTTCAGGATAGCGATCGGCTTCTGGTCGGCAGACGCATTGCCTACGTGATAGTATTTCGGATCGAGAAAGTCGAGACGCGGAAGTGGCGCAAACGTGTTGGTAGAACTGCTGAACGTATTTGATTGCATGGTGTTGGAGACGCCATTGATACCATCATATACGGCATTCAATACCAGCGTCGGCGCAGTAGTAATGATGGTTTGTGCAGTGGCCTGCGCGTTGGTACGGTCGCCGAGGTTGTAATACGCGCGGGCCTTTGCCAATGTGTAATTATTTTTCTTGTTGGGGTCCAATTGCAGGCTGATGGCTTTGTCAAAATAAGCAATCGCTTTGCGCAGGATGTCGCCGGAGCTGACAACAGGACCATTCGCTTCCAGCGGCAACCCTTTATAAAGTTCGGATGCCAGTATGCAGGCATATCCGCCGAGAAAATTCATTTCGGCTTTGATATCGTTCGTAGCGGTTACATCGGCAGGCGCCACCTGGTTGATGCCGTACTCTGCCATTTGATAAAGACGGCCTACAGCACGCTGCATGTTATCAACGTCGAGATCAGAAAAAAGAATCGTCGGAATGTCGAACACCTTATTGGAAAGGGAGCTGTTGTTATAGTAGTTATCAGACGTGATTTCGGTGAAAGAAACCACTTCGTTCAATGTAAGTGCCAACTGGCGATACATGCCGTTGAGCCAGATGGAAGAAGATTGCGTAGTGCCAACAAAAGATTTGTCGGTGATGTTGGGGTTCTCAACATCTTTGAGCTGGCAGGAAGCCATTAGAGCCACAGCAGCTACATAAAAGATTGCGGATATATTTTTCATAAATAAAATGCTGTTAGGTTTTTAAAAATTCACACGGATCGTACCAATAAACTGACGGGGCATTGAATAAGCCGCATAGTTGAGACCACCTGTGGTTGCAGAGCCCTGTCCCTGTGCGCCACCCGCCATTACGGCTTCAGGGTCGGAAGAAGAGGCTGTAAAGTTGAAGGGGTTTACTGCCGTTGCTCCGATCGTGAGTTGCTTGATGTACTTGCCGGTTACGTTTTTACCAAACTCATATACCACACCGATTGTACGGATTTTGATAAAATCACTTTTTTCAACAAACAGCTGAGAATAGTTCAGCCAGTTGGTAGCGCCATGTGCAGTGATTTCTTCGGCAGGCACACCTTCTGTTGAAGCGCCGTAGTTGATACGGAATTGTTTGTCCCAATTGTGCAGGTAACCGCCTTGCTGATAATCGGCATTGGCAAAAAGAGAAAGTGATTTATAACGCACATTCAGTCCCGCGCTGCCGGTAAGTGTAGGAATGGTAGAGCCGAGGAAAGATTGCGGAACATAACTTTCGAGCACACCGTTTTTAAATGTGCCGAAGTTGCCGCTGATATAACCGACAGGATAGCCTTCTTTGACGACGGTTTGTACCGTACGTGAAGTCATGCCGTTCAGGTTGAAAGAGGGGGCTCCGCCGGTGCTTACCACGAGATTGTCAACCGTATTGGCAGAAGCTCTTACGCGAACATCCCAGTCTTTTGTTTCCATAACAGATACCACTGCTGCAAACTCCCAGCCTTTGTTGGTGATAAGGCCGATGTTCCGCAAGGTATTGGCCTGGCCGGTTGAAGCAGCTGGAGGCACCACGAACAACGCGTCGCGTGTTTCGTTGTTGAAATAGCTGATGGTCAGAGATACTTTATTTTTCCAGAGACCAAGATCAACACCTACTTCTTTTGAATAAGACTTCTCGGGCTTGAGCTGATCGTTACCCGGCTGGCCGAAGGTGGCTGATTGGCCGCCATTGAAACCGGTGAAAGCGATCGTGCGTTCATGCGCAAATGGGGTAGGGAAAATACCCGCAACACCATAGTTGGCGCGGATCTTAACCGTTTTGATAAAGTCCTGGTTCCAGTTGGTGAAGAATGGTTCGGCGCTCAGGATATAAGAAAGACCGACTTTCGGATAATATTGTGTGCCAATAGAAGAACCGAAAGCCGAGTTGTTGTCGCCACGGACACCGAGGTCGAGATAATAACGGTTTTTATAGCCAACGTTTTCCTGCACAAATACACCCGAGTTCACCACTACAGAAAGATATTCGTTGCTTGTACGTGTGGCAGCCTGACCCACTGTTAATGCTCCATCGCGGATGTCCTGACCGATATAGGAAATCTGGTGATCCTGGTTGCGGAACAACTGTGTACCGGCGGTTGTAAGGAAAGAGAAGTCGCCGACCTTTGCATCATACTGACCGGTAAGTTCGAAAGTAAGACCAAGGAAATTACGGTCATACTTGCTCAATGAACCGGTGGTATTGGAACGGATATGACGGTTGAATGCGTTGGAAACAACAGACTGTTCTGTCTGCGTGCGATAATCAACACCAAATGTTCCTTTGAAAACAAGGTTCTTCAGCGGTTGCAGTTTCAATACCTGTGAAGTCTGGAAGCGGTTTACTTTAGATGTATTGTTCATGAGCATCTCTGCGGAATCCACAAACGATTTTACGCGTGCAAAATCTGCTTCGGAAAGCGAATCCAATTTGGGATTGAAGCCGGGACCGATGATCTTGGAAGCGCCGTCTTCAGCAAACCAGAGTGCAGAGTAACCGCCGGAATTGCCGTTGCGTGTACGGCGCAGGTTCTGGTTGTTATAGCTAAAAGAGGATTCGTAAGTCAGGGAGTTGATCAGACGGGCATGAAAACCTGTGCGGAAATCAATCTTCTTTATCTGGTTCTGGTTATGAATCAGTACACCTTGTGATTCGCTGTAAGCCGCAGCCATGCTGAATCCGAAGTCGCTGTTACCACCGTCCATGCCTATACTGTATTTCTGATACGCGCCGTTCTGGAACAGCAGGTCTTTTGTGCGGTTAAAATACAGGTAATCGTTGGTGGGTGTTTCTAAGCCAAGATCGATAGAAGCACGGAAGTTGGCTTTGCCGGATCCTCTTTTTTTGGTGAAAATCTGCAGCACACCGTTTGCGGCATCGGAGCCATACAAAGTGGTAGCGGCACCACCGTTAATGAATTCAATCTTTTCGATATTCTCCACGGGAATATCGGCGAGTGAGCTGGTAGAAGCACCTTGTGAAATACCGCCGGACAAAGTCATACCGAGCATGGGCGCTGTATTAAGGTTGTCGACGCGCACGCCATCTATATATACAATAGGCGTTGAATTGGCGAAGGCGGAATTGAACCCTCTTGTCTGAATGATGGAAGTAGCGCCGGCCTGTCCTGCGGACATTTTGAACTGTGCGTTCGGAACCTGTGATTGCAGCAACTGATCGATGCGGTTTTGCGGAAGATTGCGCAATTGTGCTTCTGAAATAGAAGTGACGTTTGTTGACAGGCGGCGTTTGTTTACGTTCAGCCCCTGACCGGTAACAACTACTTCGTTGAGTTTAACCAGGTCTTCTGACATGCGCACTTCCAATGGAGAAGTGGCGGCGGACGGATCTATCTTTCGCTCTACCGGTTGAAAGCCTACTGCGGTGAACAACAATGTGTAGTTGGTTTGCGCAGTTTTCAATGCAGGCAGATCAAATGAAAAACGTCCGTTGACATCTGTAACGGCACCGGCAGTGGCACCGCTTACGGTGACGTTAACGCCGGAAATTCCTGTATTACGTGTGGCATCCAACACAACGCCTTGCAGTTTTTGCTGCGCTGCGGCTTGTTGCACCCATAATAGTAGAAGGAAAAGTGAAGTTAGTTTTGCTACTCTCATGATAACCTTAAGTTTGTTTGGAAAGTCGCAAAGCTCTTCGATGGTTGTTACCTTAACATAAAGTGTTGATTAAGGAATGGTGAATTGTCAATCGTGAATTGCTTCCTTGGTTCGTGTATACACGAACCAAGGGGATGACGTATGAAGTACATCGTGAATTGTTTCTATGGTGCATGTATACAGGAACCATGGGTATGGCGGCGGGGTATTAAATGAAAAAGCCTCCCGAAGGAAGCCTTTCTATTTCAATCTCTCCAATTTCCCCTTTCGTTTCACCAGGTTCTTATAATCCCATTGGACATCCCGCGCTTTCGCCAACCACACGCGCAATAAGTCAACATCCACTTGTTTCTTATCCGTATAGCGTGCTTCGGCCGCTTTGAAAGTACCTCCCGGCTGAAGACCCGGCTCATCAAATGATTGCCCGCTCCAGAACAACAGTCGCACACTATCTTTCAGCTTGCTGTAACCCGCCACAGGATTGCCATCCAGGAACCATACCGGATGCCGGTGCTAGATCTTGTTCTCCGCTTCCGGCAGGGCCGCGGTTATTTCTTTGGCGAGCAGTGTACAAATGGCTTTATCCGCAGCCGCCTGCTCTTCGTTGTAAGCTTTGATGTCTTTGTTGATGGGCATAATCGCTATTTGTCTCAAGATACAAACTATCGCGACACCCTGATCTTCGGGAAACCTCCATCCACAAATACTTCTGAACCGTGCATAAATGATGCCTCATCCGATGCCAGGAACGACACCACCTTCGCTACTTCCTCTGGTTGACCAAATCGCGCCAGCGGTACTTGCGGCGCAAAAGATGCTTTAAACTGTTCATATTGCTCCAATGTAAGATTGGATCGCTGAAAATAATTGGTTTCGATCGGGCCGGGACTGACCGCGTTGATACGGATATCTTTCGGTGCCAGTTCTGCTGCAAATGTTTTGAGAAAAGATTGCACGGCCGCTTTGGCTGCGGAATAAATAGCAGAGTTGGGCATGCCTGTTTCCGTACGGTAAACAAAGTGCCTTTGACGATGATGTTGAATAGTTCATCAACATGTTTTTCATCAATCAGTTCTATGGGTGCATATTTTCCAATGCCAGCGTTGACATATAAAATATCCAGCGATGGATAAATAGCTTCTGTCTGTTCACGCAACTGCATCAGGTCACTCATCTTTCCCGCATCGGAAACAATACCTCTTGCACTTTCTCCCAGATCTTTCACTGTTTCTTCAACGGTTTCCCTGTATCGTCCGGTGATGGTGACCTTTGCTCCGTTAGCAATAAAATCTGCTGCCGTGGCTTTTCCGATTCCGCTCGTAGCACCGGTGACCAGTGCTGTTTTGTTTTCCAGTTTACGCATAAAAATTGTTGTTTGTGTTTTATGCGAAGCTGGTTGATTATATGGTGAAGAAAAATCCGGTTCCTGCTGTTTTCACTCCGCAGTTTCTATCATGGCATTTTCCCAACCGATGATGGCTGTCTTGCGCGTGGTGCCCCACATGTATTGCCCGATAACACCTGATGACCGGATCACGCGGTGACAGGGAATTAAAAACGCCACGGGATTATCGCCCACTGCCGTGCCCACTGCGCGCGATGCACCGGCATTACCGATACGCTCAGCAATCGTACCATAAGTAGATAACCAACCCATCGGTATTTTCAACAAACTCTCCCATACTTTCAATTGAAAGTCCGTACCGCGCAGGTGCAGCCTGATCTCCGGGAGCTTTGTCCAGTCACGTTGAAAAAGTTGCAGCGCAATTTCCTGGTGCGGACTTGTTCCCTCCACATAGCTGGCATTCGGAAATTTTTGTTGCAGGTCGTATACTGCTTTTTGCCGGTCGGCTTCGAAGGCCATATAACAAATCCCTTTTTCCGTTGAAGCGATAATGAGTTGTCCGAACGGACTTTGTGCAAATGAATAACGGATGGAAAGTTGCGCGCCGCCATGCCGGTACTCCGCCGGCGTCATGCCTTCCATTTTGATAAATAATTCATGCAGGCGGCTGGTGCTGGACAATCCTGTTTCAAAAGTAGCATCGAAAACCGTTGCCTGTTTGTCTTTTTCCAATATGGATTTCGCGTGTTCAACGCTGATGTACTGTAGAAATTTTTTCGGGCTCGTACCGGCCCACTCGGTGAACAGCCGTTGGAAATGTGCAGGGCTCAAATGCACTTGCTCCGCAATTTCCTCCAAACCGGGCTGATCGCGGAAATTGTTGCGGATAAAGTCGATTGCTTTGGCAATCCGTTCGTAATTCAATGTTGCCTGCGAGATCATATCACTCATTTAACTACAAAAGTGACTCTTTCATTTTGTATAAAAAATCCGGATCGTGCGGAATGGAATTTTTGAAGGGCAGGTCCCCGATTGAACTTTTCCCTGTTCATATTGGTTAAAGATAAGGCTCGCGCCGATTACCATAAAAACAAAGCATTTATGACATACAGGAAACTGGGAACCACCAACGAACAATTATCCGCCATAGGACTCGGGTGTATGGGAATGAGCTTCGCCTACGGTCCTGTCGATGATAAAGAAAGCATTGCCACGCTCGAAAAAGCCCTCGACCTCGGCATCAACTTCTGGGACACCGCCGATATGTATGCCAATGGCGCCAACGAAGAACTCATTTCCAAAGTGCTCGTGCCCAACCGCGACAAAGTATTCATTGCTACCAAATTCGGCTTCCGCTTCAAAGACGGTATTGCCGGACCAAGCAATGCATCCGGCACTTACTTCGACGGCTCGCCCGCCTGGATCAGACAAGCCGTGGAGAAAAGTCTGCAACGATTGAAAATAGACACCATCGACCTTTATTATGCACACCGTATCGATCCGAATATTCCTGTTGAAGACACCGTTGGCGCTATGGCCGAACTCGTGAAAGAAGGAAAGGTTCGCTATCTCGGCCTGAGCGAAGCCTCCGCTGCTTCCATAAGAAAAGCACATGCCGTTCACCCGATCGCCGCATTGCAAAGCGAATACTCCCTGCTCACACGGGATGTGGAAGCAGAAATTTTACCCACCATTCGCGAACTCGGTATCAGTCTTGTTCCTTATTCGCCACTTGCAAGAGGACTCGTGACCAACACATTGAATATGGATACACTGGCCGAAACCGATTTCAGAAGAACATTGCCGCGCTACCAGCAGGAACATTTACAAAACAACCAGTCTCTGGTCAACGAGTTTGCTGCGCTCGCGAAAGACAAAAATGCCACACCTGCACAACTTGCTCTGGCCTGGGTACTCGCGCAGGGAGATGATATCATTCCTATTCCCGGTACCAAAAAAAGAAAATACCTCGAAGACAATGCCGGCTCGATTGATGTGGAATTATCTGCAGCCGATCTTGCGACCATCGATACATTATTGAAAAAGTATCCCGACACCGGAGCGCGCTACAGCGAGGGATCCATGAAACTCGTGAATAATTAAACCTAAAAAGTCCGGTAGCGCGCTACCGGACTTTTTTTATTCGCTACAACAACAGCAGCAACACAATTATCTCCAAGAACAGCAATACCAGGATGACGATTGCCGCGTTCCTTTTTTGCTTAGTTGTCACTTTATCAGTTGAAGGGCTTTTTCCAAGACAACATCGCGATTTTTCAGCACGTCAGTGATCGTCGGTCTTACCGTATGATCTACCGGCACACCGCCGCGCGCAGTTGCATGTTTCGGTGACAAATGCATATAATAACCTAACAGCGGCACCGCGAGTCCGATTTTGGTATTGGGTAATTTAACTATTGCAAAGGCACCGCTGTTATCACCCTGAAACGTTCCCCCGGATTCTTCCCCCACAAAAACCGCGCGGTTATTGTCCCTGGCAATCGCCGCAAACTCCGACGTAACCGAGAAGCTGCGTCCGTTTTGAAGAATATATAATTTATCCTGAAAGGCGTCCGTCTTTGGCTGTCGCACATCTAATCCTTCTTTAGCAGTAAAATGATATTCATTACCCACTTTCACAATGAACTGTTTGAGGTAATCGAATTGCGGAGGAAGACTGGCATATTGAAGAAAAGAAAAATTACCATCGCTTGCGGTCGTAAAGCGATCATAATAGCGGAATGGTTTTAAGGCCAGGTAGCTATATAATTCGAAGCCGAATGCATCGGTGCCGCCTTCGTTGCCGCGCAGGTCGATGATCAGCGAGGTGATGCCTTTTGCTTTTATCTCGGCAAATGCAGTCGATAAAAAATGGGCGAAGCCTCCTTCCGTTGCTTCCTGGAATACGGGAATACGCAGCAAAGCAACCTTACCGGAGGGATAAGTTAATTGAAACCCTTCGTTGACCACAGGCTGTTTTGTTATCTCATTCCTTTTAATTCCACGGACCGTCAGCTTTCCTTTTTTCCCCATCACCTCTTTGTATTCTATCCGCAGCTGTTTGGAGGGACCGATAAATGTGGCGTAGTAACCAGCAAACTGATCGCTGAGTTCTTCATACTTCCAGCTTGTTACATCGCCATCGGCTAACACCTGGCGGAAAAGTAATGACATGATGTCTTCCATTTTCCGGCCATTGATGCTTTTGATCTCGGTGCCCGCGGGAAGAGTTGCATCCTGCACATAAGAGTGCCGCACGTATGCTTTGCCATCACGGAAGTAAAGCTGGAAGGGAAAATATCCATCGTCAAAAAAAGCAAAGTAATCATCCGGCTTACCGTCGCGGTGAAATTTTGTATGTCCATCGCCGATGCCCGCAATGAACGGATTGACCAGTCTGAAAAATTCTAGTTCTGTCATTACCTTATTCAACTGACGTTCCAGTTTTGCAAATTCGCCCCTGATCTTATCGCGGCTGTTGTAACGGTACAAACCGGGATGTGCTTCTTCCAGTGCTTTGCGGAGGATGGAGAAATCTTGTTTTAATTCCGCCGGCATAAATACTTGCTGGCTGCTGGCTGTATACGCGATCACGACCAGGCCAATTGCCAGTAAGAAACTTTTTTTCATAATTCGTTGTTTTTGATCACAAAACTATCGGTACACCATTGTCTGGTCGACCGGCCCGACAGGATCAGACCTGCTTTTCCGAAGATTTCTGGTATGCCGACGGCGTCATGCCCGTGAACTTGCGGAAAGTGGCATTGAACGTAGCCTTGGAATTGAAACCCGCATCAAAGGCGATACTCAAAATGGTATGATGACTGAATGCCGGGCTTTTCAACCGGCGCTTCACTTCTTCCACACGATATATATTAATGAAGTCGTAAAAACTTTTTCCCGAACGTTCGTTGATCACCTGCGACAAATGATGACGGCTCACCTGCAGTTTTTCTGCCAACGTATAAATGGTCAGCGCGGGATCGAGGTAAGGTTTCATCGTGTCCATTTCGAAAAGCAGCTTTTCATAAATGGATTGTTCGCCTTCGACAGGCAGCCCGGATTTACGGTATTTCTCTTTGCCCGTTTTTTCAGGCCCTTCATTTACGCTGAATAATTCCGGCTGGATGAGGCACTTGTAAGCAAGCCAGTAAACCAGTCCCACTATGATCACATAGTTGTAATGATAAAAATGGGTGATCAGCGGAATGTTCCATTTTCTCCCATAAAATCCTAACCCGGAAATTACCAGGATAATCAGTAGGCTGTACAGGAACTGACGGATCCAATCGAGCCGCCGCATGCTGATATCCGAAAAAGTATTTTCAATTCGCTTTCGATAGATTGACTGCTGACGAAGGGAAAAGAGCAGGTAAATAAAAATCATGACGAGACTTACCTGGTTGAGCCAGCCGAAATCATGGCGGCTGAGCCCTTCGAAATCTTCCAGTATCCGTCTCTTTTCGCTTGCAGGTTTCAGGAACCAGGGTGCAAGAATAACACAATATATAATGAAAGGAATTACATGAAGTGCATCGACCCATTTAAGTCGCTGCGACTCGCTGGTGAGCACTTTAACGAGTAAATATATCAACGGACCAAAAAGGCTCAGTTGCAGCCATGATACACGGAACAGGTTGGGATGGGCCAGAAAAAAATCTCGATTATCAAATCCATTCAACAATGCCTGGAATGAGACGAGCAACATCAGGCATATCAAAAGAATAGTGGCCGTGTTGTTGCGCTTGTTGAGCAGTAACAACACTACAAACAAAGCAGTATTGATCAATCCGGCTACGACAAAATACCGGAAAAGCGACAGCATGTCCATTCGTCAAAAATAGAATACCACAGTTTTCTTTCCGCACACGGAGACAGATAATTGGTGAACGCACGTGAAAAAAGATTGCCGGCAAATAAAGGGGCGCTCCGGTATCGCATTCCCTTTTTATAAGGATAAAGTTGTTATCCTTTTTTCCGCAACAGGTTATTTGTTTGTCCAGCATTTTCATACATCCGTAATTCGGTTATTTTACCTTCGGTATTTCTATTTATAAAAAATTGTTACTCCGATATCTTTCTGGCAAAATCTTTCACTGGCAGAAACTGTATGTGGTGGCCGTTTCGCCTGGTTTCAAAAAAGCCCTTTTCCACAAGGCCTTTCAAATCGTTTCTTCCCGTTTGGTTACTGACACCGAACTTATTTTCCATCTGCACAACGGTAAAATAAACAAGCGGATGCCGGATCACTTCCTGTATGAGAAGAATCTGCCGCTCATTCAGATCGGTATTCCGCAACAATGTCATGGCGTTTTGCTTTTCGGAAGATTTTCTTTTAATATAAATCTTGAGGCCTGCCAATGCTAAATGGATCGACCGAAGATTATATATCAGAAAATAAGTAAGATCATTATCATCTTGCTCCGTATGAAGGTACGCTCTTGCATACTGCGCCTTGGAATTCAGAATGATGCGTGAAACGGACATGTATTCAATTAACCAATATCCATGCTTTATCAAATACCAGTAAAAAATGGTTCTTGCTGTACGGCCGTTACCATCGGAAAAGGGATGGATATAGCCAATCAAAAAATGAAGAATGATTCCTTTCGTAACGGGATGAATAAAAAAATCATTTTTATTCTGATCATTGGCGAAAAGGCAAAAATCTTTCATTAAAAGATCAATATACTCTGCAGCGGGTGGCCTGTAAATTATTTCCCCGGATTGAACATCTACTACGTTGATATCATTCGTTTTCCTGAAAGTACCCTCCTCGTTAACCGGTAAAGTTGAAGCTGTAAGGATGGAATGCAACTGCTGAATCGTTTCTATGGAAAATGGCGCGGACTTATTGGCAACAATCCATTTCATCGCTTCATAGTTGTTAAGAATCATTTGCTCGGAGGCATTTTTTGGCTTTCTCTTGCTTTCCAGCATTTCTTTTGCAATCCTTCGGGTGGTGGCTGCTCCTTCAAGCTGGCTAGATGCAATAGCCTCTTCCATCAGGGAACTAATCAGGTACCTGTCCCTGTCTGTTGCCGGAATAATTCCATCACCCAGCAGGCTTCCCCCAAGCTCCATATCAAACTTGTGAAGATACTCCTGCACTATCGAAGGTGAACCTATCTGGAAGTCAAACCCCCTGACATCCGAAATGCTTAATCGTATATTCCCCGCACGGGTCGATTTGACTGCAGCCCACAGCACTTTAGGATCGAAATTCCAGTCCTGCGCCAGGTAGCGCCATTTATCATAGTAATAATAACGGCTTTCGTTAGCCAGTAAAAATGCTGAAAACCTTCCCTGCTGGCGTAACTGCTCTAATACCTCTCCATAGTTAAAGTCCTTTGGCATAACCGGAACTTTCTGGGGGATTTTCATAATAACTCCTAATTTCTCCAAAATTAGGAGTTTTAAAGCCATCAAACGAACACAACTCCAAATTTTTGAACTTTTGGGAGCTGTTGGGAATACGTTTTTTGATTGACTTTCATCTGTTTATATATTAATAAAAAAAGCGGCCGTTGCCGGCCGCTTCGTTGTAACGATTCTATGCTCAGGGTCAATTCTGCTTGAGTACTTTGATTTCTCCTTTATGACCGCCTCCGCGACCCAGGGAGATGATATACATACCAGCCACTTTTCCGGTAAGGTCCACCTGGAACTGGTTCCAGCCTTTGCGCAACGGAATCTGCTGACGCTGTACCAGTCTGCCGGTGATGTCTGTTACATCGATCGTCCAGTTGGACGCGATGGTCACCAACGCTTTCACCGTCACCTGTCCTTGTGTCGGATTAGGATATGCCTGGATTTCCAGCAGGCTGCTTCTGCCATTGCAGGTTTGGAGGTCAAATACTTTAGAAGTAGCAACCGTACATCCATTACCATCGGTATAGCTATACTGGATGGTGTTGGCACCGGCGGCAGGAATTTCAAGATTCCAGGTAGTGCCGGTTACACCCGTTCCGGTAAATGTACCGCCTGAAGGTGTCGCCGTCAATTGTACCGTACGGTCTTGCAGACAAATCTCCGTCGGCGTGGTGATCACCGGTTGAGGAAGTGCGTATACGGTAAGCGTTACTTCGTTGGAGAAAATAGTGGTACAGGTTCCCGCTATTCTTACACGGTAACGTGTACCGCTTTGTGTAGTTGTCGTATTAGATACCGTATATGATGCAGCCGTTGCGCCGTTCACATTTACCCATGATCCGCTTTCAAAACGCTGCCATTGATAGCTCACCACGTTGCTGGAAGCAACAGTGAAGGTGGCATTCAGTCCTGCGCATACGGATCGGTTAACAGGTTGCGTACTGATCACCGGCAACTGACCATCGTTAACGGTTACAGTGAATGAACAGTTTGAGCTATTACCACAGGCATCAGTTGCTGTTGCCGTTACGGTTGTTGTGCCTAAGGCAAATACAGATCCTGATGCAGGCAGTGTTGTGACAGTTACTGCACCGCCACAGCCATCCGTTGCATTTACGGTAAAGTTTACCACCGCATTACAAGAACCGATTGGCGAGCTGACAGTGATGTTAGCAGGACAGGTGATCACCGGAGCCGTCTGATCATTGACAGTGATGATCTGTGTACAGTTTGCGGTATTGCCTGCCGCATCCGTTGCAAGGTATGTTCTGGTGATCGTGTATCTGTTGGCACAGGTCTGGTTGCTGATCACATCACTCACATGGGTTACCACTACACCAGAACAATTATCTGTTGCCGTTACGCTTGCAGGAGCAGGAGCCGGCACGTTACCCGCGCAGCTTACTGTTACAGGAGCAAGGCAGGTGATAACAGGACTCTGTGTATCGTTTACTGTAACAGTGAATGAACAATTCGTCGTACCACAGCTATTTGTAGCCGTCAATGTTACGGTTGTTACACCCACGTTGAATGTGGATCCACTGCCGGTACCGCTACCGCTTCCGGTGGTAGCACCGGTGAAGGCATAAGTGATCGAAGGAGCCGGTATACCTGTAGCAGTTGCCGTATAAGTTGCAGGAGCGCCGCAGGTATTGGTTACGTTGTTCAGTGTGATGTTACCAGGACAAACAATTGCCGGAGCGGCACCAACAGTCACCGTTGCGGTGACCGGCGTACCGGGACAACCATTGGCCACAGGCGTGATGGTAAACGTTACGGTTACCGGGCTGGTAGTTGTATTGGTCAATGTACCGGAAATATTTCCCGTGCCGCTGGCAGCGATGCCGGTGGCGGTAGTTGTATTATCTCTTGTCCAGTTGAATGTAGTACCGGTTACGCTACCATTGATAACGATAGGAGTAATAGCGCCGGAACAAACAGTTTGTGCTGCCGGAGTTGCCACAGCCGTAGCCTGCGGATATACAGTAACAGTGGTAGTAACTGGTGTACCCGGGCAACCATTCGCTGTTGGTGTAACGGTAAAGGTTACGATTACAGTTGAGTTGGTCGTATTCACCAAAGAACCGGTGATGTTGCCTGAACCGCTCGCAGCAATACCAGTTACGGAAGACGTGTTGTCTCTTGTCCAGTTATAGGTGGTGCCGGAAACTGGTCCGGACAATGTGATAGTGGAAATGTTTGCACCAGAACAAATCGTCTGCGGTGTCAATGCATTTACAGCCGGAGTAGGGTTAACAAGCACTGTTGCTGTTGCGGCAGTGCCCGGGCAGCCATTGGCTGTTGGCGTAACAGTAAAGGTCACTGTTACAGGTGCGTTGGTGGTGTTCACAAGTGATCCGCTGATATCGCCTGAACCGCTCGCAGCAATACCAGTTACGGAAGAGGTATTGTCTCTTGTCCAGTTATAAACGGTACCGGTTGCATTACCGCTGAATGCAATAGCCGTGATCGCACCGCCGGAACAAATGGTTTGACTGGTTGGAGTGACCACCACGTTCACAGCAGGATTAACAACAACAGTAACCGTTACCGGCGTACCGGGGCAACCATTGGCTGTTGGCGTAACAGTAAAGGTTACCGTTACAGGTGCGCCCGTAGCATTCACCAGTGATCCGCTGATGTTTCCGGAACCGCTCGCAGCAATACCGGTTACAGAAGAAGTATTATCTCTTGTCCAGTTGTAAACAGTACCGGTTGCGTTACCGCTGAATGTGATAGCCGTGATCGCACCGCCGGAACAAATGGTCTGGTTGGTTGGGGTGGCTACTACATTTACAGAAGGGTTGACGGTAACCGTAGAAGTTACCGGCGTGCCGGAGCAGGTATTGATAACAGGCGTGGCAGTAAAGGTTACCGTTACAGGTGCGTTGGTATTGTTAACGAGCGAGCCGCTGATATCACCGGAACCGCTTGCTGCAATGCCGGTTACAGAACCTGTATTATCTCTTGTCCAGTTGTAAACAGCGCCGGATACGTTGCCTGTCAGCGCAATAGAAGTAATAGCGTTACCCGAGCAAACCGACTGATTGCTAACAGATGCCGAGACAGTTGGGATCGGACTAACGGTTATATCAAAACTAAGCGGTGTGCCGGTGCAGCCATTTGCCGAAGGCGTAACGGTGAAGGTTACGGTGACCGGAGCACTGGTGGTGTTGATTAATGTACCGCTGATCGTTCCTGAGCCGCTTGCGGCAACGCCGGTCACGGAAGAAGAGTTGGTTCTTGTCCAGTTATAAACAGTTCCTGATACAGGACCATCCGGAGTGACATTCACCGAAACACCGGAACAAGCCGATGTGGAAGATATAGCGTTTACGGAAGGTCTTGGATTAACCAGAACAGTGGAGGTTTGCGGTGTAACGCAACTTCCTACTGACGCTGTAGTGTTAAACGTAACGGTTACAGGAGCACTGGTGGTATTGGTCAATGTGCCGGAGATCGTAGCACCACTGCCGCTCGCGGCAATACCGGTAACAGCAGCTGTATTATCTCTCGTCCAGTTGAAAGTGGCAGCACCATTGGTATTAGTCGTAACAATATTGCCGATGGCATCACCGCTGCAGATAGTCTGTGACGAGGGAGAAATACCGGTAACGCCACCGTCAAACACCGTGAATGTTGCATTTGTATTAAAAGCACATCCATACGGATCGGTATAATCGTAGGTAAGTGTCTGCGTGCCTGCAGCCGGGTCAAATACATTTCCGGTGACGCCTGTACCGGAGAAGGTGCCACCTGCGGGGCTTGCCGTTAATGTATACGGTGAGGTAGAACACACCAAGGCGGATGTGAAGGTGATGGGGTTACTACCGCATATAACTGTGATTGAATAAGATTGAGAACCGGAACAACCGCTTGCGTCACTAGCCGTTACCGTAAAATTAAATGTACCGGTAGCTGTAGGAGTACCGGAAATCGTTCCGCCTACAGAAAGAGTAAGGCCCGGAGGCAACGCACCGGCAGTAATAGCAAAATTAGGAGCGCCTAATGCGCCGGTCTGCGTCAATACACGACTATACGCAGCTCCCGCCGTACCTGTTGTTAACGCTCCGCCGGGGGTGAGCGTAAAGGCGGGACACACATAGGGATAGTAATCAACCTGGTCGATGCCGATATAATCGCTGTTAGTACCGGTTGGCCCGGCGCCGGTAACAAAATACCGGAAGGCGATACGGCCCGATGTCGGGGCCGGCAGACCGGAGATCGTAATAGTATATTGCGTCCAGTTATAGGGATATCCGCCTGCAACCAGCGTAGGGTTAATAGAAAGAAGCAATGTTGTAAAATTTCCGACATTGTTACCTGCAGCACCCACATTGGTACTTGCGCCATTGGTACTCAAGCGCACTTCCAACCGGTCGGGGTAGTCCGTTCCGCCTCCGGGTGTTGGCGGTTTTTTGGTATAAAATGTCAGTACATCCCCATTTCTGAATGTACGGTTAGGCGTTATCAGCCAGCTGCTGATGATACCTGTGCCGCCGGTGGTGTTGTTGAAGTTGGCACCGATGTAGGAATTAGGTGCGCCGTTGTAAGAATCAAACGGTCCGCCAGCTGCAACATTGGTTCCCTGAAACCAGTTGGTAACACCAACAGGGCTACTGTTGTTTATCGTCACCCATCCGGAACCCGGTAAGGTGGTGATGTCATTGAACCCTTCACTAAATGCCTGGGCATTACTCCGGTTGAATTGCAGCAGGGAAATAAAAAACAGCAGGAAAAGACAAACTCTTTGGGTAAAGGTTTTGATCATAAGGTGGTAGTTTGGTTTAAAGAGGGTGAAGATTCTGATAATACAGTTTGCAATACTGTGACGGGGAGCAGTAGCAGGCAGGGTACAGTCAGAATTTCAGGGTGCAAAGAAGATAAATAAAAACCATTATTCAAAGCGATCACACCATAAAAACTGTAGACTACGGAAAAAATATATGTGGGCGTTAAAATTTTTTATGTGGCGGAAGAGAAATCACCTGTTTCCAAACAGCATAATCACCCTTGTTATTCTAATGGTTTTCTAATAGTATCAAATAAAATATTTTTAAAAATAACCCCGGAGCTTTTCCGGGGTTATAAATTAAGCATTTATTCCATCGTGCAGAATCGCCACCAGTAGTCCGCCCCAACTTCAGTGGTAAGATAAATCATTGACCACTTCACCGCATACACCGGTTTGAGGTACTGCCCGGTATAAGCTACGTTTTCAAGATAAATAGCATCGCCTATATTGATACCGGCACTACCCTGCTCCTTCTTCTTAATCACCCACAGTGAGTTATTGTTCACTGCCGAAGCATAGTACAACCAGGGCGTTGTTCCCGCGGTCAGGTATTGACCATTCTGCGTTGTCTGAATACTGACAACGTCTCCGGATATGAGCGGGGTGCCATCCGGGGCAGGATGACCATTTACATATTTCCTGATGGTGTGTCGCCTCGCGTAGTCTACCATTCCTGGCGCAGCAACAGGATAGTTATAGCCAAACGATCCGGCATAGAAATCCTGCACGTCCATACCGTCCATATTAGATAACATATGATTTCCGCCGGAGTGGACCTGATCACCGTACTCAAAGGGTTGTGGTTTGCTGAACGGCTCCTGGTATAACTGTGTTGAAACAGGATTCGGCGGCGGTGTGCTGCCCCAGGCGGGAAACTGGTAATAATTGGCCTGCACAGGATCTGTCGGATTTTTTCTTCCTGACAAATCAATGATCGCGTATCCGTGGTTGTAGTACTGAACGCCGTTACTGTCCTGGTTGATGCCGAGTTTATATTGATCGTATTGTGGCTCCGGCATTACGTAGGGTATCTGCGGATAATTGACCTGGTAAGGATTGGCACTGGTCAGTTCTTCATAAGCACTGTTGCCAACCAGTCTGCCGATTGGGAGTTGCGCAAGATAATCCCGGTACATCACAAAATTATGTTCATGTCCCCAGATCCATCCCGCTACTTTTGTTGGCAGGTATTCACCCACCGCGCGATACAGGTAAGGATTGTAATAAGGGACCGCATTCATCACCGAAAACGAACCGTTGATCTTACTGTTGGACGAATACAATTGGTGATGTGAAAGAAGAATGGTCAATCCCGGAAAGTTGGCCAGCTTGTCCTGGTGCCAGGTTATTTCATTGGGCTGCAACCATGGACCGGCATATGTCGTATTCAATTGGTTGGCCGGATTGGAATCGTTGTATCCCGTGTCCATGCCGAGAAATTGCCAGCCATTATCCTGCGTGCGCAGGCAAAAATAGCTCGCCTGCTGCGTAGCACCGGGAATATTATTGTTGAGGTTGGTTACCACATTATAATATTCCGCGCCCCATGCATAGTAGTCGTGGTTGCCGGGAATAGAAAACACGGGAATCCGTTTGCCCGGTCCTAATACTTCATTGAACACCGTGGTGAAGACATCACGGAAATAGGTATCACATTCCTGCGGCGTGCCGGAATAATAAATATCACCAAGATGGATGATCACATCCGGTTTGTGTTGCACCATCATGTCTTTCAGCAAAGCAATAGCATCGGGCATGCCTGTGCCCCAGTCGCCCAGTATGCCTACTTTGGCATTGTTGGGCAGCTTCCAGTTGATCACGCCATAGTTAATGTTATTGCCGCCCGCTGTTGTCCAGTCGTTGTATGTCATTCTTCCTCCTGAGGAAAGAGCATACTGCGCATAGGTAATGGGACAGGTAGCAAAACCTGTTGGTGGCGGACCGATTGAATAATCTTCGTCGCAGAATTTGCGGTAAGCAACAGACAATGCTTCGTACCGTTCCATATCGTTGGTAGCAAGTGCTTCACCAATCTGATGACCGAGGTGTGACCTGAATACCAGCGCTTCATGACTGGTATCGCCTTTGAATGAGGCAGGAGGCTGATAAGTGGGGTCGTTGAACTTCCGTGTTACATAATCGGCCGTTGCGATTGATAACGGATGATCAAGAAGGTCCCGCATGGCAGCAGGCTGATTGTTTTTTTTTAATTCGCCGCGGAGATACTCTGCTACAGCCGATTGCCATAGCGAAAGCTCACGGTCGCGCACACGCGCAAAGTTTAGAGCGTTCATGTTGTGGACAGGTTTGAGGTTGAATAAAAATGGACTTGACGTCAAGGCAGGATGCTACCAAAGTAGTCAATCACAACAGCGATTGACAAGCGTTTTAAAACAAAGAATCAGGCGTGATTACACGCTTTTAACATACCGGTGAAAGACCCCTCCGCTTTCTTTTAAGTATATTTACAGTCTATGCTGACACGTACAAATAGCAAGATCAAAATGGTTATACTGCTTCCATTGATACTGTTCTCCACGACGTTGGTTGCACAGGACGTACTCGTTCCCTTCCGTGTCAAAGACAAATGGGGCTACTCCGATCTGAATGGAAAAATCAAGATCAAACCGCGCTATGATTACGCGTCATTCTTCGACGGGGATTATGCGAAGGCCTATGAGGGCACCCGCACGGGTCTCATCAACAAATCCGGCAAAACAATCATCCCCTTCCATTACCGCGATCTGCAAACCGGTCCGGAAGGTGTTATTGCCGAAACAGCCGATCAGCGTACCGGTTTTTACGATCTGCGTACACGCAAGCTGGTAATAGATACACAATACAGCATGATCACGCCCGTGGTGGAAGGATTGTTGTTAGTGGTAAATGATCTGGGTAAACAAGGCATCTTCGATTCACGGTCTAAAAAATGGATCGCTCCGGCCGAATATGATTACGCGTCACCGATGGCCGATCCGTCAAAAGTAATCGTGGGCATCAACGGCAAAGTTTTTACCATTGATGTATTGGCCAATGGCCCGGGGCCGGTTACTCCCTACAAAGAAGAGCAGGATATTGAATTGGAAGATTTAAAAACGGTCACTATCACCAGTAAACCGGATGCGGGTAAAAAAGAAAACACGTCCTCTTCCGCTTATACCGAGCGGTTGTTCAGGGAAAAAAATAAATATGGTTTCGTTTTCGACGGACAGTTTGCCGGTGACAGCATTCCCGCGATGTATGATTCCATCGACCGTTCAAGGGAATACAATGGATATCTCGGCGTAAAGAACATGGCTCGCTGGGGAATCATTAATTCCAAAAACGAAATCGTCCTGCGCATCGAATATCCTCCGCTCGACATGGTCAACAGCGATCCGGCCAACGGTTTTTATGTAGTGCTGGTCAATGGTAAAAAAACAGTCATCAGTCAAAACGGATCGGTACTGGCACGCGATTATGACCAGGTAACTTTATTGCAGCGGAGTTATATCCTCGAGAAAGATAAAAAGCAAGGATTGCTCATACTTACTGATAAAAATGCACCGGTATTGATCGAACCGGCATTTCTGCGCATAAGCAAAGACATTAAAACCATTTATCCCGCCAATGGTGTGCAACTGAAATTCTGGTATGGGTACACTGAAGCTTATCCGAATGCCGGTGGTTATATTTCGGAGAAAGGAGTGCGGTTTTTTCAGGATTAAAGTTTACGAACCGTCTAAGATTTAGTAAAAGAAAATTCCAGCATATGTTATTAAGAATGAAAAGCCTACTGGTGGTTTTGTTCGTCTCGGCGTGCTTTACGCTAAATGCACAATCAATACTGGTGCCTTATAGAATAAAAGATAAATGGGGCTACTCCGATCTTAAAGGAAAAATAAAGATTAAACCACAATTTGATAACACTTATTTTTTTCATGGTGATTATGCAACGGTCATTAGCGGGGGTCGGGCAGGACTTATTAACCGTTCGGGTAAAATAGTTATCCCATTTAACTATAGTGAATTAACGGTCGAAAAAAACGGCATTCGCGCAACTACAAAAAGCGGACTTACTGGCTATTATGATTTGAACACCAAAAAACTCCTTGTCGATACACTATACCTGGGTATTAGCGTCGACGGGTCGCTGCTGCTGGTTATGGACAAAAATTATAAACGCGGCATTTTTGACATGCATTCGAAAAAATGGATAGCCCCTGTTGAATATAATATGGCCGAGCCGATATACAACTCATCGACTGTGCTTGTTGCCAGGAACAATCAGAAATACCTCATTCCCGTACTACCCGATGGTCCCGGTAAAATTACACCTTACATAGAGGACTATAGTGACATGGAAGAATTGATTCCAGTTAAAATCGGTCAGGGGCGCGACTCGAGCAGGCCAATAGAGGCAACACCCAGTACAATACCTCCGCCAGCCTTTTACGAAAGCCGCCTATTCAGAGAAGAAAACAAGTATGGCTTTATTTTCAGCCCTGTTCTGGGCAGCGATAGTATTCCGGCGATGTATGATTCGATTGACCGGATAAAAGAAAGAGAAAGATTTCTGGGTGTACAAAATGGGGGGCGTTGGGGAATTGTCAATTCGAAAAATCAAATAATATTGCCGCTGGAATATCCCACACTTGACCTTGCTAACAGTGATATCCCCAACAACTTGTTTGTTGTATCAATTAATAACAAAAAAACGGTTATTACACAAACCGGCGCCATACTGGCCAAAGATTACGATGCAGTATTTCCTTTAACGCAGAGTTATATCCTGGAGAAGAATGGAAAGAAAGGGCTGCTAATCGCCGTCGACAGAGATGCGCCGGTTATTATTGAGCCTGCGTTCGATTATATAATTAATTATGTCCATTCCGTACCTCTTCCAAACAATGACCATATTAAATTCTGGATGGTAACAATCAGGACAGGAGAATACAGTGATCACAGAGGCTTTATTTCTGAAAAAGGCGTACAATATTTTAAAGACTAAAAAAGAGACCCCGGCAAATGCCGGGGATCTCTCACCCTCCACTGGCTGCGAAACCAGCGACCATTTTTAAACTGCTCTGAGAAACTCTATATAACTAACGCCAGACATGAAAAAGCGTCTTTAATTTTTAAAAGGGGAAGGCCTGGAAAGGCCCTCCCGCCAATGTACACATACTGCTTGTGAGAAAAATTAGTAGTGCATCGTAAAGAAAAAACTTATCGCTCCCAGCTAACCCAACTGGTTGCGTTTACCGGATCGACCAGGTCATAAGTATCATAAATCTGTACGGCTATGTAACCCTGCGCATCTGCCAGCTTTGTGACAGCAGGAAAGAATGTATTAATGGCTGCCTGTCCGGGATTGGTACCGAAGAATGAAAAAGTAGCGGGATCTCCTGATGCTCCCAACACTCTCGTGAACATAACCCTTCCATCATTGCCAAAGCTGGGAGGCGATACTACTGCCGGTGCAAAAAGTTGTGTGCGGTTCCGGATATAACCAAAACAGTCGGTTGTTGTCCCGCGTACGGTTCCCCATTCAGCACCATACATCAACGCCGTATACCCTGCCAGCCTGCTGACACCATAAGCGTCATCCACACCATTTACCCGGAAGCCGGTTGCAGATACCCAGTAGGTATCCTCGTCTTTGCTCGTTTGCCACCAACGGCGTGGTGCAGTGAGATCAACCTGCAGCGGGCGGGTAAAGCCAACCGGCGTAACACGTTCACCATTTATTGCAAAACTCAGCGATACGGCCGCATTATCCCATCGCATGTCCGTGAATACAGAAATTCTAACCCCATTTGCATCAACGGGTGAAATCAGTTGAACGTTGCCGGAGGGCGTGGTCATATAATAACTCATTGCTTCTTTATAAACAGCTCCTTCCATCCAGGCAACCTTTAAACTTTTCTTGCGACGGTTAACCACCAGCTCATAGGTATTGCCTCCCAGCGTAAACCGTTTGAAATAATTCAAATAACGTTTTGGCAAACTATCGAATACCTGTGCGTTACTCAGGCCACCCGCGTCGAATGCGTCGCCGTCCGTCCGTGTGCCGGGACGAAGAACCAGTCTGCTGTTATGCATCCTTCCAATTAATACAATGGAATCCTTGTTATCGGCCGAAGGATCATATGCAAACTCAAAATCGGATTGCAGCCCTGCGCCATCTGTGCCGCCATTGACATCACCATTCGGATCGGCGAGTATGTGCAGATAAGAATAGGTATCGAAGATCAGGCAAGGCTGCTGCAGCGCCTTCAAACGATAACTGCTTTCTTTTACCATGTCTCCTCCCGTCACCACATCAGACACCATGGATACGCGGTTGTTCTGCGTGAATTTAAAATAAAAGCCCGCCCGCAAACCGGTACCGGTTGTAAGAAAACCTGTCCAGCCTCCCGGCTCACCGGCCAGCCGGCTCTGCAGGCTGTCGAGCGTTTTGGTTAACCGTGCATCGGGCGTTTCTCCGAAAATAGTTTCGTCAAAATCGCGGCGGCAGGCAGTGAGCGAAAGCAATAAGATCAGTACAGTGATATAATTTTTCATTTACTCCTTTTTAGCAGTTAGATAAATCTTTCCAGTGCAGTACGGCAACGTGCCTGAAGCGTGTAGAAATCGATATTCCATGCCTGACGGAAATAGCTTACTACCAGGGCTTCCTTCTGCCGCAGATAAGTTTGCGCCTGGGCCTGTGTGGTACCGTTGCCACTGGTGCCTGCAGGAATCCGGTTGATCAGCGCATCGAACCCGGCACGGCCTTCAATAAGCATGATGGCAATCGTTTCTACAAAATCATCGTCATAACCCGAGGAAGCATAGGCCGTCACAAAACCATCCCGGCGTGCATTGGCATCCGTAATGTTGATCCAGTTATTACCACTGAACAATCCCGGGTTCACGCGTTTAAATTCGATCGGATACATGATGGTCTGGTGCAGGATATGCCCGAATTCGTGGTGAATGGTTTGCAGGAAAAATTGCTTCACAAAAGAAGAATCCCTTGATGCGGTATAACCGGTCATTCCTCTTACCAGGAAATGATTGGCACCATACAGGACGATCTTCCGTCCGCCTTCGGCGGTACCCAACGTTATGGAACCATTGGCGTTGTACGAGAAGTCACCGGACAGAACAAACAGTTTCGGAGAATATTTATTAAAGAACGGAAGCCCGAGCACATCTACATAAGGCTGTATCCACGCCTGGCGCAACATGGACCAGACGGGTATGATCTTCGATTCGTCCGGCGGCACCAGGGTTTTACTTACGTCAAATTCAGATTGATCCCACTTGTATTTCACCTGGATATTGTGCGGTCGTACAAGACTGTCATAAAGCCAGTTGTCGATAGGCGTTCTTTCCCATGTATCACCACCCAGACCGAGCAGATCATCGGCGGCATTGAGATCATCTTTATCCTTTCCGCAGGAACTAACCACTGTAACGACCGACACTGCGATTATTATATTGACAATTATTTTTCTCATATATAAAAGGATTAAAAGATTAACGGGGATTTAATGGGAGGCCGGATAAGGTAGCCGATGCCGGGAGTTGCAGCACTCTTCGCGGGTCGCCATCGCGCACCTCGATTGTCCGCTCCACTGTGCCTGCCGTATTGCGGATCGCGTGTCTTACGGTAATACCATAACGCTGTACGTCGAACCAGCGCATACCCTGGCTGATATACTCGAGGCGGCGAAGACCAAGAATTCCCTGCACCAATGCCGTATCCCTATTCTGCGTGCCTGCATAAGTTCTAAGCTTTGCTTCATCCACTATATGCCTGGTGGCATTGTAGTTCAGCGCACGCTTGCTGATATAGGTATTCATATCGGCTATGGCTCCGGTTGCATCACCCAGGTATACTTTGGCTTCCGCACGGTTGAATAATACTTCTTCGGCATCGAACAACGGAAGCATGATATAACCGGTACCAAAATTGGCATTGATGGACGCACGTTTGAAGTATTCTCCCAATTTGGGTATATAGACATGCGGCTGTGAGCCGTAGATATATTCTTTCTGCTCAAACTGCCAGGTGGGATTGCTGGCACAGATCGCCTTCACATTATAACACACATTGAAGATCGAATCACTGTAACCATATCGTGACCCATTGGACCGGAAAAACCAGGAAGGCGCTTCACAAAGAAGGATGTTAGACGCCAGCGAAGATTTAGAATATTCGTTCCGCAGATCCGCGGCGCCGAATGCCGTCCATTGCACACCGTTCCACGGGCGCAATTGATCGGGCAGATTATTAGCCGGAAAAACAGCATTGGCATACAACAGCACGTTTGCATATTCCCTTTTCACCAGGTAAAAACGTGCAGCAAATGCATTCGCGGCTGCTTTGGTGAAATGATATTTAGGAATATCATAAGCCCTGTCGTCAATCAGCGGGAGTCCTGCAAGCAGGTCTTCTTCAATACGATCAAATACATAAGCAACTGTTTTCCGTTCGTATTTTTTTGTAACTACATCCTCCGGTTGATCTACATAAGGAATACCCATGTCCTGCTCCGCGGTGGCAGCATTATAAAACCTCGAAAAGAATGATACCAGCATAAAGTGATTGTATGCCCTGGCTACCAGGGCCTCTCCTTTCTGCGACCGGAATTTATCCGGATCAGACGATTTGGCGATAATACTCAATGCCTGGTTCGTGGCCGCAATGGCATTGTAACACTCACTCCAATACATTTGCGGGGAATCCTGCTCATTCGGTGTTGCATTTGTTTCTTCATACATATAGCAACTGCTGTTTGTTTCATAGGCATTCAGTTGCGTGGACTTATCATCTGCATTGTCCGACAAGGCTTCACTGAACATCATATAGTTGGCCTTTGGGTAGGCAGAGATGAGCAGTTGCGACATTTGTTCCGGTGTTTGTATGGATGCGCGGTTGCTGTCAGGATCTTTTTCCAGGAACTTGCGGCAGCCTGTTGTTGCCAGCAACAGCATTGACAATACCGGAAAGGTGAACTTTGGGTTGCAATATTTCATTATAAGCCAAGTTTGATAGATAAAACGATTTGTTTCTGAATTGGCTGGGCCACACCTCCCGTATTAAAAAACTCCGGATCCTGACCTTTCAGTTTTTTGTCTGAATAGATCAGCCAGGGATTGATAGCGGAGACACCGATGTTGGCATTGGTAAAGCCTGCACGCGCGATCCAGGCAGAAGGAAGGCGGTAGTTCAGGGAAACGGATTTCAACCGGATAAAATCACCTTTGGCCACACGCACATCAGAAAAATTATAACTGCTGTAAGGATAAATGCCACTCAGGTTGTTGCCGTAAAGCCTGTCGAGCATGGCGGGTACGGCGGTCGTATTTTCTTCACCACTCTGCACCCAGCGATCGATAAAATCAACTGGCAATGCCGTCCAGTCAGAATACGAGGTGGAAAATACAGGAGCCAACCTGATTTTGTTTCCCGCCTGCGAAGTGATCAGAAAATTGAACGTAAAATTTTTGTACGTCACCGTGGAACCGAAGCTGCTGTTATAGGGCGGATCAACCGGTCCCTCATATTTCAGGTACGCAGTATTATTATCCTGGTAATAAACGTCGGACGATACTTCACCTTTTTCATTGATGAATACCGGCACACCCGATGCGTGATCAAGACCGCTGTACCGGATGGAGAAGAGTGAGCGTACGGGATAACCCAATACATTGTATCCGTCCGGCTGAACAAGGTCAAAAAGAATAGGCAGGTTAGACAGGTTGGTAATTTTTGTTTTGGCGTAGCCAAACGTGAGCTTGCTGTTCACTGACCAGTTTCTCGTCTTGACGAGGTTGGCGTCGACCGCAATATCCCAACCGTTTGATTTCAGATCGGCGTAATTGGCAAACTTCCAGTATTGACCACCTATACCCGATGTGGCAATCTGATCAATGAGGTCGTAGCTTCTGCGAAGAAACCGGTCGATGGTAAAGGAGAGTTTGCCTTTCAACACGCCAAACTCAAGGCCGATGTTGGTGCTGTACTGTTTTTCCCAGGTAAGTTCTTTATTGGCCAACGACGCAAGCTGGATAGCCGATTCACGGTCAGCGGTCCATTGCCTGTCGGTAATGTAATTGCGTAACAAAACATCTGCATTGATCGCCGGACCCATGTCTCCCGAAAGACCATAGCTTCCGCGAAGACGGGCAAAATCAAGCCAGTTGATATTCTGGGCGAATTTTTCCTTGTCGATATTCCACGCACCCGACACACTCCAGGTAGGCAGCCAGCGATTGAGCGCAGCTTTACCAAAGCGGTTGGAACCATCGTAGCGGCCATAAAGGCTTACGCTATATCTTTTATCATAACTGTAACCGGCTGTGGCATAAAACGCGGCAAAGCGATCATACACCTGTTCCATTCCGTAATAAGGAAAATTTCCTTCGATGGCCTGTTTGATGATCCGGTAGTCTACAAACGGAATTCCACCCTGATCATACTGGTAACCATAGCCCGTGTTGTTGGATGTTTTGCGGTTGGTAAACTTCACCTCTTGTCCGGCAAGTACATCCACGGTATGCCTGCCATTAATGACTTTATTATAGTTGATGCTATTACGCACGTTGTAAAAGATCATCTCATCTTCTGTGCGGTTATAGAAGCCACCCCTGGGCAACACGATCTCTTTTTCTGCTTCAGGATTATCCGGGTCCTGGTAAAGAAAGTTATTCAATGAACGGATGGTGGAGTTGGCGGCTGAGCGATAAGCATTGGCCATGTTGGCGCTTTCTTTGATCTGGTGCTCGCGGCCCGTTTTCACCATGCGGATGGCGCCCAGGAAATCATAGCGGAAATTTTTGGCAAACTTGTAAGAGAAGTCACCCTGCAACCGCAGATCGATCATATTGATGTCGATATAATTATTGGCCAGCTCATCAATAATGTTGAAAGGAGTAAAATTCCGGTTGAAGTATTCGAGATTTCCCTTTTCATCATAGGCTGTAACGGCACGGCTGGTGTTCAGGGAGTAGCTGAACGGATTGATATCAAAATCTCTGTCGTAACGTCCTTCAACCGGATTGCTTCTGCGTGCAAGCGCTCCGGGGGCGCGTTGCTGACGTACGGATCCCAACGTAGAGAATCCCCCGGAAACTTTGTCTGAGAATTTATAGTTGTTGCGGAAGTTGAGCGTATAACGTTTTACCTTATCACCAATAGTCCATCCATTGTCGCCCAGGAAGCTGGTGGAAAAATAAGATTGTGATTTGTCGGAGCCATATTGAATACTCAGTGAATGTTCCTGTATAAAACTGTTGCGGAACAAAATATCGAACCAATCGGTGTTGGCTTTTGCATAGCGCAGCAGAAATGCACGGCGCGCTTCCGGTGTATTTTCCAATGCAAAGTTTCCGTTGTCATCCCCTACCAGGCTTTGATAAAGTTTACCATACATCGCATTGTTTGATTGCGAAAGGATATCTGAATTGAGGTATCCTTTGCGTTCAAGTTCGGCGAGTACAGACATCTGTTGCGCCGAGTTCATGATATTGAAATCATTGTAAGACGGCTTCAATTGTGTGCTGAAGTTGCCGGCATAACTGATCTGCGCTTTTCCACTGCGTCCTTTTTTGGTGGTGATGACGATTACGCCGTTCATGGCACGCGCACCATAGAGCGCTGCGGCAGAGGCGTCTTTCAGGATGTCGAAGCTTTCAATATCATTCGGGTTCAGGCCAGCGACCGGTGAGCCCAGCAGTGTAGTGGGATCACCACTGGTCAATTGGTCATTGGATATATTCACGATGTCTTCCAGCACTACACCGTCGATTACCCAGAGCGGTTTATTGGCACCGTTGAGCGAGGTAGCGCCACGTATACGGACTTTGGGCGCCGCACCGAATGCGCCGGATGGGTTCTGAATGGAAACACCGGCGGCACGTCCTTCCAGCATACGGCTGATATCGGTCATCCCATCCACACGTACCTGGTCGGCTTTCAGCGTTACTGCCGAGCCGCCGAATTTCGTTTTATCGATGCGTTGAAACCCGGTTACCACCACATCATCCATTGCGCGCACTTCCTGCTGTAAAACGATTTCGATGTTGGGGTTGCCGGTCAACCGGTACTCCTGTGTTTTATAACCGGTAATGGATATTTCCAGGACCGCATTGGCCGGTATATCTTTGAGGGTAAATACGCCGCTTTCGTTGGTGGTGGTCCCGAGCGTCTGGCCTTTTACCTTCACACTTACACTGCTGAGTGGTTCGCCGTTTTCATTTTTGACAATGCCGCGTATATCGATGGCCGGCAGTTCTGTATGCAGGGAGGCGATGGGGGCTGGTACATTTTTCTTTCTGATTACGATCGTTTTTTCGACCATCTGGTAAGCGAGTGGCTGGTCCGTAAAGCAGATATCCAATACGGTTTTTATCGAGGCGTTTTTTACCTGAATGTTTACCTTTTTGGCAGCACGCAAAACTTTACTCTCATACCAGAAGCGATAATCGCTTTGCGATTCGATCTTCCTGATCACCGTTTCGATCTGTGCATCCTTTTCAGCAAGCGTTATTCCCTGTTCTGCTTTTGTTTGCTGTGGCAGTAAAGCGATGGTCAGCAAACAAACACACAGGTTCTTCAGCCATAGCCTGGGGCTATGGAGAATTGTAAGAACTCTTCCCATTTTTACAGTTTGTTGTTTAGATTAAAAGAGGATGGTTTGGTGTTTTTAGAATTGTTGATTATGGTAAAACGATTAGCTTTTTGTCTTCGAGGCGGAAGTTTACATCACTTAACCGAAGAATCTCCAGCACCTGGCTCAGGTTGATGTTGCGGCTGATACGTCCGTTGAAGAAGCGTTCACCACCGGTTATTCTCATTTCCACATCCACATCATACCAGCGGGCGAGCTGTGCCATTACTTTTGAAAGTCCGGTTTCGTTGAACTGGAAGGCGCCATCTTTCCAGGCCATTACTTCATCCATGTCGACCGATTTCACTATATCTATCTTTCCGTTGTTATTGTTGATACGCGCCTGCTGACCGGGCGAGAGGAATGTTGCGTCGGCAGCATTGCCCTTACTCACTTTTACCGACCCGTGTAATAGCGTAACACTTCTTGCATCATCATCATTATAGGTATTAACATTGAAAGCCGTGCCCAGCACTTCGATTTCCATGTCATTGTTCTGTACAATAAAAGGTTTTGTTTTATCGGGCGTTACTTCAAAATATACCTGACCCGTTACTTTTACTTTACGCTCATTGCCAATGAATGCGGTGGGAAAGTAAACCGATGAGGCGGCATCGAGTACTGCCGATGTTCCGTCCGGCAATACCACTTTGAACTGTCGCCCGCGCGGAGTACTTACGGTATTGTATCGCACTTCCCTGGCTGCGCCGGTGCTATTGAACGCATAGGTTATTTCATTGCCGTTTTTCACGATCCGCACATCGCCGTCCGGTGTGAGGTTGCCATTGCCCGCATCGTCGAGCACAATTTTGCGGTTGTCAGATAATGTAAGAATGGCACCATCACGACCAGGGGCAACATCTCCGGACGGAGTATTGTGTACGATCTCTGATTTTCCGTTTTTGCCAGCCTGGTTGTTAGTCAAAAGAAAAGCTATTAATCCTCCGGCCACCAACAATAGTATGGCGGCCGCCCTCCACCAGTTGATCTTTACGACTTTCCGGCCTTTCTCCTTCGTGATCATCTCCTGCAACTCGCTCAGCATTTGTTCACCAAACTGATCTGGCGTTTGCGCTGACCTGGTGAAAATGAATTCGATCTCCTTTTCATCCACTTTGTCATACCACTGATGCAATGCCCGGGCCTCCGCATCGGTAGCGGAATGGTCGAGGTACTTGCGCGCAAGCAAAGCAAGTTCTGCATCGGTCAGGCCTGTGGGTTCTTTATGCGACATATAAATAGTTTAAACTCATCACAGCAACAATGAAAAAGCCACTTTTTTGTGATGATTGCGCATCAGCGCCATTACTTTTGACACATAACCTTCCGCCGTTCTGGGGGATACACCCAACTGATCAGCCACCTCCTCAATCGGCTTGTCCAGTAGTTTATGATGGAGAAAAACGATCCGGTACTTTTCCGGAAGTTTGCTGGTAAACCTGTTGAGCAGTTCCAGCAGTTGTTTATTTTCTACATCAAAAGCAGCGGTTGGTTTTATGTTCTTTTCAATTTTTTTTAATTGGTCCTTTCTTTTTTTCTCCTTTGAAATATGCCTGTATACTGCATAGCGTGTCATGGCAGCGAGATACAGGGAAAGCTCATTGATCAGGAGATTTTCCCGTTTTTGCCAAAGCGTAAAAAAAACACCCTGCACGATTTCCTTGGCATCCTCTACAGACTGCAGCTTTTTATGAGCAATGAAGAACATCGGCTTCCAGTAACGGTTGTAGATAACCGTAAACGCCTGCTCCTCTCCGGAAGCAAGATGGCGTAGTAGTTCATATTCCTCGCAGTGTGTATAGTTAATCATGCAGTTTAACGGGTGGCATGTCCGGGCTCTTATATATAGAGTCTTGGGAAAAAGGTTTGTACGCAGATTTTGGAAAAAAACTTTGAAGAATTTTTACGGAAGCTGATTATCAATAATTAATAAGCCATTCAGGCCACAAGGGGTATAGCCAGAGCAATTGAAGGAAGCGGTCGTAATGCAGTTTTGTGCGCAATGCTTTAAGTGTACGGGCTATGTAACCTTCTGCCGTACGCCGGGAAATGCCGAGCGCGGCGGAAACATCCTTTACAGATTGATCGCGGAGTTTGCATTCTACAAATACAATCCGTTGATTGGGTGGAAGACTCTCCGCAAACTTTTCGAGCCAGCGCACAAGATGTCGGTATTCGGCATCGGGGTTGTCAGCTGCTTGCAGTTCATCTTGCGGCAATGTGGAACTGGTCCTTCCGTTTGTGGCGAGGTGGCGGTATACAGCATGACGCACCATCGCTGACAGGTAACCAGTAAGATGAAGGATGCGGAGTTGTGTCCGGCATTTCCATAAAGTAAAAAATACCTGCTGCACGATCTCGCGTGCGTCTTCTGTATTGTGCAAACGGTTATAGGCAGCACTGAAAAGTTTCTTCCAGTAGCGCTGGTAGATTTCAGTGAAGGCCGCTTCATCACCCCCTTGAAGCAGACACAACAACTCCTGGTCGGTATGTGCCGTGTATACAGACATAGGTCAGTTATTCTTAGTGAAAAGAGGACTGAATTTTCCGGGAAAAGGGAGAAAATAACGCAGGAGCCTTGCTGCCAGCGGGTTTGAGGGGTATCGTAATTTACCAAATGAAGTAATGCTGACGATCACCGTTCCTGTTTTATTGATATCCATCAAGTCAGAACGGAGGTAACAATCATTGCAAACGATTGATATTGGTTAAAGCTGTTAACCTTTTAACCAAATCATCACAACACAAACTGGCATCATGAAAACAAAATTGACACTTGTCCTGCTGACACTTGCACAGATCGCTTCGGCACAGACCTTTTCCCTGAGTTCCGGTATTACCAATACTTCGGGTAAAGAAAAAGACAATCTTATCGGTAATGGTTATAATATCCAGGCCGATGCTTTTCTCCCTTTTTATAAAAAAAACCGTTTCTCACTGGGCCTATCCCTTGGCGCCGATTATACAAGATTAAAAAATCTGTCGCCGGACAATGAAGCCGTTGCTAACCGTTATAAAGTACACAACACCAATGTCACCATAGGTGCCAATACTGACCATGCAATGTCGAACAGCATCGCCGGTTTGCTGGGACTGCAGGCGCAGTTTCAATTTGGCAACTTCTCCGTATCGCCAGGAATCAGTTCCGGCTACCTGCATTTCAAACCCGGCGGTTCCGTTCAGACCGGCAGCGCCGATATTAACGGTGAGCAAAGGCAGATCGGGCTGGTAAACGAAGAGCAGGAAACAGTAAAAGGCATTTTATTTAAGCCTGTTTTAAAAATCGGCTACCAGTTTACGCAGCGCATTACGGTGTTTGCACAAACATCCCTGGTAAGCGGACCGGAGATCCGTCGCACTACTTCTTATCTCGTGCCGCAGGGAGGATTCAGAGACGATAACATTTATGAGCCAACGCAGTTGGCGAATGGTACATGGGCTTCCGTAACGAGTGTGGCGACTTATACTATTAAAGAGATCAACATTGGTGTATCGGTAAACCTGGGTGCGCGGAAAAATAAACCATCCGGCCCCCGCGGCGGAGCGGCATCGGCTTCGTATGCAGCCGGGAAAGCGATCGTTAATGATCCTTCCGGAAAAAGTATCAGTACCAAAGGCGTTAAACGCAGCGAAGCAGTAGTGGCACCGACCAATGAAAAAAGTATTTCTGAGAAAGGGTTGAAGCGCAGCGAAGCGAAGGCGGCACCCGGAAATCCCATCGGCGGCATCATCGTAAAAGGTGGTAAAAATCCCGGCGGTAATATGCTGCAATTTGTAAGCAATGACAATGGTGAAGTGATCATGAATGGTCTTGAAGCGGGCAGTTATACATTCAGGCTTGCAACGGGAGAACAATCCGCCGGAAAAAGTATCAGTACCAAAGGCGTTAAACGCAGTGACATGGCGAAACCTGGCAGCCCGATCGGTGGTATAGTAGTGAAAGGAGGCAAAAACCCCGGCGGTGGTATGAATATCCAGGCCGTGAGTAATGAAAATGGTGACGTTGAATTAACGATCCCTGAGGCCGGAGATTATCTTTTCAAACTGGAAGCGCCCAAAAGAAACAGTGGTTTAAAAGATACGCTGAAAACACAGGTTTGAGCGTTAGTAAGTCCATTAAAAAAGCCCCGGTATTACCGGGGCTTTGAAAAAGTATGTCCTCCAGCTTTATTTAAATGTAGCAGAAGAAGAAATGATGCTATAGATCTTTTTCGTATTCTCTTCATTCGCCATTTTATCGTCATATACGCCGGCGTGTGCGTCTTCAATGCGGATCAACTGATCTCCTTTCAAAATAAAGTAAGTAAAGTGTACAATTGGTTTTTTATCAATAAGGCTGCCGTCCTCGGCTTTTACCTGTGACGAATAGATGTAGCCGTTAGCATCTTCCGCAATCAGCTTGGTGTCGTTCGTGGCTGATCTGGCGCTGTCTACTTCGAGTAGCCGCTGGTTGGTCACATACTCCTTCAGTGGTCTCAATGCCTCTTGCCCCCTGATCTCCAGTACATATTCATGTGCATTGGGGAACAGTACTTTTAAATCAAGAAAGTCTTTTTCGATGATTGCACCTTTGGGAAGTTTCACCGAAAACCCGGAAATCTGTTTCAGCGAATCCAGGCCGGTAAGGT
This sequence comes from Terrimonas ferruginea DSM 30193, assembly GCF_000425585.1. Classification (GTDB taxonomy): domain Bacteria; phylum Bacteroidota; class Bacteroidia; order Chitinophagales; family Chitinophagaceae; genus Terrimonas; species Terrimonas ferruginea. Next base: position 205,683 of record NZ_AUDS01000008.1, read on the forward strand.
CTCTCAACTCCCATTCAGCTTCATTAACGGTAAAAACAGAGTCAACTGTCTTTGTGGAGTCTGTCGCATTCGTAACGGTTTCTGATTTTACGTTGGTTTCGCCGCAGGACATAATGGCGGCAGAAGCAGCCACAGCTGCAACGATGAAGATTTTTTTCATCTTAAACAATAATTGGTTGGTTAGAAAAATGCTGGATGGCGCGGGACTATCACATCCCGGTTTCAAAGGCGGGCAAATGTAAAGTTTTTACTAATCCGGTGTTACAACGAACATTATTAAATTATAAAACGCCCGGCTAAAGCCGGGCGTTTTTTTAGCAACGATTTCTCTCACTTCTTACTGATCGCTTTCGCTATCGCTTCGAGGTGTTCATTAAACGAACTCAACTGGATCAGTACCTGGCCGGAGGCATCTGTATCTTTCATCATTCCGAATTTGTTATTCTTGACAAACACTTCTTTGATATGCTGCCAGCGGGTTGCTTCTTCTTCATTCAGGAAACCCGCAATTTCTTTCAACTTAAGCAGGTTGGCTTCCGCATCGGAAGTAAGCGTTTGTGATTCCCCTTCGTAGTGCGAACGGATCAACGTATCAACTTCTTCCGGGTTCATCAGCGGTACGATCTTGCCCGTCATCTTATTCATATTACGGTAGGAACCCTGTAGCTTGAAAGCCGGTTCCGTCCGGTAGGCATCTTTCATGGCGGCGCTGGCAATATACTGCTGGTTCACCAGGAGCACGATGTCGCGAATACGGATAATACTTCTCAGCACTGCAATTGCGTCGTCGGTTTCCTGGCGGTTGTAATTCCCTTCGAGCTCGGGCAGCATTTCGCTCTGCGTCTCTATATAGTTGATCAGCTTGTACAGGTCTTCAAAGCTGCGGTTGCTGATCCGTTGCAGATATTTGTTTTCCGCAACGGAGTTTTCGATCAGGCTGAGTTTGAATAATTGATCCGAGCTACCGATCACATCGCCCAGGTTATAGACGTCTGCCCGGTTGGCCAGCATGTCCGGAATCTTAAATTGTTCCCCGCTCTCGGTATACGGGTTGCCGGCCATGACAATACAAAAGCGTTTGCCTCGCAGGTCATAGGTTTTGCTTTCGCCTTCGAATATCCCGTCCATTTTACGCTGGCCATCGGCTAACGAAATAAATTTCTGTAAAAACTCCGGGCTGCAATGCTGGATATCGTCTACATACAACATCACGTTGTCCGCCATTTCAAAAGACAGGTTGATCTTTTTCAACTCTTCCCTGGCGCCGGAGGTAGTAGCCTCCTGCGGATCGATGGACGTAATAGAATGGCCGATCGTAGGACCGTTGATTTTCACGAAGTGCAGCCCCATCGTTTTGGCCAGGTATTCCATCAGCGTCGTTTTACCATAACCGGGAGGAGACACCAATAATAACATACCCATCCGCGCCGTGCGCTTGTCGTCACCCGCCGCACCGATCTGCTTGGAAAGATTGGCTCCGATCAATGGAAAATATACTTCATTGATCAGGCGGTTGCGCACAAATGAGCTCAATACCTTCGGCTCAAATTCGCTGATCTTCAACTGTTGCCTGTATTCGCGGACCAACGCTTCTTTCAGTTGATTAAACGCCGTAAACGCGGGAACAACCGTAGCGAAATAAGCTCGAAGCTTATGGATAAAGCGATGATAATTCAGGAAATATTTTCCGTCTTCCGCAACAACAGCATGCGTGCCCTTCAGGCCTTCGAGCAAGAGCGCATCAGCCGCTGCACGCTCCTTATAGGGATGATCTTTGAACAGCAGCATACAAACTGCCTCATCTACATACTGCGGATCGGCTTCAACGGTATTTGTCTGGAGGAATGCGAGCAACCAGCTCTGAATGATATAAAAGCGTTCGGTAATATCAAATGCTGTGTTACCCACTTCCTGTAAGAACAATTCCGTCCTGCGCCTCAATTGCAGGTATTCCTTGAATGACTTTTTCAGGTGAAGCGCCTGCTGGCTGCAGGTAAACTGTTTCGATATCGAAAACTCCTGGTACAGGTAGTGAGCAACATCTGCCGCGTCTACCGTTTCATACGCAAGAGCCGATTGCAGGAAACGCGTGGAAATTTCTTTCGCAACAAATGCCGCCCGCTCACTGCCGGGAAAACTTTCCTGGATAGAATGGGCGGCGGTAATAAGCTGCAATAGCTTGTTCCGCGACGAATCTTCTATTCCGAACCAGAACAATTGTGCCGCCACGCGCACAGCCGGCGAATAATGAAGAATGCCAAGTTCTTCCTGTAATCTTTTTAATCCCTGAAAGATAGCAATGGCATCTGTGTTGTGCACACCTTTGAGGTAAGCGGCCGCATAATCACGCTCCACACGGTCATTGAGAAATGTTTCAAAATTCCACTGAGCATTTTGCCGGAGGCTTTCCAGGAATGTCTGATAAGCTAAATATTCAGCACGATAAACACCGGCATTTTCCGAAACCAGTTCCTGCTCCCAGATGGCGCGGTGCTGGTAAAGCGATTCAGCTTTTACTTCTTTATAAAAACTTGTGCCGATCAGGTGATAAAATAATTTATCATTGCGGCGGATGATCGTAAGATCGAGGACTTGTTTGTTAACAACAAACTTGTAATTTCCCAACGAAATGATGTTTTGTCCATCGACAAACAAATCCGTTTTGTCTTTGAGATTGCGGAGTGCCGTCTCCTGTGCAACTTTAACAAGGTTCTCCAGGTTCTCTGCTTTGGCTACATCGCCGAGGTCTTTCAGTTCTTCTACGAGATTGCGGACCTTATCGATCATCAGGTCGGTTGAAAAGAAAGCATAAATACTCTCCTTTTCATTGAAGGACTGCGCCTTGTTCTCCACATTCTTCAACACACGCAATCCTATTTGTTCCAGCGAAGATGTGCGTTTGTTGATCTGCGCGATCAGCATTTCCTTTTTGCCGTTGAACGCTTTGATGATCTCGTCGCGCTTGTCGGCAATCTTCATCACAAACTCTTCGAAATCGGCGAATTTGCTTTCGAGTTCTTCTATTTGTATGCTGATCTTGGTGAAATAGTCTTCGCATTTTTCCGGCGTATTGGAAAGATCGAGGAAATTGACAATACTCTGGTCGAGCAACGTCAACTGTGCATAAAACTCGCCTGTCAATTCCTGGCTTCGCAATGTAGTGACTGTGCGGACCAACTCCGCTTTTACTTCGTTCAGCGAAGCAAAGATCAATGAAATCTTTTCGACGATGCGCGTGGTTTGTGTGGTATCATCGATCTTCAGGCTGTTGAGGATATCGATCAGCATCTCCAGTCCGGAAGCGATGCGCTTTACTTCTTCTTCTACCGGCTGTGCATCTATTACCTTCGTTACCGAAGCGGCAGCTTTCTTTTGTTCGGCTACTTTTATTTCATAAGGCGCAAGCGCTTCTTCTTTCAGGAGAAACTGAATCGTATCCTGAGAGAGAGAACTATTGTACTGCTGTAATGTTTCTTTTAATTCATTGACCGCCTTTGCGTCGATATAGCGGACGTTGAGCAGATCGATCACAGCGCCTTGCATGCTCCGGGTAGACGCGAGTAATTCGACCAATTGATCGAGTGAAGTGATCGTTGCATTTTTTACATCGATCACCAGTTGATCCACTCGCTTCTGCATGGCAGCCAGCGTGTCTTTTGCATGTTGACGCTGTGCTTGTACTTTGGCAAATTCATCTATCGCTGTGCTGGCGATATCGCGGATCTGGATCAACGGTGCAGCCAGATCAAAGGTAGCTTCATCCTTTAGCCAGAAATAAGCGTCGATGATATCGTTTGTGCGCTTATTAATGTCCTCATAAAGATCCTCGTAACTATCTTCCTTCTGCAACAACTGTATCACTTGCTGGCTTTCGCTCATTGCGCTCACGATATCCTTGTTACCGATCTTGTACAGTACGTTGTTGCTCATCGCCGCATTCTCTTGTAACGTGGCGGTATAAGGTGTTTGCCAGATTTGCACCTGGTGATGACGGATCGCTTCGTTCTCCGAACGGAAATAGACCAGCGTACCGTCATTAAAAACCGTAAAGCCATTACAGATGATCGGCGTTTCCACCTGCTGCACGATCATATTGTATGACATCAGTACATAGGTGTTGGTCGTTCTCTGATAAAAAATATAAAGAAAATCTTCTCCGTTGGGCGATGCAATACTTCGAACGAATTCGAGTTCGGTGATATCGGATTCGAAGATTTTGTATTCTCCATTTTGCAAATAATAACCGTTGGGGAAAATGACACCCTGGTTATCGGGAAGCAGGATACCCGCATCGAGTAACGTGGGAATAGGAACAACCTGGCGCGTACGTACGTTGAAAATATAAGCGCGAAAATCTTCCTGGTAGGGCTTGATTTTAATAGCTATCAGGTTGCCGAGATCCGCGTAATAATACGCCGCATCATCAAGTTGCTGGTCTTTATTACGTACAGGTTCGGAGAAAATACCTTTTCCCGTATCTGTATTGTTTTCAATTTTAAACGTGATATCGCCGTTGGTTGCTTCGATAAAAACTTTATCAAGCACAGAAATATGCGGATGCAGTCCGAGCCGGCGATTACTGAGATCCGTTTTTATCCATTCAAAATCGTGCTGTGCTGATTTTCTTACTTCATGGATACTGCGGTCATCTACATAAATTAACTGATCATCTTTGATCAACCACTTAAAAGCCTTCCGGTCATCGGGACTTTTACTGGTCTGGAAAATCATGTAAAGATAGTTCTCCGTTTTGGTGAACTTGGCAAAGATTGAATCGCGGTAATATTTATAGAGATTACTAAAGTCGGTGATGAAGGTTTCGTCTTCGATCAGGGTAAGTGGTTCCGGCTCAAAATGATCGCCGGTGAATTTGTAAATGCCGAATACATCGCTCAGTTTAATGTCTTCGCGCAAACCGAAGTGAACGTTGTAGGCAAAAATGGTCAGGTCGCCGAAAGCCATGATACCGCGCGCTACGCCGTTGTTGACGGTGGTGATGCGCTGGTTGGCCACTAGCTGAAACCCGGAAGAATTGAAAATCTCTTTCCGCGCGGCGTTGAGTTTTGCCAGGCGTTGTGCCAGGTTGAGTCGCTGCTCTTCGAGCCTGTTGCGGATAATCTCATACGTGCCCGAGTCCAGTATTGCCGTTGTGTTGTTGTCTGTACCTGCCATTGCTAAAAAATAAACGTTCGAAAAAAAATCCCTGTTCTAAAAATGTGCCATGAGAAGAGAGGCCGACAGGTGTCAGCCTCTCAGCGTTAAAAACAATCCGTCATGGCGGATCACAGCTTTCTGTTGGAGAGACCGAGGCTGCTCGCCAGGTTCGCCAGGCTCAGCAGGGAGGAGCGATCGCCTTCCGAGCTTTGCTGTTGCATTTTCAGAATAAGACTGGAAATGGTCAGGTTCTTGATATCGTTCGTTGAAATATTATACTTGTCTGCGAATTCGCGGATGCGCCCGAGCAGATCACCGCTGTTGGTGCCGTCGCCGATCAAAGCCGTTTTGATCTGCGAAGCATTCTCACTTTCATTGATCAATCTGTCGAAACCTTTGGCATTCGAGATCTGGTTGATGATGTTATTGAAGAACATCGTCTCACCGCCTACGATATCGATGTTGGCAGATTTCAGTGCATCTCCGAGAACGGCCGCCTGCGCATCGGCAATATCTTTCTGGATATTGATCTGCGCAAGAGCGATATCTCTTTCTTTGTTCAGCAATAATTTAAACTCTTCGTGATCTTTCCCGACTGCGTCGAGTTTCTTCATGGCCTCTGCTTTCTCTTCGATACCTGCAGCCTCGGCGAGCGCTTTCTCTTTGGTCACTTCGGCCTGTGTGAGACCTTCCTTGCGTTTTGCTTCAGCGATTTTTTCGATAACGGTTGCGTCAACAGAGCCTTGTCTTTCGGCAGCTTCTGCTTTTGCCATCATTACTTCCGCTTCGGAGAGACCTAGGGTTGCTTCTTCGCGCGCCTGTGCTTCGGCGAGGATCTTGCGGGCTTCGGCTTGTTTGACTGCCGCTTCTTTCTTCGCTTCTGCGTCAATGATCAGTTGTTTGGCCTTTTCTTCGGCAGCTTTCTTCTCTGCTTCAGCTTGTTTAACGGTGTAAATCAACTTTTCTTCTGCCTGCTGGCTGGCCTGTGTGATGCCGACGGTTTTATTCCGTTCTACTTCGCGGAATGCTTCGAGGTCTTTGACGCCCTGCTGTTCTTCCACTACACCTTTTTCGAGACGTACGCGATCGCGGATCACGTCCTGTATATTCTTGCGTTCAATCTCGAGGGTTTTGTCTCTTTCGATCTGCGCGAGGGTGACGATCTTTTCACGTTCGGTGGCTTCCAATGCGCGATCTTTCTCTACGCGCTCTGCCTCTACTGCGTCCGTACGTTGTTTATTTTTCTCTGCAATAATGATCTGGCGGAGTTTATTCTCTTCCTGTACGGCGAGCGACTCTTCTGTTTTAATGCGCACGGTTTCTGAACGCAGTCTTTCTTCTTCGCGCACTTTGGCCATCTCGGCTTGTTCGCGGGCCTTTATATTGTCGATCTCCCGGCGTTGTTTTTCTTCCTTCTCGGCCATCTGGCGTTCAAGTTCGAGGATGGCTTCGCGCGCTTCCACGTTTTGTTTCTTGATCACTTTTTCTTCCTCACGTTTAATGAGGTTTGCTTTGATATTTTGTTCGGCGGTCAGCTCGGTGATCTTTTTGATACCCTGTGAATCGAGGATATTCTGTGCGCTGAGGAACCGGATTTCGGTTTGTTCGAGGTAGTCGATGGCGCAGTCGTCGAGAATGTACCCGTTGAGGTCAGTGCCGATGATGTCGAGAATCTCGGTTCGGAATTCACGGCGGGCCTCATACAGTTCGATGAAATCGAATTTTTTACCTACCGTTTTAAGTGCTTCAGAGAATTTTGCCTCGAAGAGATTGCGGAGTGTTTCCACATCGCTGGCCCGCTCTGTGCCGATGATCTGTGCTACGTTGAGTACATCGTCTGCATTTTTGTTTACACGGACGAAGAACGCCACTTTGATATCTGCGCGGATATTGTCCTTACAGATAAGGCCGTCGTTTTCCATCCTGTCGATCTGCAGTTTTTTAACGGAGATGTCCATGATCTCCATTTTGTGAAGCACGGGAATCACGTACATACCTTTGTTGAAGGCAACTTTACCGCCGCCGACACCGGTACGGACGATTGCTTTTCCCTGAGGGATTTTTTTGTAAAACGTAGCAAAAGCAAAGAGGATAATGAAAATGATAAAAGCAATTCCTCCGACAAACAATAAACTGATTCCACCGATTTCTCCCATAGTTGTGTTGTGTTTTAGTTACGATTAAAGTGAATGGTGACTTGTAAAAGATATATTAATGATGATTATACTACATTGGCCAGGTTGATCTCGGGCACCACGAGGTAATACTTTTTATCGGCAGACTCATCGGCGATCATTACCTCGGCGTCATAGGGAATAGGATCGCCGGTTTTACTTTTCACATTGACGCGTATTACATCGCTTTTAATCTTCAGTTCTGCGGCACCGATCGTATTGCCGGAAATGGTTGAACGCATTCGTGCGGTTCTGCCGAGTAGTTCGTGTCCTTCTTCTCCGTTATAGCCCATTGCGTGATAAACTTTTACTAATGGTTTGGTTGCGTACCGCGTGATCAGGAATGCCACCAGGAAGACGGGTATTAAAATGAGTACCGATTTCCAACCCCAGGCGGCGAGTCCGAATGCTACCGACGTGGTCAGGGTAACGATCCATGCGATGAATTTGAAGGTAGTATAAACTACCATAAACGGTACTTTGCCTATGTTAACAAATTCAAGTGCTTTCTGGAAAAATGGTTTATCGCCGGTGGACTCTCCCACATCTGCGTCCGTATCTGTATCTACATCGGCGCCATGTACATCCACGTCTGCATCGGCATCACCAAAGAGATCACCGGCGAGAAAAGTAAAAATCCAATAGATAGCGGTGATGCCGGTGAGCACCGTCATGATGGCATTGCTAAGCGGATGAAACAGGATGTCGGTGATACTTAAAAGCATAGATTATTATTCGTTTTCCTTGATGCCGAGTTTTTCTTTGATGGCCTGCAGGTCTTTTTCGATCGACAGGGAATCGTCTTTTAGAAGGCTGTTCAGTTCGTCTTTGAGGCTATGTTTATCGCGTGCTATTTCGCCGTAAGCCTGTGACAATGCTTCCTGGTCTTCTACTTTTGCCTTCATGCGTTCGAGCATGGCGATAGTGCCGTTATTATCGAGTTGTGCCAGTTGTTTATTGACCTGTTCGGTGGCTTTGCTCACTTTTACGCGTGCCTTTAAGGTACGGAGTTCTTTCTCCCATTTCTCCATATTCTCTTTGAGAATCTCGGTATTGCGCAGCATCTCGCGTGAAGACTGTTGCAATGCGGCAGACTGACTGCCGAGTTCTTCGGCTTCCGTATAATACTTTCTGCGAAGCGAAAGCGCTTCTCTTGCGAGCTCTTCAGCCTTGGTCATGTCCACTTGTCCTGACTGTGCTTTCTGCATAATCAGGATGGCCTTTTCGGCGTAAGTGGTCGACTCCTGCAGGCAATGTGCCTGGTCGTTTTCGGTGCGTATGGCCAGTGCTTTTACCTGGGCATATGCTTCTGTTGCTTCGGTAAGGTCTTTGCGCAATTCGCGGAGTCCCTGCTCTGTCATCTTCACGGGGTCTTCCATTTTGTCCACTGCGGCGTGTATTTCTGCCTGTCCTATTCTGAAGAGTCGTTTGAAAATGTTCATGGCTGCAAAATTTTATGATAAAAAATAACCGTTATTAATAGGGATTACAATTTGGAAAAACCGATGATGGGTTGTGCAAATTCGCTGAGCAGGAGGCCGAGTGAATTGAGTGCGCCTTCGAACTCATTGAAATCGATGTTACCCAATTGCATGGTGTAGCGGAAAAGCACTTTATCGCCGTCTTCGTTGATTACGAAAGCACCGTGAATCGTGTCCCTGTTTTTTTGCAGGAGACGTTTGAACATGTCCATATTGTCTTCGCGGAAGGAAAACAGGAACTGTTCCATGATCAGGATGGGCGGTGCGATACCGATGATCAGGTTGTGAATGCCGTCGGGCTGGTTGTCGATCTTGAGAATGCCGTTTTGCTCACTCTTGTAGATGATCCTGCAATGGAGCCGCTTGGCAAAATCTTCGATGGTTTCTAAATAACTCATGGGCGGTTGGTTAACGACTGATAGAACAAATTTACAAACAAATTGGCCAATTGCAAAAAATATTTGCATTGTAGTTAAAAAAAATATCACCTATCTTTGCATGTATGACCAAGATCGGGGCTAATATCAAAAAAATACGCACCACAAAGGGTTTGAGCCAGCAGGCTTTCGCTGATTTGTTTAACCTTACCCGCGGTAATATCTCCTCATATGAAGAGAGCCGGGCCGAACCCCGCATAGAGACAGTAGTGCAGATTGCCAATTATTTTTGCATTCCGGTCGGTCAGTTCATCAGCGATCACCTGACAATCAATGAAATCCTGAAGTTCAACGGCGACAAACTCATTGAGGACGAGAACCATATCATTAAGCTACAGCTGCGTGAAGTGCCTTTCATCAACGATAATATATATATGAAGTGTTGCTACCAGGAATTACAGTTCAACGACTGGGCAGCTTTTCCACGGTTGGTGCTTCCCGAGGCCAATAATCACAATATGCTGGCGCTTACCTTCAACCCCAACATTCCTCACCCTGAATCACTGCCCCAATACCAGTTGCATGATGTGCTGATTTTTGAAGAGGTGACCGAACAGAATATCCATCTCTGTCAGCACAAGACAGGCCTGTATACTTCGGAACGAGAGATTATGCTGGGCAAATACGATATGAGCGCCGATCATATCGACCTGGTGTTAAATGATTTCAAGAAGCAACAGTTCGATTTCAAACACCGCACGGCTTTCTGGAAGTTATTTGCTGTTTATAAGCATGAGGGCTGAGAAAATTTCACCGGAATTGCACTGATTGATCACTCAAATACACAGCCCTCGCACCTGCATTCTTCCGTTTTCTAAATGGGTATTTTAATCTTATTTCTGTTTGTACCAATTCGGTATTCCGTAATGTATATTGCCTTGTTATATTGTAAAAGCTGAACCATGTCTGCAAATAAAAATATTGTCTTTTATCAATCTTCTGATGGAAAGGCTTCTATAGAGGTAACTCTTGATAAAGACACTATCTGGCTCGACCAATATCAATTGGCAGCGCTTTTCGAGACTGACAGAACCTCCATTTCAAGACATATCAAAAACATTTACAAATCCGGAGAACTGGACGAGGCTGCAACTTGTGCAATTTTTGCACAAGTTCAACAAGAAGGAAAGCGAAACATTAAGCGTCAGATAACCCGGTATAACCTGGATATTATTATCTCCGTTGGATATAGGGTAAATTCGGTTCTGGGTACACACTTTCGTATCTGGGCTAATCGTGTGCTCAGAGAATACCTCGTCAAAGGTTATTCACTGAACGAAAAAAGACTGAAAGAGCAGGTACAACAATTGGAAACCCTCAAAAAAACTGTGGGACTGTTGGGCAATGTACTGGAAGCAACGGACCTTACGACCGACGAAGCCAGCGGATTATTAAAAGTACTGACCGACTATACTTATGCGCTTGATATATTAGACAAATATGATCACCAGAAACTTACCGTGGATGGCATTCATACCACAAGTTCATTTGTAGCAACTTATGAAGAGGCAATGAAAGTAGTATATAGTATGAAGGAACGGTTTGGCAGCGGCAGTCTTTTTGGAAACGAAAAGGACGAATCATTCAAAAGTTCCATCGCCACTATATATCAAACTTTTGAATCTACTGACTTGTACCCCAGTATCGAAGAAAAAGCCGCTACTTTTATCTACCTGATCATAAAAAATCATTCGTTTTCTGATGGCAATAAACGAATTGCTGCATTTCTTTTCGTTTGGTTTTTGGAAAAAAATGGATTACTGTATAATTCGAATGGCAGCAAAAGAATAGCCGATAATGCACTCGTTGCACTCACATTGATGATTGCAGAAAGCCGGCCGGAAGAGAAAGATATCATGACAAAAGTTGTGGTAAATCTAATCAACAGCTATAATTGACAGCGTGTGGGATACACTAGCCCGTTTTTTGCAGCCCTTCCCCTAAAAAAACCTATGCGTTTACTCCTGAGCATACTTGTATTCATCACCGCCACGGAAGCCTCCGCCCAAAGCCGCTACACCAAAACGCCCACCGGCTACCTCATGGTACTCCGCCAGGGCGACAGCATCATCCAACACCTGGAAAAATTTGCCGTTGCCGAAAATATTCCCTCTGCCAATTTCACCGGCATGGGCTTCGTGAATGTGACATTCGGATTTTTTGATGCAAAAACAAAACAGTACAACCCCAAAGAATTTCGCGATGTGGAAATGTCCGGCATGCTCGGCAGCATCGCCTGGCAGAATGGCAAACCTTCAATCCATACACATGGCGTAGTTACGGGCCGCGACTTCGTCGCTTACGGCGGACATATTCTATCCGGAACCGTTGGTACAGGTTCTTTGGAGATCGCTATTACGGTACACGATAAAAGACTGGAACGTGAACACAACGAAGAACTCGGCGCCAATGTGCTTTCGGTGGAATAAATAAACTTCTCTAACTTTCGTCCACCAACGATGCGCCCAATAGAAATCAGATACAACAGGAAAAGATTAGCCCTTATGCTCGCCTTTATTACCCTGCTGCTTGGCGGAGGCATCTTTTATTCATTCTACACCCAGGCGCTGGATCGCAGATTAGCCGTCCCGGTATCGATCGCTGTTTTTATCGTTTTCGGCCTTTCTCTTTTCCCCACGGCTAAAAGACTGTTCAATGATTCCATAATCCTGTCCTTCGATTTTATTTCCATAACCATAACCGACCGGCACCAGTCCGTCACCATCGACTGGGCCGATGTTACTGATTGGAAAATAGAAAAGGATAATAACAACTATTTGCTGATCATCAAGACACCTAACCTCAAAAAGAAGGTCGATTTACAATGGCTCGAGAAAACGCCTCCGGAAATTGAAGCTCTAATCCAACAGGTCACCTCCCGCTCTTATCAATAGCATAGCGCCCCGCTCCCGTAAAAAACAAACACAAACAACCAAACAACAACGCCAATGCCGGTGTCATCCCTTCTATTGTATCGCCCATTTTAAAATGAACAAATACTGCTATCCCAAAGTTCAGCACCATGAGCATCGAGGCAATCCTTACCTGGTATCCTATGAGTATACCAATACCACAAATCGCCTGTAAATAGACCGATACATTTGCCGACAATAAAGGAAAAGGGAAGTTGAATTGCGCAAGAAAGGCCTCAAATTCTTTCATCCTGGCCCAACTGATAATATTATCGATCACACCATAAACCAACCGCAGACCGATAAACAAACGAAGGAGCAAAAGTCCCAATGATGTATTCATTTTCATTCACAATTTTTACATACTTATACTAATCGTGAACGATACCGTCCTATAAATTTAAGGCTTTCCCGATAATCTGCCCAGGCGCGATTGGTATTTCTCTCCCACCGGAATAAGATTTTTCTCAATGCCGATTTTATTTCCTTCGATAAAATTTACTTTGTCAGCATTGATAATATACGACCGGTGAACACGGATGAACCGTTCAGGCAGTTGTTCCTCGAAGCTGGTCAGGCTTTGCAGTGTCATTAGTTTTTCATTGGGTAAATGAATGCTGATATAGTCGCGCATCGCCTCGAGGTATAACACATCATCATAAAAGACCTTCATCAACCGGGAACCCGTTTTCACAAAAAAATAGCCCGCCTCGGGCTGATCATTTGCCTGAGCCGGTATACTCTTCGATTGTGCGGCTATCCTTTTACGACATTTATTGATCGCGCCGAGGAAGCGCTCAAAGCTGAATGGCTTCAGCAGGTAATCCACCACATCGTATTCATATCCCTTCAGCGCATATTGCGGAAATGCCGTGGTCAACACGATCTCGCATTTTCCGCGTAACAAATTTGCCACCTGGAAGCCATCCAGTTCAGGCATCTGTATGTCCAGAAATAAGATGTCTACCGGCTGTTGCTCCAGCAAGGCAATCAGCTCCACGGGGTTGCGGGAGGCCGTTACCAGTTTCAATCCGGGCGTACGGCTGATATAATCGCGCAGCAACTCGATGGGCAACGGCTCATCGTCTGCAATGGCGCAGTTCAATATGTGTTCTGAGTTAATCAAAGTGCAATTGTCAAAGTAATGGAAAATTGCTGATCCGATTCGTTGATCCGGCAGGTATGCCTGTTTTCATATAACAGTTCCAGCCTTCGTTTTATATTTTGCAGCCCGATACCACCCTGCATTACCGGTTTGCTTGCTTTTTTGTTGGCAATATGATAGATAAGCGTATTGTCATTCGTCGTAGCCCTGATGATCAGCGGAGCTGCCGGATCGGTGAAATCTCCGTGTTTGAAAGCATTCTCCGCCAGGTTGATCAGCAAATGCGGACTGATCAACAGACTGCCATCAATGTTCTCTACATCCATATTCAACGCCACTTCCTCGCCAACACGCAACCTTTGCAGTTCAATAAAATCTTTAAGATGGTTGATCTCCGTTTCCAGATCTACTTCCATCCGCTCCTCATACAATGCATAGCGCAACAAAGACGACAGTTTTTCCGTAGCAAAGAGCGCATTGTCATTTTTCTGGTAAACAAGTGTATAGATGCTGTTCAGGGTATTGAAGAGAAAATGCGGATTGATCTGCGATTTCAGGAAAGCCAGCTCCGATTCTTTGGCGGCAATAGTCAACGCTGCCTGCCTTCGCTCCGATACTCTTATATAACCAACAAAAAAATACGCCAGCCCGAAACAGGAAAATAATACGGCGAAATACAGGTTGTCCTGAAAGTAATATTTCGCAGAAACCGGACGAAAATAGTTACCAAAACCAAACACGGCGGGACAGACAATTTCCTGCAAAAAGTAGCGAAAAAAAATAATAACGGGGATACAGAGCAGACACAACAAAAGCGCGCGCACTACCCTTCCCGGCAGAAACCTTCCAAACCAGATACAGATCGATAACGGATAGAGGAAAAAAGAGGTAAAAGTGGTTATCGTCAGCACAATTATTTTGAACGTAAAACTGTCGTCGTTAAAAAAAGGCCTGTTGGCGAAGTAATCGATGGCGCCATCCCAGAATACATAGAAGACGAAAAAACAAATCAGCAGATGCCAAAAACGAAGACGCATGCTCAAAAGTATTAAAGCGCAGAGGATAACCGTCTTCCGATCTGCGAAAATCCTGTTTCAATCTGCGAATCTTTATCCGGTACTTTATGAAGAGCCATTGCCCTTGTTGGCAGATCGGCCGGATAAGGAATAGCAAGCGATAATAGCTTTGGCACATGAAACATTTACCAAACATCCTCCTCTGCTTTACAACGCTATTTTGCTGCGCAAACCTTTCAGCACAGAAACCAGTCGATCCGGACAACTTTCTTATCGGAAACAGAAAACAACCCTCCGTTTTCCTGGTAGGTTCTTTCCATTTTGCCTACTATAACCTCGATGCGCATAAGACATCCAAAGACAAACAGGTAGACATCAAGAGCAAAGAAAAACAGAAGGAACTTGCCGCTTTACTGGATTATATCGCCAGGTTTAAACCAACGAAAATTGCGGTGGAAGCCGGACGGAACACCGGTTACCTGATGCAGCGCTATCGTGAATACAAGGCCGGCAAAAGAGAACTGGGTGCCGACGAGAGGGAACAAATCGGCTTCCGTTTACTGGACCGGTTCAATCTCGATACTATTTACGGAACAGACGATATGCCTTTTGTTTCAAGCCTGCGCAACTCAAAAGATTCGAATTTATACCGCCCGCTGATCGACAGCATCTACAAGGACTGGGATTTCCAGAACGACGACTCGCTTTCGCAGCTCTATAAAAAATTCTACGAGTATAAAGATGTGCTGGCGGCAAAACTTCCCTTACTGGATTTTTTCAAATACATGAATTCCGAAAAAGTATTGAACCGCGGTTTTGGCGCTTACCTGATTGGTGATTTCAAATTGGGAAATACCCGCGGGGCCGACGCACTTGCCATGCATTGGTACAGCCGCAACCTCCGTATTTTCCGGCATATTCAGCAGATCACTACCTCACCTGATGACCGGATATTGGTTTTGTATGGATCAGGACATATTCAATTGTTGAACCAGCTTTTTGAATGTTCCCTTGAGTATAATTATATTAAGTTTAATGAGCTGAAGAAGTAATAAGTTTAAAGTAAACTGCCCGGCTCTCGCAGACGCTTATGATGGTGTTAACAAGACAAAGCGGATGAAAACACCAGCGGTCCGGCCTCATTTTCTATTAACAGACCCGGAGGACAATCCTGTTTTGATGCATCCGCACGTATAATACCCTCTCCCGGGTATTTCCCATAAAGCGGGTATAGCTATTTTGCCTATAGCTATTAAACCTCTTTATATGA
This sequence comes from Terrimonas ferruginea DSM 30193, assembly GCF_000425585.1. Taxonomy (GTDB): domain Bacteria; phylum Bacteroidota; class Bacteroidia; order Chitinophagales; family Chitinophagaceae; genus Terrimonas; species Terrimonas ferruginea. The sequence continues at coordinate 221,232 of NZ_AUDS01000008.1, forward strand.
AACTGCTCCTCGCCTTACTGCTGACATTTGCACTATCGGCCAATGCTCAAAAAACCGCCTGGAATGAACTTGAATTGAAGGGAAAAGTAAAGTCACTGCAGATAAAACAGACGCACCGTTATAAAAAAAATGGTGTCTTCACACCCTGGGAAAATTCATACGGATATCTCACTAAATTCAACAGCACCGGTTACCGAACGGAGTATAACGAATTTCTCGGCAACGACAGTCTTTCTTACCGCATCACCTATACCTATACTCCCAAAGAGAAAAAAGCAGACCTCACCTATTTCAGTAAAGAACTGAAACCTACCATTAAGAAAAAATACCTCTACGACGACAAAGGCCGCCACATCGATCAACTCGAATACACGATGGAAGGCGAACTCGATCGTCGTTATACCTACAAATACGATGATCGCAGTAACCTGATTGAAATCAGCGGCTACAAAAAAGACGGAACCCTTTCCAGCAAAACCACTTACACATACGATAACAAAAACAACAAGACGGATTACCTATTGGAAACGCCGGGTTATGCAAACAGCTACAGAAAATTTGTTTACGATGAAAAAGGAAACCCGGTAGAAGAAACCTGGTTCAATGGCCGGAAAGAGGTGGATTTTAAGTTTGTCAGATTGTTCGATGACAAAGGCAACAAAATCCAGGAAACCAATTATAAACAAGGCACAAAGCTGATCGGCACGACCAGGTGGATTTATGAATACGACGCTAAAGGAAACTGGACGAAGAAAACGGATGTTACCGAAGACGGCGTGGATTTTCATACAGAAACCCGAACCATCATTTATTATTAAGCTGGTTCCCTTTCAGCTCAATCCATACCGGCGCGTGATCACTTGTCTTTTCCCAACCGCGCACCTGCTTGTCCACTTCGGCCCGTTTCAGCAGTTTTACGCAGTGCGGGCTTAGCAAAAAGTGATCAATCCTTAATCCCGCATTACGCGCATAAGCATTGCGGAAGTAATCCCAGAACGTGTAGATCGTTTCATCCGGATGCAGGTGGCGTATGGCGTCGGTCCAACCCTGGTCCACCAATTTTTTAAATGCGGCACGCACTTCTTTCCGGAACAAGGCATCATTGATCCAACGCTCGGGCTTGTACACATCGAGTTCGGTCGGCATCACATTGTAATCGCCGGTCAATATCACCGGTTCATCCAGTTTCAGTAAACTCTTTGCGTGACGGCTCAGCCGCCTGAACCATTTCAATTTATATTCAAACTTCGGCCCCGGATACGGATTGCCGTTCGGCAGATAAAGGCAGCCAATGATCAATCCGTTGATCGAAGCCTCGATGTAGCGGCTTTGGATGTCGTCCTTATCGCCGGCCAATCCACGGCGTCTTTCTTCCATTTTATATTTTGAAAGAATGGCCACGCCGTTCCAGCTCTTCTGCCCGTGCCAGATAGCATGATAGCCGGCTTTGTTGATGGATTCCAGGGGGAATTTTTCATCCGGCGATTTCAATTCCTGCAGGCACACGATGTCCGGCGACGCAGTTTTCAGCCATTTCAACAGGACCGGCAATCTCCCGTTCACTCCGTTTACATTGTAAGTGGCAATTTTCATTTGATACTATTTAAGCACCTTTCAGTACGCGTGCAAGATTTATTCCTTTTCCGAGTACCGGTTTAAATATGTCGCCTTCCCGCCTGATCCGGGCCACGGCATTTTGAATGGTAAAATCTTTTAGCTTCAACCCTTTCTTTACTTCTTCCCAATGCAGCGGCATGGATACTGTTGCACCGGGCTTGGGCCGCAGCGAATACGGCGCGGCAAGCGTCGCCTTCGGCCGGTTCTGCAGGTAGTCAATGTATAACTTATTTTTCCTGTTTTTTACCAATCGTTCGATGGTGGTCATCTCCGGAAGAAGCTGGTTCACCTGCGTGGCAATGATCTTACCCAGTAATTGACATTGGTCGTAATCATATTTTGCACCCATCGGGATATAGATATGCATGCCGGTGGAACCCGATGTTTTGGGGTATCCTTTAATGCCCATGTGATCCAGCACTTCCTTTGTCACCAGCGCCGTTTCGATCACCTGATCAAACGTATTCTTTGCAGAAGGATCCAGGTCGATCATGCACCAATCCGGATAATCTTCTTGATGGATCGTACTGTTCCAGGGATTCATTTCTATTGACCCGAGATTGGCCATGTATAAAATGGCGGCCTCGTCCTCCGGCACCAGGAAGTTTTTAGCCTCTCCTTCCGAAGTGGTGTATGGTTCCATTTTTACCCAGTCAGGTGCACTGTTCGTTACATCTTTGTGATAAAAACTTTTACCATTGATCCCATTGGGAAAGCGGTTGAGCGATTGCGGGCGGTCTTTAAGATAAGGAAGAATATATGGCGCAACCTGGTAATAATAATTGAGCATGTCGCGCTTGGTGTGACCCTCTTTCGGCCAGAAGATTTTACTGAGATTGGTAAATTTCAGTTCATGGCCGTTTACTTTTCTTACCTGCGTATTTTCGGTTGGATTGAGTAATGTTTTGCGACCGCCATCCTTTGCGGCCCTGGTATATTCAGAGGTAACCTTTTTTGTACTGACGGCCTTTTCCCTTATCACTTCTTTTGGTTTTTTATCGATCCGCATTCCTTCGAATGACGGATGCCGCATCACGCCATCGCTGGTTATCTCCGCATAGCTTACCTCACAAACGAGTTGAGGTTTCAACCATGTTGCTTTGGCTTTGGGCGGGTCCGGACGAAACCGCGAAGGTTTGTTGACATCCGGCGTCTCACTGAACGGCACACGCGTGGATTTCAATTTCATCATTTGTAATAAAATTTCTTTCTGCGTTTTTACATTGAAGCCGGTGCCGATCTTGCCGATATAATCAAGTTTGTTTTTATGATTGAATACGCCCACCAGTAGGGAGCTGAACGGTTTGGACGATCCTTCGTTTTGCGTAAACCCACCGATCACTACTTCCTGTCTTTTATTGGCTTTGATCTTCAGCCAGGTTGTTGACCGGTCTCCTTCGACGTAAGTGCTGTCTGCTTTTTTAGCCATAATGCCTTCCATTCCTAATTTGGAAGCCCTGGCGAGAAAAGAAGAAGCTGGTGTATCAAAGTTTTCACTGAGCCTGATGGTGTCAGAGGCCGGCAGGTGTTTTTTCAGCAAGGCTCTTCGTTCGCTTAGCGGCAGCTTTTTCAGGTCGTAACCATTTAAATGCAGGATATCGAAGACATAAAACAATAACGGACCATCCGCTTCACTGCGCCAGTTTTGCAACGCACCGAACCGGGCGATGCCTTTTTCATCGGGCACCACTACCTCTCCGTCCACCACGGCACTGATTTTCCATTTTTCCATCTCCGCCTTTATGGGATAAAATTTTTCGTTGAAGGATTTGTTGTTGCGGGAAACCAAGCTCACTTTCCCTTTATTTGCCAGGGCAAGAGCCCGGTAGCCGTCCCACTTTACTTCATAGATCCAACCGGGTTCGTCGAATGGTTTGTCGACCAGGGTGGCGAGCATGGGCTTCACCTTTTTGGGGAAAGTTGCTTTTGTACCTTTTGATTTACTTGGCATAAATGGTGTTCTTTTTGCAACGGTATATATAAAAGCATTCTAATACTGTACCGCTTTTAAATAATGGTGGCATATCCTTTGACCCCGATAGATATAGTTATGACAAAAGGAAAAATATGGCTTGGGATCAGCAACGGACAAATGCCGGGCAACAAATCGACTTTCCCGGCGGATTATCAATCGAAAAGCCGGTTGCATTATTATGCAAGCCTGTTCAACACCATAGAGGTCAACAGTTCCTTTTTTAAAATTCCGCTTCGTAAAACCTGTGAAAAATGGGCGGCAGAAGGGCCCGATGATTTCCGTTTCACCCTGAAACTAAACCGCGATGTTACCCACGCCAAAGAATTGAAGTATGATGAAGCCATTATAGAAAAGTTCATGGAGGCCGCCGATGGCATCGGGAAAAAGAAAGGTTGCCTGCTGATACAGTTTCCCGGAAAGATTACAGTAGAATATTTTAGCCAGGTGGAGCAAATTCTCACACAAGTAAAAACCTTTGACCCCTCGGAAGAATGGAAGATAGCCGTCGAGTTCCGGCACGAGAGCTGGTATATCCGCGAATCGACGGAACTGGTGGATGAGTTTAATGCGGCCATGGTGCTGCACGATCTGCCGAAGGGAAATATCGAAACCATTGCCGATCACGCAGCCTTTGCCTTTATACGCTTTCATGGTCCCGAGCAGGGATACCGCGGTTCTTACAGCGAAAATTTACTGAAGCAAAAAGCCATCTTCATGCTGCAGCAATCACAGGAAGGAAAAGAAGTGTACGCTTACTTCAATAACACAGCTGGTGGCGCTTTTGAAAATGCCCGCTATCTGCAACAAAAGATTGGCGGCCGGGAGAATTGATGGCATACTTTTTTCGGCAATGAAAGCATGAAAAAACTTACATCCTGGACCCTCGCCTTCCTTGCCGGTAGTTTATTTGTTGCTTTATTGGCATTCAGGGACGATAAGAGCGTTACCACTCCGCAAAAAGACAGCATTACAGCAATCTCCATGCAGCCTGAGATACCCGAACGGATGGATTTTGCCGGCGAAGCAGTGCCCCTCGATAGATGGGATGTAAAGGAGCGTCTCGACCGCGAACTGCTATTCAACTATTACAACAAACCGCATATTCTCTACATCATCAAACTATCCAACCGTTACTTTCCCCTCATAGAGGAAAGATTAAAAGCGAATGGTGTGCCCGACGATTTCAAATATCTCTGCGTGGCGGAAAGCGCGCTGATCGACAATGCTATTTCAAAAGCAGGCGCAGTAGGCTTCTGGCAATTCATGCCTGCCACGGCGCCGTCTTATAATTTATCTGTTAACCAACAGGTAGATCATCGCTATGACCTCCGGAGATCGACCGACGCTGCCTGCGTTTATTTCAAACAAGCCTACGCCAAATTCGGCAGTTGGACCGCGGCCGCCGCCTCTTACAATTGTGGTATGGGCGGCTATAATGGCAATGCGACTTTTCAGCAAACCAAACATTACTATGACCTGCAACTGCCGGAAGAAACGAGCCGTTACATGTTCCGCATTTTAACGTTCAAGCATTTGCTCTCCAATGCTGAAGCATTAGGCTTTAAATTAGCGAAGGAAGACCTGTACGAGCCCGTTCCTTCGCGCGAAGTAACGGTAACGAAATCCGTTCCCGATCTGGCGGCTTTTGCTATCTCGGAAGGCACCACCTACAAAACCCTGCGCCTGATGAATCCCTGGATCCGCGGCCGCTCGCTTTCAGTAGCAGCGGGAAGTACGGTAACGTTGAAGTTGCCCCTGAAGTAGCTATATAGAAAGCGTTTTACCGTCTACGGAAAAACCTCGACAGCACCGGTTATTGTCTTATTTTCCCGGACAAAATATAATCATATGAAAATAACTGGTCTGCTGATCCTGCTGTTGACTTTTTCAACGGTGAATGCACATGACAGGGGTTCCATGACTCCGGCCATCCTTGCCAGTGAGGCAAAATTTATTTATGCCGAGCTTGTCTTTCAACGAAACTATGGTGAAAACAAACTCTGGGTCAGCAGCAATTATGTATCCGAGCAAACGAAACAATTAATCGCGAAGAAAAAATATGCCGACGAAGGACTGGAGATCCTGGGCCAGGAAGATTGGGAGCTCACCACAGCTGTTACCCGCGAATTCAACGGCGGGTTTGAGATTTATTATTATCTGAAGAAAAAAGTGGGATAAGGTTCACTCACATGCCACTCCTGCAAACGCTTTGCTTTCGTAAGCTTTCAGATAGCCATATGCATGCTTTAACGCTTCGGAAATTTTACTGCTTTTTTCCGTATTGATGTTTTTACCATCCATAAAGCGAAGCGATTGGTCGTCCTTGAAATAATAACGGTACTCGCTCCTGGTTGCGGCGCCTTCCGCCGGGCCGCCCACCAATGACTCCAGGACAAAAACAGGTTTTCCTGCCTGGTAATAATATTCTGTTTTCCAACTGCCGTCGCCGATGCTGCCCGACTCTACGATCTTTACGATCGCATTCTTATTACGGTAGTAAGTCACCACGCCTTCTTCTACACAACCCTCAGCTTCATAAGTAAATTTTTCCGGTTGCAGCTTCATCGAGTTTATCTGCGCATACGCTTGCCGGATGGCTGCGATATCTTTTTCAGTAGCTGATTGCGCGTTGGATTGAAAACAGAAGAACGTAAAGGCAATAGACAAAAGCAGGGAAAGGGGTTTCATGATTTCGGTTTTAAGAGCATTTGCTTAAAGCCAAACAAAAACAATTCCAGTTTACTCCTCATACATGCAGGCAGCAAAAAAGCGGCTACCGGTTGGCAGCCGCTTTTGTTTGAAGAAACCTCGTTAAATATTCGTAGCTGCAGCCCACTCTTTCAAGGCTTCCATGTCCTTTTTCACCAGGTCGATCTTCGCTGCAGAAAACTGGTACGAATCTGCGCCGAGGAACAAATGAATTGGTGGTTGTTGCATCTCGGCCGTGCGGATCAACACATCGGCCGCTTTGTCCGGATCACCAGCCTGCTGACCATTGTACTGATCAGTATGCGTGCTCTGCACCGCTCTTACTGCCGTATACTCGGGCATTTCATTTTTCGGTGTGCTTAATGACGAAGACGTCAGAAAGTTGGTGCGGAAATAACCGGGGAATACAACCGTGGCAAACAGACCAAATTCTTTGATCTCATGTGCCAGTGATTCGGTGAAACCATGCACCGCAAATTTCGTAGCGCAGTAAATACCAAATCCCGGGAAGCCACCGGTAAAGCCACCAACAGAAGCTATATTGAAAATATGCCCTGATTTTTGCGCGCGCAGATAAGGCAACGCTTTGCGGATTACATTCAGCGATCCAAACACGTTCACATCAAAATTGGCTCTTGCCTCGGCATCGGTCAACTCTTCCAATGCGCCTGCCATTCCATAGCCTGCATTGTTTACCACCACATCGATACTGCCGAAATGACCAACCGTATCGGCAATGCTTTGCTGCACACTGCTTTCATCGAGGAGGTTCACAGGTAAAGCAAGAAATGAATCTTTACCGGCGTCTACCGCTTTTTCCAATTCCGCTGCTTTGCGGGAAGTGGCCGCTACACGATATCCTTTTGCCAGTAATTTTTTTACCAATGCCAGTCCCAATCCCTGTGACGCACCGGTTACATACCATACTTTACTTTTCATAATTGACATTTTCTTCTTGATTAATGATAAAGCAAAGCTATAACGGGGAGGCAGGCTCCTGTTAGTACAAAACAAACGGATACTTGTAAAATTCAAACAATCAGGCAGATTCCATCGCGCGGAATGCAGACGGTGTAGTGCGGGCAGTCTTTTTAAAGAAATGATTGAAATGGGCAGGCTCTTCAAAGCCCAGGCTGTAACTGATTTCGGAGATATTCCAGTCGGTGTGTTTCAATAATGCACGGGCTTCGGCAGCCAGGCGCTCCATGATATGTTCGGTTGTCGTTTTGCCCGTGGTGGTTTTGATGGCGCGATTCAGGTGGTTGACATGCACGGCCAGTTGATTCGCAAAATCTTTTGCGCTGCGCAATTTGAATTGTTGCGCCGGTGAGTCTAACGGGAATTGGCGCTCAAGTAATTCGGTGAATACGGCCGTAAGGCGCGAGTTGGCATCGGTATGCTCATACAAGCTATTGGACGGTTCCATTTTGAGCGCGTAATGGAGCAACTCAAGCGTGTAGTTGCGGATCAGATCATACTTAAAACGGTAGTCAGAACCGATTTCGTCCAGCATTTTATTGAAAATAGCACTTACATGGTCGTCTTGTTGCGCATTTAATACAAATGCAGGCTTACCTCCCGGCTGGTACATCGGCAGGTCGGTGAGATGGCCGCGTATATGCGTGGCGAAAAAATCTTCTTTGAAAATGCAGAAATAGCCGGTTGCGGTTTCGCTGATCTGTTCGAAAGTATAAGGTACACGCGGATTGAAAAATAAAAGGGAGCATCCGTTAACCTCCAGGCTTTTGTCAGCGTAATGATACAAATGCCTGCCGCGCATCAGCGAAATCTTGTAAAAATCCCTCCGGCTGTATTGCACGGGCTGCTTCCCCTGGCCCACACAATCTTCTGTGCGGAACACGTTGAAATGTCCCGGCTCCTGGTGACCATCGGGCACCTGGTTGAGTTTAATTTCATAAAAATCGGCGAGGGTTTCCGTTTTTATCATGTTGCGAAATTAAAACAATTCAGGGAATACAAACTAATGACAACCTTCTCTCTTTTTTGTTCACTTTAGTGCAACAATGTTGCATTATATAAACATTGCGTAGCTTTACGAAAACAAGCTCAGTCATGGAATTCTGGGAATCAGCTTTCAGGGACAAGCAGGAAATGTGGGGCCCGGAGCCGGCACAGGCAGCGATCATCGCTAAAGAATATTTTATAGAAAACGGTGTAAAGAATGTGTTGATTCCCGGAATTGGTTATGGGAGAAATGCGCAGCTTTTCCTGGAGGCCGGAATGCAGGTAACGGGCATCGAGATCTCCGCAACGGCGATAGCGCTGGCAAAAAAACATTACGGAGAAAAGATCAGCATCCATCACGGATCGGTAACCGGTATGCCGTTTGATGACCAGAAGTACGACGGCATATTCTGCTATGCATTGATTCACCTGCTGGATACGGAAGAAAGAAAAAAATTAGTACGCGATTGTTTCAACCAGCTAGAAGAAGGTGGTTATATGGTTTTCACCGCGATTACGAAAGAGGCGGCGACCTATGGACAGGGAAAATTGATCGGCAAAGACCGTTACGAGCAATTCGGTGGCGTGCGCGTCTTCTTTTATGATGACGAATCCATTCAAGACGAATTCAAAGAAGCCGGATTAATAGAAGTGAGCAAGATCACCGAAAATTTTCCTTTCTACCTGGTTAAGGGAAAGAAGCAACCAGGATAATGCGTTTGAATGCATACACCATCGGCGCCGACGGGAATTGCCGGGCAATCCTTTGTTTAAACTCTTTTACGAGTGCAGACTTGATTGGCTCGTTTAGTTTCTCCATATAAGGCACCAGCGCCGAACCCGAAATGAAATCGTATAAAGTATCGGCAGACTGCGCGATAATCGGATACACTTTCTGATAAACCAACACTTCGCTGGCGCCATTACTGTACAGCAAGGCTGTGTATTCATCGAGCGAAAGAACGGGCGAATGCCGGATATCGTTTTTCAGTACCTCATAATATGGACTTTCATGCACCAGTTTATAGAGTAGCTGGTTCAATATATTTTCCTGCTGTGAGGGCATTTGTACGGCTAACTGTCCGCCGGGCCGGAGTTTCGAAATAATCCTGGGAAAAAGGGAAGGATGATCTTCCACCCACTGAAGTGAAGCGTTGGCGACAATAACATCCCATTGATCATCGAGCGTCAATTGTTCTTCCACGGCGCGTTGAACGAAAGAAATATTTTGCTGTGCCGGCGCTTTCGCCAGCATTTCCGCGGAACTATCGATGCCCAGCACCTTGCTTCCTGCAAATTTATTTGCCAGTATGGCTGTCAGTTCGCCTGTACCACAACCCAGATCGATCATGCGCATGTGGGGCTTTGCCTTTATATGGCTGATGAGATCGTAGAAAGGTTCGTAACGTTTTTCTTTGAACTGGTTGTATACATCGGGGTTCCAGGGCATGATTAAAGATACAAAAACCCGCGCCTATGTTGGTCTGGAGACCAACATAGGAAACGTTCCTGAATTTGGAATTGCACATACCTTTGAAAAAAAACTACATGCCTTCTTCATACGAACAATTAATCCGCAAGGCTTACGCCGCCTTCAACGCAAGAGACATCGATTCGGCCTTATCAACGATGCATGAAAATATTCAATGGCCGAAAGCTTTCGAAGGGGGCTTTGTCACCGGTAAGGAAGCAATACGGGAATACTGGACACGGCAATGGAGCGAAATAAATCCCAATGTCGAACCTGCTGGATTTAAGGCAAGAGAAGATGGCTCATTAGAAATTTTGGTGCATCAAAAAGTAAAGGACCTGGAAGGGAATATTCTTTTCGACGGCGTGGTGAAGCATATTTATTCGCTGGAAGACGGACTGTTGAGAAGAATGGATATAGAGCTGGAATAAGTTAGAGATTTAACTGATAACGGGTACTTCTTCCTCCTTCAGGTCCGGCGAAAACAAACGCGCCCATATCCAACAGATGTTGCATATCTCTTGTGGCCGTAGCTTTGGACGCCTGGGTGATATGCATATACAGGCTGGCATTCATTTCAATTTTATTACCATTGGCCTGCTCTTTCAACAGAAAACGAATGGCCGCAAACTGCCGTTCTCCAAACTGTTGCCCGTATTTTTCAAAAAACATTTTTCTTTTTAACACCAGGTCAATCAGTTTTTCCGTTTGCTGCTGGCCTTCAAGCGACATTTTTACCATTCATCTGCCAACTTTCCGTCTCTGTAGGTTTCCTTTCGCAGATACCCTCCTGCGTCGCTAATTTAGGAGATAGAAATCAACTATGTCGACCGATCAGTTTTTTAAGAAGATAAAAACTTACACAAATCTTTCCGCAGCAGCCGAAGAAGCCTGGCTGCAATTGCTCAAAGAAAAAACATATCCCAAAGGCGATAACTTCATCCGCATCGGGCAGGTACCCAGGCGCGTGGCCTTTGTCGTAAAAGGGCTTTTCTCGCAATACTATGTCAACGACAATGGCGATACCATTATCAAATACTTTTTTCCGGAAGGAAGAATTGCGGGCTCCATACCCGCAACGTTGACCCAGTCAGTCAGTATGTTTGAGATTACCGCCCTAGAAGAAACAACCGTTCTCGAATACGACTTCAGTGAGTTCAAAATACTGGTGGCCACATTCAATGATATCGCAGCATTCTACATAAATTATCTCGAACAGCATTGGGTGATCGACAAGGAGCCCTACGAAATCTCACTCCGCAGCGATTCTGCAAAAGTCCGCTACGCCGACTTCCTGCGTAAATACCCGGATCTTGTAAACCGCCTGAAGAAGCACCAGATTGCCTCCTACCTTGGTATTACGCCTACGCAGTTAAGCCGGATTTTTGGTTATGGAAAATGAATTTTATTTCTCAACATTTGTAAAGCGTTTTCCATTTTCAGCGTGTGATCTTTGTTCCTGTAATCAAAAAAACAATTAAACATGAAACAGGTATTTATCAATCTCGCCGTGAAAGACGTTCAAAAATCTATGGACTTTTACACCAGCCTCGGCTTCACCAACAATCCGCAATTTTCAGATGAGCAGGGAAAATGCATGGTGTGGAGCGACTCGATTTTCGTGATGTTGCTGAGCCATGAAAAGTTTAACGGCTTTATCAAAAAACCGCTTGCCGATACGAAAAACAATATTGCAGCCCTGTTTGCCTTGTCAGCAGAAAGCGTCGATAAGGTAAATGAAATAGTTGATAACGGATTAAAGGCGGGTGGCTCAGAGCCCACGCCGATGACGGATTATGGCTTCATGCAATTACGCAGAATAGAAGATTTCGACGGGCATACCTGGGAAATTTTCTTCATGGACATGACCAAGATGCCCGCCGAATAACAACGCTTGTAATGTATATCCCAAAATAACCCACGGGTCATTCGCCTTCGTGGGTTTTATTTTTAAACCCGGGCCCCCTCTCTTTACGTCAGCATTAAATCGGTTGAGTCCGATGCGGGCAAATCCGGCGGTTTATCTGAAAGCACAAAAGCGTCAAACTGTTACGAAAAAGCGATAATCTGAGTAGGTTTTTCCCTAAATGGTTCCTCATGCTTCTATTGCCATGACAGATATAAGTATAAACTGATTGGCATATTTTTTTCGGCAGTTTACGGATTTTCTATACGCGCTGTTATTTATTAAAACTATAATTATGAAACGGACTGCTTCTTCCAAAGGAAAAAATCAAAAGTCTTCGGATCTGGCAAAATTCACTACGGATGCCACCGATAACCTGATGAATACAGACCAGGGTTTGCTGATTAATGACGACCACAACTCCCTGAAGGCGGGTGGGCGCGGCGCAACACTTCTGGAAGATTTTATTTTACGGGAGAAGATCACCCACTTTGATCATGAACGCATACCCGAGCGCATCGTTCATGCACGAGGAAGTGGTGCCCATGGAATATTCAAATTGACCAGGTCGCTCAGGCAATTTACGAAGGCGGGTTTCCTGACAGATACCTCTCGTGAAACTCCGGTATTTGTGCGCTTCTCCACCGTAGCAGGATCCCGCGGTTCTACGGATCTTGCCAGGGATGTTCGCGGTTTTGCTGTAAAATTTTATACAACAGAAGGAAACTATGATCTCGTTGGAAACAATATTCCAGTGTTCTTTATACAAGATGCAATGAAGTTTCCGGACCTGATACATGCCGTAAAGCCGGAGCAGGATAACGAAATTCCGCAGGCAGCATCGGCTCACGATACTTTCTGGGATTTTATCTCACTGATGCCCGAGAGCACACATATGATCATGTGGGCCATGAGCGACAGGGCTATCCCACGCAGCTACAGGATGATGGAGGGATTTGGTGTGCATACCTTCAGGTTGATCAACGATAAAGGAGTGGCCTGCTTTGTGAAGTTTCATTGGAAGCCCGTGCTGGGGGTTCATTCAGTTGCGTGGGATGAGGCCCAGAAGATTTCCGGAAAAGACCCTGATTTTCATCGCCGCGATCTGTGGGAAGCAATCGAAGAGGGGAACTTTCCCGAGTGGGAGTTAGGCGTACAGATCGTTCCGGAAAAAGACGAGCATAAATTCGAATTCGATCTGCTTGACCCCACCAAGATCATACCGGAAGAACTGGTGCCTGTGCAGCTTGTCGGCAAGCTTACCCTGAATCGAAACCCGGATAATTTTTTTGCCGAAACGGAGCAGGTTATGTTCAGTCCCGCGCATCTTGTGCCTGGTATAGACTTCAGTAATGATCCTCTTCTCCAGGGAAGATTATTTTCTTATACCGATACACAATTGTCGCGGCTGGGAGGGCCAAACTTTCACCAGATTCCGATTAATCGCTCTGTTAATCAGATTTATAATAACCAGCGTGACGGGCACATGCAGATGCAGATCAACAAAGGCAAAGCCAGTTATACTCCTAACAGCATCGGTGGCGGTTGTCCTTATATGGCAAAAGCCGCAGAAGGAGGTTTTACAAGTTATACGGAACGCATAGACGCGGAAAAAATACGAGGACGGAGTAAAAGTTTTCTCGATCATTTCAGCCAGGCGATATTGTTTTACAAAAGCCAGACCCCACCCGAACAGCAACATATTAAAGATGCCCTGTCCTTCGAATTGTCGAAAGTGAACATCCCTGACATCCGGCAACGCATGGTCAACAACCTCACGAATGTAGATATGGATCTGGCCAGATCCGTCGCCGCAAAGCTGGGTCTTGAAATACCGAAAAAAGTAATGCCCGTAACAAACGGTGCCATTCCGGCGGATGGAAACCCTAAAGATTATACACCGGTAAAAGTAAAACCTGCGATAGAAAAATCTGCTGCGTTAAGCATGGCAAACGTAAACGGCTCCATTGCCACCCGTTGTATCGCCGTGCTGATCGCAGATGGAGCAGATGCGGCCTCTGTGGAAGAACTAAAAAAGAAGGCAACGGCAAAAGGAGCTAAAATAAAAATTATCGGTCCTTCGCTGGCACCGGTAAAAGCTGCTGATGGAAAAACGCTAACCGTCGATGAAACATTATTTAACACAGCATCCGTACTCTTCGACGCGGTATTTATAGCTGGAGGGAAATCGGCGGCAAACCTGTTAAACGAACCCGATGCCATTCATTTTGTTAACGAACAATTCCGGCATTGTAAGGCAATCGGCACGGAAAAGGATGCCGGTACATTTCTCGATCAAACGTATGTAAAAGAAGGACCTGGCGTTTCAATAAACAATACGGTCGATAAATTTTTGAAAGATGTTGGCCGGCATCGGTTCTGGGAAAGAGAGATGGAGCGGAAAGTGCCCGCATAAAACAATGCAGTAAATTCATCAATACAACGGCTGTCCATTTAAAGGGCAGCCGTTTTGCATGGGAAATTTACAGCTTATATTATACCGGAAAGGAAATACGGTCAGCACTCTTTTTTATTTTTAATCGTAACAAAATCCTCCATCTTTTTAAGAAAATCTGACATTTTAAAAGTCTGTCTGCTTGCTAGCTTTATTATCGATTGTAGTGCCATCTTCGTCCCTTGCTAGCGGGAACCAAACCAACTACATTCCTTTTATTTTATCTCTCGTTTGATTTTGCTGCCATCACTGCCGCCCGGGAGGGATTTGCCATCCCTTACTGTTTATTTAAAATCTAACGTATGCCTTGCCGTCTACACATCCTTTTTTGCTGGCTTGCCATAGCCGGTTTTTTCCATCTGTCCGCTTCGGCCCAACATCCCGTTTATAAAGTCGACTTCGACATGACGGGTCGGCCATCCGCCGCCGTAACTGAACCCGGCTTTATCGCCTGGGCTCTTCCCACAAATGTGGTGGACACCGCTACGCTCGTATTAGATCCCTCAACCGGCCTTACCCTTCGTATGATCCGCAAAGGACCTTATGGCGACAAACTAAATACCAATTGGTACAAGGCCGGCACCGAAACGCCTTTTTTCGCCCGGTTGGGAAGCGATGGCATCCGTGTTAACAATGCCAGCAACGGCGCGCAGATCGAAATGAGAATAAGCGGTCTGCCAACCGGACGACACAGCATTCTCACCTATCATAATAATGTAGATAACCCCGCGACCAACAGTTTTTCTCCTGTTGATGTTTACCTCAATGGCGTAAAGGAAATCGAAGACCTTGCTCCGAGTGTGCGGGCCCTGACTATACCCGAAATTCCAACGGCCTACCTTTACGTTGATGCCGTAGCCGGGGAAGATGTGGTGTTATTATATGCGGCCGATACGGCGTTTACTGCCAGTAACAAAAATCTGCTGATCAATGGCTTTGAGCTGAACACTTCCAATCCTTTGTACAAATCCCAGGGGCCCTTTCCTTCCAACGGCGATGAACATGTGGATGCCGATAATGGTTCATTGCAATTAAGATGGATGAAAGCGCAAAACGCCGTGGCCGCGCACGTATATGTCGGTGGCGATTCAACAGCAGTCTCCAATGCCGTATCGGGTGGCGCTTTGTATAAAGGACGCGTCGTGGATACCTTCTTCCACTCCACTGATCAATACAGCATGTATAAATATTTCTGGCGGATAGATATGGAAGACGAGGAGGGCAATATTACGAAAGGCGATGTATGGTATTACCAGCCGCGGCAACCCGCCTTCCGCGACGCTGAGGGTTACGGCCGCTTCGCCCGCGGTGGACGAGGCGGCAAGGTGGTGTATGTAACGAACCTGAACGACAGCGGTCCCGGCAGTTTACGCGAAGCAGTAACCAATGACACCGGTCCCCGCACGATCATGTTTGATGTATCGGGCATCATCACCCTCAATTCAAGGCTCGTGATCTCCAGCAACTATGTAACGGTTGCCGGACAAACAGCTCCGGGTAAAGGCATCTGCATAAAAGGCGCGCCGTTTGGCGCAGGAGGCCGCGACATCATTATCCGGCACCTGCGTGTGCGTGTTGGCGGAGGTCAGACTTATGATGGTATGGGAATGGTGGGCGATCATTGCATCCTGGACAATTGTTCCATCAGTTGGACCATCGACGAATCTTTCAGTTCACGCGGCGCGAGAAACATCTCCTTTCAGCGCAACATGATTTCCGAAGCGTTGAACGTGGCGGGCCATCAGAACTATCCTGCTGGCACAGCGCATGGCTATGCCGCTACCATCAGCGGCAACAAAGGGAGTTTCCATCATAACCTGCTGGCACATAACTCCGGGCGCAACTGGAGTTTGGGTGGCGCGTTGGATGGTAATGCTTATTACTCGGGATACCTGGATATCCGCAACAACGTGGTATACAACTGGGGCACGCGTACAACGGACGGCGGCGCCCACCAGGTGAACTTTGTCAACAATTACTACAAACCCGGCGCGGCCTCTACTATCTTCTACGCATTAACAGCGCAGCACGAAGGTGTAGGATTGGGAACACAACAATATTACTTCAGTGGCAACGTAATGCCGGGACGATTTGATGAAAGCAACCAGGATGCCGGCAGAAGAATCCAGATCTCCAATGGAGCGGTGGTGAACTGGCAGACCTGGGTCGATACCGCTTTCTTTCCGTCTTATGTCAACACGCAATCGGCTACCGATGCCTATAAACGTGTGTTGTCGAATGTGGGTGCCAATCAACCGGCTTTCGACGATCACGATGTGCGTATAGTAAATGAAACATTGAACGGCACCTATACCTACTCCGGAAGTGTGAGTGGCAAACCCGGATTGATCGACAACCAGAACGACGCGGGCGGATGGGAAGACTATGGCTCGGCGCAAAGACCTGCAGCCTGGGATACGGATCGCGATGGCTTGCCAGACTGGTGGGAAAGACTGACAGGATCCAGCACTACCTCTGCAGCCGGCGACTTCAGTGATGCCAATGCCGACCCCGACAGGAATGGCGCAACGCAACTGGATGCCTATCTCGAATGGATGGGTGGTCCGCATTACTTTACAAGGCCAACCGATCCGATCCAGGTAAACCTGAGTAACCTGAGCCGTGGATATACCAGCAATCCGTCGTTTACGGTATCGAACGTGACCAACGGATCGGTGGTGTTATCGGTCGTAGGCGGAGCAACAATTGCCACCTTTACACCGGCCGCTGCAGGATTCGGGTCTTTTGAATTTACGGTAACCGATGCACAGGGTGCAACGATGACCACGTTGGTGAACTTAGTAGCGGATGATAACCCGGTCACCTTGCCGGTGAGGCTGACGAAATTTACCGCGGCAAGAAAAGACAGGCAGCAGGTAAACCTGGAATGGGAAACCGAACAGGAAATCAATAACAGTCATTTCGAAATAGAGCGCAGCTTTACGGGCAATGGTTTTGCAAAAATTGCGCGGGTGGTGAGTGCGGCACCGGATGGAAACAGCAATACGCTTTTGCAATATCAATTAACAGATAACAATGATCACGCCGGCAAAACCTATTACCGTCTCGTGCAGGTGGATATCGATGGCAGGGTGAAATACAGTGATGTCCGTATGGTGAACGGCGTTGGGGATAAGGCTTCGCTGCGTTTGTGGCCGGTGCCATCTAAAGGCAATGTGAATTTATTGCTGGATGGTGGTACGGCTGGTCGTGTAAGTATCATCACCATCGATGGAAAAACATTGGTACAGGAATTTAGTCTGCTGCCGGGCGTTACCCGCACTGTTCATCTTTCAAAGTCCGGGACTTATTTGGTTAAAGTGGTGGATCGTGTGAGTGGGGAAGTACGGTTTACGGAGAAGGTGGTGGTGTGGTGAGAGCGTTTTTGAAATTAATACAGGCCGCTCCGCATGGGGCGGCTTTTTAATTAGCATGATCTATAAGCGTTATTGAAACGATGAGTTTTTGAAGCAGGTATTCTGAATGAATTTTGTAGATTAAGTAGCTGATACAACAACAAAGTCCTTATTAATTGCTCTAAACCTATTGACGCTGTCTCTTGCTGCGGTGGTATTTGACATTGGTTCTCCTACAAATAGCCTGGCATTTGTAATAAAAACGCATAACCTTATGGACTTTTTATTCTCAGGAACTTATACCCTATCAGGGTCTTGCAATAATCGGTTGGAAAATTTTCCCAATGTTCTGGAAATTAAACGCCTTGGACAATGTAACACCATAGTACGGTCTGGATTGACGAAGATTATTTGTAACCTCCGCCTGTAATGTAATTCCGGTTACGGCTTCAGTGATCCATAATTTCCCCGAGAAAAACATATCCCATTTTTTTTCATAAGGATCTCCCAACAAATCAAAAGAGTCTGTGGTTCCATCGGAATTGACTTTTTTTGCTGTTCCGGGATAATATAACGAGCTGTAGCCTGTCGTCATAAATAACCTCATGCATATATCCTTACTCTCGTGTATCAATGTAATGCCAGCAAAGCCGATATTGAATGCAAATTGATTCGTTTGAAGTTTTGTCACCTGATCTCTTGGAAGTTGATCAGAAGGACCTCTGACCACCAGCGTATCTTTATTAAACGTTCTTGAAATCTCTCCGGTTTGTTCAATTCGTCTCCAGACAAATTCCATCGAAGGAGAAAGATACAATTGAATCAGGTTAGAGGGATTGCTCGCGCCTCCGAGTTTGATGAGCCCATTTACATAAGCACCTAAATTGTCTGATACGGTGGTCATTTTAACAGATCCCTGCCTCACAAATGAATAATAAGAAGTGTCGTCGCGCCGGCTGGTAAGCCTTTCCTGGAAATTTAGCGAATCAATTCTGGACATCGTTCTGTTTCCATAGAGACTCAGATACATGCCCATAGATTTTTTCTTTAATGGTGGCAGAAATACATTGGTAGCGAAAAAAAGATTTTTCGCTTTGGTTCCATCTACAAGATCGAAGTTCGTTCCAACATAAGCCAAATAGCGAAACCCCTTCAGCGTATCATTCACAAATTTGCCGATTTTAAATTCAGCGGGAATCAGTCTGTTGGCCGTATCAGGCACCAATACGCCATTTTTATAAACCTCAAACTTCAACGTGACTAATTTGTCTTCCAGAGACAAGGAGTCGCCGTTCAATTCAAGATGTACATTATTATTTGAACTGTCCAGCAGGTCGAGTTGTGGAAATTTTCGAGGGAAAAATCAACCTTAAACTCCCTGGCCAGAAGATTTGTATTCAGTCTGTCGACGACGACCCTCAGTTCGTAAGCGCTGTCACGGGCATAACTACCGGGGTTGGCCACCACGGGAATGGTTACCGATTGCCTGTTGCGGGTCCGTTCGATCTTCTGTGTTTTTCCAAAGCGAAAACTATACGGTGTCCTGATCACGGGTTGCGGAATGGGCGTAATATTGACCGTATGTGTAGTTATCGCCTGGCGATTGTCTGCGGTCACCTGCTGTGCTGAATCATCAACAATTATTCTTAATAGCAAAATGCCGGAGGAGGGATCGATATTATTACTCCGGACGGTCAACCGGACACCATAGTTTATTGAGTCATTTAGCGCTAAAGAATCCAATAACTGTGAAAAGTTAGCAATCGAAAAGGAGCTGGAAGGCACTGTTGACGATTCCAAAAACGCCCGGACTCTGAAACGTCCGGAACCTCCGCGCTTCACCAGGGGAATGAAAACAGAGGAATCGGTAAGTGGGCGGGTAAGTGTTGTTTGGGATGTTAAAAAGCCAACATTAATTTGGGCATTGGACGTTGTTGTCCATACGCAACTGCAGAGAGCTGCGAGCAAAAAAAATTGAATTTTCATGGTTGTGTTTTACTAACAAAAAATGATAGTCAATACAAGGTATAAGGTCTGCTGTAAAGGATCGGCTAACTAAAAGTAGAAAGATTTCTGATCTTTTAAAATATACCCGGGTGTGATTATGTTCGCCGGAATTGGCTGCGAAACAAATAGCAGGCAGCTCAGACATTCAGACTATCCTGAACACGATATGAAGTATCAGGTCTGAAGGATAATGTATTTATCGGAAAAAAGTAGTAAATTAAACTTCATCATTAAACGTTACGGTGAGGTCAATTTTTTTCCTTTTACTCAGTTGGTTAATAGCCAGTGAGGCCGTTAGTCAGCCCACCTATGGAAAGGCATTTGTCGAATTTGACGTTCGTGCCGACACCATTCTTATTAAAGTAAGTGTCAGCGAAAACGTTCCGCACGATACCGCGCTGCGAAAAGACATGATGCAAAAGATCAACACCGCATTTTTATCAAAAGAAATTAAAAAAGGCGTTTATACGGTGGTTGTGCAATTTGTGACCGACAAAGACGGTAATATATCAGATGTAAAACCGCTGACCACTTTAGGATATGGTTTGGAAGCGGAGGCCGTCAGGATAATCAAAAAACGAACAAAGTGGGTGCCCGCAACTCAAAACGGTTCTGTAGTCATAGTTTACGAACAACTGGACATCGAAATCACCAGAGAGAAAAAACCGGAAAAGGTGTATGCCCAAGTGAAAATCAAATATCCTCTTCCGGGAGCAGACTACTCCTGGACGCAAACGCTGGAAGAAAAGCTCAACCAATCCATACAACTTCCCAAGCGCGCTAAAAAAAAGAAATATGTAGTTTCAGTCAGTTATCGTGCAATGAGAGATAGCACATTCGGCGAAATCCGTTGTTTAAATAATCCAGCGTATAACATATACGATGAGGTGTTGAAGGTGCTCAGTACATACAAAAAAACATGGCCAGCCGCTGCTGTACATTCTGTTGCCGGCAATGAAGCTTGTCTCCTTTTTCATAAAGAATATATTCTCAAAGAAGTTAATCCGCATACGTATCAATAAAGAGATCCTGTTTAAATTTTTATTGTCGCTCCTCCCTTTATATCCTAAGTTCGCGGCCGGATGAATAAGATTATTATGGCATCCTCCCGATCCTTTTGCACTATCCATTCTACTAAACCGGTTCTTATATGTGGACATACCCACGCCTGTTCGACTTTTCGCAGAAAGTAAACTACAAAAACGAAATACTGGCCGGGCTTACCGTTGCCATGACTATGATCCCCGAATCCCTGTCATTTGCAATACTGGCGGGCTTTCCACCGCTTGTCGGATTGTATGCTGCTTTTATGATGGGGCTGGTTACAGCCATCCTGGGTGGTCGTCCCGGCCTTATATCCGGTGGCGCCGGTGCAACGGTTGTGGTGCTTATTGCACTGATGAAATCCCATGGCCTCGAATATGTTTTTGCCGCCGTGGCACTGGCGGGTATTTTCCAGATTGTTGTCGGACTTTTTAAACTGGGCAAATTCATCCGGCTGGTGCCACAACCGGTGATGTACGGATTTGTCAATGGCCTTGCCATTATTATATTCATGGCACAACTGGAGCAATTCAAAAGCGGTACCGCCTGGTTGACCGGCGGACATTTCCTGATTATGGCAGGACTTGTGGCGCTAACGATTGCGATTGTGGTGATACTCCCGCGGTTTACCAGACTCATTCCTTCCTCGCTGGTCGCTATCGTAGTAGTATTTCTTATCGTATTGGTATTCGGAATAGAAACGAAAACAGTGAATGACATCGCATCCGTTAGCGGCGGCTTTCCTCCTTTTCATATTCCTTCCGTGCCTTTCAATTGGGAAATGCTGGAAACGATCGCTCCCTATTCGCTTGTTATGGCCGGCGTTGGTCTGACGGAAGGCCTGCTCACGCTAAATCTCGCAGATGAAATAACAGGCACTAAAGGAAATGGAGACCGGGAATGTGTTGCCCAGGGAACAGCCAACATACTAAACGGTTTTTTCTTTGGAATGGGTGGCTGTCCGATGATTGCACAGACGCTGGTGAATCTTTCTGCAGGCGCAAGAGCAAGGTTGTCCGGCATCATTGCTGCACTCACCATTCTGTGCATCATACTATTCGGTGCTCCGGTCATAGGAAAATTGCCGATGGCGGCGCTCTCGGGCGTAATGATCATGGTAGCAGTGGGTACGTTTGAATGGTCCAGCTTCCGTATCATCAACAAAATGCCCAGGCACGACATATTCGTAGGCATTCTCGTTGCCGCCATCACTGTATACCTGCACAACCTGGCGCTGGCGGTGCTGATTGGTGTTATCATATCTGCACTTGTTTTTGCGTGGGAAAGCGCGAAAAGAATCCGGGCCAAAAAATATGTAGATGCACAAGGCGTCAAACACTATGAAATATACGGTCCGCTGTTTTTCGGATCGGTCACGGCTTTTCAGGAAAAATTCGATGTGTCCGGCGACCCGGACGAGGTAATTATTGATTTCAGAGATAGCCGTGTGGCTGATATGTCGGGTATAGAAGCACTGAACAAATTAACCGAACGGTATAAACAAGCCGGCAAAAAATTGCACCTGCGTCATCTGAGCGAGGACTGCCGGGCATTACTGCGTAATGCGGGAGCTGTTATCGATGTAAATGTGATGGAAGACCCGGAATATCATGTGGCGATTGAGGGAAAGGTTTAAAATGATGATTGAGTTTCTCATGAGTACTGCTTGATTTATAACAATGGAAAAAAAATGGTATTCGTTGGATGTTGCTCGTAAATATTTACCATTTACTGCTAGCCAACTCATCAAGCACCTCAATCTTTTTTTGACATCCGTCAACTAGTTAATCTGAACTAGCAAAACTTATTCTATAGAAATGGTAACGGTTTCTTCCTATTGGTGCTTGTACAGAATGATCGTACCTTGAAGTATAACAACCTTATCCAACAGAAAATTTCAACGTATGATGAAAAGAAAATTAATGTATGTGGCGCTGGCCGGAATGCTTGTCTCCTGTTCAAAAGCCAAAACGGAACCTGTTCCTGAAGAACAACTAAAAGACGCGGCGATATCAGCAACAGACATGGCGCGGCTACCACCTCAAACGGGTCACTCGGTCTATGTCACCCTAAATGCCAGTACGGGAGAATATGTAAGTTCATATGGGGGCGGAATAAATTTTGGAACGATGTTTATACATCCGCTCAGTGTTCCTGCTGGTCAAAACGGTCAACCTTATGCTCCTTCTTTTGCCGGCTTCAATGCGAGCAACCTCATCGGATTTCATATTAACGGTGCGCATTTTACCATGCAGCAAGGTACTATTGTAGGTGGGATGTCGACCAACGATTGGGAAGCAGTACATAACTACTACAGCGATTTTGACAAATTCATTAGCGGCGACACCTCGGTCATGTTTCTTCCGGATCCCGGTACCTATTTCAGTGGTATCAATACCTCTTCGAACGGCATATTAACCACTACCGGCACGTTTATTTACAATAACAACTCTCCCACTAAAGTTTCGATTACACACTTAACAGTCGGCCCGCCACTTGTACCGGAGCTCGAGCTGGAGTAAGATGAGATTTATATTCATCAGGGAGACCGGTATCAGGAATGCTACCGGTCTTTGATTTTATGGCTGCTCACAGGTTTAAAATAGTGCCGGTCACGTGACATGAGGTTTTGTCATGTTAGCGAAAGAGTAAGTGCTAATCGCTATTAATTCTGCCTAACTTTAGTTCGCGCCCCAGGCTGGGGAATCATGGAAATCCCCGCAGCCACAAAACCCGGACGATAACTATTACTCGTAAACTATCCAAAACATGAATCATTTTACAGCGCTTTGCTTTTTTTGCCTTGTTGCATACTTATGTTCATGTAATTCGCTTAAACCTGTTACGCAAAATAATCTTTTGCAGAACTTAGGTTCTAACGAGTTGTCTAAACTGGATGGAGACTACGAAATCATATCGACAGACACTTCGTATCCGACATTAGCCCGTGCACTGACTTTTACTGACAAAAAAAATTTAAAGAATTTCAACCATATGGACCAGTTAGCCAGGAAAGATTTCAGGCTTAATTTAAAAGCGCTTGACGAAAAACACCTGAAGGTTACACTGTACAGCCAAAACAAAATTATTAAGACCAAAACACTGAAAGGGACAGTATCCGACAATTATTTTCAATTCAAAATGAGGAAAATTTCCCCTGTTTCTCCGTTTTATATTCTACTAAGTCTTTATAAAAAGCAGGAAAACCGAATAGGATTAACCAAAAACGGAGAACTGCTTTTAGACAGTTATGAAGGAGGTGTATTATTACTGCTTGTGATGCCAACGTTTGGAGGGGACACCGACGCTTATAACTTAATTTTTAAAAGAAAAAATGTCAACAGCCATTAACCGGCTTGTTAATTTCAGCACATCGGAATACCAACAATCGTTTACAACGCGGCCCTGTTTAAAATCCATTCATAAAAAATGGCTGCAATCAGCCATTTGTACTTTATCCGGTAACTTTCAGCGACTGTATCAATCCATCAGTTATTCCTAAATGATAACTCAATACAATCGGGCTGCCGTCAAACTTTCCGGACACTTCTACCTTTAAAAGACTTTCCGGTCCATTTTCTTCAAAGCTTATGGGCTGCATGGTGGCCTCGTATCGTGCGTTGGCGTCCGCAATCCAAAGTTCAATCTCTTTTCGTCCGTTGTGTGTTTTGCCTTCGTCATGTACAACGGCTTTTTCGGAAAAACAATTTGCGTAAGCAACGCTATCAAAACTGTTTTGTGTGTTTACTAAATCTGATACTACTTTCGGTAAGTTCATTGTTTTTAAATTATGAGGTTATTAAATAGTGGGTACGGTGCCGCCGTCGATTACAAAATTTGTCCCGGTTAAATAATTGGCTCTTGGGGAAACAAGAAAACCGACCAACTCTGCAACTTCTTCTGGTTGTGCTGGTCTGCCATAAGGTATGCCGCCCAACGCATCCATGACACTTTGTTGGGCTTCTTCTACGGTGCTATTGGCATTTCTCGCGATCTCGCCCAACCAGGCTATCGATGCTGTTGTATTAATCCATCCAGGCGAAACAGTCAGTACACGTACGCCTTTGGGCGTAACTTCATTCGACAAACTCTTGCTGTAATTGATCAGTCCGGCTTTTGCGGCTGCATAGGGCAAGGTAGATTCGAACAATGGCAGCTTGCCCTGTATCGAAGCGATGTGAATAATAACACCGTTTTTCCGGTCGATCATCTGTGGCAAAAATCCTCTGTCCAGCCGGACTGGAGCGAGCAGATTAGCCTGTAATGTAGACACCCAGTCATCATCGGACAAGACTGCGAAGCCACCGGCTGGAGTTACCGAAGAACCAAGATTATTTACGAGGATATCCAGTCTCCCGTAAGTGGATAACACTTCGTTGACTACTTTTTGTGTGCCTTCTGCCTTACTCAGGTCGGATGGAATGAAATGCAACTGGTCATTTTCCTTCTCCGGTGCGTTCCTGGCGGTAATGATCACTGTTGCGCCAGCTTGTAAAAGCCTTTCCGCAATGGCTCTCCCGGCTCCTTTTGTACCTCCCGTTACCAGGGCGATCTTTCCTGATAACTCGTTGTTGAAATTAAACTGTTCCATTATTTTGATTTTTCTTTAGGGCAAAATTGGCGGGTAAAAACAGTTTGGACAAGTACGGCATTACGATTCATATAGGGATAAATTATTCCCCTATTGCACTAATTGGTACATAGCTATAGCTTTGCGATATGTATGAAAGAAAGACAATTCCGAATCTGAATTGCGGGCTTGACCTGATAGGTGAAGTGCTGTATGGCAAATGGAAAGTGCGTTTATTGTGGTTTATCAATGAAAATCATAAACGCCCAAGCGAACTACAACGAAAAATTCCCGATGCTTCACGCCGGGTTTTAAATATCCAATTGAATGAATTGGAAAAGCACGAACTGATTACGAAAAAGATTTACCCCGTGGTACCACCAAAAGTGGAATACAGTCTTACCGAATTTGGAAAGACCTTAATTCCTGTGATTGCCGCACTGGGTCAATGGGCCGATGAACATGAGGAGCGGTTAAGGGGTGTGATATTGCAATAGGTGTTGGAGCTTCGACCTAAAAGTTCATTCTGAATAAGACAGCATGTTCTTCTGGAGGGTTTACAGCGACTTTACCTACACTCCCATGGTTTAAATAATTGAGTTCTGTATGACGTGGGTGATGAGATAAAAAATCAACAAAGGCAAACGGGCTACCCTATTTGCCTTTGTGTTATTGATTCAATAGTACTGCAGTAGTGGCTAAGTTCCTATCACAAAATCTGCGCAGGCTTGCTGAAAGCCCCAATAGTAACCATTCCAGCCAGCGTTGACATCTTTCATTGAAAGAACGTACCCGCCGTAATCGGTATTAACTGAACTGGCCGCCAGCATGCATTTTTGGTAATCATCATTGGCGTCTTTGAAGGTAATGACCTCACCGTCAAAATACTGTCTGGTAATCTGGACCATTATCAGCCCCCATTCAGGATGTGCATCTGCTGCCATCTTCAGTTTTTCCGTGGCAAACTCATAGCCCGCGATAAAACCCTGTTCGAAAGTCTGAGCGGAAGCATTGGTACTCTTTAATGTAATGATGGCCGTTAATAAGAAAACGGTTAAAAGTTTTTTCATAAAATCAGGTTTGGTTTATTAATATCCTGAAGATAGAAACTTGCATTGGCAATTGCAATAGCAGGGCGTCGTAAAAACATTTTATGACTATACTAAACTTAGCATGGTATTGAAATGACAAGTCGCGGAATTCACTGGCAGCCAGGCATGAAAAAAGCTGCAAACATTAATGCAGCTTTGCCCCGATGAAGAGTTATTGAACTAATTCCGTTAACGCAATACCAGGTAATATATCATGCTCTTAATCATAATAACGCTGAATGCCAATGCTGTTAAAAGGTGGTCATCGGCCACCTGCTTGTTCCAACTGTTCCTGGATAAACCTGATCTTATCCTTTCTTTGTGGATCGATCTTTACAGTTGGTGTAATACCGATATTATCGATAGGATGGTCCGGCAATCTTGTAGAGCGGGCAATGGGTATGACGAGGTTAAAGTTATCATCAGGAATATCGAAAAAATGGGCATTATCATAATCGAGAATACCCGCAGAATTTTCTCCGTAAACGGTTACTTTTTTGCTCTGCATGGCGGTCAATAAAAAAGATTCTGCCGAGCTTGCACTATTACGATCTATTAATATGGCAATATGATTGGGATATGCATAGACAGAATCAAGCTTGCTTTCGAAATACTTCTTGCCATAAGGATTTACATATCCGGAAGGGTTGGCCTTCATCAGACCGATCAGGCGCAGCGTAAACTCTTTTGCAGTAGCTGAAAGGTCTTCATCTTTTAAACTTTCGTCGAGAATTTCAATATTGCTTTTTGAAGATCTGAATTCATCCGGGTATGTCTTAACCGGTGTTGTATAAATAAAAGGCAGGAGATTGCTGAACGCGTAGTCAGTACCTCCGCTATTACCCCTGATATCGATGATCCAGTTCGATGTTTCACTCAACCATGTTTCGTTTGCTGTGATCAGGCTATCAATTATGCCTTTTTGATTCCATTCAAATGAAGGTAGTCGTATCAGCAAAGTAGAGGGGCTCAACTTTGTGATGCTGCTGGTAGTGGACAATACTTCACCGGTTGAGGGAGAACCGGCGGGCTTACTAAGCAGGGCATTTAGTCTTTTTACAGCGTCAGGATTTTTCTCCCGGTATCGCCAATCCAGTTGAACCCGTAAATGGCGATCCTTAAAATAATTTGTCCAGGTCCGTAATAGCAGATAGCAGGAATCTGTGGTATTTGAGGTCTGTGCTTTCTGGCGTAATCCCTTGGTAAATGCATTGAAATCTTTCCGTGTATCCTTTTTTACTTTATCGGGAAAGCCAGCATAACTCGCTGTCACCCGGCCGACCATCGTATCAAAATTTGCCAGGCAGTCGCAATCCTGTGCTTTTAAATGCTGGCTGCATAATATAAGGATGCAAAAAAGGCTGGCTTTCAGGGCAGTAATCATATGATACATACGGTTGAGAAGGGTGTTTTGTTACAGGAACGACGGCCAGGCAGCAAAAGAAGGCGCAGGTTCACAGATTTACAACAATGCAGCGCGCGCAACAGGAGGCTTTGTGTTATGGCAGCGGAAGAATAAGTGCTAATCACTCTGAATGCTATCTGACTTTATTTCCCGAAGCCGGCTAAGGAAAAAGAAATCCGCAGGCCACAAAACCCGTACGTTAGCTGTTACTCGTACAGGCCAGTACCCCATTTCATCATTTCTTTTTGCCTACAACAACCTGAACTTTGGCTACAACTGTTTTTTCAATGGTGCGGAACTTTGTTCCAACAAAAACACATTAAAATGAAAATATTTGTGACAGGAGCTTCGGGCTTCATCGGTTCTGCGGTAACCAGGGAGTTGGTCGGTGCAGGACACCAGGTAGTTGGTTTAGCCCGCTCAGACGAATCGGCAAAAAAAATCCGCGAGAGCGGAGCAGATGTTTTGATCGGCGACCTTACTGATCTGGACGTGTTAAAACAAGGCGCGTTAAACGCTGATGGTGTTATACACACAGGTTTTATTCACGACTTTTCCCGGTATGAAAATGCGGCGGCAATAGATAAGACTGCTATTGATACTATGGGCGAGGCTTTAATCGGTACAGATAAGCCCATAGTGGTATCGGCCGGTATTTTAGGTTTGCCCCTTCACGATGGATTTGTAACGGAAGAAAGCGTAGCAAAATATTCCATTCGTTTTTCGGAGGCAGCAGCTTTAGCATTAGCGGAAAAGGGCGTACATGCCTCGGCCGTTCGTTTATCACCATCTGTACACGACAAAGGAGATCAGGGGTTTGTGCCGTTTATCATTTCACAGGCTCGTAAACATGGTGTTTCGGCCTATCCCGGAAATGGGACGAATCGCTGGTCTGCCGTACACCGCTTAGATGCTGCAACATTATTTCGTTTGGCCGCAGAAAAAGCGGCAAAAGGTGCTTTATATAATGCCGTGGGTGATACGGACATTGAAATTAAAAGAGTGGCCGAATTAATAGGTGAAAATCTCAACCTACCCACAGCATCTTTATCAGAAGAGGAAACCGCCGCACATTTTGAATGGATGAGTCGCTTTATCGTGTTTGACAATCCGGCAACCAGCATAAAAACACAGGAGCAGCTGGGCTGGCGGCCGAAACACATAGGATTGTTGGAAGACATGCAACAAAACTATTTTTAGCGTAAACGCATTGCATAAAATATATTTACATAACAGGAATTTGCAGCGGATGGCCTGATAATTAAACATTAGATGGTATCGCTAAGAACCTGTATACGTGAATGAGCAAATTCGACTACTATAAAGTGGTTATATGGAGCCAAATCGAACGGTACGAATAAAAACCATCAGCGAATTTCACCAATTGAGAGGGTTACCCAAGCCTGATCATCCGCTGATCAGCATTGTAGACTATGCTTCCATAAAACGCCCTCCAGACACCAACGAAGTAAACTGGATCTTTGACTTCTACCAGGTTTCGGTTAAACGGGGCATTGAAGGAATAATGAAGTATGGGCAACAGGAGTATGCTTTTGATTTTAATGAAGGAGTTATGTTTTTCATTGCGCCTAACCAGGTTTTTAAAATCCAGTTAGGCAATCATACTACCAAAGAACGTTCCGGGTGGATGTTGCTTATCCACCCGGATTTCTTTTGGAATACCTCATTGGCCAGGAACATTAAGCGATACGAGTTTTTTGATTACTCGGTAAATGAAGCATTGTTTCTGTCAAATAAGGAAGAAAAAACATTGAATGGGATTATTGACAACATCCGGCAGGAGTATCATTCCAATATTGATCAATTTAGTAAGCAGATCATTGTCTCACATATTGAAGCCTTACTCAATTATTCTGAAAGGTTCTATCACCGTCAATTTATTGTAAGAGAAAAAGCCAATCACCAGATTTTGGAAAGACTGGAGGATTTGCTTGCCCGCTATTTTGACAATGAAGAACTGATTTCAAAAGGTGTGCCTACGGTACAATATATTGCAGAAACCTTAAACGTATCGCCCAAGTATCTAAGTGGTCTATTGAAAGTGCTTACCGGGCAAAGCACACAGCAACATATACATGAAAAGCTGATAGAAAAAGCCAAAGAAAAATTATCTACCACTCATTTATCGGTCAGCGAAATTGCTTACGAATTGGGCTTTGAGCACTCGCAATCATTTAGTAAGCTATTCAAGACGAAAACCAAATTGTCCCCTTTGGAGTTCAGGCAATCGTTTAATTGATGTGTAAGTATCCCTAATTTCGTTACGATTTATTTTTAATATATCCCTAATTTTAATACAATTATATTAAAATAATACCCTAACTTTGTTACATGTTTCGGAGGGATATTTTGGAGGAGTTGCAAAAATGGCGTCATCGGGATGCCCGAAAACCTTTAGTTATCCGGGGCGCCAGACAGGTTGGAAAAACAACGGTGGTGCGCCAGTTTGCTGCTGAATTTGAGCAATATCTTTATCTCAATTTAGAGCTTCCCGAAGACAGGAAACCCTTTGCGGAATTCAGCAATTTTGATACCCTCCTGCAGTCCTTATTTTTCCTCAAAAACCTTTCGTTTGCAAAAAGAAAGGAGACGCTCATTTTTATAGATGAAATCCAGGAAGTTCCTGAAGCCTTACAGCAGCTTCGTTATTTCTATGAGGAGGAGCCGGACATCCCGGTTGTTGCGGCCGGATCAATGCTGGAAAGTCTGTTCAATACAGAGATTAGTTTTCCGGTTGGAAGGGTAGAATACCTGGTAATACACCCAGTTTCTTTTCCTGAATTTTTAGGGGCCGTTGACGAAACAGCAGCACTTGAACAACTAAAGAACATTCCGTTGGCGGACTTTGCACATGATAAACTAATGCAGCTATTTCGCACTTACTGCGTGATTGGCGGGATGCCTGAGATAATCGAACAGTATGCGAGGGATAAGGATCTGACTGCTTTAACTACTACCTATGAGTCACTCCTGGTTTCTTATATGGACGATGTAGAAAAATATGCGGCAAACAACGCACAGGCGAATTATATCCGACATGCCATTCGTTCTTGTTTTGCCGAAGCAGGGAAACGAATAAAGTTTCAGGGGTTTGGCAACTCAACTTATAAGTCAAGGGAAATGGGCGAGGCATTGCGCACATTGGAAAAGGCCTTGCTAATTCACCTGATCTATCCACAAACCAGTCCTGTACTTCCGCTTCAACCTGATTATGAAAGATCGCCACGGCTGCAGTATTTAGATACAGGGATGCTGAATTATTTTGTCGGCATACAGAAGGAAATAATAGGAACAGCAGATCTTAATTCAGTATATGGCGGTACAATGATAGAGCACATTGTCGGACAGGAATTACTGGCAAGACAATATAGTGCCTTACATGGTCTTAATTTTTGGGTAAGAGAGAAAAACACGGCCGTAGCAGAGATAGATTATTTATATCAGTATGACGGGAAGTTGATACCTCTTGAGGTAAAATCAGGAGCCAACGGCCGATTACGTTCTTTACATCTGTTTATGGACATGGCTCCGCATAATATGGCCATACGATTCTATGCAGGTAAGCTAAGTATTTCTGTTCTCACAACATCTGGACAAAAGACATTTTATTTATTGAACCTTCCTTATTTCCTGGTGTCACAAATTGAAAACTACCTGCCCTGGTTTGAGGAGGAGATAAAGAAGATGGCAATGGGTGAACGTAAAAACGAAGCATGATAAATTTGTATTGTTTAACTGTTTATGTCGATCCCGGTAGTTTTTTACAAGTTTTGTTCAAAGGACAATAAAAAAGCGGCCACATAAACTATCACTACTTCTTCCTATGCTTCCCTGCTGTCTCGGAAATTCTTCCAAAACGTCGGTATGATCCAGCGACCTTACTCTGGTAAACAGCAGAAGGTTCAGACTGCAGAATATCATCGATGATTATAACCGTGAGTCGCTGGCTATCGAAATCGATACTTCGCTGCCAGCACTCAGAGTGATCCGAACACTTGAACAGTTAATAGAACGAAGAACAAAACCAGCGCGAATACGTGTAGACGATGGTCCCGAATTTATCAGTGACAGATTGCAACAATGGTGCGATAACAAACAAATCAGGCTACAGTTCATACAACCAGGCAAACCTATGCAGAACGGATTTGTAGAACGCAACAATGGTTGTTTAAGGAAAGAATTACTGATGCTTATTTGTTTTACAGCCTAAGGAAAGTACGGCAAATGGCTGAGGAGAGGCAGCACGATTACAACTACGAAAGACCTCACGAATCGCTGGGAAATGTACCGCCGGTTGAATTTATTAATCCAACCTTTTTTGAATACTAAAAAACTGAAAACTCTAATTACGAATGGCCCGAATATAGGGGGAGCTTACAGAGCTATTTAATAAACAATTTTAGTGGGACGATAGATATTTATATACTTTACTTAACTGTCCGTTTTTGATCCTATTATTCGTTGGCGTAAAATTGTTAAATTGACTTTGCAGAACCGGTTGTGCTTGCGTTTGATTTGCCGCGAAAGATATTATGTGACTTTAAATGAATTCCCTTTTCAAATTCAGAAAATCTTAAGTTGCGCTGCTTTGCTGATTTACAGACTTTAAGTGAAATCTTAGAGTAATCGTCCGTCTACCTTATCAAGTATGAAATCTCGCCATCCTCCAGGAGGATCCCATTCACCAGTGCCGAAAATTTTCCCATTATCAAAATTTTTAATCAAAACACCATCAACTCCAAGATCAGTGTTTATCCATAAGATTGAACCTTTCTTAGTTACACAATATATGCTTCCAGCACTTGAAATGTAGAAGGAATCAGAATCAAAGTACAAGTGGGAAAAATACCCATCCATTTTTATTGCCGCCAAATTTAAGTCCTGCTTCAAGTCGTAGAGATAGAAATACTCTTCATAGCCAACAGCCAAATATTCTTCCAGAATCGAAGCCTGCCTGAAGGGACTGCAATGATATTCGAACCTGATTTCGAAGACATTTAGTATGGAATTCCCCTCACGACAAATCAGGTAGGAGATATTGGGAAGTAATTGGATGTTACCGCCGGAAATCAATTTGACTGATCCTCTAAACCCACTTGGTACTATTGGGGAAAATTCAAAATCCATTTTGTTAATCTTATTAATTACTTCTATACAGCTAAATTACGCCAATCTATTTCTAGTCGCTTTGGTGGTTTAACACGTAAGTGCATTGTGAGATTTGCAATTGAAAAGGTTAGTTAGTATTAAGAATAGTAGATAATAGGCAAATAAAAAAGGGGCAAACAGAATTGCTTGCCCCTTTCTTGCTCCCCCTGCCCGACTTGAACGGGCGACCCTCTGATTAACAGTCAGATGCTCTAACCAACTGAGCTAAGGAGGAATTTTTCCCCTTTCGGGGCAGCAAAAATAGGGATTTTCAAACATTTAGCACAGCGAAACGCATTTTTTTTAAGACTTTTTCCACCATTCCTATTTAAAATTCCGCGCCTCCGGTATCCGCAGATCCGGACCGCCCCTCTCCGCTTTCAACCGCCGCACATCCTTCCGGTAGTCCGGCAGCTCGCCATCCTTCTCGTCCGCACGGCTCAGGGTCAGCACCGGCAAGTCCTCCCGCCCGCCACCGACCAGACCGGCCATCAACCTGGTAATATTATGACACCGCTCCGCTATGATGTGCACCACCTCACCCTCCCTTTGCAAACGCCCCTCGATCATCAGCAATTTCGCCTGCAGAATTTCCTTCCGGTCCCGTTCAAACAGGTTGGCAAAGACTACCGCATTTACTACCCCCGTTTCATCTTCCAGCGTCACAAAACAGACCCCGCTGGCCGTACCCGGCCGCTG
The DNA here is from genome assembly GCF_000425585.1 of Terrimonas ferruginea DSM 30193. Taxonomy (GTDB): domain Bacteria; phylum Bacteroidota; class Bacteroidia; order Chitinophagales; family Chitinophagaceae; genus Terrimonas; species Terrimonas ferruginea. Next base: position 254,671 of record NZ_AUDS01000008.1, read on the forward strand.
ACGTACCAATACCAGTCCCGCCACTTTCACTTTTTCCTTGTCCTTCACCTGCTCCAGATCAGCCGCCGACCGGATCCGTAACAGTTCCAGTTTTTCCCGCACAAAACTCACCGGATGCGCCTTGATCGATAATCCCATGCTCCCGTAGTCCCGCACCACCTGCTCCGATTCACTGATCTGCGGCAGCGGGATTGCAGGCTCCTGCTCCGTTTCCGATGCCTGGCCGGCAAATAGTTTTTCCGGGTGATCCGTTAACGCAGCCACCTGCCACATCGCGGCCCGCCGGTCCATGCCCATCGACCGGAAAGCATCGGCTTCGGCCAACCGCTCCAACGCATTCACCGGCACACCCGCATCACATAATGCCCCTACCGTACGATATCCCTCTCCGCGCCGCGTTGTAAGCATTTCCATATCATCTTCCCGCAATCCTTTTACCTGCCGGAAACCTAACCGCAATACCTTATAGGCACCCGCCTGCTCTTCGAGTGTGTTGTTCCAGTACGAGTGGTTCACATCCACTTCCTTCACCGTTACGCCATGTTTTCTTGCATCGATCACCAGTTGCGCCGGCTGATAAAATCCCATGGGCATACTGTTGAGGATGGCCGCCGCAAATACATCGGGGTAGTAACATTTGATCCAGGAAGAAATGTATACCAGCAGCGCAAAACTCACAGCATGACTTTCCGGAAATCCATAACTTCCAAATCCTTCCAGTTGCCGGAATACACGTTTAGCATAGTCTTCTTTATAGCCATTTTTTATCATGCCGCCGATCAGCTTCTGCTCAAACGCACTCACTTTACCATGCGCTTTGAACGTAGCCATACTTCTGCGCAGTTCATCGGCCTCAGCCGGCGTAAACCCTGCGGCCACAATAGCAATCTTCATCGCCTGCTCCTGGAACAACGGCACACCCAATGTCTTGTTCAATATGGCTTCTAACTCTTTCGACGGATACGAAACGTCTTCCAGCCCATCGCGTCTCCTTAGATACGGATGCACCATGTCTCCCTGTATTGGCCCCGGTCTTACAATGGCCACTTCTATTACCAGGTCATAAAATTCTTTTGGTCTTAACCGCGGCAACATCGATTGTTGTGCGCGGCTTTCAATCTGGAACACCCCGATCGTATCGGCGTGGCTGATCATTTCATATACTTTCGGATCATCCTGCGGAATACTTGCCAGCGTATGATCGATTCCATAATGCTGTTTCAGCAGGTCGAATGTTTTCCGGATACAGGTGAGCATGCCCAGTGCCAACACATCCACTTTCATAAAGCCTAAAGCATCGATGTCATCTTTGTTCCATTCTATATTGATGCGGTTTTCCATGCGCGCATTTAGTAATGGACACAATTCCGTAAGCTTTCCCTGCGTGATTACAAATCCTCCGGTATGTTGCCCCAGTTGCCTCGGAAAACCCATCATCTGACGTGTCAGTTGCAGTACTTTTTTCAGATGCTGATCTTTCGAGCTTAATCCTGTTGCTTTCAGGCGCTCTTCGTCGTACCATTCATCCGAATAGGGTTTCACCAGCCCAGAAAGTTTTGCCAGCAGATCAGGCGATAGTCCCATGGCTTTCCCCACATCACGCAGTGCCCCCTTCTGATGTTGCTGGGTGACGGTAGCCACAATTGCTGCGCGGTCGCGGCCATATTTATCATATACATATTGGATCATTTCTTCGCGGCGTTCGTGCTCAAAGTCTACGTCGATGTCCGGCGGTTCATTACGCGCAGAAGAAATAAACCGTTCAAACAACAGATCGAATTTTGTCGGGTCTACAGAGGTAATGCCGAGACAGTAACAGATCGTTGAGTTGGCGGCGGAACCGCGTCCCTGGCAGAGTATACCGCGGCTGCGTGCTTCACGCACGATATCGGCCACCGTAAGAAAATAGGGCGCATAGTTCATCTCCCGCACAAACGTCATTTCATGCTGTATGTTTTTTACGATCTTACCCGGTACTTTTGCTCCGAATAAACGTCTCGCTCCTTCCCAGGTCAATTGTATCAAACGCTCCAATGCCGGCTGGCCATCAGTGATCTCTGCCGGATATTCGTATTTTAATTCATTCAATGAAAACGTACAGGCTTCCGCTATTTCATTCGCGCGTTCGATCGCATCCGGGTATTGCCGGTACAAGCGCTGCATTTCCTCCACCGGTTTCAGGTATCGTTCTGCATTGGCATGCAGCCGGAAGCCTGCATCGTAGATCGTACATTTCTCGCGAACACAGGTGAGAATATCCTGCAATTCTCTTCTTTCCGATTCGTGATAGTGCACATCATTCACCGCTACCAGTGGCAGATCGTATTGCTGCGACAATTGCCATAGCCGGTGCATTTTCTTCAGGTCATCTCCCTGGTAATATCTTGCCGCCGCGAGATATAGTTGCCTGCCCAATATTGATCGATATTCTTCTAGTGCAGCAACGAAAGAGGTGTCATAGTTGAACGTGTGATCGAGTTGGTCAGGAGGAACGACTATCAGTTTCATGCCTTCCGCATGTTCATACACATCTTTTTTATACAATTCGCATTGTCCTTTTTCTGTACGCAGATTGCCTTTGCTCAGCAAGACACAGAGTCTTGCATAGGCATATTTGTCTGTAGGATAGGCAAGTAAAGAAGGACCGTCACGCAAGTCCAGTCTTGCAGCGGGAATAAATTTTATGCCTTTCTTTTTTGCTTCCACATGCGCGCGTACAATGCCCGCCAGCGTATTGCGGTCTGTGATGGCAATAGCTGTATATCCAAGCGCCGCGGCCTGCGCGATCATTTCTTCGGGGTGCGATGCTCCGCGGAGAAAGGAGAAGTTAGACGTTGTTTGTAGTTCGCTGTAGCAATTCAAAGTGTCACACTGAGTTTATCGAAGTGTCAAAAAAGCAAAGTCGTGAATAGTGATCCCGAAGCCTCGGGAGTCGTGAATGTTTTTCCACGCAAAGGCGCTAAGATTTAAGCGACCGCTCCTACCTCTATTACCAGTTCCTGAAAACACGAACATGGGCTGATAACGGCTGTTTTACTTACTACTTATTACTTAAAACTTATAACCTTTCCCTCACGCGAAGATTCCATGCAAATACCAATGCCTTTGTCTCTTCGCGTCATAATGCCCGTCACGGAAGATCCAGAACCTTACTCCCTCTTCATCTTCCACTGTATAGTAATCACGGTGATCACCGGACTGCAGCCACCATTCCTGTTCAATGCGCTCAGGACCATCGGCTCTTTTTACCTTGTGCAGTTTTCCTTTATACCGGAACAACATCGGCGGATAATCGGGTACCGGTGCCGTTACTTCAATGGATACGGGTCTCGGAAAAAGACAAACCGGTCGCGGACGCTGAACAGGCACCGGCCATTCATTGTTCTTATTTTCGGCAAACGGTTCAATGCGACTGTATGCCCTTTCCGGCCAGTAATGCGCCGCCGGTTGATAACGATGTATCATTCCTTTTCCCAGCTTTCCTTCTATCCGGTCCAGCAATTCTGCAAGCACAGCTTTGTCGGAACTCCCTCCGTCCCATATGCGCTGTTGCTCAGGCTCAGCATCATCCACACGCGTGGCCTCTAGTATAAATAATTCAAATCCAAGATCTGGCTGCAGCGTATTTATTTTTAACGCTAACAGCTTTTGCAGATGCACCGGCTGTATTGAAGGACGTGTGGTATTGATTTGTATTTGTTGCACATGTCCATCCACTCTGAAACATTTCAACACCGCTTCACGTACTCCTTTTCCTTCTTTTGCCAAACGCTTGCATAAGCTGTCCAATAGTTGTTCTATGGCTATCTCAATACCAGTTGCGCTGACGATCGGATCGAGACAGGGCAATCGCTCTGCATAAGGAACCGGCGGCACCAAGGGTTCCAGGTGTTCTATTGCAAAACCCAGAGCCTGATCGAGCCGCTCCAATAAGGTGGAACCAAAGCGACGTTGCAATGCTCTTCGCGGCATACCCATGAACCGGCCGATCGGTTGAAGTCCGAGCTGCAACAGTTTTGCTATAACCGTTTCTTCCAGTCGCAGCGCCTGCGGCGGCAACGATTGCATTGCTTTCAGTTGTTCGCCTGGTGCAATCCATTTTTCATCGGCATATCTGGCCGCGGCCCATGCAGCTCCAATCGTATCCGCCATGGCCGCACGCGCAGCATAACCCCAGCGCCGTAGACATTTTTCTATCGCCTCCAGGTAGGGTTGTTCGCCACCCCAGAGATGTGCACAGCCACTGGCATCAAATAATAACCCATCAGGTTGGTTCATCGCAACAACCGGCGTGAACCGTATACAGGCAAATCCTAAAGCCTGAATTATTTTTTCCAGCAACCCATTCTCTTCTTCAATGATCTCCAACTCCGGCACCAACGCCCGCGCATCCGTGATGGTCATGCCTTTTTGCAGACCCGCTGCCTCTCCTTTATAGTTTACTTCACCGATGATGCGACGGTTACGTTCCACGCATTGAATGACCACCGGCCTGTTCGCCCGTTCGGCATTCCGCCGCGTATACCAATCTGTCTGTGGGTAACACAACCACACCGCCACATACCGTGTACTCATGGTTATCCTGTTTTTCGCATCGGTATAATTTTTTTCGCAGGAACAGTTTCTTCCTTAAACGCAAACTGTCCGTCCCGCCACGTTATTTCCCAACTTCCCGGCTTACCATTACGTACGCGCAGCAATTCCACTTTCCAGCGCGGAAATCCTACGCCCGGCAGATCATCGTCTATTGATCCCGGCAACGATCGTATTTGCCAACGCGCAATAGAAGTACTGTCAAGCACACGCGGTTGCGGGCGTATGATCAATGCCGTAACGCCACTCGTCTCAACCGCTAATTGTAACCGGCGCGACGATGTAAAATCGAGTTGACGTACTTCTGCCACCACCACATTCAGCGGGGTACATTTCAACGCTTCCTCCAATGTCCATAACACATCTTTTTCGCGTCGCAGATCTGCGAACAGCATTTGATGAACCGGTATACCAAATGCGGCCAAGGCAGGAGGATATATATTTCTGGCAGCACTTATCCATAAAGATGGATTGTCCTTTTTCAATAGCGTATGCAACAGACCAGTAATAAATCCCGATGTGGCAGCCATGTCTTCTGCACGTGCCGCTATGAATTCATGCACCGCTCCTGTAGCAAATATGCCATTGGGAAATGCGCTGTTCAACGGACCTAACGCCGGTTCTGCACATGCGCCGGTGAGCGGCCGGTAACCCTGCCAGCGCAATAACTCCTGCCGGAGTGCAGCAATATGTTCGGCATTGAAGGCGGACATCTCATCAACATTTCAAAACAAAGCTAAACTATTTAGCCATTAATTACTAAGTAATTTAGTCATATAATATGAGGTTTTTTCCGGCTCGGTTACCCGGCAATAAGTCAATAAGTGAATAAGTCAATAGCAACAACTCGTTCATGCTCAGGCGCAAAGCGATCAGATGCCTCTTTTGATTTTTTAATTTTGAATTTGACTTATATTTGTAACCGAACGGTTACAAATATATTTTTTATGCGTCGAGATGTTTTCCAGGCCATAGCAGATCCTACACGCCGCGCCATCATTGGCCTGCTGGCCAGTCAGTCTTTGAACCTCAACGCCGTAGCAGACCATTTCCCCGTCAGCAGGCCCGCCATTTCCAAACACATAAAGATCCTTACCGAATGCGGACTCATTCATGTGCGCAAGGAAGGACGCGAACGATATTGCCAGGCCAACCTGCACCAGCTTCAGCAGGTATCCGCCTGGATAGAACAGTACAGAAAGTTCTGGGAAACCAAACTCGATGCACTCGAATCTTTTCTCAAGGAACAAAACCCCAAACCTTCATCTTAATTTTTTCCTATGGCACATCTTGGTCAACTCAGCCGGCAGCCCGATGGCTACAAAGTTGTATTCGAACGGTTACTACCCCATTCCATCCAACAGGTATGGAAAGCGATCACCGATCCCGCACAACTTCGTTTCTGGTTTACCGATATTGAAATGGACTTTCGTCCCGGCGGCAAGATCAGTTTTCATTTTGCCGATAAAGACCATTCCGTTTCGTACGGTGAGATCGTACAGATCGATGAACCACATCTGTTTTCCTGGACATGGGAAAAGGAATTAGCCGAGTGGAAACTTTCCGAGGTGTCTGCCAATAGCACCCGCCTCGAGTTAACGTATAGCAAACTCACTGATGATTTTGCCGTGAAAGCTCCTGCCGGTTTCCATGATCTGCTCGATCAACTGGAAGAACGGTTGAGTGGCAGCGATACTGTTCATACATTGGGAGAAGACGATCACCAGTCAGATACCGCATTGAGTTATGCCGCTGTTGCGTATGAAAAGTTTCCCGACCTTATAAAAAATCAACCTGTTGTCACCGAACGTACAATTCCCGTAACGGTTGAGCGCCTGTGGCAGGCATTGACAGACAAAGAGCAATTGCGTCAATGGTTTTTTAACCTCGATGATTTTAAACCCGAAGTCGGATTCCGCTTTCGTTTTCCCGGCACCGGCCACAAGGGAGAACAATACATTCATATTTGTGAGATCACGGATGTCGTTCCGTTGCACAGGTTACAGTTTAGCTGGCGCTATGATGCACATCCGGGTTACTCCATTGTAAACATTGAGTTGGGAGAAAAAGATAATCAGAGCTGGATAAGGCTCAGCCATCACGGCATTGAAACATTTCCCAAAGGACCCGATTTTGCTGCGGAAAGTTTTCAGGGTGGCTGGAACGAAATCATTGGTAAGATGCTGCCGGATTTCCTGGCAAAAGAAAAAACGGCATAAATCACTGTTTCGGTGGATTGGCAAAACCGGGCAGTTACGCATTTTTACGGATCATCAAAATCAATAAATATGCGTTTCTGCCTGGTTTTTTTATTGGTGGCCTGTTTTGTCGCCTGCCGGAAAAGTAACGGGGATCGTTCTTCCTCTCCCTATCGTGTGGTTTCCGCCATTCATCACCTTAACGGCGAGACAGATACCACCCGTTATACCTACAACGGACGAAACGTTGAAATCCGGCAGGTTTACAGCCGCACACCGTCCGATGTGTATCTCTCCCGCTATATGTTTGAAGGAAGCGGTTACCGCCTTGCTGGTTTCACGGGTTCCACCCCAACTCAATCCGGCTGGTTCCGCACCGGTTCAAATGGTTATATCGATTCAAGCCGTACGATCCGGCAAAACGGTACGATCAATAACACCTTGTTATATCAATACGATAGTGAAGGAAAAGAAATCCGTAACCAGGCAGATTGGGGTACGTATAAAAATGATTACAGGAAATTTTACCGGGACGGTAATTATAGTTATTGGTTGAATGATTACACCAATGTATCCAATCCGTCATTAAATCAACGCGACTCCATTGCATTTGAGTTTTATACCGATAAACCTCAAAAAGATTTTTACAAAGGTCATTTACCCGATATGTATGGCAAGCCTGTTACCCATCTCGTTAAAAGCCGGCGCTATTACAATATGAACCGTAGCGGTGAACTGTACCAGCGCTGGGAGTATAATTATCTCACCGATGCGCAGGGATATGTTACGCGCGAAGTGTGGCTTATCTACACTTATCCCGGTGAAGTTTTATCCCGCAGCGACACGACGTTTTATACTTATGGCCGGTAATAATTATTACCAATCGCCATTGCTGTAATACTCGAGCACCTGTTGTTTTAATACCAGGTCGTATTTGGCAAGGATCATATTTTGCCGGGCACGATCGAGGTTATTTTTTGCCAGCAGGTAATTCAGCGAGCCGTCAACACCGGTTACAAAACGCGCTTCTGCGGCTTCATAAGAAACTTCGTAAGCGCTGATCTGTGTTTGCAGTGCCTGATATTTTTGTCTGGCATTAACCATGGCCACATCGGCCCTTTCGATCTGCCGCCATATTTCTGTCCGGTTGGCTTCTTCCGCTAAGGCCGTACGTTTTCTTTGTACATCTGCCAGCTTTATTTGATTGCGGATAGCCCCACCGGTAAAGATGGGTATGCGTATTCCCAGGTTGAGGGTGGCAAAGCGGTTGTTCCAAAACTGATCGCCGAAAGCCACTTTATCGTTGGCGATTCGTGCCGAACTTGCGTATACCGTCTGCACCGTTCCGCCAAGGATCACCTGCGGATACCGCAGGCCTTTTGCTGAACGCCAGCGATAAGCCGCACTCTCCGAACGTAACTGCGCTGCACGTACCTGCGGCAACACGCCAAGCGCGCGGCTATACACATTGCCCGCTCCCTGACTTACAGCTTTCGTCATGCCATCAATATTTATAGCCTGCAAACGGATATCCTTATTATAGGGCACATTCATGTGCTGGGCCAATTCCATTTTATACCACTCCAATGTATTCTGCAAATCAACAATAGCGAGTTGGTCATTCTGCAATTGTCCCTGCAGGTCGCTCACCTGCGACGCGGCCGTTACGCCTTTTTTCTTCCGCAGCTCAAGACGTTTAAGCTGTTCCTCGCTGGCGAGTGCCTGTTTGCGTACAGCCTCGAGTTGTTCGGCGGTGCTCAATACCTGCAGGTAAGCAAGCGTAACATTCAACCGTGTTTGCTGGCGCACGGTTTCGATATCGAGTTTGGAGGCATTGGCTTCGAGTTGCTGCTGCTTTACGTTGTTGCGGATCGAGTTTCCACTAAACAATGTAACGGAAGATGACAGGCCATAACTACCGAAATCAATCGTGCGCTGTACATAGTCGTTCGTAAACGGATCCACATTGCGTCCGAAGTTCACGCCCTGATTCACACTACCATAAAGGTCAGGCATCATGGAAGCTTTGGCGATATCCGCATTGCGATCGGCAGCTTCGGATGCCAGCCGTACATCCCGCAAGGGAATATTACGCCGGAGTGCGGTATCGATACATTGTTGAAGCGTTAAGACCTGTGCCGTACAAGCGGCAGACAATAACAGGCAAATGATAAGCGTTGGTGTTTTCATATCTGCAATGAACTGGTTTTAGAAATTTTTCATTTGGGACTTATTGCTTGTTCAGTATCCGTTTTCTTTCTCCGCGTTTTTTTCTGTGCCGGAAACTGACGCTCCCACAAACCACTGTAGGCGCCTTTTTTCTTTAACAACATTTCATGACTACCTTCTTCTACCAGCTCACCTTTATGCAATACCACAATCTTATCGGCAAAGACCACGGTGCTCAGCCGGTGAGCAATAATGATGATTGTTTTCCCTTGTTGTTGTAATTGGGACAATGCTTCCTGTATATATTGCTCGGATAAAGAATCAAGTGAAGAGGTGGCTTCATCCAGTACGAGGATTTCCGGATCGCGGTAAAGCGCGCGTGCGATAGCGAGGCGCTGCCGCTGTCCTCCGGAGAGGTTTACGCCATTTTCTCCCAGCATTGTATCAAAGCCGCCCGGCAGCGACTCGATCATTTCCAGGATGCCGGTCTCTTTGCAGATGCGGATCACCTTGCGTATGTCCGGCTCAAATTCCCCAACGGCGATATTCTCCAATACGGTACCTGCAAACAAGTCGACTTTCTGCGGCACGACGCCTACCACAGACCGCAGGCTGCCCGGACTGATATATTTCAGGTCATATTCCCCAATATGAATGCTGCCTGACTGCAGGGGATATAGATTCTGCAGCAATGCCAACAGTGTCGTTTTTCCGGAGCCGCTTTCACCTGTTATGGCGGTTACTTTTCCCGCAGGAAACGTAACAGAAAGATTGGCAAATACGCTGGCCCTGGTGCCATAGCGGAAGTTCACTTCCTTCAGTACCACATCGCCTACCATGTCTTTTTCCAACGTGATCTTATTCTCATATTCTTCGCGATCAAGATCCATGATCTGGAATAAACGGTCAAAAGCAATGAGCGCATCCTGCATGATCTTGTTCATGTTGATCAACGAAAGCACGGGGCCGGTGAAGTAACCGACAAGCGCATAAAAAGCCAGTAACTCGCCGGGTGTAATGCCGCGGTTCAACACAAAGGTGGCTCCCGTCCATAGCAACACCACGATAAACAATCCCGATACAAAACTGGTAGCGGCATTGATGCCGGCGGTGTTGACGCCGGATTGATAAACGGAACCAAGCAGTTTGACAAACCGGTTTTCCGTTTTCACATTGGCATACTCTTCCAGTGAAAATTGTTTGATCGTGCTCACCGCATTTACAGACTCCACGAGTTGGGCGCCCAGCTCTGCATTGTCTTCCATCAATCGGCGTTGTGTCCGCTTGTTGATCTTATTGGATAAATAGTAGATAACAGCATAGAGCGGAATTACCACCAGCATGATCAGCGCCAGCTTCCAGTAGGAGGTAAACATCAATACAAATGCAAAGACCAGGATAAAAAGATTAACGGCAAATGATACCAGCGCTTCGTTGATAAATACACGGATTTTGACAGCATCGTTCAACCGGGAAATGATTTCACCCGTACGCATAGTATCGAAAAACGATTGCGGTAATCGCAGCAGGTGTTTATAATAACCCAATATCAACTGTGCATCGATCTGTTGACCGGTTTGCATGGTCAGCAATGTGCGGGTGTAATTAATGAACAGTTGAATAAGCAGGATGCCGATCATCACCAGGCTCAGTGTGTTGAGCAGATTTTGATTTGAATCGGGAATAATGTTGTCAATTATTTTTTGCAGAAAAATGGAAGTGCTCAGTCCGAGTATGGTATAAAAAATAGCGCCGATTAACACTTGTATCAGCAATAAGCGATGCGGGCGAAGTAATTGCCAGAGGCGTGTGAGTGGCGGCACGGTATGATCTCCTGCCTCAAATGCCGGCAGTGGTGCCAGCAAAACAAGAATACCTGTCCACAACTTTCTAAAATCCGCATGTTTGATGGTGGTATAGGTGCCGCTTCCCGGATCCATTACCTGTACGGCTGTTTCATTCACTTCATATATTACCACGTAGTGATGCAGGCCATTCGGCAAAACCACATGTGCGATAGCGGGCAGTGGTATTTCAAAAACACTTTCCGCTTCGCCTTTCACGCCTTTGGCGGAAAAGCCCAGTTGTTGTGCTGCTTCGATGAGTCCGAGGACATTGGTTCCTTTTTTATCGGTGGATGCCAACTGGCGTATGCGCGCGATCGGGTAGCGCAGCCCGTACCACGCGGCTACGGAGGCCAGGCAGGCAGCTCCGCAATCTGTAAGATCCTGCTGGCGTATTACAATTCCCTTACGGCGTCTGCGCGACGCGTTCATTTTTTTGCCAAGCCAATTTGCCAGCCAGGAAGTCCGTTGTTTATTTTTTTGCTGTCGGGCCATTGGTTACATCGTTTGGATTGAGCCAATCTTCCAATTTATCTGAAAGCAATTGAAACAGCGAGCGTCGGGCAATTTTGAAGCGGACCTGTATGGTCATGCCTTTTTTTAATTGCCCGGCATATCCATTGTTCAATTGCAGTTGTGTCTTGTCTAACCGGCACCGGACTTTGAAATAGGGTTGTCCTTCTGTGGTGAATACATCGGGCGAAATTGATTCCACTACTCCTTCCACATCACCCCATGCATTGTAATTGAAGGCATCCACCTGCATCTTCACGTTTTGTCCTGTACGGATGAGCGCAATATCTTTTGGCAGCACATAAGCTTCTGCCAGTAATCCTCCTTCCGGTGATATTTCACCGATCACTTCACCACTTCCAACTACGTTGCCGGGCTGAACGCCTTTCAGCCCCTGCACGGTGCCATCTATTTGTGCCTTGATTTCATACTGCGCTACATATTCTTCATTGATACCGAGCTGGGCCGACAACTGCTGAAGCTGGTTGTTGAGGTTCGTAAGTTCTGTCTGCCACAAACTCTGCTGTTGTTGTTTGATCAGTGCGGCCTCGCTTTGCGCGGAAGTCTTTTCGAAAGATGCTTTATCGTATTCGAGGGCCGATACAGCTTTATGTTGATAGAGATAAGCAAACCTGTCGAAGTTTTTAACGGCCAGGCTGACCCGGTTGTTCACTTCGGCGAGCCGCTGGAGATAATACCTGTATTGTTGTTGGTAAACGGCGGACGACAAAGAGTCGTACCGGCCGCTAGTGAGGAATCGCAGATCGTTTACCTGAGCTTCCAATTCTTTATATTGTTGTGCAAGCGCTGCATTTTTTTGTTCGAGCGCCGCAGAACGTATTTTCATAAGTGGTTGTCCGGCTTTCACTACGCTATTCTCCTGCACATACAATGAATCGATAACACCATCGGTACCGGTTCTGATCTCGTTTCGTTCGGTAAGTGATTTGATGGTTCCACCACTTTTAACGGTTACGTCTGTATGAATAACAAACAAAAGAATAAAACAAGCGAACACGGTGAAAAGTATCGTCAGATAGATGATACGTGTAGGACGATTGGTCCGTGATAAATGCTGTTCCACCGAATGGGGAATCGCAGCGAGGGGTACTATTTTCCGGGCAGATGACATAGGAAATTTTGAAAAGAATATAAAGGGATAAACAAGTTGTTTATCCCTTTATATATATTAAGCCTGGTGCGGGCTTAGTCGTTAGCGAGGAAATTCAGATTAAATGCATCACCAAGCATAAAGCTGGTTGATTCACCGTCGTCGTTTGTGTGCTGGAATCCCAGCTGGAAGCCATTACTGATGTTGAGCATTCCGTTGTCGCCGCCCAAAATACCACCGATGAAGCCACCGTTTGTTTGTTGTAATTCCTGGGCATTAAGTTCTCTGGTTTTCATAACTTAAAATTTAGACTGTGATGCCTACTCATTTTGAAAAGGGGTTTTCGGCTTTGTCCCCTGCATGTTCAAAGGCCTCTGAAACATGTGAAGCAGAAACCCAAAGCCATGCCATACCAACCCTTTCAGAACTATATTTTTTTTTGAAAACCATATCAATTTTGTATTCGTATATCGGCGCCGGACAAGGGTTTCAGCCTGTGCATAAAAAAATAATCCCTCTATGAAATCCGGAGGCATCTATGCTTCGTTTATAAGTGGTTCGCTTTTGTTGCAACCAATCATTATAAATAAATAACCCGCTATAACAAGCGGGTTATTTTGTTTTATTCATTCTCCTTTAATGTATGAATTGTCCTTTACCAGGAGAGGAGGAAGAAGCATTTCTCACATTTTCTCATGGCCCCGCCGGAGGCGGGCACATTTCCACATTGTTTAATCCGGGTGTGGCCGGATTAAACTCAATCTTCCCTGCTTCCATCTGCCGCCATGCGCACGAGTCGCGGTTTAAAAGTAGCCACCACATCTACCAGATCTGTTTGTGCAGCCATTACCTGGTGAATATCTTTATATGCCATCGGCGCCTCATCCATTCCACCGCCGATCAATTCCACTTCATTCGCAACAAGCGCCGCTTTTAATGCTTCTTTTGAAAGATTTTTTACCGCGGCTGTGCGGCTCATCTGACGACCTGCGCCATGAGAAGCAGAGTTGATCGCATCGGTTTCTCCGCGGCCACGTACCAGGAAACCTGGCGCGGCCATAGATCCGGGAATGATGCCCATTACTCCTCTTGCAGCCGGCGTCGCTCCTTTGCGGTGTACGATTACTTCTTCTCCATTCAGTTGTTCTTTCCAGGCAAAGTTGTGATGGTTCTCCACTTTCGCCAAGACCTGTGCTCCTATGGCTGCTGCCATTTTATTATGGATCACTTCGTGGCAGGCAGAGGCGTAATCACCGGCAAGGTTCATCGCTTCCCAGTATTCCTGTCCTTCCTGTGTATCCAAACCCAGGTAAGCCAGGTTCACTGCTTCGTGTGGTAGCTGACAGATTTTTTTGGCGAGCTGTGTGTAGTGGCCGGCAATGGTTGCGCCGAGTCCGCGTGAACCGGAGTGTGTCAGCAATGCAATATAACGTCCTGCCTGTAACTCCATTACCTCATCGGGTTCGGCTAATTCGAGTACACCAAATTCTGCAAAGTGATTTCCTCCGCCGGATGTTCCCAACTGCGACCAGGCACGGTCTTTCAGATGCTGAACAAAACTGTTCATTCCAAATGAAGCATTATCCAGCACGGCATGTTCTGCACGCGCAGCTCCTTTGTATCCCTGACCTGCACCGAAGATGGTTTGCGCGATCAGTTCGCGGCGAAACCGGTCTTTATTTTCGTTAAAATAATTTTCCGGAATATCATATATCGATAACGCCATACGGCATCCGATATCCACGCCCACTCCATAAGGAATAACCGCATTCTTCGTCGCCAACACACCGCCGATCGGCAGGCCATAACCCGCATGTGCATCGGGCATAAGGGCGCCCGCCACGGCTACCGGTAGTTTAATAGCAGTGTCCATCTGCGCGCGGGCACCCTTCTCGATGAAGCCTTCTCCATAGATGGCGTAGGTTGGTGGGGTGTTATTTAAAGAAATGATCTTGCTTGGTTCTTCTCTTTCTGCGATCAATGCCGCCGCTACATCTTTCATCAAAGGGTCTTCCAATGCAGCTTCCGGGTTTTCCAGTACCCTTTTATATAGCGCGAGCATTTCTTCACGGGTGAATTGATTTCTTTTTTTGTTCGCTTTTAAGGCTGTTCCCAGTGCCGGTCCCTGAGGGTATCCGAGGTCCAGCAGATCGTCTCCATTGATTCGTTGTGTCATCTTCTTCTGTTTTTAATCCGGAAAAACATTCATTGTCTTTCACAACACAAAAATGCATACCCAGGTACGCAACCGAACTGCGCAGTGAAATTAATTGTCAAAAAATCCTTTTTTCGACGGATATAGATTAAAAATATTTTCCCGTTTCACTTAACTGCGCAACTGTATTGCGCAGTTAATGCCTTTTCTTTGTCTTATGGCCGTGAATAAACTTGCATTGTTACGTTACAACACCATTGATAAATGTCTTTCCAATCGTTATCGCCAGTGGACATTGAATGATCTTATTCAAAAAGTATCTGAGGCGTTGTACGAACAGGAAGGCATTAGCTCAGGCGTCAGTAAAAGAACCATACAGGCCGATCTCGAACTGATGCGCAGCAACAAGCTTGGTTACAATGCTCCTATTGTAGTATTGAACCGCAAGTTTTATACCTATGAGGATGCGCGGTACAGCATCCACCGTTCGCGTGTGACACCGGCAGATATGGAAAAGATGAACGAGATGGTGAGTGTGCTGCAACAGATGAGCGGCTTTGATTATTTTAAGGACATGACTGATATTATGGCGAGGCTGCAGAATTCGTTACAGAACGCTGCAGGCAAGAGTCCGGGTTATATTCAGTTGGAAAATAATCATCGCCTCAAAGGCATCGAACATGTCGGGCCATTGTACCAGGCGATTTTGAAGAAAATCCCGCTGCTCATCCGTTATCAATCCTTTCAGCAGACAGAGCCGAGAGAGCAGGTTTATCATCCTTATCTGCTTAAAGAGTACCGCAACAGATGGTTCCTGCTGTGCCGGCCAAGGCAAAGCCAACACCTCCTCACGCTGGCCCTCGACCGCATGATTGATTTCATGGAAATGTCGCCGCGTGATTTTGTTCCTTACGAAGGCGTGGACTTCGAGCGTTATTACGCAGATTGCATCGGTGTAACGAAAAATAGTAAGGACCGCCCGCAGAAAGTTATTTTAAAAGTTGACAAGGAAACAGCTCCCTACGTATTGACAAAGCCGATTCATCATTCACAACAATTATTGCACGAAGAGGAAACGGGCATAATCATCCGTATCGATGTCGTATTGAACTTTGAGCTGGAAAGGGAACTGCTGGGTTTTGGAGAATGCATAGAGGTGAAAGGTCCGCTCAGGCTAAAGAAGCGCATGAGCAGCCGGCTGGAACGGGCGGCAAGGCAATACAGGAATGTATAAATGTGCAGGCGTTTTCACATTTACACATGGCCCCGCCGGAGGCGGGCACATTTACACATTTTTTAATCCGGGCGGGGCCGGATTAAACCTCCCTCTCCCGTAATTCTTTCAGCAATTGCCTGATTGCTCCGAGGTGATAGGCCATGTGCGGTACAAAGGCCAGCACGCCGGTCTCGAGCTGGACGTCAGACCAATCTTCGCGTTCTTTCACTTTATCGCGGAAGGCTTCTGCGCGGTCCTCGATCTGCTCCAGTAGTTTCAACCAGTCCTCTTCGTCGAGGTCTTTGGTTTTCCAGCTATCTGGCCATTTACCCGTGGGTGTTTCACCATTCAAAAATGTCAATGCAAAATCCAGCGCCCAATTAACATGGCCGGCATGCGAAGCAATGCTGATACCGTCTTTGCGCAGCGGCGTAGACGCTTCCTTACCTGAAAGTTCCTGGAGAGAACGCAAAATTCCCTGACCGGGATCGCGATCGATGATCCAGGTATACTCGCCGGTTCTGCCGATCATTATTTCTTCGAAAAGCGTGAGGTAGGCTTTTAATGAAAAAGGATGCATAGGAGTAATAATGGTTTTAGGGATGAACAATTTAATTCATTTCAGACAAATAATATTCCCGCATTTGCCCAGGCGCCTGCGATAATGTATTTTGTCCCAAACTTTTCTATGATCGTTCAGTTCACCGGGTTGTCCGGTGCCGGTAAATCTTCTCTGGCTCAACAACTGCGCCAGATCGCGCAGCCCGGTCACGAAGTAGTGATCGTCGATGGTGATGCCTACCGGCAGACCCTTTGCCGGGACCTCGGATTTTCAAAAGAAGACCGGATGGAAAATATCCGTCGCCTTGGCGCAGAAGCGGCCAGGCTCGACGCAACCGGTAAGATCATCATCATCGCCGCCATCAATCCTTTTAATAGTGTAAGAAAAGAGTTGGAAGAAAAATACAACACTCTCACCGTCTGGATTCGCTGCGACATTCCCACTTTAGTGCAGCGCGACACAAAAGGTTTGTATCGCAGAGCGCTGTTGCCGGAAGATCATCCGGAAAAATTGCACAACCTTACCGGCATCAATGATCCGTACGAATCGCCGGAATCCGCACACCTGATCCTCGACACCCATTTACAATCACTGGAAGAGTCGGCGCAGGCACTTTATCATTTTCTATTGGATAAACGCCAAGCCTCCAGCGCTTCGTAAGCTTCTACAGCAGCAGAAAATTTCTCCGGATCAATAGCCATTTCGCTGTCTCCTTTAAAAGATTCATCGGGATATTTTGCATGGTATTGTGAGCGTTCCTGCCAGATGGCACGCTGTTCTTCAGTGGGCGTTATTCCAGTAGCCACGCTGATCTTTTCCATCATCGATAGCACGCCCTCGCCATAGTTAACGAGTACGGCATGCTTATCCTGCTGTGCAATCGCTAAAAAAAGCTGATAATATTTTTCGAGCACCGCACCCATGTATTCTTCTCGGCTTGCCAACTCATCTTTGATATCAAATAGCCGTGCAGGCGACAATCCCTGCACGGCGTGCATGCCCGGATTTTTTTTCTGCGAACGGATAACGGCCGCCGGTTCGCGGTACAACAGTATCAGCGGCAAGGCAGGAAACAGCTCGCGGTATTCTTTGTAGTAGAACATGTGCCAACTGTCCGTCTTAATGAAAAAACGTTTTTGTGCGGGATGACGTTGATGCGTATAAAAGTCAATGGCTGCAGACAACAAAGCCGTGTCCGGTACATTGATATCAATGCCATTTTTCCCCATCAACAATTCATCGAAGAAAGGAACTTCCGACAACACAATATTTTCTTTTGATGAGGCAAGCAATTGCGATACCAGCGTGGAGCCGCAGCGCGACACATGAAAGATCAAAGCGCCCGGATCAACCGGGTTCGTATAGGCCTGCCATTGTTTCAGCGCATCAGCATCGCTCACCGATCGTTTCAACTGCGAATTCTGTGATGCCTGCTGACACATACCTATCGTGCTGTCAAAAAAAGGTTCGGTAAATTCTTTTTCACCAACATACAACCAACGGCACAAGGCCTGGCCATTGTCTTGCACGAGGCGATAAGGAATCCAGTCGAGGAGCGCGGACTTGCTTTGCTGATCCATGATTATAAGTCCGCCCACATGCGGAACAGGTTACTGTGTGTTTGAAGAAGTAATTGTGTTTCGGGTGCCTGCGGTGCGCGTTGATGCAGCATGGCATGTACCTGGTTGAGTTGAAACAATATCTGCCGTTGCTCCGGTGATTTTACATTGCTTTGAATCCAGGTAACGGCGGCCACACGTTCGCCACTTGTTACTTCATTCACGCAATGCAGGAACTGACAGGGATAAAGAACGGCGTCACCTTTGGCGGGTTTGAAATTGAATACGCCACCGCCTGTTTGTAATACGAGTTCACCACCTTCATAAGTTGAAGGATCGCTGAGGAAGATCGTCATGGCGAGATCGGTACGTATGGCCGGGTTGCCCATAACAGGACTATCCACATGCCAGCCATAGTAACGGCCCGGGCCGTATTTGCTGATCAGCGGAGGAAAGATTTCTCCGGGCAATGCCGCGATCTGGAATAGTGGACTTTGCTGAAGAGCCTGGTGAATAAGGCTGCGGATTTGTTCGAGTATCGTCGTTTCTCCGGCATCGAGCTGCAGGTTGTTTTTCACCTCTTTTGCGGCCATGCTGGCGGTAAGTTTGCCGTCAACAAAATTTGCGCGGGAAATAAGGTTCTCGATTAATTCGAGTTCACCCGAACGAAGCAGTGCTGGGATATGAATGAATTGACTCAAGGGAAAGGGTTTTGGTTCAAAAGAGCGTAATCGTTTTACGCCTAAAAGATACATCATCCCCACCAACTCGCTTGTTCCATTTCCACAAAAACACCGTCTTCTCTCCATTCCACTTTCCAGCGTTTGAGAAAATATCCTTCACCGCTGGTGTTTCGTCCGGTGCGCATATCGAATTTGTACCGGTGCAGCGGGCAAACAACCTGTCCCATGGCATCGATATAACCATCGGCCATGATGCCGCCGGCATGCGGGCATTTATAAGCAAAGGCAAACAGTTCCTCGCCATGGCGACCTATGCAAAAAGTTTTGCCTTTCACTTTAACCACGGCAATGCGGTTGGTAGCGAAATCAAGTTCGTTGGGATGTTCGGCGATTTTGTGCCACATGTGAGGAAAATTCAAACGTAAAATTGGAGACCCGAATCGTCAATCGTGAATCGTCAATCGTGAATAAACAGCCGTTGCTTAGGGCCTTTGCCCCTTATGCCGCTTTGCGTGATATTTAAAGAGAGCTTGAATCTCCACGGCTGTTTTACTTATAACCTATTACTTAAAACTTATAACTCTTTTGAATTATAACGGATTTTCTACCACTCCCGCATCTTTTACCTTTGCTTAGCGCCTTTGCCCCTTATGCCGCTTTGCGTGAAATTTAAGGAGAGCTTGAATCTCCACGGCTGTTTTACTTATAACCTATTACTTAAAACTTATAACTCTTTTGAATTATAACGGATTTTCTACCACTCCCGCATCTTTTACCTTTGCTTAGCGCCTTTGCCCCTTATGCCGCTTTGCGTGAAATTTAAGGAGAGCTTGAATCTCCACGGCTATTTTACTTATAACTTATTACTTAAAACTTATAACTCTTTTGAATTAATAAAAGAAGTCTGTCTTATACGGATAACGAATCCTGTACAGCTCTCTCACTTTTGTCAAAATAGTATTGCGTAATTCGTCGAGATTGCGGCGTTCGATGGCGGAAATAAAAACGGCATTGCCGTTGGTTTCGCTGTTCCACCGTTCTCGGAGGTCTTCGAGAATTTCGCGGCGTGTATCGTCGCTCAGCCATTCGTCGAAAGTGCGCGCCTCGTAGAGATCCATTTTATTGAAAATGGTCAGCACGGGTTTGTCGTGCACTTTCAGCTCCTGCAGGGTTTTATTCACTACGCCCAACTGATCTTCATAAGCGGCGTGACTGATATCTACCACATGCAATAAAATATCGGCTTCCCGCACTTCATCGAGTGTGCTTTTGAAACTCTCCACCAGGTGGTGAGGCAGTTTGCGGATAAAACCAACGGTATCACTCAGCAGGAATGGTGTGGTATCCAGCACGATCTTGCTGGTCGTTGTATCGAGTGTGGCGAATAATTTGTTTTCGGCAAACACATCACGTTTGGACAAAAGGTTCATGATGGTAGACTTACCGACGTTGGTATAACCGACCAGCGCCACGCGGATAAACTCGCCGCGCTCTTTGCGTTGGGTCTGTGCCTGCTTATCTATTTCTGCTAAACGTTTGCGAAGCAATGAAATCTTATCGCGGACAATACGGCGGTCCGTTTCGATCTCGGTTTCACCCGGACCTCTGGTACCGATACCGCCGCCGAGGCGTTCAAGGTGTTTCCACATACCGCGGAGGCGCGGCAGGATGTACTGGTATTGGGCCAGTTCCACCTGTGCGCGGGCCTGTGCGGTTTTTGCCCTTCGGGCGAAAATATCCAGGATCAGGTCGCTGCGGTCGATGGTCTTGGCGTTGAGTTCCTTTTCAATATTGTTAATCTGCGCACCGGTAAGCTCATCGTCAAAGATCACCAGGTTGATGTCTTTTCCCGTGATGTACTCACGGATCTCTTCCAGTTTACCTTTACCAACGAAAGTGCGGCTGTCGGGGTGTGACAATTTCTGTGTGAAGCGCTTAACGGCTTTGGCTCCGGCGGTTTCGGCCAGGAAAGCCAATTCATCCAGGTATTCCTGCAATTGCGGCTCTGTCTGGTCCTTTTGCACCATGCCTACAAGCACGGCCTTCTCTTCTTTCTCGATGACGTTCTTTTTCTCGATCATATGCTGTGTCAAAGATAGTTACTAAAACGGTGCCGCCGGAAATGAGCCGGTTTTGTATATTTGCGTAATCAATTACGTAATTAACTATGGAGTTTTATAGCCGCGTAGGAAAAATGGCCATTGGCAGCCGGCTCCGGCGTCTCAGCGAAAGATTAACCGACCAGGCTGCCGCTGTTTATCGCCTTTATGAAATTGATTTTCAGCCGAAATGGTTCCCCGTTTTTTATATGCTGTCTCAACGTGATGGCATGACGATTACGGAAATTGCCGCGGAGATTGGCCACAGCCATCCTTCGGTCAGTAAAATCGTGAGTGAAATGCGCAAGGCCGGGCTGATCGAAGGACGTAAAGATGACAGCGACGGCCGCCGCAACCGTGTGGTGCTTTCAGCCAAAGGGGAAGAAATGCGGGAAAAAGTGAAAGAACAGTACCAGGATGTGGAACAGGCGAGCCTGAAATTATTGAGCGAAGCCAATCATAATCTCTGGAAAGCGATGGAAGAATGGGAATACCTGCTGGACCAGAAAAGCCTCTTGCGCCGCGTGGAAGAAGCACGCAAGGAGCGCGAAAGCCGCGACGTACGGGTGATTGATTACACGCCTGCTTACCGCGACGCCTTCCGCGAATTGAACGAAGAATGGATCCGCACTTATTTCAAGCTGGAGCCAAGCGACCTGAAGGCCCTGCATCATCCGGAGGAATATATTTTAAATCCGGGCGGGCATATATTGGTGGCCATCGATAAAGCAGGTGAAGCCCTGGGTGTGTGCGCATTGATCCCGATGAAAGAAGGTCCGTATAAATATGAGCTGGCGAAGATGGCGGTATCGCCGGATACGCGTGGACGCGGGGTGGGTCATTTATTGGGCAAAGCGGCGCTGGGCTGGGCACGTCAGCATGGTGCGGAAAAGGTTTACCTGGAAAGTAATACGGTTTTAGCACCGGCTATCCGGTTATATGAGAAACTTGGTTTTCAGAAAATAACCGGTTATCCCTCGCCTTACGAACGATGCAACATCCAGATGGAATGTATCTTATAAAAAAAGCCCCGCCAGATGGCGGGGCATATTATTTAAAGGAACGCAGATCGGTTAAAGTCCGCTGAGTGTAATCCCGATGGAATATGGGCGGATTTCAGCGGCAACACCGTCTTTGAACAGGTTGGTAAGCTGATAAGAACCATAAAGCGTGAAGTGTCCCCAACCGATGCGCGCCGTGGCGGCAATGCGGGTAGTATTGAAATAACGCTTGCTGGCTTCTTTGAGTGTATAATCGTTGAGCGTGGTGCCGCTGCGGGATTTGAGCGTACGATTGCGGGTATGTGCATTCAGCATGGTACCCACTTTTACGCCGAGCGCCGCTTTGAAGCTACGGTCGCTGTTGTTCGGATCGGATACAAACCGCAATTCGAGGGGAGCCTCGAGATAGGTTGTAGCGAGTTTGGTCTTTTTGAAATAGTTGGTATCATTCAGGTCCTTGAAATCAAGGGTGGGCGAAGAGCCTTTGATATCAACATATGTTTTACGGAAAATGATATTGTCGGAGCCGATGCCTGCGCCGATGCCAACACTCAGTTTAGGATTGGACTTAAAGGGCAGGTCGAGCATGAAATAAATGTTCAGGCTTTTGGAAAAACCGCCGGTATTGATGGTGTCGGGTTGGCCGGCCCATCCGGTATAGCCGAGTTGCACCATCAGGTGATCGTTGGCGCGACCGGCCCTTTTGAATGGATTGCTCTTAACGGTAACGGTAGAGTCTTGAGCCGAGGCGGCCAGCGTCATGGCGAAACCTGCGACCAGCAGAAATACTTTCTTCATAATGAATGCGGTAATGGGCAAATGTATTTTCATCCGTGGTTAATAAAAGGTTAAAGAAGACGGATAAAGAACAAATACCGTGAATTAGGCCGCAAATATAGTTTTTTGGGGTAGAAATACAGAAAAACCGCGGATCATAGGCGTTTTTCACTTATTCGGAACTTACCCGTTTATTCTCCGGCTTCCGGTCCTCCGGCATACGATTATTGCAATAAAATGTGTGACTATTGAAACAAGACAGTCTATAAGCACAATTGGAAGTAGTTTCCATCGACTGAATAAATCCAGTCTTTAGTTTTTACTTCGGAGCACTAAAGAAGTTTTGACCTAATTTCAGCTTTGCCATATCTAGTTACTGTGCCGCTGAAGGAGCCCTGATCGGTTCGTCAGCGGACGCTGGTAGAGATTTGTGATCACAATTTTCTAAATATGAACTGGAAAACAACCCTTGGAGTAATACTTATTTTCGGTGCTGCAAGAGAACTGATGAGCGTTATAGTCGATTATCGTTCCGGCAAACTTCAGTCATGGCCCCTCGGTATTGAAATTGGTTGTGCCGCGGTTGTTGCTTTAGGAACTTATCTTATTTGGAAAGGTCAGAAGCAGAGAAAGTCACTGTGATCTGATTGGGAAAATAGATAAAATTTTCCATGTTTGGCAAACAAGCCTAGAAGTACTAATCATTGAAGCAAGTATAATTTCATCGCGTTTTGAATGATGTAGGTCTAAGTTTGGAAGAGTTCGATTCTTCCGTGCTTAAAAATGCATTTGCCCCAACAGACAGACATTCCCACCTGCAAGGGCTTTCTAACAAACTGGTGAACCTTTTTCAAGCTTGAAAACCGGAACGTTCATTTTGTCGACACAGCTTATGCGCAAACAAGGAATGAAGCCCATACAAACCAAGTCCAACCCTCAAACAACTTTACCTTGAACCCTTAGGCATAAGTCAGGCAGATGCAGCCGGCAATCTCGGGGTCACCCGCAAAACGCTCTCGATGTTATTGAATGGACATCAGGGAATAAGTGCGGAAATGGCATTACGCCTTTGAAAGGCATTTGGCACAACGCCGGAGTTCTGGCTGAATATGCAATGCAATTATGATTTGTGGAACGCCGGGCAGTATGTGAAGCTTTCGCAAATCAAAGTTTTTCGTAAGCGGCGATCTGTTGCTCGCACAGTGTAACATTCCGAAAAACAAAAGCGGTTGTAAAAAATATCTGTTCTTAAAAACCTACGTAAATCGCAGACATCAAGTCAACAAACTAAACTCAGTAATTTTTTCAATCAGCCCGAACCTGTTTTGCCTGTTGAGAATTCCTTTTGCCATAACATAGGCTCCGCCTTGCTGGTGAGCTTCGATAGCGGTCTTATATTTTTCTTTGTCCAGGTTTGCCCGGGCCCGGACTATTTCGTTTTCGATTAATACGGACAAGGTAACTTCTCCCGATCTCATACCGTCAGGCCCTATATCACCATTTAAAGATTCAACCGTTGCATAAAAAGTGTCGGCTACAGCTTTCGTTGCAGGAGCCAGATAATTCTTTAGCTCCTGGAGTTTGGGTTTATAGTCAAACGGGAAAGATACCCTTCGGGGAGCCGTAGGCACAGGATATGTTAGTGCTGAAGATTTACTCCAATTAAACAACAGCTCAAAGGGCAGTTCTCTTTCGTCATCAAAAACTTTAATCAGGGCGTCACAAAAGTTATAGCTGATTATCGGGTTGGTTTTTTTTGCTTCGGCCACATATAGCGCCTGAATTGAATTAGATTCTATCGCATCGATAATAGCCTGGGACGACTGACTGATAACTTCTATGGTTTGCCTTCCGATTGGCATATTGCTGCCACACTGTTCACTGAAAAATACCTTGCCGGAAGAAGCTTTTTCAAAGGGTATGGAAACCTTTATAATAAAACTTCCTTCTTCCGTATGCCGAAACCTGGTGTTTTTAATAATTTCCTGGGGCTCGGTTCTGTTGAGTTTACGATGAAACAACTGAGGGTTTACCACAGTACTCGCAGCAGATAGAATCAGTTGCCGGGTAGCAGCTATTGCCTGGTAAGCCTCTTCGAACGAAATTGAATTCACTGTTTTATTCGCAGAATAATACCGAACACCAATTACATCATCGTTGACCTCCCGAATATCTTCGGCGATAGCCTCAATTGGTTTTTTATAATATTCAGCTAATCGTTTTAAACTCATATAAGCCAATTCCTGAAACGAGGCAGAGGCAACCTCTTTTGGAAAAAGTAATTGCGTATTACTTCCGTCCGGACTGTTTAAAACAAATAACCCTTCCTGCAACGCCTCTTTAACGAGCGTCCAGTTGAGACTTTGTGCATAATCCCGGATCTCTATAGCACTTACATCGACAAATTTCATTTTGCGGAGCTTACATAGTTTGGAATCTTTTTTACTGCTGCCAGGTTAGCTATCCGGATCAATTCGTCCGGCGTCAGAAGATGGGATCTTGGAATATATATGGTTTGTCCGGAGTCGTTTCCGGATTGCTCGGCGCCATACAGGCAAATCCAATAAGCAGCGTGCTTCATTATCAATTCATCTTCGTCGCAGCCGAGCCAATCGTTTGATTCTCTCGGCAGAAACAATACAACCAATATTTTATAGATATCACTGTCCTCCCTTCTTAGTTTATCATATCGCTTCGTATCGTCGATAAAATAACGGGCATGCCCTTCATCTTTACCGGAAGAGCCGGTGGTCGCTTTTAATTGAATGTTTAGCTGAATATGCTTGTGAAAGGGGTGGCTTGTCACATTTCTGTAGTTTAGTTCAGCATCTACACCATGCCCATCGTCGTGTCTGTCACCTGGTTTGCAGCTCATTCCCGCTTTGCTGGCCACCGCATGGAGATAGGCGTAACTCAATTCGGCTTCTATGTTGTTTATGGTAAGGGCCATTTCTATCGAGGTTAATGGCAGCAAGATAATACCCCAATGTGCCGGCTACCGGTAATAAACGTTTAATTTTTTGCCTCGTTCCCTCAAACAAAAAAAGCACCTACAAAAACGTAAGTGCTTACTATTCAGTGGACCCTGCCGGGCTCGAACCAGCGACCCTCTGATTATGAGTCAGATGCTCTAACCGACTGAGCTAAGGGTCCGGTGCCATAAAGGCAGGCGCAAAAATAGCTATTTTGACGGCATTTACAGGAACCCCGTCTACTTTATTTCTTCAAATTCAATGTAATCGCCCTGGGATTTGGGAGCCGGCTGCGAAGAGGCCTGCTGATGCGGGGCCGCCTGAGCCGACTGATGCTGCTGGCGCGCAGCCTGCTGAAATTGCTCCTGCACCTCGCGGAATTGCTTCCGCATCTGGCGCGACGCCCGGTAAACCGGTATGATAAACCGGAATATGAGGTTGTACAGAAACCAGGCAAGCAGTATATAGAGAATGATCTTAAACATTGTGCAACAAAACTACCATTGTTTGTCTTTTTATAACCCCGCCACAGATAAATAGTTCGTTAAAGGTTTCCGCACTCCCGGCAAAAAAGATATCCACGGTTTTTTGACATTTCTATCGTATTTCTCCTTACCTTCGCATCGGAATTAGACAATAGAAGGGAACGAAATCGTTCCCTTCTTCTTTTGCCCGATATGAACAATGAAACTATAATTTCCACAGTGACCGAAAAAATCGGCCCGCTGCTGGAACAGAACCCATCACATTTCCTGGTTGAGATCAAAATCAAGCCTACCAATAATATTAAGGTATTTATCGACGGCGACCAGGGAGTAGGTATCGACCAGTTGGTACGGTATAACCGGCAACTCTACAAGGCTATCGAAGAACTGGGAACATTTCCCGAAGGCGATTTTTCGCTCGAGGTTTCCTCCCCCGGACTCGATGAGCCCCTCAAGCTGCAACGCCAGTACCTCAAAAATGTAGGCAGGTATGTTGAAATCTTACTCCTCGACGGCACCAAACTCGAGGGTAAACTTACCGGCGCCGATGACACCAGCCTGACGGTAGAAGAAGAAAAGGGAAAAGGAAAGAAGAAAGAACTGGTTTCACATACGATCCTGTTGTCAACGATTAAAACCACAAAAATTCAAATCAAATTTTAACCGGTAACCCGAAACAGTCAACTGTTCCGGAGCCAGATTTCAAATTTTGTTCTTATGGCAATCAATCTTATCGAAGCATTCCAGGAGTTCAAGGATGCGGAAAATATTGACCGTCCCACGATGATGAAAGTGGTAGAGGATGTGTTCAAGACCCTGCTGCGCAAAAAATTTGGTAGCGATGATAACTTCGACGTGATCGTGAACGCAGAGAAAGGTGACCTCGAGATCATCCGCCACCGCCTGATCGTGGAAGACGGACAAGTAGAAGATCCCCTGGCCCAGGTTGGTTACCAGGACGCCATCAAAGTTGAACCCGACTTTGAAGTAGGCGAAGATCTGTACGAAGAGATTGACCTGTACGATTTCGGACGCCGCGCCATCCTGGCCGCCAAACAAACTCTGGCCAGTCGTATCGGTGACCTGAAAAAGAACGTTCTCGCCAAGAAATATGAAGGACGCATCGGAGAAATCATCAGCGCCGAAGTTTACCAGGTCTGGAAAAAAGAAATCCTCCTGCTCGACGAAGAAGGCAACGAACTGATCCTCCCCAAAAGCGAACAAATCCCACAGGATTACTTCAAAAAAGGTGAAAATATCCGCGCCGTTGTGAAGAAAGTGGACATGAAGAATAATAACCCCGTTATTATCCTCTCCCGCACTTCACCCGACTTTTTGGCCAAGTTGTTGGAGATAGAAGTTCCCGAAATATTCGACGGCCTGATCGTTATCAAACGCATCGTCCGCGATCCGGGAGAACGCGCCAAAGTAGCCGTAGAGTCTTACGACGACCGCATCGACCCCGTAGGCGCCTGCGTGGGTATGAAAGGTAGCCGTATCCACGGTATCGTCCGCGAACTGAAAAACGAAAATATCGACGTGATCAACTGGACCAGCAACACACAGTTGCTTATCCAGCGCTCCCTGACACCAGCCAAGATCACCAATATGGAACTCGATGCAGAGAAAAAACACGCCAACGTGTACCTCCGCCCCGATCAGGTGTCACTGGCCATCGGCCGCCGCGGTGTAAACATCAAACTCGCGAGCGAACTGACCGGCTACGAACTGGACGTATTCCGCGACAACGAAGGCGAAGAAGAAGAATTTGACGTTGACCTGGAAGAATTCAGCGACGAAATTGAAACATGGGTGCTCGATGAACTGAAACGCGTAGGCTGTGACACCGCCCGCAGCGTACTCAACCTGACACCGGAAGAACTGGAACGCCGTACCGACCTGGAAAAAGAAACTATTTCCGAAGTACGCCGTATTCTGCAGGCCGAACTCGAAAGCGAATAAAAACGCTTCCCGACCACTGCCTGTAAGCGCAGCGATGCAGCTTTCCGGTGCAGCCCGGTGCCTTATTGAACCCGTGTGAGAGCATTTGACTTTATAGACTATAAATAAACTGAATGTCAGAAACAACCACATTACGATTAATGGCTGCGGCCAAAGAGTTCAACATCGGTAAAGAAACCCTTGTGAACTTTTTGGTGGGGAAAGGCTTCAATCAGGATGACCTTAAACCAACCTCGAAGCTGACCGAGGAGATGTACCGTGCCCTGCAAACGGAGTTTCAGAGCGACAAGGCCGCGAAAGAAAAAAGCGACCGGGTAGATCTTCCCAAAGGCAACATCGCTGAGCCGCGCAAGAAGAAAGAAGAAGCAGAAGTCCTTTTCAAAAAAGAAGACAAACCTTCCAAAACAGCCGAGCCCGCAAAGCCCGCCGTGGTGGAAGAAAAAGCGCCAGAGCCCGCTCAACCCGAAGCTCCGGCCACTCCCGAAGTAAAGGCAGAAGAACAACCAAAACAGGAAGAGGCCAAGCCTGAACCCCCGGTTACAGGTATCAGCCCCAAAATCATCGATAAGATCGACCTCTCCGCTATCGATTCTTCTACCCGCCCCAAAAAGGTAATCAAGAAGAAAACCGAAGAGAAAAAAGAGGCCGTTCAACAGGAACAACCCGCTCAACCCGAAGCTCCGGCCAGGGAAAAAGAAGAGGTTGCAACGCCTGCCGTAACAGCAGAAACTCCCGCAACACCGGCCGTTGAAGAAACACCCGGCGTTAAAGAGACTTCCGAAGAAGAACAGGCTCCCGTTATCGAAAATATCAAGGCGGAAAAACTCGAAGGTCCCAAAATCCTCGGCAAGATCAACCTGCCCGTGGACAACGACACCCGCCCGAAAAAAGACGAAAAACGCAAACGCATCCCGATCGAGAAAAAAGATACCAAAGCTCCTGATACAGGACGCAGCGGTCATCAGGGTCAGGGTGGCCAGCGCCCCCATCAGGGCGGTAACGCCGGTCGCGGCGGCCATCAGCGTGGCGGCACACAAGGCGGCGGTAACCGTCGCGGTGCTCCCGTTCGCAGAGAAGATAAACAGATCGACGAGAAAGAAATCCAGGAAAAGATCCGGGAAACGCAGGCCAAGTTGTCCGGCGGCGCCAGAGGCGGCAAAAATTTCAAGGCGAAACTCCGCCGCGAAAAACGCCAGGAAATGGCTGAAGCCATGGGCAACCAGACCGAAGACGGCAAGTTGCAGGTGACCGAGTTTATCAGCGTTAGCGAACTCGCCAACCTGATGGACGTAGGTTTCACCGAAGTCATCAGCAAGTGTATGGGCCTCGGTATCATGGTTTCCATCAACCAACGCCTCGACGCTGAAGTAATCGAACTGGTAGCCAGCGAATTTGGTTTCGATGTTGAGTTCATCGACATGGATAAACAAGCCGAACTCGAAGAAGAGGAAGAAGATGACAGCCCTGAAGACCTCGTGCCACGTTCCCCCATCGTTACTATCATGGGTCACGTTGACCACGGTAAAACCTCCTTGCTCGACTATATCCGCAATGCCAACGTGGTTTCCGGTGAAGCCGGCGGTATCACCCAGCACATCGGCGCCTACGAAGTAACTGCGCCGAGCGGTAAGAAGATCACCTTCCTGGATACACCAGGTCACGAAGCGTTTACCGCGATGCGTGCCCGCGGTGCCAAGATCACCGACATCGCCGTAATCGTGGTAGCTGCCGACGACGCCGTGATGCCTCAGACAAAAGAAGCCATCAGCCACGCACAGGCTGCCGGCGTTCCGATGATCTTCGCCGTGAACAAAATCGATAAAGACGGAGCCAATCCGCAAAAGATATACGAGCAATTGTCAGGCATGAACATCCTGGTAGAAGAGTGGGGCGGTAAGTTCCAGAGCCAGGAGATCAGCGCCAAAAAAGGCCTGAACATCGACCTGCTGCTGGAAAAGATCCTCCTCGAAGCCGAATTGCTGGAACTGAAAGCCAACCCCAACAAGTTGTCTAACGGTACCATCATCGAAGCAACACTCGACAAAGGCCGCGGTTATGTAGCCACCGTACTTGTACAAAATGGTACACTGCGCCAGGGCGACCTCGTAGTGAGCGGTCAGTACTTCGGACGTGTGAAGGCAATGTTCAACGAACGCAACGAACGCAGCGAAGGCGCCGGTCCTTCAGCTCCCGCAGTAGTGCTGGGCCTGAACGGCGCTCCGCAGGCCGGCGAAAAGTTCCGTGTATACGAGGACGAAGCCGAAGCCAAAGAGATCGCCTACAAACGCGGTCAGATCCTCCGCGAACAGGGTATGCGTACCAAGAAACACATCACCCTTGATGAGATCGGTCGCCGTCTGGCCCTGGGTAACTTTAAAGAACTGAACGTGATCATCAAAGGTGACGTGGACGGTTCCGTAGAGGCCCTCAGCGACAGCTTGCAGAAACTGAGCACCGAGGAGATCGTGGTAAATGTGATCCTGAAAGGTGTAGGTGCGATCAGCGAAAACGACGTTTCACTGGCCAACGCTTCCGATGCCATCATTATCGCGTTCAACGTACGCGCCAACCTGCAGGCAGCACGCCTGGCCGAACAGGAAGGTATCGAGATCAAACAGTACTCAATCATCTATAACGCCATCAACGACGTGAAAGCAGCCATGGAAGGCCTGCTGGAACCGAAGATCGAAGAGAAAGAAGTGGCCACAGTCGAAATCCGCGAGGTGTACAAATTCGACAAAGCTACCGTTGCAGGTTGTTATGTACAGGAAGGTAAGATCAAGCGCGACGCGAAGATCCGCCTGTACCGCGATGGTGTACTGATCTACCCTCGTACGGAAGGCGGCTTCGCCGAACTGGCGAGCCTGAAACGCTTCAAAGACGACGTGAAAGAAGTAGCCAGCAATACGGAGTGCGGTCTTACTATCCGCAACTTCGCCGACATCCAGGTGGGTGACACCGTGGTGGCTATTGAAGAAGAAGAAGTTAAGCGAACACTTTAATAAAGCAAGGGGCTGGCCGCAAGCCGGCCCCTTTTTCATTTCAGACCAGAAAATATTTGTTAAATAGACCGCCCTCCGCACCACCAGTGTGCCGGCGGGTTTATTTTTGATACTATGCGTTTTATCCAAACTCTCCTGCTGGCTGCATGCCTGCTCACCGGAGCAACCGTATTTGCACAGGGTCAGTCTTTCAAAGCCGTGGCTGACAAGATCGTTGCCGTTGTTGGTGACAAGATCATCCTGCGCTCCGATATTTATAACTCTATCGCTGACGCTCGCCGCCAGGGTGCCAACGTTCCCGAGAAAGCCGAGTGCATGCTGCTGGAACAGGCCATCATTTCCAAAGTACTCATGCTGCAGGCACAGAAGGATTCCCTGCCCGTTACCGACGAAGAAGTAGAAGCTGAACTCGATCAGCGTATCCGCTACTACGTTAACCAACTCGGCAGCGAAGACGAACTTGTGCGCATGGCCGGTAAGTCCGTTTACCAGATCAAGGACGACGCCCGCGAATCGGTGAAAGAGCGTAAATGGGCCGAAGCGATGCAACGCAAGATCGTAGAGAACGTACGCATTACTCCACAGGAAGCCAAAGCGTTCTTCGACAAAATTCCTTCAGACAGCCTGCCGTTCTTCGAATCGGAACTGGAAGTTGGTCAGATTATTTTTTATCCGAAAGCTACCCGTGACCTGGAGGAATACATCGTTACGGAAATGAATAACTACAAACGCCAGATCGAATCGGGCTCCATTTCTTTTGAGGCGCTTGCAAAACGAGTGTCTGAAGACCCGGGCAGCCGCGACCGCGGTGGCATGTACGAGATCAACCGCAACGACAAAGGCATGTGGGATCCCGTTTTCCTGTCTACTTCCTTCCGCCTGAAAAAAGATGAGATTTCTGTTCCCGTGAAGTCCGACCGCTTCGGTTACTTCCTCATCCAGATGATCGAACGTAAAGGTGACAAGGCAACCATCCGCATGATCCTGCGCGTGCCGCCAGTGACCAAGAATGAAATCCTGGCCTCCACTGTCAAACTCGATTCAATCCGCACACTGATCACTACCGGTAAAATGAACTTCAACGAAGCTGCGACCAAGTTCAGCGAAGACCCTTCCGTTAAGTTCTCCGGCCCCTTCATGATGAACCGCGAAGGCAATCCTTATGTGACCATCGATCAGTTGGATAAAGAAACTGTGGCTCTTATCAGCAAAATGAATGTGGGCGATATTTCTCCCGCAACAGCTTATACTTCCGAAGAGAAAAAAGCCGCCGTGCGTATCGTTTTCCTGAAGTCCCGCACAGAGCCGCATATCCTGAACCTCCGCGACGACTACAACCGCATTGCCTCCGAAGCATTGGAGCAGAAAAAAGCGGAAGTGATCGACAAAT
Organism: Terrimonas ferruginea DSM 30193; assembly: GCF_000425585.1. Lineage (GTDB taxonomy): Bacteria > Bacteroidota > Bacteroidia > Chitinophagales > Chitinophagaceae > Terrimonas > Terrimonas ferruginea. Next base: position 286,962 of record NZ_AUDS01000008.1, read on the forward strand.
GGATGGCTACAAAAATTCCGACCTATTATATCATGGTGGATAAAACCTCTTCTGAATCCTGCGAGAGTTTGCAGAAGTACAATAGCACCGATTCACGCGGATTTTAATATGGAAAAAACTGGCAGTGAGGAAACTATGATTTAATTTTCCCATTGTTGCACCAGCGGACAGGTCTCACGGCCTGTCCGCTTTTTTGTTTTGTTAAGGTCCCGGAAAGTTTCTGCGAATGGACTAACTTTGCGCTTTCCTACAACAATGAGCGATCCAATAAAACACGAATGCGGCCTTGCTTTTATGCGGCTGCGGAAACCGTTCTCCTACTATCAGCAACAATACGGCTCCGTCATGTGGGGACTCAACAAGATGTACCTCCTGATGGAAAAACAGCACAACCGTGGCCAGGATGGCGCCGGTGTAGCCGCTGTAAAGCTGAATGTTGAAGCCGGTTACCCGTTTCTTCACCGTATCCGCAGCGCCGCTCCCCAGGCAATTGCCGATGTGTTCCGCCAGATCGGTGCCGAAGTAGACGAACTGGCCCGCTTTAATCCGGAAGTGCACAAACACCCCGGCCTCATGAAAGGACACATCTCTTTTCTCGGTGAATTGCTCCTGGGTCATCTTCGCTACGGCACACAAGGAAAAAACAATGCTGAATTCTGTCACCCGTTTATTAAACGTGACACTATTCCCAGTCGCAACCTCGCGCTGGCCGGCAACTTCAACCTCGTTAATACAGAAGAACTTTTTTCTCTCATCAATATCAATCCGGGCGAGTTTCAACGTCAGAGCGATCTCGCGGCCATGATGGAAGTAATCCATCATTTCATCGTTAAAGCCGACGAAGAGCAACCCGGTAACCCCGATGTAAAATCTGCCCTGCGCAAAGCGCTGCCATTGTTCGATGGCGGTTTTCATGTTGGGGGATTACTCGGCAACGGCACCTCATTCGTTTTCCGTGATGCACATGGCATCCGCCCTTCTTATTATTATATCAATGAAGAAGTGATCGTGGCTGCTTCCGAAAGAGCCGCTATCCGCACCGCATTTAATGTGGGGGAAAATGAAGTGAAAGAACTTCTGCCCGGACAGGCACTCATCGTGCAGGAAGATGGCAAGTGGGAAATAGAACAGATCATCGACGCACAGGAACGCAAAGCCTGCAGCTTCGAACGCATTTATTTCTCCCGCGGCAGTGACGAAAAAATTTACAAAGAAAGAAGCGCATTGGGACACAACCTCAGCGAGCAGGTTCTCAATTCCGTTAATCACGATTTGAAGAATACCATTTTCTCTTTTATTCCCAATACCGCCGAAGTAGCTTTCTACGGATTGCAGAAAGGGTTGGAAGATTACCTCAACAAAGTAAAACTGGAGCGGATTCTCAGTTGGGATAAAGATTTCGATGAAGAGAAGTTGTCTGAGATGATCAACCGCCGCATCCGTATAGAGAAGATCGCGATCAAAGACGTCAAAATGCGCACCTTCATTACCGGCGACGATGCCCGCAATGAAATGGTGCAACACGTTTACGATATCACTTACGGAACTGTTCGCCCCGGCGAAGATACCCTGGTGGTGATCGACGATTCCATCGTTCGCGGCACCACTTTAAAGGAAAGCATCATCCGCATGCTGGCACGCCTGAAGCCCAAAAAGATCATCGTGGTTTCTTCCTGCCCGCAAATCCGCTATCCCGATTGTTACGGGATCGACATGAGCAAAATGGGCGACTTCATCGCATTCGGCGCCACTGTGGAGTTATTGAAAGAAAAAGGCAAAGGAGATTATCTCAACGAATTGCTGGAAAGATGCCGCGAACTGCAGCATAATAATCAACTGCACACAGAGAACGTGGTTAAACAGTTGTATAAAACCTCTACTACCGAAGAGATCAGCGAGCGCATCGCCAAAATGATCACGCCGCCCGATATCGATATCCCCGTTGAAGTAATTTTCCAGAATATAGAAAATCTTCACAAGTCCTGCCCCAGCAACCTGGGTGACTGGTATTTCACCGGCAACTACCCTACGCCCGGCGGAAATAAAGTGGTGAACAAGGCATTCATCAACTACATGGAAGGGAAAAATGTACGGGGTTACTGATCCTGCTCATGATTCTGATCATTAAAATTCATACTTAAGCGGTACACGCATTGCTTGTGCTCCGCATTCCTTATTTTAGCAAAAGGCGATCCTCCCAACCAAGGGTCGCTTTGATGTTTGTTATGCCCGTCTGTCACTGGTCTTGTTATTATTTTAAACGGTGAGAAATGAAAACGCTCATATTGGTCCGTCATGCGAAAAGTGACTGGCAGGATGTTACACTCGAAGATTTCGACCGGCCGCTGAACGCACGGGGAAAAACAGACGCGCCCGTAATGGCAGAACGCTTACGTAAACGCGGCATTGTGCCTGATTTGTTTATCAGCAGCCCGGCAAAACGCGCCCGCAAAACCGCAGACATTTTTGCCGAAACCTATGACGTAGATAAAAAAGATATCCTGTTTGAAAAGGATCTTTATCTCGCCCCTCCTTATGTTTTTACGGAAGTAATCGGCCGCTTCAAAGATGAAGGAAACATCGCTGTGATTTTCTCCCACAATCCCGGTATCACCGATTTTGCCAATACATTGACGAATGCACGCATCGACGATATGCCCACCTGTGCCATATTTGCTGTAGAAGCGGATACAGAGTCATGGGCTGCTTTTGATACAGCGGCCAAGCGTTTTCTTTTCTGTGATTATCCGAAAAAACCGCAGGATTAATAATCGAAAAGCGCATCGATTCTTTTGGCTAACGTATGGTCTTTTTCTGTGACCACATCTCCGGCATCATGCGTGCTGAGCCAGATCTCCACTACATTATAGGCATTCTTCCACTCGGGATGATGATCCATTTTTTCTGCCTCCTGTGCCACACGGGTCATAAACGAAAAGGCTTCGGTAAAATCGCGGAAACGGAACAAACGATACAGCTTGTTGCTTTTTTCTTGCCAGTTACTCATACCTGTATTATTTGCCGTAAACGGCAGGAAAACCGTGCCACTAAAACACGAGGTGTTCTTTGTTTTTGATCTTTTCGTTGGTAAGCTCCGTTACGAGTTGTACTCCGTTGAGACTGCGCAGGGAAGACATGATTCCCTGGAAATAGTCGTCGCTGACCGTATCGCCTTTCATGAGCCACAAAAAGTCCAGGTGTCGGAATTCAGGCAACAGGTATTCACCATCAAACAGATTGTTGTAGAGATAATGGCACAGTGAGCCGGTCGGCTCAGGATATTCGTATACGGAAAAAAAATATTCGCGTTTTTTGCGGATCAGCTTGATCTCGATCTCATGATTGATCCGGAAATCAATCGCCATCAGGCTGTTGAGATGCCAGCAAAATTGGTAATCTTTTACCGGCGCCATGATGCCCAGTAGCTTCGTTTCTTCGAAGAACTCATCCGTAAGATCCTGGGTATTCAGTGTCAGCTTGAAGGGACGTTCGGCCATGACATCGGTTGTTAGTGAAAGATACGCTATTTAAACGGGCTTACCCTTTTATCAGAATTCTATATCTGCCGTCTTCTCTTCGTTGCCGCGTTTAAATTTCACCGTTGTTTTTTGCCCTTTGCTGAATCCATTCAACGCTTTCATATAAGTCTCCATGTCCGAGATCACACGCTCACCAAGCTGTGTTACCACATCACCCGCTTTGATGCCCGCTTTTGCCGCAGGCCGGCCATCCGTTACGCCATCCACTCTTACGCCTGCGCCGGTGAATGAATAATCCGGCATGATGCCTAATGTTACTTTAAATGGCGTTACCGATACCTGCTGCTCACGTGTTTTGAGAAAAGATAATTTCCCTTGTTTATCGAGAGTTTCTATTAGTTGGCGGATATGCTGAATGATCATTACTTCACCAACATAGTTGATTTTGTCAAAGTCATCACTTGGTTTGTGGTAGTCGGAGTGTGTGCCGGTGAAATAGAATAAAACCGGAATGTCTTTGCGGTAAAACGACGTATGATCGCTCGGACCGGCGCCGCTTGAATCGATGTTGATATTGAAGTATCCTTTCTTCGCGGGTTGAATAACAGATGCCCATTGTGGCGAAGTGCCATAACCGCCAATCGTCAGCGCTTTCGTACTGTCTTTTAATCGTCCGACCATATCCATATTGATCATGTAGTTGGCCGCGGCCAGATCGATCGTTGGATTTTGGGTAAAATATTTTGACCCAAACAATCCCAGCTCTTCTCCGGAAAAGGCAATGAAGAGATAGTTGTTCTTTTTCGCTTTGCTTGTTTTCAGTATTCGCCCAAGTTCTATAAGGGCCGCGGTTCCGCTTGCATTGTCATCAGCACCGTTATGAATTTGTTTTTCTCCGGTGCGCATCATGGAGTTGCCGTCTTCACCATAACCCAGGTGATCGAAGTGTGCGCCGAGTATGACGGTTGTCGGTGCGCCGTTGTCGATATAACCGACTACATTATGGCCGGTACGTTTGCGTGCAATGATCGATACATTCAGGTTGATCTCGAATGAGCTGGTTGGATCGGAGAAAAAACGTTTGGCTACATCGCGGCTCACATAGATCACGGGAATAGGCGTGGCTTCCGAACGGTCCCTCGGATCGAAAGCCAGTTTGTCTTCCACATCGGATGTGTTGTATAATACGATCGCTGTTGCCTGTTTATCTGCCGCCTTCTTTGCATTGGTGCGGATATAGTCGGCCAGGTCGAAGTGCGGGTTGTGGCTGTTTGCTTTAATGATTTCGCTCAGATCAACAAACCAGGGCATGTCGTCTTCTACCAATGCAATCGCAGGCATCGCATTGATGCGGCCATCAGGAGAAAAGGATAAGGGGAAAAAGTCGGTTCCGGGCTTCAACTGATGATCATTGATGGAAAGAAATGTTTCGGGGCCGATCTGTTTGCCATCGTTGATATCAAATGCCTGAAAATATTCCTGCGTACCCTTAGGCGCCAGTCCTGCAGCACGGAATTGCTCCGCGATGTATTGCATGGCCAGTTCTTCCCCCTTGCTGCCGGCGCGGCGGCCTTCCAGCTTATCGTCCGCCAGGTAGGCAACATGTTGCTGAATATTAGTCAGCACTTCCTTCTCCGCCTTTTTCAGTTTCTGGGCTGAAGCGGCCGTGGAAATGCAAAGCAGGATTAAAACCAGTTTGGTACGCATACGCATCATAATAAAACAACATTAATTGGTGCAAAGGTATTCAAGACTACCCGGTTTTCCGGTTACAAAACGTTTGTTTTTCGTCAGTAATTCCGTGGTGGCCGGTAATGACCGCTGCCCGAAATGCAGTATTTTTGGCACCGCGGAAAGCAGAGCCGCCCTTATCAAAATATGACCAGCCAAAACAACAAGCGCTGTGCCGTAATCGGCGCAGGTGTGTCGGGAATAGCGGCGTCCATCCGCATGCGCAACAAAGGTTATGACGTAACCGTGTACGAAGCAAACAGTTTTCCCGGCGGCAAACTTTCTTCCGAAAGCAATAACGGTTACCGTTTCGACATGGGTCCCTCTGTTTTTACCATGCCTTCGTATGTCGATGAATTATTCGAACTCTCCGGAAAAAATCCCCGCGATTATTTCAATTACACACAATTAAATCCTGTTTACCATTATTTTTTCGAAGACGGAAGCAGGTTGGACGCTTTTCATAACAAAGAAGGTTTTGCCGAAGCAATGGCCAAAACCACCGGTGATAGTAAAGAAGCCATCGTCAATTACCTCAATCGCACCGAAACGATCTATCGTTTGACGGATGAGGTTTTTCTGCAAAATTCTTTGCATAAGTTCCGCAACTTCCTCACCTGGCCTGTATTACGCGGCATTCTCAACTTCGGAAAGATCGGCGCATTCGATACCATGAACGGCGCCAATGAAAAATCGTTTAAGGATCCGAGGCTGGTACAATTGTTCAACCGTTATTCTACTTATAATGGCTCCAGCCCTTATCTCGCTCCGGCCACGCTCAATGTCATTGCCCACCTCGAGATCGCCAAAGGCGCTTATTATCCCGAAGGTGGCATGTACAGTATCACCCGGTCATTGGTAAAACTGGCGAAAGATATCGGTGTGCAGTTTCGTTTTTCCACACCGGTAAGAGAGGTCCTTACCGAAAACAAAAAAGTCAGCGGCATCCGCACCGATGAAGGAACAGAACAGTACGACGTAGTGATCAGCAACATGGACGTTTACAACAGCTATCGCCTGCTGCTGCCCAATCTGAAGAAGCCGCGTAAAACGCTCGATCAACCCAAGTCAAGCTCGGGCATTATTTTCTATTGGGGTATCAAAAAAGAATTTAGCGAACTCGGTTTACACAATATTCTTTTCAGCGCGGACTACCGCAAAGAGTTTGAAGCCATTTTCAAACACAAGACCATCGACAACGATCCCACCATTTATATCAACATTACCAGTAAACATTCTCCCGGAGATGCGCCTGCCGGTGGCGAAAACTGGTTTACGTTCATCAATGTGCCGAACAACAATGGTCAGGATTGGGACCAGCTCATCGCGCAGGCAAGAAAAAATATTGTCAGCAAGGTAAACAGGATGCTGAAGACGGATATTGAGCCGCTGATCGAAGCGGAGATGGTGTTTGATCCGCGCGTGATAGAGAACCGCACCTCGAGTGCATTCGGCGCTATTTACGGAAACAGCTCTAATAATAAGTTCGCGGCCTTCCTGCGGCATGCTAATTTTTCCAAAGAAATCAAAAACCTTTATTTCTGTGGCGGCAGCGTACATCCGGGGCCAAGCATTCCGCTTTGCCTGCTTTCCGCCAAGATCACCACCAATCTGGTAAAAGAACCTTAATGCCTTGATCTGCGGGCATTCCATTGCCCGGCATTCCGTATTTTCGCGGCGACGCAAATCTCCCTTATGAGCCATTCCGCCATTATAGAAATCAGCGAGCTCACGAAAAAGTTCCGGAATGCGACCGAACCATCGGTCAAGGGAATTTCGTTTTCCATCGAACGCAATGAAGTGTTTGGTTTGCTCGGACCCAACGGCGCAGGCAAAACCACCACGATCTCCATTCTCTGCGGATTGTTTCCGCCAACCAGCGGCACCGTGAAGATCGATGGAAAATATTTACACGAAGATTTAGCCTCCATACGTCCGATCATCGGCATCGTGCCGCAGGACATTGCTTTGTATCCGACCCTCACGGCCCGCGAGAACCTCGATTTTTACGGCCATATGTATGGATTAAAAGGAAAAGAATTGCGCAGCCGCATCGATGAATGGCTGGAAAAACTGGGATTGACCACCGCAGCCAACCGCCCCGTTGCCGGTTATTCCGGCGGTATGAAAAGAAGGGTGAACCTCATCGCCGGTGTTCTTCATCGCCCGCGCATTTTATTTCTCGACGAACCAACGGTAGGCGTGGATGTGCAAAGCCGCAATGTGATCATCGAACACCTCCAGGAATTAAACAAAGAAGGAACGACCATCATTTATACTTCGCATCACATGGAAGAAGCGGAGAACTTCTGTACGCATGTTTCGATCATCGATCATGGAAGAATTCTGACGGAAGGTTCTCCTGCCAGCCTCATAGCGGCACACCCCGGATGCAACAACCTGGAAACCGTATTTCTCCACCTGACCAACCGTAAACTCCGGGATTAACATGATAAGCAAGCTACTCGCCACCATCCGAAAAGAAATCTGGCTGCTGCTGCGCGACCGCGTTGGCTTATCCATCCTTTTCCTCATGCCCATGATCCTCATCTTCGTAATGACGATGATCCAGGATGCGGCTTTCAAAACATTGAACGAAAAAGGTATTCCCGTTGTGTTTGTTAACCAGGACCGCGATTCCCTCGGCAGCATGATCGAATACGGTTTGCGCAATAATGATCTTTGTACGTTTTACGATTCCATCGATGGGCAGCCCGCAACATTGGAGTCTGCACGCAAGGCCATTGCCGATGGTAAGTTTCTCATTGGTATCGTTGTGCCCGCCGGCGCTACGGCCGCCATCCGCGAAAATGTAACGGCGCTGATCGCCGAAACGATCGACAACAGCGGCGACACCACACATACTGATCCATCCAAAGTTGCCGTCATCGATTCGGTGGAGATCTCCATACTCATCGATCCGGTAACCAAAAAATCGTTCATTACCTCCATTACCAGCAATCTGCGTGAATTTATTTCGGAGGTAAAGACAAAGATCATGTTCGAGACCTTCTCGAAAGAAATAGCGGAGATCATTCCCGATAACAATGGCAAAGGTCCGCGCAATGCCTTTCAGCGTACACAGATCATCCGCTACAATGAAGAGTATGCTTCACGCACCTCCGACACGGTGGTGCCCAATGCCGTGCAGCACAATGTTCCGGCCTGGACCATCTTCGCCATGTTCTTTATCGCCATTCCGCTTTGCGGAAGTATTATGAAGGAAAAAAGCGAAGGCAGCGCTTTCCGTTTGCACACGATGCCCACTTCTTACCTGTTGCTGACACAAGGCAAGCTGATCGTGTATGTAATGGTTTGCCTGATCCAGTTTATGCTGATGTTATCGGTTGGTTTATATTTCCTTCCGATGCTGGGCCTTCCCAAATTAGTATTGGGTCATAGCATGGCGGGCATTGCAGTATTAACGATCGCCACTTCGCTTGCAGCAACAGGATATGGTGTGCTGGTTGGAACACTGGCGTCTACCGAACAGCAGGGCGCTATCATGGGCTCGTTGTCTATTCTTTTGCTCTCTGCATTGGGCGGCATTTGGGTACCGACTTATGTAATGCCGGAAGCCATGCGCCAAATCAGTGTCTTCTCGCCGTTGAACTGGTCGCTGGATGGTTATTATCAATTGTTCCTGCGGCAGGGCGGACTAAGTGATATTTTGATTTATTCGTTGAAGCTCTTCCTGTTCTTCGTGATCACACTCGGATGTGCCACAGCGATTAACAAATGGAAACGGCGCATCTGACAACGCATCTTCAATTTCCCCTATCTTAGCAATTACACTATGGAAGAATCTGTGATCATAGCCGATATAAGGCAGTTTATTGAAACAAACATCCTGGCGGGTGGTGTGGAACTGACACCGGATACCAATCTGCAACAGGCAGGCATCGACTCGTTCTCTACCGTTGAGATCATCCTTTTCCTCGAGCGGAATTTCAATACACCTGTACCGGACGACAAATTGCTTCCTGAAAATTTTCAAACCCTTCGCAGCCTGGCCCGCCTGGTCCGCGAATTGTCGGCCACTAACTGACCTTATGCCTGCGCTTCCCCGTAAAGTAATATTGAGCGGTTCGGATTGTTTTCATCTCGTACTGGACAAACACGCACATAAATACGGCACTGGAAGCAACGTCATGCGGATCGTTTTTCAATCGCAGGAAAAAATAGCGGCACAACAGTTATCCGCACAACTTAACGCGTCTCCGCTTGTCCAATGGCTTTGCAACATACGCCTTCACAGTGGCGGATTATTCGGACGACCTTATTGGGAATACACCGGCGGCAACCAACCTATCCCGTTTTACGAACATCAATACGGACAAGCCGGAGAATTACCGGCAACACTTTTGCAGCGCGATCTTCCGTTGCGTCAGCAGCATTTTATAGAATGCGACCTGGTGCATTATCCCGATGACACAACGGCGATTGTTATTTCCTGGAATCATATTTTACTCGACGGCCGCGGTATCGGTATGCTGATACAACACCTGAATGAATTGCATGAAGGACAGCCCGCGAGATCGGCCGATGTTTTATTTCCTCCTCCGGAGAAAAAAGCAAACTGGCCTGCGTATATCCGCAACATGTATCGCGTAAAAAGTTTTATCGAAAAATCTTCCCGCGCGCCTATTGCCTCTGTTGCATCCGGTTATGGTAAAGAGCCATCACAATTTCATACGCAACTGGTTCAGTTTTCTGTTGAAGAAACGGCGCGCATTCAGCAACAGGCCACGGCAGCAGGCGCGAGATTTGGTCCCAATCTTTTTTATTTATCCTGTTGCGCGCAGGCAGTGCGTGCAAGGTTGGATGAAAAAAATATTCCCGGTCCTTTCTGGATCCCCATTCCCTATGACGGACGCCTGCGTGGATCATTCGGGCCGGTCATCACCAACACCGTTGCTTTTCTTTTTTACCGGCTGGAACGCGACCAGTTACATCAGCTTCCTACGACCGTGGCAGCACTGCAGCAGCAAATGACCGATCAGATGCGCGACAAAATGCCGCAGCGTTACAGTATGCTGCTCAGCATGATGCGGCACATTCCCCTGAATCTTTACTATTTCCTGGTCAACCGGCGCGGCAAGGGCGCTTTTGCCAGTTTTCTTTATTCTTCTACGGGCGACAGTTTCAACAAAACCGACCGTTTTATGGGCATTCCGGTGGAACATGTCACGATCTACCCGTCGCCCACCTTCCCGCCCGGCCTCACTTTTTCCTTCCTCAAACACCGGGAAGCGTTGAATATCAACATTGCGTACTCACCCGATATTGTTCCGCAGGCAGACCTGCAACTACTTATAGCGCGGCTTCGTCAAATGCTGCTGGGCAGCGGTTCCGAATGATACAATACGGTTTTTCACGGATATAGGAAATACGTATTTCGTGGGATTGGTCAAATGCCCGGAGAGTCGTAACTATGCCCTTTAAGGCCCATCGCCCTTCGTTCCCAAAGGTCCCTGAGGCACTCGAAGGGCTCAGGGAACGAAGGGCTCGGAGAATTTCGGGTAACCATTAACCATGAAGCTTCAACGCACAGATATTCTTGTACTGGGAGGAGGCGCGGCGGGAATCGCTGCCGCCTCGGCCGCCGCCGACACGGGACTCGACGTGACCCTGGTGGAAAAAAATGGTTATGCCGGCGGCAAAGCCACTGCCGCTGAAGTGGGCACCATCTGCGGACTTTATCGCTTCAGCTTTGATAGTGCAGATTATATCGTCAAAGGTTTTGCACGCGATTTTGCAGAAGAACTGCGTATCCGCTCCGGCACAACCCCGCTCAGCAACGCATCCGGTCTTCACTATCTCCCCTATCATATCGACGTTTTTAAACAATACAGTTACGAATTACTGAATACAAAAGGTGTTCGCGTATTCTTTCATAGCCATGTTACGGCAGTAACGGTAAAAGAAAAACAAGTCAATGCCGTTTTCATTCACACGCAGGATGAAGGTGAAATAGAAATTCGTCCGCGTATCGTTATTGATTGTACGGGCGAAAGCACCGTTGCACGCCTTGCCGACCTGACGGTAATCAGAAGTGAGCACTACCAGGCCGCAGCGCAGGTATTTACCCTGCAGGGAATCAAAGAAACGCATGAAGGAAAACTGGGCCTGATCCTGATGAAAGAACTTCGTATGGCGATTCAACAGGGCAAACTCGATCATTACTTCGATCGCGTATATGTGGTGCAGGGCTCGTTGCATGATGGCACCGTGAGTCTCAAGATCGGCATTCCGGTGCCGGTTACTTATTGCCCCGGCAATCTCGATGCGCTTCGGGCTTCGGCCTTTGATTTTATTTACCGCCTTACCACTTATCTCAAAGAAAATGTAGCCGCTTTCAAAGAAGTGACCATCGAACATATTGCCCCCGAAGTGGGCATCCGTGTCGGTCAGCGTACACATGGACGTTATGTATTGACAGAAGAAGATGTATTGGGTTGTAAAAAATTTCCCGACGCTATTGCGGATTGCGGCTGGCCCATTGAAGAATGGGAACAGGACCGCCGTGTACATATGCGTTACTTCGAACCGGAAGAATTTTACCAGGTGCCGGCCCGTTGCCTCCGCGCCAACGGCATCGACAATCTTTATATGGGTGGACGAAACATATCTGCCACAGACGGCGCCATTGCCAGTGCGCGCGTGATCGGTATTTGTTTACAAACCGGCTATGCCGCCGGGCGACTGGCCGCCGCGCAATTACAAGGCATCTCTGCCGACAGCATCATTGAAGAAATTCAACTCGGTGCGGTTTACTCTTCCTGAAAACTCCATTCCCTTTTTGAATATCTTCACGAGATGAATGACCAGCCCGTATATGAGGTGTTGCGGCAAGCCGCGATCAACTGGCCGCAACGGCCAGCCGTGATCGACGAATACGGCACCATGACCTTTGATATGTTGTGGAATGAAACGGAGCTGCTGAAAGCACAGCTACAACAACAAGGCGTAACCTCCGGGCATGCAGTTGGCATGAAAGCGCACAACGGCCGCTATTTCATCATCGGACTATTTGCCGTAGCCGGATGTGGTGCTGCCGTGATGCCACTCTATCATTTATTAAAAAAAGAAGAAACAGCGCAATGCATCGCCGATGCCGGGCTTCATTTTTTACTGGAAGAATACATTGGTATAACCAATGAAAATGATCAGCGTGAACCGCTGGCCCTTTCCGGAGGAGGCTTTTATTTTTCCCCGACAACTATTGACGCAGACTATCCCTTTGCTCCGCATGTAGATCATCCGGTGTTTGTCCGTTTTACTTCGGGCACAACGGGCACGTCGAAGGGCGTAGTACTATCACAAAAAACGGTAATAGATCGCATTGAAGCCGCGAACCGTGGCCTGGAGCTGGGGCCGGAAGATGTGGTAGTGTGGGTTTTGCCAATGGCCTATCACTTTGTGGTGTCGATTGTATTGTATGTGCGTTTCGGCGCCGCCATAGCAGTGGTCAGTGATTTTCTCGCGCGCAATATCATTCGCATGACCAACGACCACAACGGCACGATGATCTATGCCTCGCCCCTGCAGATACGGTTGATGGCGCATGATAAAAGTGAAGAGCAATTGCCGTCGCTGAAAAAAATCATCTCTACGTCCGCAGGTATTGGCGTGGATGTATGCAACGACTTCCGCGCAAGATTCGGTAAAGACGTGAGCCAGGCTTATGGCATTATTGAAATCGGCTTGCCCATGATGAACCTGCGCAAATCAGCGGAGCATCCTGATGCGGTAGGCTACGCATTGCCGGGATACGATATTGGTATTCTGGATGACAACTATCAACCACTTCCGCCGGGGCATACGGGCTACCTGGGTATTCGCGGTCCGGGTATGTTTGATGCTTACCTGAAACCCGCCAAACGCAGTGCAGAAGTGTTGGTCAATGGTTATTTTCTGACCGCAGACTACGCCAGCAAAACGGAAGATGGCCTGGTAAAAATAGAAGGGCGTGCGAAGTCGGTGATCAATGTGTCGGGTATAAAAGTTTTTCCGGAAGAAGTGGAAGCGGTGATCGAAACTTATCCCGGTATTCTTCAGGCAAAAGTGAGCAGCGTTCCGCATCCATTGATGGGGCAGTTGATAGAAGCAGAAATTGTGGTGGAGAAAAATGCGGACATCAATATAGAAAAAGTAATGACCTATTGCCGGCAAAAACTCTCCAATTTCAAAGCGCCGCAAAGAATGCGGGTGGTCGAATCGCTGGAGATGACAAGCACGGGAAAGTTGAAACGATAACGGCGATCTGCCTTTGCGCCTTAATTTCTTGGCGTCTCTGCGTGAACCGAAGCCGCGTATCACGCAAAGCAACATAAGGAGCAAAGACGCTAAGAAAGTTTTAACTCGCTTCTATCGTGGTAACCAAACACCTCTACTTCCGGATGTTCCTTTATTAATTTCCTGATTTTATCGAGGCTCGCCAATCTTTGTTCATTGTCATCGGCTCTTGCAATGGCCAGTGCGGTAACGGGATGTTCGGGATCTTCCAATTCTCCCCGTAAATAATAAGCATCGCCAACATACAACACCCAGCGGTCACCTTGTTCGATGGCGACACCGCAATGTCCGCGCGTATGGCCAAACAACGGCACAAGATAAACGCGTGAGCTAAAGCCCAACTTCACTTCGCGGGCTTCGAGTCCCATCCATTTTTCGTCGCCAGCCTTATACGCAATGATCTCGGGGTTGTGTGATAACTGATGCGGCAGGTAACGTTGATTGCCGCTGTTGAAATTGGCGAGTTCTTCTGCACCAACGTGTATGGTCATTCCGGAAAAATCTGCGAGGCCGCCGATATGATCCGGATCGAGATGGGAAATAACGGCTTGCTTCACGAGCAGGGGATCGAGTCCGAGCAGACCGATTTGTTTATAGGCGGCCAGGTCTTCATCCAATCTGAACCCCACGAGGTCGATGAGTGTCTGACCCACGCGCGTCTGTGGTTGTTGTGCATCGAGCATGCCCATACCCGCATCCACCAAAGCAAGACCCGCAGGATCTTCGAGCAGCAGGCAATGTCCGATCACATCGTCATTAACCGGCGTTACGATTTTGAGGCAATTGAGATGATGAATTTTCATAAGCAAAATTAAAAATTCAAAAATGTTGAATGGAGATTCATTGGCCTTCGCGACTTAATTTCTTAGCGACTTTGCGTGAAAGCGGCGCCGGTTCACGCAAGGATGCATAAGGGGCAAAGACGCGAAGGATTACTTACAACTTATTATGGCTGTTTACCCTTTTGAGTTTTTACTTTTGAATTGTTCTCTTTTGAGAACACGCTCATAAAGCGCCACGTTCATCATGATTAATAACATGCCGTAAAAAGTATCTTCAAAAGGAATGGTATACATGCGGATGCCGAGATTTTCCGCATCGTTATACAACACCACCGGAATAGCCGTAAGGAAACCATTTACTATCAAAAACGGCACCAGGATGATGATATACGATACCACAAACGAGACCGCATCAAAGCCTTTGAACCATGACTTCCATACATACACCATACCGATAAAGATGCCGAGGAAGAAAAAGGTCCAGGAGGTATAATATTTATCGTAGAAGACTGCACCGGCGATAATAGACAATACTGCTATCAACTGCAGCACCCGGTTACCCCATACCTTCTTTTTAAGATTGGGAAAATAACAACGGATACATTCATATACAAACACGCAACAGTACGGCACTACGAAAAAGAAAAGTATTTCCTCGATAGGTAATCCGAAAAGGCGATGCCCTGTAATATATTTTTCATTAAACCACCATACGCCTTCCTTCGTGAAAAAGGAATCCCAGGCAACATAAAGTGCAGCTGGAATCAGCATGGGAATAACCAGGTATTTCCACCTTTTATAAAACGCTACTTTTTTATCAAAGCTAAGCGCCAACGGACCGGCGAGCGATGCTGCCAGTATGATATAGTACGTGTAATGACTGTTCACGGAAAATCAGGATTCAGACTTTTCAATGGTAGGATAGGCGACTCCGCGGCCGGAAGCTTTGCGTTTTTTGTCCGCCTGCACTTTCTCCCAATATTTTTTTGCCACCCAAAGCATACCAAAGCTTTCGCCGTCATGTTTGTCCAGATGCTTATGGTGCATCTTGTGCGCCCAGCGAAGCGTACGGATATAGGTATTGTTGCTGCGGGAAAACCATTTGAACCGCTGGTGGATGATCACATCGTGCACCATGAAATAGGCGAAGCCATAAAGACTCAGACCCGCCCCGATGGCAATGGACCAGTAAGCCTGGTTCATTACTCCCAGCATGATCAGCAACCAGCTTGGAATAGCGAAAATGAGAAAGAAGGCATCGTTCTTTTCAAAAAAGCCCGGCTCCGGCTGGTGATGGTCTTTGTGCAGGTACCATAAAAATCCATGCATCACATAACGATGCAGGCACCAGGTAAAACCCTCCATCAGCACAAACGTGGCTAATGCAATGCCTATGTACAATAATATGCTCATGGCGCCGGATGAACGTTTAGGTTAAAAAGATGCGAAGTACCAAAAAGAACAGGAGTTGTATGAGCAACAAATTTACACCGAATTTATTATCCTTTGAGACTTTACACCAGTGAAAAATCGCGGCCAGCAGCATACTTACCAAAAACCAGGTGATATAGTTATATACCGGCACAGATCCGTCACCGCCCCATTGCCAGTATCCCAATCTGATCGCAACAGGTTCCATCAGCCAGTCATACCCCACGGCTAACAATGCCGTGACAATTATCTTTATCAAGGGTGCCGTGCCTGACAGCAACCGCCACGTGGTAATAGCACTGATGTATACGACCATGAACCAGTTGACGCCCAGCATCAGCGGCACACCCAATACTTTGATGCCCATGATCCAGCCATAATTATAATGACCAAACAAGGCCGAGGTCTGCACGCCCACTATTTCCACGGTCATGCCCGCCACAAAACAGCAAAGCACAAATATCCAGAAGCCCGTGTTGCGCGGCTTTTGCGTCCAGAACAAAAGACCCATCATCAATAGCAGATTGAAGGGCGTCGCCGTCAAAAAAAACTCATGCGGAAAAAACAACATGCCCACCGCTCCGATTACATGGAACAGCGCAGCAACGGCTGTTGCCTTTTGATAAATGGATAAATTTTTAAGCACCGCTATTTTTTTCCTGTAAAAAAGCCATCAGTCTTGGAAGCGCGATCTTGAACCACTCGGTATATTTCTGCGGATGCGTTTGCATGGACTGCACAATTTCCTCAACAGGTTTGTAGCAATAATCGGCTACTTCGTCCGGATCGGGAGACACGGCTCCTTCGTAGGTGCCGGTAAATACATGGTCGTATTCATGTTCGGTAAGGCCGTTGTCGAAAGGTGCCTTGTATACAAACGAAAAAGCATGCTGAAGCGGAGTATTGAACCCCATTTCTTCCTGCAATCGCCGCGAAGCGGCATCCGCTGTTTTTTCTCCGGGAAAAGGATGACTGCAGCAGGTGTTGGTCCACAAGCCACCGCTGTGATATTTGCTCAGCGCACGCTGGTGCAGGAGCAATTCTTTTTTTTCGTTGAAAATAAAAATGCTGAAGGCCCGGTGCAGTACCGCCTGCCTGTGCGCTTCCATCTTTTCCATCGTTCCCAACTCAACATCATGTTCGTCCACCAGGATCACATCCATAGCTATAGTATATTGAACTGGCTTCGCACGCCGGCTTTTGCTACGATGTATGCTTTGCCGTAATTGGGAATGCGGATTCGCTGCTCGAGAATGCAGGAAGGCGCCGTTCGTTTTATTTTTTTGAAAAGAGACAGATAATATTTGTAAGCAACGTACACTCCGAAGCGCGCTTTCACCGGTAATTCCAGTATGCCTTTATACGCATCTTCAAAATCTTTCGCGATATCATCTTCAATCTCGCGTTTCATGTCGAGGGTGAAGTTGCGGAAGTCTACGCCGGGAAAATAAGTCCGGTTGAGGTGTTCGTAGTCTGCTTTTACATCACGCAGGAAGTTTACCTTCTGAAAGGCCGCACCCAATGATTGCGCTGAAGGTTTCAGCTTTGCATACATGTCGCGGTTGCCTTCGCAGAATACGAACAGACACATCAGTCCTACCACTTCCGCACTGCCATAGATGTATTCTTTGTATCCGCAGCTATTGTATTTTGTTTTGCTGAGGTCCATTTCCATGCTTTGGAAAAACGCTTCGATCAGTTCATGATCGATGTTGTATTCACGCACGGTTTTCTGAAAGCTGTGCAGAATCGGGTTGAGGCTGATGCCCCTTTCGATTGACGCATAGGTTTCTTTCTTGAATTCGAACAGGAGCGTTTCCTTATCGTATTCATGGAAAGTATCTACAATCTCATCGGCCAGGCGCACGAAGCCGTAAATATTGAAGATCGGTTTGCGGAGATCTGCATGAAGCAGCCGGATAGCACTGCTGAAGGATGTGCTGTACTTTTCCGTCGTGGCCTTACTGCACTGTTCACATAGATCATGAAATAGCTGCATCATCGCATTCAATCGGTTTAAGGACTGGTTATTCGTTTTGGTTAAAGATATGTCTGTCTGTTCGGCTATTAATTTACGCTTTTTTAGGAAACTGACACCTCCGGAGATGGTTTTTCCCCGTTGGCGGTTGCCTGATCAATGACTAAAAACACGGGCTACTTCTCCCGCTACCACTTCGCCGCTGATCAGGCTGGGCGGCACTCCCGGCCCGGGAACCGTCAGTTGGCCTGCATAAAACAGGTTCCTGATTTTCGAACTCCGGCAGGAAGGTTTCAATACTGCGGTCTGGCTCAGCGTATTAGCCAGCCCGTAGGCATTTCCTTTAAAAGAATGATAGTCCGTCGTGAAATCGCTGACGGAATAACTTTTCTTATATATAATGGCATCTTCCACGGAAGTGCCTGTCTGTTCTTCATAACGGCGGAGAATCTGCCTGAAATATTTTTCCCGCAATTCTTCCGTATCTCCTTCCAGTCCCGTGGCTACAGGAATCAGGAAAAAGAGGTTTTCGCAACCGGCCGGCGCTACCGTTTCATCGGTTACGGACGGTGCACATACATAAAACAAAGGATCCGATGGCCATTCACGCGAGCGATAGATCTCTTTTCCATGCACACCAAAATCCGTATCGAAGAACAAAGAGTGATGCAATATGCCGGGTAGTTTTTTGTTCAATCCCACATAATACAACAGGCAACTCGGCGCCATCACGCGTTTGTTCCAATATGACTCACTATACGAACGGTCTTCGGGTGCCAGCAGTTTTGTTTCGATGAAATGATAATCTGCGGCTCCTACTACCACATCGGCTTCGAGACTTCCTTCTTTTCCGGAGGCATCCGTATAACGTACGCCCGTTGCACGACCATGGCCCGTCTGGATGCCTGTCGCCGGCGTATTGAAACGGAATTTCACTCCCTGTTCCTGTGCCAGTTGATACATCGCATCCACCACCTGGTACATCCCTCCCTGCGGATACCAGGTACCCAGACACATGTCAGCATAGTTCATCAGGCTGTAAAGTGCCGGTGTATTTTCAGGAAGCGCTCCTAAAAACAAAACCGGGAACTCCATCAGTTGCTGCAGTTTGGGGTCGCGGAAATATTTGCGGATATGCTTTTTCATATTGGTCAGCACATCCAGTTTAAATACGCCTTTTGCCACATCCCAATCCAGGAACTCGGCCCATGAGCGACCGGGTTTGTGCACGAGCTTGTTGATACCAACTTCGTATTTGTAGGCCGCTCCCTGCATAAACTGGTCGAGCTTTGCGCCGCTGCCGGATTCTATCGATTCAAATAACTGTTTCAGTTCTTCGTAAGAAGCGGGAAGATCCATCGGCCCGTCCTGCCAGTATACACGATAGGACGGATCCAGCCGGTCAAGGTGATAATAATCGCTCACTTTTTTACCAAAACATGCAAAAAAGCGTTCGAAAACGTCCGGCATCCAATACCAGCTCGGTCCCATGTCGAAAGTAAAACCTTCGGCTTTCAGGATACGGGCACGTCCGCCGGGGGTGGCATTTTTCTCCAAAACGGTCACATCCCAACCCGCGCGGGCGAGAAACGACGCAGCAGAAAGACCCGCAAATCCGCTTCCTATAACGATGGCTTTTTTCACGAAGGACGAAAATAGAACTATTCAGCATAATTCTGCATACCGCAAACTGGGTAAAATATTGAATTATACATTAATAGATAAGACAACCAACCCGGCCCTCTACCCTTAAATCTTTGTATAAAATCGTAATTCGTAAACGGTTATAACCCGCGCGGGGTTATTTTTGCAATCGTTTTGTTGAAAAAAGAAAAGCTACATATCGCGCTCGTCGGAAACCCCAATAGCGGGAAAAGTTCCTTGTTTAATTGCCTGACTGGTCTGAATCAGAAGGTCGGCAATTTTCCGGGCGTAACAGTCGACAAAAAAACCGGGTTCATGCAACTGGGTACGGGTGAGGCTGAAATAACGGATCTTCCCGGATCTTATAGTTTGTATCCGCGCCGGCTGGATGAATGGGTAAGCTATAAAGTGTTGCTCGGCCAGGACAAAACGGTGAAGGCAGATGTTTTTCTTGCCGTTGTCGACGCCAGTAATCTCCAGCGCAACCTTCTTTTTTGTACACAGCTCATCGACCTCAAACTCCCGATCGTAGTGGTACTGACCATGACCGATCTTGCCGCACGCAAAGGAATCAAAATCGATACCCCGGAACTTGAACGTGAATTGGGCGTACCCGTTGTTGCTGTCAATCCGAGAAAGCAAAAAGGCATTCCGGCTTTGAAAAAAGCAATCGAGCAAACAGCGCAGGGGCTTTACAAACCACCGGTCAATAACTTTATCGATCTGCAGGCACTTGCCGGGGCACCGGTCAGTGATCTGAAAAAAGAAATTCCCGGCATCGGTGACTACACGGCCATTCATTACCTGATCAATCACGAATCATTTGATCTGCCCGTGGATATGCAGGATCGCATCGAATCCATCGAGCAGAAAAATGCATTCAATCCAACGAAGACGCAGGCCGAAGAAATATTGCAACGATACGGTCGTATCAAACATATCATGCAGGTGGCGGTATCCGTGCCCGATCCATTGCAAAAATCACGGGTCACCGAAAAGATCGACAACCTTTTGCTGCATCGCCGTTGGGGTTACCTGATTTTGCTGGCCGTACTTTTTTTACTTTTCCAAAGTGTATTCTGGCTGGCCAGTTATCCGATGGACTGGATCGACGCGGGCACGGCGTCATTCAGCGGATGGTTATCTTCCGTGCTTCCCGAAAACGGCTGGACCGATCTGCTTATCAACGGTATCATCGCCGGTCTTGGTGGCATCGTCATCTTTGTTCCACAGATCGCCATTCTGTTCGGATTAATTACCATATTGGAAGATACCGGTTACATGGCGCGGATCAGTTTTCTGACCGACCGGCTTATGCGAAGCGTGGGTTTGAACGGGAAAAGTGTCATGCCCATGATCAGTGGATTTGCCTGTGCCATTCCCGCCGTGATGAGTGCACGCAATATCGAAAACAGGAAAGAAAGATTACTGACGATTCTCATTACTCCGTTGATGAGTTGTTCGGCACGTTTGCCGGTATACACCATTCTCATCGGACTGGTGATTCCCAATAATTATTTGCTTGGATTCATTGGCCTGCAGGGCCTGGTGATGCTCGGACTTTACCTGCTCGGATTTGTAATGGCACTGATCGTTTCTTATGTAGCAAAATGGTTTATCAACATCAACGAAAAAAGTTTCTTCATTCTTGAATTGCCGGTATATCATTCACCTCGCTGGAAGAATGTATTGAACACGATGGTAGAGAAGGCCAAGATCTTTGTGTTGCAGGCCGGTAAAGTGATCATGATCATCAGCCTTGTACTTTGGGTATTACAATCATTTGGTCCCGGCGACCGGATGCACCGCGTTACAGAAAAATACGAAGCAGCACTCGCGCAACCCGGCGCCGACTCAACCCAACTCAAGTTTGACTACGACAACGAGCATCTGGAAAATTCCTATGTCGGCATTGCCGGTAAAGCGATCGAACCGGTAGTAAGTCCGTTGGGATATGATTGGAAAATTGGCATTGCCCTGATCACTTCTTTTGCAGCGCGTGAAGTATTCGTCGGCACTATGGCTACTCTTTATAGTGTGGAAGATGACGGCGAAGAAAACGCCACACTCAAGGAAAAAATGCATGCGGCTGTTCGCGCGGATGGCACGCCCGTGTATACACTGGCAACCGGAGTGTCACTCATGGTCTTTTACGTATTTGCCATGCAATGTATGAGTACGCTCGCGATCGTCCGCAGAGAAACGCGCTCCTGGAAATGGCCTGCGATACAACTGGTGTACATGACGGCATTGGCTTATGCCATGAGCTGGCTGGTTTACCAACTATTCAGGTAACGGCGTCCATTTATCTTTCGGTTCAAAATACTCCCACAACATCGTTGAAATTTTTCGCGTAAGCGTCCAGGCCTCGTTACTTTTCCGCCAGCTACGGTCTTTATTGTTTTTGGTAAAAATGCAGAAGATATAGGGGTTGTTTGGAGCATTCACCAGCAATGCTTCATTCCGGGATTGGTCTACGCAACCATTTTTGCTGAACACTTCGATGTAAGGTGGAATGACGGAAATCGCTTCTTCCTGGTCCCAGAAATTGCGACCCATGCAGCGCATCATGCGATCGCAGGCAGCCGGAGAAAAAACCTGGTTACGATAAATCCGTTCGAAGATCTCTCCCATTTCCTTCGGAGTTGTTTGTCCCCAACCATATATTTTTCGGATGTCTTCGCGGCCGGGTGTTCTGGAATTGACGCGTGTGTCTTTGAAACCAAGACTGTCTAAAAGCTGGTTGATGCGTGTGCCGCCACCAGCCAGGCCTTGTAACCAAAGGCTGGCAGTATTGTCGCTGGTAGTCATCATCAGCATCATCACTTTTTTCAATCTTATTTTTTCGCCATCCTTAAAAGAACCGAGAATATCTTCTCCGGCGTAGAGCAATGAGTCGCGGTAAGTAATGGTTGAATCGTAGAACAATTCACCGCGTTCGAGTTTTTGCATAACCCCCAGCAGGATCGGTACTTTCACAATACTGGCGGTTGGAAAAACAGTATCCGCATTGAAAACGGCAATTTTTCCGGTCTTTAGATTTTTTACATAAATACCGATATCACCGTTGAAGCCAGACACGGCTTCGCGCAAGCGGGTTTCCAGTTTTTTATCTGTCTGTTGTGCAAACGATGCAACGGAGAAAAAAAGGCCGAGGAATAGAATAGAAAAATTTCGTCTCATTTCAGAAAGTCGATTACGATTTGACAGAATGCGCGGATGCCGGGTTTCATGCCGCTGTCATCCACAAAAAAGTCGGGTGTATGATGAGGCGGGGCTTTGGCCGGATCGTTTCCGGCCGGCATACCGCCGAGGTAAAAAAAGAAAGCGGGAGCCTTCGTGCCGTAATAAGAAAAATCTTCCGCGCCGGTTACCCATTCTCTTTCTTTTACGCGGTCGGCACCCAACGCGGCGCGCAGCGATGGCAATGTGCGATTGACCAATGCAGGATCATTGAACGTGACCAATGTTTTTGTATCGATCACAGCTTCGGTCTGCACGCCGGCGGCCTCGCCGATCAGGCGGATGGTTTTGTAAAACTGTTCGTGCACCCGGAGTTGCATGGCACTGTCGAGTGTGCGGATCGTTCCGAGCATGGTGCACTCTTCCGGAATAATATTATTACGTACACCTGACTGAATTTTTCCGACCGTGATAACCACCGGCGCTTTGGTCAATTCTGAATAACGGCTTACGATATACTGCAGGCCGTTGATGATCTGCGCAGCAGCGGCAATCGGATCGGCGCCTTTCCACGGTTGAGATCCGTGACTTGCGCGGCCTTTTATTTTAATGGAAAAAAAATCGGCAGCGGCCATGAAAGCGCCGGGTTTGTATTCGATCGTGCCCGCTTCAATATTTGATTCGATATGTAAACCAAAAACCGCGTCGACACGGGGATTTTCCATCACGCCTTCCTTTACCATCAATGCAGCCCCTCCCTCTTCCCCGTCGGGTGCTCCTTCTTCGGCGGGTTGAAAAATAAACTTTACGGTGCCTTTCAGTTCCGAACGATAAGCCGTCAATACTTCCGCCACACTCATCAGCATGGCCACATGTGTATCATGTCCGCAGGCATGCATCACACCTACTTCTTCATTATTATATTGTGTTTTTACTTTTGAGGCATAAGGCAACGGCACGCGCTCGGTCACGGGTAAGGCATCCATGTCTGCCCGCAGCGCAATGCAGGGACCAGGTTTGCCTCCTTTGAGAATGGCAACCACGCCGGTTTTTGCTACCTGTTCTTTTACTTCCAAACCCAATTGCCGCAAATGATCGGCGACCAGTTTAGCTGTTTTGAACTCGCGGTTGCCGAGTTCAGGATGCTGGTGAAGCTGATGTCGCCAGGCGATACATTTCGGTTCAACTTTATCGATGGCATCCGAAATTTTTTTCGGCAATTGCGCATGGGCAAATGCGGAAATAAAAAGAAGGGGCAGCAGCAGGCGCATTGGCTGGAATTTGTATGAATTTAGTTTAAATGTCGCAAAGCGAAGCATCATACGAACGGTCAAAAGTTTTTATAAAAAACGACGTCCAAAAAGTTATACCTTGTACGCCAAGAACCCCTGCTATGTTACTGCGCCATTTTTCATTTCTGAAATCGGTACTGTTGCACGCCGTCACTGCATACGGCGGTCCGCAGGCGCATATGGGCATGATGATGAAAACATTTGTGCGGCAGACACCTTATATAACAGAGCAGGAATTACTCGAGTACAATGCATTTTGTCAGTTGTTGCCCGGTGCGTCTTCCACCCAAACGATTACGCTCATTGGTTATAAACGCGGTGGTGTTCCGCTGGCCATTCTTACACTGGCTATCTGGATTTTGCCTGCATGTTTTTTAATGGGGATGCTGTCGTTTCTGCTCCGGTACATCGACCAGCGGGCGTTACATACAGATATATTCAAATTCATTGCGCCGATGGCGGTGGGGTTTCTGCTGTATTCCTGTTTCACTGCATTTCCCCATGCCGTAAAAAATACGATCACTACAGTGATCATGCTGGTAGGTAGTCTTATCACATTTTTCTTTTTCCGTTCACCATTTATTTTTCCGGCGCTGATCCTCATTGGGGGTGTTACTACCAATCTCAGTCACAAACGGATTCCGCAGGTACACGAGAAACCGAGGAAAATAAGGTGGTGGAATTTCTGGTTGTTTGGTATCATCTTTCTTGCGGCCGGTGTACTCAGTGAAACGGCGAGAAAAAATGAATGGACCCATCGAAAGCCGTTGAACCTTTTCGAGAACACCTACCGGATGGGCAGCCTGGTGTTTGGCGGCGGGCAGGTGTTGATGCCAATGATGATCGAACAGTTCAGCGTGCGTCCAGAGGTGGTGAAAGAAAAAAACCCCAACGTAATTCAGATCGACAAAAACGACATGTACACCGGGATGGGGATCGTGCGTGCGGTACCGGGACCAGTATTTTCGATCGCGTCTTTTACCGGTGGAATGGCGTTGAAAGACATGGGGCCAGAAATGCAAACCGTCGGCTGTATCATTGGGTCGATCGCTATTTTTCTGCCGAGTGCATTATTGGTGTTATTCTTTTTTCCGATCTGGAACAACCTGAAAAAATATGCGGTCATCTACCGTTCGCTGGAAGGTATCAATGCGGTGGTGATGGGGATCATGATCGGTTCCACCTTTTACCTGATGAAAGATATATCGCTCATCGATGTAAAGACAGTAAGCCTGATGAATATCGGTGTGATTGCCGGGACGAGTTTATTGCTGGCTTATTCGAAACTTCCGGCACCTGTGATCGTAATCGTGTGCCTTGCTCTTGGTTACTTTTGGTAACAAACGTTATTTTTTATAGTAGCCTCCCTTTTCGATCTCGTCTCTCACATTTTCGGGCACGAGATAGCGGATAGATTTACCGTCGCGGATAAGCTGGCGGATCTGCGTGGCGGAAATCTCAAGTAATGGAGCATTCGCCTGGTGCAAATCTGCATTCAGTTCGTTGTTAATCGGAAAACCCGGACGATCGTAAACGTAGATTGGGTAATTATTAATAATGAAAGACGCGTTGTGCCACTTACCCAGATTCTGAAAACTGTCACCGCCCATTATGATACTGAATTCGTAGCCGGGGTATTTTTCGGCGAGGTGCGTCAATGTGGTGGCGGTATAAGACGGTTTGGGCAAAGAGAACTCGATATCGGAAGCCCGGAGACGATCATCACCATCGATCGCTACGCGTACCAGGTGCAGGCGGTCGTACTCGTTGAGTAAAGTTTTGCTTTCCTTGAAAGGATTCTGCGGAGAGATCACAAACCAAATCTTCTGCAAACCGGTTTGATTGAGCAGGTGGTTTGCGATGATCAGGTGACCGGTATGAATAGGATTGAAGGAACCGAAAAATAAACCGACTTTCATCTAAAAAATTGAATATCAATCAATTGTATCAACAACAATATGGCCAGCTTCGTTTTTCCGAAGGCTGAGTGTATAACCCGCAACTGCTACGGACACCGGATCTCCGAGTGGTGCCACATTTTCCACCACGATTTTTTCACCTGGCAGGCAACCCATTTCCATGAGTTTCAGAAAAATTTCTTCTGACGTGAATTCCTTGATGATCGCTTCTTGTCCGGGCTTGAGTTCTGACAGTAATGTTTCCATGGTGTTGTATTCCTGCAAAGCTAACGTTGTATTCTGGGGTTTGTTTACGAATTTTGAAAAATGAGCATAGTAACATCTTCAGTATCATTTTTCTCCGAGCATCCTGTCACGCTTCGGCATCGTCGCTTATTAAAGCAATTTATAATTTCGTTGTTCCGTAGCGAGGGAAAAAAACTTCAACACCTGAATTACATTTTTTGTAGTGATGAGAAGATTTTGGAGATCAACAAGACCTATCTCAGGCATGATTACTATACCGATATTATTACGTTCGAACTTCAGCCAAAAGGAGAACCTGTGGAGGGTGATATCTTTATCAGTGTAGAGCGGGTGAAGGACAATGCACAACAATTGGAGCAGACACAGACCCGCGAGCTTCACCGGGTAATCTTTCATGGTGCGCTTCATTTGTGTGGATACAGGGATAAAACAGCAAAGGAGGAAAAGCTGATGAGGGCAAAAGAAGATCATTACCTGGACAAGTATGAGAAATTTCTCCGGAAGGAATCTAAATAAGCTTCTTGATAGATGATTGCGAAAAGCCTCTGACTTATAATCGGAGGTTTTTTATTCTTACCTCTCGCCTTGTTAATGTTTCACGTGGAACAAGCTTTTGTCTTCGATCGAACGCGGTTTTCAAAGATAGGTTATATGGGATAAGAATCTTTGATGCTTCGTTTCACGTGAAACTGATAGTTACGGAAGCATAACCGATCGCCTCGGGATTTTAATTGGATTAAAGGAGGAGACGTCCATCATACTCACGAATAGGTGGCTCCCCTGCTGGATACCACATACCATCTTACGAAGGACCCCGTTTCACGTGAAACATCAAAGGAGACACTTCCTGTAAACTTCTTCTGCGGCGTCCAGATAAGAAACAAAACACTCAAACCATCCATGTTACGAAACACCGGCCTCCTATTAGTTCTTCTCCTACCGCACCATCCAGGTTCCACGTGAAACGATACCCCGCGTTCAGAACCACTGTTCCAGCTCAAGGGAGAATCGAACTCTCTCTCTTCTCAACACCCAAGTACCTGAACCAGTTATCGGCAATTGCCACCATGTTCCACGTGAAACGGAAACATGCGCAACTTCGAATAAGGGAGCCGTAGCTTAGATCTCAACCTGAAAACCCTGCGAATCCGGCTTATAAGCCAAGGTCATCAGTTGGGTGAGATTATTATCTAGCTTTTAAAAAGATTACTGGGTCCAGTTCCCATGCGAGCTGTTCATTCGTTCCACGTGGAACAAGGTGGTTGCCAAGTGCTTTCAAAGGTCTTCGGCATATTCAAAACATAAGAGACCAGTCTGCTCTAAAGAAGAACGATGCTGCACGTCAAAGAAGCCGCATAATTCCGTCAAGCTTGAACGTCGCACCCGTTCCACGTGGAACGTGAACATCTGGCCGCTCATTATTACGTAACAAACGGGCTAAGTTTCACGTGAAACTACAGCGGTCGAACTGCTCCATCCGATAGACGCGTTCCACGTGGAACAAGCGAGCTCCTGCTTTTATCCTACCTTTGCTCCCATGTTTCCAGAATACGATGTTATAGTGGTAGGTGCCGGTCATGCCGGTTGTGAGGCGGCAGCGGCTGCAGCCAATCTTGGCTCCAAGGTTCTGTTGGTGACCATGAATATGCAGACGATTGCCCAGATGAGTTGTAACCCAGCCATGGGAGGAATTGCCAAAGGGCAAATCGTCCGGGAAATCGATGCCCTCGGAGGTTACTCGGGCATTGTTACGGACAAAAGCATGATCCAGTTCCGCATGCTCAATCGTTCAAAGGGACCGGCCATGTGGAGTCCCCGTACGCAAAACGACCGGATGCTCTTCGCTGCTACCTGGAGAGAGATGCTGGAAAAAACGCCAAACGTAGATTTTTACCAGGACATGGTAAAAGGCCTTGTCATCAAAGACGGCAAAGCGCAAGGGGTAATTACTGGATTAGGCCATGAGATCAAATCAAAAGCGGTGGTGCTTACCAACGGAACCTTTCTTAATGGTATCATACATATCGGAGAAAAGAACTTTGGGGGCGGCCGCGCCGCGGAAAAAGCAGCTACTGGCATAACAGAACAGCTGGTTTCTCTCGGCTTCGAAAGCGACCGGCTTAAAACGGGAACTCCTCCCCGGGTGGATGGCCGAAGCCTCGATTATTCAAAAATGGAAGAACAACCTGGTGATGACGACATCAGCGGGTTCTCCTATCTGCCCGTTCCAAAACCAGCCAAACAGGTTTCCTGCTGGATCACTTATACCAATAATAAAGTACACGATATTCTGAAAACCGGCTTCGACAGAAGCCCCATGTTCGCCGGACGGATTGACGGTGTTGGTCCCCGGTATTGCCCCAGTATTGAAGACAAGATCAACCGTTTTGCAGAGCGTGAACGCCACCAGATCTTCGTTGAACCGGAAGGATGGAATACTGTTGAAATCTATGTAAATGGCTTCTCAACTTCTCTGCCCGAGGATGTACAATACGAAGCGCTTCGTATTATTCCCGGCTTTGAGAATGTCCGCATCTTCCGGCCAGGCTATGCCATTGAGTACGATTACTTCCCACCAACGCAGCTCAAACACACATTAGAAACTAAACTAATATCGAATCTGTTTTTTGCAGGACAAATAAACGGTACTACCGGGTATGAAGAAGCCGCTTGCCAGGGCTTGATGGCCGGGATCAATGCGCACCAAAAAACAAAGGAACTTGCTCCACTGATTCTTCAAAGAAGTCAGGCTTATATCGGGGTGCTCATCGACGACCTGATCAGCAAAGGAACCGAAGAACCTTATCGCATGTTTACCTCCCGTGCAGAGTTCCGTACTTTGCTCCGCCAGGATAATGCCGACATAAGACTAACCGGACTGAGTCACGCGATCGGTCTCGCGTCGGATGAAAGAATGGAACGATTGACAAAAAAAGAAACTGCCGTACAACAAATAAAAAAACTACTTCACGATATTCAGCTCGAGCCGGAAGAAATCAACGGTTATCTACTTTCCCTCGACTCTTCTCCGATTTCCGAAAAACAACGCGCGGACAAAATTCTCCTACGGCCAAATGTTGGTCTGGCCGAATTGATCGACAACGTTCCCAAACTTGCCGAACACCTCAATTCATTCAACAACGAAGCGCTGGAACAATCGGCTATCCAGATCAAGTACGATACCTATATCCAGAAGGAGCGAGATCTTGTAAACAGGATGAGTCAACTGGAGAACCTGGAAATACCTGA
Source organism: Terrimonas ferruginea DSM 30193 (assembly GCF_000425585.1). GTDB lineage: Bacteria > Bacteroidota > Bacteroidia > Chitinophagales > Chitinophagaceae > Terrimonas > Terrimonas ferruginea. The sequence goes on from NZ_AUDS01000008.1 coordinate 316,194, forward strand.
TAGTTTCGACTATTTCAAAATACCGGCTCTCGGTAATGAAGCCCGTGAAAAACTGCTCCGCGTAAAGCCGCGTACTTTAGGGCAGGCGAGTCGCATCTCCGGTATCAATCCCAGTGATGTGCAGATACTGATGGTATACATGGGAAGATAAGAATACCCTAACAAATCAAGCTTCTTTACCTGCGGCATTAATATTAGTTTTGCCGTTTGCACCGAACGTCATGTTTAAGCCACTCCGGACATCGAGGTTATTGCTGCTTGGCCTGATCTTTCTTACAGGATTGATCGTTCCGACATATATATATGGACAATGTCCGACGCGGATCAATTCATTTCCCTATACCGAAAGTTTTGAAGCAACCGATGGTAACTGGGTTACAGGCGGTACCGCTTCAGACTGGGCATGGGGAACACCTGCCAAATCAATTATTAATCGCGCTGGTTCGGGCACCAGGTGTTGGATTACTGGCGGGCTCTTCGATAACTTCTACAACAACGGCGAAGCCTCCTGGCTCCGAAGCCCTTGTTTTGATTTTACAAACGTGACGCATCCCTTTATAGCATTCAAAGTTTTCTGGGAAATCGAGCGGATCTGGGATGGTGCCGGTTTTCAATATTCATTGGATAATGGCGTCACCTGGACCACTGCCGGATCCGCAGGCGATCCAACAAATTGTCTAAATGAAAACTGGTTCAATTATCCAACCATCAGAGGGCTTAGTCCGCTGGGTTCAACTACGGCGGGATGGAGCGGCAACAGTCGCCCTACACAGGGAAGCTGCCAGGGTGGTTTCGGTAGCAACGGCTGGGTTACAGCAAAACATACTTTCCCGAATCTCGCCGGTCAGTCTTCTGTTGTTTTCCGTTTTACGTTTGGTGCCGGTACAACCTGTAACAATTTCAATGGTTTTGCAATAGATGATATCTTCATCGGTGAAGCCCCTGTTAACCAGGCATCCTTCACCTATACCTGTACAGGTAATCAGCAGGTATCTTTCACGAATACATCCACTCCCTGCCCCACTAGCATTCAGTGGAACTTTGGTGATCCCTCAACGGGAGCCGCCAACACATCTTCGGACGCAAATCCATCACATCTTTTTTCCGGCGGTGGTACTTATACGGTAACGCTTACAGTTGGTGGTCCGGATAATGCCTCTTCAACAACTACGCAAAATATTACAGTTCTTGAAGCTGACGGTGTTGAAGTAACGCCAGTTTCCTGCAATGGCGCCAGCGATGCAACAGCATCAGTAACCGTAATCGGCGACAATGCTCCGCTTAGTTACAGTTGGTCAACAACACCTGCGCAGAATACGCTCAATGCAACAAATCTTTCAGCAGGCAATTATACCGTTACAGTATCGAGTAACAATGCTTGTCCGGCCAGTTCCACCATTACACTTTTCGATCCTCCGGCAATTACACATACGGCCACAACCGTAGCTCCGGCTTGCAACACGGCAAATGGATCCATCGATCTTGCCGTAACCGGCGGCACTCCCGGTTATACCTACTCCTGGTCGCCCAATGTAAGTACAGGTTCACGTGCAGACAATATTCGCTCCGGAACTTACACTATTACTATTACCGACTCACGCAACTGTACACACACAGCTACGGTAATATTAAATGATCAGAATGCCCCGGTGATTAGCGGACAATCTTCCACAAATGTTTCGTGTTTCAACGGAACAAATGGAAGTATTACAACAACCATCAGCGGTGGTACTCCTGGTTATTCTTATAGCTGGTCTCCATCCGGCGGAGCACAACCGAATGCAACAAATCTTTCGGCCGGCACTTATACATTAACCGCGCGTGACCAATTAGGGTGCATTGCCCAATACACACAAACCATCACACAACCTGCAGCTGCATTATCCGTTACCACCTCAGTTGTTGATGCTACTTGTGGTAATAACAATGGGCGTATACAAACAAATGCAACCGGTGGAACTACTCCTTATCAATATACCTGGACTCCATCAACCGTAACCGGAGCATCTGCAACAACACTGCCACCAGGGAACTATATCATTACGATCACCGATGCCAATAACTGTACAACCTCCACGCCGGTACTTACCGTACAAAATAGAGGATCGATTGCTCCACTCGATTTAGGACGAGACACAACACTTTGCTTTGGTGAAACACTATTGTTATCCCCGCCAGGAAACTATCAATCTTATCTTTGGCAAGATGGTTCAACGGCTTCAACATTTCTTGTCTCTGAACCAGGAAACTATTCGCTCCTTGTCGAATCGACTGATGGATGTCAAACATCTGATGCCATAATAGTACAGGTCAATCCTGCCTGCAACGCTATCTATTTTCCAACTGCTTTTACACCCAACAATGATGGCCGCAATGATCTGTTCGGCCCTATTGGTAATCTTGCCGGCTTATCGCAATATCAATTTTCCATTTACAATCGTTGGGGACAACGGATTTTCTTTACCAATGACCCTTACAAAAAATGGGATGGGCGGATACAGGGAACAACATCTTCATCTACTGTTTATACCTGGTTTGCGCGCTTCTCACTAAATGGTGCTGCTCCAGAAACCCGGAAAGGAACAATACTGCTGATACGATAAAAAGCAAAACTAACTTACCGGGAAAATGAAAGCCGTATAATAAACGGGTAATAAAATCAAAAAACATAAGTATTTATAACACGGCTATCGTTATGGCCTCTCCGATATTTGTCCTGCCAATCAATAGCTATGGACTATACCGGAATCTGTTTATATTGTAATGAGCCGCTACGTGGACGGGCAGATAAAAAATTCTGCGACGATCAATGCCGTAATAATCACAACAACCAAAGGAAGATTGCTGCCAATCCTTTCGTTCGTCATATTAATCAGATCCTTCACCGCAACCGGCGTATACTTGAAAAACTTTTGCGTGGCCGGGTAAGTCATGTAAGAATTGAAAAGGCTTTGCTCGACAGCACGGGTTTCAATTTTCAATATCACACCCACCTTCTATCGCCGGTTGCGGATCAACCCGCTATCCGATTCTGCTATGAGTTTGGTTTCTGTGTTATGGGGAATGAAGTAATCCTGGTGAAACAGGAACACATTCTGCCGGGGTCGGTCGATGAGGTGAATCCATTTAAGCCAACAACCAGAAAAAGCAGGGATAAAGGCTGACGTTCTTGTTATTCTTACAAATCCAATCTGATCGAACCGCCGGCGCGCCAAAGGCGGATACCGCACCATACACTCCTCCTGACATAGAAACTTTTCACTCACTTTTTATCATAAAAAAAACCGGCATTTCTGCCGGGCATTTCCGTGGTGTGGGGCGGGATCGAACCGCCGATGCGCCACGGCGACACTGGCACAAGGATTTTCAGTCCTTTTCCGCCAAAGGCGGATACCGCCCATCCACTCCTCCTGACATAGAAATTTTTCCCCCACCTTCTACCGTAAAAAAAGACCTGGCATTTCTGCCAGGTCTATTCCGTGGTGTGGGGCGGGATCGAACCGCCGACACAAGGATTTTCAGTCCTTTGCTCTACCAACTGAGCTACCGCACCATTATCTTTCAGTTCTTTTCCGCCAAGGGCGGATACCGCACCTTTTCCGCACCATTACTACACTATCCTTCCATAACAGCGGAGCGCAAAAATAGCCGTTTTTTCGGAAAAAAGACATTTCCACACCCTTTTTTCCAATAGTTTTTTACATTCCGTATTCACTTAAGAACTTGATCCGCATGATCTTCAATTGCTCCCAGTTGAAATCAAATTCGGCCAGTTCCTCCAAAGCTACCTGCAGCGAAGACGTTTCACATCCTTTAAAATATTCAATGATCTCTTCCTGCTCATGCTCATCCAGCATCTCGTCAATCGCATAATCCAATTTCAACCTGGTCCCGCTCGCCGCGATCGTTTCCATTTCCTCCAGCATCTCATCCATTCTCCAACCCTTGTTCCTGGCGATTGTTTCAAGAGAAACCTTCTTATCCGTATTCTGAATGATATATACTTTATTCCCACTTTTATTCACCACACTCTTCATCACAAAATCATCGGGGCGTGTGATCTGGTTTTCTTCCACATATCTCGCTACCATTTCCACGAAAGGTTTTCCGTAACGGATCGCTTTACCCTTGCTTACACCCTGGCATTTTTCCAGGTCGGTTACACTCATCGGGAACATCGTGGCCATGTCCTGCAAGGACGATTCAAGGAATATTACAAACGGAGGAAGGTTCTTTTTCTTCGCCTCCTTCTGCCGCAATTCCTTCAACATTTCAAACAGTTTCTCGTCAGTAGCGGCACCGGTACTTGTTTCAACTACTTCCTCGTCATCTTCATCGGCATCCTTGTACAGATTGTTCAACACCACAGAGAAACTCTTCGGCTTCTTCAGGAATGCTTCACCCTTCTTCGTCAGTTTCAACACACCATATTCCTCTATATCCTTCGTCAGCAATCCGCCCAACAACATCTGACGGATCAGTGAGTTCCAGTAAAAACCATCTTTATCATTTCCACTCGCAAATACTTCTATTCCTTCGTGGCGGAACATCTGGATCTGCGGTGTCAGTTTTCCACTTATAATCTGCACTACATATTCTGTGGCAAATCTTTCATCCAGCGCTTTAACGGCTTTCAACACCAATTGCGCTTCTGTTTTTGCTTCCAGCTTTTCTTTCGGTTGCTTACAGTTATCACATTGTCCGCAATTCTCCTGCTCATATTCCTCACCGAAATAACTCATCAATACTTTACGGCGACAGACTCCGGTTTCAGCAAATCCAACCGTCTCATTGATCAGTTGCGCGCCAACTTCGCGTTCACTTAATGGCTTATCACGCATCAAATGTTCGAGTTTACTCACATCCTTGTGTGAATAATACAGCACACATTTTCCTTCCAGTCCATCGCGACCTGCACGGCCTGTTTCCTGGTAGTAGTTTTCTATTGATTTGGGAATATTATAGTGGATAACGAACCGGATATCCGGCTTATCGATGCCCATACCGAATGCGATCGTAGCACAGATCACCTGCACATCCTCACTGAGAAACTGATCCTGTCTTTCCGCACGCAGTTTAGCATCCAGACCGGCATGATAGGCAACCGCTTTTATGCCGTTTGCTTCAAGCAATGCCGCCATTTCTTCAGTGGTCTTGCGGTTCAATGTATAAATGATACCGCTTTTCTTCTTCATGCTTTTGATAAAGCGGACAATACTTTCGTTGGTCTGATTCTTCTTGATCTTCGGCAGTACTTCGTAATAAAGATTGGGTCTGTTGAAGGAAGAGATAAAGATGTTGGGTTCACGCAGGTCGAGGTTCTTCGTGATATCGCTCTGCACTTTGGGTGTTGCAGTAGCCGTCAACGCAATCACCGGTGCATCGGGATTGATCTGGATCATCATCTCACGAAGGCGGCGGTATTCAGGCCGGAAATCGTGTCCCCATTCCGAAATACAGTGTGCTTCGTCAACCGCGAAAAATGATATTTTAAGATCGGAGAAAAATTCAAGGTTCTCTTGTTTGGTGAGTGTTTCCGGGGCCACGTACAACATTTTTGTACGTCCGGTAAGCAGGTCATCATGAACTTCCTTGATCTCTTTTTTTGAAAGTGTAGAGTTAAGAAAATGCGCTACTTCGTCATTGCTTGAATAGCCTCTTACCAGGTCAACCTGGTTTTTCATCAGCGCAATAAGCGGGGAAACAATAATTGCCACGCCTTCACTTACCATGGCGGGCAGTTGATAACAAAGGCTTTTGCCGCCACCGGTGGGCATGATCACGAAAGTATCGTGCCCGGCCAACAGCGATTCAATCGCTTTTTCCTGCGTGCCTTTAAATTTATCGAATCCAAAATTCTCCTGTAATGCTTTGTGAAGATCGAATCGTTCTTTGGGTGCAGCAGCGTCCTTGCTCTTCAGTTTTTTGGAACCTGTGGTTCGCTTTTCGGTTGATATTGCCATTGCTCAGTTTTTCAATCGCACTTCTTCAGTGCCGACATAAGTAAGGTACTTAATTTTACCCGTTCATGCCATCCTTGCGGGTGGTGAGATTCATGAGGAAGGTTTAATACGTGACATTTGGCTGATTAGCCAGTGTGACGGGGCCCGTAACTAAGTGGGCAGCGAATTTACGAATCAAACATGGTTTATTCAAGTGCTGAATCGTTAAAATTAAGTACATCGATTGCGAAATTCTTTTCATGATAAATACGGTTAATTTTGTACTCTTCATGAAACCGACAATTAAGCAAATTGCCTTACGAACGATTGAATTGGAATCACTTGCCATAGCAGGTCTTGCCAACTACATCAACGAAGATTTTGAAAAAGCCGTCGATACCATCAGCCGCTGCAAAGGCCGCGTGGTGTTCAGTGGCATCGGCAAGAGCGCCGTTATTGCCCAAAAGATCGTTGCCACTTTCAATTCAACAGGTACTCCTTCAATTTTTATGCATGCCGCAGACGCCATTCACGGTGATCTGGGCATCGTTCAACAGGATGATATTGTTGTTATTATCAGTAAAAGCGGGGAAAGTCCGGAGATCAAGGTGCTTGTTCCGCTCATCCGCAATTTTGGTAATACCCTGATCGCCATCGCTGGTAATGATCAGTCGTATCTGGCCCGCAGGTCCGATATCCTGCTCAATACAACGGTTGACCAGGAAGCCTGTCCCAACAACCTCGCTCCTACATCCAGCACTACTGCCCAGCTCGTAATGGGCGATGCGCTGGCTGTTTGCCTGATGGAAGAAAAAGGCTTCCGCAGTGATGACTTTGCACGTTTTCATCCCGGCGGAGCGCTGGGTAAAAAACTCTACCTGCGTGTTTCTGATCTTTATATTAATAATGAAAAGCCTGAGGTCACTGCCAATCAATCACTTAAAGAAGTGATCATGGAAATGACCCGGAAAAGACTGGGTGTTACCGCCGTTACCGGCGACAACAAAGAATTACTTGGTATCATCACCGACGGAGACCTTCGCCGGATGTTAAAAAATGATCTTACCATCAACGATAGCATCACTGCCTCTGATATTATGACCAAAAATCCCAAAACCATTCAAGCTGATCAATTAGCGGTTGAAGCGTTGGATCTTCTGCGTAAAAACGAAATCACACAACTCGCTGTGGTCGACAACGGAGTGTACCTGGGCATCATTCACCTTCACGATCTTGTTAAAGAAGGTATTATCTGACGTCGGCCAAACATTTACTACGTAAAAAATAGATAGTTTTGCCGGTCTTAATCAAGCGTTAATCAACGTACATGAACAAACATCATTATGTAGCCATCATGGCCGGTGGTATCGGCAGCCGTTTCTGGCCGATGAGCCGCGCCAACCATCCTAAGCAATTTCTCGATATCCTTGGAATAGGACGTACGCTGATACAGCAGACCTTCGACCGCTATAGCCAACTCGTTCCCGCAGAAAATATCTTTATCATCACCTCCAAAGAATATGTTGAGAAGGTAAAAGAACAACTACCCGGTATTTCTGCAGATAATATTCTTGCGGAACCTTCACGCAAGAATACAGCGCCCTGCATTGCGTACATCGCTTTCAAATTATTTCAGAAAGATCCCAATGCCTTAATGATCGCTGCGCCCGCCGATAACCTCATCCTCGATACGCAGGCGTTTATTGAAACGGCTAACAATGCATTCAGATTTGTAGATCATATCAATGCTTTGGTAACGATCGGTATCAAACCCACTTCACCCAATACGGGTTATGGTTATATCCAGCATGAAGCACCGGAAGCCGCGCCAGGTGTGCATAAAGTGAAAACATTCACGGAGAAACCCAACCTTGAACTCGCCAAAACCTTTGTGTCCAGCGGAGACTTTCTCTGGAATGCGGGCATCTTCACCTGGAAAGTGAAAAATGTTATCGCTGCTTTTGAAAAATATCTTCCGGAGATGTATGAAGTATTTGCCCCGGAAAAAGACAAATTCAATACACCGGAAGAAGCGGCCGCCATCGAATCCATTTATCCGCAATGCACCAATATCTCTATTGATTTTGGTATCATGGAAAAAGCGGAAAACGTGTATGTGATACCTGCTTCCTTCGCCTGGAGCGATCTGGGTACATGGGCCAGTGCCTGGGATAATATGGAAAAAGACTATTTCCAGAATGCCGTGGTTGGTGATCAGGTGATGGTAGTAGACGCCGGCAATTGCATGGTACACGTACCCGACGGTAAACTCGTTGTTCTGCAAGGCGTACAGGACTACATCATTGTAGATACAAAAGATGTATTGCTGATTTGCAAAAAAGACAAAGAACAGGAGATCAAAGAATACGTTGCCGAGATCAAACGCAACAAAGGAGATAAATTCCTTTAACTATAAACTATGCCTTACCCCGTCAACCAGGTTCTCTTTATCGACATAGAAACCGTGCCGCAATATGCGGAGTTTGAAGAGGTACCGGATGCATGGAAAGACCTCTGGCAAAAGAAAGCAGCTTCTTTACTGCGCTCGCGGGAAGATGAAACAATTGAAAGCATTTATCCGAGAGCCGGCATCTATGCAGAGTTTGGAAAAATAGTCTGTATCAGTTGTGGCTTTCTGCAAGGATCAGGTGATCAACGCAAACTTGTTATCAAATCATTGTCCGGCGATAACGAACCACAACTGCTGGCAGCTTTCTCCTCCATTCTCGATAAATGGAGCCACAACAATGAAGCGCGTTATCTCTGCGCGCACAATGGAAAAGAATTTGATTTTCCTTATCTGTGCCGCCGCATGATCATCAACAATATTCCCCTTCCATCATTGCTGAACATCGCCGGCAAAAAGCCCTGGGAGATTACGCATCTTGATACACTGGAGCTGTGGAAATTCGGCGATTTTAAAAATTATACCTCCCTCAATCTGCTCGCCACTGCGCTGTCTATTCCTACACCCAAAGATGATATCGATGGTAGTATGGTTTGGGAAGTATATTGGAAAGAACGCAATCTTGATCGTATCGTCACCTATTGTCAGAAAGACGTGATCACCCTGGCACGTATCTTCCTGCGCCTGCAGGGCGAACCGGGCGTAGACGATCAACAAGTTGAATTTAAAAACTAATAGCAATGGATATCGAAGTGATCAGAGATTATTGTCTCTCCAAACCGGATGCAGTAGAAACACTACCCTTCGGACCGGATACACTTGTATTCAAAGTAAACGATAAGATCTTCCTCCTGCTGCCACTCGACTCAGATCGGGCACAATTCAATGTAAAATGTGATCCCGATCTCGCGCTCGAACTGCGCGAAACCTATCATGCCGTACAGCCGGGTTTTCACATGAATAAAAAACATTGGAACACGGTCATACTCGATGGAACCGTTCCCGCCAAACTGATCAAAGAGTGGATCGATCACTCTTATGAACTCGTAGCCAAACCAAAAAAGAAAAAATAAGCCACCAATTTTTAACAAGCCATCACCAACATGAAGAAGTTATTTTTTGCAGCATTTACGCTGTTGCTATCACTATGTAGTTTTTCCCAGAATTATCAACTCATCAGCGGGGATCAAATAAAAGTAAGTAAATACTCATCCGACCTCGACATTGTAGCCAGCGACAAAACCGGTAATTATTTTGCCGAACAAAGATGGTCCTGGAACCTGAGAGCAAAACTTTACAAATTCGATAAAAACTACAACGATATTTATGAAAAAGATTACCGGAAAGAATTGCGTGGCTCCATCTTTCGTGGCTTCTACCCGATCGACGAAGAGCTGGTGATGTTTTCCACAGAGTATACCAGGAAAGAAAAAACGTTCACCTTATATGCCCGCAAAATCAACAAGACCACTGGCGAAATAAAACAAGACGCCAAAGAGATAGGAACCTTTCCTCTGGAAGATAAGCGTGATGATTTCGAAGTAAAATTTGCACCTGTTTCCAATGGAAAAAAATTACTTTTTGCTGCCAACGTTTCCAATAAAGACAGGGTGTCTTTAGTTACCGCGGTACTGGATCCCCAACTTAAAAGAGAAGCCACGGCTACCATTGATTTTCGATTTACGCCTAAGCAATTCAGTATCCAGGATGTATTTTATACTGCCAATGAAAAGATCGTTGTACTGGGTAAAGAATCGGAAGAAACACAGGTTGGAAAACGTAAAAAGAAACGCTGGGTATTCAAACAATATATACTGCACATTTACACAAAAGCAGGAAAAAAAGAGAAAGAAATTCCTATTACCGCCGATCAGCGTTTCGCTATTAGTGGAAAACTTATCGAGCATACAGATGGCACATTAGCTCTTGCCGGCTTTTATGCTACCGATCCCAAGAAAAAAGATTTAAGCGGATTTTTCCTGAGCAAAATAGACACAGATAAAAACGAATTACTCCTCACCTCTTACAAAGAGATCAATGCTTCCATGATCGGCCAGAACTATACAGAAGATGCAGATGACGATAACGACGATGATAGCAAGAAGTCCAAAAAAGAAGAAAAGAAAAAGGATGATGACGACGAGGAAGAGGAAATACCAAATGATTATGTTCTCAAATCTGTACTGATCAATCCGGCAGACAACTCGATGGTTATTACTGCAGAAATATCACAGCTATATGTTTATCAAACACAGAATAGAAGCGGTAATATGACCACATATACTACCGTTTATAGTTATACAACAAAAGACATTTTACTTATAGGACTTAACGCCGAGGGAAAGGTTAAATGGGTCAACAGTATTCCAAAGAAACAACAGGAAAAATACGAGAATCCTAATATCACCCGCTCAGAAGAAGATTATTTCTCAGGAAAAACTGCCCACCCTTATTTTTCCTCCTTTGCTGCCCTTATCAATAAGGATAAACTCATCATTCTGATGAATGATCACCAAAGCAATAATGTTAATCCCGAATATGGACACAAAGTAAAACGTGTGTATAATTTCAAAAAGAAAAGTAATTTTTACGGCATCAGCGTTGACCTGGTAACAGGCACCATGAAACGTAAAATGATCTACGATAATTCATCCGATGGTATCATGATGCCAAGAAGCGCTTATATTAATGGTAGTACCATTTTAATACCAGCAACCCGGGTCAAAATGTTTGGTAAGAATGAATTGAAAATGTCCCAACTAACAATAAAATAAAAACACAGGCCTCCTCCGGGAGGCTTTTTTATTTCATCCATTCATCCTGTAAATTGCATATCATGACAACAGGTATACAATCCAAACTCCCCGAAGTAGGCACTACCATCTTCACTACCATGAGCGCTCTGGCCAATGAACACAAAGCCATCAACCTCGGTCAGGGTTTTCCAGACTATGATATGCCGGAAGAACTTATGTCATTGGTCAATAAAGCCATGCATGACGGCTTCAACCAGTATGTGCCCACGCAGGGTTATCTTCCCCTGCGGGAAGCCATTTCCCAAAAAGTACTTAGTCTTTACAATGCATCCGTAAATCCGGATACGGATATCACCATCACACCCGGTGGCACCTATGCTATTTATACCGCGCTTACAACTGTATTAAAGCCTGGTGATGAAGTGATCGTATTCCAACCCTGTTACGACAGCTACATACCCAATATCGTACTCAATGGCGCCACACCGGTATTCGTCGACCTCAGTTTTCCCGATTACCGCATCGATTGGGAGGAAGTGAAAAACAAGATCACACCGCGCACGAGAATGATCATGTTGAACAGTCCGCATAATCCAACCGGCACAGTTCTATATCCGGAAGACCTGCAACAACTGGCTGCGATTGTACAAGACACTTCCATACTTATTCTCAGCGACGAAGTTTACGAACACCTCATTTTTGATGAAATACCACATCAAAGCGTATTGCGTATTCCCGAGCTGAGAGAGAGGAGCTTTGTTTGTTTTTCCTTCGGAAAATTATACCATTGTACCGGATGGAAATTGGGTTATTGCATAGCACCCGCTGAATTGATGTCCGAGTTCAGAAAAGTTCATCAATTCAATTGTTTCAGTTGTCATTCGCCTTCACAGGTTGCGTTGGCTGCTTACCTGCAGGATCCTTCTACTTATAATTCGTTGGGAAAAATGATGCAGGGTAAACGGGATCATTTTGCGGGTCTGATGCAATCATCCAGGTTCGATCCACTGCCTTCACACGGGAGTTATTTTCAGTTGTATCGCTACAACCGCATTTCAGAAGAAAATGATGTGGAGTTTTGTAAACGTATTACCAGGGAATATGGTGTTGCAGCCATTCCTGTTTCCGTATTTTATCAGCAGTCAACCGATCACGGCGTGATAAGGTTTTGCTTCGCAAAAAGAGAAACGACATTGGAAGAAGCTGCTTCAAGACTGCAGCGCATCTGATTACAACCCCGCCTTTGCACTGATCTCCAACATACGTTCAATCGGCTTACGTGCAGCGAGACGGAGTTGTTCTTCCATTTCAATAGCCGGTTGCTCGTATTTCATGCAGAGATAGATTTTCTCCAGCGTATTACGTTTCATGTGCGGACAATCATTACAGGCGCAGCCATTGTCGGGAGGAGCTGGTATAAACGTTTTTCCGGGGCTTGCCTTCATCATCTGGTGCAGAATGCCTGTCTCTGTAGCTACGATGTATTCCTGCGCATCATCGGTCTGAGAATACTTCAGAATGCCGGTTGTGGATCCGACATAGTCCGCAATGCGCAGAATAGGTTCTTCACATTCGGGGTGTGCCAGCAGTTTGGCCTTCGGATATTGCACTTTCAGCTTCGTTATTCTTTCCAGGCTGAAAATTTCGTGCACCATACAGGCGCCATTCCACAGGACCATGTTGCGTCCGGTGACTTTGTTGATGTATGCGCCCAGGTTTTTGTCGGGTGCGAAAATGATCTTCTGGTCCTGCGGGAAACTATCCACGATGATCTTGGCATTGCTGCTGGTAACGATCACATCGCTGAGGGCTTTGATGCCGGCACTGCAGTTGATGTAACTCACCACCACGTGGTCCGGATGTTGCTCTTTGAAACGTTTGAAAAGCGGCGGCGGACAACTGTCGCTCAGGGAACATCCCGCTTTCAGGTCGGGGATCACCACTTTTTTTGTCGGGTTGAGGATCTTGGCAGTTTCAGCCATGAAGTGTACGCCGGCAAACACGATCATGTCGGCTTCTGTTTTTTCTGCCTGCTGTGCCAGACCGAGGCTGTCGCCGATGTAGTCGGCGATATCCTGGATATCCGCATCCTGGTAGTAGTGCGCGAGAACAATTGCATTTTTTTCCTTCTTCAACCGCTCGATCTCGGCAAACAGATCCAGTGTCGGATCCACTTCGAGATCCAGGAAACCTTTTTGTTCAATTTCAGCGGAAGCGGAGGCGAGCGTTTCTGTGTTCATCGTCACAATTTTTTTTCGACAGTGCAATGTTACGAACCCGGCAACCCAAAAAACAAATTTAAAATTCGCAGGCCCGTAGTATTAGAACTAATAATAAGTAATAAATAATTTTTATAAAAACCCTATTATTATTATGGCTGTGAATTAGTGGGTAACTATTTTTTAAAATCGGTTTTGGCGTTTGGAATTGTCGTTATTCACAATTTGATTTCCCTTATTAACATCCATTTATCACGACTGGTTTGAATTTGAGCCCGATTTCCACAATTGTGTGAATTAATCCTGATGAAAACTTTCTGATCCCTTTTTGCGATGTTGAATGTGGATTGTTGTGGAATAACTGTGCGTCTTTGCACCGCGTTATAAAAAATTAACTTTCGAAACTGTTTACATCCCACTAATCCCGTTCCATATCAACGTTTCACACAGGGTTATTCACACTTTTCCATCTCTATTCACAGCTCTGTGGGGAGAAATAGTTGTTATTCACCCGCCTGACTCAATCCAAAATCTACAACTGCTGAAAACTAACAAGTGCTATTTTTACGCAAAATCTATCGCTATATGAAGGTACTAAAACTGTTTTTGCTCGCTTTTGTCCTCTTTTTCTCCTCGCTGGCGCGCGCGGACGAAGGAATGTGGTTACCCCTGTTGCTGGAGAAATTGAATGAACAGCAAATGAAGAGCCTCGGCATGAAGATCAGCGCCAGGGATATATATAGTGTGAATAACGGAAGTCTCAAAGACGCAATCGTGAGTTTCGGTGGCTTTTGTACCGGCGAAGTCATTTCTTCCAAAGGTCTTGTACTTACCAACCACCACTGCGGATTCGATGCCATTCAGAACCATTCAACGCTTGATAATAATTATATAAGAGATGGCTTCTGGGCACGGAATTATGCCGAAGAAATCCCGAATCAGGGTCTATTTGTCACTTTTATCGCCAGAATTGAAGATGTCTCCAAACTCGTACTGAATGGCGTAACCAGCGGTATGTCTGAAAAAGATCGCCAGGCACTGATTGAAAAAAATATGGGTCTTGTAAAAAATGCGGCTAAAAGAGAAACCTACCAGGATGCTTTTATCCGCGGATTTTTTGAAGGCAATCAATATTATATGTTCGTTACGGAGACCTACAATGATGTAAGACTGGTAGGTGCACCGCCTTCTTCGATCGGAAATTTTGGAAAAGACACCGACAACTGGATGTGGCCCCGCCACACCGGGGATTTTTCACTTTTCCGTATTTATGCCGGAAAAGACAACAAACCGGCCGCATATTCAACAGAAAACGTCCCTTTTGTGCCAAAAAAGTCACTTTCTATTTCACTCGACGGAACGGCTAAAGGAGATTTTACCATGATTTTCGGCTTTCCCGGCCGCACAACGGAATACCTGCCCGCAGCTGCCGTAAAACAAATAGTAGAAGTAAACGATCCGACAAAAATCGCTATCCGCGACAAGGCACTCGCCGTGATCGATGGCTTTATGCGCAACGATGAGCAGATAAAAATCCAATACGCGGCAAAATATGCCAGCATCGCCAATGCCTGGAAAAAATGGCAGGGGGAGGTATTGGGCCTTAACCGTACAGATGGTGTCGGGAAAAAGAAAAAATATGAAGAAGAATTCAACCGCCGCGTGCTGGCCAGTGCCCAACTAAAACAGCAATACGGAACAGTGCTCGGCGACCTGGAAAAAGCTTACGCAGAACTATATCCTTACGGTATTGCACGCGATATATATGGTGAGATAATCCCTAAAATTGAACTTTTTACCGTAATTCAACAGCTAAAACAGCTAAAAGCGGCCCAAAATCAGGGAGAAACGGCTTTTCAGGCCCAACTGCCTAAAACCAAAGAACGCCTCCGTGAGTTTTATAAAGAATACGACAGCCGCGTAGATGTAAAACTCTTCGAAGCACTGATGCCTATATATATAGGACAGGATTCTGCCTATTCAGCACCCTCTGTTCGCCAAAAATCCGCCGGCTACGCCGGTGATTATGCGCGCTGGGCCCAGGAACTTTACAAAACAACCGTGCTGGCGGATGAAAATAAAGTACTCGAAGCGCTGGATAAAGATCCTGCTGGCCTGCTGAATGCCCTGACCAATGACCCGGCCGTGGCTTTGCAAACGGAGCTGGCGCAGAATTATTCGGCCAAAGTACTTCCCCGCCTCACCGAAATCCAGGCCCGCATCAACGCGCTTCAACGCACGTACATGCAGGCGCAGATGGATGTGATGACCGAGAAAAAATTCTATCCGGATGCCAACAGCACGTTACGCGTGACTTACGGAACCGTCAAAGGATACGAAGCCCGCGACGCCGTTGCATATGATATTCATACTTATCTCGATGGCGTAATGGAAAAATATGTTCCCGGCGATTACGAATTTGATGTGCCGGCCAAACTCCGCGAACTCTATCAAAAGAAAGACTATGGTCAATACGGCGCGGCCGGAAAAATGCCGGTTTGTTTTATCGCCGCCAATCATACCACCGGCGGTAACAGCGGAAGCCCGGCGCTGGACGCCTATGGCAACCTGGTTGGTCTGAACTTCGACCGGGTTTGGGAAGGCACCATGAGTGATATCAATTACGATCCTTCGATCTGCCGCAATATCATGGTGGATATCCGCTACGTATTATTTATTATAGATAAATACGCCGGCGCGGGTCACCTGGTGAAAGAAATGAAGCTGGTTCATCCGAAGAAAAAGAAATAGTTTACAGCCTATTAGCAGACCCCGCCGGACAGGCGGGGTTTTTTTATGCGAATCATTGCCGCAAGACGTGCATTCACGCTGATTTCGTGAGTTTTCCCCAATTTGTTCATAACTTCAAAACCCCTATTTTTGCCATCCTTTTTATAACCACTAATACTATTATGTCAGTTATTCAGCAGATCCAGGAGAAGTACGCCAAAGTAATGGCGGTTATCATTGCCCTGGCCCTCATCACGTTCGTGGTAATGCTTGCTTTTGAGAATGGCAACACCATCTTCGGCGGTCCTTCCAGTGTGATTGGTAAGGTAAACGGAGAAAAAATCGATGTGAATGAGTTTGGCGAGGAGTTCAAAAAAATCGAAGACCGTCTGCAAGCGAGCCAGCAGACTTATGGTCTTACAGGTCCTGCCCTTACGCAACGTGCGTTACAGGAAACATGGGACAGAGAAGTAAACAAGATCCTGCTTAACGATGAAGCTGATAAACTCGGTATCGGTGTTTCTGCTGCCGAGCTTGACGACATGCTGTTCGGTGTTAATCCTCCTGCCGATGTTCGTCAGATGGGCACCGATCCGCAGACAGGTCAATACAATGCCGAAGCAGTTCGCCAGCGTATCAACGAAATCAAAAGAGGAAAAGACGTACAGATGAAACAACAGTTGAACGACTACCTCGTTGAGCTGCGCCAGATGCGTCTTTCAGAAAAATACAATTCTCTTCTGCTGAACAGCATCAACTATCCGAAATGGATGATTGAAAAGCAGAACCAGGATAATGCGGAAATCGCAAAAATTTCTTTCGTTCGTCAGACCTATGCTGCAATAACTGACTCCAGCAAGATCACTGATAAAGAGATCGAAGATTATGTGAACAAGCACAAGAAAGATTTCAAACAAACAGAAAGCCGTTCTATCGCTTATGTTTCTTTCAGTGCGTTGCCAACAGCTGACGACACTGCTGCTACACGCGAAGCGGTGCTGAACCTGAAACCTGAATTCGATTCTACAAAAGATCCGGAGTCTTTCCTGGTGCGTAATGGCTCATCCATGGAATACTCTTCTATCTATTTCCCCAAATCCAAATTGCAGCAAGCCAACCAGTCTATCCAGATGTCTAATAAAGACACGCTGTTCAGCCTGGCCAAAGGTGCTGTATATGGTCCATACCTCGATGGCGGTGCTTATGTACTGGCGAAAATGATCGACATGAAAGTGCTGCCCGACAGCGTTAAATGCCGTCACATCCTGCTGGGAACAACCGACCGTCAGGGTCAGCCGATCATGGCGGACTCAATTGCTAAATTCAAAGCCGACAGCGTGGCTATGGCCATTGCACGCGGCGCTTCTTTCGATTCACTCGAAGCGAAATACAGCACTGACGAAGCAGCCGGACAGGAGAAAGGTGTAATGACTTTTGCTTCTACCGATATCCAGGGCGAAGGCTTCGCGAAGGAATTCGGTCAGTTCATTTTGTTCGACGGCAAACCCGGCGACAAAAAAGTAGTGAAGACCAACTTTGGTTATCACTATATCGAGATCATGTCGTTCATCGGTACAGAGCCTCACTTTAACATTGCCTACATGTCGAAGAACATCGACGCCAGCCAGACAACAACCAATGCTGCTGACGCCGCTGCTTCCAGCTTTGCCGCTACTGCACGTGATGCAAAAGAATTTGAAGCTGCTGCAGAAAAACTCCGCAAAGAACAAGGCATCAACAAAAACGTGGCAATGAACATCACCCCTGCCTCTTATGAGATCCAGGGTCTTGGTTTCTCCCGCCAGTTTATCAAGAATATCTACAAAGCGAAAAAAGGACAAGTACTGGCTCCGGAACTGGTTGGTGAAAATTACATTGTTGCCCTCGTTACTGAAGTGAACGAAGAAGGCGTACAATCTGCTTCTCAGGCCCGTCTGCTGGTTGAGCCGCTGCTGCGCAACAAAAGAAAAGCAGAGATCGTGAAAAAGAAACTGGGCACCATCACTACCCTCGAAGCTGCATCTGCCGCCCTTGGTGGTCAGCCGATCGAAGTAGCCGACAGCGTACGTTTCACCGGTTCTTCCTCTTCTGTCCTCGGTTTCGAACCTAAAGTGATTGGTGCTGCTTTCAACAAAGCAAATGCCGGCAAAGTAGTAACCACTGCTATCGCAGGTTCACAAGGTGTATATGTGATCCGTGTTGACAACGTAAGCGCAACTCCGGTTGCTGACGCCAATGTTGATGAGCAACGCAAATCACGCTACGAGCAGGCTAAAATGCAGGCAATGTACCAGGCGCCTCCTTCACAGGCCCTCAAAGAAGCCGCCAGGATCAAAGACTACCGCGGAGAATTCTATTAATAGAAAATCCCTGAAGAATATAAAAACCCTCCGGAACTCCGGAGGGTTTTTTGTCAACAAAAGAGCCGGAACCTTGTTATTTTTATAAGCAAAACACATCATGGAAGGTCCTATTGTCAATAAAGTAGCGCAAAGTGAACTGATCACGCTGGATCTGGAGCAATACTATCCTTCAGCGCCAACCGCCGTCTTTGATCTCAAGGAGCATCTGTTCATGGGGCTTATCCTGAAAGAAAAAGATTTCCGCGAAGCGCTGAAGCAAACCGATTGGGAACAATACCGCGGTAAAAACGTCGCCATCACCTGCTCGGCAGACGCCATCATTCCCGTGTGGGCCTATATGCTGGTAACGACTTATCTCGAGCCAGTGGCATTACAAGTGATTGCCGGAACCGAACAGGAGCTTCATCGGCATCTATTTATGCAGCAACTTGCTGCACTGCCGCTGGAAGAATTTTCCGATAAACGTGTTGTGATCAAAGGATGCGCAGATGTGGAAATCGGACCATTCGCCTATGCAGAAGCTACCCGCCTGTTGCGCCCGGTTGTTAAAAGCCTGATGTACGGAGAGCCCTGCAGCACGGTGCCGGTTTATAAAAAAGCCGTGCAACGCTGACACATCAGAACCAGCCCCTCCTTTTAAAAATATACAACATCACCAAGGGTACAATAAACATTCCGCCTACGGCGAAATAAAAACCCCATTCGTGATGTGCATACGGAATGATATCGAAGTTCATTCCGAAAATACCGCCGATAACCGTTGCCGGCGCCAGCAGACAAGTCACGATCGTCATGACTTTCATTACTTCGTTCAACCGCAGGTTTACGTTGCTCATATAGAGGTCCTGCAAACTCATCATTACGTCCCGGTAGTTTTCAATGAGATCAAAAGCCTGGATAATGTGGTCATGAACGTCTTTGAAATACTTGGTTGTGCGATCATCGAGCAGATCGCTTTCGCTGCGCACGATGTTGCCGATGAGATCGCGCACCGGAGCGATATTTCTTTTTAAAACAATTAACTCCTTGCGCAGTTGGTTGATCCTGGCGAGTGAACGTTTATTACTGCGCCGTACCACTTCTTCCTCCAGTAATTCGATGCGGTCACCGAGTTTGTCCATTACAAGGAAATAACTATCCACAATCATATCGAGCATGGCATAGCAGAGATAATCCGCACTGCGGCCTCTTGCTTTGCTGGTGGGTAGCCGCAGCCGCTCGCGCAAAGGGTTGAACACATCGCGGCTCGCATCTTCCTGGAAGCTGATAACAAACTGATCACCCAACACGATGCTGATCTGCTCCACTTCTACGGTCTGCTTGGCTTCATTGTAGTAAAGCATATTCAACAGGCAAAGCATCACACCTTCCACTTCGTCCATTTTCGGGCGCTGGCTGACGCTGAGAATATCTTCAATCAAAAGCGGGTGAATACCGAAATATTCCGAAATGAGATCAATATCGGCTTTGCGAAGCCCGTCTATATTGATCCAGCTTACGCGTTTGCTGGTCTTGAACGGAAATGCCTCGTCGACTTTGTCGAGTTCTTTTTCCACGATGGTGTCGGCATCGTAATCAAAAACATGCACACACACTTCTTCTGCTTCTGCGCGTTGCGGAACGATCGTGGGATTGACAGAAAGGATTTCTTTGGTCCGCTGGGTGCCGAACAAATTGGGCAGGTAGAGATACTTCAGGTATTTTTCCGGGCGCAATTTCACATTCATACTTTAAGGTAAAAAATAATCCCCACATGACTGTGGGGATCGGTGGTTTCGTGTGTGGAAGTGTGAGCACGAAACGCGTGATCAATACCAGAAACACATTGTTTACCGGAACGAAGATCAGCGTATCGAAGCGCCCGGCTATACCCGGCCCACGGTATTTTTATCGGTCAGTGAGAATCGTTTTTGCTTTTTGAAGATCTTCCGGCGTATCGATGGCCACGCTCGTGAATTCAACTTCGGCCATGCGGATCGTGACGCCATTTTCAAGATATCTCAGTTGTTCCAGCTTTTCCACCTGCTCCAGGCGACCGGCTTCCCATGTTGTGAAATCCAGCAGTGTTTGTTTGCGGAATCCATATACACCAACATGTAAAAAATAGGGCGCATGTACGGCGGGGTTTGCAGCGAAGGGAATTACACTGCGGCTGAAATATAATGCGTCATTGAATTTATTCACCACCACTTTTACACAACTGTTGGCCAGCAACTCTTCGGCTTCTGTAATCTTGCGCATGAGCGAACCTACGCGCACCGAGGGGTCGTCAAACAGCCGTACAAGCTTTTCCAGCGGCTCTTTGCGGATAAACGGTTCATCGCCCTGCACATTGATCACCACGTCTACGTCCATGTCTGCAATCGCTTCCGCAATGCGGTCACTTCCGCTCTCATGTTGCTTCACACTCATCACCGCTTTTCCGCCATGCGCTGTTATTTCACCGAAAATAATATCACTGTCCGTAACCACGATCACTTCATCAAACAAACCGGTGGCCACCGTTGCATCATAAGTATGACGGATCACCGGTTTATCGCCGAGTGTCTGCATCAGTTTAGCGGGAAATCGTGTGGCAGCATAACGTGCCGGAATGAGCGCAATTATTTTCATGGTGTAAAAATAATGGCCGTTGTTCTTTAATCATGCAATTTCTGAAAAGGCCTTTTCATCAAAGACATAAAGTCTTCGTCTTTTTCATTGGGATAATAGCGGTCAAGGCCATAGCGGATTTCTTTGGGATCCATTTTCATAAAGGTACCCAACAGCCGGTCCCAGAAGGAAAATACAGCCCCGTAGTTACTGTCTGTATAGGGTTGCTTCCAGTGATGATGCACTTTGTGCATATTGGGAGAAACAAGTACATAACTCAGCACCTTGTCCAGTTTTTTGGGAAGACTGATATTGGCATGTGTGAATGCCGTAGCGATCACCACCAGGGTCTGGTAGATCATTACCCCATACATCGGCGCGCCGGAGACGAAGATTAATAGCAGAAAGAAAACGCCGCGCAGCAGGCTATCGCCCGGATGATGCCGGAGTCCGGTGGTGACATCCACATTATTATCGCTGTGATGTACCAAATGGAAACGCCAGAGCACGGGCACTTTATGCATCACAAAATGCACAAGCCAGCTGCTGAAATCGAGAGCCAGTACAGAAATGATGATGGCGCCGGCAATGCCCGCTCCAAACCAATGAATCAGTCCGAAATCGGCTTCGCGGCACCAGTCTGATAACTTGACGATCAGGATGGCGAGCAATGTATGAATAACGAGGTGAATGCAGGTAAATCCGAAATTGACGGCAGCGTGCCGTAGCTTATTGCGCTTGTATTTCATGGGCAACAACGGAATAGCCCCTTCTATGATCCAGAAGATCAACAAACCGCCCACGAGAAAAGCCATCCTTTGGCCGGGTCGTTGCTCAAGCGTCGAGAAATATTCAATAATGCTGTCCCACATGGCAAAAAAATCAATAGGTAATTTACGAAAATCCGGTCAAATCTCAGAGAGGGGTTTCGTGACCGCAATCAAAACAACGGCGGACTTTTTTCACGGGAATGGCATAATTGCCCAATAAAAACGTGGAA
This sequence comes from Terrimonas ferruginea DSM 30193, assembly GCF_000425585.1. Lineage (GTDB taxonomy): Bacteria > Bacteroidota > Bacteroidia > Chitinophagales > Chitinophagaceae > Terrimonas > Terrimonas ferruginea. Next base: position 338,203 of record NZ_AUDS01000008.1, read on the forward strand.
ATGGCGCTTATCCAGTTGCTGATCTTTCGCGGTGTGCTGATTTCTTCAGTGTTGTGCGACCCGCATTGGGAGCAGGCGTGATGGGATTTGTGTGCCTGTTCGAGGGAGGCCAGGATTTCCTGTGCGCGGGGAGCCTGCACATCGGGCACCATAAGTTTTATGCCGCCGAGCGCCTGGCTCCAGATGGGCATAATGGTAACGGTGTTTTCGTCCATCAGCCAGCATTGGATAGATTCGGCTTCCAGGCGACCTTTGGCCAGGTGTGCCGTTACGTAGTTGTCGTATGCCGCTACCGGGACGTATTTCATGATATGAAGGTAAAAGGTTTAAGGCGTAAGGCCTGGGGTGTAATGTAGCAGGTTATAAGTTTTAAGTAAACAGCCGGCGGAGGGCATGGCAATAGGTGAATGGGTGAATAAGTCAGTAATGATGTGTATTCCGCCCCCTGGTTCGTGTATACACGAACCAGGGCAGTCTGACATTATTCACTTATTACCGATTGAAAAAACCCCCGCCAATAGCGGGGGTTTGCAATTGTTTTTGTATTGAGATTACTGGTTCAGCATCAGTGGCATAACCAGCATCAGGAGTTCTTCGTTTTCGTCCTGCTCGGTCGGTTTCAACAGACCGGCTTTGGTGGGAGTGGACAGTTCGATGTTCACTTCATCACCTTCGGCCGCGTTGAGCATTTCGATCAGGAACTTGGCGTTGAACGCAATTACCAGGTCTTCGCCGTTGTACTGGCACTTCATGCGTTCGTTACCTTCAAAGCTGAAGTCAACGTCCTGCGCGGTGAGTTGCAGCTCGCTGCCGCTGATGCTCAGCGCTACCTGGTTGGTGCTTTTATTACTGAATACGCTGATACGGCGCAATGCACTCTGAAAATCGGCCTTATTCACCGTAAGGCGATAAGGGTTGTCTGCCGGAATGACCACTTTGTAATCAGGGAAACGCGCGTCGATCAGGCGACAGCTCATGCGTGTGGTACCGTGTTGTACAAACAGGTGATTGCCGTTGTAGCTCAGGGTGATCTCGTCTTCGTTGTCGGGGATCGCGGCCTTCAGCAGGTTCAGCGGCTTGCGGGGCACGATGAAGGTGTCTGATTTTGGACAGCTTGCATCGGTACGTTTGTAACGAACCAGACGGTGTGCGTCGGTAGCCACAAACTGAATTCCTTTTTTGTCGAGTTCAAAGAACACACCGGTCATGGCAGGGCGCAGGTCATCGGTGCTGGTCGCAAACAATGTTTTGCTGATAGCGGTAACGAGCGCGGTGGCCGTCATGGTGAAAGACGAAGTATCGTCTGCGGCAGGTTCTTTAGGGAAATTGTCCGGATTTTCACCCATTACCTTGTACTTACCGTTGTCGCTGGTAATTTCGATGCCGAAATTCTTGTCGATGGTAAAGGTCAGGGGCTGATCGGGAATATTTTTAAGGGAATCGATCAGGATTTTTGCGGGGATACAAACCCGTCCGCTGTCTTTGGCTTCTACATCCAACTGCACACGCATAACGGTCTCGAGGTCCGTAGCGACTACAGTCAGGGTATTTTTGTCAATCTCGAACAGGAAATCCTCAAGGATAGGTAATACCGTATTGGCATTGATAACGCCGGAGATATGCTGCAACTGTTTCAGTAGTGCAGATGATGACGCAATAAACTTCATAATAAAAATTGAATGGGGCGAAACTAAACTTTTTTTAGCTAAAAAACACGGCCGGACAGGCCCGGCATACCTCAAACTTATCCTTTTTTCCGCATGCAGATATTAGGAACTGTTTTGTACCTTCCTTGACCAAATTCCTGTACTATGTTCGATAAACTGTTTGGCTGGGGAAAAAGAAAGGATGAGCCGAAAAGCACGGATCCGGATATCCAGTTTGGACGATATTCTGATAATAATAAGTCCGTGGCCAAAGTGGCCCGCTGGACCGACGCCGATAATCTCTTTAAGGAAAAAAAGATCCCCGAAAGTATCGACGCGTTTTTCGACTACCTCCGCGACGATAATTCCCAGAATGTGGTTTACGAACGCAATGAGGCCCAGGGACGGTTCGAGTTTTACCAGGGTTCCAAGATTGTCCGCGGCACCTTCGACGACAGCCGCCTGCAGGCCGAAGTAACCCTCGCCGGCATGCCACAGGCCTCCGTGCCCGTTATGCGCCGCCTCCTGGAAATGAATTTCAGCCTTTATTACAGCCGTTTTGCACTGGATAATGAGCGCCTTTGCATGCGTTTCGACAGCAATATCGCATCCGCCAGCCCCAGCAAACTGTATTACGGACTGAAAGAACTTTCCACCAAAGCCGATAAACAGGATGACCTGCTGGTACAGGACTTCTCCATGCTACAGTCTATCGACAGCGAACACATACAACCACTTCCCGCACACGAAAAGGAAGTAAAGTATCAATACATGCAGAAATGGATCCAGGAAACGCTGGATGCCATTGCCGCCACCGACGCCGATAAATTTTCCGGAGGAAATGCTTATCTCCTGCTTTCACTGGCCTACCGCATCGACTTTCTCGTGTCGCCGGAAGGGCAACTATTGAATGAGCTGGAAAAAATTTCCGCCATCTATTTTAAAAAAGACGAACGTCAGCCTACGGAAAAAAACCGCGACATGATCGAAGCGTTCCGCAAGCTGCAGGCCAAGAGCAAAGAAGAAATTTTTCCTTACCTGTTCCGCTCCAAATACACTTTCGCCATTGTTGCGCCGCAAGTGCACAAAACACTCGCGGATTCAATACATGCGAGCAACCAGAGCATGACCTGGTACCGCGATAACAATTATCCTTTTTATGGCAACGGTATCATCGAGTACGGACTTTCTTACGCGCAATATTCTTACAGCCTTCCGCGGCCCATCACAGAATTTTTTCTTTTATACATGCGGATAAATTATCCTGATTTCTTCCTGGCACTCGGCTTCACAAGCGTATACTACGATGTTGCCAAAAATGAATTCAACATGGCGCTGATCAACGATCAGATCTATGCCATACAGGAACGGTGGAGGGAAAAATATCCGGCGATGGATTTCAAAGCGGCTAACCTGCGCCAGGACAGCCTGATCAATTTCAATCATAGTTTTACCAATGAAATTGAATTTCTGAACATGGAGTCTCAATAAGAGACACTGCTCAACCTACCAAACACATGGATCCACAACAGATAATCGAACAGTACCAGAAGGCCATCATCCAGATAGCGACACCAACCGGCACCGGTACTGGTTTTTACATAAAAGAATTTGATCTTATCGTTACCAACGACCACGTAGTTGATAACAATGCCGAAGTAACGATTGCAGGAAAAGCCTTTGAAAAAACACTTTCACGCGTATGGTACACCGATCGCAAACACGACCTCGCCTTCCTCGAAGCACCCCGCGACGTGGAATTACCCGAGGTGCGGCTCGGACGCTACGAAGAACTGAAAGACGGTGACCTTGTAGTGGCCATTGGTCATCCTTATGGCCTTAACTATACCGCTACGCAAGGTGTGATCTCCAAGGTAGACCGCATCCGCGACGGACTGAAATTTATCCAGATCGATGCAGCCATCAATCCCGGCAACAGCGGCGGTCCGCTGGTGAATAATACCGGCGAGATCATCGGCGTCAATTCCTTTATCATCAAAGGTGGCGACAACCTGGGTTTTGCATTACCCGTTTATTATCTGCGCGAAGCCCTGCAGCTTTATCAACCCAACCGCGGACAGGCATCCTGCCGCTGTTTCAGTTGCAACTTCCTTGTAACGCAAGCCAACATCGACTCTGCAAAATATTGCCCGAGCTGCGGCACGGAAGTACAGCTTCCGGAAATTCCGGAAAAAGAACTGGAGCCAATGGGCGCCGCCAAAACAATTGAAGAAATACTGCGTGAATTAGGCAAAGACGTAAAACTGGCGCGCGAAGGCGTAAACAACTGGACCGTCAAAGAAGGCTCTGCCAAAATAAAAATTGCGTACAACGCCGAAAACTTTTTCATTGCCGGTGACGCGTATCTGTGTCAGTTACCAACCGATCCGGTACAGATCAAACCGCTGTACCAATTTTTGCTGGAAGAAAACTACCAACTCAACGGGTTGGTGCTGAGCTGTGTTAAAAACAACATCGTGCTTTCGCGCATTATCTATGACCTCGATATGACCCGCGAAACCGGCGTGGCAGAATTCCGTAACCTGCTGCAGAAAGCCGACTACTACGACGACCGTCTGAAACAGGAGTTCGGCTGTACCGAAAGACTGGAAGAGGTATAGGTAACAAAAACTGCGTGGCGTTTATATCCGTATAGCTAAATAGTTATACAGATGAGACCGCAACCAATTTTCTCCCTGTTATTTCTTACAATGTTGTTTACGGGCGTTTCCGCGTCCGCGCAGGACACACGCGCCTTCAACCAGAATGCATCGCGCAGCAATCACACCCGCATACGATCTGCGCCTTTACAAAATGAACTTGTTTTTCAGGCATCGGGCGGACAAGCCAAAGCCGTTCAGCCCAATGCTTCCAGTCACTTCACGCCATCCGCGACCATCGGTTATTTTAAATCGAGAATAGGCGCTACGCTCGAGGGAGGCCATTTCCCTACAGATCCCGGCTTCGACCTTAAAAACTATTCTGCGGGTATCCAGGATTTTACCACCACCGACCTCCGGTCTTCGAAAGGAGCCTGGTACCTGGCCATCGGTCCCGTCTATCGTCAACCCCTGCCCGCCAATCTGCAATTGCAGGCAGGTATTGCGGGCGGTATCCGTAAAAATTCTTTCGCAGAATTTTCCGTCACCGATATCTCGTCAGGCGAATTGATCGCGGACTACAATAATTCACAGAAAGAGGATGTACGCGAGAAGCCTTTTCAACTACTTATTAAACCAACGATCCGCCTGGAATGGTTTCCCGGCAATAGTTTTATCGGCATGCACATTTATGCTTCGGGTCTTATCAATCCCACCGAGCAATCGGTGAGCGTACGATACAAAGATTTGTCGCGTGTAAATTATAATGCCTCACAACAGGAAATCCGTGCACAGGTAATGAATGCACCGTTCACCTCACAAACAATTAGCACGGCAAAAACGACGATGAGTTTCGGCGGTGGAATCTCTTTACGTCTCAAAACAAGACACGAGACGGCAAAAAATAGTATCAGCAATATGCGCTGATGTTTGGACGGTTTCAGCTGAGCAAAGCAGGTTTCCGAAAGGAAGCCTGCTTTCATGTTATGACGTAGTTTTGCATGATGTACAAAAAACAGTTGACCAAAGAACAGGCGTTGCAAAAACTGAAACAGTACTGTGCCTACCAGGAGCGCAGTCACAGTGAAGTGCGCGATAAACTTTATCAGCTCGGTGTGTGGAAAAGAGATCACGACGAAATTATCGGGACGCTTATCGAAGAAGACTACCTCAACGAAGAACGGTTTGCCATTGCCTACGCAGGAGGGAAATACCGGATGAAACAATGGGGCCGCGTGAAGATCAGGTATGCACTCAAACAAAAAGAGGTGAGCGAATACCTTATTAAAAAAGCGTTGAAGCAGATCGACGAAGATGAATACAGGATATTGCTGCAAAAAATTGCAACAGAGCGCTATGCTTCGCTGAAAGGGGAACAATACTTAGTCCGTAAAAAGAAAACACTCGACTACCTCATTCAGCGGGGTTTCGAACATGAGTTGATTCATCCGGTGGTAGAAAAGATCACAGCAAAGAACAAAGAATAAAAACCCCCGGCTTCTGACCGGGGCTTTTCATTTATTAAGGGATGACAATTTTTTCGGTATGCACGAATTGATTTCCCTGTATCCGCACAAAATAAACACCGGTTTTTAGCATGCTGACGGGTTGCAGGAAGAAGCCCTGCTGACCGCCACGTTCAGAACGCAATACCAGTTGTCCGGTACCATTGTAAATCTGGATATTTTCTACCGGATCTGCACTGTTGATTCGCAGTTGTCCATCGTTGATCAGGGTTGGATAGACCTGGATAACACCATTGCCTTTCCCACCCAGGGCAATAACGGCGGAATATTCATAACGGTTGTCGATGCCGTCTGTCCTCAAGCGATAGAACAAACGAGTGGATGCCGGTTGGCTGAAATGATAAGTGGTGCGACCGGATTGATTCAGTGCGGCCACCTCGCCGGCTGGTGTCCAGTTGCCACGGCCATCGGTACTTTGTTCGATCACATAACGGCTCAGTGAAGATTCTTCTTCGGTAATCCAGGTCAGTTCATGTGAACCACGATTGTCGATACCGCTGAAAGAAATCAATTTCACAGGAGTGGTGATCAATACCGTCACTTTCGATACCACACCTGTATTAAGGTTGGTCACATATAAAGTGCCGTCGGAGGCCTCACTAAAGGAAGAAACACCGCCGCCCATACCAGCCTGAGTAGTTACGGTAAACCCGCCGCCTCCGTCTGGTATCATTTTCCACAAAGTGCCGGAGAAATAATCCGTAAACAGGTAATAACCTTGTAAGGTCGGGAACTCGGAGCCTCTGTAAACAAAACCACCTACAATCGAGCGGCCTTGCGATGGATTAAGATATTCGTATACAGGTAACACATCTGTTGCGGTTACCGTATCGCAATCTGCGATGCCCGGGGCATTTACATTGACCAACGTGCCTTCCATACAAGGCCAGCCGAAATTGGCACCGAACGTACCATTGGCCCTTCGGCTGATCTCTTCACGCGCGCCTTGTCCCACATCGCCGATCCACATATCACCGGTGCCGCGGTCAAAACTCCAGCGGAACGGATTACGCAATCCCCATCCCCATATCTCCGGAACAGGTACAGGAAGATCCACATCCATGCGGATCATTTTTCCTAACAACGAAAGCGGGTTCTGCGCAGAGTTGTCGGGATTGTTGCCACTTCCACCATCGCCGGTGGCGAAATAGAGAAAGTGTAATCCGAGTTCCGTACGGAACTGCAGATGCCCTCCATTGTGATTGTCGAAAGGTTTGGGAATATTGACCAAGGACGGTCCGATCTGTGTGGGGAGCGCAACATTGGGATTGGCCGACACCTGGTACTTTGCCACGGTGACGTTTCCATTGAGTGCATTGTAATACACAAAGAAAAATCCATTGGTTGCATACTGCGGGTGAAAGGCCATACTTAATAAGCCCTGTTCGCCGGTACTGATAACAGAAGCGGAGATGTTGAGAAAAGGAGTGGGTAACAGCTGTGTACCATCCCAGATACGGATGGTACCTCCTTTTTCTACAATGAATAGCCGCCCCGATGCATCGCCGGGTGCTGTAGCTACTTCCATTGGAGCTGTAAGGCCCGATACTACGGGAACATAATTAACGGTGGGTTGGGCACCGGGGTGGAAAGAACAAAGAAGAAAAAGAAAAGAAATGGCGGCCTGCTTACGACGGGGTAAATTTATACGCATAAGCAAAGGTTTTTGTAGGATAAATCCCGCAAAATCAGTGCCCATCCGCATTTCAACGCACTAATACCTATTCAATCATAAACTTGTCGGTCTGACGCCAGTCTTTACCATAAAAAGTAATTAGGTACATACCCTTGCCTAAAGACGGAATCTGTACAGGAATGAAATCCCTTCTGCCATTCACATCTCTTACAACAGCCTGTGTACCATTACCAGCCGTAATGACAATGCGCTCAACCGGCAAATCGGCGACCACATTTACTACATCGCCTGTTACCACCGTCGGATATACCTTAACGGGTTTGATCATTTTGTTGCCTGCCAGTACAGGTTCTGTATATACAAATTGTCCGTTGGCTGTTTCTACCTTTAACCGGTAGAAGCGTGCAGTAGTATCCTGTACATAGTGGCGCAGTTTGTATACACCACCCTGGTTTACAGGATTACCAGCAGCGAGGTAATCTTTTTCATCAAAACTATATTCAACTGTAAAACTGCGAACTCCCTGGTCGCGCAGCACCTGCCACTGCACATCATTATAATAACCATTACGTTGAACACTCAACGTAACATCTTTGGAAGGCTGAACAACAGGGATATTTGCTTCAGGACGCGTTTGGTCCTTTTGATTGATAACATATTGCTGAGCCTGAACACGCACACTCATTGTCATCATCAGAAAAAAGCCAGCTACTACTGGAAAGCTGGCTTTTACAGAGGGTAAAATTGCTTTCCGCATAAAAAATGTATTTGATGTAAAAGGTGCAAAATGGGTGCCTGTCGTGCCATTGCTGCAAGAAAAAAAGCTAACGGCTTTTTAGTCAGTCTTTTCCGGGCAAACGCGTGTATCTTTAGCCTTCGCATCGCCGGTCTCCGCGCCGGGGAACAAAAACCCCATATTCACATGCAAGATTTAACCGTTACACTGGTACAAACCAACCTGGTTTGGGAGGACAAAAATGCCAACCTCGCAGCGCTTGAAGAAAAGATCAAAAGCATCGGGGGAAAAAAAGAAATAGTGATACTGCCTGAAATGTTCAGCACCGGCTTCAGCATGCAGCCGTCTTTGCTCGCTGAAAATATGCACGGAGAATCTGTTGAATGGATGCGCAGAATAAGCCGCGAAGAACGCGTGATCCTTACAGGAAGCCTGATCATTGAAGAAGACGGCGCTTTTTACAACCGGTTACTCTGGGTATTGCCCAATGGCCAATACGGCATTTACGATAAACGCCATCGCTTTGCTTTTGCCGGAGAAGATCAGTCTTATACCGCAGGCAACAAGCGACTCATTGCCTCCGTAAAAGGATGGAAAATAAACCTGCAGGTTTGTTACGATCTGCGCTTTCCCGTATGGGCTAGGCAACAAACAGCCGCTGAACCCGAATACGATGTGCTCGTGTATGTAGCCAACTGGCCCGAACGACGCAATACCGCCTGGAAAACACTCTTACGCGCACGCGCCATCGAAAATCAATGTTATGTGATCGGTGTGAACCGCGTAGGGGAAGATGGTAATGGCATTGCACACAGCGGAGACAGTATGGTCATCGATCCGCTTGGAGAAATTCTTTATCATAAGGAAAATGAAGAGGACGTGTTCACCCTTACACTCGATCGCGAACACCTGGAAAAAGTAAGACGTCAGTTTCCGTTCTGGAAAGATGCCGATCCTTTTTCGTTGACGCTCTGAGACTGGCGGATCAATTGCATCACCTTTTCCATTTTATAATCGGCGCCGCGCTGTATAGCCTCAATGGTAGGACCGGAATAGATTTCCGGCTGTACGCCTCTGCCATTCTTGGGCAAAGTATGATCGATCACCAGGCGGAAGAGCGGTAAGCGAAACCGCACGCCGGTTTCCGGCAGCGTAACATCCGGGATCAGCCAGGCAGAATTGCCGTAGGCACCTCCGCCCGTTTCCTCGCCCACCACCGTTACATTATCCTGTTTGATCAATGCGCCGGTGAAAAGTGTGGTGGCGGAAAAAGAATTACCCCCAATAAGAATATACACCTGTCCATCGTAATGATGTTTGCGGTGCGGCTTGAAACGGTGTCTTTCAAAATACCGGAAATGATACAGGCCATCTTTTTTCCGCGGTGTAAAAAAGGTCATGAATAGGCGGTTGAAGAAATCTGATTCAATATAACGGCTGTATTTTTTTCTTTTAGTAACGGCATACAACGAATCCGCCACCACAAAGGATTTATCGGAAATGTAGCGCGTAAGATTGGTGGAGTTGGTCACGCTTCCGCCGCCGTTGCTGCGCACATCGATTACCAGGTATTGTATATCATACTTGCGCAAAGCTTTGAATGACTTGCGGAAAAACTTTTTCAATTGCCAGCCGCGGCTGAAGGAATTGAGGTCCATCACAGCCATGTGGTTGGCGGTATCCATCCGCAGCAGACGCATGTTGTTCATCCGCATCCTGCGCCGCTCGCGGCGTGAAGGTTGTGGTTCTTTGGGCTCTGCCACTACATTTCTGCGGCGTACCGTATCGGTGCCAGGATAATAAGGCGTGATACGTGCCTGTTTCATCTGCCCGATACTATCCTGGTACACGATATCATAAAAACGCGGAAAGCCGTACAAAGAAGTATACATGGATCCGAACGAACCCCTGTTGCTCAGGCTCTGGTATTTGTGCGTGGTATTGTATCCGTCCGTGGAAATATAATCGAAGAGCGTGTCGGTCAGTTGCTTTGTGGTAAGCCCGTTAATACTGCGAATGAGCGTACCTCTTTTCATCAGAGAATCCTGCCGCAGCAGGCTGGCGGCTACCACCATCGTATCATTCCAGAGCTTCATGCTTAAGGGAAAAATGCGGCCGATGCGAACGGTGTCCAAATATTTGGTGTACGATCGCGAGGGACGTACGGATGTGTGTCCGCAGTTGATTTTCGCAATAACATACGATAATACTTTTCTGAATTCGGGCTCGGTCAGCGAATCGCGGAGACGGCTTCTTCCCTCATTAAAATAAAAGTTCATGCTGTCGCGCGAGGTGTACCAATACAAGCTGGGGTGCGCTTCTTCCAGGATGTTGCGGCAGATATCATAATCCTTCTGCAATTGCGCGGGCGCATATTTACGGTTGGCTGTAAATGACGATTTACCGGCCTTGCAGCCGGTAATCAACAAGATCACTGCTATGTAAACAAAACACCTCATGAAGCCATGCAACAGAAAAGATAATAAGAAAATAGCAGGAAAACAGTTTCGGTTCAGCTTCCTTTCAGGGCATTCCATCCCTGCGCCGTAATCGGATGGCGTGATCCGCCGCGGGTAATGATGTTGGCGCCTTCTTCGGCATCCGTCATGTAACCCACCACGCTGATGTTTTCGTTAAGCACCAGCTTTTCGTATTCTTCCTGCGATACGGTGAACAGCAGCTCATAATCTTCACCACCACTCAATGCACAGGCGGTGGGATCTATTTCAAATTTGAAAGCCGCTTTTTTCATGTCTTCCGAAACCGGGATTTTATCCTCGTACAGCACGCAACCCAGGTTGCTGTCTTTGCAGATATGCAGGATTTCCGAACTGAGGCCATCGCTGATGTCCATCATCGCCGTAGGCAATATATTTTGCTCCGCAAAAAAGTCCACGATGTCGCGGCGCGCTTCCGGTTTCAGCAGGCGACCGATCACATAGGTTTCATTTTCCAGGTCGGGTTGTACGCCCGGGCTTTCCATGAAAATTCTTTTCTCCCGCTCGAGGAACAGCAGACCCACATAAGCGCCGCCGAGATCACCGCTGACGCAGAGCAGATCGCCTTTGCGGGCGGTGCTGCGTTTTACAAACAAGCCGGGCGTTACCTCGCCGATTGCCGTTACGGAAATCACAAATCCTTTTGAGGAGGACGTAGTGTCGCCGCCAACAAGGTCTACCTGGTAGGCGCTGCAGGCTGCGTATACGCCTTCATAAAATTCATCAAGCGCTTCGAGGCCAAACCGGTTGCTGATGCCGATGCTCATCGTTATCTGCGTAGGCGTGGCATTCATCGCATAAATATCACTGAGGTTCACCACAACGCTTTTGTAGCCGAGGTGTTTCAGTGGTGTATAACCGAGATCGAAGTGTACGCCTTCGATCAGGAGGTCGGTGCTTACCACGGTTTGTTTACCGAAATGATCGATAACGGCGGCATCGTCGCCCACACCCAATACGGAGGAAACGTGATGCAATTCGATATTGCGGGTCAGGTGATCGATCAATCCGAATTCACCCAGAGAAGAAATTTCTGTGCGGTCGTTATTCATAAGTAATGTCGTTGGTATTAAAGTTCTTTACGTGCGTTGATTACATCCAGCAGTTCATCATGGATTTTTCCGTTGGTGGCCAGGATGCGGTGCTGATACGGGGAGTAATCATTTCCCTCAAAATCCGTTACACGGCCGCCGGCTTCTTCCACAATCAGGAAACCTGCTGCGCTGTCCCAGGCCTGCAATTTATGTTCATAAAATCCATCGAACCGTCCGCAGGCAACCCAGCAAAGATCGATGGCCGCCGCACCGAGGCGACGCACGGGAATGCCTTTGCGTACCAGGCGCTCAAAAACCTCCAGCGGTCCGTTGGGCATATTGATATACGTATAAGGAAAACCGGTAACGAGGCAGGAATGCAATGTTTCGTGCTGGTCGCTTACGCGGATGGGGCGGCCGTTAAGTGAGGCGCCTTGTCCTTTTTCTGCGAAAAATAATTCATCCATATGCGGATTGTATACACCGCCCATGATCACGGTGCCTTTATATTCCAACCCGATCGATACACAATTCAGCGGAATGCCGTGGGCAAAATTGATGGTGCCGTCGATGGGATCGATGATCCATTTATAATCCGATTCCTGTTTCACCTCGCCGGTTTCTTCACTCAGCAGGAAATGATCGGGAAAAGATTTGCGGATCACGGCAAAAATCGCCTGTTCCGAAGCATGGTCGGCTTCGGTAACGGGGTTGTTCACCCCTTCTTTATTGGTAATCTTAAATTCTTTATTAAAAAAACGGGTGATTTCTGCCCCGCCGGCCTGCAACGCCTCCAGTAATACTGTTTTAAGCATACGCAAAGATACTTAGACAAGGTGTGTTTTTGGGGTTACCGCTGGTTTAACTTTCTTTGCAGGGAATAATCTCAAACCGGACCAACTTGGATCTATCCGTTATCATAGTTAATTACAACGTCAAACATTTCCTGGAGCAGTGTCTTTACTCGGTGCGCAAAGCCTGTAATGGCCTGCAGGCGGAGATCCTGGTTATTGACAACCGGTCTGCCGACGGCAGCCTTGCGTATCTGCAACCGGCCTTTCCCGATGTGCGGTTCATTGCCAACAAAGACAATGTCGGTTTTGGAAAAGCCTGTAACCAGGGGCTGGCCGTTTCCAAAGGAAAATATATTTTATTCCTCAACCCCGATACCATCGTTCCCGAAGATTGCTTTCTGCAATGCCGCGATTTCATGGAAGCGCATCCTGATGCGGGGGCATTGGGCATTCGCATGCTCGACGGCAGCGGACGCTTTCTCAAAGAATCCAAACGATCCTTTCCCTCACCGCTTACCTCCTTTTTCAAACTCGCCGGACTGACCAGTTTGTTTCCGCGGTCAAAGGTCTTTGCACGATATCATTTAGGGCATCTTGAAGAAAAAACGGATCATGAGGTAGACGTACTGGCCGGCGCTTTTATGTGGATCCGCAAAACGGTGCTCGATAAAACCGGCGGCTTCGACGAAGCCTTTTTCATGTATGGTGAAGATGTAGACCTCAGCTACCGGATACAGGAGGCAGGATTTCGTAACTATTATTTCTCCGGCAGTTCCATCCTGCATTTCAAAGGCGAGAGCACCAAGAAGGGCAGCATGAACTATGTGCGCATGTTTTACCAGGCCATGAGCATCTTTGTGCGCAAACATTATGGTGGCGGCAAAGCGGGATTGTTCAATGTGTTTATTCACCTGGCCATCTGGATGCGCGCGGTGCTGGCTGCCATCGGCAGCTTTATAAAAAAAGCGGGACTGCCGCTGATCGATCTTGTATTGATCATCGGTTCATTCTGGATCGTAAAAGTAATCTGGTCGGGATATGTGCGGCCGGATATTCAATACTCGTCACAACTCTTGTGGATTGCTTTTCCCGCGTTTGCTTTTTTCTACCTCGTGGCCGCGTATTACGCGGGACTGTACGATAGAAGATATCATCGTTCGGAACTGATAAGCTCCACCTTATTAGCCACGCTTTTTTTATTGGCAGGATACTCGCTTTTACCGGAGCAATACCGTTTTTCGCGTGGTATTATTTTATTCGGCGCATTGCTTGGCTTTTTACTGCTGACATTGTTGCGAAGGATACTGGTGCGCATGGATGTATTGCAGGAAACACGCAAAGAAGAAGAACACGTTACCACTGTTGTGGTTGGCAGCCCGCAGGAATATACGGAAACACTTCAGTTGATGAAAGAAGCGGGCCTGCAGGAACGTGTGCTCGGCCGCGTTGGCATTACCCCAAACGAAAACGGCGCCATTGGTTATTGGAAAGACCTGGTTTCCCTGCGGAAAATGGTGCCTTTCCGCGAAATTATTTATTGTGAGGGAGCGCTTCCTTTTGAAGAAATCGTGAACAATCTTGCTGCGCAACCGGCGAATGTAAAAATGAAACTGCGCGCGGCCGGTAGCAGAAGCATCGTCGGTAGTCATTCAAAAGACGATGCAGGCGAAGCACTATCAGGCGAAAACGGATTTGCACTGAGCGATCCGCATAACCGCCGATTGAAACGCCTGATCGACTTTGGCCTGGCATTGCTTGCACTGCTGACATTCCCCATTCAATTGATATTGGTAAAAAAACCGTTGCACTTTTTATACCGTTGTGTGCAGGTGCTTGGTGCGCGCAAAACATGGATCGGCTATGCAGGAGGCGGAGCGGGGTTGCCTGCATTGCGGCCTGCCGTAATCGCTTCAAACGGGCTTCCGGTATTGGCGCAGCAATTAACGGCAGAAAGTTTGCAGATGGTAGATTACTGGTATGCGCGGGACTATCGCCCGCTGCAGGATTTGCGTTTATTGTGGCGTTCGTACCGCCGCCTGGGTAGTTAAACTCAAGCGGGGATTACACTATATTCGCACCAATTAACGCAAGAACTATTTCATTAACTTTAGGTTTTATGCGTACTGCATAACATATGGCTACGATAATTGATATTAAAATACCCAAGGCGATTGCCGCTGCACTGCGTATACCTCCCAACGACGCACGCCGCCAACAACTGCGCGTGCTGAAAAAATTGCTGAAAAAAGCCCGGTTCACTGAATTTGGACAAAAATACCGGTTCGACGAAATCCTGCTCAACCGCGATCCCGCGCAAAAATTCCAGGAATTAGTTCCCGTTCACGATTACAACAAGATTTATGAGGAGTGGTGGAAAAAGACGCTCGACGGAACGCCCGATGTTACCTGGCCCGGTAAAATAAAATACTATGCACTCAGCTCCGGTACTTCCGAAGCTGCGAGTAAATATATTCCCATCACCAAAGAATTATTGCGGAGCAACAGCATCAACTATGTGCGTCAGCTGATCAGTGTATTCGGTTATGAAGAAGCCAACCGTAAAGCGCTCACACGCGGTTTCCTGATGCTCGGCGGCGCCACTGACCTGCAAAAAGGCGAAGCAGGCTGGTTTGCCGGTGATCTCAGCGGCATCCTTGCGAAAAAAAGACCTTTCTGGTTCCAGACGTTTTATAAACCCGGCGGCCGCATCGCCGCCATGAAAGACTGGAATCAAAAACTGAGCGAAATAGTAGAACACGCCAAAGAATGGGATATCGGCTATATCGTAGGTGTGCCGGCCTGGTGCCAGATGTGTATGGAAATGATCATCGAGCGCTACAAGGTGAAAAACATTCACGAGATCTGGCCCAACTTCGGCGTATTTGTGCACGGCGGCGTGGCCTTCGAACCTTATCGTAAAGGATTTGAAAAACTATTGGGCAGACCGATCGTTTATATTGAAAACTATCTGTCCAGCGAAGGATTTATCGGTTATAAAATGCGCGAACATGCCAAAGGCATGCAGCTCATTCTCAACAATAATATCTTCTTTGAATTTGTACCGTTCGACGACAAAAACTTCGATGCCGATGGCAAGATGGTAGAAAAGCCGGAAGCATTGATGATCCACCAGGTACAGGAAGGAAAAGAATATGCCCTGCTCATGAGCACCAACGCCGGCACCTGGCGTTATCTCATCGGCGACACCGTGAAATTCGTGGACCTCGAGCGCCATGAAGTGGTGATCACCGGCAGAACAAAACACTTTTTGAGTCTCGTAGGCGAACACCTCAGCGTGGAAAACATGAACAAGGCGATCGAGGAAGCCAGCGAGCAATTCAACATCAGCATACCGGAGTTCACCGTGGTAGGATTTCCCTACGAAGGGTTCTTTGCACACAGATGGTACATAGCCACCGATGATAAAGTAGATGCAGAGGCATTGCGCAAACATATCGATCAGACCTTGCGCAATATCAACGACGACTACGCTACCGAAAGAGACAGCGCATTGAAAGAAGTATTCCTGGAAGTGTTGCCGGAAGAAAAATTCATGCGATTTATGGAACTGAAAGGAAAACTGGGAAGCCAGCATAAATTTCCACGGGTGATGAAGGGGAAAATGTTAGATGAATGGAACCGATTCCTGGAAAAGGGATCGCTGACCTGATTGTTAACCGGCGTCTCCGTTGCATCGCCACACTCGACAACGTATGATTGAGGCCTTTCTGAAAGGAATTACACTTGGATTGTTACTGAGCATTACTGTTGGCCCGGTCCTCTTTTCTATTATCAAACAAAGCCTGAACAGTGGTCATCGAGGCGGCATGGCTTTCGTGCTTGGCGTATCGGCGAGCGATATTGCACTCGTGCTGGTGAGCAACGTATTCAGTGAACTATTCAGCAGCATCAGCGCACACAGAACCGGCATTGGTATTGCCGGCAGCATCTTCCTGATCGTGATGGGCGCTTATTTTCTTTTCTTTAAAAAAATCAAGATCAACGAGCAGGGACAACCTTCGCTGATCAAATTCCGCAAGCGGGATTATGCCCGGATCTTTTTGTCGGGCTTTTTCATGAACACACTCAACCCGGCGGTATTTCTCTTCTGGTTAACCACTTCAACCACCGTTGTCAACCATACCGTGGAGCAGCGCATCGTTATCTTCCTTACCTGTCTGGCCTTTGTACTGGCCGGCGACATGGCCAAAGTAATGCTGGCCGGCAAAATCCGCAACCGCCTTACGCCGCACAATATTCACCTGGTAAACCGGATCAACGGCATGATCCTGATCGGGTTTGGCATTGCCCTGATCTGGGGGCTGCTGACTTATGCGAAGTGATTAGTTTGAATAAATTCACAGAAAGGGCTTCATTTTTTAATCCCCTCTTTTTATAATATTTTAATGTTGTTGATAGTTTTGATTTTTTGTCGGAATAAATCGACTATTGACTAATCTTTTGCAGATATACGTTTTACTATAAACAGAATATTTGTTCATACTGCAATACTTATCTTATAGGATACGTCATAATTAACGTCCAACCTCATCCAAGCTTATCCCCAAAATATTGCCTATGTAAATCGTAAGGGCAGCCGTGATCTAATCAGTTATTCTGCTTTCAATTCCCAATAACGCTCATCTTTTCTGTCATATCTGATCAAACCGGATGATTTACTCCAATACAACCGAACAACGTAATCACTGCGTTGATAGAAATCTTTTGCGTATTCATCCGGTATGATAAGAAAAACATCATCATATTTTTTGTAGGAGGTTTCAAACGTAATCGGTGTTGCCAGACTATCAATATTCACCGGGGTAATTCGATAAAAAACAGCATTTTCGGTTGACAAATTAAAAACAAGTTCAGTTTTATCTTCTCTATTTTTTTTTACCTTGAAAAAAATTAAAGTCGGACGTTGTACTTGATTTTTGGAAAAGACACAAACTTCTTCGCATTCAACGCCTCCCACTGCTGCATCTGGATGCGCCATGATAGTATCTTTTCTAATAAAATGCAAGGAGTCTGAATCTGTTCCAGGTGATTCGAAAATTAAATTTTCCGTACCATGGTAAGGCATCCAATTGTAATCTTCTGACGATAGTGTATTTTGCTTCCCACAAGACAAAGAAATTATAGCTAAGAAAACAAATAAAAGTTTCATTTAGTCTGATTTGAATTATTTATACTCTGTAACATTAATCCCTAATGATCTCCAGTATTTTGCGAGGTCATCTATCCAAGTATCTACCATATGACCGCCCAGTCCACCATTGTATTCCTCTCGCTGTACCCCCCAAGTCGCCCCTTTTATTTGTTTATAAGATGATTTTCCGAACAGGTCAGCTATAATACCCTTAGAAGAAACTTTGTCAGTTTTGGTAGAGAATTGTCGGCCAAGTACGCCTTTTGGATGTGTTATATCGCCTGGTTGATGTGGAGAAAGATAATCGACAAATTCGATAAGTGCGCCATACTTTGAGTGCTGGGATAGGGCTGAAGTTATTCCCGCGGCATATGCTGCACCTTGACTATGACCAACAATTTTTATGGTTTCGCCTTCTTGTAATGATATTTTTCCCGACTCTAGCTGAGCTATAAGATCAGCTCCTGCTTTAGCTCCTTCCTTAAACCTAGCACTTGCTGACGCCTTTGGTGTAAATGATCCGTTAGTATAATATGCCTGTTCTCCTTTAAAATCACGATGGTATTGCATATAAGCATTATCTATCCCTTCCCAGTATGAAAACATTTTCCCGTCATTTCTAGGTCCATCATTATACCAATGGCTTTAGCCAAACACATCCACCTTGTCTCCTGCCATCTTTTATGCCTAACAATAAAGTCTACTCTTTATTATCACAGCCCACATAAGGAGGTTCATAGTAACCGATAGCCTTAGTTGTGTTTACAACCTTGTATTTGTAAATATTATTACGGCAAAAGAAATAGTCCGCTCCTTTCTGTGAACCATCAGTAAGCCTTTCCGGAAGCGAAGTACGGCTGTCGATATCCGTTTGAATCAGATTATACTTGCTTAAAAGATTCATGGTTTCTGAAGTTGGGGCAACTCCCTCTTCCCACCAGTAAAACAATTTACCTCTTATCTCCAAAGCATGAGTTGGACACATTTTAGCAGAAAACTGCTTATTGCCTGAAATAATATTCACAGCCAGGATCCTATCGTAAATCTGTCCCCGTACCCATTTATATACCTGACTATCCGATTTCACCAACTCCATCTTATATAGTGTGTCATACCGGGTTACGACAAATACTTTTTCCTTTTTAAACTGTTTGTTAGTCTTTGCATAATCCGCAATAGCAACTTCTATTGGGCCATCTGTATGTTTGCCTTTTGTATCCGAAACCCTTGTAGTAGTACAACTAATAAAAACAGACATACTTATAGCGGCAGTACTTAACATTTTTCTCATTGAAACGTATTTATGCTTATCGCTTTTAAAACCCTGTTGTATAATCAATCTTAAACGGGTATGAATCACCATAAGCCAGAGGAGCTGTTAATAAATAGAACTTTAACGCCGGCATTAATTTTAATGCCTCGTCTCGCGTTTCTATATCTCGCTTGGATGGCACTATTCGATCTGATGTACTTATGTTAGTACTAGGATGAGTATGAAAAAAACCATTTAAAGTAAGCCCTTTCCTTAGTCCTTCTACGTGGCCCGCTGAAAACGATTGAGTAAACGTATTCCCTCCGTAAGCGCCAAAGCTAATATGAGTTGTACCTCCCTCCCCGAAATAAGCACCCTTAATTTCCACACCCAGATAATCAGACAGCCTTAGTGGGAATGTTTCTACACCTTTTTCGGTGGGCTGATCTTTTCCGCCAATCGTAATTAAATTATGCTTATCCTTAAAGTTCATCCCGTTTTTCAAGATACCTTTTTCAATATCATCAACAGCAACTTTAGCCATTCCCTCTTTTTTATATTTTACTTCCCCTTTTCTATTTGTTTTTAGAATCCTATCAGGCTGATCATTTTTGGCTCCAATCTGAGTCACTTCGCCTGTTTTACGATTAAAGGTAAAATCTGTCAGTCCAGTAGGATCAATGTTGAGTACCGGATTATTACTTCCATAATTATTAGTCGTAAGCCAATGTTTCTTTTCTGAAAGCGGGTCAATCATATGCCACCGTCCCATCTGGTTATCATACATCCTCGCGCCATAATCCATCCACTCCAACCCGCTACCATCACTAAACTCTTCCCACTGTTCTTCTTTACCGTTGTACTTAAACCGGTTCTTCAACTCGCCGGCCGCTTTATGGCTTATCCCCGCCATCGTCATCCCGAATTCTCGGGACAATGGATAATAATGGGTCTCTTCGAGTAAGGGGCATCGCGTGTGTACTAATTGGGTCCCGAAGGTTCGGGATATCAAAGAATGCCGAAGTATCGGCACAGGGCATTCACGGGACTCTCATTACTCACATAGACATAAAGATAACCGTTTTTGATGGCAGCGAGATTTTGCAAGTCTGAGAAGTGATCCTTGATAAAACCAGTCGGATTTACCGGGCTGGCGCCACCGCTGACCATCTTAAATTATTCGTCGAAGAAGATGTAGTTGATAAAGGCGTTGGGGCGTTGCGGGTAGCTCGCATCGTCACGGCTTGGGTCATTGATAAAGGCGCCAAGCGGCGTAGTGATATCGGTGATCGCATTCAACTGGCTGGCCGTGGCTTTGCCGGCGGCAGCGCTGCCCGGAGCACCGAGTAAACCGGATAAGATATCCAGCATCACCGGTGCCACATTGGGCGAGCCGGAGGTATTGGGTGTATACCAATGGTTTTTCCCAAAAACATCCACCTTGTCTCCCGCCATTACTTTCAGCGTATGCCGCATTTTTTTAGGATTTCACCTTAAAATTAAACTGAAGCACAAACAAGAGTATATGTAAATGTTTTTAAATCAATTGAAATATGTTGCTTTAATAGCGTTTGGATTGATCGTAATTGGTTTTCATTTAAAATATAACCTTCATATAACAAGGGATCGTCCTTCCTAGGGACAACTATTTCCAACAATTTTTCAAAAGGTATTATATCTACGTTTATCTCGAACGTAGCTTCATAGGTACCAATTTTACATACATCAATCCACCGTTCAAGCTTGGTCGTCATATTCGTAATCATTTATAATGCAAGTAATGGACTTGCTGCGCCACCCGTACCAATCGTAAGCGCAGCCGCTCCCAATTTCCAAATAATATAGAACGTTATTACAATTATCCCAGTTTTGATTCCTTGTTCCAGAGATTTATTATCGTTTGCCGGTGGTGGCACATGATGAAGAGGTTCAGGCGTTATAGGACGGACATCTTTGGGAATAAGTAGGTTATCTTGAACTGCACTTGGTGGTTCAGATGGGTCCAAAGCCGAATTAATTTTTGGAGTTGTCCGACCAGGAAAAGGGTCTTTAATAAGTTCGCCCGTATTGGGATCAAACGCTCCTTGATGCTTTTTCCCGGTCTTATCATACTTCTCAACTTCTCCGTGTTGTTTATCCCATTCCAGTATCGATTGGTCTGGAAGTTTCCATCGATACCGCTCACTTTTTGGATTCCAACTCCTCTTACCTGCATTCGGGAAACCTGGTAAAGTCTTTGGAGCCGGAACGTATCCTCGTTTAGGGTTGGTTGTATCAGCTATCTACTAAAAAATCAGTAAACTTAATCGGGTTATTCAGCATACTAACGTAAGGACTGCAAGAAAAAAAGCTTTCGACCTTAGGATCAATTTGTCGGAATTGCCCTAGTTGTGGATCATGTGTACGATAGAACGATTCATAGAAATTAATATCAAAGTCTGAAAGCAACTCATAATTCTGATATTTTTTTGCTTTCGGGATTTCCAAATTTTACAGCCTTCGAACTCTCTCCCGCCATCGTCAGCCCGAAAGGATAATAATGTGTCTCCTCTAATAACGACCCACGGACATGCGTTACCTTCAAGTTATCAAAGTTAACAGGAGTAAATGCTTTAAAAATGAACATCATGTTTATCGACAATCCAATTCCAATTTTCAAGACATTAAAACTGAAGTTCATCAGGATTCATAAGATATATCTCAAGAAATCGAGAAAACGAAGTTGCCACCACTTGATATTTATCGCCGGAAATCACAACTATCTCATTCTTGTTGGAGCTATACGTGTATAACATTATCGCATATGAAAACGTATGAAAAAGATAGTCAGCAAATACAAAGAAAGATGCATGGTGTGAAAGCGTATTGGTAATATTGGAATAGTCCGGACTCCCTGTCCAATTCTTTAAACTTTGTCCGACACTTTTAAACTCTTCTAATGAATAAAAGTGAAAAAAATCATTCTCGTCTCCCCCTTCTGTTCCGTTGACTTTAATAAAATATTCCTTCATATCAATCGGAATCACTAACCCTGTGATTTTCTCAAAGGCAACTATGTCCTCTTCTGAATTTGGAGGAAGATTGTGAGCATTTTTATTTCGCCATTTATTCATGACCTTTTCCAATGTCGTAAATTTTTCTTTCATTTAATATTCTCCAGTGCTTTATTAATCATATTAAGACGATCGGTTTGGACCGTAATAACAGTGGGAGTTAATTTTTGATAGGCACCGCCACTTTCATTTAATATTCTTGTGGCAGCTCTTTGTATGCTAATAAGGCTGCCTTTGAAGCAACTATTTTAGGCCTCTTCATCAAAAGAAGACACTTTTTTACTAAAATTTTTCAGAACCGCAGCGAGGCGCTCCAATTCCAAATATTGGGTATCATAATCTTCATCAATCAAAGACTTTAGGAAATGTATATCATCTTCTAATGAACCGATAGTCAAGTCTGGCTCTTCAGTTATTATATCAATACTTTTTAGGGGAATGTTCCAATACAATTCGTTGTCAAAAGAAAGCGTATCAAAGCCATCTTTTTTAAGACGTTCAATTAATCTCTCAAATAGACGTTCTATATAGTAAACCTCAATTTTAATTTTATTCATTTTATTTAGTTGCAGTTATTTTTTGTTTTTCATCTTTCAAGCCTTCGATTTTCTTCTCATTTTTCTTTATATTGTTCCTGAAGCTTCTAATCTCAGTCTCCAAATTCTTAACTCTTTTTTCAATAATTTTTTTTCTTAATTCGGGGCTTTGATCTTTTAAATATCCTTTGTTGTCATTTTTATCTGGATCATTCTTAAAATCTTTCAACTTTTGTTCATGCTCGGAAGCTCTTCGTTCCAAGGATCGGTTTGCCTTTTCTAGAGAAATAATTTCCTTATCAATCTCCTCGGTTTTTTCTATTCGAACTTGTGTTTCAAACTCTTTTATTTTACTTTCTGGTACACTGACTGTCTGTCCTTGTGCATCAGTGGTAATAATCATTGGCGTCATTATCACAGCCGCAGCAGGGGGCGAATGAATACTTGCCTTAGAAACTGTAGTCACCTTTTCTAAAACTTGAAATGTTTTATACGCTCTATAAGCACGCATACCCCAAACAATAAATGGACAAATTGGGCATTTGCCATCCGCATCTTCATATCGAACCGGATTGTTAAACCCAAAATGGTAAGAACTCAGACTTTCTTGGCCTGCTTCTTCGCCTAAGGGATCACTTTGAATAAAACGTGCCATTTGAGGGTCATAAGTTCTGGCATTAAAATCGTACAGTTCTAACCCTATAGTTCCCGAAAACTCTCGACTTTGTATTTCATTGCCGTTAAAACCATTTTTATTAGGGCACCCACAATTGTTTTTTGTTGGAATATTAATTGTACTATTACTTATCCCCGCCATCGTCAGCCCAAAAGGATAATAGTGGGTTTCTTCGAGTAAAGCACCGCGTGTGTGAATCAACTGCAGGTTATCAAAGAACACATTCACCGGGCTCTCGTTGCTCACATAGACATAAAGATAACCGTTTTTAATGGCAGCGAGATTTTGCAGGTCTGAGAAGTGATCCTTGATAAAACCAGTCGGATTTACCGGGCTGGCGCCACCGCTGACCATCTTAAATTGTTCGTCGAAGAAGATGTAGTTGATGAACGCTTTGGGACGTTGCGGGTAACTCGCATTATCGCGGGTAGGATCATTGATAAACG
>NZ_AUDS01000009.1:0-27697 GCF_000425585.1 Terrimonas ferruginea DSM 30193
TCGAACTACTTTTTAAATGGATAAAACAACACTTAAAAATAAAAACCTTCTGGGGCCGGTCAATCAATGCAGTTAAGACGCAAATCTATATTGCTATAATAACCTACGTACTTGTCATTATCTTAAAAAGCAAACTAAAACTAACGCAGTCCATTTATGAAATCATTCAAATAATAGGTATGTCGCTTGTCGACAAAACGCCGATCAGAGACCTTTTTGACAACACCGAAAACCAAGATATCAAAGAACTAAACAATATTCAATTGAAAATCAACCTAATTTAACCGGACACTAGTGATAAGTATTAAGTTATAAGTAAAACAGTGGCGCGCTGGGGCTTTGAAGAATAAGTAGCGTGGGCCGATGCATTGATGGTTGCTCATTCACGATTGACTCCCGAGGCTTCACGATTCACCATTCACGATTATGAAAAAAACTGCTTATGTACTGCTGTTTATTTTTTTCTGCCAACGTGTAAATGCACAACCGGCAGAAGACACTATGCATGTCGCAGAAGATTCCTTCACATTACCTGCTTACAAACTCAATCTCGCTTACGTAAAAGAAAGTTGGGGCGCTTTGAAATATGCAGCGGGCCGGCCGTTGAAATGGAAAGGGAAGGACTGGACTAGATTTGGTGTGATCATCGGAGCAACAGGCGGGCTGATGACAATGGACTGGGAGATACGTCACCGGGCCAAAAAAATGCATGCACCTTTTGCAACAAGTGTGGCCAATACGGTGGAACCTCTCGGAAATTTTTACGGGTTATATATTTTTCCCACTATGTATGTTGCGGGCGAATTATTGCATCAACCCAAAGTGGCGTCGATGGGTTTGCGGGGAGCGCAATCGCTGGCCATATCAACGGTCATCTATACGGCCGCAAAAAAAATGATCCGGCGCCGGCGGCCGGATGAGGCGTCTTCACCGTTTGATTACCGTATACCATTTGCCGGTAAACGGTACACTTCATCACCATCGGGCCATAGCAACACGATCTTTACCGTGGCTACGGTGCTGGCCACCGAATTTCATGAACACCGCTGGGTGCCGTGGGCGGCTTATTCGGTAGCTTCGTTAACGGCATTATCAAGAGTATATCATAACCGTCACTGGTCCAGCGATATATTCCTGGGTTCTATGCTCGGGCATTACGTTACCAGGGCTGTTTATCGTTATCATAAAGAAAAAAAGAAAACAATCCTGCTTCCCTGATTGTTATTGATCAAAATCATTCGCTATCGAATACAATGTTACACGCTAATACATGCAGCAGAAACTACTGAATATGATGCAGTCTCCCGACGCGGAGACGAAATGTGAGTCGCACCTTTCCTTTAAGCCGTTCCTGGACAATGTGCGGCTGCGCCTGCAGGACGAGACCAGTATCAAGTCTGGTTTTTTTCGGCATGTGCTGAAGGAATTTGCTCCCTATCCCGAACTGGAAGGCAACGTGCCACTCGAAGATCTTACGCGCTATAAATCGTTGTTCGATCTTTTGTATGTCGGGTTATCGACCCTCGTGGATGATGAGAAGAAAGTTTATTGGGGAATGAGTGTGCCCATGTCGCCTATTGTTTTTTATGGTTCCGACCTGTTTTACAACCTGCTGTCAGAAGCCAACCTCCAGGCGCTCGACTGTTCGCTTCCCACCGAATCGCTGGCCGAAGCCGAGCGGCAGAAACTCGAATGGTTCTACTCGTTTATCCTGGAGAAACTATATGGCATCCGTTTCCGCAGAAAAGCGGATATGGTGAAAAGTATTTCCGAAACATCTTCCGGATTGACCAAACACTTCCGTGTAAACCTGGATACGCGTTTCATCGATGTGCATCCGATTGGGGAGCTGCCGGTTATCGATACAGAAGTGATCCGTTCTTACTCCTTTGAAGAAGATGCGCTGGATGTATTGTACCGTTTATTGCCACCGCAATTATTTGTGCTGTCGGGTTTTTCTATTATTACCATTACGGATGTGACGGCTGAATATGCGTTGCAGACCATTCGTGAGCATTCTTCCGACAGTGCCGAAGAAGCTTTCCCGCTGGTCGTAAAAGCACTGAAGGAACTGGCAGGAAGAAAAGAAATTGAGTTTAACATTCTGCCATTGCTGCGCGTGAATGGCAAATTGGTGGATGATGAAGAAACACTAGGAAAAAGTATCCTGTTCGACTGTGGCAGGAAAATGGGTTTCTCGGGAGAGGCTTGTATATCGATGATTGAAAAATTTGTCAGCGATCCGAAGATCGTTTATTTCGGCGACCTCGAAAGCGAAGCAAGCCTGCAGAAAGATGCGGGCCGCTTTTTACATAAATCCGGCATCAAGGCCTACGCGCTGTTTCCCGTATATGCCAACAACAAATTGCTTGGCGCACTCGAAGTATACAGCCGCGAAAAAGGCTTGTTGAATGAAGGACTCTTTGCATTGATTGAACCGGCGATCAATATGTTGTCGCAACTGATGGTGCATGCCGTATCTGAATTTGAGGAGCAGATCGAATCGGTGATCAAAGAGAAATTCACCACCTTGCAGCCATCGGTGCAATGGAAATTCAACGAAGTTGCCTGGCAATATCTGCGAAAAAAGAAAACGAAGCCGGGCCGCCTTGAGCCGGAAGAAATATTATTTCCACAGGTATACCCGCTTTATGGCGCGGTGGACATCCGCAACTCAACAGTAGAGCGGAATAAAGCTTTACAGGAAGACCTGAAAATACAATTCAGCGAACTGTTGCAGGTGTTGCTGCGGCTGAAAGAAGCGTCTGGCTTTGGATTGCTGGATGAAAAAATATTCCAGGTGCAGCAATGGCAGCAACGTATCGATGCAGGTCATGGATTCAATCATGAAATACGGTTGAATGATTTCCTGGAAAACGAGATGACGCCCTTTCTCGTACAATTTACCGACAGCCATCCTTCCTATCGAGCCATTGCGCAGGAGTATTTTGCGGCCATTGACGAAAACACGGGTGGTGCATTTGTGCATCGTCGTCAGTTGGAGTCATCGATGACCACGGTAATCTCTGCCGTTAATAACTATTTCGATCTGCTGAAAGATGAAATCCAGCGGGCTTATCCAAGTTATTTTGAAAAATTCCGGACCGATGGTGTGGAATATGATATTTATATAGGGCAATCCATAACGCCGGACAAGCCGTACAGTGATATCTACTTGAAGAATCTGCGGTTATTGCAATTGAGTTCGATGGCGGCGATTGCGCGGTACTCGCATGCGCTGCTGCCGCAATTATCCACGCCGGTGGAAACCACACAGCTCATTTTTATTCATTCCCATCCGATCGATATCCGGTTCCGCCGGGATGAGAAACGTTTTGATGTGGAAGGTGCGTACAATATCCGGTATCATATTATTAAGAAGAGAATCGATAAGGTACGCATTCGCGATAGCCGCGAGCGGTTGACACAGCCCAATAAAATTGCATTGGTATACTTTAATCAGAAGGAAGCTGACGAGTATATCGGCTATATTCGTTACCTGCAGGGCGAGGGCATGTTGCTGAATGACCTGGAATACCTGGAACTGGAAGAGTTGCAGGGCGTGTCGGGGTTGAAGGCGCTCAGGGTGGGGGTGAATCTGGCAATTAGTGAATAGGGGAATCGTGAATCGTCAATCGTCAATGGTGAATGGTGAATAGGTCAATGGTCAATCGTGAATCGTGAATCGTCAATGGTGAATGGTGAATCGTGAATGGGATACCGTGGTTCGTGTATTCACGAACCACCAGTCGGGTGCCGCTTTAGCAGGTCAACTGCTCAACGCTCCTGAAACTCCCGAAGGGGAAAATAAAAAGGGGCGGCATAGACATGCACCCCCGTTTTTTAATCCAATATCCTATGAAAAACCAATGCAAGATTACGCCGATGCGGGGAAACCTGCAATACCATGAAAGTGGTATTTTTTAGCCAGTTGGAAGGTTTAAAGGAGTATCCGGAGCTTCTCCAAAGCATAAATGACTTTTGGAGCATTGCGAATCCATTTACCCATTCACTTATTGACTTATTCACGATTTGAAAATTTTCAAATTTTCAAATGTCTGAAGCCTTTATCTTTGCTTTTTAATGAGCCTTTCTACAAAACATCTTTTGGGAATCCGGGATTTGACCAGAGATGATATTGCCCTTTATCTGAATACGGCCCGGCATTTCAAAGAAGTACTGCAACGTCCCGTTAAAAAAGTACCGTCCCTCCGGGATGTGACCATTGTCAATCTTTTTTACGAGAATTCTACCCGCACCCGCATTTCCTTTGAATTGGCTGAAAAAAGACTTTCCGCCGATACCATCAATTTCACGGCATCGGGGTCCTCCGTTTCAAAAGGCGAAACCCTGCTGGATACGGTCAACAACATCCTGTCGATGAAAGTGGATATGGTGGTGATGCGTCACAGTGCCAGCGGTGCCCCGCATTTTTTAGCCAAACATATTCCCGCGGCCATCGTGAATGCCGGCGACGGGATCAACGAACATCCTACCCAGGCCTTGCTCGATGCGCTGTCGATCAGTGAGAAAATGGGCGGACTGGAAGGCGTGAAAGTGGCTATTATCGGCGATATCCTGCACAGCCGCGTAGCGCTGAGCAATATTTACCTGCTAACCAAAATGGGGGCAAAAGTGACGGTTTGCGGGCCACCCACCCTGATCCCGCGTTATATCCGCGAGTCACTGGGCGTGGAAGTGAGCTACAATCTGCGCGAAACACTCGAATGGTGCGATGTGGCCAACGTATTGCGTATCCAGCTCGAGCGGCAGAACCAGGTATTGTTCTCTTCGCTTCGCGAATACAACCTGGCTTACGGTATCAGCCGCCGCATGCTGGAAGAAATAAAGAAAGATATCGTGATCATGCACCCCGGCCCGATCAATCGCGGCGTGGAGCTCGACAGCGATGTGGCCGACAGCGGTCAGTCTATCATCCTGCAGCAGGTAGAAAACGGTGTAGCAGTGCGGATGGCGGTCTTATACCTGCTGAGTTCGCAAAATCCTACGGCCTAAGCCAAAACTTCTTATGTTCGCATTATGCAACGAATCTGTCTGTTTCCCGGTACGTTCGATCCCATCACCCTGGGCCATGTCGATATTATCAACCGGGCTATTCCGCTGTTCGATAAAATAGTAGTGGGCGTTGGTCTGAATTCAGCGAAGTCACCGATGTTTTCGGCCGATCAGCGGATTGAATGGATCCGCGATATTTACCGCGGCAATACGAAAGTGGAAGCAGCCGCCTACGAAGGGCTGACCATTGACTATTGCAAACAGATCGGTGCGCATTTTATCCTCCGCGGTATCCGGTACGTCAGCGATTTTGAGTATGAAAAGACGATCGCCGATGCCAACCGCACGCTCGATAATTCAATCGAGACCATCTTCCTCACCGGCGAACCGAAGTATACTTCAGTGGCATCGACCATTGTGCGTGATATCATCCGCAATGGCGGTAACGCCAGTCCATTTTTGCCGGATGTGGTATTTCAAAGTCTTCCCCATAAATCATAACTATGATCTGGTTCGATAAAGAACTGACTACGGCTAAGCTGAGTCCGCTCGGGCAACATACCATGGGCGAACATCTCGGTATCGAGTGGACGGAAGTAGGAGCCGATTATTTGCAGGCGCGTATGCCGGTGGACGACCGCACCCGTCAGCCTTATGGTTTATTGCACGGCGGTGCTTCCTGCGTACTGGCGGAAACGATCGGTAGTGTGGCTTCTGCCATGATTGTGGATCATGAAAAATTTTACTGTGTAGGCATGGAGATCAATGCCAATCATCTTCGCAGCGCGCGGGATGGCTATGTAACCGGTACAGCGCGGCCGCTTCATCTTGGCGGCACCACCCATGTATGGGATATCCGTATCACGAATGAAGCGGGTGAACTTGTTTGCGTAAGCCGGCTGACGGTGGCCGTCCGCCGCCGCTGAATTTCCTATTTTTTATAACGGGCATCGAGTACATCGCGGACGGAGGGAAAAGTTTCCGCACGGTAAGCAGCGAGATCCGCGGGTGCGGTCCAGCGCAGTTCCTGAATGTCTTCTTCCGTTTGTGGTACCAGTTCCTGTTTGCCTTCGGCTTTCATCAGGTACCAATGTGAATCCTTCAATATAAAATGTGTGCCTTCGTGGTAGGTATGGTAGGTGATCAGCAGGGGCGCGGTCAGTTGTACCTGTTGCAGGCCGGTTTCTTCGCTTACTTCGCGCACGGCGCATTCTTCCAGTGATTCTCCTTCATCGAGTTTGCCTTTGGGCAGGTCCCACTTGCCACGGCGGAAGATGAGAAGGCAATCGCCGTTTTCATTTTCCACCAACCCTCCGGCTGCCTGTACCTGCGTGAATTTTTTGAAGAAGGCATGCTTCAGCTCTCCCAGATCGGGGTGCAGAAAAACGCCCGCGTGCACGGAAGGTTTCTGCATTTCATGGATCATGCTTTTCACGGTATGCGGATCGAGCTCATCGATAAAAACCGCATCGTCGTGATGCAGAAACGGTTCGATAACGGGCTCGATGGCATCGCAGAGAAACAGGGGATTGTTGCCGAAGTAGATTTTGATGTACATGGCTGCAAGATACGTAGCTCCTGGCTATCGTACCGGATTTCTGGCTACCTTCGCCGCATGAATGATGCAAAAGTTGTTGCCGATAAATTGCTGCAGGCACAGGCCGTAAAGCTGAGTCCGCGGGAGCCTTTTACCTGGGCCAGCGGCTGGAAGAGCCCGATCTATTGTGACAATCGCCGGGTGCTGTCTTTTCCCTATATCCGCGATTACATCAAATCGGAAATGTGTAATGTGGTGTTTGAAAAATTTCCCGAAGCGGACCTGCTGGCAGGCGTAGCTACGGCGGGCATTGCCTGGGGCGCCATGGCGGCGGATCAACTGAAACTGCCGTATATATATGTGCGCCCGAAACCAAAAGAACATGGTCTGGGCAACCAGATCGAAGGATATTTTGAAAAGGGACAAAAGACGGTCGTGATCGAAGACCTCGTATCGACGGGTAAAAGCAGTCTGCAGGTAGTGGATGTGCTGCGCGAAGCGGGGCTGGACGTGATCGGCATGGTGTCGATTTTTACCTACCAGTTTCCGGTATCGGCTGAAGCATTTGAAAAAGCGGGGCTGGCGTATTATTCACTGACCGATTATCCGACCCTGATCGAACTGGCGGCTGAAAAGCAGGTCGTACCGGCGGAAGATCAGGAGCTTTTGTTAAAATGGCGTGAGAATCCGTCTGCATGGACCGGAGTTTTGTAATTTCACGTACATAAATAACGCACATGAAATACCTGTTGACCTTATTGCTGGCTGTGGTAGTGTTTACGGCACAGGCGCAGACCAAAGCACAGATGACGGCCAAGATCAAAACGCCGAATGCGTTGTGTTGGGAATGCCAGAAGCGTATCGAAACAACCCTCGCACGTTATGATGGTGTACTGTCGGTGAAAGTGAATTACAAACGTGGTGAAACGACCGTGAAGTACCTGACTGACCGCACCGATATCGAACAACTCAAAACCGGCATAGCGAATATGGGTTATGATGCGGATGATGTATCGGCAAACCCGGATGCATATAAACGTTTACCAAAAACTTGTAAGAAAGCAGAAGATGGAGGCGGGCATCCTGTTCCGAAAAAGAAACCTGCGACAGAAGAACCCGAGCCGGAAGCAGAACCTGCTTCCTGATTATTTTATGCGCAGCGTATCACTGGTCAGTTGATCCAAACTTATTTTCCCCTGGTAACTCAGGGGAATTTTTTTGTTGATGGCACCTTTGTTTACCCGTGCTTCACCTGTGAGCCGGATCGGAAGGCTGTCGCTGAATAAAACCTGCAATGAATTTTGCAGTATCTTTTTCATATCAACATTTAATTTTACCGGAACCGTAAAATCGGCTCGTTTGGCAACGCTGACGGTTGTATCGAGGAAAAAATCACCGAGCAAGGTCTGGTCGAGCCAGATCTGGCCGCTGCCGCCGGTGAGTTTTGCATTAACGTTGTTAGGATTGCTGAAAAAAAGATCGAGGTTCAGCGTAGTGGACTTAAAACCTGCTTTTGCCACATTGATATTGCCGACACCGCGGAAAGTGGGCGCTTTGAGCGTAGTACAGGCGGTGAAAAATAAAAGAGACAGGGTGAGAACGACGAGTATAGCTTTCATTGCTGTAAGATAATACAGGTGTTTAAAATGATGTGCCGTAAATATGTTAAATACTAATGGTTGCAGGCGGACGTTATAAAAAAAAATGAATAAACAATGATGAAAAAAATAGTCAGGCTGCTGGTTGTTGGTTGTTTCCTTTTTGCGACGGCGGTCAAAGCGCAGGAACCTGCGTGGGATACAATGCATGTAGCGAAAGGTCCGCTGCCGGATGGTATGATATTTCTGCCGGCACCCGGAATGGGTGTATTGGAAGGCAGCGATAACCTGGTGGAGATCCGTTCAAGAAAAGGAAATATCTACAACATGCAGGATGCAACGGTGGTAAGGATTTTTGCCGTGGAGGGCACTTTGTCGGTAGTGCTGCGTACAATAAAAGACGAGTACTATGTGTATTCGAATCTGGCTACGGTATGTCCGTCGGTAGGAGAGGAAGTGGCTGCCGGTGTGCACCTGGGAGAATGTCTGACGGACAATGAAGGGTGGTTTGTGCCGGAGCTGGCGAAGTCGGAGAAAGATAAATTTTTGAGCAAGGCGGAAGTGATGAAAATGTTGTGGTTGCTGGATTGAAAAGAATGAATGATAATACTGTTTAATTTCCTTGTTGCTATTTGTTTTTGTTAAACAAGGAGAGCACTGATGTTTGTGTTTTCCCCTTTAATTGCCGGAAATAAAATGTCAAGACACCCTGACTACTTCGAAAGAATAAAAGAATAAAGCGACTTATTGATCATACGGGCTATCGGCTTGTTTGCGGGTCAGTTATTTTCAGAGGCGTGACGAGGCCAAAAGGTGCTGGCACTGACGTCAATAAAAATGTGCCGATTGGAATTTAAGGCTTTCCGGTATCGGAAAGCTGGAATCAAAAGGTGGGAAATGTCTATGATATTAAAGTAGGTTCCTGTATGTCGGTATTCAATGCCGATGCTGTTTTATATTTTTCATAAATGTATAGCTATGCTTACAGCAATTTGATTTTCTTCCTACATTTATTTTCCCCTCTTTCGCTGAGCAATTTCCCTTCTTCAGTTCAGCAGAATTATGTTCCTTTATAGTATTGTAGTGTTAACGCGATTTTTTTGTACGTAGAAGCGCGGACGTAGAGGCCCGGTTTTTCTCCGTAGCCTGCAAAGCGAATTTAGTGGCTCACAAAAACATTATCCAATGAGTCATTTTATTACTTTGTCCGAGGCTGAAGACATGACCAGCCGCTACCGCGACAATCGCAATTCCATCCTCGGAGAAGATTACCAGGGTCAGGAGATTCTACCTGTCTGCGAAACGTTTGACCGCGAAGCTTTCGACACGGTCCTGGAACAGGAAGGATGCCAGAAAATCCGTATCTACTACGGTATGGAAGAAGACCTGAAAGTGCATGCCATCATCGTAGGCGTTAACGCCGAAGACGAAGACATGCTGCCGGGCATCGGCGTTGAAGCAGTTATCATTGAAAAAGGTATGCGCTGTCCGCCAATGTGTCCGCCGTCGTCACCACTCAATTCGTAAAAAAGAACGGATGAGCTTTGTGCAACATACACTGTTCAGCCTGTCCATAGCGATAGGAGTAGTTATTGGCTGGGTCCGGTTTCGTAAAACGGATCCGGCCTTTCTACCTTTCCTGCTATTGCTTACAACCGGTCTGCTCAATGAACTGACCGGTTTGTTTGTGATGCTCCGTGGACAAAACAATTCCGTCAACTACAATATCTATTCTCTTGCAGAACCGATATTGATCACCTGGCAGTTTCACCGGTGGAAATTGTTCAACGGACGGAACTGGCTTTATTTTTTGTTGCAGTCGACCTACGTACTGGTATGGGCCGCCGAATACGCGCTGGCCACTGAATCCCATCTTTTCAACTCTTATTTCCAGATACTTTACTCCTTTGCCATCGTCGTCATGAGCATTATGATGATCAACCGCCTGCTGTTCAGCGTCACCAGGTCGTTGTTTACCGATGCCACCTTCCTGATCTGCATGGGACTGGTGCTTTATTTCCTCTATGCCATTCTGCTGGAGGCCTTCTGGTTGTACGGATTGAATAAGAGCCGGGTGTTTCAGTTGCGGATATACTACCTCATGTCGTATATCAATCTGTTCACCAACATCATTTTTGCGCTGGCTACACTATGGATGCCTTTGAAACGACGTTATATCATGCGGTGCTGATCTTGAGCGGGATTTTAGCCTTGTTATTCCTTCTTGTCAATATTGCCGTCTTACGGAATAAACGTAAAAATCATCATGTACAACGAAAACTCTTCCTGACCGAAATAGAATTGCTCGAAAAAGAACGCACCCGAATCGCGCAGGATCTGCACGATGAACTCGGCCCGTTGCTATCGCTTACAGGCATCCAAGTGAAAGAAGCACTGGATGATGAGGAAGAAGCGCCCGTACTGCTCAGGCTCGCCGCCCGCAATATTGACGAATTACAGGACAGACTCAGTGGCATTGCCCGCAACCTGCTCCCCGGCACACTACTCCGACGAGGACTCAATGCAGCCCTCAGCCATTTTTTTGCCCAATACCAATTGGTTACTCCCATCGATTTTACCTACCGCTACGAGGTACGCGACGATCTGCCGGCACATATCAGCCTGCAGTTACTGCGCATGATCCAGGAACTCGTACTCAATGCCGTCAAACATGCCAACGCCAAAAGAGTGGAGGTACTGCTAAAGCAAAAAGGTAACAAACTGTTCGTTTCCTGCAGCGACGACGGCACCTGGAACAATGCCCGCAAAGCCGGCGGACTCGGCCTTACCAGTCTCACTAACCGCGTGGAAATGATGGGTGGCCGTATGCATTTCGCCAGCGATAAAGGCACCGATTATTTCTTCGAAATCCCACTGACTAACCCATGAAACCACTCCGTATCATTATCGCCGACGATTATGAACTGTTTCGCGAAGGACTGCAATTATTGCTGCGCAAAAACCGGCGTTACAACGTGGTGGCGGAAGCGGCCGATGGCCGTGAACTGCTCGAAATGGCCGCCATTCATCAGGCCGATGTGATCATTACCGATGTACAAATGCCGGACATGGATGGCATCGAAGCCACACGCCAGATCCGCGCACAGGACGATAAGGTCAAGATCATCGCACTCACTATGTTCGAAGAAGAACAACTGATCGTGGATATGATGGAAGCCGGCGCAAACGGCTATCTCGTTAAAAAGGCCGGCAAAGCAGAATTATATACAGCCATCAATCAGGTGATGGAAGGCCGCGTATATTATTGCGATTATACCAGCCATAATCTTTCCCGCATGCTGGCCGCCAGCAAGAAATTGTCGCGCCAGACCGAAGATCTTGCACGGTTCAGCAAAAAAGAACTCGAAATCATCCAACTCATCTGCCGCGAATACGCGAGCAAAGAAATCGCATCCGTTACACATCTCGCACACCGCACAGTGGAGAAATACCGCGAACGCATCATGGAAAAAACAGGCGCGCAAAACATGGTCGGAATTGTGGTGTATGCGATCAGGAACGGACTCTTTAAGTTATAATTCAAAATTCAAAAGTCAAAATTCAAAAACAGCAGCGAGGCCTGACTACCCAAATCTTATACCTTTTACCTTGAACCAGATGATTAATACCCACACTCAAAACTGATTACTTGTAATATTACTCCGTCCTCTTTTCCCCGCATTAAAAAAAAACGCTTAAAATTTCTTTTGACTAAAAAAAGAACTATTTTGGATCGTGGCCATTGTGTATCGTCTCGACTCGGCATTGTTCGCATACCAAAACATTTATTTTTAGTCATGGCTCTGAACGATCACGCTGCTATTCTGCAGGCTGTTACCAACTGCATGGACGGCTACATATGGTGTATGGGCAAGGATCTTGAGCTCCTGTACATGAGTGGCAAAACCCGCGAGATGATCGACCGTGTATACGGGACGAGCTTCGAAACCGGCGATAAACTACTCGAAAAGTACGCGCTCTTCGACCCGCAAGGGGCGCAAGATTGGCACCGCCTCTACCAACTCGCCCTCGACGGCATACCCCAACAGATCACCCGCCACTACCATTTCGCCGGTCAATCCGCTATCGCCGAAATCAACATCAAACCTTTTTTTTACAACGATTCCTTTATCTGCCTGGTCTGCTCAGCCCGCGAAATGTCCGACGATGAACGCAGCCGCAAAAAACTGGAAGTACTGGAAACACGCTTCCGCGCGCTGACAGAAAACAGTCTCGAAGGCATGGCCTTTATGAACGAACGCGAAGAACTGACCTATGTTTCGCCGTCGGTAAACCGCATTCTTGGTCTCACACCGGAAGAAATGCTCGGCCCGTTCAAATGGGAAGAGATCGATCCGGACGACCAGGTGGCTTTGCGAGGATCATTAATGGAAATTGCACGCAGCTACGGCCAGTCATTCGAAGGACTCACGCGCGTGAAACACAAATCAGGCGAGTGGCGCTGGATGTTCTGCCGCCTCACCAATTGGCTGCACGATCCGGCCATTCATTCCATCGTACTTAATTTCACCGACTTTACCGACCGCATCAACCACGCGATAGCAGCCGAGAATTCCGAACAGCTCTATCAGTCACTTT
The DNA here is from genome assembly GCF_000425585.1 of Terrimonas ferruginea DSM 30193. Taxonomy (GTDB): domain Bacteria; phylum Bacteroidota; class Bacteroidia; order Chitinophagales; family Chitinophagaceae; genus Terrimonas; species Terrimonas ferruginea. The sequence goes on from NZ_AUDS01000009.1 coordinate 12,751, forward strand.
TCCATACCATGCCTTCGCCGATCTGGGTCTGCTCGCGGAAAGACCTTTCTTTTCTTGAGGTAAACGAAACAGCCGTCAAAAGTTTTGGTTATTCACGCGATGAATTTTTACAGATGACAGCCTTCGATCTCCGCACCGAAGGTAACCGCGACGACCTGATGCGCGTTGTCCGGGAAGCAAGCAGCGAGCCGCTGCGCAATAAACTCCGCCGGCACATCAAGAAAAACGGTGAAGTCGCTTTTGTGGAATTGGTGGTGGAACCGATCGTTTATAAGGGTAAGGAAGCCTACCTGATGATTGCCAGCGATATTTCCAACACCTTGCGTTTGCAACATACTTTAATGAAAGAGCGCGTAGAACGGCAGGTGGCCATCACCCGTGCTACGATCGAAACGCAGGAGAAAGACCGTGAGATCGTAGGTAAGGAACTGCACGATAATGTGAACCAGATGCTGGCCACCGTTAAATTATACCTGGCCGCTTATGGTTCGGCTCCGCATGTGAATGAGGAACTCCTGAATAAAAGCCGCATCATTATCGACGACAGCATCGAAGAGATCCGCCGCATTTCGAGGAGCATGGTGCCGCCATCGCTGGGGGAGGTTTCCCTGAAAGACTCTATTGAAGAATTAACCTTGCTGATCCCGCTCTCGCGTAAACGCATACATCTGTGCCTCGACCAATTAAATGAGGCATTCATCAGTGATGCCTTAAAGATTTCCCTTTATCGCATCGTGCAGGAGCAGGTGAATAATATCATCAAACATTCCGAAGCTGACAATGTATATATCCGCATTTTGCAAAGCGATTCCCGCCTCGATCTGCGGATCGCTGATGACGGAAAAGGATTTGATACCGCTGCCCGCAGAAAGGGGATAGGTCTCACCAACATCATCAACAGAAGCCTCACTTTTAACGGACGTACAGTGCTGAATAGCAGTCCCGGTAACGGTTGCCGGCTGCATATTTGTTTTTCGCTCCGCGGAACGGAGTAAGGCATTTTCAGGTAGTAGGTATTTTGGTGCCTTTGCTCCTTATACGCCTTTGCGTGACATCGATGCTGCTTGTTCACGCAAAGGCGCAAAGAAATTAAGACGCAAAGAATAGCTAAACTATCTCATTCATTCACTATTCATCATTCACGATTCTGAATTTTACCTGTCCATCAGGATAATCCTCTCCGTCGTCACCACCCTTCCTTTCTCCGCATATTCGGCCAGGTAAATTCCTGCCGCCAAACCATCGAGCGACCACTCATTGCGTCCCTGCTGCAGGTTGCCGAACTGGCGCACGGTTTGTCCGTGCAGATTGATCAAACGAAGCGTGCTGCCCGCGGGAACGGCCTCCGTAAATTGCAGGACCAGTTTTCCATTGCGTACCGGATTGGACAATATTTTCAAAGCACCTTTTCTTTCAATCACTACGGTACGCACCACAGAATAACTGAATCGCCCGTCACGGTCTTCTATGCGGAGACGATAGTAATTACGGCCAGCCACCGGTGAATGATGCGTGTAGCGATAAGCAACGGGTGCGTTACCGGTTGCGGCAACAATTCCTGCCGTTGTATACGCCGCACTGCCATCGGACCACTCTATCACATAACGCGCTACGTTATCTTCTTCGCCAACCTCCCAATTCAGTTCGGCCTGCGTTCCCGCCGCCTGCGCTGTAAAAGAAGTAATTCGCGCAGGTAAAGTAACCGAAGGATTATAAGTATAACTGTACTCAATCGCATCGGGACCTACCTGCCAGCTGTCCAGCGCGCCCTGTGTAACGGTTACCGGCGCACTGCCACTGTATTCATCCGCACCGATATCGCGTACACCGGTACGGCTTTGTTTTTCAAAATCCGTATTGATCTCCGGATAAGCGGTGGATGCCGCATCGATAGCCGGGCTTCCTTCACCCAAACGCCATACTTTATAAGCAAGGGAGCTGGCACATCCTGAACCGGAACAGGCAGGCTGCATGAGTTTCGGATCTGCTACTGTAATGGCGGAAGCAGGCAGCGTAACACCCACACTCGCATTCAGGGTTGGATAAAAAATGTTTCCCGTAAACTGTACGCCGTTGAGCGATGCAGTGCTATAGGCTTTCACCATCGCGCGGCTGCTGTCGACAACAATGTTGTGCAAAAACTGACAGTTGACCGGGCGCAACGGATAGTTACCGTTGTTGTCGAAACCGATTTCGACATTGGACTGGTTGTGAACAAAAGTATTGAATGCCACCACGAGATTTTCCGGCAGGTAATGTTCTGCCAGACTGGATGAACTGTTGGTTACATCGCCATTGGTAATGGTCATTGCCGCATCCCATTTTTGTCCGGTCAATCCATGAAAGTAGTTGTTGACAATGCGATGGTCTTTCCCATATACACGGATGCCGCCGCAGCCAATTGTGCCTCCGTTGAATTCGGCGGTTTTATTTTCTCCGAAGAAAAAATTGCCTTCGGCCACACTCCGGAAACCCTGCCGCAGGCAGAGTGTGCCCAGGCAACGGACAAATGTATTGTAGCGGATAATGTTGTCGCACGATTTGATGGACACGATCTCCGGATCACCGTCGCAATCTTCAAAGCGGTTGTACTCGATGATGGTAAAGCCACTGCTCTTCGACAGTGTACTCACGCCTACACGGATGCTTTCTTTTTCATTGGCGGCTCGCGGGCCGTTGTTGCGGAAAAGGTTGTGATCGATGGTGTCGTATTGGGTTTGCTGATTGATGTTGCCATCCATGCGGATAAAGTTGCCCGCTTGTGTTTTACCGTCAAACAGGTTATGGTCGATTCTGTTGTAGCCGGAACGCAAAGGTTCGGGACTTGCATACGTATCGCCTACATATACCCAGGTGCAGGAACTGCTTTCAATGATCTTGAAACTATTCTGGGTGATGCGGAAGCGGCTGCAGTTTTCCAATTTAATGCCTGTACCGATGTTTACGCTTTCAAAAGCGAAGCCCTGGAAGGTGGTATATTTTACATTGCGGAAAACCAGCGTAGTGGCGCCATTAAGTACCGCCATGCCTTTGTTTTTGGCGCGGATGATAATAGGTTTCTCAGAACAACCGGAGCGCGTGACGGTAGTGCTGCTGAGGTTGTATTGTCCGTCATTTACCTCAATGGTATCACCGGGGTTCATGGCCGCCAATGCATTCTTGAATTCGGTAACGGTACTCACTGTGCGTTTGACCGAAGGTGTCGTATTCGGGGAAATGGCTGCGCCGATGTTTACGTCTCCGGTTACGGTAAACGTTCTGCTGAGTTGCGTACCCGATAAAGCGCCGGTCCAGCCGTCGAACTGGTAGCAGGCTTCGTAGCTGAGGGTGGCGGTCACTTTTGTTTCGGCATAATAACGGCCATCGGGAGAAGTGGGCGACAGGGTGATGGTGCCATTGGCTGGTTGCGCCAAGGTAACCTGGTAAAGCGCAGGCGGATTTGCAGGATCGATATCCACGTCTGCGCTGATGCTCATGTTGCCGGCAATGGTGAACGTTTTGGAGAGTTCTGTGCCGGTGAGCCCGCCTGTCCAGCCATTGTTGCGATAGCCCGCGGGCAACGACAAGGTAGCGGTAACGGTGGTGCCCATTTCGAATACAGGTCCGGCTGGGTTCAGGGTGATGGTGCCAAACAACGGTTGTGTAACGGTAACCGTTCGTGTGGTGGAAGAAGCACCGAATGAAACATCGGCGATGGGTGTTTTGCCAATATAAATATCATCGACACTTGCGTCGGATGTGGCGGTTTGTGTATCGTTGGTATGATTGAAACGAAGCGAGTGGAATTCTTTAACGCCGGCCTGGCGCGTGCCGCTGGCAGTGGGGGTGTAGGTTTCGCGGAAACTCATTTCGGTAGCGAAAACAATTCCGTTTACGGCCACTTTATATTTTTCCGTCACGAAATCCATTTTCACGGACAGGCGTACCCATTGGCCGGCTACCCAGTTGGCTACGTTGACGGCAGAAGAACCGTTATAAGCTTTGATCTTATTATCGGTACCAAACTCCAATACAAAAATACGCTTGGAGCTACCGCCATAGAGGTCGTAGCCATTTACAGCAATCCCTTTGGTGGCAAAAGAGGCGGGATTGATCCACATATCGGCGTAAACCTCCTCGCTTATACCGGGTACGTTCCCGGCATAAGCCACATAATTAAGCAGCAGTGCGGTACCGGAAGCAGACAACTGTAAGCCCTGGGTACCGCCGTGAGCGGCGGATGAGGACACGGTGGCATTACCGGCGCTCAGCGACCAGCCTTGCTGACCATTGACGGAACCTGCGGTGTAAGGGGATGCAAATGAAGTTTGCAAAGCCGTTTGACCGGCAACAGGGAAGCAGCCAACCAGGGTTGACAAAAGAAGGACAGACAGCAATCGGAGCATGGCAATTAGATTTAAGCAGGTTAGAATGTAACATTACGTTGAAAACAGGTTGCTTCGGGTTGGCGCCTGCTTAGATGATATTGAAATTATTGGCATGCGAAGATTGTTTCGTTTAAAAAAAATGGGGAATGTTTGTGCTTTCTTCAACATTGATTACCGGTAGCGATGCCGGTAACGTTCGCGGCAGTTAAATAATTCAAAAGTCAAAATTCAAAAGTCAAAAAAGCGACTTAAACGCTGACTAGTACTGAATACCTAAAACTTATTGCTTATGTCCGAAGCTTACACCTTTTGCCTTACACCTTATTCCTTCTCCCTTACGCCTTACGCCTTTTACCTTAATCCTTACTTTTGCACCATGAAGCATCTGAAGGCGCTGAATAAATATTTCTGGAAATATCGCTTGAGATTGGCAACTGGCTTGTTGTTCGTTTTGCTTTCCAACTATTTCAACGTACTGGCCCCGCAGCTTACGGGTTATGTCATCAATTTCGTTAACCGCGCAATCGGATCGGCACCCGCCGGTGCGGGCGACCAACCCGGTGACTACGACATTCTCGTGCAAAAGATCATCTCGATGGTCAGCGGTATTTCGGATGTATGGAAACTGGTGGCCGTATGTGCCGTTATCTTATTGGTACTTGCCTTACTTCGCGGTTTCTTCCTTTTTCTCATGCGCCAGACCCTGATCGTAATGAGCCGTCATATCGAATACGATCAGAAAAACGAAGTATATGCGCATTACCAGCAGCTCGATGCACTTTTTTATAAAAAAAATAATACCGGCGACCTCATGAACCGCATCGCCGAAGATGTAAGCCGCGTGCGGATGTTTACAGGTCCTGCTATTATGTATGTAGCCAACCTGGTAACCATCATTTCGCTGAGTATCTTTTTCATGGTTAGCCGGAGCCCGGAACTTACCCTGTATGTGCTGATGCCGCTTCCGATCCTTGCGGTGATTATTTATTTCGTCAATATGACCATTCACAAAAAAAGCGAACGCATCCAGGAATCGCTTTCCGGTCTTACCACCAATGCGCAGGAATCATATTCGGGTATCCGTGTGATCAAGTCTTTTGTCCAGGAAAGAAACATGCTGGAATTTTTCTCCCGCAACAGCGAGGAATACAGGCAGAATGCGGTAGGATTGGCAAGGGTGGAGGCGATCTATTTTCCTTCGATTACTTTATTGATCGGTTTCAGCACGCTGCTTACGATCATGATCGGCGGTCTTTATTATATCCGTCACGAGCATAACATGGAGCTAGGCACCATCGTGGAATTTATAATCTATGTCAACATGCTTACGTTTCCCGTAAGTGCGATCGGGCTTACGGCGAGCATGATCCAGCGGGCAGCGGCTTCCCAGAAACGATTGAATGAATTTTTACAAACAAAACCAGCTATTGCTGAACCGCTTCAGCCCCTGGAACCGGTGCTCAAAGGCGGAGTGCAATTTGATAACGTAACCATGGTTTATCCTGATACAGGCATTCATGCGCTGGAAAATTTTACGCTGGATATCCGTCCTGGTGAAAAGGTGGCAATTACGGGGCGGACGGGCAGTGGTAAAACAACTGTCGCCCAGCTATTACTTCGTATGTACGATCCCGTGCAGGGAAATGTGTCTGTGGACAATGTGCCTTTGAAAGAAATCAGTCTGCATTCCCTGCGCCGCCAGATCAGTTATGTGCCGCAGGATGTATTCCTTTTCAGCGATACCGTGGCCAACAACATTGGCTCGGGTATAGAAAATGCCACCCGCGAACAGGTGGTGCAGGCTGCGGAGATGGCAGGTGTTGATCCGGATATCCGCCGTTTTTCCGCAGGATACGAAACCATGATCGGTGAGCGCGGCGTAACCTTGAGTGGGGGACAGAAACAACGGATTTCGATAGCACGGGCGTTGATCAAAGATCCGGCGCTCATCATTCTCGACGACTGCCTGAGCGCGGTGGATGCCAAAACCGAAAAAGAGATCATCGGACGGCTGAATGAATTCCTGGAGGGCAAGACAGCCATCATCATTACGCACCGGGTATTTTCCCTGCTGGAATTTGACCGGATTGTGGTGCTGGATCACGGACGGATTGCGGAGCAGGGCACGCATGCCGAGCTGATGCGCATCCCCGACGGGCATTATGCGTCGTTATACGCCCGCCAGCAGCAGGGAATGACCGAAGGTTAATGCCGCCAAAAGGCTTTTTCGGGTGGAAAAACACGGGGGTAATTAGGATTTGGCTGTTTCAAAAACATCTATATATTTGTGACTTCCCAATTTGTATATCTTTTAACAACCGAAAAAACCTAATCAAGTGGCGTACGAGAACAACGACAAAAAGATGGAAAGCATTTACAGCAAACGCATCCGGGCGGGAAAAAGAAGAACTTACTTCTTTGATGTGCGTGCTACCCGGGGTAATGATTATTACCTGACCATCACTGAAAGTCGCAAGCGGTTTGATGACAACGGGTATGACCGTCACAAAGTTTTCCTGTACAAAGAAGACTTCAATAAATTTATAAAAGCCCTCAACGAAGCGGTGGATTATGTGAAGACTGAATTGATGCCTGACTTCGATTTCGACGCCTTTAACCACGATGATCTTGGTGAGGACGGAGAAACTGTGGTGGCTGAAGTAACTGTCATTTCTGAGATCGAGATCAGCAGTGAAGAAACAGCGGAAGCTGCTGAAGAGATTAGTCCTGCACCAAGCAGCACTGAAGAAGTAGACAAGTGGTAAGTAAATTAAACAACCGACTGATTATGTATAGTGCTTCCCGCAAGGGGAGCATTTTTTTTGGGTGAATAGTGAATGGTGAATAGTCAATAGTCAATTGTGAATCGTGAATAAAAAACAGCCATGGTTAGTGCCCTCCGAGAGTCTCAGGAGCGAACCACGGCTGTTTTTACTTAAAACTTAAAACTTATTACTTACCTCAGCTTCTTATAGGCATTGATCAAACCATTGGTTGAGCTGTCGTGGCCGCTGACGGCCGTTTCATCGCCTAACTCCGGGAGAATGCGGTTGGCCAGTTGTTTGCCTAATTCCACACCCCACTGATCAAAGCTGAAGATATTCCAGATCACCCCCTGTACAAATATTTTGTGCTCGTAAAGTGCGATCAGTTGCCCTAAGGTAAAGGGAGTGATCTTTTTTACCAGGAATGAATTGGTGGGGCGGTTGCCACTGAATACTTTGAAGGGAACCAGTTTGCTGATCTGTGCCGCTTTTAATCCGCTTTCTTTCAGTTCGGCCGTTACTTCTTCTGCGGTCTTGCCATTCATCAGCGCTTCTGTTTGTGCAAAAAAATTGGACAACAATTTGGGATGATGATCGCCGATAGGATTGTGGCTCTGGGCGGGTGCAATGAAGTCGCAGGGAATGATGACAGTGCCCTGGTGGATCAATTGGTAAAAGGCGTGCTGTCCGTTGGTGCCCGGCTCGCCCCAGATTACCGGTCCTGTGGCGTAGGTCACAGGCTGTCCGTCGCGGCTCACACTTTTACCATTGCTTTCCATATTTCCCTGCTGGAAATAAGCGGCAAAGCGCAGCATGTATTGATCGTAAGGAAGAATGGCTTCCGTTTGCGCCCCAAAGAAATTGGTGTACCAGAGACCGATAACCGCCATCAATACCGGAATGTTCTTTTCAAAGGAAGTATTACGGAAATGGTTATCGGTATTGTACGCGCCTTTCAGGAGCTCTTCAAAATTTTTATACCCGATAGACAAAGCAATGGAAAGACCTATCGCACTCCAGAGGGAGTAACGTCCGCCTACCCAGTCCCAGAAACCGAACATGTTTCGCTTGTCGATGCCAAACTTCACCACTTCTTTTTCGTTGGTGCTGAGTGCCACGAAATGTTTGGCGATATGGGCTTCGTCTTTGGCTTTCCGTAAAAACCACTCACGCGCCGTATGCGCGTTGGTCATTGTTTCCTGGGTCGTGAATGTTTTCGAGGCTACCAGGAACAAGGTGCGTTCTGGTTTTACTTTCTTCAGTGTTTCGGCAATATGCGTACCGTCTACATTGGATACGAAGAAGGTCTCGATATCTTTTACATGATAAGGGCGCAGGGCTTCGGTCACCATCTGCGGTCCGAGATCGCTGCCGCCGATACCGATGTTTACAATGTAACGAATGCGTTTCCCGGTATAACCGCGCAACTCTCCGCTGTGGATTTTGTCGCAGAAACTTTTCATTTTTCGTAATACCTTTTTCACTTCAGGCATCACGTTTTCTCCGTCGGTAGTAACAGCGCCGGGGGAGAAATTACGCAAAGCTGTATGCAGCACTGCGCGGTTCTCGGTTTCGTTGATCTTTTGTCCGTCGAACATGGCGGTTATTGCCTTTGCAAGACCGGCCTGCTCTGCAAGTGCCAGCAATTTGCTGAGCACATCATCATCGATAATATTCTTGGAATAATCAAAAAGGATATCACCGAGCCAGATATTGTATTGGTCAAAACGCCGCGGGTTCTCTGCAAACAGTTGTTTCATCTGTACGTCTTTCATGCGATCGTACGCTTGCTGCAGTTGTTGCCAGGCGGCTGTTGTTGTGGGGTCTTTTTTAGGAAGCATATGCTTTAAAATTTAAATCGTCAATCGTCAATCGTGAATGGTGAATCGTGAATGGTGAATCGTGAATGGTGAATGGTGAATCGTGAATGGTTGTTTCATTTTCATGTTCCACATTCTCTCACCCGTGGTTCGTGTCTGCGGTCAATCGTGAATAAGCTGTTTAACTTACTACTTATTACTTAATACTTAATACTTACTACTTAATACTCATCACTCACAACTTTCCAAACTGCTTTATGGTCCGCTCAATCATACCGGCTGTTATGTCAAGATGAACGACCAGCCTGATGCGATCGGGCGCTATGGCATAGGCCAATATATCCAGCTCTTTCAGCTTTTGTACAAGTGCAGGCGCGGAGCCGGCTTCGTGCAGTTCGAAAATGATAATATTGGTTTCTACGGGCAATACTCTTTTTACCCAACTGCGGCCCTCCAGAGAATCTGCAAGCTGACGCGCATGTGCATGGTCTTCCTGCAGCCGGTCGATATTATTTTTCAATGCATAAATACCCGCCGCAGCGATATAACCGGCCTGCCGCATGCCACCGCCAAATACTTTGCGGAAGCGTCTTGCGCGACGGATGAATTCTTTTTTACCCAATAAAACGCTACCTACCGGGCATCCCAGGCTTTTGCTCAGGCAAATGGAAATACTGTCAAATGTTGCTCCGTATTGCTGTGGTGTTTGCGATTTGGCAACCAGCGCATTGAATAAACGCGCTCCATCGAGATGAAAAGCCAGTCCGTGCTGAGTGCAAAGTGCGCGTATTGCCGTGATGTCCTCCCATTCATAGCAACTGCCTCCGCCGCGGTTGCTGGTATTTTCCAGGCATACCAGGCTTGTACGCGCGCGGTGAACATCATCCGGGTTGATGGCGTTGGCCACCTGCGCGGCGGTAACCCGTCCTCTGTCGCCTGCCAGTAATTTCACCGACGCGCCGGCATTAAAAGCAATACCTCCGCCTTCGTATTGATAAATGTGTGCATCAGCGTCACAGATCACTTCATCGCCGGGTTGTGTATGTACTTTGATGGCGATCTGGTTGGTCATGGTACCCGATGGGCAAAACAACCCTGCTTCCATGCCAAACATATCGGCCGCCAGTTGTTCAAGTTCGTTGATGGACGTGTCTTCGCCGAATACATCATCGCCAACGGGAGCGTTCCACATGGCTTTGAGCATTTCGGGGGAAGGTTTGGTAACGGTATCGGAACGGTAATCGATCATAGCAGATATAAATTACCTGCAAGATAACAGTTCACTACCGAAAAAAGGCAGTTGGCGGGACGCTGTAAACAGTTGAGCGGCGATTTGTTAATTTGGTGCCGTGAATATCGGATTCTGGCAATACCTCATCATCATACACGCGGCGATCGCACTCGCTTTGAGTGGCATGTTCCTGTTGGCTAATTTCAAACAGTTGTTCAGGAAATCCATCCGTAACGAATGGCTGCGGGCCAATATCTCGGCCTGGCTGATTATCTTTTGTTTCATCATGGCGCTGCTGCCGCTCAATGGCAGTCTGTTTGAAGCCATCGGCGAATACGGGGTAGGCGTGGCTTTGCTCGGGCAGGCGATATTAGTAACGCTCAACACGCTGATTGTGTTCAACAGTGTGCGCTGGGTAGTGCGGCATCCGCGTTTTCAGCAATGGTCATTTGCAAAGCATCAGGCATTGATATTAGTAACGTTGATCGTAACAGCCGTTATTACAAGCCTGTTGTTTTATATTGCCACGGCTGAAAGGGAAAATATACACAACTGGCAATCGACGGTATTGATCAGTCTTTATTTTGCCACCGGCGTCGGATTGGTGCATGTGTTCTCTGCTTATGTTTCCCTGGAAAGGCAAAAAAGAATGGACGAGCAATCGCTGGAACTTAGCCGGCTGCGGGAAGCAAAAGCCACGGCGGAATTGGAAGCATTGCAGGCCAAGATCAATCCGCATTTTTTATACAATGCATTAGGCGCCATCGCAGATCTGTCACTGACCGACGGCTTGCGTGCGCGGGAGATGACGCTTGCATTAGCGGATCTGTTCCGGTACAGTCTCAACTACGCTGGTGACAACTACGCAACGGTGGAGGAGGAACTGCAATTGAGCAGCCTGTATCTCCGGATAGAACAAATCCGTTTTGAAAATAAACTGCAATACGAAGTGCATACCGATGCGGAAGCCGGTACATTCCGCGTACCGCGGTTCTTATTGCAACCCTTATTGGAAAATGCAGTAAAGCATGGACTGAAAGCGACTGACCGCCTGACGTCGATCCGGATCGATATCACCGCCCTCGAGGAGGGCATCAGCATTGCGGTAGGAGACAATGGTCCTCCCTTTCCGGAGGAACTGGTACCGAGATACGGACTGCAAAGCGTATTCGATAAACTGGATCTGTTGTTTCCCAACCGGTATGAAGTATTGTTCCTTGCACAACCGAAAGCTGTGGTTATAAAAATGTACACACCAAAAGCCAGGCGACATGTATAAGGTATTGCTCGTGGATGATGAACCTGCGGCACGACGCACCCTACGGCGTTTGCTGGAACCTTACGGGGCATTGTTCAACATCATCGCCGAAGCGGCAAACGGGAGAGAGGCGATAGAAAAAATCCAGGCATTGCAACCGGACCTGGTATTTCTTGATATACGGCTGCCGGATATGTCGGGCTTTGAAGTATTGCAACAACTGAAAGAAGTACCGCATATCATCTTCACCACGGCGTATGAAGAATATGCTATCCAGGCTTTTGAAACATTTGCGGTGGATTACCTGCTGAAGCCTTTGCGCGAAGAACGTATTGCGCAAACGGTGGAAAAACTACAGCGGTTGGGGCGTCTGGGAAATACCGACACCGCTCCCGACCTCCAGGCGCTTATCGACCGGTTCAATCAACCGGTAGCCGCTACCTCGCTGAGTGTACGAACGGGTGATCGCATCAACCTGTTGCGTTTTGATCAGATCACTTATCTCGAAGCGGATGACAAATATGTATGGATCTACCTGGTCACCGGCCAGAAATATTTATCGGGCGCCACGCTGAGTTCATTGGTAGAAAAATTACCGGCCCACTTTTTTCGCATACAGAAGTCTTACCTCATCAACAAACAGCTCATCCGGGAAATGCATCGCCATTATAACGGACGTTATCGTTTTGTAATGAACGATACCAATGCCACCACCTTATATTCCGGTCGTACTTATCAGCAGGAAATACGAAAGGAGTTCGGCCTTTAGCGCCGCTGAAGGCGCCTAATTGCCATTTATCCCAAAATAGCGGCCAACTGTAACCCGGTCTGGCTTCAAGCGTCCTATTTCCAACTTTACCGTTACCGTTCATCCCCTCAATTTTGCCGTTCAATTCAAAACAATGTACTATGCATTGTATAGTACCTACTTTTGAGTTGTAACAGCTAAAACAAAGTACCATTTTATAAAAGTAAACCAAATGAAAAAGATTCAACTGATTGTACTTCTGCTTCTTATGTCCGGTGTGGCAGTGAATGCGCAGAGCCGGATTACCGGGCAGGTGCAGGATGAAAACGGGAAATCGGTTCCCGCGGCAACCATTACGCTCCGCCATGCGGCAGATTCCGCCATGGCAAAAATTGAAATGACAGCGGCCGATGGTCGCTTTTCCCTGGACAGCCTGAAGACCGGCGATTATTTCGTCAGCATCACTTCGGTAGGTTTCCAGGCCGTAAATTCGAAGTTGATCTCTTTGAAAGAAAATATACCCGTTCAATTGCCGGCCTTCCGCCTGTCGCCCGAAGCCAAAGCCATGACGGGCGTCACTGTTACCGCCAAAAAACCAATGGTGGAAATGAAGGCGGGTAAGATGATCGTGAATGTGGATGCCGCGCCTACCAATGCCGGTTCAACCGTGATGGAACTACTCGAAAAGTCTCCCGGTGTAACCGTCGACAACGATGGCAATATCAGTGTAAAAGGCAAACAAGGCGTAATGGTGCTTATCGACGGCAAGCCTACTTATATGAGCAACGCCGATCTCGCGGCTTACTTGAAAAATCTGCAAGCCAACCAGGTGGAGCAGATCGAGATCATGACCAATCCTCCCGCTAAATATGATGCATCAGGTAATTCCGGTATCATCAATATCAAAACAAAAAAAGGAGCGATCCGTGGTACCAATGGTAATACCAACATTGGTTATACCCAGGGCGTTTATGCGAGAATAAACGGTGGTCTCAACCTTAACCACCGCAGCAGCAAGTTTAATGTGTTTGGTAATTATTATGTGGGCACCTATGAAGGCTTCAACAGGCTGTCCATCAACCGCCGTTTGTATGAGGCAGACAAGGAAACCATTATGCGTACGATCGACCAGGTTTCACGTCCGCATTTCAAAGGCAATTATCACAGCATGAAAGCGGGAGCGGATTATTATTTCTCCAAAAAAGATGTGATCGGGCTTGTGTTCAATGGCAACTTCAATAAGAACGATGAAGATCCTTCAGGCCGCATCAATATCCGCAGACCCGACGGTAGTCTCATCAACCGGCTCGAGTCCAATGCTAATAACAATCGTAATTCACAGAACTATGCTTTCAACCTTAACTATAAAAGAAGCATTGATTCCACAGGTCGCGAATTGTCGACTGACTTCGACTATGCGCGTTACGTTAACGACAATGCATCTTTCCTCAATACACGCAGCTTCGATCCGCTGGGAAATAAATTAGGTCCCGATGTTTTGTTGGCCGGTGACCTGCCTTCCAATATTACCATCTACAGTGGTAAAGTAGATTACCTGCATCCGATCAATAAAAATCTTAAACTCGAAACAGGTGTCAAGGCAAGCCTTGTAAGTACCGACAACGAAGTGAACTACCAGCGCAACGAAGGAACCGGCTGGATCAAAGACAATCGCAGTAACCATTTCATTTACGATGAAAACATCAATGCAGCTTATGCTATCATGAGCGGTTCCCTGAAGAAATTTGAGTGGACGGCGGGTCTTCGCCTGGAGAACACGCAGGCAAAAGGGCATCAGCTCAGCAATGACTCTTCTTTCCGCCGCGATTATACCAACCTTTTTCCGAACGCTGCGCTGAGCTATAACCTGAATGATAAAAACCAGTTCAGCCTGAGCTACAGCCGTCGCGTTGCACGCCCGAATTATGACGACCTGAACCCGTTTGTATTCTTCCTCGATTCCCTGACTTACGGACAAGGTAATCCATATCTGTTGCCACAGTTCACTAACAACATCGAGTTCAGCCACACGTTCAACAGGTTCCTGACAACCACGCTGAACTATACGCAAACCTCCGATGTAATCACCGAACTGCTGAAGCAGAACACCGCGGAGAGCATCACCTACCAGACCAAAGACAACCTGAATACGATGAGGCAGTTGGGTATTGCCGTGATGATCAATACAGCGGTAACCAAATGGTGGAACACGAATATCTACGTGAATGTATACAACAACCGTTACCAGGGATTGTACAATAATGATCCCGTTGATCTGCAGTTCAGCACACTTGTTTCCTCGGTTAATAACACGTTTACTTTTGGTAAATGGAGCAGCGAGATCAGCGGATGGTACCGTTCACCAAGTGCGGAAGGCTTGCTGAAGGCCGGTCACATGGGAGCGCTCAACGTTGGTATCGTACGCCAGGTGTTTGAGAAGAAAGGCACGATCAAACTCGGCTTTTCCGATGTGTTCCGCACACAGGTGTTCAGAGGTGATGTACGTTACAGTGATGTGGATGTTAATATCCACGCCCGCCGCGATACACGGCAGGTGCGCCTGACCTTTACTTATCGTTTTGGTAAAAAGAATATTGCGCCCGAGCGCCGTCGCCGCAGCGGACTCGAAGACGAGCAGAACCGTATCAAATCAGGTAATTAACCATTACTGTTCTTTTCTCCTGTAGCATGATGGGTCGTTCCGTTGTCCGGAGCGGCCCTTTTTTAGTAGTAAGTAGTAAGTAGTAAGTAGTAAGTA
>NZ_AUDS01000009.1:27707-359537 GCF_000425585.1 Terrimonas ferruginea DSM 30193
AGTAGTAAGTAGTAAGTAGTAAGTAGTAAGTAATAAGTAATAAGTATCTGGTGATAACTGCCTTATTGACTATTGACTATTGACCATTCACTATTGACCATTCACTATTGACCATTCACCATTGACCATTGACGATTGACCATTCACCCCTACCTTTGTACGAAATTCTTGTTATGCCATCTTTCGATATTGTCAGCAAAGTAGATGCCCAGGCGCTGGATAACGCCGTTAACGTGGTAACCAAGGAAATCGGTAACCGCTTTGACTTTAAGGGGTCACACGTGGTGATCGACCTGGATAAGAAAACATACGTGATCAAACTGGAAACAGATGACGACATGAAAATGCGTCAACTGCTGGACGTGCTTGTAAGCCGTTCCCACAAGCAGGGAATTGCACCCGAAGCTTTCGATCTGTCGAAAGAAGGCGGCGTAAGCGGCAAGGTTTGGAAAAAAGAAGTAACCGTGCGCAACGGCCTGAAACAGGAAGATGCCAAAAAAGTAGTAAAACTGATCAAGGACAGCGGCCTGAAAGTGCAGGCATCCATCAATGATGATTTGGTACGTGTTACCGGCAAAAAAATCGACGACCTGCAGGAAGTGATCCAGGCCTCCAAAGGGTGGGACCTCGGGGTGCCGCTGCAATACGAGAATATGCGTTCATAACATGTGCGAAACCCCCTGTTTTCGGGCCTTTCCGGTGGATAACGAGGTGCAGAACAGGTGCAAAACGGGAGGGGTGAAAATTTGGAAAACGCAAATAGAACAACGTATCTTAGAAGTAATATTTGCAGAGATAATGATAAGGAAAAATGAGATCTTCGGCTGATACGGAAACGGGTAAGCAGAAATCTCAGGAAAAACCATCAGAATGCTGCAAGCAGGAGAACCGCTCAGGCGGTAATCCAAAAAGCATCGGGTTAAATGTCTACGGAGACTTATGTCAACGAAAACAATAACTTGGTGCTTTTTTGTTTATAATCCAGTGTGTTATAAAAGGTTTAATGGAAAACAGACCAATAAACGCCACTTCTTCCCTATATTTTCCTACCTTTGCCCTCCAAATTAAATCATCAATACGGCAAAATCCGTATTGCCTTAAAAATCATAGAATTATGAAAAAAGGACTCCACCCGGAACAATACCGGTTAGTTATTTTCAAAGACATGAGTAACAACACCGCGTTCCTGAGCCGGTCTACTGCTTACTCCAAAGAAACCCAGAAGTGGGAAGATGGTAACGAATACCCGGTTATTAAACTGGAGATTTCCAACACGTCTCACCCTTTCTTCACTGGTAAGAACGTATTGGTTGACACCGCAGGACGTATCGACAAGTACAAGAAGAAATACGCCAAAAAAGCATAATATTACTGATGGATTCAGCTTTTTGCTTAGGCAAAGAGTTTGTTTTTCATGGCTATACTTTAACCCCGGAGATTCCTCTTCGGGGTTTTTCTTTTCCTGCATTCTTACACCGAACATCCGTTCCGTGATCATTTGTTATCTTCCGCTCTCAATTAGTTCCCATGGACAAAATACTGTTTACGGAAGAATTTTGCCGGCCGGAGAATCTCTATCCCTTTACACTCACGCGCCAATTACAGGATATCCGCGTCGGGATATTGACGATCCGTGAAAAATGGGAAAAGGCTTTGGGATTGCCATCCTTCGATAAAAAAGAAGACGATTACAAAGACCTTGTATTGGCCCGCGATCTGGCAGAAGCTACCGCCGACGGTCCCTGTTACCTGGTCCACGGCAACATCTTGCCAACACCTGCACTCATCGCCGCCGTTAAGGTGTTACAGGAAGGCGAATGCCTCATGAGCCGCGAAAATGAATCACTCGTATTCCGCATTTCCGCCGGACAAATAACCGGCACACACAAAGTGCAGGTTGATAAAGTGACCTATTTCAAAGAAGCCCTGCTCGTTATCCGTTATCCCTGGGATATTTTTCAATTGAACGATCAGGCCATCCGCCTCGATATCGATACACTTACCGGCGAGCGGACTTCACAGCCCTTACCCGATAATTGCCGGCATAGCGGAAATGAAAAATTATTCATTGAAAAAGGCGCGCGCATCAGTCATGCTATTTTCAATACAGCCACAGGGCCCATCTATATCGGCGAAGATGCCGAGATCATGGAAGGTGCCATTATCCGCGGACCCTTTGCCGCAGGTAAATCTTCCTGCGTAAAGATGGGTGCAAAAATTTACGGCGCCACCAGCATCGGTCCCTATTGTATTGCCGCGGGTGAGATCAAGAACAGTGTGCTCATGGGTTATTCCAACAAAGCGCATGACGGTTACCTCGGTGATTCGGTGATCGGGGAGTGGTGCAATTTAGGCGCCGGTACCACCAACAGTAATCTCAAGAATACCGCCGGTATCGTAAAAGTATGGACACTGGCCGGGCTTGCGGCAGCAGGACGCAAATGCGGCGTGCTGATGGGCGACTATTCACGCACGGCCATCAACACCAGTATCAATACCGGTACGGTGATCGGTACCGCGTGCAATGTATTTGGCGCGGGACTCACACCGCGTTATGTACCTTCCTTCTCGTGGGGAAGCGACGGAGTGGAACGCTGTGATTTTGAAAAAGCTCTCTTGGCCATCGACAACTGGAAACAACTGAAAGGCGCATCGCTGCAGGACACCGAACAGGTGGTGTTGCAGTATGTGTACAATCATTTATATTAACCCGTCCCGCCGTAGTGGCGGAGACTTAATGTTATCTGAAAAATGAGAAAGCAAATTGCCGCTGCTAACTGGAAGATGAACCTCAGCTATGCGGAAGGAGAAAAACTGATCGATGAATTATTGGCCGCCGGTATCAGCCTGGCTGATCATCAGCAGGTAGTGCTGGCCGTTCCATTTCCCTACCTCACCATGGCCCGCGACCGCGTAGCCGGACAAAAAAATTACAGCGTTGCTGCGCAAAACTGTTCACAACATGAGTCAGGTGCTTATACCGGTGATACTTCAGCCGCCATGCTGGCTTCTATCCGGGTGCCATACTGCGTGATCGGTCATAGCGAACGCCGCGAATATTTTCATGAATCAAATGAAGAACTTGCCCGTAAAACAGACCGCAGCTTTGCCCACAGCATCACGCCAATCTTCTGTTGCGGCGAACCGCTTGAGATCCGTGAAGCCGGCACACAGAATGATTATGTAGCGCAACAGCTCAGTGAATCGCTGTTTCATTTGTCGGCCGAACAACTGACGCAACTGGTGATCGCTTACGAACCTATCTGGGCAATCGGTACCGGCAAAACCGCTTCCACGGAGCAGGCACAGGAGATGCATGCGCACCTGCGTGCTGTACTGGCAAAGCAATACGGTGCGGCGATCGCTGATCAGGTGCCCATCCTGTATGGCGGAAGTGTAAAAGCCGGCAATGCAGCCGAACTCTTCGCTTCGCCCGATGTGGATGGCGGACTGGTAGGTGGTGCTTCGCTGGTAGCGGCAGACTTTGCAGCTATCATCCGTGCGTTGAAATAATCATCACGCCCAATTAACATATGCGTGGAACAGGAACCGTATTATATCGTGATCACGCGCAAGAACCAGGTGCTGCTCAGCTTCCTGAAGATTCGCGTGGTGATCGATAAAAAACAGATCTGGCCACTGGCCGACTGTAACCCGGTGGTCATCACGCTGGCAGAGAATGACCTGCAATTATCGGCTACCGACGGATTTCATTTTTCACGGCCGCTTACCTTACACTATCCAAAGGAGGGAACTTATTTCCGGTTGAAAATCGTTTGCGCGATCGATGACCGCTCTTTACTGACCGGCGCATCGATATTGGTAGTAAGTTACCTCCTTGGCTTTTATACGGGCTTTCTTTTACTGAAGATCATCAGCTTCCTGCCGCTTATTTATTTCCTGCTTTACTACTACGTAAACCGCCGTGATTTTATCCAGGTAAAACAAGACCGGCCGAGAGCCGGGTTATTGAAAAAGTGAGGGAACGCGCGCGCGGATGTTTTCAATCGTATAGTATTGTGCGCCGGCTAATGCAGCGGCATTGTGTTGTGCCAGATCTGCCGTTGATAATTTTTCCAATAAATCCTGCGGACTGCGGTAACGGATGGCAGCTTGTTCCAGCGCCCGGTCCACATGGATGTTGGCGGGTAACAAAAATGGTTTTGCATGCCGGATCACGTCGCCGATATTACCGGAACAAATCGTTTCCCCGTAAGTTTCCTGTACGCCATCATGGATGATGGTGTCGTGTTGCAATGGCAGCCACAACAGATGTGATTGCTGCAGGTATTTATCAAAAAGCGGCTGATCGATCAGGGACTCGCCAAAATAACGTAACCGGCCATTGTCCGGGTAGGCTTCACACCACGCTTTCACCTGCCGCCCATGTTCCGGATGAAATCTTCCCAGCAACATGACCGCAATATCAACTTTCTGGTCATCCGCCAGGCGAAGCAATTCAAACACCTGCCGGTAGTCGCGGCGTCTTTCATCTACCGAACCGGGCACAACTATTCTTATCGATTCGTTTGCGGGTAAAGGAAGTGGCTGATAATTTTCTTTTTCGAAAAATCCTCCCGGTACATGATATACTTCCTTTGATCCGGATAATTTGCTGCGAAGATTTTCAGCCAGTCGTTCGCCCAGTACAATGAACGAATCTGCCTGCCTGATCAACGAATGTTTGCCAAGATACCGTACCATGCGACGCAGGCTGGGCGCAGGTTTCCAGGTGAAATAGCTGTTGAGGTCATGCACGATCATCGTCGTTTTTGTATTCAGTTTTTTAATGCCATTGGCATAAAGAATGAAATTGTCGTTGATGGTACTGAAGCAAACGAGATCGAATGGTTGAGATTGGAGATGATCAAAAATGCGGGAGATGAATGCACGGTTACTCTCTGTTTCCGGACGCACAACCCAGGTAAGTTGGTTGGTCTTTTCCCCGGCTAAAAATTGCAATTGCCGTAAAGAAGACGCGTCGATAAAAACAGTGAGGTGGTGATGCCCGTTGTCGAACAGCCGCAGCAGCGTATAAGTGACCTCAAAGTGCCCTGATTCGATGATCGCGATTCGCTTCATTAGTTAAAAAGTCAAAAGGTGAGTGGTCAATAGTCAATAAGGCAATCAGTCACCACATACTTACCGCCGGCAGCGGCGGGTTTTCACGCAAAGCTGCATAAGTAGCAAAGGTGCCAAGCTTTTACCGGCTGTTTTAACCTTACACCTTCCGCCTTTTTCCGGTAATATTGAAACCAAAGATATTACTTGTGGTAACGCGGGTGTGGTAAAAGTTTTGCTGGTCAAACCAGCTCATTGCTTCTTCGTGCGTGTGTTCCCAGCGGAATTCGGGTGTGAACTGGTCGAGAATATCAATCATCAGTTCGCGTGCCGGTTGCTTATTGCCTTTGATACGTTTGACTACAAAAGCAAAAGGGAACAAGATCCACCTGCAGATCCAATACAAGAGCGGAAGCGGTAGCCTGGTTAATATTTTTCTCAACAACAAAATGAAACGATGGCCGGCGTTATTACGCGGATGGTAGAGCCAAACGCTGAGTTTCCCGTCTTCTTTTACACAGGGTACGAGACAATTGAATGAATGTTTTGTGTTGTTGGTATGAATGAGCACACCGCTGCAATGAACGATATCGAAGGCTTCGGATGCCACGGGTGGAAACTGTACGTCACCCTGTATGAACAAAGCATTTGCTTCGGTATTTTCGTTAAAAGCCTGCTCCACGCTGCGGCTGAAATCCATTCCCAATACCGTAGCGCCATTTGCCGCGATCAGTTGGTTCAATTGTCCGTTTCCACAGCCGGCATCGAAGATCAGCTTGCCGTTGATTGATGTAGCCGTTTCATCCGTTTCGGTCAGGAACCGTTCGAACATCTGCGGCTTATCGGCTTCCCAGGTCCGGTCCTGCTGGTAGTCGAACTGTTTCCATTCGTAGGCAAAACTCTTTTTGGTGCGGTCGTTCTTCTGCTGAACGGACGCCAGTAACAAGCTATTTTTGGTTACCAGTACATCGCGTCGTTGCGAAAAATCGGGGAGATGGGTTGACAAAAAATCATTGTAATCGATCACTGCTTCCACGATGAGCCGCGGTATACCGTCGATAACCGGATAGAACCATTCCGAATCGCTGAAGAGAATACCATCTTTGATGATGGTTGTTTCCGCACCGTTATAAACTTTTTTCCCATACCGGATAACCTCCAGCCGCAAGGGACTGCGGCTTACCGGACAACGCAACAAAGGGATCAGCAATTCGGTCATCGGACGAATATAGGGTTGTTTTGATCAAATATAGTAAGTTTGTAAAGCCCGCTAACTCACTATTTTGTAAGCCTTTGGCAACGATCAAACGAAATCTTCTTTACAACTTCCTGCTTTCCGTCAGCCAGGTATTATTCCCGCTGCTGTCGATCCCGTATGTGGCAAGGGTATTGGATCCCGAAGGTGTGGGGCGTGTGGCCTTCATCGATTCGTTCAGTTATTATTTTGTAGTGATGGCCGAACTCGGCATTACCGTATACGGCATCCGTGAAGTAGTGAAGCTGCGCGACGAACCCGAACGGCTTAAACGATTGGTAAAAGAGTTGATGGGACTACGGGTAATCTCTTCCTCCCTGGTGATGCTATTGTATGCAATCATGATGTGGTTGCTATGGGATCGTATTGCCGACTGGCGGCTGCTCGGATTTTCAGTGACTTTTTTGCTGATCAACTTCCTGGCCTGCGACTGGTATTTTATGGGAATGGAGCGGTTCGGGTTCATTACCATTCGTTCGATATCGGTGCGGATACTCGGTTTGATCGCTTTGTTTGTGTTGGTAAAAAATACGGATGATTTTGCTACGTATTATGCTGTGATGGTTTTATCTGCGGTGGCGATCGGTATATGGAACTATGGCGTGATGGTCAGAGAGCAGGGTGGAGGATTTCTGTTTACGGGATTAAAAGCACACCTGAAAAAGCTCTGGGTCATTTACCTGATCGGCTTATTGTATAGTATCCCCTTGATGCTGGACAATGTATTGCTGCGGCTGGCCAGTGTGGCGGCAGCTGTGGGATTTTATACTTTTCCTGCACGGCTCGTGCGCATCAGCAGCAATTTGCTGACGGATTCCTTCCTGGTGTTTCTGCCGCGCGTAACTTATCACGATCACCGGCAGGAAGCGGTAGCAGTGCAGGAACGGTTGTTGCAGAACAGCCGCCTGGTGGTATTGCTTTCGGTACCGATGGGCGCGGGCATTTATTTGTTGTCGGATCAACTGGCCGCTGCGTATCTCGGTGATAAATTTCTTCCTGTTGCCGCTAATCTTCGCTGGCTGGCCGTATTTCCTTTTCTCAAAGGCATGGCCTTGTTTCTCAGTAATCCTGTATTGATGGCACGCCACCAGGAAAAATCCTACCTGCGCAACCTGGCGGTGAGCAGCACCTGTTATATTCCGCTGGCGTTGTTGTTGTCGGTTTATTATGCTGATGCCGGCGCCTGTATGGCTTTGGTAGCTGCTGAATTGATCTTGCTGTTACTAAACCTGCTATCCGTACGCAGGCTTTTCCCGGGGCTGCGGATTTTCGACTGGCGTTTGTTTGCCGAAGCGTTGTTCCTTTCGGCTTTGTTTATTTTAATCGTTTTTGGGATTAAGAATATAGTCCATGATGCTATACCGGTATTATTGACAACGATACCGGTATGCATAGCCGTTTATTTTTTATTATTTATCTATGTATTGAAAAATCCATTTGCACAGCAGTTGTGGGCTGGCATAAACGGATTATTGAAACGCCGCAGGCATACCAATGAAGCATAAGCAGGCCTATTATATCCGTCAGTACAGTTTCGAAGACTACCGTCATGGTGGAGTAGGCTATGCCGATGCCGAAACGATCCTCTCGCAGGAAGGTTATCGACCGCTGGAGCTGCCGGGTCGTACATCGGGTGGCTTTTTTTCTTTTTTCAAAAGATTAATATATATCATCATGGCGGCGTTGCGCGTCAGACGCGATGAGAAAGTAGTGTTTATGTTTCCCGTATACGCCAGGATGAATCAATGGCTGATTGCGTTGCTGCGTATGCGTGGAGCAAAACTGATCTGCTATATTGGCGATATCGATGGGCTGAAAGACAACGATAAAAATGTATTGGAAAAAGAGATTGCTTTTTTTCGCAAGTTTCACTATTTCATTGTGCACAATGCTGCGATGGCTGAATGGTTCAGACAGCAGGTCGGGGAGCGGACGATTAGCAAAATTGATTTTTTCGATTTTCTCGTTCCGCCGGTTTTCACGCCACGAAAGCCTGCGCGGGAAGTGGTTTTTGCGGGCAATCTTGCTATCCGAAAATTTTATTGGCAACTGGGAAAAGTGAACGATGTTGTTTTTCATGTGATGGGTGCGGAAGAGCAGGGCAAAATAAAAGTGCCCGGCGTGCAGTGGCATCCGCTGGTGTTTCCGCAGGAGTTGCCGGCGCGGCTGCCTGGTTCATTCGGTCTGTTGTGGGACGGCGATGCGGTGGAGGAATTAAAAGGCCCGCTGGGTAATTACTTCCGGTATATCACTTCGCATAAATTATCGCTTTATATACTTGCGGGTATGCCGGTGATTGTGGCAGAAGAGGCCGCCACAGCGGCATTGGTAAAAGAATATAATATCGGCATTGCAGTGCCGGGTCTTGTTGATCTTGCCGCACACATCGATGCCATAACGCCCGAGCAGTATCAGATGATGCAGGAAAATTTAAAACCCCTTGCGGAACGGATCAGCAAGGGGTGGTGTTTGAAAGATGCGTTGGGGCAGGTGTGAATCGTCAATCGTCAATGGTGAATGGAACAGTCAAACGAGTAGCACCGGATTTTCACGCGAAGCTGCATAAGGAGCAAAGGCGCAAAGCTTTTATCGGACCGTTTAACTTACTACTCATGTCCGAAGTACCGGGCGTATTACGGCTGCTTCACTTAATACTTATAACTTAATACTTTTCATATACTCCGCATTTGCAGCTACTGCCTTCAATGGCGTAGTGCCTTCATATTTTTCCTGCTCCACGATAAAATACTCCATGCCGTGTTCTTTGGCTTTTTTCAGCAAGGACGGATAGTCGATGCTGCCCTGCCCGAGTATGCACGATGCATTACCACCAGAGGCATTTTTTTCGCGGTCTTTGATATGACAGAGACGGAAACGGTTGTTATATTTTTTAAACCAGGCTGAGGCATCTTCACCAGCCGTCACTACCCAATAAATATCCATTTCAAAGTCCACCAGCTTCGGATCTGTTTCTTCCATCATCACATCTTGTGGTAAGCGACCTTCGAGCAGTTTGAATGAGTAATCATGATTGTGATAAGCGAAGCGAATGCCGTTTTTACGGCAGATTTCACCTTTCACATTGAAGTCTGCAGCAAATCGCTTGAAGTCGCTGAGTGATTTTTGTGGTCCCTTCCAGGGGCAGATCAGATATTTCATGCCGATGGAAGCAGCGTCGGCGGCTTTGCGTTCGAAGTCTTTGTCGATCTCGCAATGACTGGCCACCAATGTTGTGCCGATATCGTCGAGGTATTTTTTCATACCGGCGGCGCCCATTCCCCAAAACATGCCGAGTTCTTTCGGTTCGTAGCTCTCGAGTTGTTTATAACCCATGGCCGCTACTTGTTTCAGCACACCCCGCGGATCGCGCGGCATGTCTTCGCGGAGCGTATAGAGTTGCAACCCGAAGGTTGGAATGGAAGCGGTTTGTGCAGAGGCCGGTGTTTTACAGGCCCATGAGCCAAGTGTTACGGCGGCTAATGAACCTCCGGTCAGTTTTAAAAAGTTTCGACGCGATTGTTGCATGATCGTTTGGTTTTAAAGGATCAGCCCCAGGCACGATCCCCTTTTTTGTAATCAAGACAGCCATCATATTTTCCGGGTACCGCTACGTGCCGCAATACCTGTGTAGCACCGGGTTCCGATGTAAAGAAGCCAAGTATGGTAAGCTGTTTCATCATCGTAAAATAATGTGCCGGCATTTTCTTGTCTTTCGACTCTTTGTCGGCTTTCGACTTTTTCTCGTTATATTCTGTGGCTTCTTTATTCAGTTTGTTCAACAGCTCATGCCGTTGCTCCGGCGTGATATCGAGGAACGCTTTTTTGTATTGTTCCTTCGACGCGTCGTTGAGTTTACCGATGCCTTCGTGGAAGATCTTTTGATCATCCTTTGTGTACGTATCGTTCACCATTACCGTCATAAACTGACCAACGGCAGCGTCTTTTGCGCCGGGCGTTTTTGTTTTGGGTAAAATGGTTTCCGCCACTTCATCGAGGAAGCGGATATCGTCGGTGCTGAAAGTAGTGCCACCAATGGTTGGTGATTGACCACAACCCGAGAGCAGCAGGTCGCCTCCGATCATGGCGGTGCCTGTGAGCACAGCGATCATTTTCAGTAGTTCTCTTCTTTCCATATCAGAGGTTTCCTTTTTTAAGTTCATTAAATGCGAAGTCTGCTGCGCGTGCAGTCATCGCCATATAGGTGAGTGAGGGATTCACGCAGGAGGCGGACGTCATGGCGGCGCCGTCTGTTACGAATACATTCGGGGCATCCCATACCTGGTTGTGCCCGTTGAGCACGGATGTTTTGGGATCGCGGCCCATGCGCGCGGTACCCATTTCATGAATACCCATGCCTACTTCGTACGGATTATCCCAGGTGCGCACATCTTTCACGCCGGCTGCTTCGAGCATTTCTTTGGCATCATTGATCATGTCCTGCCGCATTTTCTTTTCATTGTCTTTGATCTCGGCGTCCATGTCGAGGACGGGTAATCCCCATTTATCTTTTTTATTCTTGTTGAGTGTGATTTTGTTTTCGTGGTAGGGGAGCATTTCACCAAAACCCGTAATACCGATGGTCCAGGCACCGGGCTCTGCCAAAGCTTCTTTCAGATCGGCACCGATGCCGAGTTCTGCCACATCTCTTTTCCAGTTGCCGCGGCTGGCTGATCCCTGGTAGCCGAATCCCCGCAGGTAATCGCGTTTGTCGCCATGAATATTGCGGAAGCGTGGGATATAAATACCGGTGGGGCGGCGGCCATAAAAATATTTGTCTTCGTAGCCTTCGACGGTACCCGATGCGCCGCAACGGAAATGGTGGTCCATCAGGTTGTGGCCGAGTTCGCCGCTGCTGCTGCCCAATCCGTCAGGCCAGATATCGGTAGCAGAATTCATGAGCACCCAGGTGGAATTGAGTGCCGACGCATTCAGGAAAATCACTTTTGCTTTATAAACATGCGTCTTGTTTGTTTCGGCATCGAGTATTTCCACACCTGTGGCGCGTTTGGTGTCTTTATCGTAAAGAATGCGTGTAACGATAGAGAAGGGGCGAAGCGTGAGGTTTCCCGTTGCCATGGCTGCAGGAAGTGTGGCGGATTGTGTACTGAAGTAAGCGCCAAAGGGACAACCTCTCCAGCAACGGTCGCGGTACTGGCAGTTGGTGCGTTTTTGTTCGGGTCTTACTTCGGTGATGTTGGCACTTCGTCCGATGATCATATGACGGGAGCCTTTGTAAATGTCCTGGAGACGTTTGGCCACATCTTTCTCCACGCAGTTCATCTCCATGGCTTTTACATAATCGCCGTCAGGCAATACATCCAGTCCGTCGCGGTTGCCTTGTATGCCGGCAAATTTTTCTGCGTAGCTGTACCACGGCGCCATGTCTTCATACCGGATAGGCCAGTCTACGGCAATGTTTTCTTTTCCATTGGCTTCAAAGTCCCATTTGTTGAAGCGGTAACTCTGGCGTCCCCAGGTGAGTGAACGACCACCAACGTGATAACCTCTGAACCAGGAGAAGGGCTTGGTTTCGGTATAAGGGCACTCTTTATCTTTTACCCAAAAGTCCAGCACGGTTTCATTAAGCGGGTAGTCGCGTTTAAGCACCGGATAATCTTCAATCATTTGTTGGGTACGGCCGCCGCGGTGCGGGAACTCCCAGCTTTCTTTGTTGGCATTCACGTAATCCTTTACATGCACAACGTCTCTCCCGCGTTCGAGCATGATGGTCTTCAGGCCTTTTTCGCAAAGTTCCTTTGCGGCCCAGCCACCGCTGATACCGGATCCTACGACAATGGCGTCAAATTCGTTTTCTGGCATAGTATATACAATTTGTCCGGAAGGCTCTGCACGAGACCTCAGGAGTTGAAAATGTGGATCACAGGTTTGAAGGTTTATACATCACATATTTGTATGGCCTTTTTCAAGGCGGCTATTTTTTCTTCAGGCGTTTTACCGGTGGGGCGGAATTCCTGCGCTACATATCCTTTGAATCCCGTTTCGGCAATGGCTTTCATCACGGCAGGATAAAAAATTTCCTGGCTTTCATCGATCTCGTTTCGTCCCGGCACACCTGCTGTGTGATAGTGGCCGAAGTATTCATGGTTATCGCGGATCGTATGAATGATATCGCCTTCATTGATTTGCATGTGATAAATATCGTACAGCAATTTGAAGTTAGGCGAACCGAGTCTTTTACACAACTCCACGCCCCATGCACTTTTATCGGCCATATAATCTTTGTGATCGACTTTGCTGTTGAACAGTTCCATCTGGATCACTACTTCTTTCTTCTCCGCGAGCGCCATGATTCTTTTTAATCCCTTCACACAATTATTCAACCCTGTTTCGTCATCCATGCCATTCCTGTTGCCGCTGAAGCAAATGAGATTGGCATAACCGGCAGCCGCTACCAGGTCGATATGTTTTGTATAATTATCGACGAGTGTATTGTGGTATTGCGGATCGTTCCAGCCTTTTACCAGACTGATTTCTGCGCCATTGCACATGGAAGAGTCGACGCCGTTTTTTTTCAAGATGTGCCAATCTTTTGGACCAACAAGATCGATAGCGGCAAAGCCGATGTCTTTCACTACATGGCAGAGTTCATCGAGCGAAAGAAAATTATAGGTCCATGAACATACAGAGTGAAGGATATTCCCTTTCAAAGCGGGTGTGTTTGTGCTGCCGGAAAAAGCACTCAGCGTAGTGCCGGCGCCCGCGGCCAGCGCGGCAGTGGTAACGGATTGCAGCCATGATCTGCGCGATTGTGTTCCTGCCATAAAAATATTATAAAGCGATTTTCTTCGTTTCTTTTTTAAATAACAAAGCAAACAACAGGAATACCACAGCTGCGATACCTGCGGGAATTAACCAGATCATTTTGTAATCGAAACTGCCTTCGCCGGTTTTGTAATGAT
The DNA here is from genome assembly GCF_000425585.1 of Terrimonas ferruginea DSM 30193. Classification (GTDB taxonomy): domain Bacteria; phylum Bacteroidota; class Bacteroidia; order Chitinophagales; family Chitinophagaceae; genus Terrimonas; species Terrimonas ferruginea. The sequence goes on from NZ_AUDS01000009.1 coordinate 40,944, forward strand.
CGGTGATCAAACCTGCTATTTTGAATCCGATAAGCATACCTACACCATAAGTAGCCAGTGTGATCAAGCCTTGTGCAGCGCTTTTGTATTGTTCGCCCGCGCGTGCATCGGTATAGATTTGTCCGGATACAAAAAAGAAATCGTAACACACACCGTGCAGTACGATGCCGAGTATTAGCATAAAGAAAAGATCGTCTGCATTACCGTAGGCAAATAGCAGGTAACGTACGACCCAGGCCAGCATGCCTACGAGTATTGTTTTCTTGAAACCATAACGTGTAAAGAATACAGGCAGTAACAACATGAATAAAACTTCAGATACCTGCCCGAGTGACATCAGGCCTGTTGCGTTTTCCACACCTGAATGCACCAGGAATGTATTGGTTACCTGGTAGTAGAACGCAAGCGGAATACAAATGGCGACCGACGCGAGAAAGAAGACGGCAAAATTGCGATCCTTTAATAGTTTCAATGCATCTACTCCCAGTATTTTACCAATGGAAATTTTTTCACCTTTGGCACGCGGAGGCGTGGCGGGCAGGGTAAAGCTGAAAAGTCCGAGGAGTAAAGAACTGCCACCCGCCAGCAGGAAAGTGTTTTTCAATTGACCGGCTGCTGAGGCTTCTGAATTATCCCAACGGAATGCATAACTGATCAGCAGTCCCGCAACGATCCAGCCAATAGTGCCGAATACACGGATGGAAGAAAATTGTTTTTCCGGGTTACTCATTTGATTGAACGATACAGAAGCAACCAATGCCAGGGTAGGCATAAACAAGATCATATAACCAAGCACATAAGGATAAAATTCACCGACTGTTTCTGCATTGTACATCTGGTACATCAATACTGCACCAACAAGATGTAAGAAACCAAGGATGCGTTCAGCCCGGATGAAGCGATCGGCGATGAGGCCGATAATAAACGGAGCAATGATGGCTCCCCATGACTGCGTGGAGAACACGTCTCCTGTTTGCGCTCCATCAGCTTTAAGGTTGATGGAAAGAAATGTTCCAAGGGAAACAAACCATGCTCCCCATGTGAAAAATTCAAGAAACATCATGGCCGATAAACGGACACGGATCATTGGATTCATACGCAGCTCATTAAATTTATTTGTCAATAAAAACTGATTAAATGTACTATTTTTAGCCATACAATTTTTTATTCTTCAACCTCTTTTTAAGAAAGCAAAAACGATTGAGCATGGCCAAACGCAAACTCAAAATGGGAATGGCAGGCGGCGGACCCGGATCATTCATAGGCGCTGTACACCGCATGGCTGCTGCATTAGACGGCGAGATCGAAATCGTTTGCGGAGCGTTCAGCGCGGATCCTGAGAAGTCGGCACAGACCGGCGCCGCACTTGGATTACCGGTTGAAAGAGTGTACGGATCGTATCGCGAAATGTTCCGCGCAGAGGCTGAGTTGCCACCCCATGAACGCATGGAATTTGTTTCAATAGTTACCCCCAACCACGTGCATGCCGAGCCCGCAATGCTGGCTTTGGAGCACGGATTCCATGTGGTGCTCGATAAACCGATGACCCTGAACCTGGCCGAAGCCATCGAATTGCAACAGGCAGTCGAACGTTCAGGATTGCTGTTTTGCCTTACCCATACTTACACCGGTTATCCGATGATCAAGGAAGCAAGACAATTGGTGGCCTCGGGAAAATTCGGCACTATACGAAAAGTATATGTAGAATATCCGCAGGGATGGCTCAGCACTTACGCCGAAGGTGGTGACAATAAACAAGCTGCCTGGCGTACCGATCCCGCGCGCAGCGGCATTGCCGGTGCAATGGGAGACATCGGAACACATGCCTTCAACCTGGCAGAATATGTAAGCGGGCTCGAAGTGGAATCCCTGTGTGCCGATATACAAACCGTTGTACCCGGAAGAAAACTCGATGATGATGGTTCGGTGTTGCTGCGTTTTCAAAACGGTGCCAGTGGTGTATTGATAGCCACACAGGTGGCAGCCGGTGAAGAAAACAATGTGCGCATAAGAGTATATGGTGAGAAAGGCGGATTGGAGTGGCAACAGCAGGACGCTAACACTTTATTGGTGAAATGGTCTGACCGGCCGGCTGAAGTATGGCGCACAGGCGGAAGTTATGTTTCGGAATATGCGGCACATAACACGCGCGTGCCGGCAGGGCATCCCGAAGGATATCTCGAAGCCTTTGCCAATCTTTACCGGAACTTCGCGCTGACTTTACGTGCACGTCTCGATGGTACGGAAGCCACGGCGGTAATGCTCGATTTTCCGGGAATCCGCGAGGGCGTGAGAGGAATGATGTTTATCGATCGTGTAATAGCGAGCGGACAGGCCACACAGAAATGGACAGCGCTGAATGCAGGCGCATGATTGTTTATCTTATTTTCACCTGATATGAAAACAGTAAAAGGACCCGGTATATTTCTCGCGCAGTTTCTGGGCGACAAAGCGCCGTTTAATAATCTGCGCTCCCTTTGTTTGTGGGCGGAGTCGCTTGGTTTCAAAGGCGTGCAGATTCCTACATGGGATAGCCGCTGCATCGACTTGCAGCAGGCAGCAGAAAGCAAGACCTATGCGGATGAAGTAAGGGGCATCGTGGAAGAATGCGGATTGGTGATAACGGAATTGTCTACCCATCTGCAAGGCCAGTTGGTGGCAGTGCATCCGGCTTACAATGAATTGTTTGATGGCTTTGCACCCGAAGCATTACGCGGTAATCCCGCGGCGCGCACCGAATGGGCTGTGCAGCAATTGAAATATGGCGCGCAGGCGTCGCGCAACCTCGGGCTTACCGCCCATCCGACTTTCAGTGGCGCATTGATCTGGCATACCTTCCATCCCTGGCCGCAGCGCCCTGCGGGATTGGTAGACGAAGCGTTCACCGAGCTGGCAAAACGCTGGCGCCCGATCCTCGATTATTTCGATGAACACGGTGTGGATCTGTGTTATGAAATTCATCCGGGTGAAGACCTGTTCGATGGTATCACCTATGAAATGTTCCTGGAAAAAGTAAACAATCATCCGCGTGCCTGCCTGTTGTATGACCCGTCGCATTTTGTATTGCAGCAACTGGACTATGTACAATACATCGATTTTTATCATGAACGTATCAAAGCGTTTCATGTAAAAGATGCGGAGTTCAATGCCACGGGCAAACAAGGTACATTTGGTGGTTACCAGAGCTGGCTCAACCGTGCGGGCCGTTATCGTTCGCCGGGAGACGGACAAGTAGATTTTAAAAGAATTTTCAGCAAACTGGCCGAGTATGATTTCGATGGATGGGCGGTGATGGAGTGGGAGTGTTGCATCAAACATCCGGAGGATGGAGCCAGGGAAGGAGCAAAGTTCATCCAGGATCATATCATCCGTGTGACGGATAAGGCCTTTGATGATTTTGCCGGAGTGGAAACGGATAAAGGACTGTTGAGAAGGATTATTGGTTTGGATAAGTGAATGGTGAATGGTGAATGGTCAATGGTGAATAGTCACTGGTGAATAGTCAATAGTCAATGGTGAATAGGTCATGAGGGTTATCTCACTTAACACTTATTACTTAACACTTATTACTTAACACTTATTACTTAACACTTATTACTTAACACTTATTACTTAACACTTATTACTTAACACTTATTACTTAATACTTATTACTCAATACTTATTACTTAGAACTTATAACTTTGATACAAAACAAGAAATCGACATGAAGAAAATTATGGTGGCGGCTCTGGCAATAGTCGCTTTGGCAGCCTGTAACAATGAGTCAGGGGAAAAGAAACCGGAAGCTGGCGGCACAGACCTTTCGTCTAACCCGGTGTACAAAGAAGGACTGGCACTGGTGGGAAAAAACAATTGCATCAGTTGTCACAAAGTGGATGCAGCCGTAACCGGGCCGAGTTATCGTGACGTGGCGGAAAAATATGCCGGCGCAGGCCCGGAAACGGTGACGGCACTGGCTAAAAAAGTAATTGAAGGCGGCGCCGGTGTATGGGGCAGTGTTCCGATGACGCCCAACTCCTGGGTATCGCAGGAAGATGCTGAAAAAATGGTACGTTATATCTTACTCTTAAAAAAATAAGTATGATCCGGAAAACATCGGCAGCTCTTTTGCTGGGATTATCCCTGATGGCTTGTAATAATCAAAACAACAAGAAAAGCGCACCGGCTTCTGAAACTTCTTCCGTTGCCAAAGGCGAATGGCAATCCCTGTTTGATGGCAAAACCACCAAAGGATGGCATCGCTATGGTGCGGGTGCTATCGATTCTGTATGGCAGGCAAAAGATGGCCTGTTGTATCTCGATGTGGCCAAAAAGAAAGCGGCTGGCATCCGTGGTGACTGGGATATTGTCACCGACCAGGAGTACGAAGATTTTGAGCTCGAACTCGAATGGAAGATCAGCAAGAACGGGAACAGCGGCATCATCTTTTATATTCACGAAGACAAGAAGTACAGATGGCCCTGGGAAACCGGTATGGAAATGCAGGTGCTCGATGATGCCGGTCACCCCGATGGCAAAATCATCAAACACCGCGCAGGTGATCTTTACGACCTGATCTCCGCATCCAAAGAAGCGGCCAAGCCTGTTGGTGAATGGAATAAAGTGCGTGTCCGCAGCGAGAAAGCCCAACTCGATATGTACCTCAACGACGTAAAAGTTGTAAGCACTACACTTTGGGATGATCAATGGAAGGCACTCGTAGCCGGCAGCAAATTCAAAAACATGCCCGACTTCGGTACAAACCGCCGCGGCCGCATCGGTCTGCAGGATCACGGTAACGATGTATGGTACAGGAATATCCGTATTAAATCGCTTTGAGCGATTTAATACGGAATGTGTAAATGTGTAAATGTGAAAATGTTTTCAATACAAATAAGGAAAAAGCGGCAACCTAACGGTGAGCCGCTTTTTTTTAAACAATCATTTTCACATTTACACATCACCCTTACGAAGTAAGGGCACATTTACACATTATTCCACCTTGGTAATCTTCAACACGTTCGTCGGCAGGTGCAGGTGAACAGGCGTGCTGCCGGTGCTCACTACGATGTTGCCTGTTTTTACAAAACCTCTTTCTTTTAATATTTCGATCTGGTCGGCGAAGATGTCGTCGAGGCTGTCTTCTTCGTCATAATAGAAGGCTCTCACGCCCCAGCTAAGGCAAAGCTGGTTAACCAGTGAGCGTTCTTTGGTGAAAATATATAAAGGTGATTTAGGACGATAGCTGCTCAGCATGAAACCGGTGTAACCGCTTTGCGTCATACCCACCAGCGCTTCTGCGTTACTGTCATTGGCAAGACTACACGCGTTATAGCAAATAGCGTCGCTGAGGAAAGAAGGGGAGTGGGCCTGCGGTTGCAGTACTTCCTCCAGGTTATAACGGTAATCGGTTTTCTCTACTTCCATGATGATCTTGCGCATGGTCTGCACCACCAATGTAGGATGTTTGCCGGTAGCCGTTTCGCCACTCAGCATTACGGCATCGGCGCCTTCGAGTACGGCGTTAGCCACGTCGGTAATTTCACTGCGATTGGGTTTGATGCGATCGATCATGCTCTCCATCATTTGCGTTGCCACGATCACGGGCTTGGCACGGTGAAGACATTTGCGGATAAGATCTTTCTGGATCAGCGGTACTTTCTCTACCGGCAATTCCACGCCGAGGTCACCACGTGCTACCATTACACCATCTGATTCCACAATGATGTCGCGGATATTGGTGAGGGCTTCGGGCATTTCGATCTTGGCAATAATCTTCGATTTGCTTTGATGATCATTCAGGATCTGACGGAGTCCGCGGATGTCTTCCACGCGGCGAACAAACGAAAGCGCTACCCAATCGAGTTGTTGCTCGATGATGAATTGCAGGTCGATCAGATCTTTCTCTGTCAATGCCGGAAGGGAAATACGCGTATCGGGAAGGTTCACACCTTTCTTGGAGGAAATTACACCACCCATGGTTACTTCCACCTGCACATCGTTGTTGGGCAGGATGGCCGTTACCACCACTTCGAGTTTGCCATCATCGATCATGATCTTGTTGCCCACCTGCACATCTGAGTGAAGATTGGGATAAGATACATAAATGCGCTCCTTGTTGCCTACCAGTTTTTCATTGGTAAACGTAAGAATGTCGCCCGCTACTACGGGGAGGGCATTGTTCTCTATTTCTCCAACACGCAGTTTAGGTCCCTGCAGGTCGCCAAGGATTGCAATATTGTAGGGCTCGTTTTTAATGATTTCACGGATATGACCGATGATGCGGGCTTTATCCTCATGGCTACCGTGAGAGAAATTGAGGCGGAAGACATTGACACCAGCTTTTACAAGGTCGAGAAGCTGTTCGTAAGTGTCGCAGGCCGGACCAACTGTTGCTACGATCTTTGTACGATGGTAGCTGTGGTCGATACCCGCGTTTATGTCCATTTGTTTGTAGTAATACTTTTCCGCATGTCTGGTCATAGAAGTATCAGCATTTCTGGTTGCAGGCTGCTGGCTGCTTGAACCGGTGATAAAAATTCTGTAAGCCGCTCACCGGATCAGCCAGCGACCCGGTTTCAGCTGATTAGTTTATTAGCTGGCCAGGATCTTAACAATCTTCATCCATTCCTGACCGATCTTGTGTTTTTCTTTGACTGCTTTATCCAACGGTGTGTAATGGATTTTGTTATTGATCACACCTACCATTACATTTTTGCGTCCGAGCAGCAGGCTTTCCACGGCATAATACCCCATGTGACTTGCTACCAGGCGATCTTCGCAACTGGGCGTACCGCCGCGCTGGATGTGGCCCAATACCGTTACACGCACATCGGCATTCGGCATTCTTTCACGAATCACTTTCGCTACTTCGTTGGCACCTCCAAATTCTTCACCTTCGGCCACCACGATCAGGTTTACCAGCTTCTTGCGCTTTTCTTTTTCGGTCAAACTTTCGATGATGGCTTCGATATCCGTCTTTGTTTCGGGGATCAGGATGTTTTCTGCACCTGTAGCAATGCCGCTGTGCAGTGCGATGTAACCGGCATCACGTCCCATTACCTCCACGATGAATACACGGTCGTGTGCATCCATGGTATCGCGGATTTTATCGATGGCTTGTACGGCTGTGTTCACGGCAGTATCAAAACCTATCGTTACTTCGGTACCTGCCATATCGCGGTCGATGGTACCGGGTACGCCCACGCAGGGGATATCGTATTCGTTACTGAATTTCTGTGCACCGCGGAAGCTGCCATCCCCACCGATGATCACCAACCCGTCGATGCCTCTTTTCCGCAGGTTCTCGTATGCTTTTCTGCGTCCTTCGGGTTCAAAGAATTCTTTGCACCGCGCAGTTTTTAAAATAGTTCCGCCACGCTGAATGATGTTAGCCACCGAGCGCGACTCCATTCTGAAAATATCATCTTCCACCATGCCCTGGTACCCGCGCATGATACCGAAAACCTCCAGTTCATGATACAGCCCCGTTCGCACTACCGCGCGAATGGCAGCATTCATGCCTGGTGAATCTCCTCCTGATGTTAAAACGCCGATCCTGGTGACTTTCTTACTCATATTATCGTAGTAAACAATGTAAAAAAACGCGGAATTTCGAAGCTCCAAAAGTAAGGCATTGTCATGATTATGTAGTGCGTACACATGAATATAATATGAACTTGTACTAATGAGTGTTAGTGCAAAAGAAGTGCATGATCAGATTAGAAGAAGATGAGAATCACAGGCTTGTCTCAACAGGGGTTTCGAAAAATTTCGTCTTGATTGCGTTTCCTTATCTTTAAGCCCGGTAAAAGTTAACCAAGATGAAAAAAATATTTTTTATACTGTTTATGACAAGTGCCATTTCCGCAACAGCACAATGGAAATATCCTGTGAGCAGGAAGGAAAATGTGACCGATGACTATCACGGAACCAAAGTGGAAGACCCTTATCGCTGGCTGGAAGACGACAATAGCAGCGAAACCAAAAAATGGGTAGTAGATCAAAACGTTGTGACGGCTGATTATCTCGCTAAAATTCCCTTTCGCAAACAAGTATACAACCGTCTGGAGAAATTGTGGAACTATCCCAAGTATTCTTCTCCCTTCAAAAAAGGCGATTATTATTATTTCTTCAAGAATGATGGTTTGCAGAACCAGGCGGTGCTTTATCGCCAGAAAGGCCTTGATGGGGAAGCAGAAGAATTCCTCAACCCCAATACGCTTAACAAAGATGGTATTGCCGCACTCGGTGGCATCTATTTCAGCAAATCAGGAAAATATCTCGCCTACAGCCTGGCCGTTGCCGGCAGCGACTGGCAGGAAATTTTTGTGATGGAAACGGCTACGCGTAAACGTATAGCTGACAAGATCGAATGGGTGAAGTTCAGCGCAGCAAGCTGGAACGGCGATGAGGGGTTCTATTACTCAGGTTATGATAAACCTGATTCAGCTTCCCGGCTCAGCAAGAAAAATGAATATCATAAAGTATTCTATCATCAAATAGGTCATACGCAGAGTAAAGATCAACTGGTGTATGAAGACCGCAAAAATCCATTGCGTTACCATAGCGCAGGTCTTACGGAAGACAAGCGTTTCCTGATCCTGAACGTATCGCAGGGAACAAGCGGTGGTGAGATCTGGTATCGCGACCTGAAAGACCCGCAACAAAAAGCATTCAAACTGCTGATTGCGGGTTTCAATACCGATCCGGATGTGATCGATAATGCCGGAGATAAATTACTCGTACGTACCAATGATGGCGCGCTCAACTATCGCATCGTACTCATCGATCCGAAGAATCCCAGGAAAGAAAATTGGAAAGTGATCGTAGCCGAAAAGCCCGAAGTATTGCAAAGTGCAGGTACCGGCGGCGGCTCGCTTTTCCTTACCTATCTTAAAGATGCGGCAACCAAAGTGTACCAATATACTTATGATGGCAAGCAGATCAGGGAGATCGTGCTTCCGGGTGTGGGCTCCGCGAGTGGGTTCAGTGGTGAGAAAACAGATAAAGAATTTTTCTATAACTATTCATCTTTTGCCACGCCTCCCACCATTTATCGTTACAATATCGCTACCGGTAAGTCAGACCGTTTCCGTTCCGCTGAAGTGAATTTTAATCCGGATATGTTTGTAACAGAACAGGTGTTTTTTACCAGTAAGGACGGCACACGTGTACCGATGTTCCTGACCTATCGCAAAGGCATGGTGAGAAACGGAAACAATCCCGTATTGATCTATGGTTACGGCGGGTTTAATGTGCCGATGACACCGGGTTTCAGCGTAAGTAATGCCTTCTTCATTGAGCAGGGTGGTATCTATGCAGTGGTGAACCTGCGTGGAGGGAGCGAGTATGGTGAGAAATGGCATAAGGACGGCATGCTGGATAAAAAACAAAATGTATTCGACGACTGCATAGCCGCCGCTAATTATCTTATCAAGAACAACTACACCAACAATCAGAAGCTGGCTTTGCGTGGTGGCAGCAATGGCGGACTGCTGGTAGGTGCTGTCATTACACAGGAACCGGAACTCTTCAAAGTGGCGCTGCCCGCGGTTGGTGTACTGGATATGCTGCGTTATCACAAATTTACCGTAGGGTGGGGCTGGGCCGTGGAATATGGCAGTGCCGACTCTGCGCAGCAGTTTGGTTACCTGTATAAATATTCTCCTTATCACAACCTGAAAAAAGGCGTAAACTATCCGGCTACACTGATCACTACAGCGGATCATGATGACCGCGTGGTGCCGGCGCATTCATTCAAATTTGCTGCACGTATGCAGGAATACTATACAGGACCTAATCCCGCATTGATCCGCATAGAAACCAACGCTGGGCATGGTGCCGGTAAGCCAACGGGCAAGATGATCGAAGAAGCGACCGATATCTGGAGCTTTGTGATGTATAACCTGGGCATGGAGTTCGACAACAATCCTGCTGAATCGGCACGTAAATCTGCACAATTGCTGAATGTTGACGGAAGCATGCCAACGCCTGAAGAATTGAAAAAACGGGAAGAAAAGCAACGTATCGAAGCAGCCTCCGGCCGCGGATATGTTGATCCGAAAACACAGGAAGGCGTGAAATCAAACCAGCCTGCCAAACTCGCGGAAGCAACGCCGGCAGCACCACCGCCCAGTAAGAAAACACCGGAGAAGAAATAATAGGTAATATACAGGTGCGTAAATGTGCCAATGGACAATGAGTGAACCGTCCATAAACAGCCATGGTTTGTATATACACGAACCATGGCTGTTTAACTTATCACTTACTACTTACAACTTATAACTTTTCGACCTGTCAAACATGAAAGTACTCGTAACCGGCGCAACAGGCTCCGTTGGTCACTACCTGATTCCTGCACTAGCGAACGATGGGTTTGACGTTGTGGCGACAGGACGAGCTGACTTCGGAAGCCTCAACCAACGACATCCATGGACATCTTTGCCCAATGTAGTATACAAACGTCTCGACTTCACCGATCCTTATGCAGTGGATTCAATGGTAGAAGAGGGAAAGCCGGACGTTATCATTCATGCGGGAGCAATGAGCAAACCCGATGAGTGCGAGCAACATCAATGGGAAGCCTACTTCACTAACGTGGAAGCCACCATGCAACTGGCCATGAACGCCGAAGAGAACGGAAGTTTCTTCATTTTTCTTTCCACCGATTTTGTATTCGACGGCAAGAAAGGATTGTATACCGAAACGGATGAGCCTTCACCTATCAATTTCTATGGTCGGACGAAACTTGAAGCGGAACAGGCAGTTTCCGAATTCGCGGGCGATTGGGCAATCGTGCGCACGGTTGCTGTATTTGGAGAACCGGTAGAAGGTAAGCAGCAATTTCTGTCGCAGGTAAAAGATCACCTCGAACGCGGCGAGGTTTATCATGCTGTAACAGATCAGGTCCGTACGCCGACTTATGCCGGTGATCTGGCAAAGGCGTTGGCCATTATTGCCCGTAACAAATACCAGGGGATTATTCATGTAGCCGGAGGGGAAGTGGCCACGCCATTTGAACTCGCCACCAAACTGGCGGCACACCTGGAGCTCGATAGCACATTGCTGAAACCGCTATCAAACGAACAGTTGCCATCTGCGGCACAACGTCCGCTGCGTACAGGACTTGACATTACCAAAGCCCGCGCGCTTTTTAATTATCAACCGTTGACGATCGATGAAGCGCTAGCGATCAGTTACCCGAAGCAATAGGTTTGGAAAACTTCTTTTCACCGGCTGTAATGGCCATTGGAATAAAATTTTCCGAAGGAGGAATAGGACAGTTGAAACGTCCTTCAATATAAGCGCAATAAGGATTATAGGCTTTGTTGAAATCGAGTACGACTTCACCGTTATGAATATCGGTAAAACGCAGATCGATATACCGGCCTATTTCATACGAACCTTCGCCATTGGTGTGATCGGTAAAAGGAAGAAACAGGTAGTCGCGGTATTCGTCCAATTCCATCAGCCGCTGCGACTGGTAGACATTTAATTTCACCAATGTATCGTGTAAGCGGAAAGTTAATTTGCCATAAGTGCGGTAAATCTGTTTTTGCATTCCGGAAGTTTCCATGGTGAACCATTGCGGTTGCCGGATATATTCGAAGCGGGCATGTACGCGGAAATTGCTGTCGATCGGGTAAAATTGCAACCACTGATGGTCTTCGTCTTTTACCACTTCATGGTCGTCGACATATTGCTCACGGTATTGGTTGAGGGAGTCTGTGTAGTCCAGCGATTGGGAAAAGACGGACAGGCCGGACAGTAATAAGATTAGCAGGAAAAAGTTCTTCATTTCAGGGTGTATCATTCAGGATTCGCGGTAAATATATAAGTTCCGGTGCAATAACAAAGCGAAAAAAAAGCAGGAACGTTTTTTTTGCGAAAAATTGATCTGAAACAAGGCAGGAGTGAATCGTCAATCGTCAATCGTGAATGGTGAATAGTGAATAGTGAATGGTGAATGGTGAATGGTCAATCGTGAATAGAGGCCGTTGCGCCCGAAGCCATTCTTTGCGTCTCAATTCCTTTGCGCCTCTGCGTGAAAAAATGCAGCGGTCTCACGCAAAGCTGCATAAGGAGCCCCCAAGAAGCCTACAACTTAAAACTTACTACTTACAACTTATTACCTAACACCTTATCCCTTCCCTGGCAAATGAATCTCTGCCATCATACAACGCGCGCTGCCACCGCCATTTTTCTCAATCACATCCAGGGGCGCATGTACAATGGGGTTGAAGGAGGAGAGTTCTGTTATCTGTCCCGGCGTAAGCGAACTGAAGGCTTGTGTAGACATTACCAGTAATTTTCTTCCGCGCAGGCTTTGCACCTGTAACATATTTCCGGCAAAATGATTCATCTGATCAAGCGTGATCGCGATGACCGTTTTGCGCGACCCTTTCAATTTTTCTTCAACATACTTGCGCTCCTCTTTGGAAGGAATGGCGTCGAGGCAGATCACCGCATAGTCATCACCGATACACATCAATACGTTGGTGTGATAGATGGCCACGCCCTGCGCATCGGCTGCATGGAATTCAACCGTTTCATAGCCGGTGGCATCGGCAAAGGCCTTCAATACTTCAGGATGCGTGCGCGGTGAAAGACAGGCATAAGCCACTTTATGTGTTCTGTCCAGCACCATGCTGCCGGTGCCTTCCAGATAAAGATTTTTTGCTTCAAAATCAGATAGGTCCGTGGTGCGCCCGATGCGGAATTGCTCCGCTATTTTTCCGATGATATGTGGTTTGCGTTCCAGTCGCCGGTTTTCGGCAAACATCGGATAGAGTATCACACTGCCGTCATGATGAAAGGATATCCAGTTGTTGGGAAAAATAGAATCGGGTGTATGTGGTTGCGGTGTATCATCGATCACGGTTACGTCCACGCCATGTCCGCGCAGCAGGGCCACGAACCGGTCAAATTCCTGTTGCGCTTTTTCCTGCACCCCGGTTTCATTGTTCACCTGTTGAAAGGCATTGTTCACCGCAGTTTGTGCATTGAAGCCAAACTGTACCGGACGAATCATCAATATATGCGATGTGGTCTGCATAAGTATCGTTTAAATGTCTTCCCGCCAGAGCGGCATGCTCATGCAATGGAATCCGCCGCGTGCTCTCGATAGTTCGGCAGAAGGCATGGTGATGAGCGTATCTTCCAATGTTTCTGTTGTCCATTCTCCTGATTCGAGTTTGTCGATCATTTCGCGTGCGGGCACTATCTTGAATCCTGCCGCTTCAAAGGCTTCGAGCGTTTTATCGTTGCGGTCGTAACCCAATACCACACCCTCTTTCAAGGCAAGCAGGTTGCAGGAATCGGTCCATTGTTCACGTGCATCGAAGGGGAACTGGTTGTTGCCGGAGTAGATGAATTTTACTTTCTCTTCGCATTTCAGGTCGTGTTTGCTGATGTCGGCCAGCAGCTCTTCGAGGTTGTCGAAGTGAACAGGATTTTCCTGGTCTTTCTTCCGGAACTGAATAATGCGAATCTTGTCTTCTTTTTTCCGTTCGTCCAATACGCGTTCGATGGGGTCGGCGTCTTCCATTTTTATGGTCTTTTTGGAGAAGGCTCCCAGCATGACCCACATGTTTTTCTTCACCTGCGTAAAAACGGTGTCGATATGCATGTAGTCGCGCTTCTTCGGAATTTTTACCACCGTTATTTTCTTGACCACATTTTTTTCAAAAAGAATGCGGATGGCCTGGTGTGCTGCTTCCATCGTGGTGCGTTCGCTGATGCCGATCAGCAAATGCTCTTTGGTCACTACCATGATGTCGCCGCCTTCGAGGGTTACTTTTTTATCGTCACCGTCGCGGGGCAGCAGGAAATGGTGTGAAGTGTCGGGCAACTCGATGATGTTCTCGCGGCAATGCGCAAACAACGGATGGTTATAGAAAATATATTTTATCAATAATGCTTCACGCGTGCGTGCTTTTTTCGCGGGTTTGTTGAGCAGGATATGATCGTTGATTACAATGCCGATGTCGCGCGTAAAAATAAAGTTAGGCACGGGAGGAAAAAGCATTTCCTTTTCATTATTGGTACCGCTGATAAAGAGTTTGGCGAGTTGCGCCGGTGTCAGGTTTACCAATGATTCCTGCATTTCATAACTGCAATTCTCGAGTGCGCAAACGGAAGCGATCAGTTTCAGTTTGATCTCCCGGTCTTCCAATACATCGGCCAGCAGCCATTGCAGTTCCACCACGTTTTCTGAGCGGTAGAAATCGGCGTGATCAGGTTTATAAAAATTGAAACGGTTAGCGGGATCGTCGATCTCGTGAAGGCGTCCACGGATCTTGCCCGGATCGAGAAAGTATAAAAGGATTTTGGTGTAATAGTCGTACTCTTTGCGACGGATGGTTTCGAGGTGCACGATGTCTTCAAAAAGCCAGTCCTGCGCTTTGGAGGGGACCACTTTTCCCAAACCACTGTCGGGGCTGTGGACCAATAATCGTTTAAGCGTGCCTATTTCTGAACTTACATGGACTTTAGCCAGGTCATTTTTTGCCATCTTTCTCAGGTTTGGTAAAAGAAAAGGCAGGGAATCCCTGCGGAGCGATTGCGCTAGTCCGGAATGGCCGGCAACTGGCCGGAAGCTGGTTCCGGTAATATGGTCAGAAATGAATAACGCATAGAGGCAATCGCGGCACAAAAATACGGTTAAGTTGGAGTATTAAGTAATAAGTTTTAAGGTTAAAACAGCCGTTATAAGTAATAAGTTGTAAGTTTTAAGTAAACAGCCATTCACGATTGACCATTCACCATTCACTATTCACGATTGACCATTCACGATTGACGATTCACCATTCACTCCGCACTTTTGAATTTTGACTTTTGCCCTTTGAATTTCTATCTTGCGTGCCGAAATGAAAAAAGCCTTCCTTCAATTGCATATAGCGGTTTTCCTTGCCGGATTTACCGGGTTACTGGGCAAACTCATTACCCTGAATGAAGGTTTGCTGGTCTGGTATCGCCTGCTGATCACAGCCGTAACCATGTGGATACTCTGGGGCTATCAACGCAAGATCGTTCCGTTGCCGGCAAAGGATAAGCTGCGCATCACCGGAATCGGTTTTATTGCCGCCCTGCACTGGGTCAGCTTTTACGGAGCCATCAAATACGGCAACATCTCCATTGCATTGGTATGCCTCTCTGCCATGAGTTTTTTCAGCGCTATTTTAGAACCGCTGCTTACCCGGCAGCCGTTCAAGCTGATGGAACTACTATTGGGATTGATGGCCATTGCCGGCATCTATATCATTTTTCATTTCGATGCGCGTTTCAAAACAGGCATTATCATCGGGCTTGTTTCTGCCTTCCTCGCGGCTTTGTTCCCGATCTTTTTACGCAAAGAAGTACAGCGTATCAATGTGGAAACCGTACTTACCTGGCAGATGACCGGCGGCTGGCTCACCTTGTCACTGGTGATGCCGTTTTACCTGTATTATTTTCCCACCGATCAGTTATTCCCCGACCTGTCTAATTGGTTCTGGTTATTGGTACTCGCGTGGTTGTGTACCGTGCTGGCGATGCGGCTATCCACCAATGCGCTGCGGAAATTATCGGCCTTCACAGTTAACCTTTCGTACAACCTGGAACCGGTTTACGGCGTAACGCTGGCTTTTTTGGTAGCGGGAGAAAACGAACAGGTCAGTCAATGGTTTTACCTGGGTTTTGCCGTCATCATTTTTGCGGTGGTGGTGCATACCTCGCTGTTGCGTGTGGCCTCGCGTCGTCAGTTGGCCGGGCGGGAAACGAACTGATCAGGCAGCGTCGGAAATAAATTTCACCAGGCTTCTTTTTACCACCGGCAACAAGGTTTCCTCTACCGGGAATTTCAACTCCGTTTCTATGGCATATACGGCGGGGTTGGGCAGTTCCTGTTTGCTGCGGATCAGTTCCGCTTTTATTTGCTCGTAGGTAGTGCTGATGCCGCGGTAACGCATGTCCACATACGAGGTACGCATACTGCGATAACGCGCGTCGCGTTTTTCAAAAATAGATAAACGATAGTGGTAAATGCGTGTACGCCGCGCGTTGCCATTGCTCAGGAAAAAATACCCTTCCTGTGTATCGAGTGGCATGAGGCCAATAGGGGAAATGTTCAGTTTTTCTTCTACAAATTCATAGATTTCCGTACCGCTGTGGATGGTTGAGCGCATGCGTTCTGCGGCGTAATGGATAATCTGTTCGAGTTCCGTCATCACTTCATCATCTGCCATCATTTGCTCATATAACAGTTGCAGTTTTTCCAGTTGAATGCCTGTCAGTTTTTTGGGAAATTGTTCCTGCAGGTATTTTTTGTTTTCGCGGAAAGCGATGATGTTATTGTAATGGAAAATAAGATCGGCCAGTTGCGGATAGAGTTTGTTTTGGGTGAAATGGCCATTGATCTGCTGCAGGTAGGCGAGCAGGGTGTATTTCTTTAATTCAAAGTCGATATAGCCTTCGGCAAACCATGTTTCGGATAACTGTTTCATATGCCCGGTTTTTCGTGAACTGTTATCCTAATTTAAAGTAAAAATTAAAAAGTCAAAAGTTAAAAATGGAATAGGTAGGGGGAATAGCTGTGTTAAATGCCTTATTGGTCTTCATAGTAATATGGAAGTGATGTGCGAACTCAATCATCAAATTTTCAAATTATCAAATCATCAAATTAATCAACGTTCCCCGGAATCCGTTCATTCGGATTCTTGTCGCCGTCGATGTCGATCATGAGGGTGAGCTGGAAGAAATGTTTGCCGGCACCGACTTCATTGCGATAGTCGTATTGATACACATAACCGGGCTGTACACTGAAGTAGGAGGAAATTTGGTAACCGATCCCCGCAAAGAAACGGTTGCGTTCAAAATAAGGCGCTTTGTTGGTCAGAAAGACTTCGTTGAATGCGCCGAGGTAAAATGTTTTAGGCTCTATTTTCTTTTTGGCAATCGGCATGGCCGCATTCAGCCTGTAACGGAAGCGGTTGCGGTAGCCGGTTTTGAACCAGCGTTGTTCCACGCGGTAACGATGTTCAAATTTGAGTAAATCGAGATAGTTGTTCATCGTCAGCTGCTGCCAGAAACGTGTTTCGTTGGCGGTAACAGGTTTGGTGAAGTTGCCCGGATCAGAGTAGGTGGTGTATTTGCCTACGCCCATCAGCAGTGAGAAGTTTTTATTGAGGAAATACGACACGCCGCCTTTTACCTCATGATAAAAATGGTCATTGTAAAATGACTGCGAACGGAGTTGCAGCTCATTGAAAGCTTCCCACTTCGGAGCGAGTGTTATACGTGTATTGATCACGTTCCAGGAACCGAAATTCTTCTTCTGGCCGTGCGACAAGACAGCGACAGACAGCAAGAGCAGCAAAAAGCCTGTTCTCATTTTGAGTGTTTAATTGATCATCCGGGATCAGATCTCGCGATCGGGGCTGAAGTTCTCCAGCTCTTTTGCTACGGCTGTGAGGAAGGTAGCGCCGAGGCTTCCATCCACAATGCGGTGGTCATAGCTCATGCTGAGATACATCATGTGACGTATGGCAATGCTATCGCCCATGGGTGTTTCCACTACCACAGGTCTTTTCTTGATGGCACCAACTGCCAGTATGGCCACCTGCGGCTGGTTGATAATGGGCGTGCCCATCAGGCTGCCGAATGTGCCTACGTTGGTGAGGGTAAAAGTGCCGCCCTGAGTATCGTCAGCTTTCAGTTTGCCATTGCGGGCACTGTCGGCCAGGCCGTTTACTTGTTTGGCAAGACCTACCAGGTTGAGCTGGTCGGCATTTTTGATCACCGGCACGATCAGGTTGCCGCTGGGAAGCGCCGTTGCCATGCCGATATTGATATCTTTTTTAATAATGATCTTGTCACCGTCGAGTGAACAGTTGATCAGGGGGAATTTTTTGATGCATTTTACAATCGCTTCTACAAACAGCGGCGTGAAAGTGATCTTGGTTCCCTCGCGGCGTTCGAATTCTTTTTTCGCTTTGTCGCGCCACATTACCAGGTTGGTAACGTCGGCTTCGGTGAAGCTGGTTACGTGCGGGCTGGTATGTTTGCTGCGTACCATGTGATCGGCTATCAGTTTCCGCATGCGGTCCATTTCGATGATCTCCACGTTACCGGAGTAAGTGGTCATCGCCCGGGTTTCGCGGGGAGCGATGGTCGCCGGGGCAGACTGCTGCTGTGGCTGTGCCTGTACTGCAGGTTGCTGCGCCGCCGGAACCTGTCCGGATTTGCGCTGGCTGAGGTATTGCAGGATATCTTTTTTGGTCACGCGGCCTTCGTTGCCGGTGCCGGGAATTTGTTCCAGTTCGCTCATGCTGATGCCTTCGCTGGCGGCGATGTTCAGCACCAAAGGAGAGTAGAAACGTGCGCCACCGGCAGATGCCGCTGGTGCAGCCGCCTGCGTCGATACAACAGCGGCCTGTATGGCAGGAGCAGCGGGTTGTTCGGGCGCGGATACTGTTTGCGCCGGCGCGGAGGCAGTCGCTTCGCCACCCTGGCGGATGCGGGCGATGACCGTACCGATAGGTACTACATCGTTGACCTTGAAGAGAATTTCTTCGATGACGCCTTCTGCTGTGCTGGGCACTTCGCTGTCCACTTTATCGGTTGCGATTTCGAGTACAGTTTCGTCCATTTTTACGGAATCACCCGGTTGCTTGAACCATTTCAGGATGGTGGCTTCCATAATACTTTCTCCGAGCTTAGGCATTATCAGGTCTACTGTCGCCATATTATTGATTGAGCGGTTAATATTTAAAAATTCCGGCAACGGGATTACTACCTGGCGGTTAACAGGGCAATGAATACCAGGTTGTACTCACTGGCAACAGGCAAGCAATTCCATCGTCGCCGCAAAAATAACGATTTGGAAGTAAACACGATTATTCGTGAGCAAGAATGAATTTTCGTAAAAAGTTGAGCGCCTGCGCCGCCGTTTGGGCAATATTTCGCATACGATCAAACCGCAGGTTGAGCAGGAGTGTGGCCGTATGTTCTGCACCAGCTACGGCAATCCACACGGTTCCCACCGGTTTTTCTTCACTGCCGCCGTCCGGACCCATAATACCGGAAGTGGCCAGCGCGTAGTCGGTTCCCAGCAATTTACGGGCATTCTGCGCCATGGCGATCACGGTTTCTTCGCTCACGGCTCCGTGTGCCAGCAACGTTTCGTGCGGCACATCCAGTACTTTTTCCTTTATCTGGTTGGCATAGCTGATTACACTGCCCTGGTAATAAGCCGAAGAGCCCGGAATGCTCGTGATCAGGTGGGCGATATAACCGCCGGTGCAGCTTTCGGCGGTGGCCACCGTTTTTCCTTTTCCTTTCAGTATGCTGCCGACGACAATTTCCAATCCTTCATCGGTATCGGTAACCAGCACATCCTGGATGAATGTCTTGAGCTGATCAAAGAAGGGCAGGAGCTCGTTTTCCACGGTTTCGCGGTCCGGCCCCTGCGAGGTCAGCCGCAGCCGCACCATGCCGTAACTTGGCAGGTAAGCGAGTTTAATATGAGGAGGCAACGAAGCTTCAAAGTCTACCAACCGCTCGGCAATCATCGATTCTCCCATACCGGCCGTAAAAGCCGTGCGGTGAACGATGGCCGGCAGCGGAAACCTGGTCAGCAGCCGGGGAATCACCTGGTCTTGTATCAGCCCTTTCATTTCATGCGGCACGCCGGGCAGGGAAATAAAAACGCGGTTATCTTCTGCCTCAAACCACATGCCTGGTGCGGAGCCTCTGGCATTGTGCAATACCGTACATACGTCCGGCACATCGGCCTGACGGAGATTGCGCTCGAGTATGGGGCCGGGACGGCGATAGATTTTTTCAAACAAATATTTTACATGTTCCAATACACCGGGATCGGTCACCATTTTTCCACCAAAATAGTTACACAGCAGCGGCTTGGTGATATCGTCGGCAGTAGGGCCGAGGCCACCGGTGATAATGATCAGTGAAGATTGTTTGCGCTCTTCGTCGAGTGCTTCCCAGATGTCTTTGTATACATCACCGACAGCCACACGGCGGCGTACCCAGATGCCGATGCGGTTCAACTCCTGCGCAATGAAAGCGCTGTTGGTGTCGATGGTCTGGCCGATCAGCAGTTCGTCGCCGATGGTAATGATGGAAGCGTTGAGCATGTGTGCGTATTTATCTGCAAATATCCGTAACACGCACGTGCCAAATAAGTTTGGCTGCGTAAAAACTTTTGCAGCGCCTGGCGTATCTTTCCCGTCCTGTTTTTTATAAATAACATTTCATGAAACGAATCGCCGGATTTATAACTCTTTTGTTGCTGTCGGGACTACTGCATGCGCAGGACATTTCGAAAAAACTCAGTGAGGCTTTTGCCGTTTTTGAGGCGGATAGCCAGTTGAAACATGCCATCAGTTCGTTGTATGTAACCGATGCGGCATCCGGCAAAGTAATATTTGCAAAAAATGAAGAAACAGGATTGGCGCCGGCTTCCACGCAAAAGATCATCACGAGTGTGACAGCCTTTGAAGTGCTGGGAGCAGATTACCGGTTTACCACGACAGTTCGTGTGGTCAACAACGAATTGGTAATTACTGCCAGCGGTGATCCGGCTTTAGGCAGTTGGAGATGGACATCGACAAAACCGGACGAATTCATCAATAGCATCGTGACATCCCTGAAGACAAATAAAATAACATCAGTAGCAAGTATCCGTATCGAAGCACCTGGTTTCACGCGCTCCGCCATTCCGGGCGGATGGATATGGCAGGACATTGGCAATTATTACGGAGCCGGCGCACACGCCCTAAACTGGAAAGAAAACCAATTTGATCTTCTCTTAAAATCGGGTGATAAGATTGGAGATAAAGTAGACATACTGGATGAAGGATATGCCGCGCTTTATAACAACGATTTGAAAACAGCCGCACGCGGTACAGGCGATAATGCTTACATCTATTATGATAACCTGGTCGACGGCACCATTCCTGCCGGAGAAAAGTCATTTCGTATTTCCGGTGCGGAAAAAGATCCGGGCGGACAGTTTATTGCCGAATTGACCAGCGCGCTTCGCAAAGCAGGTATTTCCATAGCCGGCAAATCCGGCAATGGCGACGCTGTTGCGTTGGTAGACTATACCTCCCCATCGCTGGACTCGCTGGTCTACTGGTTCAATAAAAAAAGTATCAACCTTTATGGCGAAGCGTTAATAAAGGCCATGGGTAAGGAAAAAGGAAAAGAAGCCGGTACCGATGCAGGCATCGATGTTCTCAAGGATTTCTGGAAAGAGAAAGGCCTGGACGTAACGGCGCTGAACATGAGTGATGGTTCAGGATTATCGCCGCAAAACCGGGTGACCACTCATGCGCAGGCAGATATACTGCGTTATGCACGCCAGCGTCCGTGGTTCGCGAAATTCTATGATGCCCTGCCCGATTATAACAATATGCGGATGAAAAGCGGCACCATCAACCGTGTAAAAGGTTTCTGCGGCTACCACACATCCGGCGGCAGGACCTATGTATTTTCTTTTTTGGTAAATAACTATAGTGGTGCAGCTTCTTCGCTGGTGCAGAAAATGTATAAAGTGCTTGATGTATTGAAATAAGATCAGCGGAAACGTTCGAAGAAGCGAAGGTCCAGTTCAAGCAGCCACGGTGCGGCGAAAGCGCCGATCCAGATCAGGAGCAATAGTATTTTTCCGGGAAGAGAAACATCCTGTATCAGGTTGCGTTGCAGGGAGCCTTGTACCTGCAACATCATTTTGTCTTCGCGGTCGCTGTAGGAATAGGGAGGTCCCGGTTGCAGATCGCGGAAGGCAGGTTGTGTTTCGATGAGTACGTCGCGTATTTTCCAATAATCCTCATCCGGCATCTCCTCGTAGGAGGTATCGAGGTTGATGCCCGCTGCTTCCAGCTTTTTTTCGACTGCCGTGTACCGCGCATCGGTGCGTAAACGCAGCAGCAGCATTACGGGGAAAGCAATCAATGCGAGGTAAAAAGCATTCCCGGAGCGGCTGTACATATGCCAGGCAAACCACGCCATTGCCGCCACAGAAACGAAAATAAAAATGCGGCTCACCAGGCTTTCTTCGTCTAAAAAAACACGGTTCAGCAATTGTCCACCATCGAGGGGATAGATCGGCAGCAGGTTGAGGAGGTTCAGTAATATCAGCAACAGGCTGGTCGTGTACAGGGATATATCGCCCCAATATATGCCACCGAGGTGCCGGTCGAGGAAATACAAGCCGATGCCGAGGAATACGCCAGGCAAGGGACCCGCCAATAGAATAATAGCTGATTGCCGTTGCGATACTTCGCGTTTGGTCCCCGACACATAAGCCCCCAATAAGGGAATGAAAAAAATGCCGAGATCATTGTACCGGAAATATTTCATGGCCAGAAAATGTCCCAGTTCATGAAACATCACGATACCCGTGATCAGCAGCAGCATTTCATAACTCGGAAAAATATAATAACCCAGCAGGAGATAGAGGGCAAGACTCGTGAGAGAGCGGAGCCATACGTTGTCAGAAGCCGGCGCAGTCTGGTATTTCGGTGGATAGTCAATGGTTTGAGCACCGGATTCTTCTGGCCGCTCATCCGGTACCTGGATATCTTGCATGCGTCTAAGTTACGTTGTAAGTGTTAAGTTTTAAGTATTAAGTAATAAGTATTGAGATCTTTGAGCAAATTCAATCATTCACGATTGACGATTCACGATTGACGATTCACGATTGACGATTCACGATTGACGATTCACCATTCACCATTCACCACTCACGAAAAATGCGGTTCCAGTTTCGCGTGAAGCTCCGGCGGCATCACCGTTCTGCGCATCGTACTTTTTTCCATAAAATACAACGTTACCATACCGGTTGCCAGCAGCTCGCCTTGTTCATTGGCAATTTCCTGTTCAAACACGATGCGGTGCCCGGCAGGTAATTCGCGGAGGATCACTCTTACCGTCAGCAGATCATCATACAAGGCCGGGCGCAGATAACGGCACTGCACTTCTATCACGGGCATGATCACGCCTATTTTTTCCATATCGGCATACGTAAAACCGAGATGACGGATGGATTCGGCGCGTGCAACTTCGAAATATTGAAAGTAATGCCCATGATAAACGACACCCATCTGGTCTGTTTCTGCATAGCGTACGCGAAGGGTAGTTTCTGTGATATACATAATTGAACGGCTAAAAAAAAGCTGCAGCCCGCAAGCTGCAGCTTCCTGTTTGATAAAACAATTTCCTTATTTGCCGAGCAGACGGTCGACACTGATTTTGCCGGGGCCCACAAACAACAACACGACAAAGATCGTCAGGTAAAGGCCTGCCAGTTCGCCTTCACCGATGCGGGCGTGGTGCATCATGAAAAAGGCTACAGACATGGCAATGATCAGCGGAATGGTAGCCAGTCGCGTCAATAATCCGACCGCAATAAAGATGGCGCAGAAAAATTCCGCAAAGATGGTCAGTGAAAGCGACATGGATTGACCTATTCCGAATGGATCGGCAAAACCCTTGGCGAGGATTTGCTTGAATCCGGTAAGCTTGCCATATCCGTGGTTAACTGCCATCGAAATACCGGCAAATAAACGAAGCAGGAGGATGGCAAAATTGAATGCATTATCCGAATAACGGGTGCTGAACAGTTTCTTCATTGGTCTTGATTTTGTATGCAATATTAATAAATATCGTTTTCTGTAACACCTGCGGACGCAAAATGTTAAACAATCCATATATCTGGACTTATCCACACCTGTTTGGAACGTTCTTTGGTCATGGCTGAAATAATTTGAATATTCGCGACGTTATCCTACACGGTTTAAACGGACACTCCGCATGAAGCAACAACTTTTATTGGTACTCGCCACTGGTGGCAGTATCGCTGGAATGGCGCAACAAACGCGCTATTATAATGACCCGCAGGAAAAATTCAAAGAAGCGAAGGAGTATTTTCAGAAAGAACAATACAGTCTGGCTTATCCGCTGCTGAAGGAACTGCACGCCGGTTCACGGGAAACCGACCGCGTTAATTATCCCGTAACAACCCAGGAACTCAATTATTACACCATCGTGTGTGGGCTCAAACAGAACGAAGAGGTGGCCGAAACCAAGGCCATCGACTACATCGATCTGGAGCGCAATAACGCACGGGTGCAGATGATGAGCTATCATCTCGGAGAATACTATTTCCGGGTTCGCAAATACCCTGAATCCGTCCGCTACTACGAACAGGCCAATATTGCCAACCTCAGCAATGCCGAAATAGCCCGGATGAAATTCAACCAGGGTTACGCTTATTTCACCCTTCAGCAATTTGCCAAGGCCAAGCCGCTCTTCAATACTGTGCGCAGTATGAAGGATAATGAGCATTACCTTGATGCCAATTACTATTACGGCGTGCTCGCCTTCCGCGACGCACAATACGAAGAAGCGCTCGGCAGCTTCCGTATCGTGGAAAATGAAAAAGAATATGCGACCGTAGTGCCTTATTACATCGCACAGATCTATTATATCCAGGGAAAAAAGGACGAAGCCCTCGCATACGCCGAAAACAAACTCAAAACAGGTTCTTCCCAGTATTATGACCTGGAGTTGAAACAAATGATCGGCCATGCCTACTTCGAGCGGAAAGAATACGCCAAAGCGCTTCCCTTCCTCGAAGATTATGTGGCCCGCTCCGAGAAAGTAAAACGCGAAGACCTGTATGAGTTGTCGTATTGCTATTACCAGACCGGCAACCTCAACAAGGCAATCGAAGGCTTCAAACAACTCAGCGGCAAAGAAGATGCCCTCAGCCAGCACGCCATGTACCTCCTCGGCGATGCCTACCTCAAAACCGGACAAAAGACCAATGCGCGTAACGCCTTTCTTTTTTGCGCCTCCAACAGCAGCAATGCCGAGCAGAAAGAAATTTCCCGTTACCAGTATGCCAAGCTTTCTTATGAGCTCGGCTACCAGGACGAAGCACTGAACGGCCTCCGTTCCTTCCTCACCGACTATCCCAATTCAACTTATACCGCCGAAGCACGCGAACTGCTGGTAGCCGTTTTGGCCAATACCAACAACTACCGTGACGCACTTACTTTACTCGAAGGTGTAAAAAATCCTTCGGAAAATGCCAAACGTCTTTATCCGCGCATTCTTTACGGGCGTTCGACAGAACTGATCAACGACGGCCGCCTGGCAGAAGCAAACACGTTGCTGGATCGGGCTTTGAAAGATCCGAATGCAGGCGGTGTATTGCCGCTCGTGAATTTCTGGAAAGGCGAACTGGCTTATCGTACCAACAAAGTGGATGATGCCATTAAGTTTTACCACGCCTACCTCGATGGCGGCGCTCCTGCAAGCGGAGAAGCCAGCGCGGTCAATGCGCGTTATAACCTTGGTTACTGTTATCTCCGCAAAGAGAACTATCCCGTAGCGCTTACGTTTTTTGAACCTATCGGTAAAAATGCTTCGCTGAAATCAGACGAACTCACGCAGGACGCGTATCTCCGCACCGCAGACTGTTATTTCATGGAAAAAAATTATGCACGCGCCAAAAGCATGTATGATAATGTAGTGAAATACTCCTGGCCGTCGGAAGATTATGCCACTTTCCAGAACGCGATGATTGCGGGTATCAAGAGTCCGAAAGATAAGATCTCGCTGATGTCGACCATGACGCGTAAATTCCCGCAGTCTTCACTGGTGACAGATGCCAATATGGAGATCGCCAATTCTTATATCAGTGATGAACGTTTCAACGAAGCGATCCCTTTCCTGAAAAATGTGATCGGCGGTTCGGGCAATGCGAGCCTGAAACCGCAGGCCTACCTGAAACTCGGTCTGGCTTATTATAATATGAATAATAACACGGAGGCGTTGAAGCAATACCAGACGCTGGTGTCGCAATATCCCAATTCTCCGGAAGCAGAAGATGCGCTGAATAATATCCGCACTGTTTATCTCGACGATAACAAAACCGATGAATACGCCGCCTACATGCGTCAGGCGGGCAAACCCCTTAGCGTAAGCGCGGAAGATTCATTGAGCTATTCCGTTGCGGAAAGCCATTACCAGGCTAACAATATCAACGCTGCGCTAACAGCTTATAACAATTACCTGCAGAAATTCCCTACCGGTGTGTATGCCGTCGACGCGCAATTCAATCGTGCAGAGATCTACAACGACAAAAAGGATTGGAACAATGCGCTGAAAAGTTATGAGTTTGTGGCAGGCAAAGCACCCAACGTATATGCCGAGCGCGCTATACTGGAAGCGGCGCGTATCAATTTCTTTGAGAAAAAAGATTATGCAAAAGCAGAACTGTATTATGGTCAGCTGAACCAGGAAGCCTCCAGCCAGGAAAATAAACTGGAAGCCATGCGCGGTTTGCTGAGAAGCCAGTACCAACAGGAGAAATGGACTGAAGCTGTCGGGAATGCAAAAGAACTGGCGATTGCGAAAGGCAGCAGCTCAGATGACAAGGCACTTGCCAACATGGCCATTGCCAAATCTTACGAAGTAGAGCGCAAATATGACCTGGCTATTGGTACTTTCCGCACCGTGGTGAGCCAGAACAAAGCGGCCCTCGCAGCGGAAGCACGTTATGAAATAGCAAACTGTCTGCTGGCACAGGGCAAACTGGCCGAAGCAGAGAAAGCTGCTTTCGAAACCGTCAATAAATCCGGTTCTTACGATTTCTGGGTTGTGAAATCCTACATCCTGCTTGGTGATATTTATTTCCGTCAGAAAGATTATTTCAATGCCAAGGCCACTTTCCAGAGCATCGTAGACAATGCCGCCAATCCTGATCTGAAGAGCGAAGCGCAAGCCAAACTCGACCTGGTAACCGAGGAGGAAAAAAAGGATAGCAAAATCGGTAAATAATAATTTCCTCTTCGCCTAATAATAAACTCGAAAGATGAAAAGAATAGTTTGTCTCGTGGTAATCGGCACGCTGCTCGCCTTCACCGCCTCTGCGCAGGATACCACCCGCAAAAGATCTGTTGATATTACGTCTTCCTTTAAACCGATCTTACGCGATGCGGCCAAGATCAATTTCAATGCAAGTCCGCCCGCCGCTGATACCAGCAAGCCACGGCTGCAATACAGCGTGCCCAATCAACACCTGTTATTTCCCTATCAACCCGGATCATTAAAGCCGCTGGCTTTGCAAACGGATACCGTAGGTAAATGGGACAACAGCAACTATGTGAAAGCCGGTTTCGGTAGCCTGAAAACGCCGTTTGTGCAGGCTGGTTTTTCGTTTGGTGACGGACAGACCGCGGGTGTTGATATCTATGCCAAACACGTATCCTCACAAGGCAAACGCGAGTACCAGGATTTTTCCAACACACAAGCCAGCATCAAAGGTTTTTATAAAACGGCAGGGGGACTGGAATGGAATGCAGGTCTTGGTATGAAAGCGGAACGTACTTACAAATACGGTTACGAACCCGAAACATTATCATTCGACAAAGATTCGATCCGTCAGCGCTTTCAGACCATATCCGGACGTTTTGCCATGCGCAACATCCGCAAAACCGAATACGAATTGAGTTATGCTCCGGAGTTGCGGATCGATGTGTTTGGCGATCACCTGAAAAACAACGAGAGCAATACTGTATTGACATTGCCGTTGGAAAAAGCTATTGGCAAAGATTTTACTGCCGGTATTAAAGTGGGATTTGATCTGACACGACTTTCTCCCGATGAAAAAAATGCGGTCAACAACACCGTATGGTATGTAGCACCGGGTGTGCAATACAAAAGTGCGCAATTCAATATCCAGGCGGGCATTCGTCCGAGCTGGGACAACGGCGAGTTCAAAATGTTTCCGAATGTGCTGGCCGAAGCCGGTACACGCGATCAGCGTCTCGTAGTGCAGGCCGGCTGGACGGGTTATGTGCGCAAAACCACCTATCAATACCTTGCTTCGCAAAATCCCTGGCTGTGGGCGCCTGAACGTTTGAACAACACCTGGGTACAGGAAATCTATGGTGGTATTAAAGGGGCGCTCGGCGATCACTTCACCTACAATGCACGATTTGGTGTAACGGCACTCAACAACCAGCCATTGTTCATCAATGACACCAGCGCTGCGGGCGATGGCAAATCGTTTGCCGTGGTATATGAAGATAAAATGAGCATCATCACCATGGGTGGTGAAGTTGGCTACAATGTGCAGGAAAAATTCTCCGTAACAGCGGGTATCAAACTGAATCAATTCAGCGGCCTGCGCGAATCAAATGCGAAGGCATGGGGTCTGCTGCCGATGGAATTCAATGCGGCCCTGCGATTGCTGATCATGAAAGACCTCTGGTTCAAAACGGATATTTTTGCCTGGGATGGTCCGCATTACTTGAAGAAGGATGCAACGGTAGGCAAGCTTAGCGGCGCATTCGACCTCAATGCAGGACTTGAATTCAAGATCACGCGTAATCTTAATCTGTGGGCACAATTCAATAATATCACCAACAAAGAATACCAGCGCTGGAACCAGTATCCGGTATATGGCTTCAACTTTGTGGGCGGTATCGTATATTCGTTCGCACAAAAGAACTGATATGTACAAGGCATTGTATGCGTATCTCGTCCGTTATGGACGCCTGACGATTCCGGGAGTAGGGATATTAGTGGTAGAGCGGCAGGCTGCTGTCATGGACTTTACGACGCGTACAGCCGAACCGGCGTCTTACCGTATTGCTTTGCAGCATAGCGGTGAAACCGGCTCCGAAACCGCCAGCCATCGCTTATTCGGCTGGTTGGCCGGCGCGCTGAATATTCACCAGCGCGAAGCGGTTATCCGTTTCAACGATTTTGTATTTGACCTGAAAAAGAAACTGCGCGACGGCGCGAAAATCCGCTGGGCCGACGTGGGCACTTTGAGCACGGGACTGGCCGGCGAAATACGTTTTGAATCTGCGGTGCGCGCATTCCAACCTGAAACGGCCGTACCGGCCGAACGCATCATCCGCGAACAATCCGAACATACCGTGCGCGTGGGAGAGGAGGAGAAAACTTCCACCGAAATGAAGGAGCTGCTGGCGCCCGCGATCGTACAACGCAGTCCCTGGCTGCTGATCGCAGGTATTCTGCTGCTGCTTACCTTATTGTTTACCGGCTGGCATTTGTCGCAACACGGACTAACCCCCTCTGCGGTGGGAGACCAATCTGCGGCGCCATTAAAAATAACTCCCGTTACTTACGAGGCAATTCCTGCTCGGTAATAGCCACGATCAGTTTTTTCTCACCCACGATCCATACCACATCACCTTCTTCGAAGATGGTCGTGGATTCGGGATTGAGGATACGTTTGCCATTGCGTTCGATACCTACTACCAGGCCGTTGGCTGTACCGCGGATACCCGAATCGCGGACAGACAGGTTAAGGAAAGGTGAGTCGTGTTCGATGGTGAATTTATCCAGTTCCACTTCGGTATCTTTCTGGCTTTCCATCAGTTTTTTATCAGGGCGGAGAATGGCATTCATTTTCTTCTCCTGCGCATCGGTACAGATGATGTACAGTTTATCGCAGGGAAAAATGCGGTCATGCTTTTGAGGTGTGGCGATTGTAATCTGTCCGCGCCGTATCATGGCAATGTTCACACCGATGTATTCGCGCCATTGCAATTCTTCCAGCGTTTTACCGATGATCGACGGACTTACTTCGGGTTCCACGTCGAAGGTGGTCATGTGTGCGTCCCAGGGCGCGAGATCTACATTGCGGCGGCTGGCCTGTTGTTCTACCAGCCGTATTTCCTCCTGCAGATCGCGGTCGTTGAGGTTGCGGATAAAGCGGTTTTCGATGCGGTCATACAGCGCCTGTATCTTTTTGCGGAACACCACAAAGAAGATGATCATGATTACCGCACTGTACAAGGCAATATTGATCGAGAAGAAACGGTTCAGCAGGAAAATGATGGAGAACAAGGCCAGCACCAGCTTGATGGCGCGCATCAGCAGGATAGGACCTCTATAGCGTTGTTGCGCGTAAATGATCACGAAGGATTCATTCCGTTCATTTCTTACCACCAATGCCCAGATAAACGGAGCCATGATGGCCAGTGTAATCACTGCGGCGGTTATGCCACCGAATGCATAATCGGTATGGGTGGCTACCCACGGCAATACATACGTAGATGACAGGTACACAATGGCACCAATGATCACCGAAAAGATGATCACGTTCATCATGAATGATTTTAATACCTGCTGGAAATCGCTGGCAGCCGTGATGGTGGTAGCTTCCGAACTATAACGGTTAAGGGATTTGCGCCATTTCTCGGGGAGACGTTTGTCTATCCATTCGTAAAAAGGTGTGCTGGCGCGGATCAGGTAAGGCGTGGTGAAGGTGGTAACGCCCGATACCGCAACAATAATAGGGTACAGCGAATCGCTGGTGGCTTTGAGGCTGGTGCCCAACGCGGCGATGATGAAAGAAAATTCACCTATCTGCGCAAGGCTCATACCTGTCTGCATCGATACTTTCAGTGAGTTGCCGGACAAATAAGCTCCCAAACCGGTGGTGATCACTTTACCAACAATACAGGCAATGGTAATGACAATGATCGGTATGGCAAATTCCCCCATCATTTTCAAATCGATGAGCATACCGACGGATACAAAGAAGATGGCGCCAAACAAGTCTTTTACCGGTTTCACCAGATGTTCGATACGTTCGGCCTTGGTCGTTTCGGCGAGCAGAGAACCCATGATGAAGGCGCCCAATGCATAGGAGAATCCTGCCTGTGCTGCGAGGAATACCATCATCAGACACATGGCAATGGATACTACCAGCAGTGTCTCGTCGTTCATCAGGTGCTTTGCCTTCTTCAAAATGGAAGGGATGAAGAAGATGCCGGTGATAAACCAGAGTATCAGGAAGAAGATCAATTTAAGAATAGAGAGCACCATTTCGGTACCCATGAACTGCTGGCTGACCGAGATGGTGGTAAGCAATACGAGGATGGCGATGGTGATCAGGTCTTCTACGATGAGAATGCCGAATACCAGGGTAGCGAATTTCTTTTTCTTTAATCCGAGTTCTTCCACCGCTTTGATGATGATGGTGGTGGAAGAAACAGCGAGCGCTGCGCCCAGGTAAATGCTGTCCATCGTGGACCAGCCTAATAGTTTGCCAATGCCGTATCCGAGGGCGGACATACCCGCAGCTTCCACAAAAGCGGAAACGGAGGCCGAGCCGCCGACGGTTGCCAGTTTGCGGAAGCTGAATTCGAGACCAAGGCTAAAGAGAAGAAAAACAATACCGATTTCGGCCCATACTTCCACGTTCTCTTTTTCCTGGATGTTAGGAAACCAGGAAAAGTGGGAGCTGATAAGGATGCCGGCAATGATATAACCCAATACAAGTGGCTGTTTCAGCCATTTAAATAGAAGGGTCATCAGCGCGGCGGCGCCAAGTATCAATGCCAAATCGGTGATCAAATGTGGTAGATGATGCATGCAAGCGGCGTTTCAAGCTAATAATTCTGTTCCAGTCTGTGTTTTGCGTAAAATCGCCGGTCCGCCGTAGACAGACCGGATAAAGAGTATGACCAGGCAGGGCGTGCCCTGCAAAAGATACCGGTCGGCACATCACCAACACCGAAGGAGC
This sequence comes from Terrimonas ferruginea DSM 30193, assembly GCF_000425585.1. Lineage (GTDB taxonomy): Bacteria > Bacteroidota > Bacteroidia > Chitinophagales > Chitinophagaceae > Terrimonas > Terrimonas ferruginea. The sequence continues at coordinate 72,508 of NZ_AUDS01000009.1, forward strand.
TGGTTTGTTCAAATATAACGGATTTAGGGCAAAAAGAGCGCCGTCGGCGCAATGTGCACAAAGGCGTAAGGTATAAGGTGTGAGGTGTAGGGGGAGTTTTTAAATTATTGGTAACAGCGGTTTTCACAAAAGCGAACAGGGTCCCAACAATTCGTTTCATTTCCACATCCCCGGGGGGCGAAGCCCGGACACATTTTCACATTAAAAAAGCCCCGCGCTGGCGGGGCTTTTTATTATATCAGGCTTTTTTAAACCGTTTTGTTTTTCTCAGCGGCTTCTTTCTTCTTCCGTTTGCCGGCACCCAGGTCCACCAGGATCGGAGCGGCTACAAAGATAGAAGAGTAGATACCGGTTATTACACCGATCAGCATCGCGAAAGCGAAACCTTTGGTTACCTCACCACCAAACAGGAACAAGATGAGGATGGTCAGGAACACCGTGAGTGATGTCATGATCGTACGGCTCAGCGTTTCGTTGATCGCTGTATTGATCACCTGCTTCAGCTCCATGTTCGGATACTTCTTCCGGTCTTCACGGATGCGGTCGAATACGATTACCGTATCGTTCATCGAGAAGCCGATCACCGTCAGAATCGCTGCAATGAAGTGCTGGTCGATCTCCAGCGGGAAGGGTACGATCTCACGGGCAAACGAGAACACGATCAGCGTTACGAGTACGTCGTGAAGGAGAGAGACAATCGTACCGAGTGAGAATCTCCAGTCGCGGAAACGGATGAAGATGTACAGGAAGATCACGAAGATCGCGAAGAGGGTTGCTTTTACAGCGCCTCTCTTCAGGTCGTCGGAGATCGTCGGCAGTACTTTCTTAAAACCGAGTTTATAGCTGGCGTCGAATTGCTCGTATGTAGGCGTTTTGTCGTAATGCTTCTTCAGCCCTTCGTAGAGTTTGTGTTCTACCACTGAGTCGGCATAATCGGCACGTGGTTCTTTGATCAGGTAAGCCGTGGTGATGTCAAGCGTTTTTTCGTCACCTACGGTTTTGATCACCGGGTTGTCGCCTTCAAAAACAGCTTTCAACTCATCACGTACCTGTTCAACATTTACTTTTTTATCGAATCCGATTTTGTAGCTACGGCCACCATCGAACTCCACACCGTAATCGAATCCGTTGAAGAACGAAGCGATACCCAGACCCAGCACCACGAAGGAGATAATATAGGCAGTCTTACGGAATTCAATGAATTTATAAGCGGCATGTTTGAAGATGCGGCGGCTTACACCGGTGAAATATTCGAGGTGTTTGTTGCGGTTGGTAAACCAGTCGGTCACCCAGCGGCTAACAAGAATACCGCAGAAGAGAGACAGCAACAGACCGAGGATCTGTGTGGTAGCGAAACCTTTTACCGGACCAAGCCCGAAGTAGAACAGGATCACCGCTGTGAGCAACGTGGTTACGTGCCCGTCGAGTACCGGCGGCAGCGAACGCTTATAACCTTCGTTGATTGCGGGGATATACCCTTTACCGCGGTTAAGTTCCTCCTTGATACGTTCGTAGATGATTACGTTCGTATCCACGGCCATACCGATGGTCAGTACCAGACCGGCAATACCGGGAGCGGTGAGTGTGGCACCCAGACCGGCCAGTACACCTACGGTGAACAGCAGGTTGAGAATAAGCGCGATGTTGGCTACCCAGCCTGCGGTGTTATAGTACACCAGCATGAGTACGAAGATCACGAGGAAGGAAATACCGAATGACATCAGACCGCCTCTCACGGCTTCTTCACCGAGGGTTGGGCCTACAGTTTGTTCCTGTACGATCTTGGCGGGAGCCACGAGTTTACCGGAACGCAGGATGTTGGCCAGGTCTTTTGCCTCCTGTACGGAGAAGTTACCTGTGATCTGTGAATTACCATATAATTCGCCGCTGGCGATGGGGGCAGAGTAAACGATGCCGTCCATTACGATAGCGATAGGAATTTGTCCTTTTGCACTTTCACCGGTCAGTACGCTCCACTTCTTGGCGCCTGCGTCATTCATTTCCATGGAAACGATAGGACGGCTGCCGCCTTGTTGTTCGAAGTCCTGCTTGGCGTCCTTGATCGCGTCACCTTCTACCGGCGCTTTTTCGCTGCCATAGGTTTTCAGGGCGTAGAGTGGGAATTTGCCTGCAAGAGGTCCGGCGTTTTTACCACTTTTGATTTCAGTACCGAAAGCAAATACGGCATCGCGGGGGAAATATCTGCGGAGAGCTTCAGAAGTCAGGTAGGAACGTACAGCTACGGTGTCGCTTACATAACCGAGAATACCACCGTCTTCCTGGTTGAACATGATGAACTCCTGCAGTGAGCGCTTGTTGTTTTCAGCGCCGGCAGTTTGTTGTTGACCTTTGCTGCCGGTATCATTACCGAGGTCAGCGAAAATATTGGTGTCTTTCTTGACAGCCGTGTCAGGTTTAACAGCCGCTTGTCCGGTGGTGTCCGGCGTAGCAGTTGTAACGGCCGTATCGGGAGCAGGAGCCTGACCTTTCATGAAAGCATCGAAAGCGGCATCTGCCTGCTGAATAGCGGGAGCCAGTTCGCTGAGTTTGTAGGTCTTCCAGAACTGCAGGTTGGCAGAAGCCTGGAGGAAACGGCGTACGCGCTCTTTATCTTTCACGCCCGGCAGTTCCACGGTGATAATACCTCTGGAAGGGTCGGGGCTGATATTCGGCTGCGCAACACCAAACTGGTCGATACGGTTGGTGAGCACCTTGAACGTGCTTTCGAATGCTTCTTTCGCCTGGCCTTCGAGGATGCTTACAACTTTGTCATCCGAGTCGTTAACCTGGATCAGTCCTTTGTTGGCAGAGGCAAAGATGGAAGCGAGACGACCACCGGGAACCAGTTTCTTGTATTCCTGCGCAAACAGACGTACGAAGTTGGCATCACTGTTGGCGCGGAGTTTATCTGCGTTTTCCAGTGCTTTCAGAAAGTTAGGATCGCGGGGATTGTTGGACAAACCTTTCAGCAGACCGTTCATTTCCACTTCCAGCGTAACGTTCATACCACCTTTCAGGTCGAGACCGAGACTCAGTTCCTGTTCTTTCGCCTTCTGGTAGCTGATAGCACCAGTGATACCGTAGGTAACGGTCACATTTTTGGTGCTGTCTTCCAGGCGGGTGATTCTGGCTTCAATGAGTTTGTCCAGTTGTTCCCGGTATACTACCTGGGAGTCGGTGTTATTGGGGAATTTTACTTCGGGTGCCGGATACTGTGCGCCAATTTCTCTCTTCGCCTGCGCTTCCAGTTTATCCTCATGATTACGCACTACCCAGGTAAAGGAAAGCTGGTAAAGCGAGTAAATAATAAGCAGGATCGTAAAAAATCGAACCAAACCTTTCAGTTGCATACGTTGTTACAGTTTACGTTTTAGTGGCCTTTCCTTTTTGCAGTCGCATCCGGGCAAGACTTGTCGGAATTTTTAAAGAGGTGCAAAGATAATGTTTTACCATATAAGTTAGAATGGGTGTTATTATCTATTTAATTTATTGATTATTAATAAATTAAATCGTTTGTCCAGCGCCAATCAGGCGATTGCGCCGTTTTCGTTTTTCAACCCCGTTGTTTCTGATTATTTTCCCCAAATGAAATACCTGCTGCCAGTTTGCGGAATTGTCCTGCTCTTTTACGCCTGTTCCGCACCCAAACCTACCGGGCAATCTGCACCTTACACGGAAACATCAAAGATTCCTGCCACCGATACGTTTCTGCACAACATCATGGCGGCGCATCCGCAACTGTTCGATTCCGTGCTTCAACGGGCCGATACACTCGACGTGCAGGTGATCTATACACAGATCGACCGCGATGAAAAAGGTGGCGCACATTTCACCAATCATTTTTTTCATGTGCGCGAAGACCGTTATTTCTATCCGGCATCAACGGTAAAATTACCTATAGCTGCGCTGGCATTGCAACGCCTGCACGAACTCAACATCGATCCTGAAACGGCCATGATCACCGAAGCGGCCGGCGAAGGACAGACCGCCGTTTACAACGATCCTTCCACCCCCGACGGAAGACCGACTGTTGCGCATTATATCCGGAAGATATTACTGGTGAGCGACAACGATGCCTATAACCGCTTGTATGAATTTTTAGGACCGGATTATATCAATGCTCAACTGCATGCGAGAGGTTATTCTTTCGCCCGTATACTGCATCGCCTTGAATCTTCCATACGGCAGGATTATACGAATCCCGTTGCCTTTGCCGATACCGGCGGAAGGTTGTTATACCAGCAACCCGCACGTTATGCGGCACACTGGCAGGCCGGTCCTTCCATTTACCGGGGAAATGGTTTTATCAAAGAGGGGAAGCTCGTATCATCACCATTTGATTTCGGTGCGAAGAACAGGATCACACTTCCGGAGTTGCACGACATCATGCGGAGTATTATGTTCCCGGAAGATGTGCCCGCGAAGCAACGTTTCAATCTCCGGCAGGAAGACTACACATTTCTGCGTAATTACATGTCCATGGCGCCGCGTCAGGCGGGTTATCCGCCCTACAACAACAGTGTTTATACAGATACCTATGTGAAGAACTGGTTGTATGGCACCGAAGGCAACCCCTTTCCCGGTGTACGCGTGTTTAACAAAACCGGAGGAGCCTACGGTTATCTGCTTGATATCGCCTATATCAAAGAGGAAGAAACGAGTGTGGAGTTTATGCTGAGCGGTGTTATTTATTGCAACAGCGACGGTATTCTCAACGACAATAAATACGATTACAAAACGGTGGGTTATCCGTTTTTCCGCGAGCTGGGCAAACTCATTTATGCGTATGAAAAACAACGCAGGCACAAACGATGATGTAGTGCATGAGCTGTTGAAACGTTGATGAATAAAGCATTCAAACGTTAGTTACGAATCGTAAAAAGTATTCGGAAAACGACACAACATCGCCGCAACACGTTGTGCAAATCGTTACATTTGTAACCGCTTGCTCATTCATAACCCCTTAAAATTTTCAACCTATCTCCATCATGCAGTTATCTTCTCTTTTGCAGCGCTTCAATGAGCCGGAAACTTTGAAAATGGCCAAACTCGGCCGCGAACTGAGAGCCCAGGGTATCGATGTTATTGATCTGAGCCTGGGTGAACCTGACTTTGATACACCGCAGCACATCAAAGATGCTGCTGTAAAAGCCATCCAGGACAACTGGAGCCATTACACGCCGGTGCCTGGTTTTCTCGATCTGCGCGAAGCCATCTGTACCAAGCTTAAACGCGATAACAATCTTGACTATAAACCGGAAAACATTGTGGTATCAACAGGTGCGAAACAAAGCCTGGCTAATGTGATCCTGTCGCTGGTAGATGAAAATGATGAGGTGATCATTCCCACTCCTTACTGGGTTACGTACAGCGAACTCGTGAAGATCGCACGTGGCCGTGTGGTGGAGATCAAAACTTCTGCAAAGGAAGGTTTCAAGATCACACCTGCGCAACTCGAAGCATCGATCACGCCGCATTCCAACGTATTCCTGTTTTCTTCACCCTGTAACCCCAGCGGCGCCGTTTATACACGCGCAGAACTGGAAGGGCTGGTGAATGTGTTCCGTAAATACCCCAATATCACCATCATCTCCGACGAGATATACGAATACATCAACTTCGTAGGCGCACATGAAAGCATCGCGCAATTCGAGGACATCAAAGACCGCGTGGTGATCGTGAACGGCTTGAGTAAGGGATTTGCCATGACGGGCTGGCGCCTCGGCTATACAGCATCGAGCGTAGAGATCGCCAAAGCATGTGAAAAGATCCAGGGACAGTTTACAAGTGGTACCAACTCCATCACACAGAAAGCTGCAGTGACCGCCTTGACAACCGATCTCAAGCCAACCATGGAAATGGTGGAGGAGTTCACACGCCGCAAAAAAAGAGTATTGGAGCTGGTAAAAGAAGTGCCGGGTATCGAATGCCCCGAGCCGGATGGCGCCTTCTATATTTTCCCGGATGTAAGTTCTTACTATGGAAAATCAGATGGTAATACAACAATCCATACATCCGGTGATTTCTGTATGTACCTGTTGAATACGGCACACGTGTCATCGGTAATGGGCGAAGCATTCGGTGACCCTGAGTGCGTACGTTTCTCTTTTGCCAACAGCCTTGAGAAAATTGAAGAAGCCTGGGCGCGTATCAAGAAAGCGCTGGCCAACCTGAAATAAAATAACAGTGTTGAAATTATTTCAAACGTCTTCCTTAACGGAGGACGTTTGTTTTTTCAGGATGATGCGATAGCGGCTGCTTTCTCCAGGAGCTGCTGGTGCAATTGCAGCACTTGTGGAATGAGCAATGTTTGTTCATCATTGTGCAACACGGCATGGCAGCGTTTCATTTTTTCTTCCTCCGGCATCTGCCGTTGCATACGGTGGCGCACCTGTTCGGCTGATACGCCGTCTCTTTTCATTACTCTTTCAATGCGGACATTTTCCGGTGCGGTAACACCGATGAGGAAGTCGAGGTATTGATCGGCGCCTGCTTCGACGAGCAGCGCTGCTTCTTTGATAGCGTAGGGCGTGGATTGACGATGCATCCATTTGTCGCTGTCGGCGATGGTTACGGGATGGGTGATGGCATTGAGCCGCGCCAGTTTCTGCGGATCAGGAAATACCAGCGAAGCAAGATGTGCCCGGTTGAGCAGCCCTTGCGCTGTGTAAACATCGTTCCCGAATTCTTCGGTGAGTAGCCGCCGTATCTCCGGATCGGTGTTCATCAATTGTTTTGCGGCATCGTCGGAGTAGTACACAGGAATGCCCAGCATTTCAAAAATGTGTGCAACGGTCGTTTTGCCGCTGCCAATGCCGCCTGTAAGTCCTACGCGTAGCAAGTTATAAGTAGTAAGTATTAAGTATTAAGTTATAAGTAAGCTTAATCATTCACCATTCACTATTGACTATTCACAAAAGCACAAAAAAATCCGAAATCTGCCGGAGCGAATTTCGGATTTTCAATGCGGAAAATATGATTATTTTTTATCAGCGGGAGCAGTGCCGGCAGCTTTGTTTACCTGTGCAGTCCAGTCCATGCTGATAGCAGATTTTTCGATGCGGATGTAAGAACCGGGGCTGGTTTCGATATTCAGCGTGGTGTCTTCATTTACTTTTGCAATCGTGCCATGAATACCTGCGATGGTAACGATACGGTCACCTTTCTGCAGGTCGGAAATGAATTTCTTCTGGTTTTTTGCACGCTTGGCTTGCGGGCGGATGAAAAACAACCAGAAAACAACGATCATAAGTCCCATTACGACAAGCATCTCGTTACCACCCAGGGGACCAGAGGGTTTGGCTTGCAAAAAGAAAATGTTCATTCTTTATTGTGTTTTAGCGTTAAAACGATTTATTCAGTTACTTCTACCTGGAAGTCCAGGTCTTGTGAGTTCTCCGGCAATGTGTTGGCTTTTACCGTTACATGTTTGCGGTGAGGGCCGACTGTCTGGTTCTTGCTGTCGAAGTTGGCTTTGATCACACCTTCCTGGCCCGGGGCAAATGGTTCTTTCGGTGTATCGGCCACCGTGCAGCCACAACCGGGTGTTACCGATTCGATCACCAGGTTTTTGGTGCCGCTGTTGCGGAAACGGAAGGCTACTTCCACTACCTGTCCCTGTTTCACCTTGCCCATATCTACAAATGTAGAATCGAGCCATTGAATGGAGGTAAAGTTGGCGCTGTCTTTCAGCATCTGCTCTTTTTGCTCCAGGGAGGTTTTCTTATCGGTTTCGCCGCAAGCGATCAAAAGGGTAGCGGCAAATCCCGCCAGTAGTAATTTCTTCATATTCCTTTTTCAATTGTGCGTTGCAAAGTTAGGGGTATCGCGGAAATAGGTCAGGATATCTTGCGGTGGTCAACCTTCCGCATTTTTCCCTGTGCCACCAGGTCTTTGTGAATATTATCCAGGATGCCGTTCACAAATTGTCCGCTTTGTTGCGTGCTGTATTCTTTTGCCAGATCGATGTATTCGTTGATCGTCACTTTCGGAGGAATAGTTTCGAAGTAGAGAAATTCGCTCACGCCCATTTCCATCAGGATCATGTCGAGCAGTGCGATCCGTTCGGGATCCCAGTTTTTGAGTTTGGGAACGATGAGTTCCTGCAGGTATTCCCTTTTATCGATCACGGTCTGCAGCAGGCTCTTGGCAAACTGTTCTTTATCGGGGCTCAGCATCTGGTTGAACAGCAACTGACCGGGTTTCTGAAGATAACCAACGAGCAATTGGATCACCATTTCTCCATCATCATCCCAATTGGAGAAGAGTTCTTCGATATGGCTGGTGAAGTTTTCCGAACCGAGCAGGAGATCATTGAAAATAAATTCAAGAATTTTTCGCTCGTCGCCTTTCTCACGTGTGGCATCTGCGATATAAGCGCGGTATTCAGGTGTGTCTTTGAGTTGCAGGTATACTTTGCGGATCAGTTCGAGGTCTGTGCGTTGTACGGGTTTGTCTTTGCCCACCTGTGCAATGAACTGTGGATCTTCGAGGATTTTCCAGAGCAGTTCGTTGCCCGCCAGCTTGGTGTTGACATTGAGATCTTCCGCAGAGGGCAAATGTTTGCTTGCACGCTGATGAGCATCTTTTTCCGCGTAGCGGGCTACTTCTGTCAGGAACCAGATCAGGTAAACAAACAGGGAACGGGTCTGATCAAAATGTTGTTGTAAGATTTTCCGGGGCTCGCCGGGTTTCGCTTCGGTCTCCAGGGTCGATACAGTATAGAGTGATTGCATCACTTTTACCCGTATGTTTCTTCTACTGATCATGTAAGAACTTTTGAAGCCGCAAATATAGGGCAAACAAGCCGTTTACCGAAGGGTCACGCAATAATAAAGGGTATCTTTTCAGATACCCTTTAAATCGAAGGTTGGTTTGGGTTTACGCAGGTGTTACCTGCCTGGTTTACTTTCTTCTATATTATAATTTGGTGATCTTAAGTGTAAGTACTTCACTTCCATCGCGCAGTTGTACATAGTATACACCTGCTGCGAGTCCTTTGAGGCTGATATTTTCCACATTCACACCCCGCTGCCAGCGCAGTGCGGTACGGCGAACCACGGCCCCTGCGCCATTGACCATGATCAGGTCACCATGGCCGGTTTTATCGGCTACGATTTCCAGCGTTCCCTGTTCCCTGGCCGGGTTGGGGTATACAGACCAGCGCAGTCTGCCGCTTTGCTGCGGTGTTACTGTGGCAACATTGGTATAACTGAATTTGCCATCGATATCTACCGCTTTGATCCGGTAATAAGCTGTTGTGGACAGCGGACTGGCGTCGGTAGACGTATAGTTGATCCGTGCATTGCTTACAAATGCTGCAGGTACCGTGTGCAGGGTGGTAAAGCTGATACCATCAACCGAACGCTCGATCTCAAAATGACTGCTGTTGGATTCTGTTGCAGTAGACCAATACAATTTAACAGCATTGGCAGATTCCCATACAGCCGTCAGCGGCAGCAGTTGCACCGGCAATGGTACAAAAACATTTACCGATACGGCATTCTTGCTGAGGTTTCCGCAACGTGTGGCCGGATTGTTTTGCAGATCGTTGGTCAATGCAGACAGCGGACCGCCTACATAAGCGTTAAGTGTTGCGGTGTTGAAATTAGTGGCAAGATAGGAGAACCCGTATACGGTATAAGTACCGGAAGGGAACGTGCCCGCATTGGTCAGGTTCGGTGTGGTAAGAATAGCCACGATGTTACCCGTAGCGTTATTAACCACTACGTAGCGGTAATTGTATTCAAGACCTGGCTGGAGGTAGCCGGATACAATATCACCGCCTGAAGGTGCAGATACCAATGAAATGGTATAGTTCAGCGGCAGGGTAGGTTGCGTTGAAGAGAACGTACCGATCACCAGGGAGTAGCGCACGCCCGCCAGCAGGTTGGCAGAGATCGTGTTACTGATATTAACATTGGAACCATTAAAGGTACCGTTGGAAGCAACCATGTTGAAGCAGGGAGCACCCGGGTTGAATTCTCCGCTGTAAACATTCATCATGAATGTGCCGGTATTTTTCTGGAAGCCGTATGCACCGCTGACGGGTACCTGGAAACTATAGGTATCGTAGCGCATCTGGTTGCCATTGTAATTGGTACAGCCACCGGTCACGGAATTGTTCACCGCAACAGTACTGTTGAGATCGCTCGTTGTCAGTGTGCCGGAAATAGGCATGATCGGATCGCCATAGTTCGGCGCGATCGACAGGTTGAGTGCTGCATTACCTGGTCCTGCACTCACTGTTGCGGCAGGAGTAAGAGTGGCACCTTCAGCAGCGCAGGCTGAAGTGATCGTAACATTGGCAGTATTGATGTTGTAGAAGATATTCTCTGCCGAACGCACCATGATGCGACCTGATGTAGTGGGAATATTGGGAACAACTACCGTTGCTGATCCGTTGTTGGGAACCGAAGCGGCCAATACATAACTGAAATTATTGCCACCATCGGGTGAGAAAAGAATACGGACGTTGGGACTGTTGAATGGCGCCGAAGCGGTAATGCCGTTTGTCCAGGTGATGTTCATGGTGTTGGTACCATTGGCAACGTAGGTGGTGGGTGTATTCTGTGATGTAACGACGAAAGCACCACTGGTCGTGTTAACATTTACTGCAATATCGGCTTGGGAGTTACAACCACCTCCGGATGCATTGTCGCGTACATTCACACGGAAGTTAAGGGTGCGGTCCACACTGGAAAGCACTTCATACGTTGGTGTAAAGCCTGCAACGACACTCGCAATATTGGGAAGATAGCGGGTAGGAGAGCTCGTGGGAGGGAAAGAACGGAAGTTAGCACCCGTTGTTGAAAATGCAGAAGGCGCCGCAGATGACGTGCCCACGTCCATTTGTTCCCACGTATAGCTCAGGTTATTACCATTTGCATCCGATGTCTGACAAGTAAGTATAAACGGTGTGCTCGGCGGAATAGTGTAAGAAGAAGCGGCCACGGTTACCACCGGGGCTACGTTCTGCAAGACCGTGCGTACCGCGCAGCTATTGCCGGTGCCGGTGGTTGCATAGGTTGCTATCTGCTGTACGTTGCCAACATGGAAATAGAGATCGGAGCCTTGCTGGTAGGAGTTGTTGGTACAAACGCCTGCATAAGCCATGAGCGTAGAACCTCCACCGGGTTCCCAGGATGTGCCGGCTGAAACGTTGCTACCGCATGATCCATTGGTCGCAGAAAAGCTGTGGGTGGCGCTGAACTCATGCGCCAGTTCGTGGGCAACCGTTCCATCGAATGCAGGACCTTGCGGACCCTGCAGGGGGTTGGCGCCAAAGCCAAAACTCAGGCCTGCGCCGCCGCGGCCTTTGCCGGTATTACAAACGGCGTTCAATTGCGCGAGACCGCCATTCCATCCGTTGTGGAAAACGATACCGAGATCATAACCGTTTACCGTGTATACACTGTTGAGCGCAGCATTGTTGGCATCCAATACGCCCGAATTAAGTGTGGTGGTAGTATAAGGATCCGATGTGGCATCGGTAAAAATCACAGGAGTGATATCCACCAGGTTAAACCGGATGGTGGCATCTCTTTCATAAATGGCATTGACCGTATTAACAGTGGTGGTAATATAAGTAAGCGCATTGCTCACCGATCCTGCCCACGCGGTATATTCGCCGGTGGCGGCTACGGCCAGGCGATAGGTTCGCAATTGACAATCTCCTGCATTCACGCGGGCACCCGTGGTTGCCGCATCGTGTTGCGGCTCGTCATTTACGCCACAGGCAAGCGGAACCGGCGGTACCACATCCCTGGTATAGTAAACGGCGTGCAGGCGGTTATTTTCCTCGTCAACCGGGTTGAAATAAACGGTCTGGTCTTTTGTAAACAGGATACCGGTGATGCCGTTACCGGCTATGGTGATACGGCCCAGGCTGCTGCCGGTGGCGGGGTCAACAAGCTGGTACGTCTTAACGCCGGGAATACGCGCCTGCAGCGAAGGAGCAAGAATGGAAGATTCTACCAGTTCGGCCGAAACCTGCGAGCCATCGGGCAGGGGAAAGCTCATGATCGGGCCTTTGGCGCCGCGACCGGCTTCAGCGGCCTGCTGGCTGCCCTGAAGCAGGCTGGTATTTAACCGCAGCAAGCGGAATTTATCGGGTAACGTACCCCGATTGGTGCCGACAGCCTGGCGCTGGTTAGCGACAGATTCTTCCTGCCAGAGTGACTGGGAGTGAAGTGGCAGGGTAAATAAAAACGAGAAAAAAAGGGCCAGTAGCCCGGGTGTGTAGCGTTGTCTCATACAGGGGTATTAAATAGTAGCAGAATTTGGAGGAAAATTACCGTAATCCGGTCAGAGTACGTGAAAAATTGTCCGGTAAATTTTGCCACCGGGCTGACGGTTTCTGCCAAAAAATGAAAAAATGACCGTTAAAAATCAACTGGCATACAATTAGACTACCTTTGCCGTCCCGCAAAAATGGCGGGTATTCTCATTAAAAATTCAAAAATCAATACAACTATGGCTAAAAAAGTCAATGTTACCCCGCTTCACGACAGGGTAATTGTAAAAGCCGCCGCTGCTGAGGAAAAGACTTCAGGTGGCATCATCATCCCCGATACTGCTAAAGAAAAACCCCAGCGTGGTACTGTGATAGCAGCAGGTCCTGGTAAAAAAGACGAGCCTGTGACCGTTAAATCCGGCGATACTGTATTGTATGGCAAATATGCAGGCACCGAAATCCAGATCGACGGCGAAGAATACCTGATCATGCGCGAGTCAGACATCCTTGCTATCGTATAACAAAAGACGTATGCGAGCGAATGTTGCAATGAATGCAATTTTCAAATCTTCAAATTATCAAATTTTCAAATTAAGTATATGGCAAAGCAAATCTTCTTCGATATTGAAGCAAGAAATAAGATGAAAAAAGGTGTTGACATACTTGCCAACGCCGTAAAAGTTACCCTCGGTCCTAAAGGCCGCAACGTGGTAATCGAGAAAAAATTCGGCGCACCTGCTGTTACTAAAGATGGTGTTACCGTAGCAAAAGAAATTGAATTGGAAGATCCCATCGAGAACATGGGTGCCCAGATGGTAAAAGAAGTAGCCTCTAAAACTGCCGACATTGCAGGTGATGGTACAACTACCGCTACCGTACTGGCTCAGTCTATCATCGCCGAAGGCCTGAAAATGGTTGCCGCCGGTGCTAACCCGATGGACCTGAAAAGAGGTATCGACAAAGCTGTTTCACTGATCGTTGAAAACCTGAAAGGTCAAAGCCAGACTGTGGGCAGCGACAGCAAAAAAATCCAGCAGGTTGCTACCATCTCTGCCAACAACGACGAAACGATCGGTAAACTGATCGCTGAAGCGTTTGCTAAAGTAGGCAAAGAAGGTGTGATCACTGTTGAAGAAGCGAAAGGCACCGATACTACTGTAGACGTAGTAGAAGGTATGCAATTCGATCGCGGTTACATTTCCCCTTATTTCGTTACCAACAGCGAAAAAATGGAAGCGGAACTGCAGAACCCTTATATCCTGATCTACGACAAGAAAATCTCCACCATGAAGGATATCCTGCATATCCTGGAGAAAGTAGCTCAAAGCGGCCGTCCGCTCCTGATCATCGCTGAAGATCTGGAAGGCGAAGCGCTGGCTACACTCGTGGTAAACAAACTGCGTGGCACCATTAAAGTGGCTGCTGTTAAAGCTCCCGGCTTTGGCGACCGCCGCAAGGAAATGCTCACTGATATTGCGATCCTCACTTCAGGTACCGTTATCAGCGAAGAGCTGGGTCACAAACTGGAAGGCGCTGATCTGACTTCTCTTGGTCAGGCTGCTTCTGTAACCATCGACAAAGACAACACAACTATCGTTGGTGGCAAAGGCAAAAAAGCGGACATCGTTGCCCGCGTTAACCAGATCAAAGCACAAATCGAGAACACTACTTCCGACTACGATAAAGAAAAGCTGCAGGAACGCCTGGCTAAACTGGCCGGTGGTGTAGCTGTACTGTATGTAGGTGCGGCCACTGAAGTGGAAATGAAAGAGAAAAAAGACCGCGTTGACGACGCCCTGCACGCTACCCGCGCTGCCGTGGAAGAAGGTATCGTACCGGGTGGTGGTGTAGCCTACATCCGCGCAATCGAAAGCCTGGAAGCCAAAGTAAAAGGCCAGATCGCTGACGAGCAGACAGGTATGGCTATCGTACGCCGTGCACTGGAAGAGCCTATCCGCACCCTCACTGCCAACGCTGGTATCGACGGTTCTATCGTGGTGCAGAGAATCAAGGAAGGCAAAGGCGACTTTGGCTTCAATGCCCGCACTGAAACCTACGAAAACCTGTTTAAAGCAGGTGTAATCGACCCTACAAAAGTTAGCCGCGTGGCCCTGGAAAATGCCGCTTCTATCGCGGGCATGTTGCTCACCACAGAATGTGTGGTAGCCGACAAACCCAAGAAAGAGGAAGCTCCGCATGCTCACGGTGCACCTGACATGGGTGGTATGGGTTATTAATTCAGCCAGGAACACCGGCGCAGCCGGTTACATATTAGAGGAACCCCGCATGTATGGTGGGGTTCCTTCGTTTTATCCCCGACCGGGGATAAATTTCGTTGGCGACTTTCCGGATTAGTAATACATTTATCCCTTAGCTAATGCCAAGAAATTAATCGCTTATGAGAAAAATTTACACACTTTTTTTATGTGCCATACTGTGTGCGAGCATCACCGGTGTCAACGCACAAAACAACTTCTTCAGAAAGGCCGATCCGGCCACACTTTCCAAAAGTAAAGGCGTACGCGCTATCATCCCTTCTAAGTACGAAGCGGTATCGGTAGATATTTTTGCGATGCGCAATTTCCTCTGGTCCCTTCCGGAAGAGAAATCAGTCAATGCCAACCGCGCGGCGGCTCCAGTGATCACCCTGCCCATGCCCGACGGTTCCAATGCCCGTTTCCATGTATGGGAGAGCAGCATCCAGGCACCCGGGCTGGCTGCCAAATTTCCCGAGATCAAAACCTTCGCCGGTCAGGGGATCGATGATCCTGCTGCAACGATCCGTTTTGATTACAGCCCTTACTTCGGTTTCCGGGCACAGATCCTTTCTCCCAATGGCCGGATCTATATCGATCCTTACGCAAAAGGAGAAACGGATAATGTTATTACCTATTACCAGCGCGACAACCTCCGCGGGCGTTCGTTTAAATGCGGTACCGAGGATATTCCGGTTCCGGAAAACACCGCCAACCGCGTGATGGCTGGTCCCTGTCGTGGTACGGAACTGAAAACCTACCGGCTGGCCATTGCCTGTACCGCAGAGTATGCAGCGGCAGTAGGTGGCGGTCTGGCTGGCCCTACCCATGCGGCTATCGTTACTTCTGCCAACCGTGTGAACGGTGTGTATGAAACCGAACTGGCCGTACGCATGGTATTGATCGCCAATAACGATCAGATCGAGTACCTGACCAACCCCGATCCCTACAACAACGTCATCAGTTCGGCAGAACTGACCAATAACCAGAACAACCTGAACGCGACAATCGGTGTAAATAACTATGACATCGGTCACCTGTTTACTTCGGATGATAATGGCCTGGCCTCTGTCGGGAGTGTTTGCGTTTCGAACAGAAAGGCAAGCGGTGCAACAGGTAGCCCAAGTCTGATCGGCGATGGCTTCGATATCGACTACGTTGCACACGAAATAGGACACCAGTTCGGAGCAGGTCACAGCTACAACTCCAGTCAGTGTGCCAGCCCCGGCGGTTCTTATGAAGTAGGTGGTGGCACCACGATCATGGCTTATGCCGGTATCTGTGCTGCTTCAGAAAATATTCAGCCTAACAGTGATCCCATTTTCCATGCGATCAGCTTCGACCAGATCAGCAACTTCCTGTCAAGTGGTGCCGGCACCACCTGCGGTGTGGCTACGCCAACCAATAACACGTTGCCGGTGATCACTTCCATGTCTGCCAACAACCTCAACATTCCGATCAATACGCCATTTACATTGGACGCCACAGCTACCGATGCAAACGGTGATGCGCTTACGTATAACTGGGAAGGGTGGGACATTGGCGCTGCCGGTCCATCCTGGATTGCTGCGGCCACTACTACCACCCGACCCTTGTTCCGCACACGTGTTTCCAAAACAACCGGTTCACGCACCTTCCCTGATCCGCGCGTAATTGCGGCCAACTACCCCAACAACGGAGCACCTTCCGCAATGGACGGTCTGCGCGGTGAAATATTGCCCCAGGTGGCACGCGCCATGAAGTTCCGTGTTACCGTGCGTGATAACCGCGCAGCAGGTGGTGGCGTGGTTTCCGGTGGTGATGGTTGCCAGAATACAACCGTATTCACAGTAAATGCAGTTGGTTCAACACCATTCACGGTTACTTCTCCAAACGGTGGCGAAAGCTATCCCGGCGGTTCTACTCAAACCGTAACGTGGAACGTGGCCAACACCAATACTGCACCGATCAGCGTTACCAATGTTAAGATATCGCTGTCTACAGACGGCGGCCTTACGTTCCCGACCGTACTGCTGGCAAGCACCGCCAATGACGGTTCTGAAGCAGTAACATTCCCTGCCGTAACCAGTACTACTGCCCGTGTGAAAGTAGAAGCGATCGACAATATTTTCTTTGATATTTCCAACGCTAACTTCACGCTCACTACACCTGTAACAGGTTTTGATTTTGGTGCGGCTACGCCCGCAACACTTAGTTGCCCCGCTCCGGCAAGCACCGCGTTTACCTTCACCACTTCCGGTGTAAGCGGATTCAGCACACCGATCAATCTTACCGCAACCAACGTGCCCGCAGGTGCCAGCGTATCTTATGCTGCCAATCCTGTAACACCTGGTACATCGGTGACGGCCACAGTGAGCGGACTCGCTTCATTGGCTGCAGGAACATACACAATCACCATTACCGGCACCGCAGGTGCTGTGGTAAGAACACGTGATTTGCAGATTACCATCAATCCTGGTGCAGCTCCAACAATCGGCACACAACCTTCTGCAGTTACCTCCTGCGCAGGTTCCAATGTGAGCTTTACCGTTGCCGCAACCGGCGCTACCGGCTACCAATGGCAGGTAAGCACGGATGGTGGCACCAACTACACCAATGTTTCCGGTGCAACAACCGCAACACTTTCACTCAATGCCATTGCAGCTACACTTAATAATAACCGCTATCGCGTAGTGGTAGCCGGTCAGTGCGGAAGTGCTGTTTCCAATCCTGCTCAACTGACTGTGCAGACGGCTCCTGCTATTTCTGCGCAACCACAGAATGCAACATTGTGTCTCGGCAGCAACGCTACCTTCTCTGTAACGGCTTCCGGTACCGGGATCAGCTACCAGTGGCAGCTCAGCACTGATGCAGGTGCTAACTTCAACAACATCGCTGGAGCCACCAATGCATCCTTAACGGTTAACTCTATCACTACCGCGATGAACAACAACCGTTACCGTGTGATCGTGAGCGGTACCTGTCCTTCACCGGCAACCTCTTCTGCGGCTACATTGGCCGTGGTGAGTCCGCCTACGGTAGGTACCAACCCGACCAGCACGGCTATTTGTGCTACCGGCAACGTAACCTTTACAGCGTCTTCCACATCGCCGGGTGTACTGTATCAATGGCAGGTAAGCACCGACGGTGGTGCCAACTACAACAGTATTGCCGGCGCAACAGCGGCAACCTTGCAGGTAAACAACGTCACTACCGCAATGAACAACAACCGTTACCGCGTAGCGTTGACCAACGCAACCTGTACCGCTCCTGTGTTCTCTACAGCAGCCGTATTAACGGTAAATGCCCGGCCGACTGTTGATCTTACTGCCACACCGTTTACCAACCTGCTGCCTGGTCAGCAGACCACACTCAATGCGAACATCGTTCCGAGTGCGGCCGGCTTCAACATTACCTGGTACTTCAACGGTAATGTATTGCCCGGTGTAACAGGCACCAGTTTCCTCGTTGACTCCGTAAAAGTTGGCGATTATAAAGTAGCTATTGTGAATACGACTACCGGCTGTAACAATGAATCGAGCGTACTGAGCATCGGAGCTACATCCAGCTCAAGACTGTTCATTTATCCCAGCCCGAACAATGGCCGCTTTACGGTTTCTTACTTTAACTCAAATGGTCAGAACACGAGCCGCCTGATCACTGTATTCGACTCCAAAGGAGCCAAAGTGTATCAGCGTCAGTTTACCATTACCGGTCCTTACCAATTACTCGATGTTGACATCCGTCCGTTGATGGGTGGCATCTATCACGTAGTGGTAGGCGATGCATCAGGTAAAAAACTGGTAGAAGGTAAAGTGCTGGTTGTAAACTAATCAGGCTTTTTTCTAAAAAATAATGAATAGCCACGTCCTCAAAGACGTGGCTATTCTCTTTGAAATAATGTACACTAGCGCATTTTAGCTTACCTTTGCACCTTCCAAAAAAGACCCGGCTATTCCGGGAAACGCAGACTTAATAATTTACGAAACATGATCAGTGTTAAGGACCTTAAGCTGGCTTACGGCAAAAGGGTATTGTTTGAAGAGGTTAATCTCAATTTCACCAAAGGCAATTGTTACGGCGTAATCGGCGCAAACGGAGCAGGAAAGAGTACTTTTCTGAAAATCCTCAGCGGAGAGATAGAGCCTAACAAAGGCGTCGTATCCATTACGCCCGGAGAACGCATGGCCGTACTCAAACAAAACCAGTTTCAGTTTGACGAAGAAACAGTCCTCAATACCGTAATGATCGGCCATACCAAACTGTGGGCGGTGATGAAAGAGCGTGAGGCGATTTATGCCCTCGCCGACTTTACTGAAGAAGACGGCATGAAAGCCGCCGAACTCGAAGGCGAGTTTGGAGAAATGGATGGCTACATGGCCGAGAGCAATGCCGGCACCCTGCTCGGAGAACTGGGCGTGGGAGAGGAGTATCACCAGGCATTGATGAAAGACATTCCTTCTACCCTTAAAGTACGTGTGCTCCTGGCACAGGCGCTGTTTGGTAACCCCGACATCCTGCTGCTCGATGAACCTACCAACGGTCTGGACATCGAAACCATCGGTTGGCTGGAAAACTTCCTGGCCGACTATGAAAACATCGTCCTCGTAGTGAGCCATGACCGTCACTTCCTCGATGCCGTGTGTACACATATCGCCGACGTAGACCGTCAGAAAATCAAGATATTTACCGGTAACTATACCTTCTGGTATGAAAGCTCGCAACTGATGGCCCGCCAGTTGAGCGATAAGAATAAAAAAACAGAGGAAAAACGCCAGGCACTTATCGACTTCATCGCACGATTCAGTGCCAACGCGTCAAAGAGCAAGCAGGCAACCAGCCGGAAAAAAGCCCTGGAAAAATTGTCTATTGAAGAAATTGAACCAAGCTACCGCAAATACCCGGGCATCATTTTCCAACCGCTGCGGGAAGTAGGCAACCAGATTCTGAACGTAGAAAAACTGACAAGCTCAGTCGATGGACGTATCCTCTTCAAGGATGCTACTTTTTCTGTCAACAAAGGGGATAAAATCGCTTTCCTGAGCCGCGATCCGCTGGCGGTAACAAGCTTCTTTAATATTATCAATAACGAAGGCTCTGCCGATTCCGGCACCTTCGAATGGGGCACAACCGTTACTACGGCTTACCTGCCGCAGGAAAACAGCAAATACTTCAATGAGCCGCTGAACCTGATGGATTGGTTGCGTCAATACGTACCACCGCATGTAACGGATGTAGATGAACCGTTCCTGCGCGGCTTCCTGGGCAAAATGTTGTTCAGTGGTGATGACGTAACGAAAATGACCAATGTACTCAGCGGAGGTGAAAAAGTGCGTTGCATGCTCAGTCGCATGATGCTGCAAAACCCCAACTGTATCGTACTCGATCAGCCGACCAACCACCTCGACCTGGAAAGCATCCAAAGTTTCAACGAACAGTGTATGGAATATAAAGGCATTATCCTGCTTACGAGCCATGACCATACGTTTATGCAAACGGTGGCCAACCGCATCATCGAGCTGACGCCTAAAGGCATTATCGATCGTCTGATGACCTTCGATGAATACCTGGACGATAGCCGCGTGAAAACGCTTCGCGAGGAAATGTATGCCTGAGAATAGGTAATAAGTTTAGGTATAAGGCATAAGCATAAGGTGTAGGGTATAAGGTTTAAGGTTTATGGATTAGAATCGTGGCGACCTTATTCACGATTGACTTTTGAATTTTTCCACAGGGTGTCAATAATTTTTGGGTTGGGGTATTTGAATAAGATAAAGAACGATATATCTTAGGGTCAGCAACCACAGTTCTTTACACCCTTTTCTGGGATCCAAATTCCTCCTTTCACCTGTTAATCCGCGCGGGAAAGACCTCATATCCGGCCGTCGGTATGTCAGTGAAACTGATATTCGGGTTGAAGCCAGAAACAAATTGATTGCCCTCCAATTAATATTGGGGGGCTTTTTTTATTTAGTAAAGTGATAAGAATAATAAAACAAGGTTGAACAATCATTTAACAAAGCCACATTCCGAAGTGCCGGATCAAATTTTCAAATTGAATTTGCACTTGCTGCCGTCCCTGTCTTATCTTTAATACATGGAGCAGAACCGTCGCCGCAATATCATTGTTACCGGGGCATCCGGAAATCTCGGAGAAGCTGTAGCCCGTCGTTTCTTTGACGAAGGGTACAATGTGACCGGCACATTCGGGCACGGAGATGCTACGGCTATCGCACGCAACGGCGTTCTTTGGGAAAACAATGTAGTGGACCTGAAAAACGAAAAGGCCGCGGGTGAATTTGTAGCCGGTTGTACAAGAAAATTCAGGCCGTTGGATGTGGCCGTACTTACAGCGGGAGGCTATGCGCCGGGCGATCTCGAACACACGGTTGTGGAGAATATTACACAACAGATGGAGATCAACTTCCTTACTGCTTACAACATCATCCGGCCTTTATTTCCACATATGTTAAAATACGGGCGTGGAAAAATATATTTAATCGGTTCGCTGCCCGGAGAACATGCACCGAAAAGCGCCTCATCGCTTGCTTACGGCTTTTCTAAATCCTTACTCTTTCGCCTTGCAGAAGCTTTACAACCTGAAGCTGCCGGAAAAGGCGTGGCCTTTACTGTTATCGTTCCCTCTACTATCGATACACCGCAGAACCGGAAAGCGATGCCGGATGCGGATTTTTCCAAATGGACATCTCCTGATGTTATCGCGTCTGTTATCTACGACGATGCGCAATCTGCTACCCAGCCGGGTAAAGAACCGGCAGTGATTCATGTATAGTATGCCCCTTCCACACCGCAAAGTGTGGAGATAACGCTTCACCAATCAAGTCATTACACGCCTGAAAAAGTCTGGCAAGCCCTTTGCAAAAGTTAGGTCGATAACGGCCAACTGCATCATTCTCTACCGGTTGGACTGATAGTACAGATCAATGCTGTCAGACAAAGATGCGGTTGGTTATGCACTCTAAAAAACGAATAAAGTTTGTTAACCTAAAAAGCAAAAAAATGAAGCGTATCGTTTTATCCGTTCTCTCACTGTTTACCCTTGCCGCCGCAGTGAAAGCACAAAGCACCACAAGCCCCATGTCATCCCCAGGCTCGTCCGTAATTATCAAAGGAGGTGTAAACTTTGCCAACATCTCTAACAAAGACGATGGAGGCTATGATGACTCCCGCATGCTCACAACCTGGCAGGCAGGTATCGTTGGTGATTTCAACATTACCGAATTCCTCGCCATTCAACCCGGTATCTTTTATTCAAGTAAGGGTGTAAAACTTCAGAACGGTAACCCCGGTGACCTGGATTATGTGAAAACAACATTCAATCCCCAGTACATTGAAGTACCAGTAAACCTGGTATTCAAAACACCGACTGGTGCAGCTAAACTGTTCTTCGGTGCTGGTCCTTATGTAGCCATGGGTGTAGGCGGTAAATTCAAAACAGACACCGAACTCTTCGGTAGTTCAGAATCAGACATCGAATTCAACGATGACGATCCGCTGACAGAAGAGCAGGAAGATGCAGGTGTATTCCGTGTACGTCGCTTCGACTTTGGTCTGAATGGTCTGGCAGGTTTTGAAGCTGGTGCTTTCGTATTCACTGCCAACTACGGTCTGGGTCTTGCTAAAATTGCTTCTACAGGTGATAACAGCGAAGACCGCAACAACAAACACCGTGTGTTCAGCCTGACAGTAGGTTTCAAATTCTAAGCATAACGAATTGTGTTTTTCAGCAAAGACGGCGCCCCTCAAAAGGTGCCGTTCTTTTTTTGGGTGAATCGTGAATCGTCAATGGTCAATCGTGAATCGTAAATCGATCTCCGTTGTTCTTTACACGAGCCAGGGAAATTTTATTCAATACTTAGCGAGCGCTCTTGTTGGTCTCCGACCAACAAGCAAGTGTGAGGTTCCCTTGCGCCCTCGCTGGTCTCGGACCAACAGGTAAGCGTGAGGTTTCTTTTCGCCCTCGCTGGTCTCCGCCAACAAGCAAGCCTCAGATTTCTTTTAGCCCTTGTTGGTCTCCGACCAACAAGCAAGCGTGAGATTTCCTTGATAGGCTAAGGATGACCAGTTCCGTTGGTTTGCAGACCAAAGGCGGCATGATGCCGGATTGAAAAGTTTTAAAAATCTTCCGAACAGTTGTGGTGAAGACACGAACCACCAGGCGGCTACCGCTTGCGCAGGTCAAACGTTCAGTGTTCAGTACATTGCCGGTCCCTTTTCCCGTGCTCAGGTATTACGACGCCTGAATACCCAATTGGCATACCGCTCTTTTCCCTACATTTTATATCTTGCACGCCCATACGTCCGTAAAAGAAAAAATATGTTTGGAAAAACTACTTGGATTGGCCTGCTGGCTACTTTATTACTGATTGCCGGATGTTTTATGAACTGGATCATTATTCCGGGACATGATATCGTAATCAGCGGCGTGGCGGCGGAGGGCACACGTTACGGCCGGCCGGGTTATTTCCATTTCCTTACTGCCTTTTTTTTCCTGGTGTTTCTTTTTACCCCGCGCATCTGGGCCAAAAGACTTAACCTGCTGGTCGCAGCACTCAATATGTCCTGGGCAATCCGCAACTTCATCGTGCTGGGAAGCTGCGAGGCAGGAGAGTGCCCCGAACGCGAAGCCGGGTTTTATGTTGTATTGGTTGCTTCAGCCATCATGCTTGTCGTTTCCCTGCTGCCCGATTACAAGACGCCGAAACCCGCCACAGGAGACACTCCCGGCGAATAAAAATTTCCTGGAATGTTAAATCCTGGTTATATTCGGTGTCCGGCGTCCGAATCGTATTACCATTCCCTTAGAAAACACATTCCCGTCATGTGTTGCAGTGAAAGGAGCTGAGTCTTCAGTACCTGGCATCTCCCCACATGCATTTCGTCTTTTTAGACCATAGCACTACTGTTAAGCAGCTCCGGTAAGTGAGACTAACTTTCTCCTATGGGTCAGTTATTTGCGCGCGATCCTTAACAGCAGTGATATCAACAAAAGATTTTAAACGGCTTAAAGCTGAGTTTACAGAAACTTAACACAGAATTTTTACCGGCACAGAAAGCTTTCTGTTCATAGGTAAAATTATTGTGTCAGGGTAAAAACCTGGTCGGGCAGGGGAAAAATCCATTGTCCGGAATTTGGCTGAATACTTAGTAATACAATAGTTTCGCTGTTCGCATAGAAATCGAATTGCCATCTTTCGAAAATTCAACTTTCCAATTTCCTCCTGAAGCCACTCACCTGGAAAACATCTTCTTTTCATTAAAAAAAGGATCTATGAGGAAAATTTACTTATTTCTTTCTTCGATGTTCGTTGCCGGCGCGGCATCTGCGCAAATCAGTCTCACCAATTTAGCGCCTGCCTATTCGCAGGACTTCGACGGGATGGCGGCAACGTTGAACCTTCCGGCCAACTGGCGTATGGGGGCTCAAACAGCAGCACCAACATGGACAGGCGGTGCCACTGTTGTTACGCAACAGGCAAGTTCGGGTTCGCCTTCTGCGGGAGGAACTTATAACTTTGGATCTTCTGCCTCCGAAAGAGCTATCGGTGCCATGACTTCGGGAAGCTTTAATAGTCCCAACAACCCAATGGCATTCTTCGTTAACGACGGTACTACCAACATTACCGAACTGACCGTAGGCTATGATGCCGAACGCTAC
This sequence comes from Terrimonas ferruginea DSM 30193, assembly GCF_000425585.1. Lineage (GTDB taxonomy): Bacteria > Bacteroidota > Bacteroidia > Chitinophagales > Chitinophagaceae > Terrimonas > Terrimonas ferruginea. The sequence continues at coordinate 96,656 of NZ_AUDS01000009.1, forward strand.
CGTGTTAACTCCGCAGCAGCATCTATTCAGTTTTTCTACTCCACTAATGGCACCAGCTGGACTTCGGTTGCTGCAGGCGATATTGCAACAACTTCATTCCCGACTGGCGGCAGCTCCTATACGTTGGCGTCTCCATTGACGATACCCAAAACCGGTATTGCAATCAGCAGCTTAAGCATTGCGCCCGGCAGCAATTTCTACCTGCGCTGGCTCATCAATACCACAGGCTCCAGTTCGCAAGGCATTGCCATTGATAATGTATCTGTAACGGCTACTTATGCTGCCACGGCTTCCGGTCTTTCAACTATTGTTGCAGGACCAGTGACAGCGCCGGCAAGCATTTCATCCCTGGTAAATAATTCAGGTGCGGCTTCAACCAATTTCAGTTTCAGTGTGGTGGATGATGGCAGCACGAACGACGCCGATCCTACACTGATCAACCAGATCATTATCGGTCAGGGGGCCAACAACGACGCATTATTGTCCAACTGGACACAGGCAATCGCCGGTGCAGAATTGTCTGACGGTACGAATACCGTTGCCGGTACCATCAGCGCAACCGGTATTACCTTCGCTTCACTGCCAACTACAACGGGAGCGATCGGTTATGTAGCGGACAACGCAACTAAAAACTATACGGTGAAAATATGGCTCAATACAGCCCTCGGTGGTACACTGCCATTGACCATCGATGGAAAGCCGTTTGAATTCCAGGTGCAGACTTCTTCTGTAAGCACTGCAGGGGCGGGTAGCTCAGGTATTGCTGCCAGCCAGTCTGTAAGTTCAGGGGCCGGCACCAACGTAGTTACCGTTGCCGCTTCACAGTTGTCTTTTGTACAAAATACAACCTCACCCACCGGATTGAATACCGCAATGACGCCTGCCATAACCGTCAGTGCCAATGATGCAAACGGCAACCGCGACCTCGATTTCACCGGTAGCCTGCGTGTAACCTCTACCGGTACACTCAGCGGCACGCCTGTGGTAACAGCGGCAGTAGCAGGTCTTACTACCTTTGCTTCGCTGACGCACACCGCAACCGGTACAGGCCTCATGCTTAACATTGAAAGAGATGGAACCCTCGACTGGGATATTACCAGCGCAGCTTTCGATATCCAACTTGCTTCTGCTCCCAGCGACTATTTCCGTTCTGCTGCAAGCGGTAACTGGAATAGTGCCACTACCTGGGAAACTTCACCCGATGGATTAACCTGGACCGCTGCCACTATCACTCCAACAGCGGCGGCCAATACCATTACCATCCGCAACGGTCATACGGTAACCGTTACCACTTCCGCTACGGCTGATCAGATCGAGATCGCCACTGGTGGTGTATTGGAAAATGCTTCCACAACTGGCAACCGTCTTACGATAGCCGACGGAGCAGGAGATGACCTTATCATCCATGGTGGTGGTGTATACCACGTAACGTCCGGTCTTGGTTATACCAACTATCAAACAATCAGCGCCGGTGCAACCGTACTGATCCAGACCAACGGTATCATCCGCCTGGGTACAGGGGGCTCTATCGGCGGCGGCGGTCAGAATGGTTTCCTCGTAACGGCCACTACCTATATCTGGGAGAACGGCGCGATCTTCGATTGGAATACAACCGCAGTACCCGGCACTACCGGTGTTACTTTCTTCCCTGATGCAGTACTGACAACGCCTATTCTCCGCATCTCTGCTGCACTTGCGTCAGTAGGAGGTGGTACAGCACTTACGGTTAACGGTATACTGGAAGCAAATGCCAATGTCGGTTTCACCGGAACAAGCGATAAGATCTTCCGTAATGGCATTACCGGTACGGGCAATGTTACCATTGCCAATGGAGTGGGTGCATTGGTGATTGACGGAACAACCGCCACACTGGGTGGTACAGGTACCATCAACCCGAACGCCAACGGACTGGAAATTGGCGTGACCACCACTGTTACCCTGCAATCCGCCAAAACAGTAAACGGCGACATCAACCTGCAGGGCAGCGGTTTCATTGTGCTGGGCAACAACAACCTGATTGTTGGAGGCAATATCAACAACGTTTCTCCCACAGCTTATGTCCGCACGAATGGTACAGGTGTACTGCAACTCAATACAGTGGCCGGAACCCTGCGTTCATTCCCCGTTGGCAACAGCACCTACAACCCTGTAAACATCAACAACGGCAGCAGCCTCAACTGGAGCGTACGTGTTGAAGATGCCGTCAATAATGTTGTATCTCCGTTTAATACCAGCAAAGCGGTTAACCGCACCTGGCATATACAGCCTTCGGCTACCGTATCGACCGCTCCCGATATCACGCTCTATTTCGACGATGCAGACAATAGTCAGCTTGTGAATGATGTTGCTTATAACGGTGATCCGGTAAGAACGGTACGCGTGTGGCATTATAATGGAAGCGACTGGGTTGCTGCAGGTGGTATCGAGCCGCTGACTCCCGGCAATGGTTTACAAGCTGTAGCTCTCACAGGCCAGCTCGATTTCTCACCTTTCGCCATCAGCAAAACCACTGCTGCACTGCCGGTTAGTTTCGGTAATGTAAAAGCCGTACAACAAGGTACAGGCATCCGCATCGACTGGTCAAATCTGACGGAGCGTAACGTGCTCAACTATTCTGTTGAACGTTCGGTCGACGGACGCAGCTTTACCGCCATCGGCGATGTAAACGCACGTCTCAACAATGGCGAGAAAGCGGAATATTCCTTCCTCGATGCAACTCCGGTGCGTGGAATCAACTACTACCGCATCAAGTCTGCAGAGAGCGATGGCCGCAACAAATTCAGCATTGTTGTGAAGGTTGATATCAGCGAAGGACAAACTACCGTAGTAGTGTTGTATCCCAACCCGATCGTTAAAGGTCAGCAGCTTTCCCTCCAGGCGACAAGCCTCGCCAAAGGCACTTACACCATCCGTGTAGTGAACATGCAGGGACAGCAGATCGTTAACCAGGTGTTTGTACACCAGGGTGGCGCTATCACAGAAGCTGTACAACTGCCGGCGAATGCACAGGCAGGCACGTATCAGCTTATCATCGCTGGTGCCGAACAACAAATGGTTCGACCTTTCGTGATTCAGTAAGCTTAACCGATTTTCTTATAGCAGACCGCTTCGTTTTCCGCGAAGCGGTCTTTTTTTATACAGTGGTTTTTGCCTGGTAAAAAAACGAGGGAGGAAGTCAATTACCTGCTGCTGCTCTTTTAGGGGAGGTAAATTCTGCCAATCATTTAAAAAAACTTTGCGTTAACAACGGGGGAAAAACACGCGGAAATACCCGTAATGCATTATGGTTTTTAGGTGTTAATGCTTAAATATAAAAGCGGAAAATTCCGCGGCATGAATATCACGTATAAGTACGTTCTATGAAGAAAATCTTTGATCTAACTTCGTAAGACTGACAATCAGATCAGATCGAATTCCTATTGAAATGAACCAATTTTTATCCCGGATAAACCGGGTGTTGTCATGTATGTTGTTCGTCTTCTTCATACACAACAACACCAATGCCCAGCTGCACGCCGATTTCTCAGCCTCCGTTACCGAAGGCTGTTCTCCGCTTGTGGTACGCTTCACAGATTTGTCCACAGGTAACCCCACCTCGTGGAGATGGGATCTGGGCAACGGTACTATTTCCACCCTGCAGCATCCCACCGCTTCTTATTTCAATCCAGGTACTTACAGCGTAAAACTTGTTGTGCGCAATGGTGCCAATGCAGATTCCGTTGTACGCCAGCAATTGATTACCATTTTCCCTAAACCCGTTGCTTCATTCACCGGCACCGGCACGGCGGGCTGCTTTCCGCATACCGTACAATTCACGGATGCCAGTTTGCCCGTAAGCGGCACATTGAGCAGCTGGCTATGGGACTTTGGCGACGGTACTACTTCCACTCAGCAAAACCCCTCACATACTTATACCATCGCCGGTAACTTTACCGTTACATTGCGCGTAACCAACAGCCACGGCTGTACTGAAGTTTTTTCTATTCCTTCCTACGTTTCCATCACGCAAGGCGTAAAGGCGGACTTCACCAATACCACGGCGCAAACCTGTGAAGCAAATCCTACCATTCAATTTACCAATACGTCTACAGGCCCGGGTAACCTGAGCTTTGAGTGGCAATTTGGTGATGGTGGTGTTTCGGCAGAACAAAATCCTTCACACACTTATACGGCGCTGGGTTCCTACACGGTTATGCTGGTGGTCATTAGCCCGCAGGGTTGCCGCGATACCATCCGTAAACCTAATCTTATTTCCGTAGGTACAATCAATTCAACGTTTACATCACCCGATAGCGTGTGCGTAGGTAGTCCTGCATCTTTTGTGAATACCACGAGTCCTGTACCGGGTGTATCTGTCTGGCACCTCGGCGATGGCACAATGGCTACGGGTTTAACGGCAACGCATGCGTATACAACAGCTGGTACTTACACTGTAAAACTGGTAAATGATTTCGGCGCATGTAAGGATTCCATTACGCGTGAGATCAAAGTAAATCCAAAACCGCCCACAGGTTTTACGGCAAGTGCCACGCAATCCTGCCAGGCGCCATTCAACGTTTCCTTTACACCAGCCGCATCCGGCAATTATACTTACGAATGGAGCTTTGGTGATGGTGGCACATCCTCCGCTTCCAATCCTTCGCACACTTATACCGCGCCGGGTGTGTATACGGTGCAACTGGTCGTAACCAATGCGTCCGGTTGCCGCGATACATTGACCCGCACGGATTATATCAATATCGAGTTGCCCGAAATAGTAATCGAAGGCTTTCCGGTTACCGGTTGTGTGCCGGCTACCGTTCATCCTACGGCCACCGTTACGGTTAACGAACCGGTGGCGTCTTATCTCTGGAATTTTGGAGACGGAACTACTTCCTCATCGGCCACACCCGCCCATACCTACACGCGCGCCGGAACATACGATGTAGCATTGACCATCACAACAGTTGGCGGTTGTACACGTACTGTTACCATTAACCGTGCAGTAAGGGTAGGTGTGAAGCCCAATGCCGATTTCAGTGCATTGCCTCCGGATGTATGCGCGTCCGATCCTGTCCAGTTTACCGACAACAGCACAGGGGATGACATTGATGAATGGTTCTGGGATTTCGGCGATGGTGGTACTTCCAACCTGCAGCATCCTTCACATCTTTACAGCGATACCGGTTATTTCAGTGTAACGCTGATTGTAATGAGCAATACCTGCGCCGATACGGTCCGTTACACCAACATCGTCCACATTAAACCGCCGATCGCTTTGTTCGATGTGGCAAATAATTGTACTGACAAATATTCAAAGCAGTTCACCGATCGTTCGATCGGGCCTGAAACATGGTTCTGGGAATTTGGTGACGGACAAACTTCTACGCAGCAGCATCCTTTGCATACCTATGCTTCACCAGGTACGTATACGGTTATGCTGACAGTGACCAATGGCAGTTGCTCGCACCGGACAACAAGAACGGTAAGGGTGATAGATGAAAAAGCAGCGTTCACACCGGCGAGCCCCGAAGTGTGCCGCAACACAGCATTGGTCTTTACCGCAAATGGGATCAATAGTGCGAACATCCAATCATGGCAATGGACTTTTGGTGATGGCACGGCTGTATCGAACAATCAGCAGTCCGTATCGCATACTTATACAAATGCCGGTACTTATACCGTTAAACTCGTTATCGTCGATGCGCTCGGATGCGTAGACAGCATTAAGCACACGATCAATGTATACGGCGCAACGGCAGCCTTCCTTCCTTCTGCACCGGCCGCCTGTATTTATAATCCTCACATCATGTTCAACGACCAGTCTGTGACAGACGGACAACATCCGATCACGAGTTGGGAATGGGATTATGGAAATGGTATAACGGAAGTAAATACGGCTCCTCCTTTTGGGCATACTTATGCTACGGCCGGTACTTATACCGTGTCGCTGACCGTTACGGACAGCTATGGTTGTAAGGATAAAGTAAGCCGCACGGCAGCGGTCATAATCTCAAAACCGGTGGCAGATTTTTATTCGCCGGACACTGCATCCTGTATCGGCAAACCGGTCAGCTTTATCAATAACTCATGGGGGGTGCTGCTGAACTACACCTGGGACTTTGGTGACGGACAAGGCGCAACAGCCATTAATCCGGTTCATAATTATTCCAATACAGGTTTGTATCCCGTGAAATTGGTGGTAGTCGATCTTTATGGTTGCCGCGATTCCATTACCAAACCTGACTATATCAATATCAGCATGCCGCAGGCCGGCTTCACGGTATCCGATTCGGTAGGCACCTGCCCGCCGCTTGAAGTACGTTTCACCAATACTGCAGTGAATGCACGCAGTATTACCTGGGATTTTGGTGATGGCAATACTTCTGTGCTGACAGATCCTGTGCATACCTATACGTTGCCCGGTATTTATTTCGCGAAGCAGATTATAACCGGTCCGGGTGGTTGCCAGGATTCGGCGATTCAACGCATCGAGTTAAAAGGGCCTTCCGGTACGTTCAGTTACACACCGCTCGTTGGTTGTAACCCTTTGACTGTAACTTTTACCGCCACCGCTTCCAACGCCGCTACTTTTCTGTGGGACTTTACCGATGGTACGACAGAATTGACTTCGGAGCCGACCATTACCCATACTTATGCCACAGCCGGTGAGTATATACCACGTATCATCCTGCGTGACGCGGCAGGATGTGCCGTGCCTGTCCAGGGGTTGGACACGATCAAAGTGACCGGTGTGGTAGTCGACTTTTTTGCGGATCGTCCCGCTGCCTGCGATCAGCTTACGGTGAACTTCTCCAATACAACCGTGAGCAACGATTATATCACGGGATGGTTGTGGAGTTTTGGCGACGGCACTACCAGCACCGATGCTGCGCCGCAACATTTCTACGCCGCTCCTGGCGATTATGATGTTAAACTTGTTGCCCAAACACAAACAGGCTGTTCCGATTCGCTTACGCTTCCGGCCGCGGTGCGCGTATATCCACGACCACTGGTTGCCGTTCAGGGCGCTACTGAATCCTGCGTACCTGCGGAGATTCAATTTGGAGGTTTAGTGAACCGCGGTGATGCAGCTTCGCTGCAATGGGACTGGCAATTGGGAAATGGCAATACGGCCAGCGTGCAGCAACCACCGCTGCAAACCTATGCTACCGCAGCTACGTATAATATCCGGCTTATAGCAACCGATACAAACAATTGTCATGATACCACAACGCATACATTGATCGTACATCCGTTGCCGGTTGTAAGCGCCGGACCTGATCTTGTGGCCTGCCTGGGTACGCCTTTACCATTGCGGGCAACCGGTGCGAGCACTTATCTGTGGCAACCTGCCGCCACATTGAGTTGTGATGACTGTGCGGCTCCACTCGCTATTCCGCAGGATGATATTCAATACATCGTCGAAGGAGTGAGCGCTGCGGGTTGTCGCAACAAAGACACGGTAGCCGTGCGGGTGCGCAAACCTTTTGTAATGGAAACAGGCCCAGGTGATACCTTGTGTGTGGGTCAGAGTACGCGGTTGTCTGCTTCAGGTGCCGACAGCTATACCTGGTCGCCGTCGGCAGGATTAAGCAGTACGTCTTCACCAAGACCACAAGCCAATCCGACCACTACTACAACTTACCGCGTCATCGGACGTGACAACGATAATTGTTTTGCAGATACGGCAGACATACTGGTTAAAGTACATCCTATTCCGCAGGTGGAGGCCGGGCCTGATCAGACGCTGGCTGTTGGTTCGGCTGTACAATTGCGCGCCACGGGTTCTGCCGACGTCACGGCCTGGAGATGGTCGCCGGCTTACAACCTCACCTGTATCGATTGTCCTGCTCCATCGGCTTCTCCGCGGCAGACGACAAAGTATGTAATCGATGTGACCAACGAAGGAGGCTGTTCCGCCCGTGATGAGTTGACGGTTTATGTGGTGTGCAACAATGGCAACCTGTTTGTACCGAATACATTTTCTCCTAACGGAAATGGCATGAACGAAGTGTTTTATCCGAGAGGCAAAGGACTGCAGAAAATCCGTTCCTTCCGGGTGTTCAACCGTTGGGGGGAGCTGGTGTTTGAAGCGCAGAATTTCAATGCCAACGATGTTGCTGCAGGATGGGATGGCACCTATCGCGGCAAGAAGCTGGCTCCCGATGTTTTTGTATACAGCATCGAAGTGGTTTGTGAGAATAACGAAATATTATCCTATAAAGGTGACGTGACTTTGTTGCGGTAGGCCTTTGAAATTCGAATACCTATTGAACGACTATGAAAAAACTATTTTACTTCATTCAGACAGCAATGGTTTGTGCGTGCGGGCTAACGGCGGCTGCGCAGGATATCCATTTTTCTCAATTTCATGAAACACCGCTGTACCGCAACCCGGCGCTGGCAGGTATCATGAAAGGCGATATACGTGTGCAGGCCGTTTACCGCTCGCAGTGGAACAGTGTGGCCAACGCTTATAAAACCGGTTCTTTCAACGTGGAATATAAATCAAAACCCGGCCAGGGCGATGATTATATGACACTGGGATTACAGGCTTATTATGACCGTGCGGGAACCACTAATCTGACTACGACCATCGTAATGCCTGCCATCAACTATCACAAATCATTGAGCGATTACCGCAACAGTTATCTGTCTGCCGCTTTCATGGGTGGCATGGTACAACGTCGTTTCGATCGTTCCAAGATCACGACCAATAATCAATATGATAATGGTTTTGACGGGGAAGATCTGGTGGCCAGCGGCTTTACTTACTGGGATGGGAGTGCCGGTCTTAGCTACAATACAAGTTTGGGTGAAAATGAAAACAACAACCTGGTGATCGGGTTTGCCTATCATCACTTCAACCGTCCGCGTAATTCATTCTTCAACGCTTCTTCTGTAGTGCTCGATCCCAAGATGGTATTGTCTGCAGATTTCAAAGCCGATGTAAACGACTATTCAACCATTACTTTTTATTCCGATTTCATGAAGCAGGGCAGTTATACCGAATTTATCGGCGGTCTGTTGTACGGATTGAAGATAGGTCCGCTGATCGACGAGCCGGATTATGTATTGCACGGCGGTGCGTTCCTGCGTTGGGGCGATGCCATCATTCCGACTATTAAACTCGATTACCGCCCGTTTGCCGTGGCTTTCAGTTACGATGTAAACATCTCCAAACTGGCTACGCGTTCGGTAGGCCGGGGTGGTTTTGAGCTGTCGGTTACCTACAGAGGATTCCTCGATAAATTCAATACTTCCCTTGACGCAACACGCTGTCCGCGATTCTAAAACACTACCAGATGTTCGGGTGCCGTAATTTTTCCTAAATTTGCGCCATGACAATCGAAAAATTACAGGATATGCGGTCCCGCATTGTCGGGATAAGGAGGTTTCTTTGACGTCGAGAACCGCCTCTTAAAGATTGAAGACGATAAACAACTTTCGCTGAGTCCCGGTTTCTGGGACGACAACAAAAGGGCTACCGAGATTCTCAAGAACATGAAGGTCAATGAGTACTGGGTAAAACTCTACGAAGCCACCGAAACGGCCGTAGAGGACTTTGCCGTGCTCTTCGAGTTCTGGAAAGCCGGTGACGCTACCGAGGAAGAAACCCAGCAGGCATACGATGCCGCGCTGTCCGCCCTCGAAGACGCCGAATTTAAAGCCACCCTCAACGAGCCGGAAGACGAACTGCCTGCCGTACTGCAGATCAATGCAGGCGCCGGCGGTACCGAAAGCCAGGACTGGGCCGAAATGCTCGCCCGCATGTATCGCATGTACGGTGAAAAGCAAGGCTGGAAAGTAACGGAAATGGACTGGCAGGAAGGAGATGGCGCAGGTATCAAAACCGCCACCCTGCAGTTTGAAGGGCCTTTTGCCTTTGGCTTTTTAAAAGCCGAAAATGGCGTACACCGCCTGGTGCGTATTTCTCCTTTTGATAGCAATGCCCGGCGACACACTTCCTTTGTGAGCGTATATGCCTACCCGCTGGTGGATGATACGATTAACATCGAAATCAATCCTTCCGATGTAAAAATGGAAACTTCGCGAAGCGGAGGTGCCGGCGGACAGAACGTAAACAAGGTGGAAACCAAGGTGCAATTAACGCACATCCCAACCGGAATCGTGGTAGTTTGCCAGCAGGACAGAAGCCAGCTTGGTAACCGCGAGCTCGCGATGCAGATGCTGAAGAGCCGGTTGTATGAGATGGAACTGCAGAAACGCAATGCACTGAAGGATGCCACCAACGCGAAAAAGAAAAAAATCGAATGGGGAAGCCAGATCCGGTCTTACGTATTCCACCCTTACAAAATGATCAAAGATCACCGAACAGACTACGAAACCGGCAACATTCAGCCGGTAATGGACGGCGAGCTCGACGGCTTTATCAAAGCCTACCTCATGAGTGAGAAAGAAAACGAAACATCTAACTGATTACTATAACTCCCGCAACTGCGGAATTAATTGTAAAATATGAGCATCGGAACTTTTTCTTATCCGCTTCCCGCCAACGAACCTGTACTCAATTACGGTCCCGGTTCGGCAGAAAAAAAACGTCTGAAAGAAGTGTTGGCTGAACTCAAAAATGAGCAGGCTGATATTCCCATGTACATCGGGGGCCGGGAAGTGCGCACGGAGAAAAAAGTAGCCATTCACCCGCCACATGAAAACAAACACGTGCTGGGTCATTTTCATGCGGGTGATGCCACGCACGTGCAACAGGCCATCGATGCGGCCCTTGGTGCGCGCGAAAGCTGGGCGGCCATGAGTTGGGAAAGCCGCGCAGGTATTTTCCTGAAAGCCGCCGATCTGATCGCCGGTAAATACCGTCCCTATATGAACGGTACTACCATGCTTGGTCAAAGCAAAAACGCTTACCAGGCAGAGATCGATGCCGCCTGCGAGCTGATCGATTTTCTTCGCTTCAATGTTCATTTTCTCGGCGAGATTTATAAACAACAACCCGTGAGCGGCCCCGGCATGCACAACCGCATGGAGTACCGCCCGCTCGAAGGATTTGTATTGGCCGTAACGCCGTTCAACTTCACCGCCATCGGTGGCAACCTGCCCACATCGGCCGCACTTTGCGGAAACGTGGTAGTATGGAAACCTGCCAACACACAGGTCTACTCGGCGCAGATGTTCATGCGCATTCTGAGAGAAGCGGGTCTGCCCGACGGTGTGATCAACCTGGTGTATGTAGATGGCCCGACACTCGGTGAAGTATGTTTCAATCACCGGGATTTCGCCGGCGTACATTTTACCGGGTCAACAGGTGTGTTCAATAAAATGTGGGAGACGATTGGTAAGAATATGTCCAGCTACCGCACCTATCCACGCATAGTGGGAGAAACCGGTGGCAAAGACTTTGTACTGGTGCATAAAAGCGCCAACGCCGATGTGGTGGCTACTGCTTTGCTGCGCGGTGCATTTGAATTCCAGGGACAAAAATGTTCTGCGGCATCACGCGCCTATATTCCCTCCAACATTGCAGAAGACGTAAAAGCGAAACTGGTGGAAGGAGTAAAAAGTTTCAAAGTAGGTACGGTAGAAGACTTCACCAATTTTGTGAATGCGGTGATCGATGAAAAGAGCTTTGACAAGATCAGGCAATACATCGACGATGCGGCAAAAGATCCCAACGCAACGATCCTCGTTGGTGGCGATGCCGACAAGAGCAAAGGGTATTTTATTCAGCCTACCGTTATCGAAACAAAAAATCCGCAGTCGGTTACGATGTGCGAGGAAATCTTCGGGCCGGTGCTGACTATTTATGTATACGATGAAAATGAATTTGAGCAGGCATTGGAGCTGGTAGATACTACTTCTCCTTATGCGCTCACCGGTTCCATCATTTCCACCGACCGCGCTGCTATCGAGCGGGCAACGGTGAAACTGAAGCAGGCCGCCGGTAATTTTTACATCAATGATAAACCTACCGGTGCAGTGGTAGGGCAACAACCATTTGGTGGCGCACGTGCGAGCGGAACCAATGATAAAGCCGGAAGCATTCTTAATCTTTATCGCTGGTTGAGCGCACGTACTATTAAGGAAACGTTTCAACCACCGGTTGATTACCGGTATGCATTTTTGCAGGAGCAATGAGCAGAGGTATAAGGTGTAAGGTGTAAGGTGTAAGGTGTAAGGTGTAAGGTATAAGAGTCACTATAGGTAATGCCTGTAAGTATTCACGATTGACCATTCACCATTCACGATTGACGATTCACCATTCACGCTCTCGCGTAATCCCCTTTTTCCGGATAGAAGAAATACCACATACGTGGTATTTTTTGTTTTTAGTGGTGTCCTGATTTTGATTGTGACGTTATCTGGCCTTAATTTTGCTTAATCGTTCAACCATTAACCACTAAGCATGAAACTATTCCTCACTCAAGCACTGTCGTGTCCGGAAAGGTGCATTACAGTCAACTCTTTCCCTAATTATCCATTGCGCTGTTACAAAGTCTAAACCTGATGCGTGCCTTCGTCACGCGAATGGGAAGATATCTGGCGCACCTGTTACAAACTTGTCAGACGGTAATAAGCCGGTTGCTGCTTATACCACCGTGTGCATAGTTGCTGTTTGTACGTAATGATCAAGTCTCTTTTCACAACCATATATATTAACCAACCATTTTATCATGAAAAAAATGCTCGTTGCAGCTATTATCTGTCTTGCTGCACAAACTGTCTCTGCACAAACGTCTTTCGGTGTCAAGGCCGGTCCCAACATGAGTTTCCTCCGATATAAAATTGAAGCGGGTAGCGAGAATCAAACATGGGATGGCTCACGCCTGGGGTTCCAGGTAGGTGGTGTTGCGCAAATTGGCATTGCTGAAAATTTTGCTCTTCAACCCGAACTGTTATTTGTAATGAAAGGTGCTAACGGCGTTCGTCCTGCAATGTCGACTAACGACATCGATTTCACGCTGATGACAATTGATATGCCGATCAATTTCATTTATCGCAATAAAGGATTCTTTGGCGGTTTTGGTCCTAATCTGCAGTTTGGTGTATCCTCCAAAGCAAAATCAGATGGGGATACCTATGACATGTACGATGAAGACGAAGCCTCTTTCTTCATTCAGAAACGCTTTGAAGTAGGTGCTAACGTTGTGGCTGGCTACAAACTGGCAAGCGGTCTGGCATTCAGTCTGAACTTTGCAAAAGGTCTTACCAATAGTTCCAAATATAACGATGATCTCGACGAAGCGACGATCAAACATAATTCTTCCTATATCGGATTGTCGATCGGTTATTTCTTCGGCAAATAATTTTTTAACCTGCTAATTAATTATCAAATGAGAATTTTTCTTGCAACTGTTATGCTTTCTTTCGCGGCGGCTACTGCGTCGGCGCAAACCTCTTTCGGTGTAAAGGCCGGAGGCAATATGAGCTTCCTCAATTATAAAATTGAAGAAGGAAGTCAAAATGTAAAATGGAACGGTTCCCGCGTGGGTTTCCAGGTGGGAGGTGTAGCGCAGATCGGCATTGCCGAAAACTTCGCTATCCAGCCCGAACTGTTGTTTATGATGAAAGGTGTAAACAAAATGGATGTTGAAGAACTGGGTGATGTTAAACTTAACATCAAAACCTTTACCATCGATATGCCTATTACGTTTATTTATCGTACCAACGGATTTTTTGGTGGCATTGGTCCCAACCTGTCTTTTGGCCTTTCATCTAAAATGAAAGTAGATGGCAACGATGACGTAGAGTACGATCTCTATGACAAAGATGCTGATGGCGAAGTGTCGATCTTCAGCCAGAAGCGTTTTGAAGCCGGCGCCAATATTCTTGCGGGCTATAAATTAAAAAACGGCTTGTCATTCAGCCTGAATTTTGTTAAAGGGCTTACCAATCTTTCCGAATACAACGACGACCTGGAAGATGCTTCTATCAAAACAAAATCTTCCTATATCGGCTTGTCCGTGGGGGATTTTTTCGGCAAATAATAGTTTAGTTTCCGCTTAGTTCAACGGGGGATGGCTCAGGCCGTCCCCTTTGTATTACAGGCACATAGATGAGCCAAAACGTGATTGGCATGATTTTTTAAAAGAAGGGGACGTTGAAACCGGTAGACGGTTCTGATTAATAAAATAAATCTGCTAGTTTATGAAAAAGGTACTTTTTAGTAGCATCGTTCTGTTCCTGTGCATCTCCGTAACAAAAGCTCAACATGTTGAGTTTGGCTTGAAAGGAGGGCTTAATTTATCGCGTGTGGCTATCAATGATGGACGTGACTTTGATACAAAAGCCGGCGCACATTTCGGCGGTCTTGCACATATTCACCTGACAAGAATGTTTGCGCTGCAGCCAGAGATTGTCTATTCAACCCAAGGCGGCAAAGACGGCAGAAATGAGCTTAAGCTGAATTATGTGAACATGCCCGTGCTCGGACAGTTTATGTTTGGCAACGGTTTCCGTCTGCAAACAGGTCCTCAGCTCGGCATCCTGACCGTGGCCAAAAGCAAGGTGGGTGATGTGGAAGTGGACGTAAAAGATGATTTAAAAGCGATCGACTTCTCCTGGGTATTCGGTGCCAGCTACATTTTCCCTGCCGGTGTGGGTTTTGATGCCCGTTTTAATGCCGGTATTGCCAATGTCAGCGATAACCGTGCATACGACGCACGCAATGGAGTGTTTCAACTGGGCGTGTTCTACCAGTTCAAGCACCATTGAGTTGTAGGTAATAAGTTTTAAGTAATAAGTTTTCGCCCTGGTTCGTGTATACACGAACCAGGGCGTTTTAATTGTCAATAACCAGTAACCTGCCATTTAAAACTTACAACTTAATACTTAAAACTTATTACTTCTAAGTAAATTCGCCAAAACAACAGGCTTGAAATCGATACTTACGGCTTCGCAACTGGCTATTACCATCCGCAGACTGAGTCACCAGATATTGGAAAATCATGTTGACCTTGAAAATACCGTAGTCATTGGCCTTCAGCCGCGCGGGATCTATTTGTCTGACCAGGTTGTAGGGCAGGTCCGGCAATTGCTGCCGGCGGACCGGACGGTAGACTACGGCAAGCTCGACATCACCTTCTACCGCGATGATGTGCGTAAGGAATTGCATATGCCCAACCAGACCGATATCTCTTTTTCCATTGAAGGAAAAAATGTGGTATTGATCGATGACGTGCTGTATACCGGCCGTACCATCCGCGCCGCATTGGACGCGCTGCTTGCTTTCGGCCGCCCGGAAAAGGTAGAACTCTGCGTATTGATCGACCGCCGCTTCAGCCGGCAATTCCCCATACAACCCGATTACGTGGGCAAATCAATCGACTCCCTCATTTCCCAAAAAGTAAAAGTATACTGGCAGGAGAAGGATGGCACGGAAGAGGTGGTAATCCTGGATTAATCAGGCAATTTGAAAATTTGATGATTTGAAAGTGAATTGTCTAATTTTCAAATTATCAAATCTTCAAATTATGCCCGATAAGTGGATGATAAACAAGTGATTATGCCGGGTATATTTTTTCCACAACCGTGTATAACTCAATATTCCGGCGGGGTCGCCTGTTTTGTTATATTTGCCGGATTGCATAAACGGCGAGCCGTTACAAGACTATTATTTCAGCATCGTTAGAACCGTACTTAAGAAGCAATGGCCAAAGAGAAAGACACAAACATGTTTGAATATACCGACGACAGTATTAAAACGCTAGACTGGAAAGAACATATCCGCCTGCGTCCCGGTATGTATATCGGTAAACTCGGCGATGGTTCCTCTCCGGACGATGGTATTTACGTACTCGTCAAGGAAGTAATGGACAACTGTATCGATGAGTTTACCATGGGTTATGGCAAAACAGTCGAACTCTCCATCGAAAACCGGCAGGTGACCGTGCGCGACTACGGCCGCGGTATTCCGCTCGGCAAACTCGTGGACGTGGTCAGCAAGATCAATACCGGCGCCAAATACGACAGCAAAGCATTCCAGAAATCTGTTGGCCTGAACGGTGTGGGTACCAAGGCTGTAAACGCCCTCAGTAATTATTTCAAAGTAACCGCCATCCGCGACGGCAAAGAGAAAAGCGCAGAGTTTGAACGCGGTGAATTGATCAAAGAACACAAGGAAACAAAAAGCACGGAACAAAACGGTACCGCCGTTGTGTTTATACCCGACGAAACGGTTTTCAAAAACTTCAAATTCCAATACGAGTTTTTGGAAAATCTCCTTTGGAATTATTGCTTCCTGAATGCCGGTCTCAAAATCGTTTTCAACGGAAAAACATATACCAGTAAAAACGGTCTGCTCGATCTCCTGCATCGCAAGACCAATGTAGACGAGATCCGCTATCCCATTATTCACCTGAAAGGTGAGGATATTGAAGTAGCTATTACGCACAACAACGACTATGGTGAAGACCTCTACAGTTTTGTAAACGGTCAGCATACCACACAAGGCGGTACACACCAGCAGGCATTCCGCGAAGCGTTTGTAAAAACGGTCCGCGAATTTTTCAAAAAAGATTACGACGCATCTGACATACGTACCGGTATCGTAGCCGCCGTTTCCGTAAGGGTAGTGGAGCCGGTTTTCGAATCGCAGACAAAAACCAAACTCGGTTCACTCAACGTAGACGTGAATGGCCCGAGCATGCGCCAGTTCGTGAATGATTTTTTTGCAAAAGAACTGGATAATTTCCTGCATAAAAATCCTGCGGTGGCCGAGGCCATGAAAAAGCGCATCGAGCAAAGCGAACGCGAACGCAAGGAAATGGCCGGCATCAAAAAACTGGCAAACGAACGCGCCAAGAAAGCCAACCTGCACAACCGCAAACTCCGCGATTGTCGTTACCATTATAACGATGAACCGCCGGCAAAGAACCGTGAAGAGTTCATCGCGAAGCAAAATGAAACCACCATCTTCATTACGGAAGGGGACAGTGCCAGTGGTTCCATTACCAAATCACGCAATGTGGAAACCCAGGCCGTCTTCAGTCTGCGTGGTAAGCCGCTTAACAGCTTTGGGCTTACCAAAAAAGTAGTATATGAAAACGAAGAGTTCAACCTGCTGCAGCATGCGCTGAATATCGAAGAAGGCATGGAAGGACTGCGTTTCAACAATATCATTATCGCCACCGATGCCGACGTGGATGGCATGCACATCCGTCTGCTGCTGATGACTTTCTTCCTGCAATTCTTCCCCGACCTGGTAAAACACGGAAAAGTGTATGTGCTGGAAACACCGTTGTTCCGCGTGCGCAACAAACAGGAAACTATCTATTGTTTCGACGAAGCGGAGAAACAAAAAGCCATGAAGAAACTCGGCAACCGTCCTGAAGTAACGCGATTCAAAGGACTTGGCGAGATCAGTCCCGATGAGTTTGCACAATTCATCGGTGCCGATATGCGCAAGCAATTGATGCGGGTGGAAGAAGGTGATCATATTCATCACCTGCTCGAATATTACATGGGTAAGAATACTTCCGACCGCCAGGAATTTATTATCAATAACCTCAAAGTAGAGTTGGATGCACCGGTAGAAACCGAGTGATCTGCTCCCTTGAAATAATTTATGTTACACATCGTATTCAATGAAAGTGAAGTAGCGCTGATGCAACAGGTGCTCGAACTCGAGGAGGACCTTGCAGGCGAAGTATGGCAGATCAAAGATGATTTTGCCGTAGGGCCCATCCAGGCGATTTATGAGCCGGAAGGTTACCAGCAACGCCGCGACTGGTGGAAAACATTGCTGGAAAACTCTCCGTACGCCGAACAGGCCGACCTCGTCGATGATAAGCTCACCGTGCACAACCTGAAAAAGAAACTGGAAGAAGAACCGGAGCTGGAAGTGTGGATCTGGATGGGACAAAACCAGCACGATGTATCGGGCTATTACTGGCTGATGCCGCAGTTGCGCGAATTCCAGGGCCGCATCATGGTGTTGTACATGAACAACCTTCCTTTCATCAATGAGAAAGGAAATATTTTCTATCCATCCTGGTTGCACGAAATACGCCCTTCTGAATTCCGTAAGGCACGCAAGCTGGCCCGTCCCATCACACTCAGCGAGTTTGAAGTAGACCCGGATGAATGGAAAAAACTGTGTGATGAAAATGCCCTGGTGCGTATACTCGAGGGAGGAAAGAAAATCGTGAGCAGGGATGAAACATTCTTTGATGACGAACTGCTGAAAAATGTTACCGGTGAATGGCAGAAGTCATGGCGCGTTTTGTCCAATACGCTCAACCGCATGAAGATCAAAACCGGTGACGTGTTTATCATGTGGCGCATGAAACAACTTGTGCAGGAAGGAAAGATCGAAGTGCTCGGCGATATCAATAAAGGATGGAAAGAATTTGATGTAAGACGTCCGGGGGCACCAAAAACGGAGACAGCCAACGCAGCAGAAGAGCAGGCTGGTTAAACATGAAACGACTAGTACAGATAGAGGAATTGTGTATGCTGGCGCTTGCGGTGGCGGCACTGGTATACCTGAACGGCGATTGGTGGATGTATCTGTTACTAGTGTTGGGGCCGGATATCAGCATGCTCGGTTATCTCGGTGGCAATAAAACAGGCGCATTTTGTTACAACCTGTTTCATCACAAAGGCGTGGCTATTGTATTGATCGCGCTGGGAGGGTATCTGAAAGACAATACCCTGATGATCGCAGGTATCATCTTGTTTGGTCATTCATCGATGGACAGGATGTTTGGTTATGGACTCAAGACAAATCAAGGTTTTAAATTTACCCATCTGGGAACAATAGGAAATAAGAACAAGTAAGACGATGAGTGCAGCAAAAAACAAGCTGGCGGAAGTTACCAATAATGATTCCGGTTTATACGGCCAGTATAAAAACTGGTTCCTGGATTATGCTTCCTATGTAATTCTTGAACGGGCGGTTCCCGCCGTTGAGGACGGGCTCAAGCCAGTGCAACGCCGTATCCTTCATGCCATGAAGGAAATGGATGACGGACGATTCAACAAAGTGGCCAATATCATCGGACAGGCGATGCAGTATCACCCGCATGGTGATGCGAGTATCGGTGATGCCCTCGTTAACCTGGGACAAAAAGATCTGCTGATCGAAACGCAGGGTAACTGGGGCGATGTGCGTACCGGTGATGATGCCGCTGCTCCGCGATACATTGAAGCACGCCTGAGCAAATTTGCGCTCGATGTGGCTTTTAATGCGAAGACTACTGATTGGCAATTGAGCTACGATGGCCGTAAAAACGAGCCGGTGGCATTGCCGATGAAATTCCCGCTCCTGCTGGCGCAGGGTGCCGATGGTATTGCGGTTGGCCTTTCCACCAAATTATTACCACACAACTTTTGCGAACTGATCGACGCGTCGGTGAAATACCTGCGTGGTAAAAAGTTTGAATTATACCCCGACTTCCAGACCGGTGGTATGGTGGATGTGCAGGATTACAACCAGGGTAAACGCGGTGGCAAAGTAAAAGTGCGGGCACACATCGAGGAAGTAGATAAGAAAACACTGGCGATTCGTACTGTGCCGTATGGTGTTACCACTACCCAACTGATGGAGTCGATCGTAAAAGCGAATGACAACGGAAAGATCAAGATCAAAAAGGTAACGGATACCACTGCGGCGAACGTGGAGATCCTGATCGATCTGGCACCCGGCATTTCTCCCGACATCACGATCGACGCTTTGTATAAATTCACCGATTGTGAAGTTTCCATTTCTCCGAATGCCTGTGTGATCGTCAACATGCGCCCCGAATTCCTGAGCGTACATGATCTGTTGCGCTTGTCGACCGACCGCACCAAAGACTTGCTGCAGCAGGAGCTGGAGATCAGGAAAAAAGAGTTGGAAGAGAAATGGCATTATACATCGCTGGAAAAAATATTCTTCGAAGAAAAAATCTATAAGGAACTCGAGAAGAAACACGATACCTGGGACAAAGTGATCGACGCAATCGACAAAGCATTTGTTCCGTTCAAAAAGCAACTTAAGAGGGATATTACCCGCGAAGACATTCTCAAACTCACTGAGAAGCCTGTGCGGCGTATCTATCGTTTGGATATCGATGAACTCAATGCACAGATCAAAGGTCTCGAAGCGGATATCAAACAGGTAAAACATGATCTCGCCAATCTCGTGGATTTTGCGGTGGCCTATTATGAAAACCTGTTGAAGAAATATGGTAAAGGCCGCGAGCGTAAGACGGAGATCAAGCAATTTGAAGTAATCGAAGCGAAGCACGTTGCAATAGCCAACACCAAACTCTTCGTCAACCGCGAAGAAGGATTCATTGGTACGAGCCTGAAGAAAGATGAATTGTTATTCGAATGTTCCGATCTCGACGACATCATTGTGTTTACCCGGCGCGGCATCATGAAAGTGGTGCGTGTGCAGGATAAAGTATTTATCGGAAAAGATATCCTGCATGCGGCGGTGTTCCAGAAGAACGACGAGCGTACGACGTATAATATGATCTACTCCGATGGTAAGGGGGGCGTGAGTTATGCCAAACGTTTCAATGTAACGGGCATAACACGCGACAAAGAATATGACCTTACCCGTGGTGATGAAAAAAGTAAAGTGAACTATTTCTCCGTGAATCCGAACGGAGAAGCGGAAGTGGTGCGTATACTACTGACGCCGGGATCTTCTGCACGGATCAAGGAATTCGATTTTTACTTTGAAGAACAGGCAATCAAAGGCCGCAGCAGCCAGGGTAACCAGGTAACGAAATATCCGATCAAATCGGTGAAATTCAAAGAAGCGGGACGTGCCACACTCAGCGGCAAGAAGTTGTGGTTTGACGAGAAATTTGGCCGCCTGAACACGGACGAGAAAGGCAGTTTCCTGGGTAAATTTGAAGCAGAGGACCGCATACTTGTGGTGTTTAATGACGGCAACTACCTGATTACGGATCAGGAAATGACGCAGCGTTTTGATGCGGAGAATATTTTGCTGATCGAAAAATTTGATGCGGATAAAATTGTAACGGCTGTTTATCTCGATAAAAAAAATCTCCAGTACAATGTGAAGCGTTTCCGTATCGAGACCAGCACATTGAAGAATAAATTCTTCTTCATCAAAGAAGGCGATGGCAACTATGTGGAAGCGGTGACAACGGATGAAGAGCCGGTGCTGGCGGTGCAGACAGGAAGAGGAGAGCAGGTGCGCAAGGCTAAATTCAAGATCGGCAAAATGGCGGAGGTGATGGGCTGGAAGGCTGTGGGGGCGAAGCTGATCGATTTCAATAAAAGTGTGCAGATGGAGTGGATCCGCGATAAGACCGACCCTAACCAGACGGAGCTTTTTTAACGCAGGGGAGTAGTAAGTAATAAGTAGTAAGTAATAAGTAGTAAGTAAAACAGCCGGCCGATACTTCGGGAAACGGCTCCTCCATTGACTTATTCACCTATTGACGATTGACGACTCACGATTGACGATTCATATCTTTTAAAGCCTCCCGGCAGGCTTTTTGACTTTTGAATTTTGAATTTCCATGATGGATCATTGGGAAATATTAGATCTCTACAAAGCCCTGTCGGCCGTGGCGGCCGGCATAATCCTCGGGCTTGAGCGCGAACTGAAGGACAAAGCGGCGGGTTTAAAGACCATCACCGTGATCTGCCTTGGCTCGGCACTGTTTGCTATTATTTCCTATAAAGTGGGCGGTGCGGACGGCGAGAGCACGCGGATTGCCTCTTATATCGTGAGCGGTGTCGGTTTTCTCGGTGCCGGCGTGATTTTTAAAGACGGGGTAAATGTGTCGGGGCTCACCACGGCGGGTATTATCTGGCTGGCGGCGGCGGTGGGCACGGCTATCGGATTTGGTGAATTCTTCCTCGCTATCACGTTTGTGGCCGCCGCATTGATCATCATGTACGCGAGTCCGCATCTCAACCGGATTTTCCGCCCGCGGAAGCAGACGCGGAGCCTTAGTTTTTCCCTTCATTCCCGCGATTATGGCCAGCGGGCCGCTATTCTGGCCTCTATCCGTGAGCAGGGCGTGCGCCTGGACGAAAAAAAGGTGGAATTCAAAGGCGATGTGATCACCATTTCCATGGAGGCGGTGGTGCGCATCAAAAGCCTGCCCCAACTTGAGGCCTACCTGGTTAATAACCCGGCCATTCTCTCTTTTTCCCTCTGATATCTCCCCAATTTATACACTGGTACCTCTATATCGTAAAGATTTCTTAATATTGGCTTTGGCTCTGACTGTTTTCCTGACCGTAGTTTTGCCGGTCGAATCCTTCCTTGTTAAAACCGTTCGTTTTAGAATCCGGTAGCCTGTAGCATTTTTCAACTGAATACAATCTGCATGAAGCAAACTTTTACCCGTCTGAGAAGAGGAGTGATGCTGCTATTCTCTACCCTTTTAATCCAACAGACCTTAGTAGCCCAAACCACCTACACCCAGGGTTTTGATGTTAACGGTAACTGGGGTGGAACGCTACCGTTAACCGGCTATCAAACCGACAGAACATACGCCGAACCCGGCCAGCCCGTTGTTTTTGCTTGTAGTAACGGCGCATTGCGCGAAACCGCCGGAAACACAAACGGCGCAACAAATACTTATGCCGGTTCAACATACGCCTGGCGTATTCAGAATGGTGCTGGAACCGGTAGCTGGACCGCGACAGTTGGTGCCGGCGGTGTGGGAACTTTTTCCTTCTGGGTTCGTCCATGGAGTACAGCAGCACTTTCTTACGAGGCTGAATACAGCACCAACAACGGCGGTTCGTGGACAGCCGTTCAATCAATCAACCAGACTTTTTTCAGCAATACGGTTCAATGGTTGCAAATCAGCGGCACCATCAATACCGGAAACGGTCCCGGTGCAGCCGATGATATCATCATTCGTGTAAGACGTGTAAACGGCGAGCGGATGATGATCGATCAGTTTCAGATGACCGATTACAACACTTCTACCAATACCATCACGGCCGGTGCGGTGTCAGGAGCTCCTTTCAACCTGGCCACCTGCGCAGCTACGGCAACGGGAACTGTCGCCTACACGTCAACCGGTACTTTCACCGCCGGCAACGTATTTACCGTACAGCTTTCTGACGCTTCCGGCAGTTTCGCGGGAGCAATCAATGTGGGCACACTTGCTTCTTCAGCTAATAGTGGTACCATCAATTTTACTTTACCCGCAGGGCTTCCTGCCGGTACCGGATATCGTTTGCAGATCGTATCGAATGGTCCTTATACCGTTAGTTCGGCTTCTGCCACCTTCTCCGTTACCAGTGGTTGTAACGCATTTGCAGGCACGCGTCTTAATCCCGGTGACCTGATGATCATTGGTTATGATACTTATGTGGGAAGCGCCACAGACCGCTTTTCCGTTGTGTTGTTAGTGCCTGTACTGCCCGGTACTTCTTTCAGTGTAGCCAATGCCATTTACGAAGATGGTGCACCTGCCAATACACGGACGAATACCTGGAAAAATTGTGACTACGCGCCCACAGGTGCTGTAGCATCCAATCTCATTACCTACAATGGCGCAGCCACGCTGCCTGCGGGAACCGTTGTTTGTTTTGATCTGCCGAGTATTGCCGCAGTTCCTATCAATAACTTCACGATCGGCGGAGTGGCTACCACCGATTTTTCAGCAACTAATAACGGTGCTTCCGGCGCCGGCGCTATTAATATTTCCGGATCAGATCCGGATGCCATTTTCATTATGCAGGGAACCTGGACTTTTGGCAGCGCATCTTCCACCTTCACAGGCAATGTACTGGCCGGTATTCAGACTGGTGCCACCTGGGTTGGTTTCAATGAAAGCATCACAGGCCAGCGTCGTTCACGTGTACATCCGCAGATCGAATGTTTCAGCATTCAGGGATCCACCTCTTCGGGCGGCGGCAATGGTGAGTTTGGTTATTATAATGCCGCTGCAGGTACTACAGGCAGCCAGCCTGTCCTGATCGGCCTGATCAAGAACTACAGTACCAACTGGACTACAGCCCGCAACAATAACAGTGGCGACGACATTTCTGCTGCCGTTTGCGGCTTGCTCTTTAACGTTACCGCTACTGCGCTTTCCAACCGCTGGAACGGCAGTTTCAATACCGATTGGTTCAATTGCTCCAACTGGGACAACCTCACGATTCCATCCAGCACAACAGACGTAATCATCCCGCCTGTAGTGAACAACCCCGTGATTGGTGCGTCGCCGCTGAACTATCCCGATGGCGCGGAATCGCATCACATCGATCATACGGGTACACTCACGATCAACAACCCATCGAGCCGATTTAATATCTACGGCAATTTTGCCAACAACGGTACACTCAACCATACCAATGGTGATGTGATCTTCACCGGTGGTGAAATGCAAACCATCAGCGGGACGGGTACTACTTCGTTCTATCGCGCAAGTATTACCAAGCTTTCTAATAATGTGGTGTTGAACCGCCAGGTAGATATTCAATCGAGCCTCACATTCGCCAGCGGATTAATCGAAACCAGCAATACCAACCTGCTGCATTTCCTCGCGGGTTCTGCAGTAGCCGGTACGCCCTCAGGTATCAGCTATGTGAGCGGTCCCGTACAGAAGATCGGTAACACGCCTTTTATATTCCCGATTGGCAAAGCCGGTTATTATGCACCTGCTGCCATTTCAGCCCCTGTAGTGATTACTGATGCCTTTACAGCCGAGTATGTAAATGCCGCAGGTCCTAATCGTCACCTTAAACCCCCAAGCCTCGATCATATCAGTGCCTGCGAGTACTGGAACATTGAGCGTACTACCGGTACTTCCGATGTGCGCGTCACACTCAGTTGGGATACCCCGCGTAGCTGTGGTATCGGCAATCTCAGTGATCTGCGTGTAGCGCATTACCTGCCCACACCTATCTGGGAAGACCTGACGCAGGGTGATTTTGCCGGCAACACAACAGGTACAACGGTGGCAGGTACTATCATCACGCCATATCCTGTTACTAATTTCAATACGACGATCTTTACACTGGCCACTTCGACCATTGCCAACCCGCTGCCCGTACGTTTGCTTACTTTCCGCGCACGTTACAATGGCCGCACGGTAGACCTGAACTGGTCAACTGCTACTGAACTCAACAGCGATTACTTCTCCATTGAAAGAAGCAGCGATGGTATCAACTTCTCGGCTATCGGCCGCGTACAGGCAGCCGGCAACGGCAGCAGCACGCTCCACTATATCAGTGAAGACCGCCAGCCATTGAAAGGAGTAAGTTATTATCGTTTGAAAATGTACGACCGCAACGGAGCCTTCGAATATTCTTCGATCGAGCGTATAATCATCCAGGGTGATCTGTTGACAGTAGCTCCAACAGTTACTTCCAATGGCCGCGTTACAGTACAACTGGCTGCATTGCCCAATGGCAACCCTTCCCTGCAACTGTTCGACATGACAGGCCGCCTGGTATGGAAAGCCAATGTGACCAATACGGTTATCCCGGTTGATCTTACACCTTATGCCAAAGGCATGTATGTCCTTCGCCTGGTGACCAACGATGGCCAGTGGGCTGAGAAAGTGCTGAGCAAATAAACATCTCAACGCTGCTTTATACCGAAAAAATCCCCTGCTACAAGCAGGGGATTTTTTGTGAATAGGTGAATGGTGAATGGTGAATCGTCAATAGTCAATAGTTAGCAGGCATTAAAATATCAGCCATTGCCTTGGTTCGTGTACACACAAACCAAGGCAATGGCTAAAACTTATTACTTAAAACTTATTACTTATTACGGCTGTTTCACCCTCCGTCTTATCTTCAAGACCGCATTCTTCTCCAGGTTACTGGTCATCCTTACTTCGTGGCGCTTTTTGCCATCGGAGACGATCATTAACGCGGTGTTGGGAGGGATGGAGCCGAGGTTGTCGGCAAACATGCTGATCTCGTTCACGTCTTTGGTGCTGTCGAGTACGAGATCGAAATGAATAGCCTTCGTGCTGAGACGCTGGTAGAAGGCGAGGAGCTGACTATTGAAGAATACCGAAATAGAATCGCCGTCCACTTCGCCATTGTCATAAAAATCAACGGTAAGTGAATCGGAGTCTACTTCAATTTCATTGTTGACAATGTTTTCACGTTGCTTGTATTGTCCTTCCACTACAAGGTTGGACACTTTACGCTGAATGATCGTTACCTGTCGGACGGTATCTTTTTCACCGGGAGTCCAAACCTGGTAGGTTTCTTTGTATTCACGGATCGCTTTGAGCACGGAGTCTTTTACACTAACATCATCATTAAGCGTTAGCGTGAAGTTGATATCCGGGCAGGTATACTGGTAGTCGGGCTGGCCTTTGAAGGAACCCTGCAACACGGAGCCGGCCTGCGCCACGCGCAAGGTTGCCAGCATGTTCATCATGCAATCCACTTCCATCTGGCTGGTGGAACCGAAATAGGTAACCGGGATGTCGTATAAATTAAGCTGACGCGTGGTATTGTTGTAATTGCCTTTGACCTGCAGGCTGCGATACGTGTTTTTGAAATAATAGTTGAGAATGCCTTTCACATATCCCTTTTCGGGCTGAAGGATCAACTCGACGAGATAATTGCTGGCCGCAGCTTTTGTTTTTACATTGGCGTATCCATACCAGTAACCGAATACAGTCTGCGACTGGCCCTGGATGCTTAAGAAAAGGCCAATGGCCAAAAGGATTTTCTTCATGTTGCGCATGTTCGTCAAAAATCGTGCTTGTCCGTGAAAGAGATTATTTCAGGTAACGTTTCATGTCCCGTTCTACGTCTTTCTGTTTGATCGACTCGCGTTTGTCGTACAGCTTTTTGCCTTTGCCTAATCCGATCTCGATCTTCACCAGGTCTTTGTCCGAGAAAAAGATGCGTAACGGCACAACAGTATAACCGCGTTCTTTCTTCAGTTTTTCTTCAATGCGGCGGATCTCGCGTTTTTGTAAAAGCAGTTTGCGGTCGCGCACGGGGTCGTGATTATTGACGGTGCCATGTGAATATTGGGCGATGTGCAGATTCTTGATCCACATTTCACCCTGATGCACCTGGCAAAAACTATCGTTGAAACTGGCCTTTCCTGCCCGCAGCGACTTTACCTCGGTTCCGAGCAGCACAATGCCTGCCTGATATTTAGCATCGATAAAGTATTCGTGATACGCCGCTCTGTTTTTCATGTCCGCCATGCAGGGAAGTAATAAGTTGTAAGTAATAAGTAGTAAGTATTAAGTAATAGGGAACTACTGACCTATTGCGATTCACCATTCACTATTCACTATTGACCATTGACGATTCACGTATTTAGACAAAAATACCGTTTTACCCGTCATTCCAACGGATAGAACGGTATACAAGCCAAGGGCTTTGTTAATTTTTAAACAGGGATAAAACTGTTGAAAGCTTTTCTTTCAGTTCCGGACGCGGTACAATGAAGTCCAAAAATCCATGTTCCAGTAAAAATTCGCTGCGTTGGAATCCTGCAGGAAGATCTTTTTTGATCGTTTCCTTGATTACACGTGGTCCGGCAAAACCGATCAGCGCGCCAGGTTCTGCAATATTCAGATCGCCCAGCATACCGAATGAGGCAGAGATGCCACCAAACGTCGGATCTGTCAATAAGGAAATATAAGGCAGTTTGGCATCGCTCAGCAATGAAAGGCTGCCGCTCGTTTTCGCCAGTTGCATCAGCGAGAAGGCGCTTTCCATCATCCGTGCACCACCGCTTTTGCTGATGACCATATACGGAAAACGATGCTCGATGCAATAGGTAACCGCTCTCGCAAATTTTTCTCCCATCACACTTCCCAATGAACCACCGATAAACTCGAAGTCCATACAGGCGATCACCAGGTCCTGGCCATTTACTTTACCTACCGCCACACGCATCGAATCTTTCAGATCGGTTTTGCTCCAGATATCTTCCAGACGTTTGTGATAAGGCTTAAGGTCGGTGAATCCGAGAAAGTCTTTGCTGCGGATATCACCAAAGAGTTCGGCGTATTGACCGTCATCAAAAATGATGTCGTAATATTCTTCGCTGCCGATGCGGTGATGATAACCGTCTTTGGGACAAACAAAGAGATGTTCTCTCAGTTCGGTCATCGTGCAGATATAGTTACATTGGGGACATTTGGCCCAGAGTCCTTCGGGCGTTTCCTTCTTTTCAGAAGTCTTTGTATTAATGCCTTTCTTTATGCGTTTAAACCAGCTTGACTTCGTTTCTTCCGTTTTTCCTTCTTCACCAGCCAGGTTGGCGTCAAAATCTTCGATTTTTTGCGACATACTCATGTTGTTGAGCTACAAATATAGGGTGAAATGGTTAAGCGATCAGGCCGGGCTTCCCTGCTCATGATCGAGTGGCAGGCGGGAGGCCAGCCAGCTTTGTTTTACCGGGATAATCCATTCTTTTTCAAGTTGTTCCTTTGTCTGAACCGTATTGTTGAAATACAAAGTATCGCCCGTGATAAAGCCTTTTTCCACGGCATAGTTCAGTTGGTTCATCGGCAGCCGCTCTACCTTGTCTTTTACCACAAAAGCCAGTGTGGTACGGTCGAAAAGGTTGATGTTGAAGCGGGATTCCAGGTCTTTGATCACGCGAACGGAACTGTCGGTGCTGCAACCGCTTACGCCGGTGGCGGTTTCGTCGGCCATCAGAATGATGAATTGGCCGAAAAACAGGTAGGCTGCGCCTTTGACCGGTGTACCGTGGCTTTTCCAGTTGGTGGCAAAATCCTGCAATATTTCTTCCGCTTCCAGGGCTTCTCCCATGCTCAGCAGGCGGCTTGCCTGGTAGATCCAGACGCGGGAGCCGGGGTGAAAATTACCGTCCAGAAGGTATAGATAGTCGAGTTTCATAATGCAAATTTACGGGATAAAATCAGCGGAATGAAACCAATCCATGACGAACAAACAGTGTTGGCCAGATGGATCTGTACAAAGGAGGAGTGGCGGGCTTTCGATAGATGGCGCCGCAAACGGCAAAGCCGCTGGCGTTATTTCTGGCACCGGCTGCTGGGCAGGAACCTGACAAAAGGCGCTGAGATCACCATTACCCGCGACGATGTACGTATCAATAATAATGATGCAGAGCCTTTCAGCACCGCGCACCGCGAATTGCGCCGCATCGATATCCGCGATGCCGGTTACCTGAATGTCCTGGAAATCTCTTATTCGGATAAAAGCGGGGCTGCACTCAATGAAATAAGAGTGCCTGTGCCCAGGGGAAAACTGCGCGAAGCAATTGCCCTGCAACTGTTGCTGACGCCGGCGGAAAGGGAAGGATGATTTACTCCATGGAAAGGGCCACGAGTTCGGCCACATCGAGCACTTTGACGCCTTCTTCTTTTTCGGCCAGCTTCACGCCGTCGGTGAGCATGGTGTTGCAGAAAGGGCAGGCGGCTGCGATCACTTCAGCGCCGGTGCCGATGGCTTCGTCGCTGCGGTCGATGTTGATGCGGGTGGTGCCTTTTTCTTCTTCCTTGAACATCTGGGCACCTCCGGCGCCACAGCACAGACCTTTGCTGCGGCAGCGTTTCATTTCCACCAATTCCGCTTCCAGTGCTTCGAGCACTTTGCGCGGAGCTTCGTAAATGTCGTTGGCGCGGCCCAGGTAGCAACTGTCGTGGTAAGTAATACGGCGTCCTTTATAGCTGCCGCCTTCTTTCAGGCGGATCTTTCCTTCGTCGATCAGTTGCTGAAGAAAAGTAGTGTGGTGGATCACCTCGTAGGAACCACCCAGCTCGGGATATTCGTTTTTGATCGTATTAAAACAGTGGGGGCAGGCGGTGACGATTTTTTTAATACCGTAATTATTGAGGACCTGTATATTCTGGTAGGCCATCATCTGGAACATGAATTCGTTGCCCGCGCGGCGTACAGGATCGCCGGTACACATTTCTTCCTTGCCGAGAATGGCGTAGTTGACGCCCACTTTGTCAAGGATGGTTACAAAGGCTTTGGTGATCTTTTGTGCCCGCTGATCGAAGCTGCCGGCACAACCCACCCAGAACAATACTTCGGGGGTCTGTCCGCTGGCAAACATTTCAGCAACTGTAGGTACAAGCATGCCTGTAAAATTTGCTCAAATCTAAACTAAAATGACCATTCATGTACAGGAAGATAACGTTTCCTTTATTTTTGCCGCTTACATGGCGATGAAGAAATTTTTCCAGCGACTGTTCAATTGGGAATTGTGGAACTTTTATGTTCTCTATGCGCCCATCAGCCCGGTGTGGTTCTGGTACTGCCTGCGCAGCAGATCCTTCTGGTATTTCAGTTCTTCCAATCCCACGATCACCTTTGGTGGTTTTGAAGGCGAAGGAAAAAAAGAAATGTACGATCAACTGCCGTCACACCTCGTTCCCCGTACGATCTACATTATGCACGACTGGACTTTCGATGAGGTGAGAAAGCGGGTGGCCGAAGCAGGATTTGCTTATCCGTTTATTGTAAAACCGGATGTGGGCATGAAAGGCATTCTCTTTCGCCGTATCGACAACGAGGAGCAGCTTATCCGTTATCACGAACGTATTCCTGTTGAATACATCGTGCAGGACCTGATCGAACTGCCGGTTGAAGTGAGCGTGTTTTATTACCGGCAGCCTGATGAAGCCAAAGGCCGTGTCAGCGGTTTTATCCATAAAGAATTGCTGCAGGTGGTGGGCGATGGTGAGGCAGATCTGCGTACGCTGGTGGAACGTCATCCGCGTGCGCGTTTCCGTATGGAAGAAATGGAACACCGGCATGGCCACCGTTTCGACCGTGTGATTCCGGAAGGAGAAATATTTTATCTTTCCTACGCGGGTAATCATAACCGCGGGGCGCATTTTACCAATCTGCACAACGAGATCAATGAACGCATGCACGAGGTATTCGATGAGCTCAGCCACCATACCAGTTTTTATTACGGTCGTTACGATATCAAAACATCTTCCATTGAAGATCTCAAAGAAGGAAAAAACTTCCAGATCATCGAGTTCAATGGATGTGGGGCGGAGCCGAATCATATTTATGATTGCGGCATGAGTCTCTGGAAAGCCTACGGCGTGATCCTGGAACATTGGAAGGCCCTGTTTCGCATCAGCCGTTACAATCACCGCAATGGCGTACCTTACTGGTCGTTTCGAAGGGGAAAGGATTTCCTCCGCGAATCACAACGGCATTTTAAGATGCTGGAGAAATTTGATTGAGCGACAAAAATGTGAAAATGTGTAAGTGTGTAAATGTGAAAATGAAAAAAACACATTTTTCACATGGTCCCTGGCGAAGCCTGGGCACATTTACATATTCGGAAACACAACTATAACAATAATCTAGGCCTCAATGCGTCACCCGTTAATCCGCATATTTTTCACCGGCATGTTGGTTAGTTTCCTCGGGTCTTTGCCACTGGGAACGCTGAACATTGCGGCCATGCAGTTGGCTATTTCCGATGGCGTATTGGCGGCCATGTTGTTTTCAACCGGGTCATTGCTGGTGGAAATAATATACGTGCGACTGTCGCTGGTGGCTATGGACTGGGTAAGAAAACAAGAGAAATTATTCAAGATATTGGAATGGGCAACGTTCGTGATTGTGGTAGCGCTTGCCGCTTCCAGTTTTTATGCGGCATTGCATCCTTCGGTCGAAAAAAATATTATTCTCAGCAGTTCGCTGCCGCCACTTGTGCTGGGGATGATGATGTGCGCCATCAATCCGGTACAGATACCTTTCTGGTTTGGCTGGAGCACCGTATTGTTTACCAAAAAAATTCTGTTACCGCGGAAGGATCATTACAACACCTACATTTTTGGTATCGGTCTCGGCACCTTCCTCGGAAACTGTGTATTCGTTTTTGGCGGATTGCTGATTGCCCGTAAGATCAACGATAACCAACACGTACTAAATTGGGTGATCGGCGGCATCTTTTCGTTGACAGCACTCATCCAACTCTGGAAAATCCTCAAGAAAAAAGATGCTGTGCATGATATCGCCAACCCCGAGGAAATGCAGCATCGGATAGAAGGCCAGGCGGATAGGATTGTGAATCGTGAGTCGTGAATCGTCAATAAGTCAATAGGTGAATAAGTCAATGCCCTGGTTCGTGTATACACGAACCAGGGATGTTGGAAGTCCTTATCCCTTCCGCAGATGAAATCGAATAGCTTATCCGAATTTTACGGAAGTCATATTAAGTGAGCCTGCTACCAACTGGTCGTTGAAGAAGATGGGCTCTTCTTTTTTATCCTGCAGTCCGAGAATATACATCAACGGATAATAATGATCAGGTGTAGGTACGGCGAGTTTCGCAGACTTGCTTAGTTGCTGATAGTTGATCAGCGCCTGGTGATCGCCCTCGGTAATTTTTTTGCGGAATAGTTCATGCATTTCAATTGCCCAGTCGTATCCGTAATTTGGTACGTTCATTTTATCCCAGGCAATCAATCGCAGGTTGTGCACCATGTTGCCACTGCCAATAATCAACACGCCTTTTTTGCGGAGGGCTGCCAGTTCTTTCGCCAGTTCATAATGATACGATGCAGGTTTGCTGTAATCGATGCTGAGTTGCAACACGGGTATGTTCGCATCTGGATACATCCTGCGCACCACCGACCAGGTGCCATGGTCGAGTCCCCAGTCGTGATCAGGCATTACATCGGTTGTCTTCACCAGTTTCCTGGTTTCTTCTGCCAATGCTGGATTGCCCGGTGCGGGATATTGTACTTCAAATAATTCACGGGGAAAACCTCCGAAATCGTGAATGGTTTTCGGATGGTCCATGGCCGTGATGCGCGTGCCATCCGTAAGCCAGTGTGCGGAGATAACCAGCACAGCTTTAGGCTTGGGCAGATCTTGTCCTGCCTGGATCCAGGCGCGGCTGAACGAATTGTCTTCTATTCCGTTCATCGGGGAACCGTGGCCGATAAACAAGACCGGACTTCTCAGGTCCTGTTCGCTCAGCTCATCAGTAAAACGTTTAAAGGCACTTAGACTATTCATACCTGCTGCTCCAATTGCCAGTGTGGTTAAAAATTGTTTTCGTTTCAAGATGGGTGTTTTAATAAGCGGCAGTGAAACGCTGACGGATATGCCGTCCCTGTTCCACTTCATCTGCGGTTGCAACGGCCAGATCTTCCACGGAAATAATGCTGCGGTTGTTTTCATCAAATACCGGGTTTTCCAATGCTGTACGGTATTCGCCCTTGCGCGTGCCGGAGGTACCGGGATGCATTTCTATTGCAGGACTGATGAATGTCCATTCCAGTACTTCTTCCTTGCGCAAAGTATCGAGGTAATCGCGGGCAGCAGAGGCGCCGGGTTTGTATTCTTCCGGAAATTGGGGTGTGTCGATCAGTTGTAAGCCGGGGGCCACAAACAAACTACCCGCGCCGCCGATCACGATCAATCGTTTTACACCGGCTTCCCGGGTGGCCTGCTGAATGCTGTTGGCTCCGCGGATAAATTCATTGTAAATATCCGGGTTGGTCCATCCGGGATTGTAGGCGCTGATGACAGCATCTTGCCCTTTCAGCGCAATGGTCAGGGCAGCGGTGTCGAGAATGTCGACGTGCTCACCATGTACCAGGTCATTTTTCAAGGCAATTTTTTCCGGGTGACGGCTGATGGCTTTTACTGTATGACCGCGGTCGGTCAGTTCTTTTAACAGCGCTGTGCCAACGAAGCCGGTAGCGCCTATGAGTGTTATTTTCATATAATTCAAAATTTAAAAGTCAAAATTCAAAAAAGTGAATAGGATAGTAAGATAATAAGTCAATAAGTGAATTGGGCAACAGGCCAATGGCTCAAAGCGCCTTAGCTCCTTACGCCACTTTGCGTGAAAGACAGCCCTGTGATCTCTTCGGGTTTCAACGTTTCAATGATGGAGTGGGGAAGGGCTTTCTGCAAAATATCCGACGGCCTGCCGGTTTCGTTTATATGAATCACTATTTTTCCTGTCACCACTTCTTTGATTAATTGTGCCACCATTTCTTCTTCCGCTTCCGGTACGGTTAACAAAATAATATCCGCTTCCCACGACGCATCACGCGTGCAGGTCATGGCCTCTATTTCAGCACCGGGAAATGTAGCGTGCAAAGTATGTGTGAGTGATGCAAGTGCCGTGGTATCCGGCGAGAGCAACAGGAAACGAACACCGGGATGCGATGCCAGTTGCATCGTTGCCGCTTTTCCGGTTGGCTCTGTTGCGCCGATGATTGCTATTGTTTTCTTCATGACCATCTCCTCTTTGTTGACAGCACAAAGTTACAGGCATCTCCGCCGCTCTTCCATTGATGAATCGCAAGGATTTTGCTTGATAAAAGTCAAGGCTTATTTGCCGGTCATCTGCCGGCGTACGCGGCTGAGTGTTTCGGGCGCAATGCCCAGGAAAGAAGCGATCATGTGCTGGGGAACACGTTGAAGGATCGTGTTGTTGCCTGCAATGAGCTGCTTGTAATTTTCTTCGGCAGTCAAACTGATATTACCGGATAAACGCCTTTGCGTGGCAACAAGACTGTTTTGTGTAAGAATACGGAAATAACGTTCCATTTTCGGAACGGCCTCCATCATCGCTTCGTAAGAGGAGCCGTTGATGAGCAGCAATTCAGTGTCTTCCAGCGCATCGATATTATAACCGGAAGGTTCGCCCGTCAGAAAGCTGTAAAGATCTGCGATCCACCAGTCTTCAACGGCAAACTGCAATACATGTTCATGCCCTTTCTCATCAACATTGTAGGAGCGTAGTAATCCTTTTTCAACGAAAGCAGTATACTGGCATACTTCTCCCTCCTGCAAAAGGAATTGTTTCCGGCGAAGTTTTTTGGGGATGAAAAATGTCTTCACCAGTTCCTGTTCCTTTTCAGTCAGGCTTATTTTCTTATTGATATTGCCGAGTAATACTTCGAACATATAAAGTGTTGTCAGCGTTCACTATCCTTCTGCGGCCAGTTCTTCGGCCCATTTGTCGCGCTCATCGGGACTGAATTTCCAGGGGGCGAAGTTGTTTTCCACGTTACCGAACATCGCGTTCCATTCCTGCGGTGCATTGCTGTCTTCCATAATAAGACTGCGGCGCAGTTCGTAAATAATATCGAGCGGGGAAATAGATACAGGGCATTCCTGCACGCAGGCGTTGCAGGTGGTACAGGCTCTCAGTTCTTCAATGGTGATATAACTGAATAAGTTCTTGCCATCGTCCTGGAAGGTTTTATTGGCGTCGATGTTGCGGCCGACTTCTTCAAGGCGATCGCGGGTATCCATCATGATCTTGCGTGGTGATAACAACTTGCCGGTCTGGTTGGCAGGACAAGCCGCCGTACAGCGGCCGCACTCTGTGCATGCATAAGCGTCGAGGAGATTCTTCCAACTGAGATCGAATACGTCTTTCGCGCCAAATTTAGCGGGCGGCGCAGCATCCGCCGGGGTGAGTTCGGGTTGCATCGCATACAATACTTCGTTCTGTACGGATTGCATGTTATCCATTTTGCCCATCGGCTCCAGCCTGGCATAATACGCGTTGGGAAACGCCAGCAGGATATGCAAATGTTTGGAATAGGGCAGGTAGTTAAGGAAGGCAAAGATGCCTGCAATGTGCAACCACCAGCATGTACGCTCGATGGCGACCAGCCCTTCGTTGCTGATGCCTGAAAGAAGCGGCTGGAGATATTGCGAGATGACGAAGTTACCGGTGACGTGCTGGGAATAATGTTCTGCTCCGCGCGTTTGCAGCAGGGTGTCGCTCGCATTCAGGAAGAGGAACAAGGTCATTAATACGATCTCGGTGATCAGAATGAGGTTGGCGTCTGTGCGCGGCCAGCCATCGAGTTCGTTCTGGCGGAAACGGCGGATATAGACAATGTTTCTTCTTACAAGGAAAATGGCACAGGCTACCAATACGGTCAGTGCCAGTACTTCAAATGCATTGATCAGGAAGGTATAAAAAACGCCGAGCGGCGCTGCAAACAAACGGTGGGTACCCAACACGCCGTCGAGGACGATCT
This sequence comes from Terrimonas ferruginea DSM 30193, assembly GCF_000425585.1. Taxonomy (GTDB): domain Bacteria; phylum Bacteroidota; class Bacteroidia; order Chitinophagales; family Chitinophagaceae; genus Terrimonas; species Terrimonas ferruginea. Next base: position 132,526 of record NZ_AUDS01000009.1, read on the forward strand.
CGAGAACTTCAATGTTGATGATGACAAAACCGGCATAAACGAAGAAGTGCAAAACGCCGACCAGCGGATTACGGAACATTTTTTTCTGACCGAATGCCAGCAACAACAGGTTGCGCCACCGTCTTGACGGCTGGTCATTCAGCTTTTCATCCAGCCCGAGAAAGATATTCCGGTAAATAAAACGGGACTTTTTGGCAAACAGGTAAATGGCCGCCGCACTCAGCAGTATGAATAAAATTTGTTGGACAATTTGCATAAGCATCTGATTCTAATCGCTAATTTACGGCTTGTTAGCATAAGAGCTTAAAAAGATTAAGACCGAATACCATGGGTGGAAAGAAATATATCCTTGATCAGGCGGTTGCTGCCAGGAAAATGCGGCGGATGGCGCTTGAAATCCTTGAGCAAAACACGGAAGAAGCAGGTATTATCCTTGTCGGTATTGAAGGAAGCGGCGCCGTGGTGGCGCGTAATATCCTTCAGATGATCGAACAGGAAGGCACATTGCCCGTGCAATTCATTTCCCTATCCCTCGACAAACGCCGGCCGGCAGAAGTTACACTCAGCGAAACGCCGGATTTTACGGACAAGGTGATCATAGTGGTCGACGATGTGGCCAACAGCGGCAAAACCTTGCTGTACGCGCTTAAGCCATTTCTTAATTATTATCCGCGCAAAATACAGACGCTGGTGCTGGTTGGCCGCCGTCATAATTCATTTCCCGTTTACCCGGATTATGTAGGCCTGGAACTTGCCACTACTTTGCAAGAGCATATTTATGTGGAGGTGGATGGAGCGGAGGTGAAGGGCGCTTATATGGAGTGAGGCAATGGTGAATCGTGAATCGTCAATCGTGAATGAAACAGCCATATCACCTCGCTGGGTGGGCTGTTTACTTACAACTTACTACTTACTACTTATAACTGCCGCTTCCTCAAAAATACACCGCATACGCTTTCACCTTCCCTTTATTATCTATCATCAGCGACGGCGCGGGAAATTTGAATGAATTGAATACCGAGAAAGCCGTTTTCAGGAAACGGCTCTTTGTAGGAATTTTGGTAAGGTCGATATCGGGTGCAAGATAAAACTGGCGCTTGCGCGGAATATCGCTGCGGTCATAGTCGATGCCGGTTGATTTATCCGTCCATTTATTCGAATATCCTCCAAACATACCATCGGCCCCATAACCTACGGCTATGTTCAGCCAGGCGGGCCAATTACTGTCGGGAAAAAATGACTTTACATTTGCGCTTAACCAATAGGCCTGGGCGTTGTAATCTTTCAGCATCCGCTCGTACCATGCTTTTCCATACAGATCATCGGCTCTTTCCTCCAGCATGCCGGCAGGATATTTTTTTCGGTGAAAAGAGAATTTGTATTGAATGCGCTGCTCTCCCCACAACAATTCCTGCGACATGAAAGCCGCCGATCCCAATACGTTAGCCCCCATGTCGCTCCAACTCCATCCCCATTTGGCAGAACGTGAATCGAGGAATTCGATAGCCGTGAGATAACCTGCTCCGCTCAACCCACCGATCCATACCGCTTTTTTATGTGGCACGCCGGCCCATTCCCACAAAGCCGTTGACGCACGCCCCGTATTGTAGGCCGTCCAGGCATGACCGATCTTGTCCATTTGCAACCACTCGCGGCTGTCGTCGTAAGAATGAATAGGGGAACGGGTTTCATTGGAATACCAGGCGGCATTCAGCACCACGAGTGATCCGCCATATGCCGCCACATTGAGGCCGCCGATCAGCCATTGGCGTTTCGCTTTTTGCGCTGGTGTCAACGCACTCACCGCCGTACTGTCAACAGCCTGGGCATTGATATAACCGGCAGGCAATAAAAGCACGCTGAGCGACAGGAGCAGGGATAAACGTAGCAACATGGTTACAAAAATACGTTGCCGCAGCCGAACAGGTTTTAAAAACCATTAAAACAGCCTGATAAATAGCTTTAAAAAAATCAATAACTTCAGCCCTTTAAATAATAATGGAAAACGATTGACTTATGGATACAGCTATTCAGGCAAAAATCAATACCTGGCTGACAGGAAGTTTTGACGAAGACACCCGGCAGGAAATCAAAAAACTGCAACAGGAAAACGAAACAGATCTGGCTGATGCTTTCTATCGCAACCTGGAGTTTGGTACCGGCGGTCTAAGAGGTATCATGGGCGTGGGCACCAACCGTATGAACAAATACACCGTGGGCATGGCCACACAGGGATATGCCAATTACCTCAAACAAAGTTTTCCCGGTGAGGTGAAGGTGGCTATTGCACATGACAGCCGCAACAACAGCCGTTTTTTTGCTGAAACAACTGCCGGCGTATTCGCTGCCAATGGCATCAAAGTTTACCTTTTCGAAAGTCTGCGTCCTACTCCGGAACTTTCCTTTGCCATCCGTCACCTTGGCTGCCAGGGAGGCGTTGTGTGCACGGCATCGCACAACCCGAAAGAATACAACGGTTATAAAGCTTATTGGAATGATGGTGCGCAACTGGTGCCACCGCATGATAAAAATGTAATCAAAGAAGTAGAGAAAATTTCATCGGTAGACGAAGTGAAGTTTACCGGGGGAGAAGAAAATATTACGCTCATCGGCCGGGAAATCGATGAAGCCTATATGGACATGGTAAAAGGGTTGAGCGTATATCCCGATGTGATCGCGCGTCAGCACGACCTGAAGATCGTGTATACGCCCATTCACGGAACGGGCATCAAACTCGTTCCCGAGGTATTACAACGTTTTGGTTTTACCAACGTAACGATTGTAGAGGAACAAGCGGAACCCAATGGCAATTTCCCGACCGTGGCTTATCCGAATCCGGAGGAAAAAGAAACCATGAGCATCGGGCTTAAAAAAGCCGAGTCACTCGATGCGGATATTCTGCTTGGTACCGATCCCGATGCAGACCGCGTAGGTATTGGCATTCGTGATAATCACGGCAAATGGGTGCTGATGAATGGTAACCAAACAGCCGTGCTCGCATTCAACTACCTGATCGAAGCGCGCCGCACCAAAGGCATTGCGCAGCCGAATGATATGGTGATCACCACCATCGTAACCACCGGGATGATCGATGAAATAGCCGCCGCCAATAAAGTGGCCTGTTATCGTGTGCTGACCGGTTTCAAATGGATCGCCGAAATGATCCGTGAGAAAGAAGGAAAAGAAAATTATATCGTAGGCGGCGAAGAGAGTTTTGGTCTGATGATCGGTGACAAAATCCGTGACAAAGATGCCGTAAGTGCAGTTGCATTACTTTGTGAAATGGCGGCTTATGAAAAAGAAAAAGGGCGTTCACTATTCGATAAGCTGATCGAACTGTATATCCAGCACGGTTTCTATAAAGAAGACCTTATTTCCATTACAAAAAAAGGAATGGATGGTCAGCAGCAGATAGCCGCGATGATGGAAGCTTTCCGCGCACAGCCTCCACAGACGATCAACGGATCACCTGTGGTGAAGCTGCTCGACTATGAATTGCAGCAAGGTAAAAATCTGCAGACCGGCGAAACATGGCCGATCACTTTACCCAAATCAAACGTATTGCAGTTCATCCTGGAAGACGGCAGCATCATCTCTGCACGCCCGAGCGGCACCGAACCCAAGATCAAATTCTATTTCAGTATTAAAGAAAAACTGGAAAATGCGGCTGATTTTGATAAGGTAAATGCACAGCTTGATGAAAAGATCAAGGCGATAGTGAAGGATATGAAGCTGGGGTAAGGAGTATAAGTTTAAACAGCCGTAATAAGTTATAAGTAAAAAGCGCAAGCCGTTGGCTATGCGCTTTTTTATTGACAACTTGGAATTCACATCGTCAAATCATCAAATTTTCAAATTATCAAATTAACTTCGCGTTCTGCTATGAGACCTACAGAAGATGGATATCGCCACAAAGGATTACGTAAGAAACTTGTTGACATAATTGCAGCGAAGGGTATAACCGATGAAAATGTTTTAGCTGCCATAGGCCGTGTACCACGGCACTTTTTCCTCGACTCGGCTTTTGATGAACTGGCATACGACGACCGTGCATTTCCGATAGGAGAAGGGCAGACCATTTCGCAGCCCTACACGGTAGCTTATCAAAGTCAGTTGCTGGCGTTAAAACCATTGATGAAAGTGCTGGAGATTGGTACCGGCAGCGCTTATCAGGCCGTTATCCTGGCAGAACTCGGCGCTAAAGTATTTACCATCGAACGGCAAAAAGCCCTGTTTGACTCCAACAAACAATTTGCGTTGCTCCGCAAATATCCTGCGATTAAATTCTTTTACGGCGACGGCTATCAGGGACTTCCTACTTACGGACCTTTTGATCGCGTGATCATCACGGCTGCTGCGCCTGACATTCCTCAAAAACTTTTACAACAACTTCGTCCGGGTGGCATGATGGTGATTCCCGTTGGAGAAGGAGAGGTGCAACAGATGCGCCGCCTCACCAAGAAAGAAGACGGATCGTATACCGAAGAACGATTTGCCGATTTTTCTTTTGTACCGATGCTGAGTGGTACTAATAAGTGAAATCGTGAATCGTGAATGGTCAATCGTGAATGGTCAATCGTCAATAGGCGAATATCTTCGCCTTAATCCGTTTGCATCTTTGCGTGAAAAGCAGCAGGGTTCACGCAAAGGGGTACCAGGAGCAAGGACGCAAAGAAGCGATTACTTGCCGATTTTCTTTTGTACCGATGCTGAGTGGTACTAATAAGTGAAATCGTGAATCGTGAATGGTCAATCGTGAATGGTCAATCGTCAATAGGCGAATATCTTCGCCTTAATCCGTTTGCATCTTTGCGTGAAAAGCAGCAGGGTTCACGCAAAGGCACATAAGGAGCAAGGACGCAAAGAAGCGATTACTTGCCGATTTTCTTTTGTACCGATGCTGAGTGGTACTAATAAGTGAAATCGTGAATCGTGAATGGTCAATCGTCAATAGGCGAATATCTTTGCGGCTTAATCCCTTTGCATCTTTGCGTGAAAAGCGGCAGGGTTCACGCAAAGGCACTTAAGGAGCCAGGACGCAAAGAAGCGAATACTCGCCGATTTTCTTTTGTACCGATGCTGAATGCCTTTACGACCTTGTTACTTAATACTTATCACTTAATACTTATTACTTAATACGGCTGTTTGACTTAAAACCAGAAAAAAAGGCGTAAAGCAAAATGCCTTACGCCTTAAACCTTTTATCTTATACCTTCCTTACAGGTGAATTGCTTCACCGTATGCCACTTCAATGGCGTCTTTCACGCTTTCGCTGATAGTGGGGTGCGGATGAATGCTGTTAAGCACTTCGTGGTAGGTTGTCTCCAACTTGCGCGCAGTTACCGTTTGTGCAATGATCTCGGTTACGTTGTAGCCGATGGCATGTGTACCCAGCCATTCGCCGTATTTGGCATCGAAGATCACTTTGATAAATCCTTCTGCGTGACCTGCCGCAGATGCTTTACCGGATGCACTCAGCGGGAACTTGCCCACTTTGATTTCATAACCGGCATCGCGGGCCTGCTTCTCTGTGAACCCAACTGAAGCAATCTCGGGATAGCAATATGTACAACCCGGAACGTTGCCGTAATCGAGCGGCTCGGGCTGGTGATTGTATTTTTTCTCTGCATGCGCAATAGCTTCAACGCAGATGATGCCTTCTTTAGAAGCAACGTGCGCCAACGCCTGGCCAGGAACACAGTCACCGATCGCATAGATGCCGGGTACGCTTGTCTGATAGTATTTATCCACGGTGATTCGGCCTTTGTCCGTTTTCACGCCGGTTTCTTCCAGACCAATGCCTTCGATGTTGGCAGATACGCCTACTGCACTCAGCAATATGTCGGCTTCCAGCACCACTTCTCCGTCGGCAGTTTTCACTTTTGCTTTTACACCCTCACCGGATGTATCAACAGAAGTTACTTCGCTGTTGGTGAGAATATCGATGCCTTGTTTTTTGAAATTCTTTTCGAGTTCTTTTGATACGTCCTCATCTTCCACCGGCACTACGCGCGGGAGGAATTCAACTACGGTCACTTTGGTGCCGATGCTGTTGTAGAAATATCCGAACTCAACACCGATGGCGCCCGAGCCCACCACGATGATGCTCTTGGGCTGTACAGGCAGCGACATGGCTTCACGGTAACCGATCACTTTCTTACCGTCCTGTTTGAGGGCTGGCAATTCGCGGCTTCTGCCGCCGGTAGCGATGATGATATATTTACCTTCAACGATCTGCTTCTGACCGTCTTTTTCTACTTCCAATTTTCCTTTGCCAACCAGTTTGCCGAAGCCCATGATCACGTCGATCTTGTTCTTCTTCATCAGGAACTGCACACCTTTGCTCATTTTGTCGGCCACACCACGGCTGCGCTTGATGATGGCGTCGAAACGCGGGGTACCGGTAGCTTCTATACCGAAAGCTTCCGCATGACGGATATCATTGGCTACCTGGGCACTTTTCAGCAGGGCCTTGGTAGGGATACAGCCCCAGTTCAGGCAAATGCCTCCCAGGCTCTCTTTTTCGATAATAGCTGTTTTAAAGCCTAACTGTGAAGCACGGATAGCTGCCACATAACCTCCGGGACCGCTGCCGAGCACTACTACATCGTATGCCATATTATCTTGATTGATTTTTAAATGAATGAAGCTGATCAGTATGCGCAGCGAAGTTATTTTAAAACAACCAATTGGGCAAAAAAGGCGTCCCGCAGCCACGGAAGCCAGTCCCAATGCGGAAATTCCCGGTTTTTACTACCGGTTTTTTCCGTTTATAGACATACAACCACGAAAAAAAGGAACAGATTGCATGATATTGAATATCTTGTAGCCTCTTTCTGCATGCGTAACGTCCTTTTTCTAATAGCACTGTTCCTCACAGGCATGGGAGAATTGTCTGCCCAGGATGAGCGAACAATCCGTATTCAGGTCCGGTTATCAGGACAAACGGCTATGGCTGACGTTACCGTTGCATTACTGAAAAAAGATTCTTCCCTTTTCCGCACCGCAATCACCCCCGCCGATGGCAAAGTTGCCTTCGTCGTTCCGCACGGCCATGATTACCTCGTGCAGGTCAGCCGCGTAGGTTTTATTACCCGCGTGCAGCCCGTTCCGTCACGGGAAGACGAGGATGAGCATGTTATCGTGCACCTCGATACCGCCGCTACACTGCTAGACGGTGTTACTGTGCGCGCACCCATACGCCCTTTTGTACAGGTATTGCCCGATAAAACAATCGTAAACGTGGAAGCCGGAGTGACCAACGCGGGCGCCTCCGCACTCGAAGTGCTCGAACGCTCACCCGGCGTAACCATCGATCGCAACGGACAGATCAGCCTCAAAGGACGACCGCAGGTATTGATATTGATCGATGGTAAACAAACCCAATTGGCCGGCACCGATCTGCAAAACCTCCTGGCGGGTATGAATGCCTCGCAGATCGCAGAAATCGAACTGATGGACATGCCGCCTGCGCGCTACGATGCCGCCGGCAATGCCGGCATCATCAATATCAAAACGAAAAAGAACCGGCAAAAAGGCTTCAATGGTTCACTCAACGCAGGTGTTGCGCAGGGACGTTATCCCAAATACAACAAGAGCCTGATGCTGAATTATTACCGGGGAAAAGTGAACACCTTCTTTAATTACAGTTTCAATACCGCAGAATATATCACGGACCTCTACGCTTTACGTACCTATTACCGGCCCGACGGCTCCGTGTCTTCCTACCTGGAACAGCCTTATTTTACCAAAGGTTTTGGCAATACCCATACCATTCGCACCGGTATGGATTATACCGTCAATACGCGTACGTCAATGGGTGTGACACTGACGGGCACTTCGCTGAAACGCGACGCGCGCGGCCGCGCCACAGCTTTTTGGATGAATGACATGTTCCAGGCCGATTCAACCATCGTTACCGAAAGCCACAATACGCACAGGCTGAAGCAGGGTGGCGTGAGCGCCAATTTTCGTCATGCTTTCAGCGCCAGCCGCGAACTGACCGCTGATGTGGAATGGGTAGGCTATTCGATCCGCGGGCGGCAGAATTTTGAAAACCGCAAGATCATGCCCGCCGGCAACATCGATGCCTCAACCGGCGACATCCCCTCATCGATCGGCATCTTCTCCGCCCGCACCGACTACAAACAGACCACCCGGCATTGGGTATGGGAGACGGGCCTGAAAACTTCGCGCGTTAATACCGATAATGAGGCTTCTTACCTGATGCTGCAGGGCGGCAATTGGGTGCCCGATTTCGGAAAGAGCAATCACTTTCTATACCGGGAAAACATTCATGCCGCATACTCAAGCCTTGCCTATAATAAAAACAAGTGGAATGTACAGGGAGGACTTCGTTATGAATACACCACTTACCGGGCAAAACAACTGGGCAACCAGGTAAATCCGGATTCAACATTTGACCGTACTTACCACAGTCTTTTCCCTACAGTGTTTGCTTCATACCGGGCCGATTCACTGCATCAGTTCAGCATCAGCGGCGGCCGGCGTATAGACCGGCCGGTATTTCAGAAACTCAATCCGTTTGTATTCATTATTAATAAGTACACCTATCAGCAGGGCAATCCGTTTTTACTGCCGCAATACACCTGGAACATTGAATTATCGCACACGTATCGCGGGATGCTGACAACGGGTGTTAATTATAGTTTCTCCAACGATTATTTTTCGCAGATTTTCCTGACGGATCCGGCTACCGGCACTATTTCCTACACCGATGGCAATGTGGGACGGATGCAGAACCTCGGCGTTTCCGTTGGTTTGCAGGTATCGCCTGTACGCTGGTGGAGTTTGTCAACGCAGGCGGATTATAATCACAAGCGCATCGCCGGTTATGTCGGAGCTGATTACTATGCACGGTCCATCAACCAACTCAGCATAAGCATGAATAACCAACTGCAGTTCGCAGACGGTTGGACGGGGGAGTTGAGCGGCTTTTACATTACCCGTAATCAGAACGACCTGCAGGAAGTGTTAAACCCTACAGGGCAGCTATCTGCGGGCATTGCCCGGCAGTTATGGGGAAAAAGAGCGGTAGTACGCCTGACGGCCCGTGATATTTTCTATACCCAGATCATGGCGGGGCAGAGCTATTTCAGCCGCAGCGAAGAATACTTCAAACTCAAGCGCGATACCCGCGTATTCACCCTTTCCTTCACCTGGCGTTTCGGCCAGTCTGTGCAATCACAGCGCGAGTCCTCCGGCGCGGCAAGCGACGAGATCAACCGCGTTGGTTCAGGTAATTAGACCCTTTTTTTTGTAGTGTAACGACTACATAATCGCCCGCAAAGCGACGACAAGCGATTGTGGCAATCCTCTATTTTTTCCGGCTCCTCCGCGACGTTACTTTGTATTCATAACTAAGGAAAACAAGCCACCATTTTTCGAACACCCTCGTTGTAAAAACCAAGTTTGTCCCTGGCTAACCTATGAACTTAAAGCACAGACAAGCCACCATCCACCGTTAGGCTTTTTGCAGTCAGACTGTCTTCCAAAACGCAGTCTGACGAAGCAAGAAGCTTTTTTTATTGGATCATTAAAATGTTCGTCGTATGGAAACCCTCTTTCAGCTTGCAGACCAGCTTGCCGGCAGTTTCCGCCCGGCAGCCCAGCGGTCGCACAGTTTATTCATCAATGAAATTCCGGCCGATCTTGATCTCGGGGCTAATCGCGAATGCCTGGCTCATGTGATCAGCGGCATGTTACAGACCGTCCTCAACCACAGTTCCCATGCTACCATCCGCATGAGAGCCCACCGCCAGAACGATGTTACCATCTTTTGTATGAAGGGCGTTTCCCCGTTCGCTCTTTCAGGTCCCGAACTGGCGCAAACCAGCCAGTTGGCGGGCTGCCTTGGCGGCAATCTCTACCTTTCCGGCTCCCCGGGCGACAATCTGCATTTCTCCTTCTGTTACCCGAATGCAGGTAACTGGCCGGGTTAAACTTCTTGTCGCCGATCAAAAATCCGTGTATGTTGTAGATTATCTTCTACAAAACTGTCGTTCCCATAGTTACAACATTCTCACACAGCCTTCTATTTCACAGGATAAAAAATGGCGTTTTTTTTGCGTATATGTTCACGAAACGAAAAACACCATGACCTACCCTAATTCTGCGAAACCGGAAACAGTTAACCTGTATGACTATGCTAATCGCATTCTCGATGAATGCTGGCCGGGCGAAAGTCCCGAAAAAGCTTTGCTCCGGAACGAGATTCCCCGCGATCTGTGGATCGAACAACACACCGATACCGTTTGTCAGTGGATACAAACCCTGATTCAAAGTGTGGCTTCAGGGCCACTGCCCGGGGTTACCCGGCTGAGCGGTTCCCGACAGGGTGCTGATACCGTATTACGTGTGGAGCATCCGGGTGATAATCCGCCCTGCACCCGGCATTTCGACTGGCTGCGTCTCAATACCATCGCAGAACGGACAGGCGCCAAACTATACCTGGCATTTGAAGAGCCGGGACTTAACGTGATTTCATTTCGCATTCCCTCGGCTAACTAACCGACATAACATCTTTTTGCCCAATCAAAAAAATTCACTCATGAGCCAGCAGAATTATACCAACCATGTCCGTTACTATGCACCACATCATTTTGTTTTCTATCCATTGTCACTGTTCATGCTGTGTATTTCCGTTTATGAATACTGGCATTCGGGTGGAACTAAAATCATGTGGCTCATCGTTGCTGCGGGAACGGGCATGCTGATATTCCTGTCGCTCATGCTTCGCCAGCATTATGCGCTGATGTTGCAGGACAGACTTGTACGCATGGAACTGCGCTGGCGGTATCACGTGTTGACGGGCAAAAGATTGGAAACACTCGAAAATCAACTGCGATTCAAACAGTTAGCGGCTTTGCGTTTCGCTTCTGACACAGAATTGCCGGCACTGGCAGACCGCGCAGTGGCCGAAAAACTCTCACCCGATCAGATCAAAAAGTCCATCCGCGAATGGCAGCCCGACGATATGCGGGTTTAATAAGGGTTATCTTGTGTTTTGTTGTAAATTTGGTCGCAACAATCGCAATCACTTAACCCTCTTGCCGACAACCACTTTTAAAATATTTGCAGGCCTCAGCCTGCTCTTGCTTCCTTTTGCACTGACGGCCCAGGCGCGGCCTCGTCAGGCAGACAGCCTTCTCTATCTTCTTAAAAAGCAACCTGAAAACACCCGCCGCGTAGATCTGTTCAATGAACTGGCGGAAGCGTACGGACAATTCAGCATGGACACAGTAGGCGTGCTGGCGGAACAGGCGCGTGAACTGGCCGTTAAACTGAAATACAAAAAAGGAGAAGCCGACGCATTGCTCAATTTCTCCAACTTCCGGCGTGTAAAAGGTGATTATACCGCTGCGCTCAAAGCCTGTCTTGAAGGCGTGTCTATCTACGAATCGCTCGGCAAAAGTTCCCGGCTCGGCGAAGCCTATCTCACCGTAGCGCAGATCTATAAAAATATATCCGGGCACAACAGAACGGAAGAATACATCCAGATCGGATTGAATTATTCGAAGATGGCTTATAACATGTATCAGTCTGTCGGAGATTCATCGGGACTCGTGCACAGCCTCAGCATGGCTGGTATTCTTTACCGTGACAATGCCATGCGCAGTAAAGAACTTCGTCATTACTACGATTCCGCCTTTGCCGTATTCAAAAATGCAATTGTGCTCATCGAGAAATATGGCAAAGGAACTGATGGTACCGGAAAAGTGTACAACAACATCAGCCAGGTTTATACTGAATATTTCAAAGACTATAAAACAGCGCTCAATTATGTAGAGAAAGCCGTGGCTTTCAATATAGCCAATGACAACCTGCAGAGTTTGTCTTATAATTATGGCAATATGGCCAAGAACTACGAGCGCCTGGGCGATTTTAAACGTTCACTGGAATACGGCTATAAAACGGTTGGAGTGGCGATGCAGCTCGGCAAGCCTGAACGTTTGCAAAACGCCTACTCTCAAATGCACAGTACATACAAAGCGATGGGGCAGGCAGATTCTGCCTATCATTATTATATCCTCAAAGACAACCTCAACGATTCACTGACGGATCTGGCGCGCACGGCACAGGTGATGGAATTGCAGACCCGTTTTGAAACACAGAAAAAAGAAGGCGACATCGTTCGCCTGAAATCTGAGCGCCGTGATCAGCAACGCCGGATGTTTTTCATGGCCATAGCCTTGCTGCTGTTGCTCTGTCTCGTGGCCGCGCTGGGATTTCTTTACCGCCGTGTGCGTATTCAACGGGGACAAATTGCCGCACAATCGGTACGCCTGGAAGTGATGATGAAAGAATTGCATCACCGCGTAAAAAATAATCTGCAAATTGTGAGCAGCCTGCTGAGTTTGCAGACGCATAAGCTCAAAGATGAAAGTGCTATCGGTGTATTGCGCGAAAGCCAGTTGCGCGTGCAGGCCATGAGTCTGATCCATCAACGCCTTTATAAAAAAGATGAACTCACGGCAATCAACATGAAAGAGTATATATCGGATCTGGCTAATTCACTCATAGCAGCCTATGGATATTCGCCGGGAGAGCTGGAACTGGATATTGAAGTGGAGAAAGAAATGATGGACATAGACCGTGCATTGCCGCTCGGCCTGATCCTGAATGAAATGATCACCAACTCGCTCAAATATGCTTTTGCGGATACGCGTATTCCGCGGTTGAGCATCCACCTTCGGGAAGAAAATGGCGAAGTGATCACACGTGTGGAAGACAATGGCATCGGAATTGATCCGGCTAAATGGAATAAGGCTTCCAGTTCTTTTGGTAAACAACTGATCACTGCACTGTGCAGGCAGTTGCGGGCGCGTCAGGATGTGCAGGGAGGCGAAGGCACAATTTTTACAATTACGATACCAGGCAAAGCTGCCTGAGTTAAAATAAGCGGATGAATACGGAAAATATACGTGTACTGATCGTGGAAGATGAAGCCATTGTGGCAATGGACCTGGCAGCGGGACTGGAAAGCGAAGGGTATGAAGTGGCCGGTATTGCCGACAATGCGGAAGACGCGTTGCAATTATTCCGCGAAGAAGACGTAGACATTCTTTTGATGGACATCAGCATCATGGGTGAACGCGACGGGATCAGTGTGGCAGGGGAGATGATGGAGCAGAGAGCGATACCGCTTATTTACCTGACAGCCTTAACGGATGCAGAAACCATCAGCCGGGCCAAACACACACGGCCTTCGGCATTTCTTACCAAGCCTTATACGCTGACGAATGTGCGTATTGCCATGGAAATGGCGATGCACAACTTTGCCGCATCGCAGGAGCCGGGCGGCAAGGTAATTCCATTGCAACCGGAGAAAAAAGAAACCGAATCCGTCGATACGGGCAAAGAGACGATCCTTCAATTGAAAGACTACATTTTCGTAAAACATAATTACGCATTTGTAAAAGTCAGGCTGTCCGATATCCGCTACATCGAAGCGGATAACAACTATATACACCTCGTCATCCCCGGCAACAGGATGTTGTTGCGGTTATCGATGAATCAACTGCTCGAAAAGATCAACTATCCCCGGCTGGTGCGCATTCACCGTTCGTTTGCAGTGAACATGGAGCACATCACTGCTTTTACAGATTACGAAGTGCGCCTCGATCAGCAGGAGCTACCGATTGGCAGAAGTTATAAGGAAGACTTCCTGCGCAATTTTAATTCCCGCTGATGCAGTTTTTTTGATTCTCATTTATCGTCATTTACAATTGGCTGTCGCCGGGATTTTTCAAATACGGCAGGTATTCTAATTTGCGTTTAAAGCGTCTGCATTTATATTTGCATGATCTGCTTAACCCCTCTAAACTAAACTCTGTTCATGAGAAAACTCTCCCTATTAATGGCCGGGTGTATGCTTGCTTGCATAACCCTGAAGGCCCAGGTTATTTTTTACGAAAATTTTAATGGTATCAGTGGTTCTACGGCGGGTGGCCCCGGCACCTACGCATTTCCAACCGGCTGGTTGTTGCGTAATGTTGACAACCGGACTCCTGCTGCGCAGACGGCGTATGTAAACCAGGCATGGACCCGCCGCGAAGACTTTTCCTTCAACGTAGCGGATAGCTGCGCTTTTTCCAATTCGTGGTACAGCCCGGCAGGTGCAGCCAATGACTGGATGTGGACACCGCCGATTGCTATCCCGGCTACCGGCGTCAGCACGCTGTCCTGGAGGGCTGTTGCTTACGATGCGGCCTATCCTGATGGCTACGAAGTACGCATCATGACGGCACCTACAGTTCCTACAGGAGGCAACGGAACCATCGGTAATCAAATCACTAATTCCACCGTCCTGTTTTCCACCGCCGCTGAAAGCAGTTCATGGACAACACGCAGCGTGCCTCTTACGGGTTACGTTGGTCAGACCGTTTATATAGCTTTTCGCAATAACTCAAGCGATAAGTTTCTGCTGCTGATCGATGATGTGAAAGTAGAGCGGTTGTTGAATTTTGACGCCTCCGTTACTACCGCTCTTTCTTCTCAGTACGCACAAATTCCTTTGAGCCAGGCCAGCAACCTTACACTTGGCGGGCGTATCGACAACCTGGGTTCACAGGGGCTGAACAATGTAAGACTTGGTGCGCGGATTTATAATGCAGGTAATACAATTGTAAATGAAGTGGCGTCTGCCAGTATATCCACACTGGCCGCCGGTGCCAATGCAAATTTTACGTTGCCTGCGTGGACGCCATCGGCGCCTGGAACATATACGGTGCGTTATTTCCCGATACAGAACGAAGCGGACCAGTTGACCACGAATGACACGCTGGTGCGCACCTTTGTCATTACAGACAGTGTGTATGCGCGAGACAGGGGAGCCGCCAATGGAAGCCTGGGTATCGGCGCTGGCAACGGAGGATACCTTGGTCAGGTATTTACCTTCCAGCAATCATCTTATCTGAGCTCCGTTTCCATCGACTATTCACGTGGATACACCGGAAGACGTTATGCCGCTGCTGTATGGAACACGGTAGGCGGAGTGCCCACTACCATGGTTGCTACTACCGATACCTTGTTGTACCCGGATAATAACGCCCTGGTGGCGACCCTGAATATTTACGGAGGCGCAAAATCTCTTCCGGCGGGCGACTATGTAATCACCGCCATTGAATTTGATTCAACAGTTGCCGTAACGTTGCGATCGGAGATTTATACGCCCGGTACTACCTGGGTTAACTGGCCTACTTCACCCACCGGTACCTGGGCAAATAATGAATCCTTTGGTGCCAGCTTCGCCAAACCCTATTCGATCCGTGCCAATGTTCGTCTTACTCAGTTCCCGCTGCCGGTAAGGCTGCTTTCATTCGAAGGAAGAAAAACAACACGCGGTAACCAACTGGACTGGGCGGTCACTGAACAATTAAACATTCAGCGCTATACCGTTGAGCGAAGTGGCAACGGCATCAACTTCGCTGCTGTCGGTAGTGTTACCGCCAATGCATTTGCAGATTACCGGTATGATTTTACAGATATAAGCCCGCTGCCTGGCGTCAATTACTATCGCCTGGCTATCGTCGAGAATGGACAAACAACTTATAGTAACACGATCCGTCTCGATAGCCGCGGACAACAACGCGTAACAGTGGCACCCACACCCGCCAATGATAAGGTGGTTCTGCAGAGCAGCGACCTTCAATTAATTGGTACGAACGCCCGTTTGATTAACCTGTCGGGTCAGCCGGTAAAAACGGTCCGTATTACGCAGATGCCATATACACTCGATATCCGCGATATTCCCGCAGGCTATTATCTGCTTGTGCTGGAAGATAATACCTCATTGAAAGTGATCAGGCAGTGAGCAAGTGATAAGTTTTAAGTATTAAAAAAGCGGGACATTCGTCCCGCTTTTTTTCGGCGTAACAGATACAGGTAGTAAATTATAAGTAACATAGGCGTGGCGTGCCTGTTTACTCATTCACGATTCATGATTCACTTTTGAATTTTGAATTTTTACTTTTGAATTTTCTGTCGTTCGCATACAAAAATCCGTCGTTCGCCACCTTTTGTCAATCAGGTGTGTTTTGTGATAGTAGATTTACATCGGACATTGTGTTAAACAATGCTATTCCGGTGGCAGGTATTGGCGGACGGGGTCAGTGCCTGTCCCGGTTTTTTTCAATGTTCCTTTAAGACGAGTTCAATAAATCGATAGAGTTGCCCTCTATTATACGCACCGACCCTTAACCCTGACGGGCTTCCTAACGGAGTCCGTTTTTTAATTCAAAAGGAAAAAGTCAAAATTCAAAAGGCCCTACAACGCGTCATCAGGTGACTGGCGTTTCATTTATTTAAATTTTTTACTAAAAAAGCCCCCGTTTCAAACAGGGGCTTTTCGAATTTGCTTTTTTGAATTTTAATTGACCAGGAAGCGGCTGGTAACCTGGCGTTTGCCGTCACTGAAACGCAGCAGGTACCATCCTCCGCGCAACTGACCTGTTGCCGGTAACGATGTGCGGCTGCCGGCGGTCATAACGGAAAGCGAACCGGCTCCGAGCTGACGGCCACCCGCATCAAACAGGATCCATGACAACGGACGATCCGTATTTTCCTGTAATAAGATCTCCACCGGCTGACCTGTTCTTACTACTGTCGGTACTACCTGTACAAACTGCTGTTGCTCGCTGATTGTAATGGTTCTTACCGGGCTGTAACGGAAGCGGCCGTCGATATCTGTCATCCGCAGACGATAGTAAATCGGCGCATTATAAATCGCGATCGGATCGGCGATCTGATAGGTATGATTACCGGGTTGATTCACGGCTGTCACACGTCCGATCGAACTGAAGTTGTTGCCATCCAGGCTACGCTCTACTTCGAAATGACTCAACTGTTCTTCGCGGACAGTCTCCCAGATGAGTTGTACACGGTTCTGATCGAAACGTTTTACAATAAAGTCGCTAAGTACCAACGGCAGGGTACCGGTGCTCAAAGAAATAGTATTGGACTCAATGCTTTCGTTGTGAAAGCGGTCAACCGTTGTTACGAGATAAAAATAAGTATTGCCGGTAACGAGCGTACCATCGGTATAACCGGTGCTGTCGGCATGCACGATCGCCAGCAGGTTGTTGGCATCATTGATATCAACCGGGCTTGTCTGGGAGCGGTACACAACGAAGTTGCGCACTTTGTCGAACTCATTGGCCGTGGCAGCAGGAGGCGTCCATGTAACCCGTGCGCTTAGACCGCTGACGCTGCCTGTTAAGCCTGAAGCCGGAGCAGGAGCCACGTTGTCTTTCCACGGCATGGTGGGTTGCAACGCGGGCTTTTGATAAAAGAACAAACGCATTGAATCGCGGAAGCCGTTTAAATTATTGCGCAGGCTGGTGGTATTATAAATAGCCTGTCCTTTTACATTCGGATAAGCCGCATCGCGGTTCATCCGGAGCTGCCGCGGGATCATGGTAACATCGGTTTCATAAGTACCGTTACCAGCCACGCCCACTTTGTATCCGGCCATGCCGATATAAATATGACGGGTAGAGGAAACATTGTTCCACCAGGGAATCAATACGGAATAGTTGGCCGCAGAGAGGCCGATCTGCCAGTATACCTGCGGAGCCAGGTAATCGACCCATTCCTGTTGTATCCAAAGGCGGCTGTCGGCGAAAATGGTTACATAGTGCTCGAAACCGGTGGTGGCAGAACCACCTACACCGGTGCCGTTGCGCCAGATGCCCGAAGGAGAGATGCCGAATTTGGTCCAGGGTTCCACCGTGGCAATGCTGTCGCTTATTTTTTTGATAAGCAGGTTCACATTATTGCGGCGCCAGTCGGCGCGTACCGAATAACCATTCGGGTAGGCGGCAAATGTGGCATCATCATTATAAGTGGCATTGGGATAAAAATAGTCATCGAAATGGATGCCATCCACATCGTAGCGGCGCACGATATCCATGACCACTTTGGTAACATATTCCCGTACATCGGGAATACCTGGGTCGAGAATGAGTTGGTTGGGCGTGGTCGACGTGATCAGCCACTCGGGATGTTGTTTTGCCACGTGGCTGGCGGCAAGCGCATTGTAATTGGTGGTGGTATTGCTGCTAAGCGCGCGATAGGGGTTGAGCCACGCATGAAGTTCCATGCCGCGCTTGCGGCATTCGTCGATAGCAAATTGCAACGGGTCCCACATCGTGGATGGAGGGTTACCCTGTACGTTGGTGAGATCTTTAGACCAGGGTTCGATGGTGCTGGGATACATGGCATCGCACTGGCTGCGCACCTGGAAATAAATGGTGTTGATGCCGGTGGCCTTGTGGCGGTCGAGGATCACGATCAGCGAATCGCGCTGCCGGGCCGGGGTATGAGCCGGGTTGGGCCAGTCGATACCGCCAAAAGTGGCGATCCACGCACCACGCATTTCACGTTTGGGCGGCGATTGGGCAGAGGCGGCCGATGAGGCCAATAAAAAGGTTGCCAAAGCAAGCAGAGGTAGACTTCTTCTCATAGCTGTCTGTTTTTTTGCAGTTATTTGCGTAATTTATGGCAAAGTGGCGGTAAGCTGCGGTTTTTGTCGAAAAACTTTGCCGCATAAAAGCGCAAAAACGAGCAAAATGAGGATATTTGTTTTCCAAGCGACATCTTTCCACACCTGTTAAAAATTTTAGGAAAAAAAGAACCAATACCTTGCGTCAAATGGTGAACTTTCCCTACCTTTGCGATCCAAAATTTTCAAATTATCATGGCTAGAGTATGTCAGGTTACAGGTAAAACGCCGATCGGAGGAAACAAAGTTTCGCACTCCAACATCAAGACCAAGCGTCGTTTTCTGCCTAATTTGCAGAAAAAGAAGTTCTACCTGGTGGAAGAAGACAAATGGATCACCTTAAAGCTCAGCGCTGACGCAATCCGTACGATCGACAAGAACGGTCTGTACAGTGTTGTGAAACAACTGCGCGCCAGGGGTGAAAAGATCTAACTGATAGGCCTTCTCCGGAAGGGTCTTCGGATTCCTCCGTCCAAATCAGTCTGATTTTTCAAATCCCGAAGCTTCGGGATCAAATTCAACAAATTTTCAAATTAACGCAATATGGCAAAGAAAGGCAACCGGGTACAGGTAATTCTGGAATGCACTGAGCACAAAACAAGTGGTCAGCCTGGCACCAGCCGTTACATCACGGTTAAAAACAAAAAGAACAATCCTGAAAGAATGGAGTTGAAAAAATACAACGCTATTCTGAAGAAAGTGACTGTTCACAAAGAAATCAAGTAATGATACCATTCAAAGCCGGCAGCACATCCTGCTGGTTATGAATATAAACTAATAAGATCATGGCAAAAGCAGCTTCTAAAAACGCGAAAGTAAAGGACCTGAAAGCTTCTGCAGAAGCAAAGAACTGGACCAAGGTGATCAAAGCCGTAAGAAGCCCTAAAACAGGCGCTTACACTTTCAAAGAGCAGATCATCCACAAGGATAAAGTAAAGGATTTTCTGGCCCAGAAATAATCCGGGTACTTCATGTATATCCAGAAAGCTGTTCGTTGCCACGGATGGCTTTTGTTGTTTTAGGTTGACCAGCCGGTCAGCATTTTGTTCACCGTTCAGCATCTCTTCATATGGGTTTTTTCAATAAGCTATTCGGAAAAAAAGAAAAGGAAAGTCTCGATCAGGGCCTTCAGAAAACCAAAGAAGGTTTCTTTGCCAAGATCAGCAAAGCCATTGCCGGCAAAAGCACGGTTGACGAAGAAGTTCTCGACAACCTGGAAGAAGCACTCGTAGGTGCTGACGTCGGTATCGAAACCACCGTTCGTATCATCGAGCGCATCGAGAAACGGGTGGCCAAAGACAAATACCTTAATACAGGCGAATTGAATAAAATGCTTCAGGAGGAAATTGAACAAATTCTTGTAGATGCTCCTGAATCAAATAGTTATGCATTTGACTCCAATCTCCCGAAGAAGCCTTATATCATTCTCGTTGTAGGTGTGAATGGTGTGGGCAAAACTACCACCATCGGCAAACTCGCCTATAACTTTAAAAAAGCGGGCAAGGAAGTGTTGCTCGGCGCCGCCGATACTTTCCGTGCCGCTGCAGTGGACCAACTCACCATCTGGAGCGAGCGCGTAGGTGTTCCCATTGTCAAGCAGGACATGGGCAGCGATCCCGCCGCCGTTGCCTTCGATACCGCACAGAGCGCCGTGGCCCGCCAGTCAGATGTGGTTTTAATCGACACCGCCGGCCGCCTTCATAACAAGGCCCACCTGATGGATGAACTCAGCAAGATCAAACGCGTTATCCAGAAAGTATTACCCGACGCACCGCACGAAGTACTCCTGGTGCTGGACGGTAGCACGGGGCAGAACGCCGTAGAACAGGCCCGCCAGTTTACCGCCGCTACCGATGTGAGCGCCCTCGCCATCACAAAACTGGATGGCACAGCCAAAGGCGGCGTAGTGCTGGCCATTGCCAATCAATTCCGCATTCCCGTGAAGTTTATCGGCGTGGGGGAGAAAATGGAAGACCTGCTGGTTTTCGATAAACATGAATTTGTTGACAGCCTTTTCAGCTTGAATACGAACGAATAAGAAAGGCTTACTGAATATTTTTTATGAAGACAAAAACGCTCCGCAGAGACAAGGTGAACATCATCACCCTGGGATGCAGCAAGAACATGGTAGACAGCGAGGTATTGAGCGGACAGCTCCTTGCCAATGATATCGCCGTGGTACATGAGAACAAAAAACTCGATCACAATATCGTAGTGGTAAACACCTGCGGTTTTATCGATAAGGCCAAAGAGGAAAGCATCAACACCATTCTCGACCAGGTAGAACTGAAGAGAAAAGGAAAGCTCGATAAAGTATATGTAACCGGTTGCCTGAGCGAACGCTATAAAAACAATCTCGAAGACGAGATCCCCGAAGTGGATGCCTTTTTCGGCACCATGGAACTTCCCCTCATCCTGAAACAATTCGAGGCCGATTATAAAACCGAGCTGGTGGGCGAGCGTCTGCTGGCTACACCGCAACATTACGCCTACCTCAAGATTTCCGAAGGCTGCAACCGAACCTGTTCATTCTGCGCCATTCCTTTGATGCGTGGCAAACACCAGAGCCGCTCCATCGACGACCTGGTGCGCGAAGCCGAAGGCCTGGTACGCAAAGGCGTGAAAGAAGTAATGCTCATTGCACAGGAACTGACCTACTACGGCCTCGATATTTATAAAAAACGCGCCCTTCCCGAGCTGTTGCATCGCCTCGCCGACGTGCAGGGATTGGAATGGATCCGCCTGCATTATGCTTACCCGTCCAAATTTCCGCTGGAAATCCTGGACGTAATGCGTGAACGCGACAACATCTGCAACTATCTCGATATGCCGCTTCAGCATGCCTCCAACAATATGCTGAAAGCGATGAAACGCCAGATCACCCGCGAGGAAATGGAAGAACTTGTTGCTTCCATCCGCGAACGTGTTCCCGGCATCTGTCTCCGCACCACACTGATCGCCGGTTTCCCTGGCGAGACACAGGAAGATGTGGAAGAACTCAAAGGTTTCCTCGAACGTATGCGCTTCGACCGCGTGGGCATTTTCACCTATTCACACGAAGAAGGTACTTCTGCTCACGATCTCGTTGACGACGTGCCTGCTGAGGAAAAGGAACGCCGCGCACAGGAGATCATGGAAGTGCAGCAGGAAATCTCTTACGAAAAGAACCAGGAAAAAATCGGCCAGGTATTTAAAGTGCTGGTCGATAAAAAAGAAGCCGGCCGCTACCTTGGCCGCACCGAGTTCGATAGCGTAGAGGTTGACAACGAAGTGGTTGTTCATTCCGACCGCAAGCTGCTGCCCGGCAATTTCTACCATGTAAAAATCACCAAAGCGTACGACTACGATCTTGAAGGAGAAGTGGTGGAGGTTTGAGGTGCAAGGCCCGACACTTCGGGCCGAAGTGTCGGCCTAAGGCGTAAGGTTTAGGGTGTAGGGAAATAATTAAATCTTTGCGGCTTTGTGCCTTATGCAGCTTTGCGTGAACCGACGTTGTTTTTCCCGCAAAGGCGCAAAGTAATTGAGTCGCAAAGATGGCTTCGGGAGGCCGAAGCATCGGCCTCAGCCACCATTCACTTATTAACTTATTCACTCATTCACCCTTTGGAATTTTGACTTTTGATTTTTGAATTTTTCCTCCATTCCTGGTAATCCAAAAAATAAATCAGTCTCAACGAAATACTGTTGAACATCGGGTTGTCTAATGTATTCCGCAGATTACGATAATACGAATCGCGGACAAGCTGATTGCTAAGTTGCCCCGCATTTTTCCAGCCAATATTTAAAAAACTACCCGGCGCAAACTGCCATGTATACACCATATCGATGTTAAAAAAGTTGATGTTGTAGTCAGGATTCGGAGTAGTGGTAACCACTTCCGTCGTATGGCCATCCGCTGACAGATCAAACAATTGAGTGAAGTGTACCTTACTCCAGTAATGCCGCAGACGAACGGTAATGCCCATGCGGTTGGTGAAGCTGTACTTCATGTCCAGCGTATTCGAAATCGTCCGGCGGTCGCGTAAGCCGATTACCACACCGGGCACAGCGGTCAGGTAAGCAAAGCCATAATCATTCCGCTGAAGCTCCACATAGTTGTTCAGGCCAATATTCAATTTATCACTGAAACGGTAATTGTTACCCAGGCTTATTTCGGAGAAATTACCATTGAACCGCGGCGCCAGGCGATGATAGAATTCCGCAGACAGCGTGTATTTTTTTGCTTTATTGCTTCTCAGCCAGATGCCTTTCATCCAGGATGCGGGTCTGCGCAGTACATAACCGTCGAGCCGCGCATCATAATAATCGTTACTACGCGCCCGGTAGTCGAGTTCGAATCCCACATTCCAGAGATTTTTCATTTGCCCGTTTACGTTACCGCTGAGCACAAGATCCTGGTAGAGCCGTGGCTCTTGCAATTGCGAATAATTGCCATTGATGTTGATGTAAATATTGTTGTAAAAACTTTTTGGTTTTACCCATTTATAACCGGCGTAAAAGCCGTGCGTGAGATAATTGTTATTGGTGAAATAGCCCATATCAGACTGATTATACCGGCTATCCACGTACCAGCGATGAATGTCGAAATTGAAACGGCCTTTGAATTTTCCAAAGAATAATTCATATTGATTGCCGCTGTAGGTTTTTCCCGGAGCTTCATACCCGATCAGGCGGCTATGGGCAACTTTACCCCACACATTCCATTTGATATTTTTATCATAAAGGTCCCAGTCGAGAGCGGTGACGTTGGCGTCATAGTCATTCCCGCTTCTCCATACATTCGTGTTGATCAATGTTACCCTGGAGTTGTGCGGAAGTGCCTGATCGAGCACGGCTATATTATAGTTGGTCAGTGGTGATGTCTGCACTTTATAAGTTTGCTTGTCGGCTTTTTCCACTGTTGCATATTCGCTTCTGGTAATTGCATTGAATAATCCTATTCCCAGTTTACTTTTTGTGCGCCCGCTGATTTTGGTGGCATTCAGCAGTTTTGTTTGTGCAGGATTTTTGCGGATTGTTTCGCCTCCGGCACGATCGTAATCAACATCGTAATAATGCAATGGCTGCCCGCCGATACGCCGGCTGTAAAACAAATCTCCCTGGGAGAATAGCTCCGTTCCTTCATTGAAGAACGGCCTGTTCTCATTGAATTTTACTTCAAATGGCGACAGGTTCAACACCTGGTTGTCGCTTTGTACTTGTCCGAAGTCGGGAATCAGTGTCATGTCCATGGTAAATGCGTCCGAGATACCGTACTTCACATCCATGCCACCGCTGAGTGTGGAACGCCATTGATTCTCCGTTGAAGCATCTTTGGTGAGATAAGAAGACAGATAAGGAGAAAAAGACAAACGCAATGGGGGACGTATATCCTGAAGGCCAGACCAGGTACCAAATTGATTGACGAAACCGAAGTGCGTGGGGTCTACAGGACTCCAGGAATATTGCTGCCCCGTGCGTGAACGGCGGCGAAGCACCTGTATGTTCCAGTCCTGCAGTTTGCCTTTGCTGAACCGCACCGCTGCATAAGGAATTTTCATTTCAAAACTCCAGCCATTATCATGAATCTTTGCACGTGTTTCATATACCGCATTCCAGCTGCCGTCTTCACTACCGGTACCATATTTGATGTCAAATTGCTCGTTGAGTGGCGTAACGAAGAAGGAGAGGGCATTGATTTTATCCTGATAGGTGTCGAGGATCAACCCGGCGAAGTCGTTGATGCCGATTTCATCACGCCCCGCCAGTTGGGTGGTAACGCTGTCGCGGGTTGATTCGCGGCAGAACCCGGCAAAGTAGATGGCTTCGTCATCGTACAGCAAATAAAAAGTGGATCGTGTAGCCTCCATTTCCGGTCTGCCAAAGGTCGGTCGCATTTCGGTGAGTGTGCCGGGCATCAGCCCTTTTTTCCAGGCTTCTTCATCCGGCATGCCATCCATTACAATGGGCAGGTCGCGCCGGACGGCTGGAAATTGTTTTTGTGTATTTTGCGTGTGGGCACAAAAGTGTAAGGCCAGAATGAAAAATAACAGCAGGGTGTGACGCATAAACAGTGATGTGATAAGAAAGCTTTCGTAAAGAAACGAACAGCGCGTATTACAGTTACAGCCGGCAAAAAATATTTATAAAAATCCTGACAAGTGGTAACCTTACTCCACGGACGGAGTGAAATCCGGCAGGACCTTAACAAATAAACGATCATGGAATACAAAGACGCTACGACCGAAGAAATTGAACTGATCATACAGCAATCATGGGCCGCATTCGAGGTATACCGCAATTTCAGTTTACAACAACGCGCCGCTTTTATGCGCGCCATTGCTGACGAACTCGATAAAACCGGTGATGCGTTGCTGGAAGCGGCTGCTGCGGAAACACATCTGCCCTTGCCCCGTTTGCGCAACGAACGCGCCCGCACGATGTTTCAGTTGACGAGTTATGCCGCTGCCTGTGAAGCCGGCAACTGGCTCGAAGCGCGGATCGATACGGCAGTTGCCGATAAAAATCCGCCGAAGCCGGATCTGCGTAAAATGCTGGTGCCGCTTGGGCCCGTAGTGGTTTTTGGCGCGGCCAATTTTCCTTTTGCCTATTCCACCGCCGGAGGCGATACGGCCTGCGCGCTGGCAGCCGGTTGCCCCGTGATTGTAAAGGCGCACCCCGGGCATGCCCATACCAGCCAGTTAGTAGCGGATGCCATCACACGTGCCGCACGTGCCACCGGCATTCCGGATGGTGTATTTGCACATATCCATGGTGCGTCATTCGAGGTGGGCAAAGCGCTCATAGAACATCCGTTGATCAGGGCAGCCGGCTTCACGGGATCATTTGCCGGAGGCAAACAATTATTCGACTGGGCCAACCAGCGTAAAGAACCTATACCTGTATTTGCGGAAATGAGCAGCGTGAATCCTGTATATCTTTTACCCGGAAAACTAAAAGAGGCCGCTGAAGAAACGGCGCGTCTTTATGCCGGATCCATCACCCTGGGTGTGGGACAATTTTGCACCAATCCCGGTATACTCGTAGCCGTGGAAGGTGAAGCGCTGGATCGTTTCAAAAATGTATTAACGGAAGAAATTAAAAAGACAGCGCCGGGCGACATGCTTAACATCGGCATCTTTAAAAACTATGTGGAGAAACGCGCCAACGCACTGGCGCAGGAAGGCGTGGAGATGACTGCAGTACCCGAAGCCGATCCGCAATTGGAACAGGGACTGCCTACGATCGCAACTACTACGGCGGCCGTTTTCCTCGAAAATCCGTTGCTGCAAAAAGAAGTGTTCGGTCCGTATTCGTTGCTGGTTGTTTGCCGCAGCGAAGCCGAAATGCTGGAAGTGGCCCGGCACATCGAAGGGCAGTTAACGTCAACGTTGATGGCCACGCAGGAAGATCTTGCACGCAACCGCTACCTGATCGATATAGTGAAAAATCAATGCGGGCGTTTGATCCTGAACGGGGTGCCCACCGGCGTGGAAGTGTGTCTGAGTATGCAGCACGGCGGACCTTATCCGTCTACCACGGATGCGCGTTTTACCTCCGTTGGAGCCGATGGCATCAAACGCTTTGCACGTCCTGTGGCTTTTCAAAACTGGAACGATGAATGGCTGCCTGCGGAATTGCAGAACAGCAATCCGCTTGATATCTGGCGTACGGTGAATGATGAGCTGACGAAACAGCCGGTGAATGGGTGAATGGTGAATCGTGAATCGTCAATGGTGAATGGTGAGTAAGTCAATGGTGAATAGTGAATGGTGAATAGTGAATGGTGAATGCGTCAAATCTCCCCTGGTTCGTGTTTTCACGAACACGGGTGAATGGATCAAATTCCCTTGGCTCGTTCGCTGAGGCCAATACGTCGGCTTCACGAAGGGCACAAAACTTATTACTTAGTACTTAAAACTTACTACTTCCTGCGGCTCCACACAACCGTGCCTGTCAACGAAAGCAATAAATAACCGCCAACAAGATAACCACTCATGGGTAGCCAGTCAGAGAGCCCGAACCAATCGGGTTGCAGGTAGAGGAGATAAGCGCCAAAACCGGCTTTTACCAGCTCCGCTGCCCATGCATAAGGATGGCGGTCCATCAGTTCGGTCAATGCATAAACACTGACGAATATAAACAGACCATACAGGTAGATATAAGCGTGATCGAGTTGATTGATATGCGCGAGGCGCGCAAAGAAGTAGCTGATAAAGCCAAGTAAGATCACCAGTTGAATCCAGCACCAGGCCTTTAATCCGGCAGAAGCGGGCGGATCATACTTTTCCATACTATAAGGATCATCGATTTTGTACACGGGGAAACGTTCGTTTACATCATCCGGCCGCCAGCCGGTCGGCATCATCCAGAGGCGTAATTTGTCTTTCCATTTTTTCGTATACCAGGCATCGCGGAACAGCAACCCTACATGTTGAAAATTGATGCGAACCGGATTCCAGGTACGTACGGGGCGGGTAATGCCATACACCGGTGACACTTCTTTCAATTCTTCCTGGAACGTACCAAACCATTTGTCCCAGACAATGAATATCTGCGAAAAGTTTTTATCGATGTATTCTTTGTTGAGTGCATGATGCACGCGATGATGCGAAGGCGTAACAATGATTTTTTCCAGGAAACCCATTTTATTGATATGCCGGGTATGATACCAGAATTGAGCAAACAACTGGATAGGTGCCACCACTGCAATTACTTTGGCAGGAACGCCGAGCAAAGCCGCCGGCAACAGGAAAATCACAAACAGTTTTACAAACTCGGAAATGCTTTGCCGCAAGGCGCAGGCAAGATTGAACTCTTCGCTGCTGTGGTGGATGATATGATTATTCCAGAAAAGATTATAAACGTGGTTGAGCCGGTGGCTCCAGTAACCCATGAAGTCGAGTGCGATAAAAGCGATCACGTAGGTCCAGACCGTAGTAGGCATGTGTACCAAAGCTAGATGTGCGACCAGCCATTCATAAGAAATAAGGGCGATGCTGATGCCCAGTACATCTTTGGTGACGTTGGTGATGCCGCTGCTAAGGCTGCTGATCATGTCCATGTGCCGGACGGTATCATTTCCTTTCCGCCAGCCATACCATTTTTCCAATAAGACCAGGAGCAGGAAAGCGGGCATTGCAATGAGCAGGATCTTTCCGTACGTTTCCATACCGCTACAATCGTTTCCCGAATTTACAGAAAAGCCATGATTTGACGTAAAGACTGCCTCCGAACCATTTAGTTAAAAAATTGTTGATAGGTCGAATCGCCAACCAGTTGTTTCTTATTTTTACGTTTTTATGGACTGCAGCGCTACCCGCATACCTTATTCCAAGACCGGCTATTTCAGCAACCTGGTAAAAGATTACCTGGAAGATCACCCGTCGTTGCGGGAGTTTTATGCGTACAGACCCGATGTGGAAGGTCTGCGGCAGTCGATTGCCGACCGGGCAAAACGACCCATCAACCGCAAAGCCCTGACAGATGCGCTCAAGGCACAATACGCCGGCGTGCGGCAAACAACCGCTACCGAAAAAAATATCGAAGCCCTTGCTTCGCCACAAACATTTACGATTACAACCGCGCATCAGCCCAATCTTTTCACCGGACCCTTATATTTTTTATATAAAATATTGCATGTGATCCGGCTGGCTGATAGTTGTAAAACATTATTCCCCGATCACGATTTTGTGCCTGTTTATTATATGGGCAGCGAAGATGCCGACCTCGATGAGCTCGGCTATTTTGTTGTAAAAGGTACCCGCCATACCTGGCATACCCAACAAACCGGCGCCGTCGGCCGTATGAAAGTAGACGACGAATTGCTACGCCTCATCGACGAACTACGCGGTGAAATAAGCGTATTGCCATACGGCGAAGAAGTACTCACACTTTTACAAGCCGCTTACACAAAAGGCACTTCCATCCAGGACGCAACATTCCAGCTGGTCAATGCATTATTTGGTGTATACGGACTGGTGGTATTGATCCCGGATAATCCGTTGCTTAAAAAAGAAGGCATTACCATATTCCGCCGCGAACTGGAACAGCAAACAGCCGTACAGTTAGTGGAGAAAACAGCGCAGGCCATTGAAAAAGCCGGATACAAAGTGCAGGCCCATGCGCGCGAGATCAATCTTTTTTACCTGGAAGAACAAAGTCGTCAGCGTATAGAATATGCGGATGGTGTATATAGTGTTCATGGAACAGACCGCCGTTTTTCCAAAGAAGAAATAGAAAAAGAACTGGACCAACATCCGGAAAGGTTCAGTCCCAACGTGATCCTTCGTGGTGTATTCCAGGAAACCATATTACCCAACATCGCTTTTGTCGGTGGAGGAGGGGAGCTGGCCTATTGGTTGCAACTCCGTGCTGTGTTCGAAGATCATCAGGCTCATTATCCCATATTGATCCTGCGCAATTCATTTCTCATCATGGATCAGGTCTGGCAGGAAAAAGCCGCCCAGCTCGGTATCGATGATGCGGCCACACTTTTTGCACCGGAAGAACAATTACTCAATTCGCTCGTACATGATAACAGTACCAATGCCCTGCATCTCGGTGCGGAACGCGAAGCATTGAATCGTTTATACGATGAAATGGAAGCGAAGGCTGTTGCGATCGATGCCACATTGAAAGGACATGTTGAAGCATTGCGCACACGTGCGCTTTACCGCGTAGATGAATTGGAAAAGAAAATGCTGCGCGCCGAGAAGCGTAAATTCGTTGATCACCGCCGCCAGCTTCATGCATTGAAAGCAGCCTTGTTCCCCGGAGGCAGTCTGCAGGAACGCGTTGAAAATTTCTCTTCGTTTTATGCGCTTTACGGGAAGGAATTTTTACACGAGCTACACAAGGAATCTCCCGCGCTCGATCAGGAGTTTGTTATTGTGAAGGTGTAAAGCGTAAGGAGTGAGGCGTAAGGTATAAGCGAGATGGCCGTTTTTTATTCACCATTGACGATTCACGACTCACGCTCCCTGAGGCACTCGAAGGGACGCAAATCACTCTATTCACAATTGCCAATTGACAATTCACAAAAAAGCCTCCCATAAAGGAAGGCTGCTATTTTTGACTTTCGTTCACTGAGCGTGTCGAAGGGTTACTTTTGAATTAATTGTACAGTTTCTCCTTCAACACTCCGCGCACGTTCTCGGGAATTTCTTTGAACAAGTTAAGCGGTATACCGGCAGCATTTGCCTGCAATTCAAGATCGGATACTGTCACTACATAATTGCGCCAGGCATTTTTGCCGGCAGTGTTCGTTGAGTAAAGCTGGTTATTATTCGGCATGTTCACCGCCAACACGGTTGTACTGGCATCGATGCGTGCCAGGTCGCCGTTGCCTTTCGGCATCACCACCACTACCTTCCAGATATAAGCCGGCACATTTACACGACCTGCATTGATGGTATTGGCTACACCATTGGAACCGGTGCCTCCCTGGCCATAGTTACCCATGAAAATATAAGCTTCATTGTTACCGGCCACCAGGTTGTTGCGCACAAAGTCTTCCAGCCCTTCCCATGGTCCCTGGTTCATCAGCGGTGCCTGCGGAATAATGTTGGTCATTAAAAAGGTAGACGAGTTTGCAGTGGTCGTAGTGGTACGATCCGCCGAAGGACAATTGTGTCCACGGTCAAAACCACTGTTGCTGTAACTGGCATTGTCTACATGGTACCAATCAACAGGCAGACCCGGATCGGGACGGAAATCATCCTGCCGTGAAGCCGTGCCCACGTCTTCGCGCTGCAGGTGCCAGGCCACCCATACCGGTGTGCCTTTGCTGCGGCTGTAAGCGAGTTTATAAAACAAATTGTCCTTGAGGTAATTTTCAGGATAACCTGTACTGGTTACTGCATTCGTCGGATTGCCCAACAGTATGGCATCATTGTCTGTTACGGGCGTCGGTGGCACCACAACCGGAGGTTCCGGTACGGGATCCGTAAGGTCTTCCGTATTTTTTGAACAGGCGGCAAGCGTCAGGACCGTAAAAAGGATCCAGGTACGTGGAAGGAGACTTTTCATGGCGGCAAGATATGCCAGATGTCCGGCCTGGCAAAGCCGTACAATAATTTAATACAGGAAGATGTCTTACTGATTGGTATCAAATGAGTTGGGGAGGCCATTTGCCTGGAGACGCGCTGCTTTTGCCAGCACTTCTTCGTTCATTTCTGCCTTGAATGCATCCAGTTTTTCCGCCACTGATGTGTCAGATGATCCGATGATCTGCGCCGCAAGGATGCCCGCATTTTTAGCCGCATTCAATGCTACGGTCGCCACGGGCACGCCGTTCGGCATTTGCAGAATCGATAATACGGAATCCCAGCCGTCGATGGAGTTGGATGATTTTACGGGTACGCCAATCACCGGCAGCGAGGTGAGTGAGGCTACCATACCCGGCAAATGTGCGGCACCGCCGGCGCCGGCTATGATCACTTTCAACCCGCGCTTTCTTGCCTGCGTTGCATAGTCCACCATGCGCAAAGGTGTGCGGTGTGCCGACACAACGGTCACCTCAGCACTGATACCTATACTATCAAGAAAGTTTTTGGCATCCTGCATCACAGGAAGATCGCTGTCACTGCCCATGATGATACCTACTACCGGATTGGATGTTTGCATGCGGTTGAATTGATTGGTCGCGCCAAAACTACCACAAACTAGCGAATGATGTCGCCCCGCAGGCGGAGAAGTTCTGTTTCCGCCACTTTTGCAGCATAACGTGCCGCGATCAGGCGGTTGCTGGCCGCTTCAAGGCTGTTCTGCGCTTCACGCAATTGGATCAGTGTGGCGGCATTCAGGCGATAAGTCTGCCGTACAATGTCCACGTTCTCGCGTGCCAGTTCAATGTTCTCTTCTTCGAGTGCCAGTGATTTTTTAGCCAGCTCGTAATTTTTAAAAGCCGTGATCACATTCAGGTTAAGCAATGAACGCTGGTTCTCATATACCAGTTGCTGGTACGTGAGATCGAGTTTGGCCTGGCGGTACAAACGGCGTGTGGCAAATCCATTGAAGATGGGAATATTGGCGGTAAAACCATAGTTCAGTCCGTTGGACTGGTTAAAGAGCGGAGAAAAGGGATTGATCACCGTTTTGTTATCTGTACGGCTGTAGTTATAAGCAGAGTTGAATGATACTACCGGGAAAAAGTCACCTTTCCTTTCTTTGATCGTTAACTCGGCTATGTCGATATTTTTTTGTGCGATCAGCAGATCCGGATTGCCGGTTTCAGCTTTATTGCGGATGTCGCCGAGGCCGAGTTCCATATCGATGGGAATGGAATCGCTTACTTCAAATTGTGCATCGGACCTCACGTTCATCGCCTGGTTTAACCGTTCCTTCAGTTGATCGATGAGGGTAAGTTGTTCCAGTTTCAATGCTTTCTGTGCATTCAGGTCCACTTTGCTTTGCAACACATCGGGTTTGATGCCGGTGCCGATATCGAGTTTATATTGCGCGAGCTTCACTCTTTCTTCGTTCAGTAATATCTGTTCATCAGTAGCCCTTACCTGTTGTTTTTGCCGCACGATATCATAGTAGGTGGTTACCACATCTGCCACGGTATTTGTCATTTGGCGCTTGATAGTATAACTGCCAAGATGAATGAGTTGTTCTGCCTTTTCACGGGTGGCAAACATGCGTAATCCATCAAACAATACCCAATCGAGTTGTATGCTGCCGGCAATATTATGTGAACGGATGCCTTTTTGTTCGCGTTTGCTGTTGTCGGCCAATGTCTGGCGCTGGTTATTATTGTTCCAGGTGGTGCTCATCAGGCCGTTCAGTGTTGGAAAGAATACGGCATTGCGGTAGGAATAATCCAATGCAGCGACCATGGAATCGTTGCGTGACAATTGTATATCGTAATTGTTTTGCAAGGCCGTGGCAATGGCCTCCTCCAGTGTGAGCATACGTTGCGCTGTGCTGCGCCCGCAGATGGTCGCCAGTAGGATGATTAAGAAAAATCGATTCAGCTTCATGATGCAGTATTTTGAACTTCTGATGCGGGTGTTTCAGGTGGCAGGTTATCCATCTCGTTTTTCTTTTTCGAAGAAGAAAGGAATGAATACACGGCAGGCACTACAAAAAGGGTAAAGATCAGCGAGAAGGAGATGCCACCAACGATCACCACACCGAGTGGTATACGGCTGGTAGCCGCCGCGCCCAGCGATAAGGCAAGCGGCAATGCACCCAAGGCCATCGCCAGACTGGTCATGAGGATGGGACGCAAACGTTGTGAGGCCGCATAGATGGCTGCTTCTTTCTTCTCCATGCCTTTTGAACGGCGGCTCTGGTTGGCAAATTCCACGATCAGGATACCGTTTTTCGTTACCAGGCCTATCAACATGATCATACCGATCTGCGAAAAGATATTCCACGTGTGTCCGAAGATCCACAGTGACAATACCGCACCCGCCATCGCAAGGATGATGGTGATCATGATGATGATGGGGTCAATGAAACTTTCGAATTGTGCAGCCAGGATCAGGAAGATCAATCCCAGCGCCAGCAGGAAGGCAAAGCTGGTGTTGCTGCCGCTTTCCGCATAGTCGCGGGAAGAGCCGGTGAGTGAAGTGGCAAATGTATCGTCGAGCAATGGCTGGGCAATGCGTTGCATTTCCTTTACACCATCACCGATGGTATAACCTGCAGCAAGGCCGGTTGAAATGGTGGCCGATTTATAACGGTTGAAGTGATAGATCGTCGGCGGCGTGGTCGATTCGGTCATCGTTACCAGGTTGTCGAGACTGATCATCACCCCGTTTTTATTTCTTACAAAAATGCCTTTCAGATCGCTGGGGTCATCGCGGTCGGCGCGACTCATTTGTCCCATCACCTGGTATTGCTTACCGTCTTTGGTAAAGTAACCGAGACGGCCATTACTCAGCGCCAGTTGTAATGTCTGCGATACGTCGGCCACCGTTACGCCGAGTTCACTCGCCTTGAGACGATCGATTTCGATCCGCAGTTCCGGTTTGTTGAATTTCAGATCCGCATCCACTACCTGTCCGCGGAATACCGGACTTTTCGATGCTTCGTCGATGAACTTCGGAAGTACTTCCGTTAATTTTTCGAAGTTGTTATTCTGTATAACGAATTGTACGGGTTGTCCGCCACGGCGGTTTACCTGGATCGTCTGGTCCTGGATGGCAGAGCCGCGGGCTTCGTTGAACCGCGGCATATTGCGGTTCACCATGTTTACGATATCCTGTTGCGAGCGGTCACGTTCACCGGCATCGCTCAGAGTAACGCGTACCATACCGGAGTTGGCCGAACCGCCGGAGAAACCCGGGCTGGTGATCGTCAGCACCACCTGTTTTTCAGGAATGGAATCCAGCATGAACTGCGTTACGTTGGTCATGTATTTATCCATGGCGTCGAACGACGTGCCTTCGGGAGCAGTCACCTGCAAACGGAACTGGCTGCGGTCCTCCATCGGTGCCAGCTCTGATTTCAGGTTGGAGAAAATGAGATAGGTTAATACGAGGCAGCCGCCAAGAATAAGCCAGGCCGTCCAGCGTACACGCATGAATGCCCGCAGCATTTTCTCATAACCGTTTTCCATGCCCTGGAAGAAAGGTTCGGTTTTGGTATAAAACCAGGAATGTTTATGCTTGTTGCCTTTCGTCAGTTTTACGTTGAGCACCGGCGTTAGTGTAAGTGATACGAATGCCGAGATCAACACGGCGCCGGCCACCACTACACCAAATTCGCGAAAGAGGCGTCCCACAAAACCTTCGAGGAAGATGATCGGAAGAAATACAACCGCCAGTGTGATGGAAGTGGAGATAACCGCGAAGTAAATTTCTTTTGAACCATCGCGCGCCGCCTGCCACTTGTTCATGCCGGCTTCCATTTTTTTATAAATGTTTTCCGTTACCACAATACCATCGTCCACTACCAAACCGGTGGCCATTACAATCGCCAGCAATGACAATACATTGATGGTAAAACCGGCAAGGTACATGATAAAGAAGGCGCCGATCAGGGAAACGGGAATATCGATCAGCGGACGGAAAGCGATGGCCGCATCACGGAAGAAGAGATAGATGATAAGGATAACGAGAATCAATGCAATCAGCAATGTTTCTTCCACTTCGGAAATTGATTTCTTGATGAAACGTGTCTGATCGAGTGCGATGTTGAGTTTGATGTCGTCTGGCACTTCTGCTTTCAGTTGCTCGACGCGTTTATAAAACTCATTGGAAATTTCAACATAGTTGGCACCGGGTTGCGGGATTACCGCGAGTGCGATCATGGGAATACCACTTTCACGCAAAGCACTTTCTTCGTTCTCCGGACCTAATACGGCCGAGCCGATATCTTTTACTTTAACATCACTGCCGTTGATATTTTTTACAATGATTGCATTGAATTCCTCTTCGGTATTGAGCCGGCCGAAAGTTCGTACGGTTAATTCGGTGGCATCTCCATAAATTTTTCCGGAGGGAAGTTCTACGTTTTGCGCGGCGAGTGCCTGCGCAACGTCGGCAGGTGTGACGCTGAAAGCCGACAGCTTTGCGGGGTCCATCCAGATACGCATGGCGTAACGTTTTTCTCCCCATATCTGTATGCCGCTCACGCCCGGAATGGTCTGCAATCTTTCGAGTAAAACGTTGTTGGCGTATTCGGTTATCTGCAGGGGATTGCGCGTGTCGCTCTGCACGGTCATGGACAAAATGGGATCACTGGATGCGTCTGCTTTGGTCACAACAGGTGGTGCATCGAGGTCATTGGGTAATTGACGGCTGGCCTGCGATACTTTATCGCGCACGTCGTTGGCGGCGGTCTCAAGGTCGGAGCCCAGCTCAAATTCCACGTTGATATTGCTGCTTCCCTGGCTGCTGCTGGAAGTGATGTTCTTGATACCGGCAATGCCATTGATGGCTTTTTCCAGGGGCTCGGTGATCTGCGATTCGATGATATCGGCGTTGGCACCTGCATACGAGGTGCGCACGTTGATATTGGGCGGATCGATGGCGGGATAGTCGCGGACACCGAGAAAGGTATAGCCAATAATACCAAACACAATGATGATGATATTCATCACAATGGCAAATACCGGCCGGCGTAAGCTTAATTCAGAAATATTCATCGCGATCGTTGTATAAAGCCGGTATTATTTCGCCGGCTGTTGTGTTTTGACAGTTGTGTCTTTCGTGACGGTTGTGGTGGTGCCGTCGGCATTGGCGATCTTGCCGATCTTCATCTGCGTACCGGGTTTGGTGCTCATGAGACCGGAGATGACAATGGTGTCGCCGGCTTTCACACCGGAGGTGATCTGCACGGATGCCGAATCGCGGAGACCGGTGGTGACATCGACAAATTTCGCACTGCCGCCGTTGAAAAGAATGACCTGTTTGCCCCTGGCTTGTGGTACGATGGCCTGTGAGGGCACCATGATGGCATCGGGTATGGGGTCGAAATCAAGTTTGACCTTGGCAAAACTGCCGGGCACGAGTTGCGGATCTTTTTCCTGTACGATGCAACGCGCGGACAAGCTGCGGGTATCGAGTGTAACCCCCGATTCCGTAGCCATCACTTTAGCCGTATAAGTTTTGTTGGTACTCTCTGTGGTAAAGTACACCAACTGTCCCACTTTAATGCGGGACGTATATTTTTCCGGTACGGTGAAGTCGAGTTTGAGTGTGGTTGTCTGCTGGATCGAAGCGATAACAGTGGCGGGGGAAACATAAGCGCCCGGGCTGATGTTTTTCAAACCAACCCTGCCTGTAAAGGGAGCGCGGATTTCGGTTTTGGTGATATTGGCCCGCGTAATGGCGATATCGGCCTGGATATTATTTACGTTGAGCGCGGCGATATCGTAATCTGCCTTGCTGATGCCCTGAATTTTCAGCAGTTGAGCGGAACGTTCTTCGTTTTGTTTGGCTATTTCCAACTGCACCTGGAGTTTGCGAAGCGTAGCCTGCAGATCGCCGTCAAAAAGTTTAACGAGTAATGCGCCCTGCGTTACCTGTTTGCCTTCGGCGATGTTCAGTTGTGTGACACGGCCGGCAGTTTCGGGATAGATATCGGTGGATTCGTTGGCGATAAGGGTGCCGGGGACTTCCACGGTTTCGCTCAGGGGAGAGGTTTTCAGCACAAATACATTGACGGCGGCTGGTCCGCGGCCTGCACCTGCAGGTGCGGTTTTTTGTTTATCCTTTCCTCCGCAGGCCGCCAGCATAACAAGGCTGAGGGCTGGCAAGAGGCGGTACTTGGTCACGAGCATACAGCTAAGGGCTGGTTTAGGTTGAATGAGTGATTTTTCCACAAAAGATTAAAGATAGATTAAAAACCAGCAAGGTTTAGACGACTATCCCGCTGATTTCCTGCGCTGTTCGGGAAGGTTTAAGGGAAAAGGTGTAAGGCGTAAGGTGAAACAGCCGTAGTAAGTACTAAGTAATAAGTTTTAGGTATTTTTTTGGCTTCTTTGTTTGGGATCGATATTACTTTAAATAACGCGCAAGTTCACAATTGACTATTGACTATTCACTATTCACGATTGACGATTCACGATTGACGATTCACGATTGACGATTCACGATTGACGTGACTTTCATCAGGTTCTTCACTTTATTCGCATTGAACAACAAATCCTGTTTTGTGGGGGCAATCACCGTCACATGCCCCATCTTACGGCCGGGTTTCGTTTCTTTTTTACCATAAATGTGCACAAATGCGCTGTCGATCTTCAACACTTCTTCCAACCCTTCGTATACTGCCGGGCCGCTGAATCCTTCCGCACCTACCAGGTTGATCATTGCCGAAGGCAAAATCGGATCGGTATTGCCCAACGGATAACCGAGGATGATCCGCCAGAGCATGTCGAACTGCGAGCTGTAATGCGCTTCAATGGTATGATGCCCACTGTTGTGCACACGCGGGGCGGTCTCATTGACCAGCACATCACCTTCGGTATTTACGAATAATTCCACTGCATAGATGCCGGGTGATTTAAAATTCCGCACCACGGAAAGAGCGATGGCTTCGGCTTTCCAGAGCGTGCGCTGATCCAGATCGGCGGGGCAGAGCTGGTAATCGAGCAGGTTGAGCACCGGATCGAAGATCATTTCAACGGGCGGATAGAGCGCCGTTTCGCCTTCTTTATTCATCGCCACCATCACCGCAATTTCCTTGCGGATATTCACCATTTTTTCCAGTACGGATGGCACATCAAAGCCTTTATCGAGGTCGGCTTTTTCACGGATCAGTTGCACGCCTTTGCCATCATATCCGCCTTCACCCATTTTGTGAACGGCAGGGATCAGCTCTGTATGTTGCGCGAGTTCGCTTTTCGACTGCGTGATCACAAACGCAGGGGACGGAATCTCGTTTTCTTTATAATACTGTTTCTGCAGAATTTTGTTTTTGATCGTGCGCAGAACGGAAGGGCGCGGATAAATGGCCAATCCTTCTTTTTCCAGTTGCTCCAGGGCTTCCACATTCACGTTTTCGATCTCGATCGTAAGGGCGTCCACCATTTTTCCGAAGGCGTAAACATCATCGTAATTGCGTATATCACCTTTTACAAAGTGGTCGCAGAGATGCGCAGAGGGGCAGTGGGCGTCGTTTTCCAGCACAAACGTTTCAACCGGATAATTAGCTGCGGCCTGCAGCAGCATGCGGCCCAACTGGCCGCCACCAAGAATACCTGCTTTTAACATGGCGCAAAGATAAGTTGCCGGACTTCAGTTTGCTCATTCACGCCGGGAGTTCTAAATTTGTGTCATGCAGCCTGATTATCCACATAAATTGTTTGCGGACCTGCGCGGGGACTTCAGCCTCCTGATGCAGACCCTCGCCATGGACACGGCCCTTTTCTCCTCCTGATCTTTCCCGATAGTATTCTATTATTCCGGTACACCACCGTTATCTCATTTTCAAAAATCGATCAACCGATATGTCTACGCTTACCGCCGGCAGTGCTACTGCCCTGGAAACCGATTTCCTTCCGTTGGAAGGCACCGATTACGTTGAATTTTATGTGGGCAATGCCAAACAGGCCGCTCACTATTACATGAGTGCGTTCGGCTTTCAGGCGCTCGCTTATGCGGGCCCCGAAACCGGTCAGCGCGACCGCGCCAGCTATGCGGTCCGTCAGCACAAACTCACTTTTGTACTCACCACACCGTTATACCCCGACAATGCCATCGCCGACCATATTTATAAACACGGTGACGGAGTAAAAGCCCTTTCACTCCGTGTGCCTGATGCACGCAAAGCCTGGGAAGAAACCACCAAACGCGGCGCAAAAAGCTTCATGGAACCTGTTGTACTCACCGATAAAGATGGGGAAGTGGTGATGAGTGGCATTCATACGTACGGAGAAACGGTTCACCTTTTTATCGAAAGAAAAAATTATAACGGCGCATTCATGCCTGGTTACAAAAGCTGGAGCAATCCGCATTTTCAACCGGCCGATACAGGGCTGCTTTACGTGGATCATTGCGTAGGCAACGTTGACTGGAACCAGATGAATCCCTGGGTGAAATTTTACGAAGAAGTAATGGGCTTCCGCAATATTTTATCCTTTGACGATGAGGATATCTCGACTGAATATTCTGCACTCATGAGTAAGGTAATGAGCAGCGGCAACGGTTTTGTGAAGTTCCCGATCAACGAACCTGCAGAAGGTAAGAAGAAATCACAGGTGGAAGAGTACCTCGAGTTTTATCGTGGTGAAGGCGTGCAACACGTTGCATTGGCCACCAATGATATCGTGCGGACGGTAAAAGACCTGATGAGCCGCGGGGTGGAGTTCCTCAAAGTACCCAATACTTATTACGACGATCTGCTGGACCGCGTTGGTCATATCGACGAAGACCTGGAACCATTGAAAGAACTCGGCATTCTCGTTGACCGCGATAACGAAGGATACCTGTTGCAATTGTTTTCAAAACCGGTAGAAGACCGTCCCACACTTTTCTTCGAGATCATCCAGCGCAAAGGTGCCAAGAGCTTTGGTAAGGGAAACTTTAAAGCTCTCTTCGAAGCGATTGAGCGTGAGCAGGAAGCGAGAGGCAATTTGTGATAAAGTATTAAGTAGTAAGTTTTAAGTAATAAGTGAATGAGTGAATAAGTGAATAGGTGATTTGCGATTCTGAATGTCCTCTGTTTTCCTGGTTCGTTCCCTGAGATCCCGAAGGGCACGAACCACGCAAATACTTAAAACTTATCACTTATAACTCATAACTCAAAAGGGCGCAATCGGCGCCCTTTTGGAATTTTAAGGCTATTTTTGCATATAGTATACGAACTTGCTGAAAATAAAATCTCAGATGCTCCGTTTAGTTAATTAATGACTGGTATGAAAAACCTCTGTGTAGCAATCCTTTTCATTTTTTCCCTGATCGCGGAAGCCGCAGCTCAGCCTCCCGGCTCATCCCGTAAGGCAATTTCTTCCGGGTCTAATTCCATGTCATTCATCGACATGCAGAAAACATTTCAGCGTCCCGATGAATCCTTCAAACGCAAAGAGGATACGCTGCGCAAACAATTCGAAGCAAAAGGCCTTGCCTGGCCGGCGAAATATCTTTACATACGTTCGTTCAAATACGACAGCCAGCTCGAGGTCTGGGTAAAAAACGATGCAGCTGAACAATACAAACTTTTCAAAACCTTCAAGGTTTGTGCGCTCGCAGGCACACTCGGCCCCAAACGCATGGAGGGCGACTACCAGGTGCCGGAAGGATTTTATTATATCAATGAATTCAACCCGCGCAGCCAGTATTATTTATCACTCGGCATCAATTACCCCAACGCATCCGACAAAGTATTGAGCGACTCTCTGCGTCCGGGAAGCGCGATCTATATTCACGGAAGTTGCGTAACAGTAGGTTGTATTCCTATCCTCGATACGCAGATCGACGAACTTTATATTCTGGCCGCACATGCCAAGAACCAGGGGCAGGATTTTATCCCGGTTCACATTTTCCCGATCCGTTACAATGTTCCGAGAAGCGTGGCCTTCCTCTCTAATCTTACCAAAGACGATCCCTACCTGAAAAAATTTGCCGATCGCCTGGAAGATGCTTTTGAATATTTTGAACAGAAAAAACAGGTGCCCGTGGTGATGATCAGCGACAAAGGCGAATACTCAATAGCCAGCGCCGTTGCCAGGAAAGTGCCCGAAGATAAAAAAGCACCCAAGCCCAAACGTGAACCGGTTAAACACCGCACGCGCCAGATCGCTGCGGTGGCGGATGTGGTGCATCAATGGCCACAGTTTCCGGGTGGCGGCAATGCATTCATGAAATACCTCGATGACCTGGGACATGACATGGTGCCATTCCTGCCAGAGAATGTAAAGAAAGCCTTTGTACAGGTGGAATTCATTGTAGATACAGACGGTGTGCCTGTTAACATCAAAGTACTCAAAGGCAGTACCGACCAGGACTTCATCGACGAACTGATCACGCGCCTCGAGAAAATGCCGACCTGGACGCCGGCAATGTTGCATGATAAGGCCGTTGCCAAAAAAATGATCCAGACAATTACCGTCGATTAATTAACGCACCAGCACCTGTATCGTATCAGGTGTCTGCTGACGAAGGATCACCGTTTTGTCTTTGAGCAGTTGTTCCAGGGAAGCAGGTGTATAATGACGAACTGTTAGCAGGGAAAGATCACGGATCACCTGTACATCAAATAACTGGCTGGCCTCCAGGGCCAGCTTTTCTATTTTTTCAGCATGATCATCCACTACGCATAAAAAACTGATCGCTGCA
Organism: Terrimonas ferruginea DSM 30193; assembly: GCF_000425585.1. Taxonomy (GTDB): domain Bacteria; phylum Bacteroidota; class Bacteroidia; order Chitinophagales; family Chitinophagaceae; genus Terrimonas; species Terrimonas ferruginea. The sequence continues at coordinate 173,764 of NZ_AUDS01000009.1, forward strand.
TTCTGCGTAAGATTCGGTTTGATCAGCAATGACTCCAGCATATGATATAATGTACCGGCATGTTGTTCAGCTACAAAAGAGAAATCACGCGAGCGTAATTCCAGCAGCACCTGTTGCTCCTTTACCACAATGATCGGCGGCAACCCTTTCACGGCTTCATCGTGTATGATCGTGCCGGGCAAGGAAGGATCGAGAAAACATTTTACCTGCAAAGGAATATCCTTGTTCTGCAGCGGCTTGATGGTTTTCGGGTGAATGACCTGCGCACCGTAATATGCCATTTCAATCACCTCGGCATAATTCAATTCCGGTAATGGCTGGGCTTCGGGGTAATGACGTGGATCGGCATTCATTACACTCGGTACATCCTTCCAGATCGTCTGGTTTTCGGCGTCAAGCAGGTTGGCAAACACGGCAGCGGTATAATCACTTCCTTCACGGCCGAGCGTGGTGCTTTCGTTTTCATCGGTGGAGCCGATAAAACCCTGTGTCAATAAAATGCGTTCGGTGGCAAACAGTTCTTTCATCTTCGCCACTTTTTGCGCGGTGAAATCCCAATCGATGACCGCTTCGCGGAAATGGTCGTCTGTGCGGATGATGTCACGCACGTCGAGCCATTTGTTGCGGTAACCGGCTTCGTTTAGGTAATGACTAACGATAGCGGTCGACAGCAGTTCGCCTATGCAAACGATCTGATCGTAGTAATAATCAAACTCGCGTACGGGCTGGTCATGCAGCAACCATTCTGCTTCCGTAAAAAAATCAGCCAATTGCGCTTCACAGGCGAGGGCCTGGGTTACAAGTAAATATTTCGCCGTGGTGAGATGTTGGTCCTTCACTACTTTAAAGAGGGAGAGTGCCTCTTCCTGTTTTCCGGCAAAAAAAGCTTCGGCTACTTTTTCCAGCGCATTGGTCGTTTTGCCCATGGCCGACACGACAATAAGCAATTGCTCATCGGGATAATGAGACAAAATTTCTCCCAGTTTCTGTACTCGTTCCACGCTGTTGACGGAAGCTCCGCCGAATTTAAAAACCTTCATGCTGTTGAAATGATTGGAGCAAAGATAATCTGTGCAATGCATCCTGTCATCACATACAACTATTTGATTTGTGTACCTTATACATAACTCCGGTTTCTCATGTCTTTATCGCTTACTTTTGCTCCATATTAAAAAAATGTTATGCTGCCTGTCAACCGGAAAGTTCTGACCCTCGACGAGTTTACGATCCAGCAATTGCGCGACGTGCCCAACGCCACCGGCGAATTGAGCTCGCTGCTCCGCGACATTGGTCTTGCGGCCAAACGTGTGAACGTGGAAGTGAACAAAGCGGGGTTGGTAGATATCCTCGGTGATGCCGGCAGTGTCAACATCCAGGGGGAAGACGTCAAGAAACTGGACATATTCGCCAATGACCAGTTTACCGGCGTATTGCAGCACGGGATCAGTTGTGCGGGTATTGCCAGTGAAGAACTCGATGAGTACATCGCGTTTGATGATCCGATCAGCCGTAATTCAAAATATGTTTGTCTGTTCGATCCGCTCGATGGCAGTGGTAATATCGATGTGAACATCTCCATCGGTACTATTTTCGGTGTATACCGCCGCGTAACGGAGAAAGGGCAACTGGCTAACCAGGACGATTTCCTGCAACCCGGCACGCAGCAGGTAGCCGCAGGTTACATCATCTACGGTTCCAGCACCATGATGGTCTATGCCACACGCCGCGGCGTGAATGGCTTTACCCTGGATCAATCCATTGGTGAATTTACCCTAAGTCATCCCGATATCAAATGTCCCGACTTCGGCAATATCTATTCGGTGAACCACGGTAATTTCTACCGGTACGGGCAGGGAGTAAAAGAATACATCACTGCCTGTCAGAAAAAAGACAAGAGCAATGGCGGTCCTTATACGCAACGTTATATCGGCAGCATGGTGGCCGACGTACACCGCAACCTGATCAAGGGTGGCATCTTCATGTATCCCGGTACCACTGACAAGCCGAAAGGCAAATTGCGCTTACTGTATGAGTGCAATCCATTCGCCTTCATCCTCGCCGTCGCGGGCGGCCGCGCCACCGATGGTCATCAGCGCATCCTCGATATCAAACCTACTGAACTTCATCAGCGTACGCCGATGTTTATCGGCAGCAAAGGGATGATGGACGAACTGGAGACGTATTTATAAATCAAAAGTCAAAATTCAAAAGCGGTGCACTGAGCTTGCCGAAGTGTCAAAAGAGAACAGCCGTTATAAGTATTAAGTAGTAAGTTTTAAGTAGTAAGTAATAAGTTTTGTGCCCTTCATGAAGCCGAAGTATCGGCCTCAGCGAACGAATCAAGGGAATTTGATGCATTCACCCGCGTTCGTGAATACACAATACTGGTTCGTGAAAACACGAACCAGGGGAGATTTGACGCATTCACTATTCACCATTGACAATTCACTATTCACCATTGACTTATTCACCATTCACCATTGACGATTGACGATTCACCATTCACGCTTTTAACAGGACCTTGCTGTCTTTCCACCTCAAATGGTATAAAACTTGCGCAGGTAGTTGCATGAGCCGTATTCTACTTCCATTCTTCCTCCTAACGCTGCTCGTGAGCCAATCCGCCTGGGCGCCGCAGACCGATATCGTTTCCGACATATTGAAGGAAACCAATGCCTTCCGGAAAAGCAACAGACTGCCGCCGCTTGAATTGAATTCAGACCTCAACCGTTTGGCCGAAACGCACAGCGCCAACATGGCGAAAGGGCGTGTAGGGTTTGGGCATGGCGGCTTCAACAGCCGTGATGCCGAAGCCCGCCGCAAAATCTCCGGTATCCGTCGCTTTGCCGAAAACGTAGCGCAGGGCGCCGAATCAGGCCGCGATGCCGTCACCCTCTGGAAAAACTCCTCCGGTCACCGCCGCAATATGCTCGGCAATTACAAATACATAGGCATCGGCACCGCCCGCGACCGCAAAGGCAGGATATACTTTACACAGGTGTTTGCCGGCTAGAAAGCAATGTGAAAATGTGCAGATGTGCCCTTCCTGCGGAAGGGGCCGTGTGAAAATGAATTATCTAATTTCATTTTCACATTTCCATATCCCGCCAAAGGCGGGCACATTTACACATTTGTTATGTAAATTGCCCCCACATGGCAACTCAACCTATTATCCGGGTAGAAAACCTGGTCAAGAATTACGGCAACTTCGAAGCGGTGAAGGATATTTCTTTTGACGTATACGAAAATGAAGTATTCGGATTGCTCGGACCTAACGGAGCAGGAAAGTCTACCACACTGGAAATAATCGAAACGCTGCGCAAAAAGACCAGCGGACGCATTACGGTTGATGGGTATGATCTCGATAAAAATCCGGACGACATCAAGCAGATCATCGGCGTGCAATTGCAGGCAAGTGGTTATTACCCCGGACTCAACCTGTTGCAACTGATCGAACTTTTCAGCGGGTTGTATAACCGCAATGTGGATCCGATGGAATTGCTGCAGCGCGTAAACCTCACGGAAAAAGCCAAAGCAAAATTCAAAGACCTGAGTGGAGGACAGAAACAACGTTTCTCTGTCGCTACCACGCTGATCAATGAACCACGCATCATCTTCCTCGACGAACCTACTACAGGCCTCGATCCGCAGGCTCGTCGCAGCCTTTGGGAACTGATCCGCGATATCCGCGCGAAAGGCACAACCGTTATTATCACTACCCATTACATGGACGAGGCGGAATATCTCTGCGACCGCATTGCCATCATCGACAGCGGCAGGATCGCGGCCATGGCCACACCCGATCAACTGATCGACGACCTCGTGTCAGGAGGATTTGAAAGACCCAAAGAAGTAAAGAAGGCCAACCTGGAAGATGTATTTATTCATCTCACCGGCCGCAGCCTCCGCGAAGACTGATTTTTCATTGTATTAAAAAGATAAACGTGAGTATTCAAAATAAACTGCGTGAATTTATGAACGGTAAAATCGAAGCCCAGAAAGAAGCAGGTGCCGCATTCCTGAAAGAGAACCGCGAAAAGCCCGGTGTAACAGAACTGCCCGAAGGCATCCAGTACGAAGTGATCAAAGAAGGTAACGGCAGGCAACCGGTGCTGCAGGATACCGTGAAGGCCCATTACCGTGGCGCATTGCTCGATGGCAAAGAGTTCGACAGCTCCTTCCGCCGCAATCAGCCTTTCAGTGCCCCGCTGACCGCCCTGATCAAAGGATGGCAGATCGCTATTCCCCTGATGAAGGAAGGCAGTCACTGGCGTTTATGGATCCCGTCTCACCTCGCATACGGAGACAGAGGCGCAGGCAGCGATATTCCCGGAGGTGCTACACTCTTGTTTGAAGTAGAGTTACTGGAAATTGTAAAATAACTATAGCATGGCAGCAGATCCTCGTTATCCGGTTGGACAGTACGAACCGAAACCATTTTCCATTGAAACAAAAGTGGAATGGCTGGCCGATATCAAGTTTCTTCCGCAGGCACTTGAATATGCCCTGCTCAATCTGAACGAAGATCAATTGCATACGCCTTACCGCGAAGGAGGGTGGACCATTCATCAGCTGGTGCATCACGTTGCGGATAGCCATATCAATGCCTATTGCCGCTTCAAACTCGGTTTGACGGAAGATAATCCGACCATCAAACCCTATGAAGAAAAGCTCTGGGTCACTTTGCATGACGTGGAAAAATTACCGGTCAATGTATCGATAACATTATTGCACGCATTACATCTCCGCTGGTATGAAACGCTGAAATATGTGACGGATGATGAATGGAACAATCGCACGGTGTTTCATCCGGAACAGAAAAAAACAATGCGTTTGTGGTACCTGTTGGGATTGTATGCCTGGCATTGCCGTCACCACGTGGCGCACATCAATGCGCTGCGTGAACAAAAAGGGTGGTAAGTACTATGAAATGGCGAATCCTTTCTTCTGAATATCTCTTTCACGATCTGTGGTTCAAGGTTCGCAAGGACCGCTGCGAAACACCTTCCGGAAAGATCATTGACCCTTATTACGTCTATGAATTTCCCACCTGGGTAGCGGCTGTTCCCATTACGGAAGACGGCCGTGTGATCATGGTGAAGCAATACCGCCATGCGCTTGGTGAAGTCTGCGTCGAAATCCCCGGCGGCTGTATGGATGATACGGATAAAGACCACCAATCGGCCATTGCCAGGGAGCTGCTCGAAGAGACCGGCTACGAATTTTCACAATTCGATTACCTGGGAAGAATATCTGCCAACCCATCCACCAATAATAACCTGCTGCACATGTTTCTCGCCCGCGGCGGCAAAAAAGTTGCCGAGCAACATCTCGACCCCAACGAAGAAATAGAAGTGGAGTTCTGGACCATCGATCAGTTGAAAGCAGCGGTCCGCAACAACGAGATTGTGCAGGCGATGCACGTGACCTGTATTATGTATGCGCTGGAGAAACTAAGGCAAAAGTGAATGGTGAATGGTGAATAGTGAATGGTGAATCGTCAATCGTGAATCGTGAATAGTCAATAGTCAATTGTCATCCCGAAGTTTCGGGAGTGAATGAACAGCCATAAGCTTACATTTTGCGCCTTAATTACTTTGCGCCTTCGCGTGAAAAGCAGCTTCGATATCAAGCAAAGCTGCATAAGGAGCAGAGAGGCAAAGAATTACTAGAAACCAATGCCCGAAGCATCGGGTGGCTGTTTAACCCTACGCCTTACGCCTTATTCCTTCTACCTCACTTCTCCCACTAGAAACACACTGCCGCAAACGAGGATAAGATCATCAGCATGCGCGGCGGCTTTGGCCGTGTTCATTGCATCGTTTACGTTGGCATAAATTTTCCCCTCAAGATTGTATTTGGAAGCTATGGCCTGTAACTCCCCGGCCGGCAGGGCACGTGGCAATGCAGCCTGCGTAAAATAGTATGTTGCCGTTGCCGGCAACAATGCCACTACGGCATCAATGCTTTTGTCCTGCACCATACCGAGAATGATATGCAATTGATGATACGTGGTTACTTCCAGTTGCTCAACGATCTGCCGCATGCCGTCTTCATTGTGTGCCACATCAAGGATAACGGAAGGATGTTCGCTGATGCGTTCCCAACGGCCGTGCAGTCCTGTGAGCCGGCGTACATGTTTCAGTGCTTTGCGAATAACACCCTGTTCGATCTGCCAGCCTTTTTCCCGCAAGGCAGATAAGGCTGTAAGCACGGTCAGCAGATTTTTTACCTGGTAAATACCGGAGAGGTCGAGATGATAACGTTGCGCATCGTTATGGTGGGCTTCTTCTACATTGACTACGAGTTCATGATTTTCCCAGAACCATTCAGTTGCCCGGAATTTATCACCCGCCAGCAATAACGGGGCAACTTTTTCGGTTGCCTGTTGCAGGAAGACCGGTAAGGTTTCGGGTGTTGTTTCACCAATTACTACCGGTACATGCTGTTTGATGATGCCTGCTTTTTCCCCGGCGATTTCAGCAAGTGTATTACCTAAGAGGTATTGATGATCGAGACCGATCTGCGTAATAACGGATAGCTCCGGAGTAATGATGTTGGTACTGTCGAGTCGTCCGCCGAGGCCGGTTTCTATTATGGCAATGTCTACCTGTTCATCTGCAAAATACTCGAAGGCCATGGCTACGGTCAATTCAAAGAAGGAAGGCTCGATGGCATCGATCAGCGGCGCTGCTCTTTTTACAAAATCAACCACCCGATGTTCGGGAATCATTTCACCATCGATGCGTATGCGTTCGCGGAAGTCGTGCAGATGGGGAGAGGTGTAAAGTGCCGTACGGTATCCGGCTTTTTGCAATACGGCTGCCAGCATATGACTCACCGATCCCTTGCCGTTTGTTCCGGCCACATGTATGCTGCGGAACCGCGTGTGCGGATCACCAAGTTCATGACAAAGTTTGATCGTATTGGTGAGATCGGGCTTGAGCGCTGCCGCACCGATACGGCTGAACATCGGCAGACGGGTATAGAGGTAGTCAACTGTTTGTTGATAGTTCATGCGGAATGTGTAAATGTGCCCGATGATATCGGGGCCATGTGTAAATGTGAAATTATGAAATCTCATTTTCACATTCCGCCGAAGGCGGACATATTTACACATTTTTACATTTTGTCTCTATCCACCCAGGAGGAAATTAAACTCATACACCACTACCGACTCATTGTCGGATTTGTTGAAACGGTTGCGGCGGAGCCATTCGCGGACGATATCGATAGCCTGGCCACTGCTGAGGGTAGAACCTCTTTCGGCACCCATATATGTGCCAACGCCGTCAGGAGATACTTTGATTTTTGCCAATACTTTACCGCGGAGGTTTTCACCGGCGTCCATCTTGCTGCCACCGCCGATTACGGTACGGTTACCGCTCACCATGCGCGGACCAGCTCCACGTCCGCCACCACTTCCGCGTCCACCACCTGCACCGGTACCTGAACCGCCACCCTGGCCGCTGCCATTGCCTACACCTGATCCTGTACCAGCACCACCGGGACGGGTATATACTGCGGCTTCATTGCCACCGGTGCCATTGCCATTGGTAGTAGCGCCTGTATAAGTTGGCTTACGCACAGGCTGCGGCGCTGTTGTTACAGGCGGAGCCGGCGTTTTATTGGGGGAAGTATTTTTATTGACCTCTTTTGCCTCGGGGCGCGGAACTTCAGGTTTTATGACGGGCGGGCTTGTTTTTTCCGGAGGAAATTCGTCTACGTCCTTCGATAATTCATCTTCTCCGGGCTGAGGAGGCGTATAAGGTGCCGTACCGGCTTTACCGGGCGCTTCAACGGGGTTACCACCACCGCCGCCGCCGCTTACGGGGCCGGGAGGCAGCACGGGCTCTGCTTCCGGGGGAAGCTGCAGATCCACCGTAATGCCTTCCTCCATCGGGGGAGGCTGCATAACCACAACGGGATGCTTCCACAGGATCATGATCAGCAACAACAACCCGGCAATGCCCAGGGTCATCAATGCTGCCTGCGTATTCTTTCTGTTTTCAAATGTTGCTGCGGTCATGGTCAGTACGTTACTCATACAAATGTATCTTTTGTTCGGCGATTATAATACCCGCAGGTTTTCCACACCTGTTATTAAACGACGCAAAGGGCGTACGCATTTCATATATGAAATGTTAAAAAGTTTTGTTAAGACAATACACAAGCCCATTCAGGGCTTTTCCCCGCATTTTCAGGTCTTGGTTGGCAAAAGTGTTAATTTCGTGTTTTAGTTCCCTTATGAAGAAATACGCAATCATCGTAGCCGGCGGCACAGGTTCCAGAATGGGTAGCCAGACTCCTAAACAATTCCTGTTGCTTCGCGACAAACCGGTGCTTTATTATACGCTCAAAACATTTTTCGATGCTTACGACGATCTGCAGGTGATCCTCGTGTTGCCCGTAGATTATACGGACATGGGCCAGGAAATCATCGATGCCTGGTTCGATCAGGACCGGATCCGTATTACGGCTGGCGGTGATACCCGTTTCCAATCGGTTAAAAACGGATTGGAGCTTGTGGAAGACGAATCCATCGTTTTTGTACACGATGCCGTGCGTTGCCTGCTCTCCACCAATCTTATTCATCGTTGTTATGAACAGACACTGGAAACAGGTTCTGCTATTCCCGCGCTCGCCAGCCGCGACAGCGTACGCATCGTAAGCGAAGACAACAGCGATGCCATCGACCGCAACACGGTGATGTTGATACAGACACCCCAGACATTCCACAGCAAGCTCATCGTGCCTGCCTTCCAGATCGATTACAAAGACAAATTCACCGATGAAGCCACGGTTGTCGAAGCATTTGGTATGAAAGTAACATTGGTAGAAGGCGAGGAGCAAAATATCAAACTCACACGCCCGATCGATATGTTTATTGCGGAGCGGCTTTTAGAGCAGTCAGTGAATGCCTAGATGCTGCGGAATGTGTAAATGTGCCCGCCCGTGGCGGGGCCATGTGAAAATGTTTTTTTGCTACTAATCATTTTCATATTTACACATTTACTCATTTTCACATTGCGCCAAAGGCGCATTACTTCTTCAGCCATTTCAAATAAAACGGCAGCCGGTTGATCCGGATCGCGGGATACCATTCGGGTTGTGCACCGAAACCTTCATAAAAGAAGGCAAGACTATTTATATCGGACCCTTCAAAGTCGAGCAATAACGACTGTCCCGCATGGGTGGTAATAAAATGATCGATCAAAAGATGGGAAGCGCCAACCGTTTTGCCGGCGGGATCATTTCCCACTAAAATATAATAGGCACGTTTACTATCACGAAAGAACACGGCTGATGCCAGCAATTGTTGTTGCGGACCATACACACCGATCGTTTCCGCATTGCCTTGTTCGCGAAGAGCGGTAAACAATTGTCCGAAACGCAAATAATCTTCTTCCTTCGCTGGCGCAATGCTTAATTTGCTCAACGCAATAATATCCTTCAGCGGTATATCCTTTTTTACCACACATCCGAGCTGGATCGCTTTGCGCAGGTTGCGGCGATGCGATTCACGATACACTTTTTTTAGTTCATCCGCGGACCGCGAAAGATCGAGGAGGTAATTTCTGCGCATAATGCCCGGCACATTTTCTCCGCGAAGATCATTGCTGCTATTGAGCGATATTTCCGTCAGCTTGAATTTGGCCGGAATAGCGTTGATAAAATCTTTTACAGACACCGGCGAAGTTGCAAACACGCCAAGCATCGGCGTAAAAGCAGGCTGATACAGGTAATGAATACCGTATTTCTTATTCCAGGTTAGCGGCATCACCGCTTCGTAGTCACCAAGCACCAGGGCATCCCATTGCGGCGCCATGCAGTCAAGATAAAAAGAATGCGCATACAACAAACCGGAAGAACATTTTTCCAAACATTCATCCCATTTCGCCTTGTCCAGGTCTGCGTGCTTGATATATCGGATGGCCGGCATGCAGCTATATTACAGTTCGAGTTCGCGCTGGATTTTCCGCGGACTGAAATTCGATATGTCAATGGAAAAGGAGATCGTTTTCGCCAACCGGGGTAAACCTTTTTTCGCCGATACGGTCGATTGGATATAGTCTTTATACACGCGGCTGTATACCAGCGGTACATAAATATTGATGGTTTCTTTCAGCAACGAGAATTGCAGTCCCGCATCAAAAAGGAAACGGTCCGTATTGGCATTCCGTTCCCATGCGCCGGCGTAGGTGCCGATGTCCGCAAACACCCGTACAGGAAAAGGAAACGGCAACACCGTTGAATGCAGGTTGATCGCGGTCAGCCAGTCATCGGTTTTTCCGATCTTGTTGGCCAACAGATCTGTCCTTACTTTGAATCCGCCATCGCGCACCATGATCTGCTGACTGGCAAAGCCCTGGAATTTGTTGCGGCCGATAAAATAATCGCTGTAGGTATAGTCTTCATAACCATTGGCGCCGGTCATGTTGAGGTGGTAACGGTCGGTGGCAAATTGTTTGGTAAACGTAGCTGCTCCGCTGTAAAAGAATTTTCCTGCAAACACGCGCACCTGCAGTCCGCCATGTTTGGGATAGTTGAAGAAATAATTACCGGTGAATGCGGCGCGGACAAAATCTTTTGCCTGTTCTATTTGCAGTTCGGTTTTGAAGGGGTACAACTTGCGGTTGTTCTCGATTACAAACTTCAGTTGGTTCAACACACGGTTGCCGTCGTTGACACGATAACGGTTTACAAGCGTAGTATCATTACCATTTACCACCGTATCACGGTAAAACTGTAAAGCTTCTTCGTTGATCAGGAATGATTTGAATTGTATGTAACGGTACAACGGACTACGCGCTGATTTTTCCTTAAATACCAGTCGCGCAAAAGGTACGATCTTCCGGAAGCCAAGGCGGGTTTTCGCTCCTTCGGGATCGTTGTATTGATCCATCGTGTAAGCGGCGCCGTTGACACCGATATGCACCTGGCGGAATATTTTTTCGGGGAAAAATGAATAGTTCACAGTACCGGTGCCTGTTAGCCTTTTACTACCGGTTGCCACCATCGGCGCTATAAAAAAACGTAAACGGTTGTCCGAACGCAGATAATTGGTAGCGAGGAACCCGAACATGAACTTGTCATAACTATTAAAGCCCAATGCCGGTGCGATCAGCAAAAGATTGCGGCGTTGGGTCTTACCCATTAATACATCCCCGGTCAGGCCGACGCCGAGATTGAACCCTTTGCGTTTTTGTCCCGGTAAAAATCCTTTCTCATTCAGCAATGCGAAAGGTTGTTCGTTGGATTGTGCGCTGACTGAATCCACTATCTGCCGGAAAGCTTCCGGTGAAGGATGTTTGTGTTGCCATTGCTGGTAGTAGGCCTGCATGGCGCGGCTCAGCGTGCCGGAAGGCAAGGTGGTATCGAGATAATTCAACCAGTCGGCCGTTTTGCCGTAGGCGATCAATCCGTAATTAAGCGTTCCGAACTCGTTGGCAGGCGTATTGACGGGCTGATCAATGCGGCGAAACTGCTTGCCATGGAGCAGGTCTTCACCGATGTCGTTGCCCATTTTCTTTCCATATCTTTCTTTGGTATAAAGACGCTCGTAATAAGCGTTGATGCCTTCGTCGAGCCAGGGATATTGCCGTTCGTTGCTGCCGAGCGCGCTGTAAAACCAATTGTGCCCGATCTCATGCGCGATTACCTGGTCAAGCTCTTTGCCCGAAGTGCCGGGTGCAATGATCGTGATGCCGGGATATTCCATACCGCCGCCCGCACTCAGCGGGCCTTCCACCACGCTTACCTGGTCGTAAGGATATTCACCGACCTCGCGGCTGTAAAAACGCACGCCTGCTTTTGCGAAAGCCAATGCCTCCTGCCAGCTTTTTTTAGAAGCAGGCGCATAATAACTACTTACCGTAATGATCTTGCCGGAAGGCAGCCGGCAGGTATCCTGCTCCACCACAAAACGTTTGTCGGCAAACCAGGCAAAGTCGTGCACATTTTTTTGAGAAAAATATAAAGTCTTGAAGCTGGCAGCTGCGGGCGGATAAAGATTACGTATCGTTTTTACCTGGCCGTATTTATTTTTCTCTTTGCGCGACACGGGCGACCATTCAAAGTTGCGGCGTGTTTTGAGCCATTCTTTTTCCTTGTCGTTCTGCAGGTTGCCGGTGGCGGCCACTACATAGTTTTCAGGTACGTTGATGCGCACATCGTAATTACCGAATTCGCTGTAAAATTCTCCCTGATCGAGGTAGGGCATCGGATGCCAGCCCTGGTGGTCGTACACGGCTGGTTTCGGATACCATTGTGTGACCTGGAATGTTTCGCCCACGTAACCACCTCGGGATACATTGTAAGGAAGTTTGACATGAAAAGGAGTGGTGATATTGGCCGTTGCACCGGGAGCCAGCGGCTCGGGCAGTTCGAGGCGGATGATATCGATATGTTGCGGGTGATCTGAAGTTTCGGCTACTTTTCCGTTTACTTTAAAATCGAGCCGGTTGATGTATCCTTTTTGGTCAGCGTCTGAAAAGTAGAATTGTGTTTTATCGTTTTCCAGCATTTGATCACTGAAAGCGGTGCGGTCATTTTTGTAAGCATTGGGCCATACATGAAACCAGATAAAGTGTAAAGTGTCGGGAGAATGATTGATGTATTCGATGGAGCTGAAACCGTCGAGTGTGCGGTTCTTTTCATTCAGCGTTACTTCGATGGAATGATTAACCTGCTGCTGCCAGTAAGCGCGCTGGGCCCGTGCGCTGAGCAAAGTTGTCAGGAAGCCTATCAGGAGTAGAAAATTTCTCAAAGTAGTTAAGTATAAGTTTTAAGTAAATCTTCTTTACGTCTTTGCTCCTTGTGCATCTTTGCGTGAATTTTTCACGCGGAGTCGCAAAGTAATGAAGGCGCAAAGAGTTCACGGATTGACCAGTCCACCAAAAATAAGCATCCTCCAGCTTTGTACCCTTTTTGACTTTTTACTTTTGAATTTTAACTTATTTCCCTTTCCCCTTTAAGATGATCCGCAATGTATGGATCATGATCTTAAAGTCGAGGGCCAGCGAAACATTTTCCAGGTACAACAGGTCGAACTTGCTGCGTTCCACCATCTGCTCTACATTTTCGGCGTAGCCAAATTGCACCATTCCCCAACTGGTGAGGCCGGGTTTTACGCGCAGCAGGTATTTATAATAAGGAAATGCTTTGGTCAGTTGATCGATATAGTAGCGCCTTTCCGGGCGCGGACCCACGAGGCTCATATCGCCCAGCAGGATGTTCCAGAGTTGTGGTAATTCATCCAGCCGCCATTTACGCATAACGCGGCCCCAGGGCGTGATGCGGGGATCGTTGTCCGAAGAAAGTTTTGGACCGCTCTCTTCGGCGTTGCTGATCATGGAGCGGAACTTATACATGAAAAAAGGCTTGCCTTTGAAACCGATCCGTTCCTGTACATAGATCACGGGACCTTTCGAGGAGAAGCGGACACGCAATGCTACATAGAGCATCAAAGGCCATAGCAGCAACAACCCCGTCAATGAAGCGAGAATATCGATCAGCCGTTTCACCGGTTGTTGCCATTCAGGCATGAGGTTGGTCTTGAGATCGATCAGCACCGTACCGAGTACATTGCTTGTTTTTACTGAGCCGGAAAGGATATCGAGTGTATCGGGACGGATTTTGATCTCTACATCTTTTTCACTGAGCCGGTTAACAAGATCTTCCAGCAGGGAATGCTCGGTTTTATTCAAGGCCAGCACCACCAGGTGTATACGATGTTCGGCAATGATCTGTTCCAGATCGCTGACACTTCCCAACTGAGGCAACTTAACGGTGGCATTATCGTGATCGGTGGGAATAAAACCAACATAATGATAACCGCTGCCGGAAAGATTACGATGCGTTTGACGATAAATAGCGGCAGCCTGTTCGCGGTTGCCAATCATCAGCGTGGGAAACTTGATGCGCTGGGAGAGGATTTGTTTTTTAATGCGGTTGAGCAGAAGCGCTCTTCCGCCAAATGTGAGCAGGAAATGGATCAGTACCAGCCAGCCCGTGCTGCGATAATAATAACTATAGTTGCCGGATGAGTCATTAAGCAGGGTGGCAAAAAACAATACGCTGCATCCAACGAGTGTGCATACAAGCGTATAAGTCAGTTCGGCCAGCCGTGACTTACTGTACAAAGAGCGGTAAGTACCGGCAATCGTATACAGGCTGAGCCATGCCGCCGGTATTACAAAAAGGATAAAGAACCAGTTGCGGGATGATAGGGGAAATAAGGGTTGTTGCAGCAGGTTGCTGCGGATCAGGCAAAAGAAAAACCAGGCTAATGCGGCCGTGCAGTAATCAGCCAGTACATACCAGCCGGGGGATATTTGTTTGGTTTCCCTCATTAACGGGTGATCACGTTGTTGCCGATCTTGCTCAGGATTTGATGTGCCACATCCATTGCCATCAGTCCATCGATCTCGGACACCACCGTGCGTGTATTATTGAGAATGGCATCTCTGAATTCTTCGAGTTCCCGCTTGATGGCATTGACTTCCGGTACTTCCGGATTGGCCACCGCGATGGTTTTCCTGCCGCCGTTGGGCGTGTCGATATCAAAGGCAAATACGTTGGTATCTGAAGGCTCTTTGAGCTTGATGATCTCGGTTTTTTTATTGAGAAAATCTACGCCGATGTAAGCGTCCTTCTGGAAGATACGCATCTTACGCATTTTTTTCATGGAAATGCGGCTGCTGGTGAGGTTGGCCACACATCCGTTATCGAACTCGATGCGTACGTTAGCGATATCGGGTGTATCGGTGAGCACTGCCACACCGCTTGCGGAAATATGTTTTACATCACTGTTGACAATGCTCAGGATGATGTCGATGTCGTGGATCATGAGATCGAGGATCACACTTACTTCGGTGCCACGCGGATTGAACTGTGCCAGGCGATGCACTTCGATAAACATCGGTGACAACGTTACGTCTTTCAACGCAAGGAAGGCCGGATTGAAACGCTCCACATGACCTACCTGCATCTTGATGTTGGATTCCTTGGCCAGTTTTACGAGCTGACGGGCTTCCTCCATGGTATGCGCCAGTGGTTTTTCTACGAAAACGTGTTTGCCCATCCGGATCGCTTTCTCACACCATACAAAATGATGATTGGTTGGCGCTACCACGTCGATGGCATCTACTGCCCCCAGCAAAGTATCGGCATCCAGAAAACGGGGAAGCTGGTATTTGTCTGATACGGCTTTGGCATTGTCGTCATCCGGATCATAGAAACCGACAACTTCCACGCCGCTGATCTCTCTCCAGTTATTGAGATGAAATTTTCCTAAATGGCCTACGCCGATTATCCCGATCCGTAGCATAGTAATAGTTTTGGCAGTCGTCAGCGTTTCATCCGGTATTTGCGGTTAACCTTCGGACTGTTGAAATAGTCATTGAGTTCTTTTTCGGACATGGTCATGGCTGCGTCAATAGGCACGTCGACCAATTGTACCTGCACCTGGCGGAGTTCTTCGCGGAGCTTGGCTGTTTTTTTGGCAACGTCGGGATCTTTTTCACCGATGAGCATATTGTCGTTGCGCATATACTGCAGGCGTTTAATAGCTGCGCGGATGATGGTAGCCTGGTTTTGCTCAACACTTTTTTGCGGCGAAGTGGCTTCTTTGATAGGCGTGAGCGCCACACCTACGCTTGGCAACACCTTGCCTGTATTCTGTGAAGACTTATTGGCCGATGTATTGAGGATGGTACCGGTGAGCGCGGTTGACGCTGCGGTAAGATCGAAACCGGTGCGGGCTCCTTTTGTTTTCTTCACCTTGCGGTCGAGCTGGAAGAACACATATTGCAAACGCAATACATAATCTTTAATGGTGCTGTCCACTGCCGCATGCTCCTGCACCGCTCTGGGATAATTGAGCGCATCCCTGACGACAATTTTGATAGTAGCTGTATCACGCACTTTGGTACGGGTAGAGCCGATAAAGGTCAGGATCACGGTTTTCTGTTTGCCTTCATCGTCCTGCGAAACGAAATCATACGGCACATCCCAACTGAATTTTTCATCGCAATGTTTCACCAGTTTGTAATTGCTGATGGGAATGCTGGAAGAAAATAAAATGTCTTCGATAGGAAAGTTGCCGCTTTCGCAGAGCACGTCGAAATTCACGTTCGACCCTTCGTCTACAATGAGGCTGTTGGAAACGGTGAATTTGACTTTGGGCTGAATGACTTCCGTGTTATAGAAAATGAGGATGAAACTGGTGTCTACACGGTCGGTGGGGTCGGAGAGGTTCTGCACGCCGACCTTGACAGAATATTCCACGTCGTACTTCAACTTGCCCGAAAGGAAATAGGAGCGGTCGGGTTTGAAAGAAAGTAAGCCGTTGTCCTTGTTGATCTTCAGGCCAAAGGGTGAACTCTTCAGGTACCAGTAATATTTGGTTGCCTCCTTATTGATCTGCAACTGGTAGGACAGGGCCGAGTCCACGTGCAGGGTAATAAAGGGGTTAAGGTTTTTTATCCGGAGCGGCGTATCGATTTTTACCGGCACTACAGGGGTAGGCAAGGTGTCGACCTGCGCAAAAGCCGGACGGGCGGCCATGACCAGTATAAAGAGACCAACGATCCTGAAGACCCTCATGTGTCTGTTGTTTTTGATTGAATGAGGGCAAATTTAATTCATTTGCCTGTAAAATAATCTTTTGCATACTTTATAAACAGGGTAAAAAGAAACCCCGGCGTAGAAACACCGGGGGTAAACCAAAACCAACTGCTTATGAGAAAAACTTGATAGTATTTTTAAAAGCACCTGTTATTACAGGATGCTTATTTCTTTAGACGCTGTTTTTTGTTCTTCCTTTTTAGGCAAATTCAACGTTAGCACTCCGTTAACATATTTAGCCTCGATCTGATCGGATGCAATTTTTTCATCCAGTGTAAAAGATCTTTTGAAAGAACGGAACCGGTATTCATTCCGGATCGTCTTGCTTTTTTCGTCTTTTGTTTCATCTTCCTTGCGTTCGGCAGAAATGGTGAGGATCTGCTGATCCAGGTTCACCTTGAAATCTGCTTTGTCAAATCCGGGAGCGACGATGTCCAGGGAGTAGCTCTTCTCCGTTTCGGTGATATTCACCGGTACAAATCCTTTCCACTGGGAGGGAGCGTCGTTCTTAAACAAGACGGGCATTTCTGAGAAAAGGTCGTTTACGAAATTGTTAAAGCTTCCATCAAAGCCGCGGCGTCCAAATTTTGCATGTGTCATACAGGTATCGTTTTATTTTTGTTTGATAAGATTAACGACTTTCTCTTGTCAAACCACGGACCATTGCCATTTTTCAGGACATTATGACTGTATTGCGCAATTTTTAGTGCCATAATTTCCGGAATGTTTGATGCTTCTATGACTATATACGTAAGAGAGGCGTGGCAGGGGTTGCAAAACGGCGAACTTTTCTGCGTACATTTGTGTTCCTTATATATTCACGTTATATCAAACTAAATACCGTATGTATCCTGAAGAAATTGTAGTTCCGATGAAAGAGGAGCTGACCGATAATGGTTTTGCTGAATTGCTGACCGCCGGTGAAGTGGATGCCCAGCTCGCTAAAGCGGGTACCACCCTTGTAATGATCAACTCCGTATGTGGTTGTTCGGCCGGATCTGCACGTCCCGGCGTGTTGATCGCTGTAGCCAATGCCAAGCAAAAACCTGATTTCCTGACCACTGTTTTTGCCGGTTTCGATGTGGAAGCGGTAAACAAACTGCGTCAGCACCTGCTGCCTTATCCTCCGTCTTCACCAGCTATTGCGCTGTTTAAGGATGGCAAACTTGTTCATTTTATCGAGCGTCACCAGATCGAAGGCCGTTCAGCCCAGATCATCGCCCACAATCTGCTGGGTGCGTTTGAAGAATATTGCAATTAATTATACAGATCATTGCTGCAGGAACCGGGTTACGTTTTCGTACCCGGTTTCTGTTTTTAGTCAAAGGTTTCCTGTATTTTCGCCCTTACACCATAATTCAACAGCTACATGTATCCCAACCTGTACTACGCGTTCAAAGATTTGTTTGGAGTGGAATGGAGTTTCTTGCGGATTGTTAATTCCTTCGGTTTTTTTGTAGCCATATCTTTTATACTTGCGGCTGTCATTCTCACCAAAGAATTAAAGCGCAAGAGCAAAGAAGGATTATTGCATCCTACAGATATGCAGGTGATGGTTGGGCAGCCTGCAACGGCGGGTGAGATCCTGCTCAATTTCCTGTTTGGTTTCCTTTTCGGTTATAAATTACTTGGTTTCTTTTTCATGGATAAATCCGCTACGGAAGATCCGCAGCAGTTTATCTTTTCCAGTATTGGAAGCTGGCCGGCGGGTATCGGGCTCGGGCTGTTGTTCGCCTTTCTCAAATGGTATGATAAGAACAAACAAAAGCTTCCCAGGCCGGAAAAGCGTACCGTGCGCATCTGGCCGCACGACCGGGTGGGAGAGATCACTATCATTGCATTGGTATTTGGCCTGATCGGTGCCAAAGTATTTGATACACTGGAAAACTGGGATCGTTTTGTAAAGGATCCGTCAACGATATTATCTGTATCAGGTCTTACTTTTTATGGCGGGTTGATCTGTGCGGCAGCGGCCATCTGGTTTTATGCCCGCAAGCACAAAATCGGCTTCTGGCACCTGAACGATGCCGCGGCGCCGGCCTTGATGCTGTCGTACGGCACAGGCCGTATCGGCTGCCAGGTTTCCGGCGATGGCGACTGGGGGATTTTCAATGCCGCCTATCGTTCGCTACCGGAAGGTGGTGTAGCCACCGGGACACCGGAGCAATTCAACCAGGCCCTGCAAACGCACGCTGCCTTTTTCAGCAGTGGCAGTCATGGTACGGAGCATGCCTATTTCACCAAGCCGGGCTGGCTCAATTTCCTGCCCGACTGGATGTTTGCCTACGACTTTCCTCACAACGTCAACGACACCGGTGTGCCGCTGGCCAACTGTGTGGATGCTAAATATTGCAATCATCTGCCGGTACCGGTTTTCCCCACTTCTTTTTATGAAACCCTGCTGTGCCTGGCCTTATTTGGATTGCTTTGGGCTTTCCGCAAGAAGCTGACCATCCCTGGCACGTTGTTCGCGCTGTATTTAATGGTAAATGGTCTTGAGCGTTTTGTGATCGAAAAGATCCGGGTAAACGAGCAGATCAGCTTCCTCGGCTTCCGGCCCACACAGGCGGAAGTGATTTCTTCGCTGCTATTCCTTTCTGGTCTCGGTCTTTGGATCTATCTCCGGAAAACGTACAAAGGGCCACGTAATCCACAGCCTGTAAAACAGGAATAGATGACGGAAAAGCGGTTTAATGCGGGAATGCGGTTATCGAAAGCGTTGTTACTCGGGAGTTTGTAACGGAGGAATAGCGGTTGTACAATAATCGTACCGAATTGTTTTTCAGTAATTTATTCACAAGGGCTATGAGAATCGGCGTTTGCGGTGTATTTTTGCAGACGGTTCGGGACGGTTTTACTTTAGCACTCCATTTGCAACATTCTGCAAACAAAGACTGTCTACTATTCGTTGTTATTAAAACAGACACAAATTACCTATGCGGCAGTTAAAAATTGCAACTCAGATTACCAACAGGGACTCCCAGGCGGTAGAAAAGTACCTCCAGGAGATCTCTAAAATTTCGATGATCACCCCGGAAGAAGAGACCACGCTGGCTCAGCGTATCAAGATGGGTGATCAGCGGGCTCTGGACAAACTGGTTCAGGCCAACCTTCGTTTCGTGGTGTCTGTGGCTAAACAGTATCAACATCAGGGCTTGTCGCTCAGTGACCTTATCAATGAGGGCAACCTGGGTCTGATCAAAGCTGCTCAGCGTTTCGATGAAACCAAAGGTTTCAAATTCATTTCTTATGCGGTATGGTGGATTCGTCAATCCATCCTCCAGGCTTTGGCTGAACAAGGCCGTCTGGTGCGCCTGCCACAAAACAAAATCGGCACTTATAATAAAGCCAACAAAGCCTATATGGCATTCGAGCAGGAGCATGAGCGCGAACCTTCAACTGAAGAACTGGCCGAGCTGCTGGAAATGAGCGAGACGGAAATCAACAACATTTTCCAAAGCAATACCCGTCACACATCCCTCGATGCTCCGGTACACGAAGCGGAGGACGTAGCCATGGGTGACCTGCTGGAAGGTGGCGATGATACCGATGATGACGTAATGAAAGATTCGCTGCGCAACGAGATCCGCCGGGTACTGAAGTCACTTTCTCCCCGTGAAGCGGAAATTGTAAACGCTTATTTCGGTCTGGATGGCGAACAGGGAGTTACCATCGAACAGATCGGACAGAAATACGATCTTACCAAAGAACGTATCCGCCAGATCAAAGAACGGGCGATCAAACGCCTGCAAAAGGCCCGGTACAGCAGTGCACTGAAAGCTTACCTCGGCTAAAAATATGGTTTCCACCGGGTTAATTCCCGTTGGGTTTATAGAGAAACAGCGCTGGTCATTGATCAGCGCTGTTGTTTTTTGGGCAATGAGTGAATGAGTGAATGGGTGAATGGGTGAATGGGTGAATGGTGAATGGGTGAATGGTGAATAGTGAATGGTGAATGGTGAATAGTGAATAGTGAATAGTGAATAATGAATTAGGATATATGGCTGTACCTATTACTATTACCTATAAACGGCTGTTTTCATCACGCCACCGTTGGTCTCCAGACCAACGGACCCGCTCATCCTTAAGTTATGTACGAAGTTGACCTTAACCTGTCAAAGAAGCATGACGCTTGCTTGTCGGTCGGGAGACCAACAAGGGTACTAATTGCTTTTTTGGGACAACAGGTCAATAAGTGAATGGTGAATGGTGAATAGTGAATAGGTGAAACGAGCCTGGTCGGCTGTTTACTTACAACTTATAACTTATAACGGCTGTTTTTACCTGAATATAAATTTTTTCTAAATAGTAAACTTAGTTGTCTATTCTCTCCCTATATTTGCATCTTGTTTTTACTGCCTTGTAAAACAAAGCGATGGCAACGCTGTTATTCAGCTTTATCATCCGGACAGATTTCTTGCCTTTACGCTCATCAAGTTTATACGAAAGACGACTCATGAACCGACTAGTTTTGTTATTCCTCTTACTGGCAGGCGGAGCAGCCTACGGACAACAGCCAACCGGCGACAGTCTGTTACAGGACGCCTCACTGCCCAATGTGATCCGCTATGCGATCAAAAACCAGCCCCGCGTGCAACAGGCACTCGTTGATGAAAAGATCACCGATCTGCAAATCAAATCACGGCTCGCCGACTGGTATCCACAGGTAAATTTTAATTACATCTATCAGCACAATTTCCAGGTGCAGACAAATATCATTGGTGGCAACCCGGTGCGTCTCGGTGTGGCTAACACCTCGGCATTCCAGTTTGGTGCCACGCAAACGATCTTCAACCGGGATGTGTTGCTCGCCAACCGCACACGCAATGAAGTGCGCCTGCAGGCCCGCCAGCAGTCGGAAAACACACGCATCGACATTGCATCAGATGTATCCAAGGCTTTCTACGATGTGCTCGCCACCCAGCAGCAGATCAGGGTTTCGGATGAAAATATCGTGCGCCTGGAACGCAGCCTTCGCGATGCACGCGCACAATACGATGCCGGTGTGGTGGATAAAACCGACTACAAAAGAGCTACCATCGCGCTCAACAATGCACGCGCACTGCGCAAGTCCAACGAAGAAGCACTGAAAGCAAAAACCGAATACCTCAAAGCGCTGATGAACTATCCCGAGACCGGCGAACTGAAGATCGTCTACGACAGTGCCACACTCGAACACGAGATTCCTGTGGATACTATGCAGGGTGTTGATTATTCACGCCGCATCGAATACCAGTTGCTCGAAACACAACGCCGCCTGCAGGAGGCCAATGTGCAATACAACCGCTGGAGCTACCTGCCCTCGCTCAGTGCCAATGGCGCTTACAACCTGAACTACCTCAATGATCAGTTCAGCAAATTGTACAACAATTCTTTCCCGGCTTCTTATGCGGGATTGACACTGGCCTTCCCGATTTTCCAGGGAGGTAAACGGAAGTACAACCTGGAACAGTCGAAATGGCAACTCAAACGCACCGATCTCGAGATCACCAATCTGAAGAATTCGGTAAATGCAGAGTATGCCAGTGCACTGGCCGCTTATAAATCAGCATTGGTAAACTACCTCGCCGTCCGCGACAACGTGGAGCTGGCGCAGGAAGTATACGATGTGATCAACCTTCAGTATCGCTCCGGTATCAAAACCTACCTGGAAGTAATCACTTCAGAAACCGATCTGCGCACGGCACAGATCAATTATTTCAACGCGCTTTACCAGGTGCTGAGCAGCAAGATCGATGTGCAACGCACCAAAGGCGACCTGAAATACTAAACCATCATCATATCATTTATCCGGAATAAACACATTATGAACACTAGATTTTATTCTTTACTGGGTCTTCTTTTCGTTTTGGCTTCCTGCGGCAACAAACAGCAGCAACAGCAGGGGCCGCCACCCGCGGTGCCCGTTACCGTTGAAGAAGTGACCACCACAGATGCCCGGTATTTCGACGAATATCCCGCTACCGTAGTGGCACTCAACCAAACAGAACTGCGTCCGCAGGTGACCGGTTATATCACCGGCATTTATTTCAAAGACGGACAAAAAGTAGTGAAAGGCCAAAAGCTTTACTCTATTGATCAGCAGCTCTACTCAGCCAACTACCAACAGGCATTGGCAAATGTGGCGGTACAGGAAACCAACCTGCTGAAAGCGCAGAAGGACGCCGACCGTTATCATGAGCTCGATAAAAAAGATGCGATCGCCAAACAGCAGGTTGACTATGCCGATGCCGCACTGGCCGCCGCCCGGAAACAACTCGACGCTTCCAAAGCCGCTGCCAATGCCGTTCGTGCTAATGTGAGTTTTGCTACTATCTATGCTCCTTTCACCGGTACCATCGGCATCTCACAGGTGCGTACAGGTACTTCGGTAGTCGCCGGCCAGACGATCCTGAACACGGTTTCCGCAGATAATCCCATTGCCGTTGACTTTGCGGTTGATCAGAAAGAAATCTTCCGTTTTGCGCAGTTGCAGGAGAAAGGGCAGGCGGCCAACGATTCAACATTTACTGTTGCATTCGGCACCGACGTTTATCCCTTCCCCGGCAAAATCACTGCTATCGACCGCGCAGTGGATCCGCAGACCGGAACCATCCGCACGCGCCTCAGTTTTCCCAATGACAAAAACATGCTGAAGGCCGGTATGACGGCCACCGTGCGCGTGATTGCCAGTGCCAAAGAGGCGACAGTACAAATTCCCTTCAAAGCAGTTACCGAGCAACTGGGCGACTTCTTCGTTTATGTAGTAGGCGACAGCAGCAAGGTGACGCAGCGTAAAGTGGTGATGGGCCGCCAACTGGGCGACCGTGTGATGATCCGCGAAGGCCTGAAGCCCGGAGAAAAAATTGTGGTACAGGGTGTGCAGAACCTCCGTGAAGGTGCCGTGATCACCACCGCTGCTCCTCAGCAGCCCGGTGCTCCCGGTGGTGCAGCTGCCCCGAAGAAATAATTGTCCGCCGGAGGCTGACAAAAGACGATATTAAATACCTAACCGGGTGTCCCGAAGGTGCATACCTTTTTTACATCCTTTTCCGACAGAAAGATGATAGCAGACGTTTTTATAAAAAGACCGGTTACCGCCATCGTGATATCTATCGTACTCGTACTGGTAGGTATCATTTCCCTGATGAATCTCCCGATTGCCCAATACCCCGAGATTTCACCGCCCACGGTGTCCATCTCCGGTAACTTTACGGGAGCCGATGCACAAACCGTAGAACAAACCACCACCACCGCCATCGAAACACAGGTGAACGGTACACCGGGCATGACCTACATGACCAGTAACAGTACCAGCAGCGGCCAGGCCAGCATCACCGTGAACTTCGAGGTGGGTACGGATATCAATATTGCCACACTCGACGTACAGAACCGCGTGAGTGTAGCAGAACCTTCGTTACCCGATGCCGTAAAACGACTGGGACTTACCGTACGTAAACGGAACCCCAGTATCATGATGGCGCTTGCATTCTATTCTCCGAATGGTACACGCGACGCAACGTTTATCGGTAACTATGTAAACCTCTATGTGAAGGATGCCTTGCTGCGTGTAAAGGGTGTGGGTGATATCTTCTCCCGTGCCGACGACTTCAGTATGCGTATCTGGCTCAATCCTGAAAAACTTGCGGCCTTAGGCATGACGCCTGCCGAAGTAAATGCGGCCTTGCAGGAGCAAAACCTGCAGAGTGCAGCCGGTACCATTGGTGGCAACCCTCAGCCCAACCAGCAGACATTTGAATACAGCGTACTGACCAATAGCCGGATCAGTACAAAAGAACAATTCGAGAGTATCATCGTCCGCTCACGTCCGCAGGACGGAAGTGTGGTGTACCTGCGCGATGTGGCACGGGTTGAACTCGGTAAATTCGATTACAACGCCAACGCACTCGTAAATGGTAAACCTGCAGCCTTCGTGCTGATCTACCAGGCGCCCGGTGCCAACGCACTCGATACCTACGAAGGCATCAACAAGACTTTGGCTGAGCTTCGCAAAACATTCCCCAAAGACGTAGACTACCTTGTGCCGCTGGAAACAGCTACCGTGGTAGACGTATCCATCGACGAAGTGGTACACACCCTGGTGGAAGCGCTGGTGCTGGTGGTATTGGTGGTGTTCCTCTTCCTGCAAAGCTGGAGAGCCACATTGATCCCGATCCTTGCGATTCCGGTGTCACTGATCGGTACGTTTATTTTCTTCGGACCCTTGGGCTTTACCATCAACACGCTTACATTATTTGCATTCGTACTGGCTATCGGTATTGTGGTGGATGATGCCATCGTAGTGGTGGAAGCGGTACAGCATAATATCGACCACGAAAAGATGTCGCCGAAAGAAGCCACGCGCAAGGCGATGAAAGAAATCTCCGGACCCGTAATCGCCATTGCCCTGATCCTTGCGGCGGTATTCGTACCGGTTGGATTTATTCCCGGCATTGTGGGGCGGCTCTACCAGCAGTTTGCGATCACCATTGCGGTATCCGTACTGATCTCCGCATTTGTGGCACTGTCGCTGACGCCAGCCCTTTGTACATTGATGCTGAAACCTTCCAAACCGGAAGGAGCCAAGCTCAACCTGCTGGAGAAATTCTTTGCCTGGTTCAACCGCGTATTCGGCCGGCTGACCAATAGTTATACCCGTGGAGTAGGTGGGTGGATCCGCCGCACGCCGCTGGTGCTGGTGATGATGGTGGCGCTCTTCGTGGGGCTGTTCTTCCTTTTCAAGAATAAACCGGGCGGATTCATTCCTACCGAAGACGAAGGCCGTCTTTATGTGACGTATGAAATGCCGGAAGCCACTTCAACCACGCGGAGTATTACTATGATAAAAGATATCATGAGACGTGTGAAAGAAATCCCTGAAGTAGATGTGGTGGGAGGTCTTGCCGGTTTGAATATTATCAACTTTTCCAACAAGTCCAATGTAGGTACAATGTTCGTGAAGCTGCATCCCTGGTCGCAACGGAAAGGCAGCGAACACCACGTGCAGGCGGTGATCAATAAGATACGTGCTGCAACGGCCGATATCAAGGAAGCACGGGTAATGCCCATTGCGCCGCCGGCCATCCCTGGCCTCGGTGCCACTGCCGGTTTTACTTTTGAGTTGCAACAGATAGGCAGCACGGATAATGTTCAGCAGTTTGAGCAGGTGGCCAAAGACTTCCTCGCCAAACTCAACCAGCGTCCGGAAGCATTTGGTTATACCTTCTTCAATGCCCGTACCCCGAGCTACCAGGTCGATGTGGACAAGGAGCAGGCGAAGAAAATGGGCGTGCTGGTTTCCGATGTGTATTCAACCTTGTCCAATTATCTCGGTAGTAGTTATGTAAATGACTTCAACCTGTACGGAAGAAACTTCCGTGTGATGTCGCAGGCCGACAGTGCCTATCGCGGAAGCCTCGATAAGATCCAGAAATTCTATGTGCGCAACAACCAGGGCAATATGATCCCGCTGGGATCGCTGATCACGGAGAAGATCGTGGAGGCGCCTTCGGTTATTTCGCATTACAACGTATATCGCGCTATCGAAATCAACGGTCAGCCGAAGCCCGGATTCAGTAGCGGACAGGCCATTGAAGCGCTGAAAGAGGTGGCTAAAACATTGCCCGCGGGTTATGGATATGAGTTTTCAGGTATGAGCCGTGAGGAAATCGCCGCGGGTAACCAGCAGGCGGTGATCTTTGCCATCTCTATCGTATTCGTGTTCCTGTTCCTTGCAGCGCTCTATGAAAGCTGGTCGGTACCGTTCTCCGTATTGTTTGCCGTACCGATCGGCGCCTTCGGTTCGATCCTGACACTCACATTGCTGCCAAGCCTGAGCAACAACATCTACGCGCAGATCGGTCTGATTACACTGATCGGTCTCGCTGCCAAAAACGCGATCCTGATCGTGGAGTTTGCGAAGGAAAGGGTAGACCGCGGTATCGATATTATTCATGCCACGCTGCAGGCCGTGCGGTTGCGCCTGCGTCCGATCGTGATGACCTCACTGGCGTTTATCCTCGGTGTAGTGCCGCTGATGATCGCAAGCGGTGCGGCCGCTGAAAGCCGTAAGACCATCGGCTGGACCGTATTCGGCGGTATGCTGGCAGCTACCACACTCGCGATCTTCGTGGTGCCTGTATTGTTTGCGCTTATCACCAAACTGGCTTATGGCAAAAAGCTGAAGCAGTTGCAGGAAGAGCAGCGTAAACAGGCCGAAGTGGACAGGAAGATAGCAGGGGAGTTATAAGTTTTAAGTTATAAGTTAACAGCCATGGCTCGTGCATACACGAGCCATGGCTGTTTTTTCACGAAATGGTTGATCTGTCGCTGACGGCAGTGCTCTTTGGCCTTGCGCCGGCTATTTAACTTAATACTTATACTTACTACTTACTACTTATAACTTAAAACGGCTGTTTAACCTCGCTAAAACTTTCTCACCTGCAATCTGTTATTTATAAAACACTTATTTTTGCCGATTAAATTATTGGACGAAATGGAATCTACCACCGTAAGTGAAAAAGTGAACGTATTGATCATCGGCAGCGGACCAGCCGGTTATACTGCTGCTATTTATGCTTCCCGTGCCAACCTGAAGCCCGTTTTGTACCAGGGTATCCAGCCCGGTGGCCAGTTGACGATCACCACCGAAGTGGAGAACTATCCCGGTTATGCCGAAGGAGTGCAGGGGCCGCAGATGATGGTAGACTTCGAAAAACAGGCTGCCCGCATGGGGGCGGATATCCGCTTCGGCCTGGCAACAAAAGTTGATTTTTCCGCACAACCCTATAAAGTACAGATCGATGAGGAAAAATGGATCGAAGCCGATTCGGTCATCATCGCCACCGGTGCTTCAGCCAAATGGCTGGGACTGCCAAGCGAGGAACGCCTGAATGGTTTTGGTGTAAGTGCCTGCGCTGTGTGCGACGGATTTTTCTTCCGGGGAAAAGAGGTAGCCATTGTGGGAGCAGGAGACACTGCCGCGGAAGAAGCATTGTATTTATCCAAACTCTGCACAACGGTGCACATGTTTATCCGCCGCAGCGAAATGCGCGCCAGCAAGGTGATGCAGGACCGTGTGGTCGAAACGCCCAATATCAAAGTATATTGGAACACCGAGACCGAAGAAATCCTGGGCGATAAAACGGTAACCGGTGTAAGGATACGCAATAACCTCACACAGGAAATACAGGAAGTGCCGGTAAACGGGTTCTTCGTGGCCATCGGTCACCAGCCCAACTCCGATATCTTCAAAGGATGGCTGGATATGGACGAGGCCGGTTACCTGAAAACCGTACCCGGTTCCACACGCACCAATGTCGAAGGCGTGTTTGCGGCCGGCGATGTGCAGGATAAAATCTATCGTCAGGCCGTTACGGCTGCAGGCAGCGGATGTATGGCCGCGCTGGATGCCGAGCGTTACCTGAGTGCCAAAGGACTTCATTAATCGAGATAAATCTGTTACATGAACATGTTGACCATTTCCCTGAACAATGTCCGCTTCCGCGCTTATCACGGATTGTACCCGGAAGAGAGACAGAAGGGAAATGATTTTGTCGTCAACCTGAAAGTGAAGTATACACCTTCCGCCGGTGTCATTCAATCACTTGATGAAACGATCGACTATGCCGAGCTGTTTGCCGTGATCAACGAAACCATGCAACAACCCGTCGATCTGCTGGAAACCCTTGTACAGACGATCGCCGTTGCGGTCCATCGCCGCTTTCCCGTGATCCGCGAGGCAGAAGTATCCGTGGAAAAACTCAATCCCCCAATTGATCAGTTTGAAGGTAGTGCGATGGTGAGCTATCGTGCGGTGTTTTAAGTTGCAGATCGTGAGACAATAAGTCAATAAGTGAATAAGGCAATCATTTTAAAGACGATTCACTTAATCACTGATTTGCTCCTTCGAGAGGCCGAAGGATAGGCCTCAGGGAGCACATACCTTTTATTCACCATTCACGATTGACCATTCACTATTCACAATTGCCTATTTTTGCAGCAATGAAACAACCCGTCAAAGAACTCTTTACACTTACTGGCGATGAGTCGACTCCGGCAGCCGACGGGCGCTTGTCCATCAGCGTCAGTGACACGCATGTCAGCTATGCCATCAGCAACGCGGCAGGTGATACCCTGTATTCGCTGAAGTGGTTCAGCCTGCCGGAACTGACAGTCGAAGCACTCGACACCTTGCGCCAATCCAATTCCGCCTTTTCCGGATCTTACCATCATATCCACATCGCTTACCTGTATCCCCAGACCTTACTGACGCCGGCTGCGGATGTTTCGGCAGCGTCGGGCGGACGTTTACTGAACCTCGTTCATGGTAAACCCGATACCGATGTGGTACTGGATGAAGTACTCGCAGGTGGACATATCCGGCAGGTATATAGCGTTCCCAAAGACGTACACGAATGGTTGCAGCAATATTTCCCCCAGGCAGTTTTCCATCACGGTTATGCACTTTTCGTTAATCGCATGATCGATGCTACGGAAAACGGAATACTGGCCGTTGATTTCCGCAACGAAGAATGGTCGGTCGTCGCCGGCGCCTCAGGCAAACCTTTGCTGGCGCAGACTTTCCCTTATCATACACCTGCAGACGTATTATTTTACCTGTTGAAAATATGCCAGGAACTGGGGTTGAAACAGGATTCCGTGCAATTGCAACTATCCGGACTGGTGGCAGAAAAATCTGCTTTATACAAAGAATTGTCGCAGTACTTCCGGGAACTTGCTTTCCACGAAGCTACCTGGGGCAGCATCGGCAACGGCGAAACACCTTCGCATTTTTTCACCTCATTGAATGAATTGAGCCTATGCGGATCATAGGAGGCGAACACGGCGGAAGAAAATTCAATCCGCCGGCCAAAATGCCGTACACACGGCCAACGACAGACATCGCCAAGGAAGGTCTGTTCAACGTATTGCAACATAAGATCGATATTCCTTCACTCGAAACGCTCGATTTGTTTGGCGGCACCGGCAGCATCAGCTACGAACTCGCTTCCCGCGGCGCGCAACAACTCACCATCGTAGAGAAAGATCCCGCTATGTTCGAGTTTATAAAAAAAACAGCGGCCTCGCTCCATATCGATAACCTGCACATGGTGAAGATGGATGTGTTCAAATTCATCGATCAGTGCAAATCTTCTTTTGATTTTATTTTTGCAGGTCCGCCATATGCACTTACGAACATCGACGATTTACCCCGGTTGATTTTTGAAAAAGGATTGCTCAAACCAGGCGGATGGTTTGTATTGGAGCACACACCACGCAACGATTATAAAACGTTTACCGGTTATAAAATGGAAAAGAATTACGGCACCACCATCTTTTCTGTTTTTGTACGGGAACCTAATCCTCCAGATCCTGCTTAATGAATAAACAAGCGGCACGCAGACATTTCCGGTCGTTACGCCAGTCGCTGACCTCCGCTGAGCGCAACCGGTTCGACGATCTGTTGCTGATCGGGTTTCAGTCACTCGACCTGCCTTTCATTCAATCGGTGCTGACCTACGCAGCGATAGATGCGCATGGCGAACCGCCAACCGGGCTCATTACCCGTTACCTGCAATTCCTGAATCCCGAACTGCAGATCGCCTATCCCCGCACCAATTGGACCGAAAACAGTTTTGATGCCATTGCCACCGGCGACGATCCCGTGTTTCAACTGTCGGAGCGTGGCATCCCCGAGCCCCCGGAGGGAGAGATCGTAGCTCCTGAAGAACTGGACATGGTAATTGTGCCACTGCTGGCGTTCGACCGGCACGGTTATCGCGTAGGATATGGTAAAGGATTTTATGACCGCTACCTGGCTCAGTGCAGCAGCCATTGCCTTTTGGCCGGAATAAGCTATTTTGAACCCCTGGACAAGATCACGGACGCCGGCGAATTTGATGTACCTTTAGATATTTGTATTACACCGCAAAACGTGTATGTTTTCTAATCTTTTTCTGAAATCCTTCCGCATACTGCTGCTGCCTTTTTCTATTTTGTATTGGGCAGGTATTGCTATCCGCAATTGGTTTTACGACCGCGGCTATTCCAAATCAGCTACTTTTGGTCTGCCCCTGATCTGTGTCGGCAATCTTTCCGTAGGCGGCACCGGCAAATCTCCGATGGTGGAATACCTCGTACGGCTGTTGCACGAACAATTTAAAACCGCCACACTCAGCCGCGGATACAAGCGCAAAACCAAAGGATATGCTTTGGCTGATGCACAAAGCACCGCGCTCGAGATCGGCGACGAACCGATGCAGTTTCACCTGAAGTTTCCCGAAGTGCCCGTGGCCGTCGGAGAAGAACGTATCGTAGCCATTCCGCAGTTGCTGCACGACCGGCCGGATACGCAGGTGATCGTACTCGACGACGCCTTTCAACACCGCGCAGTAAAAGCCGGACTCAATATTTTGCTGACGGATTACAGCAATTTATACACCCGTGATTTCTATTTGCCAACCGGCGACCTGCGCGACCTGAAGTCGGGAGCGCGGCGCGCCCAGATCATCATCGTTACCAAATGTCCGCCCGACCTCGATACCAAAAAACGGAATGCGATCATTGCTGAGTTGAAGCCACTCCCGGAACAGGAAGTTTTTTTTACCACGATCGAATACGGACAACTTTACCAGATCATGGGACAAAAGGTGCCGCCACCTTCATTGGATACGGAAGTGCTGCTGGTAACCGGTATCGCCAACCCGAAACCGCTGGAAAAATACCTCCTGCAATACTGCAAGTCCTACAACCTGCAGTCGTATGCAGATCATCATATTTTTACAATAGACGACCTCAAAGACATCCGCCGGAAATTCGATGACCTCGATGCACCCGGCAAAATCATTTTAACCACCGAAAAGGACGCCGTCCGGCTTTCGAAATTCAGTAACGAAATTGCCGACTGGCCATTCTTTGTTATCCCTGTGCGTCACCGCTTTTTATTTCAACAGGAAGCGCAATTCAACGCAAGGGTCATTAATTTTATTAAGGAGTTTACTCCTCAAACATCAACCTATGGGAAGAAAAAATAACAGCACCCGAAAAAAACAAAAATCTCAATCACAGAATGCAGGCAAATCCTTCAAAGGAACCCTTGATATTACCCGCTCGGGTATGGGGTTCGTGATCGTGCCTGACAACGATACCGATATCCTGATCCGGCCAAACGATTTTCATACCGCCATGCATGGCGATACCGTTTTGGTTAAAATCAAAGGTGATGGCGGAAGTGGCCGCCGCATGCAGGGCGAAGTAGTGAAGATCCTCGAACGCAAACGCACCGAGTTTATCGGACAAATTCAACTCAACGAAAATTTCGCCTTCTTCATACCCGAATCGGATAAACCGATGCCGGACTTTTTTATCCCGCTTGCCAATTTACAAAAAGCCAAAAATGACGACCGGGTGGTAGCCAAATTGGTGAAATGGGAGATGGGCGACAAACGCCCCGTTGGAGAAGTGGTCAGCATCCTTGACGCAGAAAATACCAATGATGCCGCCATGAAGGAAATATTGCTGGAAAATGGCTTCCCGCTTGAGTTTCCGGAGGACGCGCTCGAAGTGGCCGCCCGTATTCCCGATGCCATCAGCAAAAGTGAGATTGAAAACCGCCGCGACGTCCGCGATATCCTCACTTTCACCATCGACCCGGCGGACGCAAAAGATTTTGACGATGCCATTTCTTTCCGCAAACTGAAAGCCGGCATTTTTGAGATCGGCGTACACATTGCCGATGTGAGTCACTACGTCGAACCCGATAATGCGCTCGATAAAGCAGCCTACCAGAAAGCCACTTCGGTTTATTTACCCGATCGTGTGAACCCGATGTTGCCGGAACATATTTCGAATGTGCTGTGCAGTCTTCGCCCTAATGAAGACAAACTCACGTTCTCTGCTATTTTTCAGCTCAATGCCAAAGCAGAAGTGAAACAGGTATGGTTTGGCCGTACCGTTATTCATTCCGACAGAAGATTTACTTATGAAGAAGCGCAGGAAATTATCGAGTCCAAAGAAGGCGATCATGCCGAAGTGATCCTGACGCTGAACGACCTGGCGCAGAAAATGCGCAAGCGGCGTTTTGCCAAAGGCGCGATCAATTTCTCTTCGCAGGAAGTACGCTTCCGTCTCGATGAAAAAGGCGATCCGATTGGCATCATGATCAAGGAAAGCAAGGAGGCACATCAACTGATCGAAGAGTTCATGCTGCTGGCCAACAGATACGTGGCCGAGCACATTGCGAAGATCAAGGTGAAGAACAAACCGCTGCCATTTCCCTACCGTATCCACGATACACCCGACGAAGAAAAGCTGCTGCCCTTTATTGCATTTGCCAATAAATTCGGACACAAGTTTGACAACTCTTCACCCGAAGCCATCGCCGCATCTTTCAATACGTTGTTGAAAGACGTACACGGCAAACCGGAACAACACGTTCTCGAGCAACTCGGCATCCGTACCATGGCAAAGGCCAAGTATACGATAGAAAATGTCGGTCACTATGGTCTTGGCTTTGAACATTACTGTCATTTTACCTCACCCATCCGCCGTTATCCGGACGTGATGGTGCACCGCATACTCGCCGAAGTACTTGATGATAAATTCATCGTCGATAAAAAACTGGAAGACCGTTGCAAACATTGCAGTGAACGCGAACGTGCCGCGATGGAAGCAGAACGTGCCGCCAACAAATACAAGCAGGTGCAATACATGCGCAATTTCGTCGGCGAAGATTTCGATGGCGTGATCAGCGGTGTGGCCAGTTTTGGTTTCTGGGTGGAAACGGTCGAGCACAAATGCGAAGGCCTCGTGAGCGTCAGCAGCCTGCTGGAATACGACGAGTTCCGCCATGTGGAAAGCGACTATGCGCTGGTCGGCATGCGGAGCGGAAAGAAATTCCGGATGGGCGATAAAGTCCGCATTAAAGTGGTGGCTGCCAATCTCGCCAAACGCCAGTTGGATTACGATTGGGTAGTGGGCGTGGAGGATGAGCGTCCCGAGCCGCGGTCCAAAAAAAGAAAAAAGTAGGTTCGGGCCCGGAAAAAGCCCGGTTCTCATTATCTTTCCGGCTTAGTGCTAACGAATTAACTGCTGATGCATTCATTTGAAGAATTGTCGGGACTGTTTGCTACCCGTTTCAAACAAAGCCATTTTCCGGAGCAGCCGGCTACGCTTTATGAACCGAACAACTATTTCCTTCAGTTGGGAGGAAAGCGTGTGCGTCCTGTTCTGTGCGTAATGGGCAGCGAATTGTTCGGCGATATCAATCCCGAAGCATGGGAGGTAGCGACGGCTATCGAGCTGTTCCACAATTTTACCCTCATACATGACGATATCATGGACAAGGCACCGCTTCGCCGCGGTATGCAAACCGTCCATACCAAATACAACGAGAGCACGGCTATTCTCGCCGGTGATGTAATGCTGGTAACGGCATACGATTATATCAATCGCATCGGCACGGAGCACCTGCCTGCGGTGCTTGGACTGTTCAACCGTACTGCCCGCGAAGTATGCGAGGGACAACAGATGGACATGGATTTTGAGAACCGGTCCGAAGTAACCCTTGAGGCTTACCTGCACATGATCGAACTGAAAACATCGGTATTGATCGCGGCGGCGTTGAAAATGGGCGCCATTCTCAGTGGTGCCGGTGAACGTAACCTGGAGCTGATCTACTCATTTGGTCTTAAACTCGGCCTGGCCTTCCAGGTGCAGGACGATTACCTCGATGCGTTTGGCGACCCATCGAAATTCGGCAAGCAGGTTGGCGGAGATATATTGGCCAATAAGAAAACATTTTTACTCATACATGCGCTTGAAGCCTGCAATGAGCAGCAGCGCCTGGAACTGGATCGCTGGCTGGCGGGAAATGAACCCGGCAAAGTGGAAGGCGTATTGAAATTATTCCGCGAATGCGGCGTGGATGCATGGGCACTGGAACTAAAAAACAAATTCCTCGACGAAGCGTGGAAACATCTTGATGATATCGCGGTGCAATCGCAACGCAAAGAACCATTAACCAAACTGGCGCAGTTCCTGGTACAGCGCGATTACTGATAGCCGGGAAACGCTCACCTAAACCTCAAAAAAAGCAGAGCCGATGGCAAACTCTATTTTTAGAAAAAAATCCATTGCAACGATTGTACGTGAGGCGGAAAGCGGAATAACAGACGGACACGGTACAGGACTAAAAAAAGTATTGGGTGTAAGAGACCTTACCGCGCTGGGTGTGGCTGCGGTGATCGGTGCGGGTATCTTCAGTAGTATTGGCAAAGCGTCTGCGGACGGCGGTCCCGGCGTTGTGTTTCTTTATATTTTTACAGCCATTGCCTGCGGATTTGCCGCGCTTTGCTATGCACAATTTGCCTCGACCGTACCGGTTGCAGGCAGTGCGTATACTTATTCTTATGTCGCCTTCGGCGAAATTTTTGCCTGGATCATCGGATGGGATCTGTTAATGGAATACGCCATCGGCAACATTGCGGTAGCCATTTCCTGGAGCGATTATTTTACCAACCTCATGACCAAGGCCGGGATGCACATACCGGATTGGCTTACGATGGACTATGTAACGGCCCGGAATGGTTTTGCGGAAGTAAGTGACTTAGTTGCCAACGGATCGAAGCTGTCAGGCCTCGATGCCGGCATGGTAGAAAGGTACAATGCCTGGCAATATGCGCCACAGATCGGCGGACTTCGCCTGATCATGGATTTGCCGGCCTTGCTCATCGTGGCATTGATCACTTACATTGTATTCCGCGGCGTAAAGGAAAGCCGCAACGCAAGCAACCTGATGGTATTGCTCAAACTGGCGGTCATCTTCTTTGTAATAGTATTGGGTGCATTTTATATCAATCCTGATAACTGGACTCCCTTTACACCTACAGGCATCAGTGGCATTCTTAAAGGGGTATCGGCGGTATTCTTTGCCTATATTGGTTTTGACGCGATATCGACCACGGCGGAAGAATGCAAGGACCCTCAACGCGACCTGCCGCGCGGAATGATTTATTCATTGATCATCTGTACGATCTTATATGTAATCCTCGCGCTGGTATTGACGGGCATGGTGCCCTACACCACACTGAATGTGGGCGATCCGCTGGCGTCGGTATTCG
This sequence comes from Terrimonas ferruginea DSM 30193, assembly GCF_000425585.1. Taxonomy (GTDB): domain Bacteria; phylum Bacteroidota; class Bacteroidia; order Chitinophagales; family Chitinophagaceae; genus Terrimonas; species Terrimonas ferruginea. The sequence goes on from NZ_AUDS01000009.1 coordinate 209,493, forward strand.
ATGCCAAGAACCTGAAATTCGTTTCCGCTATCGTAGCCGTAAGTGCGATCGTTGCCACGGCGAGCGTATTGCTGGTATTCCAGATGGGCCAGCCACGTATCTGGATGAGCATGAGCCGCGACGGACTTTTGCCCAAAATATTCTCCCGCATTCACCCGATCTATAAAACGCCTTCCTTCTCTACGATCGTTACGGGGCTGGTAGTAGCCATTCCAGCGCTTTTCCTGAACCTGGAAGTAGTGCTGGCACTGACCAGTATCGGAACCTTGTTCGCATTCGTGCTGGTTTGCGGAGGTATTCTGGTACTGGATGCGCGCAAGGATACACCGAAATCCAAATTCAAAGTGCCGTATATCAACAGCCAATATATCGTTCCGGGGCTGTTCCTGCTGGCGATTGCGCTGATCATCGCCAACCATCCCACCCATTTCCAGGAAATATTAACGGTGGAATCTTTCCCGATGATCCTCTTCTGGCTGGTTGTGACCATAATGAGCGTTTTGAGTTTTACGAGGAAACTATCCCTGCTTCCGGTATTGGGGATGATCAGCTGTTTTTACCTGATGGCACAGGAACATCATTCCAACTGGCTGCGGTTCCTGATCTGGCTGGGGCTTGGTCTGGTGATCTATTTCCTGTACAGTCGCCGCCATAGCAAGCTGAATCCGGCAAATACTACCTTGAAACAGCCGCCGCCCGATACTTCGGGCCGAAGCTTCGGCCATAAGTAGTAAGTATTAAGTAATAAGTACTAAGTAGCGGTGTTATAAAGTCTTTGCGCCTTTGATTCTTAAGCGCCTTTGCGTGAAACGGGCTCTTCGAGGGGAAGATGACCGGCTGTTTACCCCCCATTGAAGATTGACCAATCATGTTCCCGCTTTTTGAATTTTGGCTTTTTACTTTTGAATTAATCCCACAGTCTGGTTTTATCTTTGCGGTATAATTCGCCGAAGGCGAATGCTATAAAAGATTATGAAGTACCAGATAGGAGATAAAGTGCTGATCCTGCACTCAGACGAAGAGGGAGAGATCATTGATTTCATCAACGATAAAATGGTGATGGTAGAGGTACGTGGTGTTAAATTCCCCGTTTACCTCGACCAGATCGATTTTCCTTATTTCAAACGTTTTTCCCAGCAAAAAAATAAACCCGGCAGTAAACCCAAACCGCAGCGGCAGTTTGTGGATGATCTGAAAAAAGAAAAAGCCCCCGCTGCTCCCCGCGTGGAAGATGGCGTATGGCTGACCTTTCTACCCGTGATACATACCGATGAGTTTGGCGACGATGTGGTGGAAGAATTGAAACTGCACCTCGTTAACCGCACGAAGGTCCCTTACAACTATCACTATAAACTATTGTTTTTCGGGGAAAAGGATTTTGAGCTGAAAGGAGCGATTGCGCCTTTCGAAGACATCTACCTGCACGATGTGCAATTCTCCGATCTCAACGACAGCCCGGTTTTCGATTTCGAATTCACTTTGCAACAGCCCGATAAAACCAGGGCGCCGCACTATGAATCATCCGTTAAACTGAAACCGAAACAGTTGTTTGAAAAAATAGCGAAGCTGCAGGAGAGCAACGAAGCTACCTTCTCACAGCAATTGTTTGTAAAATATCCTTACGCCAATGCCGATGAACCGGAAAAGCCGGAAGATAAATTGGGATTGGGAAAACTGGCAGCGCTGGGTTATAAAGTGTACAATGCAAAAGAAGCGCGTAATCATCTCGAGCCTGCACGCAGTGTAGTAGACCTGCACATCGAAAAGCTGGCCAACGACTGGCTGCACATGAGCAATTTTGAAATCCTCACCTTGCAGTTGCGCACCTTTGAAAAATATTACGACCTGGCACTCGCGCACCGGCAACCGTCGCTGGTGATTATTCATGGAGTAGGAGAAGGGAAGTTGCGGGACGAAATCCATGAAATACTGCGCATGAAAAAAGAAGTTAAATCCTTTGTGAACCAATACGACCCGCGCTTCGGTTATGGAGCAACGGAAATCTGGTTTCAATACAAAAAATAATTGATAGGAATATGGAACTGGTAACGATCCGTACCGAAGACATAACGGTGAAAATAAATCCGCAGGGAGCGGAACTGACTTCTTTGATAAAGAATAAAGACGGACAGGAATATATGTGGAGCGCCGACCCCGCGTTCTGGAGCAAACGCTCTCCCGTATTGTTTCCGGTTGTTGGCACGTTGAAAGAAAACTGTTATTACTATAAAGGCGAACGCTATGAACTGGGGCGTCATGGTTTTGCACGTGACCGCCGTTTTGAAACGGAAGAACAAAGTGAGAAGGAAGTGGTGTTTTTGCTGAAGAGTGATGAAGAAAGTTTGGCGATTTATCCGTTTCACTTCAGCTTCCGCATCCGTTATCGTGTGGAAGGAGAATCGTTGCAGGTGAGCTACGAAGTATTGAATACAGGATCGGAAGAAATGTATTTCTCCGTAGGAGGACATCCGGCTTTTCGCGTGCCGGTTAAAGAGGGAGAGGAGTATAGCGACTATTACCTGGAATTTGAAAAAGCGGAAACAGTTGGCCGCTGGCCAATATCCGCCGAAGGACTGATAGAAGAATTTACGATGCCGTTGCTGGACAACAGCAACGAACTGCCGCTGGCCAAAGAACTGTTTGCACGCGATGCCATTGTATTAAAAGACCTGCAGTCGGAATCGGTAAAATTGTTGTCCCGCAAATCCGCTGCAGGACTGGATTTCAGCTTTAAGGGATTTCCTTACCTGGGAATCTGGGCGGCGAAAGGTGCTGACTTTGTGTGTATCGAACCCTGGTGTGGCATAGCCGATACGGTGAACGCCGATCAGCAATTACCGCACAAAGAAGGGATCAATAGTTTGTTTCCCGGAGATGTGTTCCGGCGCAGTTGGTCGGTGAGTGTGAAATAGAAGGTGCAAGGTTTAAGGCCCGACACTTCGGGCTAAGGGTAGAAGGTTAAACAGCCGTATTAAGTATTAAGTAATAAGTATTAAGTAGTAAGTAGTAAGTAGGGATGTTGTAAAGTCTTTGCGCCTTTGCTCCTTATGCGTCTTTGCGTGAAGGCGGGTGTTCTTTTTCACGTACGCTACTCACAATTTTGAATTTTTACTTTTGAATTTTGACTTTAACACCTTTTGTTCCTCCGCAATCCATCGTGCGCCGCATCTGGGGCCACAGCGATACAATACTCTTTGTGTTCGCCGGCGCTTCTGCGGAATTTGCTTTAAACAAAGCGGTTGACTGGTTATATTTTACAGGAAAATTGCCCGGTGATCCGCTGGGAAGGCTTTTCTCCACCGTGCTTTATGCCCGTCGTATTGTATTTGCAGAGAAAGAAGCGGCCCATAATACCATCGATCAGATCACACATATTCATCGCGCTGTTGAGAAAAGCCGCGGCGACGTGATCCCCGACTGGGCTTACCGGGATGTTTTGTATATGCTCATTCATTATTCCATCGCGGCCTTCGAAGTGTTGCACCGCCGACTAAAAGACGAAGAAAAGGATGATGTCTACGATGTTTTCTACCGCATGGGACAACGCATGCAACTCAAACAATTGCCAGCAACCTACCGCGAATGGCTGATCGACCGGGACAGGCATATGGAAGCCGATCTTGTACACTCACCACTGACAGATGATCTGTTCAAACAATACCGTAAACATCTTGGCGGTTTCCGTTACCGTCTATTGCTGGAGGTGCAAAAAACAGTAGTGCCTGATAAGGTAAGACGGCAACTTCATTTCAATAAACCGGGTTGGATCTTCGGCCTGCTGGGCATTTACAAATTTCTTCGTGCAATAGGATTGGGATGGTTTGCCAAATCATTGTTGCTGCCGAAAGAATATAAGCGGCAGGTGCGGGAGCTGGACAACAGGTGAATGGTGAATGGTCAATAGTGAATGGCTGTTTACTTACTACTTATTACTTAATACTTAATACTTATGGCCGAAGCTTCGGCCATAAGTATCGGGCGGCTGTTTCACCTTAACCCTTACGCCTTAGGCCGAAGTTTCGGCCCGAAGTGTCGGGCCTTAAGCCTTAAGCCTTCCTCCAGTATTCCAGCCAATCAATCATACGGCTGGTAAAACCGTATTCATTATCAAACCAGGCCACCACTTTCAACTGCCGGCCTATTACGGAAGTGAGGGTGCCATCGATAATGCAGGAATGGGTATTGCCTTTGATGTCGAGCGAAACGAGTTCTTCTTCGGTGTAATCAATAATGCCCTTGTATTCTTCGCCGGCCGCACGGCGGAACAATTCATTGATCTGCGCTGCGGTTACGTCTTCTTTCATTTGTATGGAAAAATCGGCGAGCGCTCCGTTGGCCACCGGTACGCGGATCGATACGGCGGCAAAACGGTCTTTCAGCCCGGGCAGCAGCCGTCCCACCGATTGCGGCAGATCTATTTCCACCGGAATGATGGATTCAGCAGCGGCACGTCCGCGGCGGAATTGTTTGTGTGGGGTATCTACCAGTTCCTGGCGTGATGTGTACGAATGCAGGATGGTTGCCTGGGCACTTTCGATGCCGATGGTCTGCAGGATGTACAGGATATGTGTGCTGCAGTTGGTCATACAACCTCCGGGTGACACGATCGCGGGATCGTTCTCCAGTTGCTTGTGGTTGTGGCCAAAGATCATCAGCGGTATATCGGGTGAACCGGTTGTCGATAACAATACGCGGCCGGCACCGGCTTTGAGGTGTTGCGAGGCTGCGTCGAGACTGGAAAAAAGACCCGCGCATTCCAGCACCACATCTACGTTGAGCTGTTTCCATGGCAGGTTGAGCGGCTGGGCTTCCTGCAGTACTTTTACCCGTTTACCCCCGGCGATCAGTTCCTGTTCCGCCGCCACATATTCAATACCCGCAAAGGCACCGTAAACCGAATCATACTTGATCAGGTAACCGAGATTGGCCGGCGGCATGATGTCATTGACCGCTACGATTTCTATGTCCGGATGGCCGGTAAGACGGCGGAAAAGCAAGCGCCCGATCCGTCCCATTCCATTGATTGCAATACGCATAAGGATGCAAAAGTAATAATAAGTAGTAAGTAATAAGTTATAAGTAGTAAGGATAGGCGGGAGGTATAGATAGGACGACTTAATACTTAAAACTTATTACTTACTACTTAAAACTCTTTTTTATTTTTGAATTTTTATGAAATCCGCAACAGTACAGGAGTTAAAAGAAGAATTGAGCGAACTGAAGCCGAAGGAGCTGGTAAACCTCTGCCTTCGGCTGGCCAGGTTCAAAAAAGAGAACAAGGAGTTGCTCACCTACCTGCTGTATGAGGCGGGCGATGAAGCCGGATTCATCCGCAGCGTACAGATCGAAGTGGACGAACTCTTCCAGGAGATCAACCAATCCCATCTTTATTTTGCCAAAAAAAGCCTTCGTAAGATTGTCCGGATCATCAGCAAATACTGCCGGTATAGCGGGCAGAAGGCAACGGAAGTGGACCTGCGGATTTATTTCTGCCAGAAACTGCATGATTCCGGCATTCCCGTAGTACCCAATCCGGTGATCAGGAATCTTTACCAGGGACAGTTGAAGAAGGCCCGCACATTGCTGAAAGCCCTGCACGAAGACATTCAATACGACTACGAGCGGCAACTCGAAAAACTGGAGAAAACTTATTAGTCAACCGGCCGCTGGTCATTCAGCTCAACCGGATCGTTTTGTTTACGCATACGCATGTTGAGCAATTCCACTACCAGCGAAAACGCGATCATCGAATAGATATAACTTTTGGCGATCTTTTGATGAAAGGCTTCGGCCACCAGCATCACACCGATCACGATCAGGAACGACAACGCTAACATCTGCAGTGTCGGATTTTTATTGATAAACCGGCTGATCGCTCCGGCAAAGACCATCATGATAATGATCGATATCACCACCGCCACGATCATGATAAACACTTCATCCACCAATCCGATGGCCGTCAGGATAGAATCAAAGGAGAATACCGCATCCACCAACACAATCTGGAACACTACCGAACTCATCGACGAGTAGATCTTTTTGGAAGATTCCGTATGTTTTGGTTTTTCAAGTTTGTGGTGTATTTCCAGCGTGCTTTTGATAACGAGGAACAAACCGCCCGCCAGCAGGATAATATCTTTCCAGCTCATATCCAGCGGAACACCTTCGTTTTTGATAAATGGTATGGTGAATACGGGATCTTTCAACTTCATGATCCACGTAATGGTCAGCAACAATATAATCCGGAACACCATCGCCATCAGCAGGCCGATATTGCGTGCCTTCCGTTGCTGAGCGGGATCCAGTTTATCGGAAATAATGGAGATGAAAATGATGTTATCGACGCCCAGTACTATCTCGAGAAACGTAAGCGTAAGCAGGCTTAGCCAAATGCCAGGATCGGAGAAATTCGGAATATCAGGGAAATCCATATAGACAAATTAACGACGCTGTAAACTACAAAATCTTTGCCATGAAGCAGGTAAAAATATTTACTGTACGGCACGCAGGAGAACTTTAGTAATATTGTAATATGGGCATCACCTATATCAAAAACATCAAAGGCCTTGCAGGACTTTCCGATCCGCAAAAACCTTTGCGTGGATCGCAGCTGAACGAAATGGAGGAGGCCGGAGATGCATGGGTGCTGATCCAAAATGACCGCATCCATGCCCATGGGAAAATGTCTTCTCCGCCATCTGGTATGCCCGAGCCGGATGAAGTGATCGATGCCACGGGCCGGTTTGTATTGCCCGCCTGGTGCGACTCCCATACGCACCTTGTATTTGCCGCCAGCCGCGAAGCGGAATTCGTTGACAAAATAAAAGGATTGAGTTACGCAGATATCGCTGCCAAAGGCGGCGGTATCCTCAACTCCGCCCGCCGTTTGCAACAGACAACGGAAGACGAACTGTTTGAGCTGGCCTGGCAACGTTTGCAGGAATTGATGCAACTGGGTACCGGTGCCATCGAGATCAAAAGCGGCTATGGATTAAGTCTTGAAGCCGAATTGAAGATGCTGCGCGTCATCCGCCGCATCAAAGAAAAAGCACCGATCCCGGTGAAAGCGACCTTCCTCGGCGCTCATGCCTACCCGGAAAATTACCGCGAATACCACGAAGGTTATATCCGTTTGTTATTGGAGGAGATGCTGCCCGCCGTTGCCGCCGAAGGCCTGGCTGATTATATCGATGTGTTTTGCGAGAAAGGATTTTTCTCTTACGGGGATACTATCCGCATTTGCGAAGCCGGTGCGAAATACGGCCTGAAAGCAAAGATTCATGCCAATCAATTGAATTTATCCGGTGGTGTGCAGGCCGGTGTGAAAACAGGCGCCGTTTCAGTAGACCACCTGGAAACAATGGACGACGAAACCATCAGCCTGCTGGCTTCGTCGGACACCATAGGAACATTGTTGCCCACGGCTGCTTTTTTTCTCCGCATGGCTTACCAACCTGCGCGTCAACTGATCGATGCGGGTTGTGCAATAGCACTGGCAAGTGATTTTAATCCGGGTTCTTCGCCATCGGGCAATATGAATTTTGTAGTGGCACTAAGTTGTATACAAATGAAGATGCTTCCCGCCGAAGCGATCAATGCTGCCACCATCAATGGCGCCTTTGCCATGGAATTACAAACTGAAGTGGGAAGTCTGACACCGGGCAAAAGAGCTAATCTTATCATTACACGGCCAATGCCTTCGCTGGAATATTTACCTTATGCTTTTGGCACCAATCTGGTGGAAAAAGTGATGCTCTCGGGAAACTTCATACGTCAATAAAAACACCAACCGGTATCGCATGCTTAAACTGAACACAGAAGAAATACTGATCGTCATCTGTAGCCTGGTGGTGCTGTCTTACCTGTTCTCGATTGTCAGCCGGTACATCAGGGTTCCCTCCGTATTGTTGCTCTTGTTTGCGGGTATCGGTTTCCGCGCGCTGGCCGATGCCAATGGTGTCAATGTTTCTTTTTCCGATCAATTGATCGAATCACTTGGGGTAGTAGGGTTGATTATGATCGTGCTGGAAGCCGGCCTGGACCTTAAACTTGCCCGCAATAAGGTAAAGCTCATCCGCGATTCCTTTTTCTCCGCATTGATCATATTTGCCATTTCCACCGCACTGATAACTTTTGTCCTGCACTTCTGGTTGCTCGAGCCATTGAATAAATGCCTGATCTATGCCATTCCGCTCTCGATCATGAGCAGCTCGATCGTTATTCCGAGTATTCACCCGCTCACCGAGCAGAAAAAAGAATTTCTGGTGTACGAAGCCTCGTTCTCCGACATCATCGGGATCATTGTTTTCAATTATTTTATTGCTTCCGACACGATGACCCTTTCTTCCCTCGGCACTTTCAGTTTCAATATTTTTTTCTCCGTTTTATTATCCGGATTGTTGTCGTTGCTGCTGCTGCTGATACTGGCACGGACAAAACTGAATATTAAATTCTTTCTTATTTTCTCGCTGCTGATCCTGATCTATGCGGGCGGGAAAATATTACACCTGCCTTCCTTGATCATTATCCTGGCGTTTGGGTTATTGATCAATAACTGGGAAAAGCTGACCTGGAAGCCTTTGTTGAAATATTTTCCGCATTCACAGGTGCAGGAATTGCGGCATTTGCTTCACTCGGTCACCGCTGAAACCTCCTTCCTGATCCGGACCTTTTTTTTCCTGTTATTCGGTTTTTCGATTTCGTTACAGTTTTTGTCGGATGCCAATATCGTTATCGGAGGCAGCCTGATCGTTGCCGGTCTTTTTGTGGTGAGGCTGCTGTACCTTCGTTTTTTTGTGCGGACGAATTTATTCCCCGAAGCTTTTTTTATCCCGAGAGGGCTGATCACCATCGTGCTTTTTTATAAAATACCTCCCGCACTGAAGCTAACCAGTTTCAACGACGGTATTTTGTTTTATGTGATATTAACGACAAGTGTGATCATGGCACTTGGAATGGTTTTCTATCGGAAAAAGCCGGAAGAGATTGTGGAAGAGGGCCAATTTTCCGAACGCCCGGATATTTTGTGAACGAATAAGTTTTAAGTAGTAAGTAATAAGTTTTAAGTTTAGGTGGATGGTTTAAGGCGTAAGGCATAAGGAATAAGTCCCAACACTTCGGGCCGAAACTTCGGCCTAAGGTGTAATGATTAGAATCGTGGCGACCTTATTCACGATTGACGATTCACGATTGACAATTGACGTTTTGAATTTTGACTTTTTAATTTTGAATTAACATGCAGCATTTTAAGGTTTATCAGAAACAGGACATTCTCGCACTGACAAAGATCAGAAAATTTGAAACGAAGGTGGGAGAGCGGTTGCAGGTACCCGAAAATCCAACGGACATCGAAGCCTCTTTACAGGCAAGTAATGCGCGTTTCGTACTGATCGGTATTCCGGAAGATATCGGTGTTAAAGCCAATCTGGGTACCGGCGGTGCTCACACCTTATGGATTCCCTTTTTACAATCCTTCCTTAATATGCAGAGCAACGACTTCTTCGATGGAGAAGAAGTATTATTGCTCGGGCATTTTGATTTCGGAGATATACAATACCTGATCGATACCACGGCGCGCGGCCCCGAGGAAAAAACCGAAGCCTATCGCCATGCCGTCAATACTGTCGATGATGAAGTGGAGAAACTGGCCAAGATCATTACGTCTGCCGGCAAGTTGCCACTCGTAATAGGCGGTGGTCACAACAACAGCTACCCGCTTATCAAAGGCGCTGCCAAAGGATGGCACAAGGCCGGCGTGTTGCCGCTCGCACAGATCAATTGCATCAACCTCGATGCACATGCGGATTACCGTCCTTCAGAAGGTCGGCACAGCGGTAATGCCTTCCGCTACGCGGAGGAAGACGGCTACCTGCAGAAATATTGCGTGATCGGCTTACAGGAAAATTATCTGCCGCAAAACGTGTGGGTAGACCTGGTCAACAATCCGTTTTTCGATTGCATCACTTTCGAAGATATTTTCCTGCACGAAAAAAGAACTTTCCTCCAGGCTGTGGCACATGCCACCGGTTTTACCAATGATACACTTACGGGGGTCGATCTCGATCTCGACGTGATTGAAGATACACTGAGCAGCGCCATGACACCGGTTGGTATTTCGCCACTTCATGCGCGTCAGTATTTACACCTGGCGGCATCGGCAGGACGCCCCGCTTATCTGCATATCACCGAAGGTGCCACCCATATTCCCGATCGCCCGATAGATCCGGGTACGGGTAAACTGGTGGCTTACCTGATCAGCGATTTCGTAAAAGCGCTTACACCTGCGGGTTAAAAGGGAATCCCCAGATTGATATAAGTCTGTACACGTTGTGTCTGGTCGCAAAACATGACACTTAGATCCAGCGGGCCAAGGGCAAAGTTGTAGGAAAAGGTGAGCGCATAACCGGAGTAGAAATCCTGGTACTTGAAGAAATCGCTGCGGCTGATAATGTTGTTGACTAAAATATTTGCGCGGCCGGCGAGATAAGCGCCCGGAAATAATTGCGCGCGGATACCTGCCTGCAAAGTAGCCAATGCCGGCGTATATACGGCGCCTTCCTGCATACCCGCAAAAGTGATCTGGTTACGGAACATCCGCGTCAATCCTCCGACGACAAATTCATTCATTGCATTGCGTTGGTAATTAAAGTTGGCTCCCGCCTGTGCCTGCGCGAAAGCGGTTATCCGTCTGCTCAGGGGCAAATAGCCTTCTGCCTGGGCAAAGAACCGGTAATAAGCCTGCTCGGAAATAGAAGCCGAATCGGGGTCCGAGGGCGGCACTCCGTTTACCAATACATCCAGGTTGGCACGCTGATGCGACACCCGCGCGAGTTCCAGTTCGATCTTCATACCGCGCCTTGGAAAAATCCCACGGTCAAGACTATTGTGATGCAGATAAGTGAAGAAGCTGGAGAAGGCATTGCTTCCTCTTACTTCAATGCCGGATGCTATTCTCGGATGATAGGTCACCCACTCAAATTTATGCCCGATGCCGAAGGTAAGGTCGCGCTTGGGAGAGTAATGCAGACGTTCACTTACTTCAAAAATATTCTGTTTGTAAAGACCGCTTTGCCGGTTTTTTATTTGTTCGTAGGTGATAACGTCAAACCGGTCGAATTGTGTTTTTACAGTAAACCCGTAATCTTTGAGTCTTCCCAGGTATTGCAGATGCTCTCCGCGGATACGGAAACTCTCACCCAGGTTGATGCTGGCCAGGCTACGGGAATTTGAAAACAATAAATTCCTTGACGTGATGTTAGCGATCACCCCAATACCGGAGAAGCGGTTGTAATGAATGGCCGCTTTAAGGTATGTAAGCGGATTTTCTTCGATGTCAAATACAATGCGGTAGTTGTTTTCTCCAACAGGAATCAGCGAATAATAAATACGGCTGTAATACCGCGTACCATAAGCCTGGCGGATCATGTCGGCCAGTTCCCTGGCTGTGTAACGTTTGTTGACATGAAAGTTCATCGTATTGATGAAAAAGTTGGAAGAAGTATTTTCCAGGCCTTTCACCTCCACTTCTTTCACATAAACCGTTTTGAGGTCGGGCATCCGGTTAACCGGCCATTTTATCTCTCCATAAATCGCATTCAGGGAATCTGCCAATGCTTTGAAGCGCGGATATAATTTGCGGCCTTCTTCCATACCGGCTTCCAGTATTTTATCCGCATCACCGAAACTGGCCATGGTATAGTTATCCAGCTTGAAGGGGATGTAGATATCGCAGAGCGGAACTTCTTTTTTATTGTCCTCCGCTTCGCGGAAAAAGGCGATCTGCAGCAGCAACTGAATAATGTTGCGTACTTTATCGGGAGGCAGCAACCCACTCGCTACGGTGCTGCCAATGACGATATCAGCGCCCATTTCCTTTACGTCGCGTACGGGAAAGTTGCGGCTGATGCCGCCATCCACCAATCTTTTGCCATCGTGATCAATGGCGGTAAACACAGAAGGTATGGCCATGCTGGACCGGATAGCGGAGATCAGTTCACCATCCTTCAGCACCACGGCCTGACCGTTGCCCACATCGGTGGCAATACAACGAAAGGGAATGCTGAATTGTGAAAAGTCTTTGGTAGGTGTTACGGGGAAATAAAACTCGGCGAGTTTGAGCCAGAGTTCCTGCGCTTCGAGGAATCCGGTTGAAATTTTGAATTTATTATTGACCCAGGGTAGTTCAATATCGTACTTGCTGTACTCGTCTTTTTCTTCCATGAAAAGGCTGCGCAGCGAGGCCTGGTTGCTCAGCAGCAGATCCCAGTCAACCGAGCGGGCAAGTTTTTCAATACTGTCGGCAGAGTATCCCACAGCATACAGGCCTCCGATCACGCTGCCCATGCTGGTGCCCGTAACGTAATCCACCTTTAGCCCGGCCGAGTCGATGGCTTTCAGAATGCCGATATGCGCGAGGCCTTTAGCGCCGCCACCGCTCAATGTTACGCCAACCTTCGGGCGTTGTGCCGAAAGCTGAAGGGACAGAAACAATAGAAGGGCTACCTGGAAAAATCTCATACTAAGGTTAAGGATGGCGTTATGCTAAAGAAAGACAGTGCAAAAATAGAAAAAGCTGCCTTTGCGCGGGCAGCTTTCGATTTTGACGGGCTCCTTATTATATAACCGGTTCCAGGTACTGAGCATAGGCATAGCCTTCTTCGCCGTCGGCGGTTCTGACAAGCCACCACTGATCATTGGATTTGCTGACCAGGGTAATTACTTCGTCATGGGCCGCTTTGCCAACGATCGGCTGATCCGTACCCGGACCTTTGCGGATATTGAGGTTGCTGGATTTGGTAACCACTTTTACCTTGCTGCCTTCGTCGGCAGTGGCCTGCACGTTGAGGATAAGATCGCCGCTGGCAAAGTCCGGATCAATTTTGTTGTAGACATTCCACAACTGATCCTTTACAGCGCCGGAAGGCGAATCGCCATCGATGTATAATACACCGTCCTGCTCGCGCACCTGCAGGTTGCTGACGCCGGCTGTTGTAGCTGCGTCGATGAGTTCTTTGTATTTTTCCTGAAGCATATGCTAATTTGAAGATTTGAGAATTTGAAGATTTGAAAATTCGGCAATAGTGAATGGTGAATGGTGAATAAGGCAAGTGACAGCTGTTTATGTTTACTTGTAACCTGAGCCCGAAACTTCGGGCAACCTCAGTGCTTATGTCTTAAACCTTACGCCTTACACCTTACTTCTTCACCAGCCCTTTTGAATCAATACTCTTCGGCTTGGTGGCCTGGAGTTTCTCCATTAATGTGCGAAGCTCAGCGCGTTTGATTTCGCCGGTGACAATGATCACGCCTTCTTTTACTTCCGCTTTTACGGTCGGATGATCTTTGATAGCATCACGGACGGCTGTGGTCAGTGCGTCATCGGCAGTAATTTCGGGAACGTTGGTGGGTGGAGCAGGTGGTGCAGCAACGGTTGTATTGTTCACTACCTGTTTTACTCCTTTAATTTCGGACAACTGTGCATCCACGGCAGAGCGTGCACTTTCATCGGCCACTTCACCACTAACGGTAACAACACCTTCTTTTACTTCGGCGGAAAGGCCCGACAATGCAGAGTTTGAGGACAGCGCAGCCATTACCTCTTTGCGGATATCTTCATCTTTGGGTTTGCTTTTACAAGAAATGACACAAAGGGCGAGAGAAGCGATGACAAGGATCGCCAGCATCTTTTTCATAGATCGTTTGTTTAGGTTTACAATGATATGCTCCCTGGAGGCGGCATAAACAATGCCATAAAACCCATTTAAACAATTTCATGACCAGACGCAACCGGCGATGTTAATAAAAAACCGGAGCGTCAACTCCGGTTTTTATTTTACTGGCCTTCCAGTTCCATCAGTTTTTCAAAAACTGTCTCATATTCTTTGTTCAGCTTTTCCACTTCGCCCGCGGCCTGCTGATAAGCGGATTCCGCTTCGCGGAATTTATTTTTATCTGCATAGATTTCCGGATCGGAGAGCGCCTTTTCCAGTTTGTCCTTGCGGACTTTCAATTCGGCGATCTGTTGTTCCAGTTGCTGAAATCTTTTCTGTTGTTTTTGTAATTCCTTTTTTAGTTCTTTATTGATAGGAGTGTTGGAAGCGGCCGGTGTTTCTTTTGGTGCCGGTTCTTTTTCCTTTTCTTTCTCTTTTTGTTGCGGAGCGGTCTTTTCATTCTTTTCCGCTTTTTCTGCCTTTTTGCTTTCGGCTTCCAGGCGTGCCATCCGTTCTTTCCAGGCTACCCATTCATCATAGCCACCTTTGAACTCCTTGATTTCGTGATCTACGATTTCCCATATTTTATTGGCCGTTTTCGATACGAAATAACGGTCGTGGCTGACGAGCACCAGGCTGCCCTGGTATTTGTCCAACGCATCGATCAGCAGGTCGCAACTGTGCATGTCAAGGTGGTTGGTCGGTTCGTCGAGCATGAGGAAGTTGGCCTTGCTTACAATGGTTTTGGCCAGGGCAACTCTTGCTTTTTCTCCACCGCTCAGTACGCGGATCTTTTTATCGGAATCATCGCCGCTGAAGAGAAAACATCCCAGCAGACCGCGGAGTTCCAGGTCGGTCATCTGGCTGCCGCATTCACGCATTTCATCTAAAATGGTGTTATTGACGTTCAGCGCTTCCAGCTGGTGCTGCGCATAGAAGCTTTCCTCTACGTTATGTCCCCACTTGCGCTCCCCGCTATCGAAGGTTTCTATACCGGCGATGATGCGGAGCAGTGTTGATTTTCCTTTACCGTTTGCGCCGATCAATGCGATCTTGTCGCCCCGGTCGATCTCTACGCTGCTGTTTTTTATAATGAGGTTGTCGCCGTATGATTTGCTCACGTTGTGCAATTCGGCCAGTACTTTACCGGGTACCTTATCCACGCGGAAGTTGATGCGGATATCGGGTCTTTCCAGTTCGGCATCTTCAATACGCTCTAGTTTGTCGAGGCGTTTCATGATGCTTTGTGCCTGTGCGGCTTTGCTGGCTTTGGCTTTAAAGCGTTCGATGAACCGTTCCTGCTGGCGGATATAATCCTGCTGGTTCTCGTAGGCCTTTTGTTGCATTTCTATACGGATGGCTTTCTCTTTTTCATAGAAGTCATAGTTGCCATTGTAGATATGCAGTTGTTGCTGATACACTTCCACGATCTTGTTCACCATACGGTTGAGGAAGTATTTATCGTGACTCACGATCACCACGGAGCCCTGGTAATGCAGGAGGTATTTCTCCAGCCATTCGATCGAGGGCATGTCAAGGTGGTTGGTCGGTTCGTCGAGCAGCAGCAGGTCGGGTTGTTGCAGGATCATTTTGGCGAGCAGCACACGCATGCGCCAGCCGCCGCTGAATTCTTTATAGGGGCGTTGCAGATCGGCGTTGGTAAAACCAAGTCCCTGCAATACTTCTTCGGTGCGGTGATGGATATTGTAACCGCCGAGCGTTTCGAGTTCGTGCAGGCGGTCGGTGTAGGCGAGGAGGGTGGTTTCGTCGCCGGTGCGCTCCAGTTCTTTACCGATCTCTTCAATCTCTTTCTCGAGTTCGAGTACGCGCTCGAAGGCACCCAGGGCAACCTGTAAAATGGACTCTTCGGTATCAAAACTCAACAGATCCTGGTGAAGGTATCCGATGGAAGTAGACCGGCTTCTTTCTACTGTGCCGGCGGAAGGCAGGTATTGTCCTACCAATAGTTTGAGCAGGGTAGACTTACCCGTACCGTTGTACCCGATCAGGCCAATGCGTTCGCCTGGCTGAATATGCCAGGTAGCTTCGGTCACGATGGCGCGGGCACCAAACTCAAATGTCACATTCTGAAATCCTGCTAACATGCTTCAACTGAAATTTGCGCAAAAATAATGCATTCGGACTGCTGATCGTTTAATATTAACTTTGCTGCAAAATTTAACGACGCCATGAAGAAATTTCTCCTGTTTTTGCTGTTGATCGTAGCCGTCAGCGCTGGTGTATGGTTTTTCCTTCTCCGTGGAAAGAAAAATACGCACAAAGGTCCTAAACCGGTGTCGATGGCGGTGAGCAAGCACAGCGAGGCTTTCAATGCGTCCATCGAGTCGATGCTCGGCAATTACTACCAAATGAACGAGGCGTTCGTTAACTGGGATGTGAACAAGGCCAACGAAAGTGCGGCGGCACTGAAGCAGGGGCTGGATTCCTTCAGCCTGAAAGAACTGGAGAAGGATTCAGTGGAAATTGCGCAGAGTGCTTCTTTTTTCCTGGATAATGCCCGTGCCGAAATCCAGAATATTATCAATCAGCCGGACATTGCCGCTAAAAGAACTTCGCTCAATAGTCTTTCCGATGCGCTGTATATGTTGATGAAAACGGTGCGTTACGACCGTTCAAAATTGTATTTGCAGGAATGCCCGATGGCTTTTGGTGAAAATCAGTCTGGTTATTGGCTCAGTGCCACACAGGAAGTACGCAATCCCTATCTTGGTACGCAGCATCCGCAGTATAAAGCGTCGATGTTGAATTGCGGTGAGCCGAAGGATACGGTGAATTTTATGCAGAAGTAAGGTATGGGATAAGGTATAAGGTATAAGGGATAAGGTGTAAGGTAGAGGATATAAGAGGTATAAGGGGATAAATTTATAAATAAAACAGCCATGTCATGTTAAGATACAGACATGGCTGTTTTATTCACGATTCACGATTGACGATTGACTCCCGAAATTTCGGGATCACCATTCACGCTCACTCGTCATCCTCTTCTTCCTGGTAAGCATCCTCACCATAATACTGTTTCTCCCATTGGCTGACCGCTTCGTCGCTCAGGCATTCAATGATGTCAGACAATGTATCGGTCTTGAGTTTCCATTCCGTTTTGGTAGGATCATCAAACCGTTGAATAAACAGGCAATGATCCGTCTCCACAGTCACCTGGATCAGTTCGATCGGTGAATTTTCTTTGTCTTTTACCAGATAATAACATCCGTTTTCCAGCAGGTCATAGCTGTACATAATCCGTCCTCCCTTGTTTAAATTTCTATAATTTAATACCAGTCAAAAGCCGATGGCCCGGGTTAGTAAGTGAGAATGTAATGGGTTGTGGGGTAGAATCCGGGGTAAGTAGAGCACAAAAATACGAAGAAAGATGAGACAGGAAAGGAAAAATGACGCATCCGGTACATTTTTCTTATTTAATTGATTTATAATAACATTATAAGCGTTTGCTTTTATTTAATATAAAAATAATGCCGGTTTTTTGCAGCTTCGGTAACACCTGAAAATACTGCTTGCCGATCCTGTTGAATTAGACCGGCACTTATGCCATAAGCTCGCGGCTTTCCCTTACCTTTGCACGTCCGAAAAACGGGCCGAAGTACATGAAAAATATACGGAATTTCTGCATCATCGCGCATATTGACCACGGCAAAAGTACCCTGGCTGACAGGCTGTTGCAAAGCACCAACACCATCAGCGACCGGGAAATGATGGACCAGGTACTGGACGATATGGATCTTGAACGGGAAAAAGGTATCACGATCAAGAGCCACGCCATCCAGATCAACTACCGCCATACCGACGGACAGGAGTTTATCCTCAACCTGATCGATACGCCCGGTCACGTAGACTTCAGCTATGAGGTGAGCCGCGCGCTCGCCGCCTGTGAAGGCGCTCTGCTGCTTGTGGATGCCACACAAGGTATCCAGGCCCAGACCATTTCCAATCTTTACCTCGCCATCGAAAACGACCTTGAGATCATTCCCGTGATCAATAAGATCGATATGGACGGCGCCATGATCGAGGAAGTACAGGACCAGATCATCGAATTGATCGGTTGCAAACCGGAAGATATCCTGCTCGCCAGCGGCCGTACCGGTCTTGGTATCGAAGGAGTGCTGGCGGCAATCGTAGACCGCATTCCCGCACCCAAAGGTGATCCCGAAGCACCGCTGCAGGCATTGATCTTCGACAGCGTATTCAACAGCTTCCGTGGTATCATCGTTTATTATCGTATTCAGAATGGCACCATCCGCAAGGGTGATAAAGTAAGATTTGTTTCAACCGGACAAGACTATGAAGCCGATGAAGTAGGCATCCTCAAATTGAAGATGACCGAAAAGAAAGAAGTGAAGGCCGGCGACGTAGGATATATCATCACCGGTATCAAAAATGCCAAGGAAGTGAAAGTTGGTGATACCATCACGCTTTCCAACAGACCTACAAAGGAACCTATCAAAGGTTTTGAAGAAGTGAAACCGATGGTATTCGCCGGTATCTACCCCGTTAATACCGACGAGTTCGAGGAACTGCGCGATTGTATGGACAAACTGCAGCTCAACGATGCGTCACTGACATACGAATTGGAAACATCGCAGGCACTTGGTTTTGGTTTCCGTTGCGGCTTCCTCGGTATGCTGCACATGGAGATCATCCAGGAACGTCTCGAGCGCGAGTTCAACCAAACCGTTATCACTACCGTACCCAACGTTAGTTTCATCGCTTATACGACCAAGGGAGAAAAAGTGATGGTCAACAACCCATCCGAGTTTCCCGATCCGGTGAAGACCGAACGGATAGAAGAACCTTATATCCGCGCGCAGATCATCACCAAGCCCGAGTATATCGGCAACATCATGACGCTCTGTCTCGGCAAACGGGGAATCCTGATCAATCAGAGCTACCTCACTACCACACGCGTGGAACTGATTTTCGAAATGCCCTTGACCGAGATCGTATTTGATTTCTACGATAAGCTGAAATCACAAACGCGCGGTTATGCATCGTTCGATTACCATGCCATCGGTTACCGCGACGCCCTGATCTCTAAAATGGATATCCTGCTGAACGGTGAAAAAGTGGATGCCCTGAGCGCGCTTATTCACCGCAGCCGCGCCGAAGATTTCGGTCGTAAACTCTGCGAAAAACTGAAAGAGTTGCTGCCACGCCAGCAATTCCAGATCGCTATCCAGGCCGCTATCGGCGCCAAAGTGGTCGCCCGCGAAAACATCTCCGCCATGCGCAAAGACGTAACCGCGAAATGTTATGGTGGTGACATCAGCCGTAAACGCAAACTCCTGGAAAAACAGAAAGAAGGTAAGAAACGTATGCGCCAGATAGGCAATGTGGAAGTACCGCAGGAAGCATTTCTTGCAGTACTGAAACTGGACGATTAAAAAAAAAGGAGCCTGAAGGCTCCTTTTTTTGTAGTAAGTTTTAAGTAATAAGTTATAAGTAAGATAATAATACAGTCAATACATCTTAGAAGCTAATCATGTATAAGCGAACCAGGGAAGTGCCAAGCTTAATACTTAATACTTAATACTTAATACTTAATACTTAATACTTAATACTTAATACTTAATACTTAATACTTAATACTTAATACTTACTACTCACCACTCACTTCCGCGTCACTTTCACTCTATACAGGATGGCGATTGCCGAATGCTCTTTATCGCCGTTCTCATACAACTTCACTTCGTGAGTTTTATTTTCCAATTCTACTGAACGTCCGGCCGCCAGGTTCATGATGGAGTTAATGTTGGCTGTTTTGTCGAGCGAATATTTCAGATCCAGGGGTTGATAGGCCCGGTAGACCGGTTTGTGAAAAGGTTCCCAATCCTTCAGGGTCTGACTGAATACCAATTGCAACTCCCGTAATTGCGCCAGGGTAAGATCTTTTACAATCACTACCTCTTTGTCGTCGCCGATTGTTTTATTCGCGCCAATACTCCAGGCAGCATCCTCGTTGATGCCAAATAAACGTTTGCCATTGACATCACAGGTGCCGAAAATATCTTCTTTATCATCAGGGAAAAGCTCCACCACCTTGTTACATTTCAATCCTTTAAAAATTACTTCCACATCATACCGCGGGTTGAGGCAGTCGTCTACTTTATAGTTGGAAGTTGAACGCACACCGATAATACGTCCGTCGGAGATGCGTTGTACCACATATTGCAAAGGCAGCGCACCGGTACGGTTATTCAGCGTGGCAGCCGATGGATCACGGATATACTGATAAACTGCTTCGGGATCGCCAGCCACACTGTTGGCTGTCTGGCCATTACCACCATACACCAACGCCTTGAATTCTTTAATGTCACGGACAAACTTATTGCGCACATCGCCGGAAATAGAACCACCCAATGAGGCATTGGCCAATTCACCTCCGGTGAAATTAATACCCAAACGCGCAGACACGCGGCCGAATGCTTCCGCCGAATCAAGTGTGGAGCGGAATGTCATCATGATCATGCGGCCGTATACAACCGACTTTACGATACCCTGGTGAATATTGGCAGCAGCACTTGCGTTCGTAAACAACAAACCCGGATCTTCTTCTTCTATCGTATACGCATACATCGGTTGTATGAATGATAACATGTACTGGCGTTCCACAGAACCGTTTACCATGTTGCCGCTTGCCCGTATACCCTGCGACAGATCGAGCGGAATACCAAATTCTTCCAGCGGCAGCATCAGCCCCGCAGAAAAATTAAAGGAGGCTGTCAGTTCCTGCTGGCTGCGCAGTTCCATTGAACGATAGGCGAACACGGAGGGAATGGCAGCACCATAATGGCGATCGCGCAGGTTTTCATCCAGCACACGATTGTTGTTGCTGCCGAAATTGCTGACCGTGTAAGTTCTGGAACCTGAATCAGGGTTACTGATGCTGATGGCCACCGTCAAAGGACGACGTTGTGCAGGTGATACATACGTTACCGGCGATCTCCCCAGCAAACTTCCCGCATCGATGAAGGCTCCGGGATAAATGGCATTGGGAAAATTCAGCCGCAGGTCGATCAGGCTGAAGGCAGACTCATTGAGGTAGTCGAGGTTATAAGATTGTGTAAGACAATAGCCATCACCGGACGGTTCTTTGCCGGGTGTACCTACCGCTCTTACAGGAGCTGCGGCACGGGGAAGGTTTACACCCACTATACTGGTGTTTGCACCGCTGCTTCTTGTAGTAATGGTATTAGCCGGAGCACCACCGGAAGCGCGCGCTGGACGAATAGCCGTGAAGTACCAGTCGAGCGGTGTTCTTTGTATCAGTTTGGGGTTGACCGTTACGTTAGCGGGTAATTTGCCTATCGGTCGCGTTATCGGGCCCTGCGAAAAACTCAACTGCGGACATGCAATAATAGCAATAAGCAGGAGGAGGAATTGACTATATGTTTTCATATTTCTTTGTTTTGCGTTTGTGAGATTAGTTTGCCGGTTCGATCGTCCAGATCTGTGTCTGGTCGTCGTTGACAGGGCGCCAGGTTTTTACACCACAGGTGGCGCTTTGCGTGCAACCGTTGTTGGCGTCGAGCACTTTGCCGTTGGCCAGGTTTTTAATGATGTATTTTTTATCTTTTAACCTGATCAGCAACCAGCGTTGGTTCGCGCTGACCCCGGGCATGCCATTTTTTTCCCATAATAAAATATTGGAGGCACCATCATCAAACAGGTCGCTCATTTCGCTGTCGAGCACGTACTCTTTACCGTCTTTTATAGCGAAGCGGATAGCATAACCGATTGTTCCGAACCGCTGTATGTACAGCCGCTGCCTGGTCTTGTTCAACTGCACATCTTTACCGTTGTCAATACCGCTTTTATCATTCAGTTGCAGTTCGTCTCCTGATGCATGTGAACTGATATAATAATATCCGCTGGATAGTGCTGCACCTGTAACATTATCGAGTATGCTTGTAGCGGCGAAGCGTATTTTCTCGATCGTTTCACCGATTGCGGCAATCCCTTCTTCGATCATGCTTCCGGGAGCAGCAGCGTTGATGCCTTTGTTGCGTGCCAGCATATCGCAGGGTGAGGAGTAGTCATTCACGTTGTTGTCGGGATGCGGCAAGGGCAGGGGGACCGGCACTTTTGCGCGCTCTTCCCTGGACAATTGCTCGTAGGCGGCCCGCAGGTACCAGGTGGGATGGTGATAACACAATTGCGATCCGGCGAGGTTGAATCCTGCTGCACCTGTTAAAGCCGGAACCAGCGCAAGTGCGTCGGTGAAACTGCGTTCCGGCGCGCGGAAACGCATTGTTTTGATGTCTTCATAAAAAATGCGGGTACCTGCCCGGCGATAGCCCAATGTGTAAGGGGCAATGGTGGTAACAGGATCGCTGGAAAAATCAAAACGCTGCAGCCTGTCGCCCGGAAAGAGCTGATTCATGGCCGTTACAAATTCCTGCGTGCCCGGGTGCGGCGAAGCGTAAACATACACCCCCTGCACAGGTACATTTTTATTCCGCAGGTACATGGCAAACAACTGCGCATGAGCGGCACCGAGACTGTGCCCGGTAACCCAGATCTTTTTAGTGCGACCATTCTCTGCAACGATCCTGTTCATCAGTTGCCCTTTGAAATTCTGGTAGCTCAGCGAGTGCCAGAAACCTGCATGTACTTTTCCTGTTATATCGGGGTCGGTGTGCTGACGGGCATCAAAGTCTGTCAGCAACCACTCGGCCCAGTCAAACATGAAGGAGCTGACGAAGTTTTCTTTTTTGTTGGACGCAACACGATCAGTGCCACGAAACACAACGAAGATGGCATCGTCGGTAGAAACGATCATGGCTTCCGGGTCGTAGCCGCCGGCGAAAGATTCCTGGAAGAAAAAGTACTTCGGATTGTTGAACAACCGCGATGTATACAATTTATATTCCTGCTCAAATGTGCTGCGGCTGTTGTGTAAACGTGTGATGTACTCGGGCGATGCGTCACCGGCAACCGTGGCGAGGTATTGCGGATAGATCAGCGTAGTGAGATAACAAAGCAGGTAAGCATTGATATCATTACGACCCGTAGCTGTCATGTTGAAATAACGTCCGAAAGCATTGCCGGGAGTATTGACGACTGTGGCCAGCCGCGCCATACCGGGTGTGATACGTACGGGCGTCACGATGTCCTTGCTCGGCAGCGAAAGCTGCGCTTGAGAGATGGTGCTGCCCAGCAATGTTGCAAGGGCAAAGAGATAACACCACCTCTTTTTTAAGAAGTAATACATGGTAAAATGGTTAAATGGTTATGAAAAAAATTACTGGTTATTTATTGGCGATCGCTTCTTTGAGGGCCGAAGTATCGGTCTCCGATAATGGACTATGGCTGTTTATTGACGATTGACGATTCACTTGTTGCATCATCGCATCAGGCACGCTATGGATGCCACCGGTGTGAAGGTGCGGAATGTCCAGTTCTGATCGAAGGAAAAGCGCATACCGTAATTGATGATTACGTTGCGGCTTATTCTCCAATCTCCGCCGATGGTCAGTGTAGTGGGCAACACGGAACTCCAGTTGACGGATGATCCGACGACTTCCGTATTGGGATCAGGTGAGAATACTTTATTGAGTGCAGCACCTGCAGTGGAGGTACTCTTTTTTTCGTAAAAAATTTCGGCAAAGAAATTATAAATAGGACCACCGTAGCGGAAGTTAAGACCCGCTGTATACAGCATCGTGCTTGCCACGGCCTGTTGTTCTGTTTCTTCAAACGTATCTAGATCGCGCAGCAGGAAATTCAATTGTTCTTCGTAGAAGGTGGTTCTAATCAACCCGGTTACCAGCATTTTTTTACCAATACCAAAGCCGCCATTGAGCCAGGCGCCCCATCCCGTATTGCGGTTGAGCCGGAGTTTGCCCAACGAACCTGCGCTGTCTGTCTGATAAGTATAGACCTTGCCAAAGGCTATGTCCAGCGAAGCGGCGTTCCAGTTTTCCGCTGCATAGATCGCTGCCCGGGTGTTGATTTCGGCTTGTCTTCTGGAGCGCAGGGAAAGCAGTTGTTCCTCCACGCTGTTGATCTGGCTGCGAAGACCCGGCCGTTGCAATACCTGTGACGTGGTATCGAGCTGGATCATCAGTTCTTTCAACTGTGCTTCGAGAGCGGCTTTTTCTTCTGTGAACTGAACATGGAGGTCTTCATACAACGAGCGCGCCATCAGCGGATCTTTTTCGCGGTAAACGCCCATCTTGATGGCGAAACCGATGCGGCGGTCATTGAATTCATCCTGTACGGAACCGACGGATACATCAAGCGAAGCGAGGCGCCGCATAAAAGGAGACGCCTGCTGGTAACGCGACAGGTCTTTTCTGTTGTAGAAAATTTCCCAGAGCGGCTGCGATTGGATCGCGAGATTGGGATTGAGCTTCCAGGATTTGAACGACCAGTCTACCTTGAAATCTTTGATGTCGGATGTGCGGTTGACCAATGAAGGCGTAACACCCATGAGGTCAAATACGGGGGAAGCGGGAATTGCCAGCTCTTTGGGACTTAACTTACCCGCCGTTTGCTCCTGCGTTTGCTCCTGCGCAACGCAGGAGAGACCCGACAAAAGGGCGATTGAAAATGTGATACAACGAAGACGTGACATACAGGTAATTTTCCGCCAAATTAGGGGAGCCGCCTGCCGGTAACAATCGCCAGATGTGGTTAAGACTTATCAGGAAATGATCTTCTTGCGAAAGGCGATGGAGAGCGCTTCGCCGAGGCTGTTTACTTGCAGTTTCTGGTATATTTTACGGATGTGTGAGTGGACCGTTTCGTAGGCAATATCCAGGGATGCAGCCACCATTTTATAACTCTGTCCGTTGCTGAGTTGTAAAAGAATTTCTTTCTCGCGCGGTGTGAGATTGTATTCGTTTTCTACCGGCTGATGTTTATGAAAATGGTCGATCACTTTTCGTGCAATGCCCGGTGTCATGGGGCTGCCACCGGCCATCGCTTCTTCAATGGCGCTCAGCATTTTCAGCGGGGAAGCGTCTTTGGTCAGGTAGCCCTGCGCGCCCGCCTGCAGGCTTTGGAAAATGCGTTCCTCATCGTCAAAAATCGTCTGCATGATTACCACTACAGAGGGTAATATTTCACGGATACGCTTCACTGCTTCTATGCCGTTGATACCCGGCATGTCGATATCCATCAACACAACATCCGGCAGGCATTGTGCAAGTTTATCTTCCAGCCCGCTGGCATCTGCATAAACGCCCGATACTTCAATACCGGGAGATCCATCGAGCAGCAGATGGAGGCTGTTGCGAAACCGGTCGCTATCATCAAATATGGCCACTTTAATCATGGTACGCCTGTTCATTTACAAACATAAAAATACACGAGTGCGGGCGGGAAGCCTATCACCAAATATGGTTAGGATGCAACCTGCATCGGGAGCTCGAACCGGACCTGCGTGCCTCCCTGCGTTACCGGAAACAGGTCCAGGCGGCCACCAACGCCTTTAGCACGCTGCTGCATATTGCGCAAACCGTTGCCATCCGAGCGTCCTGCGGTGGGCGGCAAACCGGCTCCGTCGTCGGTCACGGAAATGGTTAATTGCGCTTCCGCGCAGTCAATGGATACGATGATACTTTGCGGTGATGCATGCTTGATGGCGTTGTTGATGGCTTCCTTCAACACCAGGAAAATATTCTTGCGCGCACCGAGCGAAAGTTCGGGCATGGCTGCAACCGGCAACCTGAACTCCAGGTGAATTTCTTTTTCCGCACAGAGTGGTTCCGCATATTGCCGTAGCCGGTCTATCAATTGTTCGAAAGTGAAATGGGCCGGTTGAATAAACCAGATCGTGTCTTTCATTTCCGATAAAATATCTGAAGCGGTATTACTGATGATGTTCAATACCTGTGCGGCCGATGCGGGTTGCTTTTCCATCCGCTGACGCGCCACCTGGCTGTACATGGCAATACTGCTGAGGCCGGCACCGATGTTGTCGTGAAGATCGGAAGAGAGTTTTGTCTGCATCGTACTTAGACTGGTGCGCAACATTTCGGTTTGTTGCAACTGATGGATCAGCCTGTCTTGTGTATCGATGATTTGTTGTTGGGTACGCTTGTTTTTTATCACCAGTCCCGTATTGAGCAATAACAGCTCAAGTAATATGGCTACTTCAAAAGCAACGTATACAAGGATGGTTCGTTGTTCCGGGTCTTCTGCGATCAATGTGAAAATATGACCGGAAATACCGCCGATGGCAATGCACACGCCACCAATCACCAGGAGATTATTCAACAGGTTCCGTTGTACCAGTAGTTTGTAAAGGAGAGGGGCCGCAGACAGTGCCAGCGATACCGATGCGATCATATAAATAATCGAAGAAGTGGTATAGCTGAATGAAAAGGGGATGCAAATGCATTTTGCGATAATAAAAACCATGAAAAAGATTTCTACCAGCCGTGCATTCCTGTAGAGTGCGGGCTGCGTTTCTTTTAATTCAAGGAAATAATAACCGAAACGGATATACATCCAGCAGGCAAAGATGATCAGCGGCTGATCGAGGTATTCGTCCAGCATCGGAGGAATAGGAGCCGGAAAAAAATGCAATACACTGTCAAGCCTCGTAATGAGAAATAAGAGCGTGCTGCACATATAAACAATGTAATACAGGTAGTCTTTACGCCGGAAAACAAACCATTGTACCAGCATGAAGGTGGCCTGGAATAGCATGGTTCCGATCAGTAGGATGTGAATCCAGTGAAGGAGCGGCATGTGAACGGGTTTATGTTAATGGTGGCCGAATATATTGAAAAATCCCCGCACAACTGGCGGGGATTTTCGCTTATCGTATCAGGGTTACTGTTCCCTTTCGTTCGATGACGCCGCAATTGGTAACGGCTTTTATGAAGTACACATACACACCGGCCGGTTGATCCACCCCCTGGAATTTTCCATTCCAGCAGGCGTAGGGATCGCGTGAATAGAAAATCCGTTGTCCACCTCGGTTGTAAATACTGAAATCGATTTTTTCAATCACACCCCAATACGAAATACCATAGCAGTCATTTCGCCCGTCGCCGTTTGGCGTGAAGGCATTGGCCATGAGATTATCCCCGTGACGGGTATCGGTGATTTCAACCGTGATGCTGTCGCGGTTCACGCAGCCATTGGCATCCGTACCGGTTACATAGTATTTCGTTTCTGTTGTGGGACGGGCAAGCGGGTTGTAAATGGTGGTGCTGCTCAATCCTGCCGGCGGAGTCCAGTTGTAACGTATGGCACCGGAGACGGTCAATTGGGTGCTGCCGAAGTTACAATCCAGGTCGTTTGATTTGGTGACCTGCAGCGTTGGCAACGGATGTACCACAAATGTTACTGACTGGCTCGGCAGAACAGTGCCCGGCGCGGTGATTACGCAACGGATATAGGCACTGGTGAGGGCGGTCATCGTGAGTTGCGATGTGGTCGCTCCGGGGATGTCCGTCCAGGTACTGTTGTTGCCGCTTTGCTGCCATTGGTATTGCAAGGTCACCAAGGGACTTTGCGCTTCGGCAATGATAGTAAAGCGTGCCTGTTCATTGGTACACAAAGCGAGCGGCGCAGGTTGCTGGCGGATGTTAACGACAGCCCCGGTGATGGTGAACGTACCATTGACAAATACAAAGTTGTAGTTGGCCGCTGTTCCGCCACTGAAGGTAATCGGGTATTGTCCCGGCATACTGGTGAGGGTGGCGGTGGTGCCGATAACCGGCGGCGTGATGACGGATTGATTTTCTCCGTAAACAAAACCACTGTAACTGAAGGTGAGCGGAGGATTGTTTTCACCGTAAGGCCGTGTTTTGTCATCCGCGGTTATCAACAAATTCTTCGGTGTTACCACGAGTGTAAAGATTACCGGCGAGGCACCGAGGTAAATATTGTCGCCGGCCTGATCAGCCGCAATAAGCGTGGTGCCAACACTATGAATGGTGATCTGACCTGTTGCGTCAATGGAGGCCACCCCGTTATTACTGCTGCTGTAGGTTACCGGCAAACCGGAAGATGCGGTGGCGCTGCCATCCTGTACGGGATCCCCATAGGTAACTGTTACCGTGCTATTGCTGGTTTGTGTGTTAAAGGAAATGGTTTGCGGCCGTTTGTTGACGGTCAGCAATGCCGCGTTGCCGGTTGCATTTGGCAGACAGATGCCTGTTACAATACAACGATAGAGGTAACCACTGATATGCGGTACATTGGTCAGGGTGAGTGTGGGAGACTGGCTGCCGCTGTAAAGCATTCCGTCGGTAACCGGAGCGAAGCCCGCGCCATCGTTGACTTCCCATTGATATGTAAGCGGACCTGTACCGGAAGCCGTTACCGAGAAGCTGGTATTATCCTGGATAAAAATAACCGAAGGTTGCGGCTGTAGCGTAATGGCCGGAGCGGTATTCACGATCAGGTTCAATACAGTCGTGCTGTCACAACCCGTGATCTGTGAAGGCATCGTGAATGTGGCCACGTTGTTTCCTCCCGCTGTGATACTTTGTCCATTCCAGGTATACGGCAATGCGTCTGCGCAGATCGTAATCGTTTCTGTTTCGTTGATCAGTGGGTTCACGATCAGGTTGAGCACAGTCGTGCTGTCGCAACCCGTGATCAAAGATGGTGTAACAAATGAAGCTACCGCGTTTCCGCCTGCAGCGATGCTTTGTCCATTCCAGGTGTAAGGCAATGCATCTGCGCAGATCGTGATCGTTTCTGTTTGATTGATCAGCGGATTAACGATCAGGTTCAGCACAGTCGTGCTGTCACAACCGGTGATCAACGAGGGCGTGATAAATGTGGCCACGTTGTTACCTCCCGCTGTGATGCTTTGTCCGTTCCAGGTGAAAGGCAATGCGTCCGCGCAGATCGTGATCGCTTCTGTTTGATTGATCAGCGGGTTTACGATCAGGTTCAGCACAGTCGTGCTGTCACAACCGGTGATCAACGAGGGCGTGATAAATGTGGCCACGTTGTTACCTCCCGCTGTGATGCTTTGTCCGTTCCAGGTGAAAGGCAATGCGTCCGCGCAGATTGTGATCGTTTCTGTTTGATTGATCAGCGGGTTTACGATCAGGTTGAGTGTTGTTGTACTGTCGCAACCGGTAACGATCGACGGCGTAACAAATGTGGCTACGTTATTACCACCTGCGGTCATGGTTTGCCCGTTCCAGGTGTATGGCAATGCATCCGCACAGATGGTGATGGTTTGTGTTACGGCCGGTGCGGGATTGACGGTGAGGTTAAGGGTAGTGGTACTGTCGCAACCATTTTCCGTTGAGGGCATGGTAAACGTTGCTACGTTGTTGCCGCCGGCAGTTATGCTTTGTCCATTCCAGTTGTAGGGCAGTGCGTCCGCGCAGATCACTATATTTTCCGCCGCATTTTTAACCAGGTTCACCGTGAGGTTGAGCGTAGTGGTACTGTCACAGCCGGTGCCGGCTGATGGCGTGGTAAATGTTGCCACAGCAGTACCACCTGCCGTTATGCTTTGTCCATTCCAGCTATAGGGCAATTGGTTGGAACAGATGGTGATATTTTCCGTTGCGCTGATCAGGGCATTTACTATCAGGTTGAGTGTGGTGGTACTGTCACAACCCGTAACGAGGGATGGTGTGGTGAAAGTAGCTACCCCATTTCCACCGGCATTGATCGTTTGCCCGTTCCAGGTATAGGGCATGCTACTGGCACAGATAGTAAGATTTACGGTCTGATTAATCAGTGGATTGACAATAAGATTTAAAGTAGTGGTACTGTCGCAACCGGTGACCAGTGACGGAGTGGTAAATGTTGCTACAGCGTTACCGCCGGCCGTGATCGGTTGTGCGTTCCAGGTATAGGGCAATTGGTTTGCGCAGATCGAAATGGTTTGCGTGGTGTTGATGAGCGGATTAACAACAAGATTTAAGCTGGTGGTACTATCACAACCATTGACCAGCGACGGAGTAGTATAGGTGGCTACGCCATTTCCTCCTGCCGTTATCGTTTGTCCGTTCCAGGTATAGGGCAATGCATTTGCACAAATGGTAATGGTTTGTGTAACGGGCGGTAAATTGTTTACGACCAGGTTAAGCGTGGTGGTACTATCACAACCGTTGATCAACGACGGAGTTGTATAGGTGGCTATGCCATTGCCTCCTGCGGTTATGGTTTGCCCGTTCCAGGTATAGGGCAATGCGTTCGAACAGATGGTAATGGTTTGTGTAACCGGCGTTACCGTGTTTACGATCAGGTTAAGCGTGGTGGTACTATCACAACCGCTGGTCAACGACGGAGTTGTATAGGTGGCTACACCATTGCCTCCTGCCGTTATCGTTTGTCCGTTCCAGGTATAGGGCAATGCATTCGAACAAATGGTAACGGTTTGTGTAGCGGAGGTTACACTGTTTACGACCAGGTTAAGTGTAGTGGTACTATCGCAACCTGTCATCAATGACGGGGTCGTGAATGTCGCTACACTATTGCCTCCTGCAGTTATCGTTTGCCCGTTCCATGTATAGGGCAATTGATTGGTGCAGATCGTGATATTTTGAGTAGCTGTTTTAAGCGGATTGACGGTGATGACGCTGTTGACCGGCGTGCTGGTACAGCCATTTGCGGTGCTGGTTATGTTATAGCTGACGGTTCCGGGCAGCGTGGCGCTATTGGTCAGTGTTTGCGAAATAGGGCCTGTACCACTGCCGGCTGATACACCTGTGATACTTGGGACGGTTGAAGCTGTCCAGGTATAAGTGGTTCCTGTTACAGAGGAGTTTAACGCAATATTCGGATTCTGCCCGCTGCAAAGCGGATTGATGGCGGGAATGGCGGTAACCACCGGTCTTGGATTCACGGTTACGTTTACCGTATTGGCATTCGTATTACCGCAGGCGTCGGTAAGCGTAAGATATACAGGAATAGTTCCGTTAGCAGGAAAGGTGAGATTGGCGGAAGCGCCTGTGGCGGCAACAGGCGTACCTGTGGGGTTAAAGCTCCAGGAATAGCCATAAGGACTAACACCACCACGGCCCGTTGCTGTGAGCATAGCACTGGTACCCTGGCATACCGCTGCACCTGTTGAGGGCGTTATGGTCACGGGGGAGGCCAGTTCAACGGTACGTCCTGTAATCGTCATCGTCCAGGGACTGGCAGCGCCAATACAGCTTCCGCTACAGCCGGCAGACGAAGTATAACAACGATAAAAGCGCATTTCGAATGGGATGTTGGCAGAGGCGCAGGAAGCAGCCGGTAAGCAGGAGGCCAGATCGTTCATGATCGAGATGTTGTTTCCGCTGCAGGTACCGGTACCGATGCCGTTGCAAAACCAGTAATTTCCTGCGGCGCCCGGGCTATTACAGGTGCCGGAGCGAAAGGTCACAGCGCCATCATACATCCAGCAGGAGCCTGTTGCAATATAGCTGAATGTCCAGCGGATGTCCTCTATGTCGAAACTGGCCGGTCTCGTCACGTTCAGGTTGTAGGAACAGTAGGCTGTGAAGCAGGCAGCACCATAGGCTGAACCGGTAATCGCTGCCTGTGCAAGCGTGTTGCTGGCCGTTACCAGCGGATCAATCACCAATTCATGTTGCCCGATATATTTGTTGATCCAGTAAGCCGGTACGATCATGTCCATAGCGCCATCACTGATATCATAAGCAACCGCCATCATGCTTTCCTTACCGCCATTTTTTGCATAAGCATAACCGGCATTTACTTTCAAGGCATCGGCGCCGTTCAGCAACACGGTTAACTGGCCAACACCCTTTTGTTCGTTGCCTTCAGTGAATTGCAGTCGTGTATTTTGTCCACTATTGAATGCATCCCGGAAGATCAATTCATCGAAAGAACCGAATGCATTTCTTTTGATAATAAAATTTGTCTTAATGGCGCCGCGGAAGACTTTCAGTTCAGCATCGATGCCTTCGAATACATTGGTGATGTACATGCCGTCTTCACCAATTGTATACCGCGACCAGTTAGCCTTTCCAATTGTTTCCACCGTGCCGTTGCGGCGTATCAGTAAAGTCCAGTCGTTGAATTTTACATTACCCACCACGGTCTGTAAACTTATTTGTTGGCGGGAGAGATCGAAGATGGCGGGCTCCGGGGCATATCCTGAACGGTACACGCCATTGGCACCTGGTTTCAATTTATGCTGGATGGTGATCCATCGGCCGTCCACCAGCGTGTTCAGCGAGCCAAGCGATTGCTGGATATATTGCAATGTGGAATCTTTCAGGCTGCGGAACAATCGTTTATCCGCTTTGCGTTCGGCATATACTTCCACGCAGGTGTCGCAGGGCGCACCATCGGGCAGTATACCATATTCGGGGTGCGTAAGGTCTTTTTTGCTATTGTATTTTCCCCACGCTTCAAGATCCGGTGATTTTTTTCTTTCGGGAAAAGTGTAATAGTTGTCTTCCGACGCTTTCATCTGCCCATCCGTATTTTTTCCCGGATGAACAGGTTGCAACGACTGCACATAATGATCCGCAGGATTTTGCGCGTAGTTGTTCAGGGTCAGGCATACGAATACGCTGAACAGAAAGACTCTCATGTAGTGGTTCATGGGCTCAGAGGAAGTATTGGGCGGGCGGACGGGAGCCGGCAGTTAATTTTCGGTTTAGTTTCTAGTCAACGAAAATACAAGATATTCCCGCAAAACCTAGTGTTTACCCATAGTAATATCACCCCGTGATAAAAAAGAAAGGACGCCGAAGCGCCCTTTCTAATCCTACTCTAATCTATCAACCTGCTGCAGCAGCAGCTTTTTTCGCTGATCGTCGGTAGAACAACCAGAATAATATGGGGAATACTAATAATGTAAGAACCGTTGCCGTCACCAGTCCGCCAATGATGGCCACCGCCAGCGGCTTTTGGCTTTCCGACCCGATACCTGATGATAATGCAGCAGGCAATAAGCCCAGCATCGCCATCAGTGCCGTCATCACTACCGGACGTATCCGCGATATTACCCCTTCACGTATCGCCATGGCCAGATCCATACGTTGCCTTAGATTCTGATGGAACACGGTAATCAGGATCACACCATTCTGCACACAAATACCAAACAAGGCAATGAAGCCGACACCGGCCGATATACCGAAGTTGATACCGGATATGTGCAGGGCCAGAATGCCTCCGATGAGGGCAAAGGGCACGTTCATCAGCACAAGACCGGCGTCTTTCACATTGCCAAATGTGATGAAGAGCAAGACAAAAATGGCCAGCAGGCTGATCGGCACTACAGTAGCCAATTGCCTGCTCGCCCGCACCTGGTTTTCAAATTCACCGGCCCACTGAATAGAATATCCTTTGGGAAGTTTGACCAGCTTGTCTACGGCTGCCTGCGCTTCGCTGATCGTGCTGCCAAGGTCGCGGCCGCGCACGGTGAATTTTACACCGATGAAGCGTTTGTTGTCATCGCGGTAGATGAAAGCCGGACCCGTTACTTTACGCAGATCGGCGATACTGCTCAGCGGAATCTTTCCTCCTTTGATCGTTGGCACCATCAGCGACATGATATCCGCTTCGTCTTTCCGGTATTCAGGTTGATAACGGATGCGTACATCGAAGCGTTTTTCCTCTTCGTATTTGGCAGTGGCCGTTTTACCACCGATCGCCATTTCAATAACAGCCTGCGCATCCGCAGTAGCCACACCGTATAAGGCCATTTTTTCTTCGTCCAATATCACGCTGATCTCGGGTTGCCCTACGTTGCGCAGTATACCCGCATCTTTAATACCATCGATGTCTCTGATAGAAGCATATACCACATCGGCCAGGCTATCCAGTTTTTCCAGGTCGTCGCCAAAGATCTTCACCGCATTGGATGCCTTGAAACCTGCGACGGCTTCGGCTACGTTGTCTACTACGGGCTGGGAATAGTTGTAGGTAATGCCCTGGATTTGTCGCAGCCGCTCATCCATTTCCTCGATCAATGCTTCCTGCGACAAACTGCGTTTCCATTCTTTCTTTGCTTTCAGGTTTACCTGGAATTGTATAAAACCAAATCCGTTCGGATCGGTACCATCGTTGCTGCGGCCGGTTTGCGAGAGCACACCATTTACTTCTTCGAAGTCCATCAGCTTTTCCCTGATCGTGCGCGTGATCTTCATTGATTCGGTAAGCGAGGTGCTCATGGGTAGTTCAGCCGTCACCCACAAAGCGCCTTCATTCAACTCGGGAAGGAACTCTGATCCCAAAAATTTTGCGGAACCAAATGTCAGTCCCATGAATACAAATGCGCCCAGCAGACTTTTGCGTTTGTTGCGGAAACACCAGGTAAATGCGGAGGTGATCGAACGATTGAAGAAACGTACGATGAAGTTTTCTTTTTCACGCACATTTTTATTCAGCAACATCGAGCACAATACAGGCACCAGCGTAAGCGTAAAGATCAAGGCGCCCAGTAGGGCAAACCCTAATGTCCAGGCGAGCGGCGAGAACATTTTGCCTTCCACTTTCTGAAAAGTAAAAATCGGAATGAGGGCCGTGATGATGATCACTTTCGAGAAGAATACTGCTTTACCCAGATCGCCACCGGTTCGTTTTAATAATCCCAGTTTGGATAGCTTGTTGAACCTGGGCATGCCGACTTTGTGTGAAAGATGGGCGAGTGCCACAAACATACCTTCTACCATTACCACGGCGCCGTCGATGATGATCCCGAAGTCGATCGCCCCCAACGAGATCAGGTTGGCACTCATGCCTTTCATCCGCAAACAGAAAAATGCGAAGAGTAATGATAACGGAATGATCAGCGATACGATCAGCGTGGTGCGCCAATCAGCCATGAAGATGAGTACGATCACCGTTACGAGTATGATACCTTCCACCACGTTGTGCGAAATGGTATCAGTACAATAACTCATGAGCACATCACGGTCATAAAATGTTTCCATCTTCACATCGGCGGGCAATACTTTTTCATTCAGTTCTTTTATTTTTTCTTTTACGGATGCGAGTACAGCCGACGGATTTTCATCTTTCCGCATCACCACAATCCCTTCCACCACATCGTCGTCCTTGTCAAGGCCTACCTGGCCTACACGAGGCAAGCCGCTTTCCTGCACGGTAGCTACATGTTTGATCAGTACGGGTGCATCGCCGTTTTGCTCTACGATGATGTTTTCGATATCCGTGCTGCTGTTGAGCAAACCGATTCCTCTGACCACATAAGCCTGGTTGTTTTTTTCAATCACATCCCCACCCACGTTCAGGTTGCTGCGTGATACGGCCGTGAATACTTCGAGCGGCGTAATGTCATATTTAACCAGCAGGGTAGGGTTGACACGTATCTCGTATATTTTTTCTTCACCACCAAACGCCACCACGTCGGCCACACCGGGCACGGCTCTTAGTTGCCGGTCGATCGTCCAGTTCTGGATGGTCAGGAGTTCGCGGCTGTTGCGCGATTTGCTGCGCAATACATAACGGAATATTTCACCGGTAGGACCGTAAGGCGGTTGCACTTCCGGATCCACGTCGTCGGGAAGACTGACGGTTCTCAACTGATTATTGACCTGTTGCCGCGCGAAGAAATCGTCGACGCCGTCTTCAAAAATTATTTTCATCACACTCAGACCAAACATGGTAATGCTGCGCACATTTGTTTTGCGCTGCACACTGTTCATGGCCACTTCGGTGGGGCGTGTTACAAAACGTTCCACTTCTTCGGCGCTTCGGCCGGGCCATTGTGTAACGATGATGATCTGTGTATTGGTTACGTCCGGGAAAGCCTCGATGGGCGTCCGGACAAAGCTTACAATTCCCGCAATGATCAGTACTCCGGTGAGGAAGAAAACGAAGAACTTGTTCTTGAGGGAAAAAGCTACAATATTTCGGATAAACTTGTTCATGCAAAAAGATTGGGCAGGCAGTGTCACACGGCAATAGCCGGCAGTGGTGCTACCTGCGGTTTAGCTTAATCATTTAAAGCATCATAGACCAGCAAGGCGTTGCGGCTGATGACGCGCTCGCCTTCCTGCAGTCCGGCCCTGATCCAGGTGATGTTGCCGGTAGTGCGCAAAGGCTCTACCACACGCGTTTCAATGCTGTCGCGGCTGTGAAACACCATCACGTAGTTGCGGCTTTTGTCAAACACCACGGCTTCGGCGGGAATGGCTGGTTTTTTATCCGGTTCATTGCGGCTGATATAAACAGTGGCTGCCATCTCCGGTTTGAGTTCATAACCGGAATTCGGCAAACGGATACGGATCTTGAGTGTTTTAGTTTCCGGATCCAGCACGTTCAGCATCTTGTCAATTTTGCCGTAAAAACGTTTGCCCGGATAGCTGAGCAGTTCAATTTCTGCGGGCATACCTACCGACAAACGTGCTATATCCGTTTCATAAACATTGGCTGTTACAAAAACCTCGTCGATCTGCGCGATGGTGAAGATGCTCTCACTGAAACCTGCAGGCAACTGCATGTCGGCGTTGATCTTTTTATCCGTAATAAAACCGCTGATGGGTGCAACGATGTTGTAGTTGGCACCATCGCGGATATGATAAATTGAAAACACTTCATTGATCCTGTTGAGTTCGGCCTGTGCATTTTCCACTTCGCGTTGCGCGGCGGTCAGATCCCGTTCGGTGTTGAGCCTGGAATCGGCTAGTTCCTGTTCGGCTTTAAGGTTTTTACGGGCCGTCATTAATGCATTCTCCGCATCGCGGCGTTGCTTTTCAAAATCGGCGATGTCGGTGCTCCGGATTGTAGCCAATACCTGCCCCTTGTGTACAAAATCACCCAGCGATACATTGAGACGGGTTACATAACCTGCCACCACGGGAAAAATGGAAGCGAGTTTGTTGTCTTCGGGAGTGATCTTACCGGAGAAGCGCAATTCGCTTTTTACATTTTCCAGCCGGGTGGTATCTATCCGGATCCTGCTCATCATGGTATCGGTGAGGGAGAAACGGTTGTCGCTTTCCTGCGGTTTTGAATGGCTGCAGGACAAGAGAATACCTGCCAGTGCAGCGGTTATAAGAATTTTATAAAGCATAAACTTTTTTTATCAGACTGATTAATTCGGTTAGTCGAAAGAAGCACCTGTCACGTATTCCAATTCTTCCCAGGCGAGCCGGCGTTGCTTGCGTAATTCATTTACCTGTCGCATGGCGGTATTGTAGTTCTGGAAAAAATCCATGAACTCCAGCATGCTCATATTGCCTTTGTTGAAATTTTCAATAACAGAACGGTTGACGGCAGGGAAATCTTTGTTGAAGCCTGTTTGCGAGAACTGGTATTCTTTTTCGGCTTCCAGCAGGCGCGCGTAACTTCCGGCGATCTCTTTTTCAATGGTTAATTCCTTGTAGTCTTTTTCCAGCTCGGCCACGCGTATCTGCGCTTTGGCCTGTTTGATCTGTCCCTGGTTCCTGTTGAAGAAAGGGAGATCGATCGATGCGCGGAGCGAGTAAAAATTGGATACATAATTACCATCCTGGTCGTATCCGGCACCAACGGTAACATCGGGAACGGCCATCGCTTTTTGCAGGCGGTAGTTCAGTTCTTCCTGTTTCACCTGGCTGTATTTCATGCGCAGATCGGCGCGTTCTTTCTTTGCCATCTCCAATAAGGTTTCGCGTGAAGGCAAGGGACGGCCTGCCCATTCTTCTTTTGACGGCATTACATTGACGCTGGTATCGAGCAGCAACTGCAAGGTCTGTTGTGCATTGAGCGCGTCCATGATCACGGCATTGCGGTCGGC
The DNA here is from genome assembly GCF_000425585.1 of Terrimonas ferruginea DSM 30193. Lineage (GTDB taxonomy): Bacteria > Bacteroidota > Bacteroidia > Chitinophagales > Chitinophagaceae > Terrimonas > Terrimonas ferruginea. The sequence continues at coordinate 246,873 of NZ_AUDS01000009.1, forward strand.
GCTGAGCTGGATGTATTCCGATTTCAGGCGCACGGCATCTTTCAGGGAAACGTTGCGGCGGTTGGCCTCCTGTTCATACGAATTGATGAGTTGCTGCAGCCATTGCAATTGCTCGGTGTACTGTGTTGCCAGTTCGGTCGCGTATACTTGTGTATAAAAACTGGCGCGCAGTTCATACTTGAGTGTGCGCAGCAGATCATAAAAGGCCAGGTCTGTTTCGCGGGTTTGCTCGCGGGCCAATTGTACACGTTTGTTGCGTTTGCCGGCCAGGATGATCAGTTGGTCGAGTCCGAACTGTTTCTGCCCGCGGCGGCCGATGTCGAACCATTTGCGGTTATCGCCGTAAGTGGCGAGATCGGTGCTGAAGGTCGGGTTAGGATACAATTTTTCCTGTATTTCATTGGCTTTGGCCGCATCCACCTGGTAGCGGCTGGCCAGTAAAAGCAGGTTTTTCTTGAGAAATATTTCCTCTGCCTGTTGTATGGTTACAACGATGCTGTCTGCCTGTTGCGCGTAGGCACAGGTAACAGTGACGCAAAGGAATAATGAAGCAAAAAATTTCATTATTGCCTGTTTTGATTCAGAAAAGGGAATAGCGCTACGTGCGCGTCAGTTGGCACATAGGGAAAACAAATGATCGGGGATGATCAATCAGGCTGTTCGGTCAGGAGGTTGCAGGAGGCGGTTGATATAACCGGCGGGAAGCAGGAATGCCGCTTCGCGGGCGGAAGGTATTGAATTGGCTCGTGTGAAAACGGGCGAGAGAAGTCGTTGTTTTTTTTCCGGCAGGGAAAAATCGAAACCTGCTGCTTTTTTGAGGATGCTTTGCTGGTCGTTGCCGGTGCTGTCGGGGAATTGTTCTTCGTGATCAGTTGTTTCATTCACCAGATATTCCAAGATGCTTTCGATTTCTGTGTAAGAAACACCGTCATCTGCCTGGTCGGTCAGTGATTGAAACACGGCACCGTCGTCCACGATATCGATACTGGTATTGAGTATGGACAGCGCTACGATCCAAAGAATGATATGTTTGCCAATTTTCAGCACAGGCGGCAAAGATAGGGCAGAACGGTAAAACCCTGTATGCTAGTAGACTGATAATAAAATGTTAATACGAAGGGGAGGAGTAAGGAGTAAGGTGTAAGGGATAAGGTGTAAGGTATAAGGAGTAGGGTATAGGGTATAGGGTATAGAGTGTAGGGTTGAAGGCGTAAGGTTGATAACTATAAGCCTATTCACGATTGAAGGCCGACCCGAAGGGTGGTTCGTGAAAACACGAACCACGGGTGCGTTGGACAAACATTCGGCTATTCACTGATTCACTTATTGACTTATTCACTCCCGAGACTTCGGGATGACCATTCACCATTCACCATTGACGATTGACAATTCACTTTTTCACCGGTGGCACCGGCGCTGGCTGTTCGCGCTGCTTATTCTTCTCCGATTGCTCTATGAGTTTTTTCTCATTCTTGTTGCCCTTGCCGTCGAGAATGGGTTTTTCGACCGGTGGTTTGCCCATATACGGATCCGCATCACTCATATCTATTTTATAAGTAAATGCTTTGTCGATATGTATCCATTTGCCATTTTCCCACTTAAATGCTTCGTTATCGCCGTCCGGCACGTATGTCCAGGGATTATCGGGTTCATCATTCTCGGATATCAGGTGATCGACCAGGATTACATTCTCTTCCGGCAAAAAATCCATCAACACACGCACATCTTTTTTAAACTCCAGGCTGAAGCGGTTCTGATCTGGCTTCGGAATGCTGTCTTTGGCAAAACTGAAAAACGGACCTCCGAAAACCGGTTCGCCACGTCCGTTGAACGTAAGTACTTCCAGCCATTTTTTACTGCTGCGCACCGTGTGCCCGTCAAAGCCGAACAGGGTATAAAAGTTCTTTCCGTTGTATTGTGTGCGAATGATGTTGTAATACACTGCGCCGATCCAGTTGTTGCGGTCGCGCGCAGAGTCCATCGGATTCTCGGTGAATTCCGATACATCCCGGAGCGGAAATAATTTAAGCGATCCGTCTTTCGTGCGCATCTGGATGGCTCCGCGTTGACGGGAGTAGTAATTGTCGTAGTTCAAATTCCAGGTAAATATGCGGAACGTGCTGTCCGGTGCATACATTTTAGAGATGCCAAGAACCGAATCAAACGGATAATAGAAAGAGTTTTTGACCTGCAGCGCCCGCACCAGTGTTCTGATGAAAAAGCTGTCTGCGATCATGCGGTCGGCCATTTCCTGCTCAACGCTCATGTCTTTCGAATGCTTCGATAAGGAATCTTCTTTGAGCCTCAGCTTCTTACGGTCTGCTGAAGAGATCGGCGACTGCGCATAAACGGAAGTTCCGGCGGCGAAGGCGATCAGTAAAACAAGGCTAAGGCGTAAGGTCAACTTTTTCACTTTATCTTTTTTGATCCGCTACGTCGGTAACGGTGTTCAGGTAACGTCTTTCCGGCAGGAAAATTACACAAAGAACTATAAAGATTTTGCAAAAGCGTAAAGTGACTCAAATTGCCAGTCCACATCCTGGTGGGGAAGTTCGTATGGCGGGTTGGTGGTTGTGAGATAAACGGTGTACAATCCCGCATGCCGTCCGAATTGCATATCGCTTGGATTATTACCGATCATGATCGTTTTGGACAGATCGATATCCGGGAAATCATGTTTGGCGAGGAAGGCCATCCCGGGGTTTGGTTTGCGTATGGGATCGAAGTTGGACATGGCCGTTGCGGAGTAGACGTGATCGATCAACCCGCCGTTTTCTTTTACGATCCGTTGCAATTTATCGTTCACCGTCTTCAGGTCTTCGAGCGTCATCAGACCTCGGCCCACACCGCGCTGATTGGTGGTGACGATCACCCGCCCGAATTTTCCGTGAATGATCCGGGTAGCATCCAGCGCACCGTCATAAAAAACGAATTCATCGGGATGAAAAACATAACTGCCGACCTTATCATGGTTGAACACACCATCACGATCCATGAACAAAGTCCATGATTTGTCGATGTCTTTTAAAGAGATAGCAGGCCGTGCCAGATCCTGTTGTGCCTGGTTGTAATCATCCGGAATGCCGATATCGATGAAATAATCATCCTGGGCAATGCCGTATAATTTATCATCAGCATACCGCGCTTCGAGGAAATCTTTTTCGAAGGAAAATTTTTCCGGTAATCCTGCAGCGAGCAATGCTTCGCGATCGATTACATAAAGTCCGCCATTGATCGTTCCCTGTTCGTACTGTTGTTTTTCTTTGAATGCGGTAATGCGTCCTTCATTGTTTATTTCCACCACACCATAGCGGTCGAAATGTTGCATGGGTTTTAAAGCAAGCGTGCAGATGGCATGATTACTACGATGCAATTGCAACATAGCCGGTATATCTGCACGGAACAATGTATCGCCATTGGTAACGATCACTTGCGACGAATGTGCCTGTGCGGCGGCAAGGAGAATGGCACCGCCGGTGCCCAATGGTTCTTCTTCGATAACCGTTTTATAGGAAAGCGTAGCAAAATCTTTCTCGAGGTAATCGGTGATGAGTTCATGTTTATAACCCAGCGAAAAAATAAAATCGTTGATGCCCTGGCTGCGGAGGTAATTGATCACATAAAATAAAAACGGACGCCCGGCTACGGGCGCGAGACATTTCGGAAGATCGGGAACGGCAGAACGAAGCCGCGTGCCCAGCCCGCCGGCCAGGATGATTGCTTGGGTCATATCAGTAGTGGAGCTCAGCTTTGAAAATAGGTTTCTTCTACCAATTGGCAGACGATATGCCCTGCAAGGATATGACTTTCCTGTATGCGTGGCGTATCGGTTGAAGGAATATTGATAAGATAATCACTGAGTGCTTTTAGTTGTCCGCCGGTCTGACCGGTAAAACCAACCGTCACCATACCACGCTCTCTCGCCACTTCGAATGCTTTGATGATGTTGGCCGAATTACCGGAAGTGGAGAGACCTACCAGCACATCGCCCGGTTGTCCGATGCCATCGATCAGCCGGGCATAAATTACGTCGTAGCTGTAATCATTACCAACGGCGGTAATGTAAGAGGTGTTGCAGTGCAGCGCTTCTGCGGGTAAGGCCTTGCGGTCGGTATAAAAACGCCCGGAAAATTCTGCAGCGAGGTGTTGCGCATCGGCAGCGCTGCCTCCATTGCCGCAGAAATAAACACGCCTGCCGTCACGAAAGGCATTGGTGATCACATCGGCAACCATGCCAATCACCGATACCAGTGCGTCATCTTCCATCAATTGTTGTTTGACGCTGATAGATGCCTGTATGAGCTGTTTAATCTTTTCCATCGGGAGGGGTAAAGTTATACGTTTTAGACGAAGGTAAAAGGTTTAAGGTTTAAGGCTTAAGGTGTAAGGTGGAACAGCCGCCCGATACTTCGGACGTGAGTATTAAGTTATAAGTATTAAGTAATAAGTTAACAGCCGGTGGGAGGTGTAACTATGGATAATTCGCTCATTCACCAATTGACTTATTCACTATTGACCATTCACTATTCACTATTCACCATTCACTTTTGGCTTTTGAATTACAACGACCATGTGGTTAGTCCGTGTTCTACAAACTGGTAACGGCGGGTTTTGCCACCGAAACGTTCCAGGCTGCGGATTACATTATGCTTGGTTGTGCCGGGGCAATAAAAGATCATGAAGCCACCACCGCCGGCACCGGATATTTTTCCTCCTGTGGCACCGGCTGCTTTGGCCGTTTCATAAATTTCTTCCATCAGGCTGTTGGAAATGCCTTCTGCCATGTTGCGTTTTTGCTGGAAACCGAAATCAAGAATCTCACCGATTTCGTGCAGGCGGCCGCGCAGCAAAGCTTCTTTCATACGTTGCGCCTGTTCTTTCAACTGATGCATAGCCTCGATCGATTTGCCCTGTTTGTTTACCACATTTTTGCTTTGTTGCTCGATGATCCGGGCGGATTCGCGGCTGGTGGAAGTATAGTAGAGGAGGAGATTGTTTTCGAGTTCAAAAAGATAGCGCTGTTTGATGCGCAGCGGGTTGACGATCACGCGGTCGTTCTCATAAAATTCCATGAAGTTCACACCGCCGAATGTGGCCGCATATTGGTCTTGTTTACCACCGGCGAGATTGAGGTCGCGGCGTTCGATTTCATAAGCATAGTGAGCGATATCGTATTCACCCAGGGGCAGCTTGAGCATTTCGGCAAATGCACCAATGATGGCCACAACAAGTGTTGAAGAAGTGCCAAGGCCGGAACCCGCAGGTGCATCGACAAAAGTTGATAAATGAAAACCTGTATCGGGCATGCCATAGTCGCGGCGGATACGGTTATATACACCTTTCAGCAGATCAAGATAGCCATCGGTAGCACACTCGCTTCCTGTTATGTGCTGCTGATGTTCGTTGCGGTCAACGGCTGTAAAATGGATTTCGGGTTTGTCGATTATTTCAATGCTCGCGTGTGCATAGAGGGATAAAGTAGCATTGAGAATGGCGCCTCCGTAGAGATCGCTGTAAGGGCTTACATCGGTGCCGCCGCCGGCCAGCCCTATCCGCAGGGGAGCTTTGCTCCTGTAGATTGTACTCATATTCGTCAATCGTGAATGGTGAATCGTCAATGGTCAATAGTGAATGGTGAATAGTGAATCGTCAATCGTCAATAGAAAGGCCGTTACCTAAAACCTATTACCCTATGCCTTACACCTTAAACCCTACACCTTATGCCTTACCTCGCGGCCCAGTTCCTGTATAGTTTCTACCAGTTGTTCCCAACTGTAGCGCTGTTTTTCTTTTTGCAGATTGGGAATGAAGTGTGCTTCTCCCAATTCAAAATAGGCTTCTATTCCGTCGGCGATCGATTCGGGTGTGGGTTCGGTCACTAACCCTGACACACCGTGTGGCACCAGTGCAGGCAGTCCGCCCACGTTGGTTACCACCATAGGTTTATCGAAATGATAAGCCAGGGGTGTAACGCCGCTTTGCGTGGCATTACGGTAGGGTTGGATCAGCACGTCTGCCGCACACAGGTAATACCGCACTTCGCTGTCGGGAATAAAATCCGTACGAAGAATCAGCATATCTTTTATACCGAGTTTATCGATTTGCTGCTGGTATTTTTGTTCGTCTTCATAAAATTCACCGGCAATCAGCAAACGCATATCGGATGCATAAGCGGCATTTCGCTGACGAAGAACGCTGACCGCATCGAGCAGCAGATCGAGCCCTTTATAGGCACGGATGAAGCCAAAGAACAACAACAGCTTTTTCACCGGAGGTAAACCCAGATGCTGACGGGCCTGCTGCTTGTCCACTGCTTCGCCGAAGTTATCGTACAGTGGATGCGCAACGAGCTTTGCCGGTTTGGTCTTTTCAAACAACCGCAGATCCTGCATTACTTTTTCACTCATGGTGATAAAAGCATCGCAACTGCGGAGGAAGTAACGGGTGAACGGACCATCTCCGGGCCTTTTTTCATGAGGGATGACATTGTCTGCGAGACAAATGATGCAGGTATGTTTATTTTTTTTTACCTGGCGCAATATCGTTCCCAATGCAGGCCCCATCAACGGTAGCCAGAAACGTACCAGAATCAGATCCGGGCGTTCGCGGCGGAGTCGACGGCCGATTTTGAGCCAGTTCAGTGGATTTACCGAATTGATGACGGTATGAATATCTATTCCTTCGGGTGCAGGTTCGTCGGTGTATTGCGTCTTTCCCGGAAAAATAAAAGACGGGTATTGAAGAGAAAAGGAATAAATAGAACAGGAATGACCGGCATCGTTGAATGCACGGGCCAGCCGTTGATTAAAAGTAGCCAGTCCGCCCCGCAACGGATGCGCAGGACCTATGATCACAACTTTCGCCATAAAGAGGATTTTATATGCCCGCTTTTTCTTCGATCAGGTAGAAATTGCGCGACGCGGAATTTCGTGTCACCAGTTCTCCCAGAAATCCTGCCAGGAATAGCTGTACGCCGAGAATCACTGCGGTAAGCGATATATAAAATCCGGGTCGGTTGGTGATGCCAAACTCCGGTTCGATCAGTTTGGATATAACCAGGTAAAGCGCAAAGCCGAGACCGATCAGGAAAAAGATCGTGCCCCACAAACCAAAGAAGTGCATCGGGCGCTTGCCGAATTTGCCAATGAAAAAGATCGACAGCAGATCGAGGAATCCATTGATAAAACGGTTCCATCCGAATTTGCTCACCCCGTATTTTCTTGCGCGGTGTTCCACTACCTTTTCACCGATACGGCGAAAGCCCGACCATTTGGCCAGCACCGGCACATACCGGTGCATTTCACCATATACCTCGATGCTCTTAACCAGTTTTTTGCGGTAGGCTTTGAGGCCGCAGTTGAAATCGTGCAGTTTTATTCCGCTCATGCGGCGGGCTGCCGCATTAAAGAGTTTGCTGGGAAGGTTTTTGGTAAGCCTGTTGTCATAACGCTTCTTTTTCCATCCGCTTACCAGGTCGAGATTGTCCTCCAATATCATCCGGCGCAGTTCAGGAATTTCATCCGGACTATCCTGCAGATCCGCATCCATGGTAATGATTACCTCTCCCTGAGCGGCTTTGAAGCCTTCATTGAGACCGGCGGATTTGCCGTAGTTGCGTTGGAATTTGATTCCCTTGACATGCGGGTTGCGTGCGCGGAGTTGCTGGATTACTTCCCAGGAATTGTCCGTGCTGCCGTCGTCAACGAAAATAATTTCGTAGGTATAATGATGTTCATCCATTACCCGCTCAATCCAGGCGGTGAGCTCGGGTAATGATTCTTCTTCGTTTAAAAGTGGTATGACAAGGGAAAGATCCATGTGTTAACGTCTCCTGATTAAAATAATACCTGAACCTGTAACGGTGAATATAACACCAAATATCAAATAACTGAAAATCGCACCGTATACCACGCCGGTGGTATAACCCTTGCGGGTATTCTCCACGCTTTCTTCAATCTGCGCGGGCGTCATATCTTTATTGTTTTGCTGAAGGTACTCCCGTGTGGCCACGGCGGCTTCGTCTGCAAATTCAGGGTGCATTTTCGAGTTGATGGCAAAGAAAAAGATCATCGCTATCGTAACGACGATGAAACATCGGAATCCCTGGTTGAACAGGGTGCCGAAGGCGGGCTGATAATCTGCAGATGCCTTGTAGTTAAACAATGTCCACATTATTCCCCCTCCATACAGTGCATAGATAAGATAGGCAAGCGGCGAATTGGCGGGTGCGTAATAGAAAACCAGGATACTCAGAAGTATCATTGCAGCGGCCGTAATAAGGCCTATCACCAGCGGTGTAAGTTTAATTGATCTCATGCCTGATTCAGTACAACCTGGTTTTTGTGAATAATTCCGGCCACTTTGCCTGTGAGAGTCCGGCCGAGGAAGGGTGTATTACGTGAGCGCGAACGAAGCGATGCCGTTCCTACCGTCCATTGTACATCGGGTTGGAAAAGCGTGAGTGATGCGGGTTCGCCTTCGCGGATTGTTTTTGCGGGTAATCCGATCAGCTTTGCCGGATTGACAGACAGCAGTTCCACCCATTTTTCCTGGCTTACTCCGGGTAAGGCAGTCCGCAATACTGCGTATACGGTTTCGAGGCTGGTCATGCCGGATTTGGCATATTCGAATTCCACTACTTTACTGTCATATTCATGCGGCAGGTGATGGCTGGCAATCGTATCGATTGTACCATCGGTGATGGCCTGCTGCAAGGCTTTACGGTCGGCGGGCGTGCGGAAAGGTGGATTTACTTTCAGGTTGGTATCGTATTCCTGCAGGTCTTCATCGGAAAAGAAAAGATGTGCGGGCGTTACGGAGCAACTGATCAGCGTATTGCCTTTGGCGCGTGCCTTGCGGATCAGCTCGAGCGATACGCCGGCTGATATGCCTGTGAAGTGTAAACGTGAACCGGCATAAGCGGCCAGTTCAATGTCGCGCGCCACAATAAGTTCTTCGGCCAGTACCGGTTTGCCGGGCAGTCCGAGCCTGGTGGATACGATGCCTTCATTCATCAGGCCGTGCGGGTTGATGCTGCGGTCTTCCGGTACCTGGATCAGCAGGCCGTCGAATGCTTTTATGTATTGAAGGGCTTTCACCAGCAGTCCGGCAGACTGTATCGGGTGTAATCCATCTCCGAATACGATGGCTCCGCTGGCGCGCATATCGTACATCTCCGCCAGTTCGCGTCCTTCCGCTTCGCGGGTAACGGCACCCATCGGATGCACATTTACGGGAAGAGACCGCGATTTCTGCACGAGGTATTCTACCGCGGCTTTGTTGTGCACAACGGGTTTGGTATTCGGGATTACCACTACATCGGTAAAACCTCCGGCCGCGGCAGCGGCCGCACCTGATTCGATGGTTTCCTTGTATTCAAGGCCGGGATCGCCGAATTGGGCAAAAAGATCTGTCCATCCGGGCGAAAGATGCAGTCCCGGCAGGTCAATTACCTGATCTGCGGACACCGCATCGTTGCCGATTTGCCGAATAATACCATTTTCAATGAAAACCGGGACGGTTTGCCCGTTGAAAGGAGAGGAAGGATCTACAATTTTCGCCTGCTTGACAAGTATTTTCATTAAGCGGCAAAGTTAACGGTTGTTTTGGAAAAAAAGCCTGCGTGGGAGAGGTATTAGGTTACAAGTAATAAGTTTTAGGTAAACAGCCTGTACGGAGGTGTGAGGAGTAAGGTATAGGGTGTAAGGTAAAACAGCCGCCCGGTACTTCGGGCCGAAGCTTCGGCCGTAAGTATTAAGTAATAAGTTATAAGTAGAACAGCCCTATTCACGATTCACCATTCACTCCCGAGGCTTCGGGATGACCATTGACGATTCACTCTCTCCCGAAAAACGAATGACGGTAAACAATCAGCGCAGGTCGCTCATCGGCCACCCAACGCCGTGCCTGGGCCTTTTCGCTCTTTCCGGCATACGGCAATGGTAGTAGGTTGATTTGCCTGTCAGCCGATTTTCCCGCCGGTTAATTTCAGCGGCTAAACAACTCCGGCACAGCCGGGAAACTAACCCCAAAACCAAAATTATGAGGAAAATCAGTCTTTTGTGTGCCCTGCTTTTGACAGGCTGGTGCACGCTGCTGGCCCAGTCCCGCCAAATAAGCGGAAGGGTCACGAACGAAAAAGACGAGCCGCTTCCTGGTTCGTCTGTACGCGCAAAAGGAAGCTCTTCCGGAACAGTCACCGACTCCACGGGAATGTTCCGGCTTATGGTGGATGATAAAATAAAAACGCTGGTCATATCATCACTCGGTTACGGAGAAAAAGAAATAGCGTTGAACAGCCAGGATTTTTTTGCTGTAAAATTGCTGCAACAGGATGCCGGTCTCGACGAAGTGGTAGTAGTCGGTTATCAGCAGATAGCCCGTGTGAACCTGACCGGATCCGTTGCCAAAGTGGGCGGTAAGGAAATTGCCAACCGCCCGGTGATGAGTTTTGATCAGGCATTGACCGGTAAAGCTGCAGGTGTGCAGGTAAACACTTCTTCCGGGTTGGTAGGCGACAACGTGATTATCCGTGTACGTGGTGCCGCGTCTATTTCTTCCGGCAGCCAGCCGTTGATCATCATCGATGGTGTGCCCATCACACAGGGAAATGACGGTCAGCTTTACAACCCCGTCAACACCCTCGCCGACATCAATCCCAACGATATTGAAAGTGTGGAGGTACTCAAAGATGCTTCGGCCGCCGCCATCTACGGCAGCCGTGCTTCAGCCGGTGTTATCCTCATCAGCACACGTAAAGGCCAGGCAGGTGCCGCCCGTATAACCTATGACGGTTATGTAGGCGTCAACACGGCCTCACGTCGCCTTACGGTACTGAATGGCGATCAATACAACACGGTCATTAATAAAATGCGCGCTGCCGCAGGTCAGACTCCCGCAGCGGCTTATGCAGATTTCAATGGCGATGGCACCATCGATCCCGTCAGCACTGACTGGCAGGATGAAGTATACCGCAACGGCCTTACACAAAGCCACCAGGTAGGTATCAGCGGCGGCACGGCTAAAACCACGTTTTATGCCTCAGCCGCGTACAACGATTTTCAGAACTACATCATCGTGAATCGCCAGAAACGTATGTCGGGCCGTATCAACCTCACCACAAAAGCCACCAACTGGCTGGAGACCGGCATGACGATGCAATACTCTCAAACCACTTCGTATGGCTTGGGCAGCGGCACCGGTGGCGGATTAAGCGGGGTACCTTTCGGACCACTGACCGCCTACCCCAACATACCCGTGTATGCAGCTAATGGCGGCTACTACCTCGGAGCAGGTGGCAATACGGTTTTCAATAATACACCCAACCCTGTTGCCGTACAAAACCTGAACTATGATACACGCCAGACGCAACGCCTGATCGGCAGCCTTTATGGTGAAGCCAGGCTGTTCAAAGGTTTGAAGTTCAAATCACAGTTCAATGTCGACCAATTATTCGGCAATACCGATCAATACTGGGACAAACTTGTTGGCGACGGTTCAGGCCTCGCAGGTCTTGCGCAGACGGTGAACAACAGAACCTATGTATGGAGCTGGACCAACACACTTAACTACATAGCGAAATTTGGTGATCACGACATCAATGTGCTGGCGGGTAGTGAATACACGCGCAGAAGAGGTTATGGCGCTTATGCCTTCGGTACTACCATCTTCGACTCTTTGTTCCGCCAGATCGATGCAGCCAACTTTGCTTCTGTAGGCGCACAGAATTATAACACTGTTAATAACGGACTTGCTTCTTACTTCGGTGGTATCAACTACTCTTTCAAAAGAAAATACATTGCTACCATTAACGTGAGGGGTGATGCTTATTCAGGGTTCGGCCGCGACAACCGCTGGGGTTATTTCCCTTCTGCCGCCCTCGCATGGCGTATATCACAGGAAGGATTTATGCAATCAGTATCGGCTATCTCCGATATGAAGCTGCGGGCAAGTTATGGCCTCACGGGTAATTCCAATATCGGCGATTTCCCTTCGCTGGCAACTTTTGCTCCTACGCAATACGCAGATATTCCCTCACTGAATCTCAGCAACCCCGGTAACAGTTCTCTTCGCTGGGAAAAAACCGGTCAGTTCGATATCGGTATCGATATGACGGTGGGAAAAAATATCCAGATCGTGCTGGATTATTACAATAAAAAATCAAAAGACCTGATCCTTGCCAACCCTGTACTGGCTACTTTAGGTTTTCCCGGCAACTCGATCATCGAGAACGTGGGACAACTCAGCAACAGCGGTTTTGAAATCGGTATTAACATGCCGGTGATCAGCAAAAAAGATTTCAACTGGGATATCAACTTCAACGGAGCATGGAACCGCTCGAAAGTGATTTCTACCAACAGCAATAACGGCGACATCTTCGGTGGCAACAGCATCGTACGTCCTGGTTATAACATGAGTGCGTTCTTCCTGATCCGTTGGGCCGGGGTAAATCCTTCCAATGGTTTGCCGATGTTCTACGACAAAGACGGCGTGCGCAAACAATACGATCATCTTCAACCTGCGGCCAGCCGCTGGACCAAAGTGGATGATGGTTCCGTTACGACTGCCATCACAGCAGCAGATCGCGTGGTGCACAACGACAAAACACCTTATCCCAAATTCCTGGGAGGTCTTACACAGAACCTGCGCTACAAACAATTCGATCTGTCGATCGACCTGCAGTATTCATTGGGCGCTTACCTGTACAACAACACTTTGCAGAACCTGATGGTCACCACCACTTCGCGCAACAAGAGTGACGAACTCCTCAATGAGTGGAGCAAGCCCGGTGATCAGACCGATGTACCACGTCTGGTATGGGGTGACAACCAGTGGTGGCAAACATCAACCCGCTGGTTGGAGAAGGCTGACTTTGTACGCATCCGTAATCTCCAGTTGGGGTACAGTCTGCCGGCGCACTTGTTATCTAAAATTTCGATCAGCAGATTACGCATATATGTGCAGGCGCAAAACCTGTACACCTTCACGGGTTATAAAGGCATGGACCCTGAAGCAAATGCAAACGGAAACGTGAATATCGGACTTGGCATCGATTCGTTCCGTCCTTATCTGCCGCGCACAATTACGGCAGGTGTTAACGTAGGCTTTTAATGTAAAAAACAAAGTATGAAAAAAATATTCTATAGTCTGGCAGTATTGGTTGTATTGACCGGAACAGCCTGCCAGAAAAAAGTAACAGATGATGTAGTTCCGAATGACCGGCTGTCTAATGATCTCGCATTTTCTTCCGCTCAAAAAATAGAGAATGCGGTGTTAGGTGCTTACAACGCCTTGCAAAACGCCGGTTTTTTATCAGGCCGTGCATTGTTATACGTCGATCTGCAGGGTGAAGATGTTTTCGATAAAGGTGTGTTCTTCGGTGACGCGGCACGTTTCAATATGTTGTCCAACAACGGCATTCCTGCTGCGGTATGGACGGCAGGCTACGATGCTATCGTCACTTCCAACAGGGTGGCGGAAGGAATTGCAGCCAATGCTTCCCTGCTGACCACACAAAAAGCGACCGAACTGACCGCGGAATGCCGGTTCGTTCGCGCGGTGAGTAATTTTTACCTGGTGAACTTTTTTGCGCAGCCTTATGTGTTTACGGCAGATGCTTCGCATAAGGGAATTCCTATTATTACTAAAAGTTTTTCCAGCAGCAGCCCCGAAGCCAACCAGCCGCGTTCGACAGTGAAGCAGGTGTATGACCTGATCATTTCCGATCTTACACAGGCCATACGCGACCTCCCGCAGGCCTATGCCAGCACGTATGCGACCAAGACACGTGCCACACGCGCCGCGGCTGCATCTTTGCTTGCGCGTGTTCATTTGTACAGAGCAGATTACACCGGTGCGCGTGATGCAGCCAAACGCGTAATTGACGGCGAATTTGGTACCTACGCACTTCGCCCTGCGCCAAACGGTGCTTTCGGGCCGGGTAACTATCAGACCACTGAAACGGTCTGGAGTATTCCCAACAACGTAAACGACAACCCGAATACCAATGCGGCGCTTCCTCAGCACTACGCGGGCAATGGCCGCGCGGACCTCGCGGTGTCAAGATCGTTTACCAATGCAGCAACCAACACCTATTTCGCAGCAGACGACCGCCGCCGCACGCAGATGCTTGCCGCCGGACCTGCGCCTAATACGGCTTTCACTTTTACTACCAAATATCCTGATGTGGCTACCCGTGCAGACTGGGCGCCCGTGATCCGCTATGCTGAAGTACTGCTGACCTATGCAGAAGCTGCGGCGCAGGCGGCCACTGTAGTAGATGCAGATGCGGTCACCAAACTGAATCTTGTAAGAGACAGGGCACGTGTAAGTGCGCCTGCCTATACAGTGGCCACATTTCCCACAAAAGCAGCGCTGGTAGCCGCGATCCTTGGTGAGCGGCGTATCGAGCTGGCCTTTGAAGGCCACCGCCTGTGGGACATCATGCGCGTGAAAGGAACCGTGCAAAACAAATATGATAACGACGGAGTATCGCTGTTACCTGCGCAGGCTTTCGGTGCCAACAAAAGCATCTGGCCGATTCCGCAGGCAGAAGTGGACAAGAGCGGAGGAGTGCTGGAGCAAAATCCGGGTTATTAATGAAGTAGCGTTTTCTCATGAACGATACCGTGCTCAAGCGGTTTGGATCGGCCGGTATTTCCATACCGGCCTTCCTGTTTATCTTACCTGCTGATCCAGGACAGATAAAACGAGCTCTTTGTAACTTCTGCCAATAGGAATGGTTTGTCCGCTTATCTCCACTTCCGATGCGCTGAATGCGTTGATCTTTTCGCGCGCGACAATGAAGGAGCGGTGAATGCGCAGGAAAAAACGTTTATCCAGTTGTTGTTCGATTTCGGTAAGCTGAAACTTGGTAAGGAAAGAACGGTCGGCGGTAACGATGTTGATGTACTCTTTTTTGCTTTCGATATAAAGAATATCATCGAAGAAAACTTTGATACGTTTCTTGTTTACATTGATAAGCAGGTGCGCTCTTTCGGGTGACAAAGATTGTTTTTGCAAAATCGCCAGCGGATCACTTTGTGCGCGTTCCTTTACTTTGTTGACGGCCGTGAGGAAACGGCTGAAGCTGATTGGTTTCAGCAGGTAATCCACTACATTCAGTTCGTATCCGTCGATCGCATATTCCCTGTAGGCGGTAGTGATGATAACTTTCGGAGGTGATTTAATGGTGCGCAGAAAATCAAGCCCGCGCAAACGCGGCAGATGGATGTCGAGAAACAGCAGGTCGATATTATACGTTTGTAATTTTTCCAGAGCAAATAAAGCATCATTGCAAAGGCAGTTGAGTTCGAGGAAGGGAATCTGACTGATATAGTCCTGTAAAATTTCTGCGGCAAGAGGTTCATCCTCTACGATCATGCAGCTAATTTTTTCCATAAGTGTCCAGTTTTAAGTAAAGATTGACGGAGTAGATATTATTGGTTTGGCTTACTTCGAGGCGATGATTGGAGTAGAGTAATTCGAGTTGCCGGCGGATATTGGGAAGACCGATGCTGGCATCGCTGCCCGGCCGGTCGGAGGGTTCGAAAGAGTTTTCAATTACAAAAGAAAAATCCTCGTCCTCCTGTTGCACGCGGATACGGATAAAAGAATCGAAACGTGTTTCGCTTGCTCCGTGTTTAAAAGCGTTTTCCACCAAAGGCAGCAGCAGCAGCGAACCGATCATTTTATCGGGATCCCTGATCGACTCTTCAAAAGAAATTTTCAGGCGGTCGCTGTACCTTATTTTTTCAAGCGCCATATAATCCTGCAAAAAACTCATTTCGTACCGGATGCTAACGCGATCGTTCTTGGACTCGTACAACATGAAATGAAGGAGCTCTGATAACTTCATCACTGCGCCCGGCGCGAGGTCTGATTTTTTACGCGTAAGCGCGTAAATATTGTTCAACGTATTAAAAAGGAAATGCGGGTGAAGCTGGTGCCGCAGGTAGCGCAACTCGGTGCTTAGTTTTTCCCTGATCAGGTTTTTTTCCCGCTCTCTTGCTGCTATCTGCAGGCGCAGCGATTTGATCGATAGGGCCACGCCGGAAGCGAAGCCCATGAAAATAATACCGCGGAAGATCTGCGATGTATCGAAAAGGTGGTTTTTTTCTGCCAGGAGTTTATCATAAGCCACATGACCCAGCAGGTAATGGACGATGACCCTGACGGCCAGCACGGCGGCAATAAAAACCACCGCCACATAAAGGATATTCAGCACCTGGTTGTCTTTCCGGCTCATGAGCCTGGGCAAACCCACATACATCATGAAATAGGAAAAAAGGATCTCCGGTGTAGAGCTTCCGAGCGGTATAAGGGCAACATTTCTCCAGATCCAGCTCTTCGGCATATCGGGAAGGGATGCTGTTACCCAGATATATTCGATGAGAATACAAAAGAAAAGGTAACCCAGCCAGAAGCCGATATGCAGCAGTACGCGGTTCATATGTTTAAAAATCGGATAAAAACCAGCGTCAGACAAAAAAGAACACCAACGGCCGGGAAGTGTCAATGAAATACACTTAAAAGCATATCATAGGCATTTAAAAAATGCTTAAAGGTGCCTGGCAAAAGACGAATAACGTTTAATAAACGACAGACCGATAACACAGGGTCGATCCCGATGCTTAGTTTAGCCGCGTTAAAAACTACTTATGAGATTTCTGCAGCATTTTCCTTTTATCAGCGGCCGCATGGCAATGACCCTCTTGCGCATAGGAGTGGCGCTGGTATTCTTTCTTCATGCTTTGTTTCGCATCATCAATGGCACGATCCCGCAGTTTGGCGGCTTCATGGAAGCTAAAGGCATACCGTTGGGCGTTACCATTGTCTGGCTGATCACGCTTTTTGAGTTTGTCGGCAGTGTAGCGTTGGCCATTGGAAGGGGAGTGCGTGTATGGGCCGCCGGCTTTATGATCATTTTATTGACAGGTATCGTGCTGATCCATTGGGAGCTGGGCTGGTTTGTGGGCGAACATGGTACGGGAGGGTGTGAGTACAGCGTAGTGCTGATTTTGGCGTTGCTGCTGCTGGCGGCGGATGATCGTGAATCGTGAATGGTCAATGGTGAATAAGCAGTATTTACTTACAACTTATTACTTAAAACTTATTACTTAAAACTTACTACTTATAACTGCTGTTAACTTACAAAAAAAGCCAGGCAGGATCATCCCGCCCGGCCAGGGGAAACAAAACCAGCCTTTATTAATTGCTACCGCCGGAGCCTTGCGAATTGGGCGTAAAAAGCGGCGCTGCAATCGAGAATATGATGAGTAATGCGGAAGCAATCTGGCTATAATAAATATCAATGCCGGCCGTACCGAAAATACCCGATGCACCGGTGATAGAATAGGCCCAGATGATAAAAGAAATAAACGACAATATCATTTGCTGCCAGATCGCGTCGCCGGGCTTTTTCATCAGCCAGAAGTATACAGGTGTGCCGAGCGCAAAAAGAATGAAGGTTCCCCAAAGCCAGTTGTTAAGCATATCGGCGGGCAACGAAGCCAGCAGACTGTTCACCGCTACATATCCACCAACTATTTCAGTGGGAATGTATTTGATTACCTGCTCAAGATAAGTTTGTTGCTCCCGGGGCTGATCAGCTGTTTTGAAAAGCTGGTTGGCCGGTTGTTTAACGCGAACTAAACGTCCCATGGTTGTTAGTTTGGTGGATGAAGGTTTTAATGGTTTTGAGGCACTGTCAAACCTAAAGCAGCCCGGCTGTCGCGTCAAGCGTTTTTTCCCCGTTTTCAAACCTGTTATTTCACGGGCATTCGGTTTTTGAAAATACTGCGTCGTATTTTTTCTATCGATATTCATGACAATTGTCAAGTCTACCGGCCTTGTCATCTGCATAATAATTTTCGTGCAAAAAAAAATCAGCGTATTTTTTCCACTGAACCCGTGCTAAATACGTGTAGTTGCGTCGCTTAAGTATATTAATAGTTACTACTGTCTTTTTTCGAAATTTTTCTATTGTGCTTGTATTGAGATACGCATAATTTCGCGCAAAATCGACAGTATCAATGAAAAACCTTCTGACGCTCGCCGTCAGCCTGCTTTGCAGCCTGGCCGCCATTTCCCAACCGACTGTTAGTAGTTTTACACCTGTGTCCGGTGCTGCAGGTATGACAATTACGATTGATGGTACCGGATTTTCTACTGCCAGCAATGTTTCGATAGGTAGTGTCAATGTTCCTTTTACGATCGTTTCAGATACACGGATCACCGTGGTATTACCCGTTGTCGCATCGGGCCCGGTACGTGTAACCAATCCCTCCGGGAACGGTTCTCTCGCAGGATTCATTTACGTGCCCACTTCCGGCATCATCACCGATTTCAACGGTTTCTGGAGAACAACGGCCGCTGCTCCCACCGGCGTTAATCCCGATAACAGCCACAACCTGCTTGCATTTACACACAACGGCGTTACCTATTCTACCGGTGTGAACAATGCAACCCTCACCAACAATAATGTCACGTTCACCTCCGCCGTTTTCAAGGCACTCCCGGTGGCTTCTATTGCAGGAACAAACAGCGGCTCCGGATCGATATTTATTGCACTGGCTTCGAAAGTAGACGGATCGGCTACCACAGCTTATGTGCCTGGTGCTTCTTCTTACAACATCAAGAAAGCATTGGTGGATGGTGTCAACGGTCTCGACCTGGGTACCGGCGTTACCAATCTGCCTTCTTCTGCGGTCATGACTTTTCAGATTTTTAATATCGATGGCGCGAGAGCTACCGATGCAGAACCCGATATTATTCTTACGCAAATAGCCTCACCGGCTTCTTCCAATGACGTATTTACGTTTCTCGATGCGTCGGGCAATACCGTTGGTACGTCTTTTACACAGGACATGACTTATTTGCCCCGCCTCGGTACGTATACGCTTGACCTTTTCAATATGCCCACCGGTGTATCTTATAATACTGCCTATGCATACAGTGTGGCGAACAACGGCACCAACACCACCCGTGATATCCGCATCGTATCGCTGAACCTTTCCGATTTTGGTATCAATGCTTCCAATGCATCACAAGTGCGTGCATTGCGCATTACACCGAGTGGCAACAGCGATTATGCTTTTATCGGATACAATGCGGCTGCTATCAACCTTCCCCCGAACGTTACTACCAGCAGTGAAACCTCTGTCAGCAACATTTGCCCCGGCGGCACCGCCAGCCTGGAAGTAATCGGCACACCCGCAGGTGGCGGTACGTTGAGTTATACATGGGAAGAATCGGTAAACAATGGTGCTTCATGGACAACCGTAACCAATGGTGGTAATTACAGTGGCGCTACTACTTCTCGTTTGCGTGTAACTGCTGCTGTTGCCGGCAGACGTTATCGTGCTGTGATTGCCGAAACAGGCAATGGCAACAATAGCCGCAGCGGAGAATTTATCATCACCAATGCGGCAGGTACAAACCCCAGTGCAGTGACTATTTCCGGTGGCACCACCACTTGTTCAAATGCTTCCGTTATCCTCAACTCAAACGTAACGGGTGGCACCAATCTTAATTATCAATGGCAGAGCAACGCTTCGGGTTCTTATACAGACATCCCCGGGGCAAATGGTGTTGCATATATTCCGCCAACTAATCAAACAGGTGCTGTTGGCTATCGCCTGGTTGTATCTAATGGCTCGGGATGTACCGGTGTTACTTCGGGTGCAACAACCGTTACAGTCAATGGTATTTCTTCCACTACGCCGGCAACCCGCTGCCAGGCCGGTGCGTTGACTTTGCAAGCCACCGCAAGCAGCGGCAACGTATCCTGGTATACAGCCGAAACTGGTGGCACCGCTGTTTTTACGGGCAACAACTATAATATCGCCAGCGTAAGTGCCACCACTACTTATTACGCAGAAGCTGCCGGTTGCGCGTTACGTGTTCCCGTCGTGGCCACTGTACATCCCGCCAGTGCGGTAGGTATGATCAACCGTACCACAGGATCCGATCCTACCACAGCGGTGCTCACGATCAGCAGCCAGACCGGTGAAGTGGTGAAATGGCAGTCTTCAACAGACAATTTTATTTCCGTTATTAATGATATTGCCAACACCAGTTCTCAGTTGATCGTAAGCAAACTCGGACCCACGCAGCAATACCGCGCAGTAGTACAAAGCGGAACCTGCGCCGCTGTTACTTCCTCTCAATTCGCTGTATTGCCCGTACGTGCGGGAAGTATAGAACTGACAGACCTGGGCGGAAATGTGCTGGTGCAATGGGAAACCTATGACCAGACCGGCGCTACGGTCTATGAAGTAGAACGCTCAACTGACGGACGTGCATTTGTAAAAGCCGGGGTAGTGGCGCCGCATGCAAGTGTGCATTACGACTGGCTGGACACAGATCCTGGCACCGGCACAGTATACTATCGTATCCGTGAAGTACGATTGAACGGTTCATCCAATTACAGCGACATCGCATCGATACGTCTCGGTAATCCGAAAGCAGGCATACAGGTATTTCCCAATCCGCTGAGCAGTGGCAATCTGAGGGTACGTTTTTCGCAGATGAATGCGGGTGTGTATGAACTGCGGTTATACAACACTACCGGACAGGTAGTATACAATGGAAAACTCAATCATAGCGGAGGTTCCGCTACGCAACCGGTGAGTGTACCAGGCCAATTGGCCGCGGGCATATATACATTGGTAGTAACAGACGCTGCCGGTACCCGAACGAATATGCCGCTGTTGGTCAGGTATAACTAACAAACTTCCTTTCAGGTATAATAACACACAAGCCGGCAAAAATGCCGGCTTGTTGCTGTCATGCACCCGCTGTCAAGGCGCAATGTTGCCTATATAATTACCAACCATCGTTGCCCCTGATGAGGGCGTTCGTTTTATCGTCCTAAATATAGAATAGGATGCCGGCCTGAAAACAACCTGTCGACAGAGAGCGGATTACAACGGACGGACGGCGGATAGCTAAGGTTAAAGGTTTAGAGTTAAAGTTTAAGGCATAGTAGTAGGTTGGTAAGTGCATAGTGCAATAAGTCTTTTCGCCGTTGTTGGCGTCCTCACATAACTGTCCGGAAGATTTTAAAACCTGTCAATCCTAGATCACGCCACCGTTGGCCTCCAGACCAACGGAGCTGCTCATCCTTGAGTTATGTACGAAGTTGACCTGACCTATCAAAGCCACCTGACGCTTGCTTGTTGGTCGGGAGACCAACAAGGGCGCTAACTTATACCTCACGCCGCCATTACAACACCAGTTGAGGCGCTGAACGCAGATAAAGCGGATTTGAGAATATTTTTTAATTAATTATTGTAAAACAATAATTAATTTCTAGCTTTGAATAATAATCGTAAAATCAAAAGCAATGGGGTATACAAAAATCGTTTCCCGGATTTTATATGTAGCGGCTATGGCGGCATCGCTTTGCTATTTATTCACCGTGTTGTACTCTGTTATCTGCCTGCTTACAGGTTGGAGCACGCAGCAGCATGGCAATGGCCTGTACCTGCACATCCTCGTGCCCTTTACACAACAACCGCTTCTTGTAGTCGACAACAACATGCCGTATATTATCTTCTCTTTCCTGTTACCCCTTACGTTGTATGGTTTATTTTTCTGGTTGTCGGCCAACGTCTTCCGGATTTTTTTTCAACAAAAATTATTTACTCAGCCTCATTTCAGGCATCTCGTGGTTTTTTGTTTAACCAATCTTATTGTGCCGTTGATTGCGGTTTTTACCGCCCGCATGTTTGTAAACGTGGAAAATGAGATGTGGATGCTGGTAGCCGTACATTTCGTACTGGGATTGTTTGCCTATTTCCTTGCAGGCATTTTCCGGCAGGGATTGGAATTACAAAACGAAAAGGATTTATTTATCTGACATGCCCATCATTGTAAACATAGATGTAATGCTGGCCAGGCGCAAGATGCAAAGCAAGGAGTTGGCGGAAAGACTGGGTATTACACCCGCCAATCTTTCTATACTTAAGACGGGTAAAGCAAAGGGCGTACGCTTCGATACACTGGAGGCCATTTGTAAAATATTGGACTGTCAGCCCGGCGATATCCTCGAATACCAGCCTGATTAATTACTGATTAACACATCGGTTAAAAAAAAGCGGCGGCAACGTCGCAGGGAATCTTATTGCCTAAACTTTTCATATATGAATAAACTTTTGATCGACAAGATTTCTTTGAGTTACCGCAAAGAAGTCAAAGTGCTCGACAACATTTCACTGGAAATATCCAACGGTATGTTCGGATTGCTTGGGCCCAACGGCGCGGGAAAATCATCGCTTATGCGCACTATTGTGGGCTTGCAAAAGCCCGACGAAGGCCGCATTCTTTTCAATGAGCAGGATGTGGTAGCGAGGCCCGGCGTCTTGCATAAACAACTGGGTTTTCTGCCGCAGGATTTTGGTGTGTACCCAAAAGTGTCTGCTTACAATTTACTCGATCACCTGGCAGTATTGAAAGGAGTGGGACCGGCTGCAGTCAGAAAGAAACAGATTCTGTCATTGCTGGAAAAAGTGAATCTTGCTGCTTTCCGTCATAAAGAAGTGCATACGTTTTCCGGGGGCATGCGTCAACGTTTCGGTGTTGCGCAGGCTTTGCTCGGTAATCCGCAACTCATCATTGCCGATGAACCAACTGCGGGCCTCGATCCGGAAGAGCGTAACCGGTTCAATCTTTTACTCAGTGAGATCAGCGAGAACATCGTGGTCCTTCTGTCTACTCACCTGGTGGAAGATGTGCGAAATCTTTGTTCGCAAATGGCCATTATCCGCAATGGCCGGGTGCAGGCATTGGGACGGCCATCAGAAATGCTGGCTCTTTTGAAAGGGAAAATATGGACCAGGGCCATCGATACTACAGCGCTGCCGGCTTATCAATCTTCTCACCAGGTCATCAGCCAGCAACTCATCGAAAAATCTTTACACATAACCGTGTATGCAGAAGATATGCCCGAAGGATTTTCTCCGGCTGAACCCGTACTCGAACATGTTTACTTCCATTCGCTGTCGCTTTAAAATTTTTTTATGAAAGCAATTCTTTTGTTTGATCTCCGGCAGTTTGCGCGACAGTTGCCCGGTTATGTTATACTGCTTTTGCTGCTGTGCATGGGGATCTTCACCGGTAATAAATTCAATATGTCTGCCGGTGAAGGAGTGGAGCTGAACTCGCCTTATACCATCGGGTTCATGCTGGGACTACTAAGCCTGACGGTGATCTTCATCGCTACTTTCTTCGCTATACGGATGCTGTTTTCCGAATGGGACAATCGTGTTAACCTGCTCATTTTTACCACGCCGGTACGTAAACGATCTTTTGCTACCGGTCGCTTTCTTTCTTTGTGGTTACTGACCTTGTCAGGGTTTCTGTTTATGATAACCGGTTTTGTAATCGGTCAGCAAATGCGGGATACCGGTACGGCTTTTCATTTCCTGCATTACGCTTATCCCTGGTTGTTTTTTGGTGTGATCAACAGCCTGCTGGTATGCAGTGTACTTTATTTTGCGGGATGGGCCACACAGAATAAAATGCTGGTGGCCGTGATGGGTTTGCTGCTGTATGTGTTGTATATGGTGATCCTGCTTTTTTCCAATTCACCGTTTATGGCACAAAGCGCGCCGCAGTCGGTAGAAGCGCAACAGGTGTCGGCTGTCATCGATCCGTTTGGCGTTTCAGCCTATTTCCTGGAAACGCGCAACTTCAGCGTACAGCAACGAAACACACTGATGGTGCCGCTGTCAGGCTATTGGTTACTGAACAGAATGATTGCGGTACTTCTTTCTTTATTGTTCGTGTGGCTGGGCGCTCGCTCATTTTCCATTCATAAAAAAATAAAAAAAACGCGGGAACCAAAGGCGCTTGCTAAATCGGAAACAGCATCAGCTTATTTTCCTGTTGTTGTCAATACAGGAAAAGCCAGGTGGCTGAAAAGTCTCCGGTCATACGTGGGATTAGACCTGAAAATAACACTGCGGAGTATATCATTTGTGTTGTCGGCGATTGTGCTGTTGTTTTTATGTGGAATGGAAATGTATGCCGACATCGAAAAAGGGATCCGCCTGCCCGGAAAATACGCGGATTCGGGATTGATGGCTACCTCCATTTCTGAGAATTTCTATCTGCCGGCAGTACTGCTCGTGGTTTATTTTGTGTATGACCTTTATTGGAAAAGTTACACGTCACGGTTTCAGATGCTGGAGCGGACGAGTGTGCTGTCCTCCGCAAAATACTTCGGGCATTGGATCAGTGTGAGCGCATTAGTCAGTATCTATACCGTGTTGCTGCTTTTGCTGGGGTTATTGTTTCAATTTGTCTACGCTTATCCGCGGATTGATTGGGCTGCATACGCAGGATTACTGGTCTTCAACACGCTTCCGCTGATGCTGCTGACAGGTTTTCTGGTGTGGATCAACAGCCTGTTTACAAAACCTTTTATCGGTTTGGGGGTAACGCTTATACTGGCCTTTTTGCTGGCCGGCCCTTTTTCCGCTAAGCTATTATCTTATCCGTTGCTGCGGTTCTTTTCAGGATTCAAGGGCACTTACAGCGACTTCTGTGGTTACGGTGCTTATCTGCGGCCTTTTGTCCAGCGGTGGTTAGCGGGCGCTGCATTAACCGGCTTGCTCTGGATACTGACCTTTGCGATCCGTCGCCGGCGCATTTCGTTAGCGGGTATGGCAATGACTGTTGTTTGTATTGTGATGGCGGTATTTTCCGGTATGCAATTTATGACCGGATATGTTCCGCGTTCATCAGCAAAGCAGCAGGACAGCAATGCGGCTTACGAACAGCATTACCGTCATTACCAGCGAATGCCGCAACCTGCCGTTACCGATGTGGTTACGAAGATCGATCTCTATCCATCGCAACAAGCTTATACTGTTGATGGATATTATGTTTTGCGCAATCTGACGTCCGACACGATCACGAAGGTGCTGATCAACTTTACGGAGGGATTTGTCATTCAGCAGGCGATACTGGATGGTCAATCGATTGATACAACGGTAAAAGAAATCACGCTTGGGCACCCGATGCAACCGGGTGATTCGTTGCAAATGAGTTTTGCTTTTTCGTATAAATGGCATGCGGTCAATGGGCATCAATCATTTAATGCCATAGTGGAAAATGGTTCATTTATGCGCATCAGCCGGTATTATCCTGCCATCGGTTATCAGCAGGAGCGGGAGATCAGTGAAGAGCGGATAAGACGTGGCTATGGTTTGGGAGCCGCTACAGCTTTGAAGACACCGGAAGATCCGCGTGATAACAACTGGGATTTTGTTCAGTTGAAAATGACCGTGTCGACGGAAAAAGGACAAACGCCACTGGGGACTGGTGATCTGGTAAAACAATGGGATGAGGGCAGCAGAACCTATGCGGAGTTTTCTCCGGCACAACCGGTGCCGTTCCGGTTTGCGGTAGCTTCGGCTGCTTATACGCAACGGAAGACTAATTATAAAGGAACAGAAATAATGGTATTGTACCATCCTTTGCACGAGGAAAATGTAGATCACCTGGTCGACAACATCAAACAGACAATGGATTATTGCGAAGCGAATTTCGGACCTTATCCGTTCCGCTCGATACGGTTTGCAGAAGTGTCATCTTTTACCCGTGGCTTTGCCGCCACGGCTTATCCCGGTATAATATTCATGACGGAGAATATGGTGTTTCATGCAGACCTCGGAATTAACCGTGAGCAGGATGTGATCAATGAACTGGCCGGTCATGAGTTATCGCATTTGTGGTGGGGTAACAGCCAGCTTAGCGGGGATGAAAGGCAAGGGTCGGTGATGCTGACGGAAACACTGGCCATGTATACCGAGATGATGTTGTATCGCAGGATGTATGGCGAAAAACGAATGCGTGAGCGGTTGGCAGTTCATCAGCAGTTATATGATGAACAAAAAGGTTTTTCGGCAGAAGAACCACTGTATAAGGTAACGGGCAACAATACGCATATAGCATATTCCAAGGGTGCAATAGTGATGGTAAGGATAGCAGAGATGATCGGTGAAGAAAAGGTGAACCTTGCATTGCGGAATTTATTGGCGAAGCATCGTTATCCGTTGCAGCGGCCGGTTTCCACCGATCTGATTGATGAGTTGCTGGCAGTGAGTAGGGAGGAACATCATGCGGAGATCAGGAAGCTGATGATGGAGAGATAGTGGTGAATGGTGAACGACTAAGCCATGGTTCGTGTATACACGAACCATGGCTGTTTGTGTTTCGGTAAGCTTGGGGGGAGTGCTTAAAATTAATTGAGGATCTTCACAGCTTCACCAGTGAATAAACCGTACCGGTATTATCCGTCATGATCAATATGCGTCCGCCTTTTACTGCTTCAAAATAACAATCGAATTTCTCCGTTTGCCCCTGGAAGCGATTGGTTAGTTGCATGTTCCAGTTGTTGACGGTGAATTTCCCTTTGTATACCTGGCGGGAGAATTTTTGATTGCCTACAACGCCCGATGCGCCGGCCTGGTCGCTTTGGTAGCTGCCATTACCCATAAAGATGAATTCATGTGAGATTGATGTAGCCGTCGCCCCCGCGAAGCCACCGCTGTTCACATAATAATAGGTAAGCGACGCATAATCGCTGGCGTTCCATTTACCCGCCAGGTCGCCAGCCGCTACCGCGAATTTATTGCGGTATTGCATGCTGGCAGGTTTATCCCAGCCGAATTCATCGTTGTGGTAGGCTCCGAATTCCTGTTCGTAAGCTGCTTTTCCGTTGGTGATAAATTCAAGATACCGTCCATTTCCATTGGAGTAATGCTTCTTGAATAACACCACGTGTACTTGCTTGCCGGTAGCTTTTTCAGTGGCATCTGCTTCGCAAAACGCAATGGATTCAAAACTTTGTATGGGTTTTATTTCCATGTTCCGGATATTGGAGTAACGGGGAGCCACCAGAATATTCCACGCGTTGATGAGGCCGTCTCTCAGCACTGAATGATAAGCGTCTGCATTTTTGTTAGGATAGTGTACCAGTACTTTCAGGTTGCTTTTGACTACTTCCGCCCAGCTTTCGCGTGCATAAGTGATCCATTGATCGTTCCAATTCGTACTCAGAAATTTGAAATTGCCCGTCGTAACCGCTGGAGTAGTATTAATTGAAGCGTCAGGTTGTTTTAGCGTAATACTATTGTCGAAAGCCTCGATGGTTTTCAGGTATTGACTGACATTGTTTGTTTTTACGACAAAACTCATACAGGTGTTATAACCACTGGCTACTTTCAATACAACAGTCATATCTGTTCCGTTAAAGATCGCTTTACCGCCGGCCGAAAGAAAGCTCCAGCCCCGGCTTTGTGTGGGAATTTCTTTTTGCGGACCAGCGGTTACCTGGTATTCTTTGGCGATCAGCAGTTCCCACTCGCTGTTGAAGTCAGCATCCACGGTTCCGGTACTCGTCGTGCTTTTGTATACGCCGATCATGCACCAGCTCTGCGTTTTATTATCTATATGTGAATAATAGATGTTATTGCCAGCGATTTGTTTTTTCCATGATTTCGGAGGGATAAAGGATGCAATGTCATAGTCTTCTTGCTGAGCCGTGCCCTGTAAGGTGCAGGAGCAGAGAAAAGTCAATGCCAGGAGCGCTTTCATTTTTTATTTTAAAACTACTGGTCGCTGCCGGCATGACGCTCCCCTGAAAGGGGGAATTTGGTATTGTTTACTTCAACGCCTTATAGTCCTCCGTTGGTTTTTTTATCTCCGAAAATATACTGATAGATGTAATCGTAATTGTAACGGCTGACAAAGCTGTCCATCAGGTGGATGAATCCGCCGTATTTCAGGTCAATAGGTACATCGATGCTGAAGACAATCCATTGCGGCCCGGAAGTGTTGCAGGCTTCTTTTACTCCTTTCTTTAAGCGCATCAGTGGATAACAAACGGAGGTGTAACCATTTTTTTCCTGTGTCTGACTGGTCTTCAGCCAGTCGGAGACTTTACTTCTTTCATCGATGTTGTACAAATCCACTATGCTGAGTTGCGTGTTATAACTGAGGTATACGTATTCATTGTATTTATCCTTCATCTGCTCTTTCAGGATTGCCAGTCCTTTTTTCGCCCGTTCTACTTCAGTGTCCCGCGCGGATTTTGCCATAACCGGGAATCGCTTCTCTGGTAATTTTTTAGTGAAATGGTTTAGTCAGCCTCCGTCAAAATTGGGATGAAACAATCACCGAGAAATAGTCCGAAACCGTGATGTAAGCCGGATGGATAAAATCATGTTTTCAGGGGATAGGGCCAAAACAAAAAGCCTGCGTATAACGCAGGCCTGACAAAACAAATACACCAACACTAAAGTCTTAAGCCGATCTCCAAAGCATCCCAGTTGCTTTTGAAAGAGGGAACCATCACAGGGGTGTACTGGTAATTCGGTGTGAATGTCACAATACCGGTGCCGGGTGTATTGACAGACTTGATACCAAGGTTTTCATATACGTTGGCCACGGTGCCGGTGGCGCGCATTTTTAACGGACGGCCGTCACTCATTTTTGCATTAATGGTATACTTACCGATCGGAATATTATGGATCGCAAAATTGGCATAGTCGCCGATCTGCCTGGTAACCTTGAATGATCTTGTTTCGCCATACATACCGGTGCCAATGGGAATCAGTTCTATCTCAATTACGCCATTGTAAGGCAGATAACCTTCATAGTTTTCGCCGGCATAGTTGATGTTGAAATTGAAAGACAAAGCGCCGCCGAAGTAATTGCTCTCATTATTTGGCTGCTGGCCCAACTCATCAGGATTACCCAGACCGTAGGAAAGCAGGGCAAAGTTTTTCACTACTCCTTGTCCGGAAGGAAAAGAACTGGTGCCGCCAACAGGATACAAAGCAAACACGGCGGGTGTTTCATTATAGTTGAGTGTAACTGCCGTACCGAAGAAATAGGCAGCGCCGGCAGGAATCGTAAATTCATAATATCCATTATCGTCGGTCAGCGCGCTTCCGCTGGAGTAAAAACCGCCGGTCATCGATGATGATACACCTATGTGTGCACCTTTTATCGGTCTGCCGGTTAAGTCGGCCACATAACCACGCGCCACTCCGGCTTTCACCGGCAGCGAAGGGTAATTCGGCATTTCAGGAATGGCATTACCCATCACATTGGCATAATACTGCGTACCTGAAATATTGAAGCGTGCTTCGCCGTCAATCACGGGCAAATCGGGCTGATCTCCCCAGGAGCCGTTGCCGGAATTGGAGTTTTTGGAACAACCTGTTATGGCCATAAAAGGAACCAGCAGGAGATAGAGAAATTTCATTTTAATGCTTGTTTAATGATTGTATAATAAATGGTGGCTGGTTATCAGTTTGTCCGGATGAAGAACAGTTTGAGGCTAATATCGATATCCGGAAGGATATACATGTTTTGTTCCGGATCATTGAAGCTCTTCATGCCCCATTTCAGGCGATCCAGTTTAAAGGTGCTCTGCGCCGATATTTCATCTGTTCCCATTTCTATCACGGCGGGAAGCTGCATGCTGATCGTTTTTCCAATCAATGTAAAGTCGCCGGTGATCGTAGCGGAGGAAGAAGCATTGTCCTGCATATCTACTTTGGTGATGTGAAATTTAGCCTCAGGGAAAACAGCGATATTGAAGAAGTCGGCACTCTTTAAGTGGTTTAACAATTGCATCCGCGGACCATCTTCTTTGAGATCGGAATTGCTGATGCTGCTGATGGGAATCGTAAAATCGCCGCCGGCTATTTTACCGGTCGCGTCCGTTTGCAGTGTGCCGGATACTTTAAATCCGCCCGTGTGAGCGTGAGTGGGAGCGCTTCCTTTCCACTCAATGGAAGAGCGTTTTTCATCCACCTTGAATGTGGCTGACGGAGTGGCTTTCTTTTGTGCGCAGGATGCCAGTACAGCTATCGCGATAAGTGCGCAGGAAATCTGGTACTTCATTTTTAGTTTGTTTGACCGGCATAGCAATGCCTGCTGCACTTTACGGCAGACGTTTGGAACGCCGGTAAATTGTTAGCTGATAAGTTCAGTAGTTGAATTACGCTGCAAGATTGGCGCTATTTGCGTAGTTGTACAAATAGGATCGATGAATGCGGACTTTGGTCGTTGTAAACCGTTTGGCGTTGCTGAATGCGATACAGAATTGCCTTAATCTATAAACACCGGTGCACTTTGATTGCCGGGATTGAATTTGTCGAGACAGATCTGTTTATAATTTCTTCCGATCGGGATTTTGGTATTGTTCACCATCAGGTAATTGGGATTATATCCTGTTACCTTGTTGAGCGGAACGATAAAGGAACGATGCACGCGGAGAAAAGCCTGGATGGGCAGCAGGTTTTCCATGGCACTGATCTTTTGCTTGGTCATGTAGGTTTGCGTCGGCGTGAAGATTTTAATGTAGTCTTTGTCACTTTCAATCCAGCAAATTTCTTCTGTGTCCAATTTTATCAACTGGCGGTCGATACGCACATAAAGGTAGAAGGGCTGAGCCGTTGCGGTTGTTGCAGGTGAGGTGACAGGCTGCGTGATCGACTGCAGTTTATGGAGGTTCATTACTTTGTCGACTGCACGTAAGAAACGATCAAAGGAGATAGGTTTCAGCAGGTAGTCTACTGCATTCAGCTCAAATCCTTCGACTGCATGTTCCTGGTGGGCCGTGGTAAAAATAACGAGCGGCGGATTTTGCAGGCTTCTTACCAATTCAGTACCTGATAACCCGGGCATATTGATGTCGAGGAATATGAGGTCGGTTTCATTTTTACGCAACTCCTGGAAGGCTGTTACCGCATTGGCATACGTGCCTTGCAATTGAATCTCCGGTATCTGCGCCGCATATTTCTTTATCACCTCAATGGCATGCGGCTCATCATCTATTATCAGTGTTCTGAGTGATGTCATAAACGGTCAATTGGTCAGGTCAATATTGAGTACGGTGATGAAACAATCTTCTTCATCAAAAAAATCCAGCGAATACCTGCCCGGATACAACAGTTGCAATCGCTTTCGCACATTTTCAATACCTATTTTTCCAGCGGTACTGTTAGCGGTGTCAGTTGTTTCGGGTTTGCTGTTGCTGATATTCAAAGTAAGATGATTGCCTTGTATACGCAACTGAATATTGATCCAGGGCGTATCGATGGTCCCGGCTGTTCCATGTTTGAAGGCATTTTCGACCAGGGGCAGCATCAGCAGGGGCGCTATCTGCAGGGTTTGTGTATTATCTGCGATAAACAGATTGAGCTCAAGTCTTTCTTCATACCGGATCTTCTCCAGTTTGATATAGTCCTGCAATATTTCGATGTCTCTTTTCAGGGAAACCTGTTGCGCTGTACACTCGTACAATGAGTACCGGAGAATATTGGAAATACCCAGCACGACCTCCGGTGTTTTTTCCGATTTTTCCAAAGAAAGT
Source organism: Terrimonas ferruginea DSM 30193 (assembly GCF_000425585.1). GTDB lineage: Bacteria > Bacteroidota > Bacteroidia > Chitinophagales > Chitinophagaceae > Terrimonas > Terrimonas ferruginea. The sequence goes on from NZ_AUDS01000009.1 coordinate 278,272, forward strand.
GAATAGATATTGTTCAGGGAATTAAACAGGAAATGCGGGTGTAGTTGCGCCTTCAGCGAACTCAGTTCTGCCTGCAATGCGGATTGTTTTCTTTCATGAGAAAGGGTAAACAGGCGCAGGGTAATACCGATCCATACAACGGCATTGCTTCGCTCGATGGCGGTAACGAAGAGGATGGGATCGGACAATTGCGCTTCCGCGCTTCGCTGACGGCTGGCCCAGGTAAAGTTGGCGTTGCGTGCCTTGTAAAACCGGTAGATATAGGGATCTGTGATGAAAATTTCAACAACACGGTAAAGCAATGCGATGAAAAGCATGATGGCCAGTGCCACCAGGAAGGCTTTCAGGTATTGTCCTTTTATGTAGAAATGCCGCACAACGATATAATCTACCAGGTAAAAATAAAGCAGGTGCACCGGCAAAAGCATAAGGATAACCTTTACGCCCAGCTCGAAATTTTCGTAAGCCGTTCCGTAGATATAGGTCAGGAGCACAAATGCCGCCAGCCAGAAGTAAAGATGTTTTAATACCGGGTATCTGCTGATCACGTCAGTTTTTTTTACCGGCTCAAAATTAGCTGCTAATCGCAGAAAGTGGAAGCGAACGTAGACGAACGGGATATTTTGTCGACATACGGACCGGGTAAACAAAAAGGCAGGAATAAATCCTGCCTTGTCTACCATCAAACCTGCTATTCCTGTTCGTAGAGCCTTATTGAATATCTTTCAAGGTGGTAGATGAGTTGGTCAGGGAAACGACTTCTCTTACTTCACCCGTTGGTAAGGGCACCATTGTAACCAGCCGGGCTGAAGACTGCTGCTTCACAATGCCGATACCATGGGCTACCCATACGTCGATCTGCTCTTCACCGTTGCCTACCAGGGTTCCATATCTTGTTGTGCTCGTTATTTCATTGTAGTAAGCGTAGCTGAATTTGTTGCAAACAAAACTGCCTGCGGGCACCTGGATCGTTTCTACCACGGAAGTGCCTGATTCCAGCATAATGTTCTGCACCATAGAACATTGATCACCATTGCTGATGTAATCAATGCGCTGGCCTTGTTGCAGCGGGCCGTCCAGTGATAACACACTTCCGTTTTTGATCACATTTTCCATCGTCATGTAAGCGGGAAAACCGAACAGTTCTGCTTTGGTAACGGTAGTATTGGGCATGTTGTTGAGTAATGTAATCACATAATTCCAGGCTTCGGGAACTTTGATCTCATTGTAGGTTTTTCCATTGAGGGTAAAAATCTTGTTGTCGAGCGGCATGGTAGTACCAGAACTTTCGATCTCGGAATGGAGGTTATAAACTTTGATGCCGGAAGAGTCTTTTTGACCGGAGATCCATTGGGTAGCGGTGCCCGTGCTGCCATCGGTCTGAATATCGTAGACGAATTTTTTATTCTGGGCAGGAATAAACGTTTTCGAAACATCCGGGCCGTCTTTCTTTTCCGAACTCTTTGTGCAGCTTACCATTAAAGCGGCTGCTAACAGCATGCCTGACACTTTTGTTGTGCAGGAGAATAAATTACTTGTGCGCATATATCAAAAAATGAATGAAGCGCGAAAATATTCTACCCGGACTGCCGGTTCAAAACAAAGCGATGGGTGTCAAATTTTGTAGCCGGACAACCGGAAGTGTCGACGAAAGAGCAAAGCTCTCCTGGAAGAAGAGCTTTGCCGGAAGAGGATATGTCGCATGACGCACCTGATCAAATTTTCAAATGAATATCAGGCATCAGGTATTTCGGGCTCTACGAGTTTTGCCAGTTTTTCCAGTGACTCCTGCCAGCCGAGATAGCACATGTCTGCAGGGATCATAGCGGGAATGTTTTCCTGTTTTATTTTGATCTCTGTTCCCGCAACACTTTTCTTTAACCAAACCGAAGTGGTCATTTCTCCGGGCAGGGCAGGGTCGTCGAACTTATCGGTGTATTGCAGGAATTCATTGGCCTGGAATTCGATATAAGTGCCGCCGAAAGAATGGCCATTGCCGGTAGTGAAGTTGTGGAAAGACATTTTGAACGTACCGCCTTTTTTCGCCTCCATTTGCTGTACGGTACAAAGGAAGCCGTAGGGTGGAAGCCAGGAAGCGATGGCAACAGGATCGGTAAAGGCGCGGAATACTTTTTCCGGCGAAGTCTTGAGCACTCTGTGCAGGGAAACTGTGTTGTCTGACATAAAATGTGTTTTTGTTTACACAAAGATGGTCAGACGTTTTGATCCGGAAGATGGCCGCTCACGACATTCTAAGGGGCCGGATGCGGCGTGAATGGTCAATCGTCAATCGTCAATCGTGAATAGTGAATGGTGAATAGTGAATAGGCAGCATTGACTTACTACTTAATACTTACTACTTAATACTTATAACTTAAACTCAAATCAGCCAGGCCAGCATCATCTTTTTACCATATTGATCCCAGTCTTTCAACGCTTTTTCCAAAGCCGTCATCATGCCGGTGCGATCTACCTTTTTCCCTTTGGTAGCCGGTATCACCACCTTCATGCCTGCCTCATTGAGCAATTGCACGCGCGTGGCAAACCAGGTCGTATGCAGGCGGGGAATGCCCATGCCCAATATCATTCCGGGTAAACCGGTTATGCCTTCGGGGCCACCGCTCACCGGAATTTCTTCTGCATAAAAAGCAAATACGGCGATTGTATCATAAAGAATACCTACTGCTTTGCGGCACTCGAAACCCGCAATCGTACGTGTATCGGGCGTGATCTTCCATTTGATCTTGAGCAGGCTGTCCTCCACGAGATAAGTTTGTTCGTAGATCGGTTTTTGTGCAGTGGTGGTACCGGTGGTATAGTTGTTATATACCACGTTGTTGTCGGCAAACGGCTCAAACCATTTACCACGCGCCACCACGGCGGCCTTGGTTTGTTTGTACAGGGAATGACTGGCATCTCCCGTAAAATTGAAATAGGAAAATACTTCCTGTGGACGATTGTCTTTCGAGCGTTCAAACCATTCGGGTTGAATTTCTTTGAGCAACGGCCATACCGCTACCCGTTTTTCAAATTCAACACTTACCTGGTTGAGGAAGGTGGTTTGTGCGCTTGCAGAAAACGCAACCAATATCAATGCTATTGAGAATATCTTTTTCATACTAATGTCTTTTTTAGCGGTATTATTTGCCCGGCATTTTGTTGAAAGTCCAGCTTGCCTGTACCAGGAAGTAACGTCCCAGCAGATCATAGCGTTGCTCACTGAAGAAGTTGCTGTTAATCGTACGCTGGAACCCGATGTTCTGATTCAGGATGTCATGCGCAATAAAGGAGAGCTTCAACGTTTTTTCTTTAAAGAAACGACGGCTTAGTTCTGCATTCCACACGATCTGCCTGTTGCTGGCAAAACGGTTGGTGCTTTGGCGGATATTAGCTTCCACTTCTGTAGACAGTTCGAATTTTGCCGGCAGCATTACCCATCCTTCAACGTCGCCGCTGTATACCCAATAGTTATTATTGACATCCGGGCTCAGCGATGATTTGGAGATACTTCTTTCCACTTTGGGATACATGGCAAAGTTGTATTTCTGATCCAGGCTGTAACGCAGACCGTAACGCAGCGAGAAGGTATAGTATGTGTTCTCGTTACGGGCATTGTTCAGGAAGTTGGCTGTACGTCCGCCACTGGCATTCGGCGATATTTCATGGATCAGTTTTTTGTCACCGCCACCGCTGTTCCAGTCTCCATACAGGTACCAGTTATAGTTGCCGTTTACGTTCACGGGCATATAAGTGGTTTTGCCGGTTTCCAGGTCTACCACGCTGGTTGTACTTACTGTATTGCGAAGAAAATTGATGCCGACGCCCACCCAGGTATATTGCTGGGTCAGTACTTTATAGTTGTTATAGTTCAGGTTGAGGTTGTGATTGAACGCCACTTTCAGATCGGGGTTGCCCACATATATCCGCAGGGGATCGTCGTTGTTGCGCAGCGGTTGCAATTGATTCAGGGTCGGCTGCACCGTGTTGCCTTTATAACTGAGCGAAATGCCTTCCTGTTGCTTGAGCTGATAACGGAATTGCGCCTGCGGCGTGAAACCGGTGAAGTTATAGGTTGTACGCGTGGCAATATCCAGGTTATCGAGGCGCAGGCGGATGGCGGACAAACCGGAACCGAAAGCCATACGCAGTTTTTTACCGGTGTAACGGGCAAACAATGTTCCGGCGTTGCTGGTGGCGTCCAGGTCGGCGTTGTTGCTGAAGGTCGGATTGAGGTCTGTATATTTTCCGTCCACATCTTTATCGAAACTGTTGCGATGCGAGGATGATTTACTTTGGTTAAAACTATATTCCGCAATCAGGTTCCACAGCTCGGTCAGCGGTTCGTTATAGGTGAACTTCACGCCATAGTTGGTGGCGTTACCATTATTACGTTTTTGCTGATCGATCACTTCCAGTGAATCCAATACATTCGGCGGACCGTTTCTCCTTACAAAACGTGACACGGATTGCAGCAGCGCCGTTTGCTGGTCGTCGATCAGCGTAAGACGTGCGGTAGTTACTAGTTGGCGGTTCTTTTTCTTAAAGAGTTGCTTATAAGTAAGTACGTTGTCGAGCTGGCGCTTTTCCGTATGTTGTTCGTTGTTTCTGTTATTGGTGTTGAGCGTGTCGAGGTTGTCGTTCAATGCCTCACTATAGGTATTTCCGTAGTTGTCGTTTTTCTTAAAACTGCCGGCAATAACATATTTGATACTGGCCAGTGAATCGATCTTCCATTCGTATTTTCCATTCAAGGAATGTTGCTGGGCCAGTCCCTCTGTACGCGCTACCGAATTGTTATAGTTGCTGATATCACCGATAGTGGTCTGCGATACGGTGCGGGTGGTATTGTTTGTACCCAAACGGTTATAGAGGTAGGAGAAATTCAATTTGTGCTTGTCTTCTCTCCATTTGTTTCCATACAAACCGCCGGCAGTATAGGAATTGGGCAAACCGCGGAGACTCCAGTTGCTGAATTCATCGGTAGAACCGAAGCTGTAATAATAACCGCTGATTTCATCATATTCGTAGTCGTTCTCGATACCGAGTTTGTTACGGTCTTCCCAGCCTAAGGCACCGGTGTTTATCTGGCTTTTGGTGCCGTAAACAGAGAACTTCTGGTTGCCCGTAAAACGGTTGTACATTACTTTACCATTTACCAATTTATCAAAGTCGGTGCTTCCTTCCACACGTCCGAAATAACCTTTTTTCGCACTTTCCTTTAATTTGATATTGATGGTTTTTGACCCTTCACCTGTGGCGCCGATGCTTTTCAACTGATCCTGGTCGCTTTTGCTTTCGAATACCTGTACCTTATCTACGGCTTTGGCACCTATATTTTGTGTGGCAATGGTGGGATCATCCCCGAAAAACTCTTCACCATCTACCAATACTTTGTCTACTTTTTTACCTTGTGCGGTGATTTCGCCTTTGCTGTTGACCTGCAGGCCTGGTAACACTTTGAGTAATTCTTCCACGGTGGCACCTGGTCTTACGCGGAAACTATCTGCCGTAAATTCGGTGGTGTCGCCTTTTATTTTCATCGCGCTGCCGCTGCGGATCACGATTTCCTGAAGCAACTGACTGCGAAGGGTAAAGGCTACATTGCCCAGATCGAGGCTTTGGCCGGATGAAAGCGAGATCTTATCTGTCCAGTCAACAAATTTTGGGTAAGTAATTTGTACTACATAGTCGCCCGGCGCGATACTGTCGAGACGAAACTGACCCTGCGCGTTGGAGCGCGTAAACGTAACGAGCACGGAATCCTGCGCACGCAACAAAACAACAGAGGCCTGGTGAAGGACTTTATTGTCGGCAGTGTCACGAACGGTGCCGTTGATGGATCCGGTGGATTGACTGAATACGGGAAAGGCAAAAAAAAGCAGGCACGAAGCCAGGAGGAGTCGTCTCATGAACAAATAGCTGGTGATGGTGCAAAATATGGTTTGGTTCCGTTCTAAGCCGGGCGTTTTATATAAGCGCCGTAAAAATGATGATTTCCGGTTGAAGAACCACGAAGGCCTTCTTATTTCGCTGTTAATGTTTTAATAAAAAGGGTGAGATGCAGCGGTTAGCAGAATCCACAAGGTGGCGGATTAAATTTTTTTAATAACGCGGGTAGTACGTGAAAATTGCGCGAACTTACCGTTGTTTCAAAAACTATAACATAATGAGCGATCGCTACGAAGATTTGCATTTTATCGATACCACAAAAAATGTCTGGAACTATTCGTTGCTGACAGCAGAAGACATTGCAAATTTTCAGGCAGGCACACACTACCGGCTTTATCAAAAATTTGGCTCGCGTTCCTGCCAGGTAAATGGAACCTGGGGCGTTTATTTTTGTGTGTGGGCGCCGAACGCAACTGAAGTATCCGTTACCGGCAATTTCAATAACTGGGAAAAGCGATCGCATCTTTTAACCGCACGCTGGGATAAAAGCGGCGTGTGGGAAGGATTCATCCCGGCACTTGGGTTGGGCGAGATCTATAAATATTACATTATCGGATTTGAAGGGCGCGCAACAGAAAAAACAGATCCCTTTGCCAATTATTGCGAAGTACGCCCATTGACTGCTTCCATCACCTGGGACATGTATTACGATTGGAAAGATGCGGCGTGGATGAAGCAACGCAAAAAACGCAACGCACTCGATGCGCCGTGGAGTGTGTATGAGGTGCATCTCGCCAGTTGGCAAAGACCCGATGCATTTGATGAAGAATCATATAATACCTATGACCAGATCCGCGAACGCCTGGTTCCGTATGTGAAGGAAATGGGATTTACCCATGTCGAATTCATGCCGGTGATGGAACATCCCTTCGACGGAAGCTGGGGCTATCAATGCACCGGTTATTTCGCCGCTACCTCAAGATTCGGCGATCCGCAGGGACTGATGCGGTTGATCGATGCATTTCATGCTGAAAATATCGGTGTCATTCTCGATTGGGTGCCTTCGCATTTTCCCTATGATTCACACGGGCTCTTCATGTTCGACGGCACACATACCTATGAGTATGCGGACATGCGCAAAGGTTTTCATCCTGATTGGAACAGTTATATTTTTAATTATAAACGTGGCGAGGTAAAATCCTTTCTCATCAGCAGTGCACGTTTCTGGTTCGACTATTTTCATATCGATGGTATTCGTGTGGATGCGGTGAGCTCGATACTCAAACTTGATTACTCGAGAGAAGAAGGAGAGTGGGAGCCGAATGAATTTGGTGGAAACGGAAATATCGAAGCCATTGCCTTCATCCGCGATCTCAATGAAACGATCTATCGCGATTTTCCGGATGTGCAGACTATAGCGGAAGAATCCACCGACTGGCCGGGCGTGTCGCGGCATACCTGGCACGGAGGCCTGGGATTCGGGATGAAATGGATGATGGGCTGGATGCACGATACACTCGATTACTTTGCACTCGACCCCATCGAACGGCGCAATCATCAGCATAAGTTTTCATTCAGCATGATGTATTATTATGATGAAAATTTCATGCTGCCGCTGAGTCACGATGAAGTAGTACATGGCAAGAGTCCGATGTTGTATAAAATGCCGGGTGATGAATGGCAGAAATTCGCCACGCTGCGCCTGATGTACACGTATATGTGGATGCACCCCGGCGCCAAGCTGCTTTTCATGGGCAATGAAATAGGACAAACCACCGAATGGAATTATAAGTCGGAACTCAATTGGGGGCTGCTGCAATACCCGTTGCACAAAGGCGTGCAAACCTGTATAGCCGACCTGAACAGTCTTTTGACGACCGAACCCGCTTTATACGAATACCAGTTCAGGGAAGAAGGGTTCGCCTGGTGCGACCTCAACCATGCGGAAGAATCGGTCATCAGTTTTATCAGAAAAGGAAAAGACCCCAAAGACGACCTGCTCATCGTCCTCAATATGACACCGGTGGTGCGCAACGACTGGGCCATTGAGGTAAGTGAAAAGCCTTATTCTGCGGAAATATTCAATAGCGATAAGCCGGTTTACGGAGGAACAGGCGATAGCTACAATCCCGATATCCGCACAGAAATCATTGATAAAAAGGCCAAAAAGGTAAGAATATTGGTGAATTTGCCACCGCTGGGTGCCATTGTTCTCAAATAAGCGTAAATTGGAATAGATATTGGTATAAAATTTAACATCAAAAGACTGTTGTGTTTTATATATTAAATCTACCTTTACATGCAGAATCCTATTAAAGACCCAATAATAAATACCCTATGAACCGGATTATTCGTCATACTTTATGTGGCATGTTTCTGTTTGCCGCGGTGGAAGCCGGAGCCTCTCCGGTTAATAACAACGACAGCGTTGATTACTATCTTCAAAAAGGTTTGGTAGAAAAACAAAATGGTCGCCGGCTCGAGTCGTTGAAGCATTTTGAAAAAGCAATCAAGTTCGACAGCAACAGCAAACCTGTGATTACCGAACTTGCTTCTGCTTATTATGATCTTCGCCGTTATCCTCAATCACGCGAATTTTATCTCAAGCTGGTAAATATGGGAGAGACTTCGGCTGAAAACTACCGCCAGGTGGTGCAGTTGTCTTTTAACCTGCGTCAGTTTGACGACGTTATTCTTTATGCAGACAAATGGAAAAAAGTCGATCCTGCTGCACAAACAAGCTTCTATCTCGGTAAAATTCACTACGATCGTGAAAATTATGGTGAGGCGATCCGTATGCTGAACCAGGCTGTGAAAGAAGATCCCACCAACGCGGAAGCACCCTATATGATTGCCCGTAGTTATGCAGACATGATGAACTACAAGCAGTCAATTCCGTTTTTCCAGAAAGCGATCGAGCTTGATCCGAAGAAAAACTATTGGATATATGAAATGGCGCTGGTTTACTACGCCATGAATGACGATAAAAATGCACTCAAGTACATGCTCGAAGCCGGTGAAAAAGGCTACAAGCGTGACAATGATTACCTGGAGAACCTCGGTATCGCTTACCTGAACGTAGGTAAACTCGACGAAGGTGTTGCCATCATGAAAGAAGTGCTGGTAAGACGCCCGACAGACATGAACATCCTCAACATGGTAGCCGAAGCTTACTATTACAAAGGAAAATTTGATAACGCCATTGAATATTGGGACCAGATGCTGGCGGTTGATAAAACCAATGCATCTCCGTTATACATGATTGGTATGGCTTATCAGAAAAAAGGCGAGAAGGAAAAAGGACAACGTCTTTGCGACAAAGCGATTGAAATGGACCCCAGCCTGGCTTCCCTGAAACAGAAAAAACAATTGATGCCCGGACTTTAATAACGTCGCTTCATTCTAACAAAATAGAAAAGCGTCTGCAGGTAACTGTAGACGCTTTTTCATTGCCCGGGTTTTTATAACCTTACATTCGTTCCGGTACGCGGATGCCAAGCAATCCCATGGCGCCGGCTATGGTATGCCCGGTTAGTTCGCTGATACGCAGACGCAATTGTTTTTTTGATTCCGACTCCGCTTTCAATACGCGGTGGTCTGCGATAAAGGAATTATAAGTCTTCGCTACCAGGAATACATAATTCGCGATGAGCGAAGGGCTTTGTTCCTGGCGGGCCTGATCGAGCGTATGACTGTATTGTTCGAGTAATACAATGAGTTCTTTTTCTTTCGGAAGCAATGTTTCCTCCATGCGCGGACCTGCCGCCGGCTCTTCTTTACGCAAAATAGAGCGGATACGCGCGTGCGTATACTGAATGAACGGACCGGTAAAACCGTGGAAGTCGATACTTTCTTCCGGGTTAAAGATCATGCGTTTTTTCGGATCAACACGGAGCAGGAAAAATTTCAAAGCTCCAAGCGCCAGCGTATCATACAATTCATTCAGCTCGCCGGGATTAAAGTCCTGTACTTTTCCTAACTCTTCGGTTTTGGCTTTGGCGACGTTCTTGAGTTCAGCAATGATGTCGTCGGCATCTACCACATTTCCTTCACGTGTTTTCATACGGCCATCGGGAAGTTCCACCATGCCATAGCTCAGGTGCAAAACGCCGTCTGCATAAGGCTTTTCAAGTTTCTGCAGGATCAATTGCAGTACTTTCATGTGATAGATCTGCTCATCCGCGATCACATAAAGACTCTGGTCATAATGAAAGTCTTCATACTTTTTATCGGCGAGTCCAATGTCTTGCGTGATATAAACGGACGTGCCATCTTTACGAAGGACAAGTTTTTCATCGAGGCCGTCGGCTGTCAGGTCGATCCATACGCTGCCGTCGGGTTTGCGGTAGAAAACGCCTTTCTTCAAACCGTCTTCCACAAATTCTTTTCCGAGCAGATAGGTCTCGCTTTCAAAATAATTTTTATCGAAATCGCTGCCGATCACTTTGTAAGTTTCCGCAAAACCTTCGTATACCCAGTTGTTCATTTTGAACCACAGGGCGCGTACTTCGGGGTCGCCATTTTCCCAGTCGATCAGCATTTGCTGCGTGATCTTCATGAAAGGGCTGTGTTTGCGCGCGAGTTCTTTCAGTTGATCGAGTGTTTTGTCGGCTTCTTTTTCTTTTCCTTCTTCGCCTTGCAGTTGGTGATAGATGCCGGTGAGTCTGGCGGCTTCTGCTTTGTCTGCTTCGGCTTCAATGCCGCTGGTGTCGCCGGCTAACAGGGCTTTTAAAAGTTCTGCTGCCTGCGCCTTGATGGTATTCTCCGCTTTTACATAATAGTCGCCTACGAAATGATCGGGTTTGATACCGGTTGATTCCGGTGTGGCGCCGTCACTAAGATATTTCCAGCCTGCCATGGATTTGCAGATATGGATGCCGCGGTCGTTAAGGATAGCGGTTTTAAATACTTCATGGCCGGTCTGCTTCAGGATTTCGGCAACACTCCAGCCAAGGAAATTATTCCGGAGGTGACCAAGGTGAAGCGGCTTGTTGGTATTCGGTGAAGAGTATTCAACTATTACTTTACGGCCATTGGAGGGTTGGTGGCCAGGGTTTTTGTCCTGGTAGCTGGTATCGAGATATCCCAGCCAATAGGCGTCCGCAATCACCAGGTTGAGAAACCCTTTGATCACATTGAAACCCTGAAAAAGTGCAGGGTGGGTGGTAGCCAGGTGCTGACCGATTGCCTGTCCGATCTGTTCAGGAGATTGTCGCAATTGTTTCACGAAAGAAAACAATACCAGGGTATAATCTCCTTCGAATTCGGGTTTAGTGGTATTAATGGTCAGGTCTTTTTCGGCAAAATCCTGTCCGTACACGTCTTTCAGCGCTGCGGTAATAAGGGGTTTGATGGTCGTAGTTACACCCATTCGTTCTGTTTTTTGGTCACAAAGATAGGGTTGAGAAAAATGTAATCCGCCTTTGGCGGAATGTGAAAATGTGCAAATGTGAAAATTAAGACCCGTTTTGGCTTTAAATCAATTGAGTTACAAAGACTGGCTCAACGATTGAATCAGCGTTCTCCCCATTTCCACATTTTCACATTTACACATTTTGCGACGTAGTCGCAAAACACCCTGCAAACAGTCACAAACGCACCCGCCTGTACCGGAAAAGGCGCACTATTTTTGGATGGACAAAGCATCGATCACAACTAAATTGAAAATTATGGCTGCTCCTCTTTATCCCTGTATATGGTTCAATGGTGATGCCGCAATGGCGGTACAGCGCTATGTCTCTGTTTTTCCGGATGCAAAAATCACCACTGAAACGCCGATGGTTACGATGTTCCGCATCGCCAATCAATCGTTCATGACCTTGAACGGTGGCCCGCAGTTCAGTCCCAATCCTTCGATATCGTTCTACGTCACTTTTCCGGATACAGCCGTATTGGAAGAAGTATGGAAACAACTGGCTGCCGATGGCCACGTATTGATGCCGCTGGACAAATACGACTGGAGCCCGCGGTACGGCTGGTTGCAGGATGCCTGGGGTGTTAACTGGCAATTGACCGTTGCCGACGGAAAACAGGGCTACAGCATTACACCCTTATTGATGTTTTGCGGAGAACACCAGAACCAGGCCGGGCAGGCAATCGACTACTATCAACAACTCTTTCCTGCCAGCAGCGTCGATTTTGTGATGAATTATCAGCCTGGTCAATCAAAAATGGGTGAAGGCATCGTGCATGCAATCTTCCATTTGGCCGGCAGTCCTTTCAGAGCCATGGACAGCGCGGTGGAACAGCCGTTTACTTTCAGCGAGGGGCTATCGTTGGTGGTGAATTGCGACACGCAGGAGGAAATCGATCATTATTGGGAACAATTGACGGATGGCGGTCAGGAAAGCCAATGCGGCTGGTGCCGCGATCGCTTCGGCGTATGGTGGCAGGTAGTGCCGTCCGTATTGGGTCAACTGATGACCGATCCGGTACGCGCACCAAGGGTAATGCAGGCACTGCTCAAGATGAAGAAATTTGATATCGGTGTGCTGGAAAGGGCATGATGTATGATCCGGGTATATCTTTTCATGCGCCGGTATTGTCGGCGTGAAAGCTTCGTGCCCGGTTTTGATTTCGGTTGTTAACAACCATGAGGGCATATGAATCCTGGTTAAGTGCTATTCTTCCAACCCGGCGGGCGGAGCGGGGATGGTAAATAATAATTGCGTGCCACTGCCGGGATACGACTCGAGTTGCATCGTTCCGCCTATTAATTTTATCCGTGATTGTAAATTGCGGAGTCCGCTTTTTCCACCTTTCCGGTAAGCTTCGCTGGTGAGATCATTCATCGAAAAACCTTTTCCATCGTCATTGATGCTGATCTCCAGACGGCAGTGCGAATAGCTCAATTGCAGACGTACATTCCGGGCATTGGCATGTTTAAGAATATTGTTAAAGGCTTCCTGTATTAAACGCAATACCACGATTTCCTTTTTGTTATCCAGATGAACAGGTTCTCCCCGGGTGCAAAACTCGATACGACACGCGCCCAGTTGTTCGATCCTTTCTACTTCCGCCTGCAGGGCAGATAAAAAACCACGGCTTTCCAATACATCCGTATTCCAGCTTTTCGCCAGTTGCGATACCTGCCTGCTCACATTATCCAGCGACAATAAAGAGTTGTTCAGTTCTGCCTGATCTCCGGCATTGAGACGGCTTCTGAAGCCATTTAAATGCAATTTCACCAGTGTCAGTGAAAGATTGACGTTATCATGCAGTTCCCTTGCCAGATAAGCGAAGGTTTCCTCCTGTACCGCTAACTGCAGGCGTAACGACTGCTGGTCGTGCAATGAATGAATGGCGGATAACAATTCCGAATGTTTTAATTGCTTTCTTCTGTGCAAAAACAAAAGCACCAAAACAAGCACCAACAGAAAAAGAAGCAGCACAGTTATTATCAGCAAAAACAAACTCATATCTGCATACGTATGCTCCATATAAATAGTATTAATGTGACGCAATACCGGATATGCTGTAAAGCGAAAATAAAAAGAAAAAGAAGGTAAAGCCGTAGAATAAGTATTTAAGTTGTAGAAAACGGTAATAGAAAAAAACGTCTTTTTCAGGAGGTTTTTCCCTTGCTTTTGCCCCATCGCCGTAGTTAGTTTTGCTCAACACCACTCGTGTCACGGGAAAGCCGAAAACCGGTCATCTAACAGAGTAGGCACAAAAAATATGTTTATTATGAAAGGCTTTATTGCGTTCGTCCTGACGGCTTTGTTATCTATCACATTACCTGTTCATGCGCAGGACGCAAAAGAAAAACCCTTCTCGTTTACCGTCGCCGGAATAACCATCACCGGCACTTATTCGGAAGGTGCTCTTTACAAAACATCCAAAGGCGGGGTCAATATTCTTTGGGGACTTGTCAGTTGGGGCAGCAGCGAAACAACCGAATGCCGGTCGGGAAATGGTATCTGCCGTATTGAAACAATTGTCAACCTTTCCGGACCCGGCGTAAAAACCTCGCAAAAAGGAGAGACCTGTTTCGAAGAAATTAAAACCTGGGTATCCGATCAGTTTCCGATCGTTATTTCTGTAGACAAAGACCAGCGGATACATTTTAGTCTGGATGTAGATCAGCTTCCGCTTTCGTCCAAAATGCGTTACGAATCGGATGTCTATCACCAGGATACACCTATACTGCTCGGGCCGGAACTGACACGCTATCTCGGCTTATACGACGGCCCGGAAGAAATGGGTTACCTGGTCCCGGCGGGAGACTACCTGCTTCAAAAAGATGGCAGAATACGATCCTGGTCCTGGCAAATTCCCGCCGTTCCTGACCAAAATGAATATGACTGACAACACCCGTATCAGTCTGAGGTGACGGACAAGTTATTTTAAGTTCTTTGACATAACACCAGCTGGCTGAAATGTCTGAAAGCGAAGGCCTGAGGTTGCCGAACCTGATCAAAGCCCTTTCTCCCCGGGGAAAGTCCGGATCAGCAGCCTCTGCCGACGCTTTAGGAGTATCACAACACATTTTCGCCTACTTTTGAGCCCGGAAAAGTAAAAAGACGCCGACGGGCATGAAAAAAATCGACTGGTACATATTACGAAAGCTGCTGACTGCCTTCTTTTTCTGTATGCTGCTATTTACCGTGGTAGCAGTAGCTGTTGACAGCAGTGAAAAAACAGACGATTTTGTAAAAACTGGTCTCAGTACCTGGGATATCATAAAAAAGTATTACCTCGGTTTTGTTCCCTGGATCTGGGGTTTACTGTTCCCGCTCTTCGTTTTTATCGCAGTAATATTTATCACCAGTAAAATGGCCGGTAAGTCGGAAGTAATTGCGATTCTTGCGAGCGGCACCAGTTACAACCGCTTCCTGCGCCCTTATATCGTAGGGGGAATTTTTCTGGCAAGCATCCTTTGGGTAGGAAGCCGCTACCTGATCCCGAAGGCTAATTCCATCCGCGGAGAATTTCAGACCGAATACATCGATAAAAACGACCGGAGCAAAAAGAACCAGGAGGTTTGCCCTGATTGCTACTTTTTACGCATCGACAGCAACACTTACGTGGGTATTAAAGATTATGATGCAACCACCCATACTGCCAACCGTTTTTTTCTGGACCGGACAAAAAATAACCAGGTCGTCTATAACCTACGCGCTTACAGTTTGAAATGGGATACCGCTTCAAAAAAATGGACGGCCATTACGGTAACGGAACGCAGAGTCGACAGCATCGGAGAACGCATCACCCAGTATCCGGAACTCATCGTCAACCTGCAGATCAAACCTGAGGAACTGATCAAGGACGAATACCTGAAGGAAAAACTGACGACGCCGGAACTGACGAAATTCATCGCCCGGCAGGAACTACGTGCGAATGAGGGGTTGAGCGCACTGAAAGTTGAACGGTACAGACGCAGTGCCACCGCTTTTTCTGTTGTGCTGCTGACCTTGATCGGTGCTGTTATTGCCAGCCGTAAAACGCGTGGAGGAAGCGGCATGCACCTCGCCTTGGGGATTATCATCGCTGCACTTTTCATTGTGTCGGACCGGTTCTCAACAGTATTTGCAACGAAGGGCAGTTTCCCGCCTTTGCTGGCCGCCTGGGTACCCAATATCGCTTTCGCTACCGTTGCTTATTGGCTCTACCGCAAAGCGCCAAAATAATGCTGGCAAGGCTCGTCAATTTTATTACTTTGCAAACATGCAAGGCTTGTTGTCTCATATTATTCATGATCAGCATTTGATACTTACTGCTGAACGCAGCATTTTTTGGGAAGCCGAAAAAACGCTGATCGTGGCAGATCTTCATCTCGGTAAAACCGGGCATTTCAGGAAAGCAGGTATTGGCATCCCGCAGGGCGTTTATAAACACGACCTGCAGCGTCTCATGCATCAGCTGTATTTTTTCAAAGCTGACAGGCTTGTTATTGTTGGTGATTTCACACACAGTGTTGTAAACAATGAACTGGAATTATTCAGGAAATGGCGACAGGATTTTGCCTTGCTTGACATCCTGCTTGTAAAAGGCAATCATGATATTCTCGCCGATAAATGGTATGAAGAGACGCAAATAACCGTAGAAGCAAAAAGCTGGGAAGCCGGACCTTTTACATTTGTTCATGACCTGAACGATATACCCGAAGATCCATTGCTGCGTAATTCTTTTTATTTATCCGGTCACATGCATCCGGCCGTGCTATTAAGAGGAACGGGTAAACAATCATTGCGATTTCCCTGCTACTTTTTTTCAACTGAATATGGCGTGTTACCGGCGTTCAGTCGCTTCACCGGGTCATTTTTGGTGGAGCCAACCCCGGGCGATCAGGTCTTTGCAATAGTCGATAAAGAAATTATGCTCATCGAAAAGAAAGTCCGCCGTAGCCGCAAAACCACCGAAGACTAATTGCCGGCAACCTCGAAAGCCGTTCTGTTTTTTTTACTTTTTGATTTTGCATTTTTACGTTTTAATTTTGATCTTTTTGCCGGACAGGCTGAGAGCCTTGATTTTATGCGGAGACAACTTCATCATGCCAGGGATTTTATTTTGCCGGTAATAGATTTTTTCTATCCGCCGTTCAGGAAATTTATGAACCTGCAGACATTCCGTTATGCAGCGGCGGGCGGAGGGAATACATTACTCGGGCTTTTGATCTACATGATCGCCTACGAATACGTGATTCCTGAAACCGGTCTTAATTTTGGATTCTACGCTTTTAAAGGACACAGTGCCGCGCTGTTTATTTCTTTTTGTATCACTTTCCCGATCGGCTTTTTCATGTCGAAATATGTCGTATTCAGCGATTCGCTGATGAAAGGTCGCATACAACTCTTTCGTTATTTCATGATCTGCCTGTTTAACCTGGCACTCAACTTTATTCTGCTGAAAATACTGGTGGAGAATTTTCATGTCTACCCCGTATTTGCACAGATGCTGACAACCGTGGTGGTGATTATTTTCAGTTACCTCGCACAACGCCATTTTTCTTTCCGGGCCGCAGCACCTGATAGCGAGATTACCGATTAAGCGCAGTCGTCATTTTATATTACAAGCTGAAATCAATCGATTCCACGCTGACCGCCAGTTCCCCGCGGCAACTTGCTCGTACCACCAGTCTTTTATCCAGCGGATAAACACCAATGAGCCGGATATCCTGCACCGAGCCAGATGTACGGATTCCCTTACGCCATTCCTGGTTAAGTTGGGCATTTACAGAAACTTTGGCGCTGTCAACAAATTGCTTGAGGTCATATTGGGCATACGACTCAATCGTATGCGTGATCTTGCGATTGAACAACCAGTCTGCCGTTTTTAGCAATGCATCTTTTGAACGGATGTCGAACTCTATGTCTTTAATTGCCAGGTGTTGTTTTTCGGCATCGTAATGTGGTTTGCCGGTCAGGTACATCACGCCCTGATCTGTTCCTTCAAAATTCACTTCAATGACCAATCGCTCATTGTTGGCGCCAAGCAGCCGGCATTTTTTAAATATAAATTTCTTATTGACCGGCCCTTTTTTAAAATCGAATGATTGACCCACAATCTGGCTATTCAGGATATTACTCAGCGAATCATAATCCAACTGACCATCGATGAATAAATTAAAACCCCGGTTGCCTGAAAACTGACTCAGATTAGGCACCCATGAACTTTGCTCCTCCGGTTTATCCAGCCTCAGTACCGGACGCGCGGAAAGACCAAGATTGATGTGAAGCGAATCATTACGGATAAACAGGCTGTTGATGCGCACACGACGGGGATTTACCTGCAACCAGCCCTTGTCATAAAGGTTATAAGTCTTGTTAAGCAGATCCCATACTTGTTGAAACTGCGGCTTCAGATCTACTATCCCATAGTTTTTTTCTATTTCGGTTTTCGACGCATCGAGTTCTGCTTTCAATCCACCCAATACCTGCGTAGTAATGTCCTGGCCCCAGAAACAGACTTCGCATTTATCGAGCGCTTTGGGTTCATTTCTTTTTACCTGCAGTTTTACTTTATAGTCAGGCGAGATAGAGAAATTATTGGTGAATGAAACGGTTACCCTGCGCTCCGGTTCATCGAACCCGCAACGACAGGCAGGTGTCCAGGGCGAAAGCGCCGTACCGCTTACACATACGCGTGTCGAACCTATTATGCGATAGTAGCCGGTAAAATTCAAGGTCATTGTTGTACCCGTTCCGCTCATTTGAAAGGGACTTCTGCGGAAACTGTATTTGTAACGCGTATCACAACCGGGCTGTACCCAGTCGTTCGGATAATTAGGCGAAGTGAAGACCTGGTCCACATTTTTTTCTGCCAACGCGTAGATAGGTTTCAGGTTTACCTGTATGGGAATATCAATTTCTGAGTCGGGTAATGAATCGAGTTTAAATGCACTGGCCGCAAGTTGCGGTTTCGCTGGGTTGATTTTTTTTGAACAGGAGCTGAGCCACAAAGTAGCTGACGCAATAAAAAGCAGGAGATAGGTTTTCATCTGATGATAAACCTGTGTTACAGGCATTGTTTTAATGCCTCCAAAATAACTCAAAGAATCCAAAAAGAAAGTGAAGAAATCGTTCAGGATTGCTGCTTCAGTTTTTCGATAAATTGTTCGAGCCTGCGTGCAATCGTTTCTTCCCTTTTTGCGCTCATGATCCATTCAACATATTCACGTTTGTGCGTAAAGGCCATTTTTTCAAATACAGCCGCTTGTTTCGGGTGTTTCTTCAATACGGCTGACATGGACGGCGGTAGTGTTACTGTACGATTAACGCGGTCGATCCAGGGCAACTCTTCGCATTGGGGTTTGGTGGTGACCGGTTTACGGCCTGCTTCCACACGACGAAGGCCGGCACCCGACCATGTTTCATTCAGCGATATCAGGTTATTCCATTGCAATTCCGGCATATGTTCATCCAGGATATCCCAGCCCTTGTCGCGTGTCAGGTCAGTTTGAACACCTGAGTTGCCTTTCGGATAATAAAACCACACAAGATCGCCGGGACGCAAATATTTCTGGATTTTTGGCCATACCTGCGACAACTGAAGACGGTTTTTCACGAAACAATGCCATTGTTCGGCTGCACCGCGCGTAACTTCGGTAACGGCTTCGGGAAGTGGCCCAAGCAACATCATAAAATCATCCGGAGCATTGATCAGCCGGAGACGTTGTCCGGCACGGATACGCAGTTTTTGGGCTAAAGTCTGGGCAGGCATGGATCAGGTGTTAATTGAAAAAGCAGAAATACCGTCGGTGGAAGATAGCGCTTTACTGCAGGTTTTTCAGGCTCATCCTCACAAGATTGCGCCGTTTGCACCCGACCGGATTAACCGTCAGGGGATATCTTTCTTAATATACCTGACATTTTTGCATGTTTGTCTGTCACGGCATAAAGATTGAAGATTGCTATATGCCTGCTCAAAAGGGGAGGCAAAAAGGAGAAATATTTTAATATGGGAAAAATTATTGGAATAGACTTAGGTACCACCAATAGCTGCGTAGCAGTTATGGAAGGCAATGAGCCGGTGGTAATTGCCAACGACGAGGGACGCCGTACGACCCCGTCAGTTGTGGCTTTCCTGAAAAACGGAGAGCGTAAAGTAGGTGATCCGGCCAAACGTCAGGCCATTACCAACCCCCAGAATACCATTACTTCCGTAAAACGGTTCATGGGTCGCGGCTTTAACGAAGTAACTGAAGAAATCAGTCACTGGAGTTATAAAGTTGCGCAAGGTGACAATAATACCGTACGGATTGACATAGATGGCAGACTCTACACGCCGCAGGAAATTTCGGCGATGGTGCTGCAAAAAATGAAAAAAACAGCCGAGGACTACCTCGGGCAGGAGGTAACAGAAGCGGTGATCACCGTGCCTGCTTACTTTAACGACGCTCAGCGTCAGGCGACGAAAGAAGCCGGTGAAATTGCCGGTCTTACCGTACGCCGTATAGTAAACGAGCCTACCGCAGCAGCCCTGGCTTATGGCCTGGACAAAGGCAAACACGATCAGAAAATCGCTGTATTTGACCTTGGTGGTGGTACGTTCGATATCTCCGTACTCGAACTGGGTGACGGTGTATTTGAAGTAAAATCTACCAATGGTGATACACACCTCGGTGGTGACGACTTCGACAAAGTGATCATGGATTGGCTCGCCGACGAATTCAAAAGCGACGAAGCAATCGATCTGCGTAAAGACCCGATGGCCCTGCAACGCCTGAAAGAAGCATCCGAAAAAGCAAAAGTTGAACTGTCTTCTTCTACAGAAACAGAAATCAACCTGCCTTATATCACTGCTGTGGACGGCGTGCCTAAACACCTGGTGAAAAAACTGACACGTGCCAAATTTGAACAACTGGCAGATGACCTGTTTGCCCGTTGCCTGAAGCCTTGCGAGGCTGCGCTGAAGGATGCCGGCATGTCCGTATCAGAAATCAACGAAGTAATCCTGGTGGGTGGTTCTACACGTATCCCCAAAGTACAGGAGATCGTAGAGAAGTTTTTCGGTAAAAAACCAAACCGTGGCGTAAACCCCGATGAAGTGGTAGCCGTAGGTGCCGCCATCCAGGGTGCCGTTCTTACCGGTGAGGTAAAAGACGTATTGCTGCTCGACGTTACACCTTTGTCTCTTGGTATTGAAACCATGGGAGGTGTAATGACCAAACTGATCGACGCCAATACGACGATCCCTACCAAAAAATCTGAGGTGTTCTCTACCGCCAGCGATAACCAGCCCGGCGTACAGATCCATGTGCTGCAAGGCGAACGCACCATGTCCAAAGACAATAAGAGCCTCGGTATTTTCAACCTTGACGGTATTCCTCCGGCTCCGCGTGGTGTTCCCCAGATCGAAGTAACCTTCGACATCGATGCCAACGGTATCCTTCACGTTACTGCTAAAGACAAAGGCACCGGCAAAGAACAGAAAATTCATATTGAAGCCGGTTCGGGCCTGAGCAAAGACGAAGTGGAAAGAATGAAGGCCGAAGCTCGTGCCAACGAAGCCACCGATAAAGCTGAACGCGAAAAGATCGACAAACTCAACGCAGCCGACAGTCTCGTATTCCAGACAGAAAAACAACTGAAGGAATATGGCGACAAGATTCCGGCTGATAAGAAGACGACCATCGAAACGGCTGTTGAGAAATTGAAGCAGGCTCACAAAGCACAGGATGTTGCCGGTATCGATACCGCGATGACCGAGCTGAATGCTGCCTGGACAGCCGCCAGCGAAGATATTTACAAATCCGGAGCGGAAGGACAGCCCGGTGCTGAACAACAACAACCCGGCGCTGAAAGCGCAGCACAGGATAACGGCGATAACGTTACCGATGTGCCCTACGAAGAGGTGAAGTAAAAAATCTTCAGAATAAACTATAAGAGGACGCTGTTAGCGTCCTCTTTTTTGTGCCGTCCGCATCCGAAAAGTTATCTTTAGGAAAATCAGGATCAATAATGATAAAGCATTCCATACTGATCTTATTATTTTCGGCCGGAAGCAGGCTGTTTGCCCAGACCAGCAATGACAGCAGTTATCTGCTGCAACTTAATCAGCAGATCGACCAATATGTGGTGGAACGGAACGTAGCGGCACTCGACTCTCTTTATGCGCCGGATTTTGTGTTCAGCCACGGCAGCGGAAGAATTGAAGGCAAGGCAGGTTGGATGGAGACCGTAGGCCGCGCCGACTATCCGTTGCGTCAACATGACTCGGTAAGGGTGGAGTTGCATGGCAACCTGGCATTGCTGCGCGGTAAAATGAATATCGAAAAGAAGGGCAAAGAAAAAACGGATAAGTATTTCCTGCGTTATATCCGTCTTTATGCCCGGCGTGATCACCACTGGCAACTGGTTTCTCATCAGACATTCTACGAACAACATTTGAATTAATATGGCTCAACCTGAATATTGGCTCAGAGGTCCTGTGGCGGGTATTCCCGCTTTGCTTCAGCCCGCAGCACATGCGTTGCTACAGGCGCGTGATGAAGTGGCGGCTGCTATGGAAAATTTCCGGGACGAATGGCTCTGGATCCGGCCCGCTGCAAATGCATCAGTCGCTTTTCATCTGCAACATCTGGCCGGTGTGCTCGACCGACTGTATACCTATGCATCGGCGCAAACTTTAAACGAAGAGCAGTTAGAATACCTGCGCGCCGAGGGCAGGGAAGAAGCAGGAGTAACGGTAGAGGAATTAGTATCGCACTTCAACCTCCAGGTAGAAAAGTCACTGGCTTATCTCGCAGGTGTGGATGAACAAACACTAACGGACATTCGCGGTGTGGGGCGTCAGCAGGTTCCGTCGACGGTGATCGGGCTGCTGTTTCATGCGGCGGAACATACTACCCGGCATACCGGACAACTGCTGGTCACGGCCTCCGTGGTACGACATGAATATGGAGACAGTCTTTAAATAAAAAAGCCATCCCGGTGAAACACCCGGATGGCTCTATAATAGAAAAAGGAAGAATGATTACATGATGTCCATGGCCTTAACAAACGATGTGGTCTGGAACGGCAGGATCAGCGTCAGCCACTCCCAGTGAGCATAAATCGCAAACAACAGGGCTGCCGTTGATGCAAAGAAAATTAACCAGTACAGTCCTTTGTATTTTTTCGTCTGTTCCATGCTTATTTGTTTTCGCAAAAATAAGCCCTGCGGTTAAAAAAGCAAAGAAAAATAGCAGAAGAAGCAAAATGCCGCCCGCTTAACCTGGCAGCGGGTGCTGCGATTCCGCTTATCTTTGCCTCACTTCAAAAAAGGCAGTGCAGTAAATTTTATTTACATTCGCATAAATGTGTCTTTTTCACACAATAATCTTTTAATAGCATCAACGATTGCGATGAAGCTTCAGTTTTATATACGGTTCCGCACAGAATTTGGAGAAAGCCTTTGGCTTGGGGGTAATCACCCGTCACTTGGATCGGATCAGCCGGAGAAGGCGGTTGCCATGGAATATCTCAACGAGGAATGCTGGAAGGCGGAGATCACCATCGATCGCAAAGACCTCAAAACCGCCCTGCAGTATAAATATTATTTCCAGAATAAGGATGGCGCACGCGTGGCAGAATGGGGCAATGACCGTGTACTCGATGCTCCTTCCAAAGATATTCGCGAAGTAATCCTGACCGATACCTGGAACCATGCCGGCGAGTTTGAGAACGCTTTTTATACCACTCCTTTCAAGGAAGTATTATTGCCGCAGCACAAAAGAACCAGCCGTTCCCGCAAGAAAAACAGCTTCACCCATCTCTTCAAGATAAAAGCACCCTTGCTGGGCAAACACGAAGCCGTTTGTATTTGTGGTGGCGCAGATGATTTGGGACACTGGAATACCGAAAACCCGGTATTGCTGACGGCAGAGGGAGATTGGTGGACGATTGGGGTTGACCTTTCCAACGCAGCCTTCCCGCTCGTTTATAAGTATGGCGTTTATGATACGCACGAAAAAACATTTGTCCGTTATGAAGACGGTGATAACCG
Organism: Terrimonas ferruginea DSM 30193; assembly: GCF_000425585.1. Lineage (GTDB taxonomy): Bacteria > Bacteroidota > Bacteroidia > Chitinophagales > Chitinophagaceae > Terrimonas > Terrimonas ferruginea. The sequence continues at coordinate 301,588 of NZ_AUDS01000009.1, forward strand.
CATGTTGCCTTTCGCTGCGCCGGAAGCAACACAAACGATCATTCATGATGGCTTTATTGCTTTACCCAATAATACCTGGAAAGGCGCCGGCGTTGCGATCCCCGTATTCAGTCTCCGCAGCAAGCACAGCTTTGGTGTAGGTGAATTTTCCGATATTAAATTGCTTGTGGACTGGGCAAGAAAAACAGGGCTCCGGCTTATTCAGTTGCTGCCGGTCAATGATACGGTGGCTACGCACACCTGGGTTGATTCATATCCATATGCAGCTATTTCCGCTTTTGCGCTGCATCCTTTGTACATAAACCTGTCAAAGGTTGCCGGGAAAAAATATGCCGCACAGGTAACGGCATTGCGCAAAAAACAAAAACAACTCAACGATCTTCCGGAAGTGGACTATGAAGAAGTGATGCGTTTCAAAATGGCAATGCTCAAAGAATTGTACCTGGAGATGGGCAAGGAGTGCCTCGAGTCGGAAGAGTATAAAGTTTTCCTCGAACGCAATCGTCACTGGCTGTTGCCTTATGCCGCTTTTTGTTATTACCGCGACAAATACGATACCTCACGTTTCGAATCCTGGAAAACAAACAGCGTGTTTAATCGCCAGGAAATTGAAAAATTCATGACTTCACGCGCTGCCGCAGCACGCGAAGCTGGGTTGTATTGCTTTATACAATATCATCTTCACCTGCAACTCAAAGAAGCGGCAGATTATGCGCATCGCCATGGTGTGGTGCTCAAAGGTGATATTCCTATTGGTATTTACCGCTATGGCAGCGATGCCTGGGTAGCACCCGAACTGTACAACATGGACCAGCAGGCAGGCGCGCCACCCGATGATTTTACCGTAGTGGGCCAGAACTGGGGGTTCCCGACCTACAACTGGAAAAAGATGCAGGAAGACGGTTTTGATTGGTGGAAGAAACGATTCGAACAAATGAGCGAGTACTTCGATACGTTCCGTATCGATCACATCCTCGGATTCTTCCGTATCTGGAGTATTCCTGCACATGCCGTGCAGGGAATTCTCGGACATTTCGTTCCCTGCATTCCCGTTCATTATACCGAATTTGGCGAGAACGGCATCTGGTTTGAAAAAGAACGTTTCTGCCGCCCTTTTATAAATGACACGGTGCTGCATGAAATATTCGGCGACGACGCCGATACGGTGCGCCAGCACTACCTGACGCCAAACACACATGGCGGTTATGATCTGTTACCTGCATTTGATACGCAGAAAAAAGTGGAAGCACATTTCACCGCCATTGCTTCCCCGGAACAGGAAAAGATCAAATTCGGTTTATACGAACTTGTGGCCAACGTGATTCTGTTTGAAGAAGAAGGCAGCAATGGCCTGTCTTATCATTTCCGCATTTCAATGGAATCGACCTGGTCTTACCGCTTCCTGATACCACATGTGCAGCAGAAACTCCGCGAACTGTACATCAATTATTTCTATCACCGGCAGGATGATTTCTGGAAAAAGGAAGCGATGCAAAAACTTCCTTACCTCAAGGCTGCGACAAACATGCTGATCTGCGGCGAAGATTTGGGAATGGTGCCGCACAGCGTACCGGAAGTGATGCAGGAACTGGGTATCCTCAGTCTCGAGATCCAGCGCATGCCGAAAGATCCGTCGAAGCCGTTCTTCATTCCCTCCGAAGCGCCTTATTTATCTGTCATCACGCCTTCCACACACGATATGAGTACTGTGCGTGCCTGGTGGGAGGAAAATCGTGAACGTACACAGAACTTCTATAACCACGTGCTGGGCCAATGGGGTGATGCGCCTTTTTATTGCGAAGCATGGGTGAACCGTGCCATCGTGCTGCAACATCTTTATTCACCAGCCATGTGGAGTATTTTCCAGTTACAGGATCTTCTCGGAATGAGCGATACACTGCGCCGCGAAAACCCGCAGGAAGAACGGATCAACAATCCGGCCGTACCGCAACATTACTGGAGATACAGAATGCATATAAAACTGGAAGACCTGCTGAACGAAGATGCTTTCAATGAAGAATTGAAAGAATACGTGAAAAACAGCGGACGTTAAACGTGGAAAAACCAAGGTGTGTTGATTGCATTTGCCTAATTTCACGGCACAATTTACGCACGCATGAAACTCCATTATAATTCGTTCGATCTTCGTTTTCATCATCCTTTTACCATTTCAAAAGGAACCAAAACGCATCAGCCCATGCTGATCGTTGCGTTGGAACATCTGGGCATCACCGGCTATGGTGAAGCGCCCGCTATTACCTACTATGATATCACGGTAGATAAGATGATCGCCGATATACAGGCAAAGAAAATGTTTATCGAAAAGTTTGCCTTCACCGAACCTTCCCGTTACTGGCATTATCTCCATCATCTGCTGCCGCAAAATCCTTTCCTCGTGTGTGCACTCGATATTGCCGCATGGGATATGTATGGAAAATTCAAAAACAGCCGCCTGGATGAACTGTTCAAAGCAGAGTTGGCTCCTTTGGATAAGCCGTTACCGCTCTGCGATTTTACCATTGGTATCGACTCTGTAGAAAAGATGGTTGCCAAGATGCAGGAGAAACCCTGGCCGATCTATAAAGTGAAAGTAGGCACAGCCGATGATATCGCAATCGTAAAAGCATTGCGTGAGAAAACGGATGCCGTTATCCGTGTAGATGCCAATGCCGGATGGGATCTGGAAACAGCACTCAAACTGATGCCGCAACTCAGCGAACTGGGTGTCGAGTTCGTTGAACAACCATTGGCTAAGGACAACTGGGAGGGCATGAAAGTACTTTACAGGGAATCTTCATTGCCGCTGTATGCAGACGAATCATGTGTGTTCGAATCAGACGTTGCACGTTGTAAAGATCATTTTCACGGGATCAATATCAAACTGACCAAATGCAGCGGCCTTACGCCTGCACTCCGCATGATCCGCCAGGCGAGAGAACTGGAGCTGTCAGTTATGGTAGGCAGTATGAACGAATCCACCGTCGGTTCGGCAGCCATCGCACATTTGCTTCCTTATATCGATCATGTAGATATGGATGGCCCCCTGTTGCAGGACGAAGACGTGGCCACCGGTCTGGTGTATGACCAGGGCGTGGTCACTTATGGCCAGGGCCCCGGCCTTGGGATCAACTATACCGGTCTCTACGAACGATAGTCCGGTCTCTTCCGCTCCCGGAATCGCATATACGGCCCACTGCGGGGGAAAACCGCAATGCCCTTCATCCCGGCCTTAAATTTGCTGTTTGCGTAATCAAACTTAGTTATGCGTAAATCCGGTTTCCTGGTGTTCGGGCTTCTTTTGCTTGGACATTTTGCTGACGCCCAGCGTTTTCACCTGGGATTATTTGGTGGAGCAGCGGCCTACAACGGCGATCTGACGGAGAAGATTTTTCCCCGGAAAACAACCAACGGCGCTGTCGGGCTTACCGGCAACTACGAATTGACCGATAAACTGATGCTCAGAGCAGGGTTTACCTACGCAGTAGTCGGCGGTGCGGATCGCTTCAGTTCCAAACCCGACCTCGTTGCCCGTAACCTGTCTTTTGAAACGTCCCTGGCTGAATTCAGCCTTGTTGGAGAGTATTATCTCTTCAATCTGAACGAAAACCGTTTTTCGCCTTATGTGTTTGCGGGGCTTGGCGTTTTTCGTTTCAATCCTTACGCTTATACAACCTCCGGGGAAAAAGTATACCTCAAACCGCTCAGCACGGAAGGACAGGGCCTTGAAGGCTATCCCGACAGAAAACCGTACAGTCTTACCCAACTCAATATACCGTTCGGTGGTGGCGTTAAATATGCCATTACAGAGAATCTTCGTGTGGGGCTGGAACTGAACATGCGCAAGCTGTTCACCGATTATCTCGATGACGTGAGCAAGAATTACATTGACGCCACCGACCTGCTGACAGCTCGCGGCCAACTGGCCGTGGATATGTCGTACCGCGGCGATGAACTGCCCGGCGGCAACCCTGATTATCCCGCCAAAGACCTTCAGCGCGGAAGCCCCAAAAGCAATGACTGGTATTATACGATGGGCCTGCACCTGACTTATCGTTTTGGTAACGGAGGTGGCGGTGGCCGCAGAAGCCGTTATGGCTGTCCGACTGTACCGCTTTGAGAAGGTTTAAAGCGTAAGGTGTAAGGTTTAACAGCCTTAAGTAGTCCTTTGCTTGAAATTGACGCTGGTTGGTGAACGACACCACAACTGTTCGGGACGTTTATGCCCAGGAGCTTCTTTTCATTTTTAAACGTAAAGGCGGCGTGAGGTATAAGCTAGCGCCCTTGTTGGTCTCCCGACCAAGAAGGCGTCGGGAGACCAACAAGGGCGTGATGTCGGATTGACAGGGTTTAACATCTCGCTGGTTCCTGTCGACACCTCACGATTGACGAGTGCTCTTGGTTAGGCCGATACTTCGGCCTCAAGGGAAATATCGGGAACTCTCAGGTTGCCTCAACCCGCATTCCCCGCAATTCTCAAAATTATCAAATCCCGAAGCCTCGGGATCAAATTATCTCCACGTACCTTTGCGTCTATTATGGCATACAAAGATCAGCAGGCTTTTATCGACGCACTTGAACAGGCAGGAGAATTGATACGCATCAAAACTTATGTTGATCCGAAGCTCGAGATCGCAGAAATAACCGATCGCGTGAGCAAGGAACCAGGTGGAGGAAAAGCACTGTTATTCGAAAATACCGGCTACGATTTTCCCGTGCTGATGAACGCATACGGCAGCGACAAACGGATGTGCATGGCACTTGGTGTCAATCATCTTGATGACGTAGCCGCTGATATTGAAGGACTTTTCAAATTACTGGCTTCTCCCAAGGAAAGTATTCTTGATAAACTGAGACTGCTTCCCAAACTCGGGCAATTTGCCTCCTGGATGCCCAAAGTAATAAAAGGCAGAGGCGCCTGCCAGGAAGTAGTAATGGAGCAACCCGATATCACCAAACTTCCGGTGATCACCTGCTGGCCCAAAGACGGCGGCCCGTTTGTTACGCTGCCCGTGATCCATACCCGCGATCCGCTGACCAAAACGCGCAACGTAGGTATGTACCGGATGCAGGTGTTTGGCCCGACGCTTACCGGTATGCACTGGCATAAGCACAAGGTGTCGGCACGCCATTTCGCCGAATACAAAAAACTCAACAAACGCATGCCTGTAGCTGTGGCATTGGGCGGAGACCCTGCTTATGCTTATTCCGCTACTGCACCGTTGCCCGACAACGTTGATGAATACATGCTCGCCGGTTTTCTCCGTAAAAAGAAAGTAGAACTGGTAAAATGTATCAGTCAGCCCGATATCGAAGTGCCTGCCGATGCCGACTTCGTGATTGAAGGATACGTTGATCCCAATGATGAACTCATCTGGGAAGGACCTTTTGGCGACCATACCGGTTATTATTCACTGCCTGACTGGTATCCTCGTTTTCACATCACCGCCATTACACATAAAAAAAATCCGGTGTATCCTGCTACCATCGTTGGCATTCCTCCACAGGAAGATGCCTGGCTGGGTAAGGCTACAGAGCGCATTTTCCTGGCACCGATAAAAATGACGATGATTCCCGAGATCACAGACATGGATATGCCGGTTGAAGGTGTCTTCCATAACCTCGTGATCGCGCAGATTCAGAAAGATTATGCAGGGCAGGGACAGAAAGTGATGAATGCCATGTGGGGCGCCGGACAGATGATGTTCAATAAAATATTGGTGATCGCCGACAAGGGCGTTTCCATTACCAATTATGGCGAACTCGCACGGTATGTATTCCGCAACCTCGATCCATCCATGGATGTTTATTTTTCACAAGGTCCGATGGATGTACTCGACCATAGCTGCAGCAAACTGGGCTTCGGCGGTAAAATGTGCATCGATGGCACAAAGAAAACAACCGAAGAAATCAACGATCATGTTGCACCATCGCCGGATAAAATAACCATAGACGGAGCGCAATGGCTCGAAACGTTTAAGGAAATAAAATCGGTCAATACTTCACTGCTGGCACAGGATATTCCCTGCCTGATTGTAGGGATAAAAAAAGAACGCCGCGGGCATGTGCGCGAACTGCATGCCCAACTTGCCGGTCTTCCTGAAACGGAAGGGGTGAAGATGATTCTCTATGTAGAACATACCGTCAATGCAAATGATCTCGCTACTTCACTGTGGAGATTTTGCAATAACCTCGATCCCCGGCGTGATAGCGTGGTGCACGAACGTCCATCAACCCGCGTGCCGGGGAAAACCGTGGCCTGTATGGGATTGGACGGCACGTTGAAAACAAAAGAACTCGACGATTTCCAGCGCGACTGGCCCAATATCATCGTAGCAGATGAAGCAACGATTAAAGCGGTTGATGCGAAGTGGGATCAGTTGAATATCGGGCCATTCATTGCTTCGCCATCACTGAAATACAAAGATCAGCAGTATGGTCTCGAAGCAGTGGCCAATGCTTAATCAGCTTATATGACGGATCAATCCGCAACGATCAATATTCTCATGACGGGTGGCGGCGCTCCCGGTGCCGCCGGTATTTTGCATTGCCTGAAACAATGCCCCGCATTCAGGATATGGACAGCAGATGCATCGCCTGATGCCGTATCGCGGCATTTGCACGACCGGTTCGAATTGATTCCCGTAGCAGCGGATACGGATTATATCCCGCAAATGCTTTCGCTTTGCCACGCCAGAAATATCCAGGTAGTCATGCCGCTCGTAACACGGGAGCTGATGACGCTCGCTGGTTTTGCCGATCTCTTCAAAATGCATGGAACAGAAATATTGGTATCGCCGGTAAACTCGTTGGAACTGGCCAATGATAAAGGAAATTTATACCGCGCTTTACAAATGCACGGATTGCCCGTGCCAGCCTTCCGCATCGTGCATACCATAGAAGAGTTTGATAATGCCGTTAACGAATTGGGTTATCCCGCGCGTCCGGTTTGCTTTAAACCATGCCAGGGAAATGGCAGCCGTGGTTTTCGCGTACTCGATGCATCGCTCGACGAGGCCGACTGGTTGTTCCATCAAAAACCTTCAGGCATTCACATCACTTTGTCCGAAGCGCAACGCCTGCTGCAATTAAAACCGTTTCCACCACTACTGGTGGCCGAGTTTCTTCCGGGCGAAGAATATTCAGTGGATTGCCTCGCGAACCACGGCGAAACCGTTATTGCCATACCTCGTTTGCGCAGCAAAATGATCAACGGCATCAGTGTCAGTGGCACGTTTATGCAGGACGAAGAAATAATCAACTATTGCACCGCCATTATCCGGATGCTTGGGCTGCATGGCAATATTGGCATACAGGTAAGGCGTTCGGTCAACGGGCAGCCTTTGTTACTGGAAGTGAATCCCCGTGTACAGGGAACGATTGTTGCGGCATTGGGTGCGGGCGTAAACCTGCCGGTACTGGCAGTAAAGCAGGCACTGGGTTGGCCTGTCGCGACGGATGAGCTAAAAGTGAAATGGGGAACACATTTCATGCGTTACTGGCAGGAAGTGTTTTATTAACAACCCATCCTTTATTTTTTAAGTAAATTGTTATCCTAAATAATCATGATGAGAAAATTAAGCGCCAGCTTCCTGTTGAGTTTTGCCACCTTATTGGGCTGTGCACAACCCGATATCAAGAAAGCTGATTCTGACAATACCCTGCTCTGGCGTATCAGCGGTAAGGATCTGAAACAGCCATCTTACATCTTCGGCACTATTCACCTGTTGTGCAAAGACGATGCGGGCATCAGCGGTAATATGGAAAAACTGATCGGTCGCGTAGATGAGGTTTATTTTGAAGTGGACCTCGACAATATGCTCGAAATGATGCAGTCCATGAAGCAGATGAAGATGAAAGGCGATACTACGTTAAAAGATCTGTTGAGTGAAGCCGACTACCTGATAGTAAAAGAATACTTCGATAAAAAAGGAGGGATGCTTCCGTTCTCCATGCTGGAAGGGTATAAGCCGATGCTGGCGGCTTCCGTGATCAGCGAATCATCCCTGCCCTGCGGCAAAACGGCAATGATGGAACAGATTCTCATGGAAAAAGCCAAGGGAAAGAAAAAAACGATCCAGGGACTGGAATCGATGTCTTATCAGTTAAGCATTCTCGACCAGATTCCTTATAAACAACAGGCCGAACAACTGGTGGCCTATATCAAAAAAGTAGAAGCCGGAGACGGAGATAACAAGGAACTAGACGAACTGATGTCGGCCTACCGCGAGCAGGATTTGAAAAAACTTGAACAGTTGATGTTGAAATCGGAAGTGGGGCTTACCGAGTTCACTGAAATATTGTTATTCAAACGCAACCGCAACTGGGTGGAAAAACTGAAAACGTTGCTGCCCGGTAAAACATTACTGATAGCCGTAGGTGCGGGCCACCTGCCTGGAGCCGAAGGAGTGATCAACCTGCTTCGTAAAGCCGGCTATACCGTAGAGCCGCTGGACAATACTGTGGTGGCCGGAACGACGATTTGAGGAAATGTGGAAATGTGCCCGCCTGGCGGGAGGTGTAAAATAGTGAATAGTGAATAGTCAATAGTGAATAGTCAATAGTGAATAGTGAATGGCTGGTTTACTTAATACTTATAACTTAAAACTAAAAAAGCGCCTTTAGAGGCGCTTTTACTATCATAAGAAATGAGATCTTAGAACTGCTCCAGACCGCTGAAGAAGAAGTCGCCTTCGATCTTCGCGTTCTCGTCGCTGTCGCTTCCGTGAACGGCATTCTCACCAAGAGAAGTTGCATACAATTTGCGGATCGTGCCTTCGGCCGCCTGCGCAGGATTGGTAGCACCGATCAGCTCGCGGAAACCGGCAACTGCATTGTCTTTTTCCAGGATTGCTGCGTAAATCGGACCGCTGCTCATGAACTCTACCAACTCTCCGTAGAAAGGACGCTCTTTGTGAACGGCGTAGAACTCACCTGCTTTTTCAGCAGACAGTTTGGTCAGTTTCAACGCTACAATGCGGAAACCTTCTTTGATAAAGCGATCGATAATTGCGCCGCTATGCCCGTTTTTTACGGCGTCGGGCTTGATCATGGTAAATGTGCGGTTGCTCATTTTTTGTTTGTTTTTGGGCCGCAAAGGTAGGATAAGTTTACCGTACACGTCCAGCCCGCCACCGATTATTTTCCCGGCACCGCACGAGGCCCCGTACGCAATGGCCCAAACACCTTATCTTCGCAACCGTTTTATGAAGCCTGTTTCAGAAATATATGGCCAACTGGCCGGCCCCGCCCGCAAAGTAGTGATTACGATGCACCAGAAACCTGACGCCGATGCCATGGGCTCGTCGCTGGGACTGGCTAATTTCCTCATTCAGTTCGGACACCAGGTGACCGTCATTTCGCCCACCAATTGGGCGCGCTGGCTCAATTGGATGCCCGGCTGCGATGCTGTGCTCAACTACGAAGCGGAAAAAGAAAAGGCTTCGGCCGCACTCGATGAAGCAGAATGGCTGTTCTGCCTCGATTTCAACATTTTCTACCGCACCAAAACCATGGCCGATCACCTCAAAGCCATGAACTGCGTAAAGGTGCTCATCGATCACCACCAGGAGCCCGACGCCCCGTCATTCGATTACGGTGTCAGCGACACGCGCAAGAGCTCTACCTGCGAAATGGTGTTCGACCTGATCACGGCTTCAGGCCATGGCGACAAGATCACCCTGCAGGTGGCCGAATGCCTCTATGCCGGCGTGGTGACGGATACCGGTTCCTTCCGCTTCGCTTCTGTTACTGAAGGCGTTCACAGAATGGTGGCCGATCTTAAAGCCAAAGGCCTTGATCACGCCACGGTGCACGACAACCTGTTCAATAATTTCCTGGAAAACCGCCTGCGCTTTATCGGTCATGTACTGCTGCACCGCATGGAGATTTTCTACGAATTCAATACGGCACTCATCGCTATTACCAAAGCAGACCTCCTGCGTTACCAGGTAAAAACAGGCGATACGGACGGGCTCGTTAATTTTCCGCAATCCATCCAGGGTATTAAACTCGTGGCGCTGGTGATCGATCGCGATGAGGAACGCAAATGGAGTTTCCGCAGCAAAGGCGACTTTGATTGCAACACATTCGCCCGTAAATATTTCAATGGCGGTGGGCATTACAATGCTGCCGGCGGACACTCCAAAGAGTCACTGAATGATACGGTTGGCCGCTTCAAAGAAGTAATGAGAGAGAACTACGATCTTTTGCAATAAATCAATTCTAAAAAAACAAATATGAAACGCTTAAAGGGTTTATCCTTTGTGCTCGCTGCAGCGGTTTTATTCGCTGCCTGTAATTCGGTCAGCTATAAAAAGACCAAGAGCGGTCTGCTCTACAAAATTTTCCCGTCTTCCGGTAAAGATTCAACGATCCGTTCCGGTAACGTGGTAAAATTTAATGTGCTCACCAAATACAATGATTCGGTGATGTACAACAGCATTGGTAAAATGCCCGGTTTCATTAAATATGCCGAAGATCCTGTCAACAACGAATACAGCATCGCCGAGATCATGCCGCTGCTGAAAAAAGGCGACAGTGCAGTGGTGGTACAATTGATCGATACCCTGATGAAGAAAGGGCTCAGCGAGCAGCTTCCTGCTACGGCTAAAAAAGGTGACCGCATCACGGTGGCTATCCGCATCACGGAAGTGTATACCGACGACAGCCTTGCCCGTAAGGATTATGATGCTGAAATGGCAAAAGATGCTCCCCGCCAGCAGGAAGAGCGCCGCAAGATGATGGAGAAAGCACAGAAAGAACAAGCGGAAGCACAAAAGAAAGCGGACGAAGAACGTCTGAAAGAACTCGCTGAAATCGAAAAGTCAGGTGAAAAAGCACGCCAGATCAAAGAAGTGCAGGACTACATCGCACGCAAAGGCGCAAAAGCTATTCAAACACCCAAAGGAACTTTCGTAACGATCACCAATCCCGGCACAGGCGAACAGATTGCAGACGGAAAAGTAGTGGAGATCAAATACGAAGGACGTACTTTATCGACCGACAGCGTTTTTCAGGCCAGCCAGTTTGCCATGCAGGTAGGTTCACAAGGCGCCATCGCCGGTATGGATGACGGTATCCGTTTATTCAAACAAGGCGGTAAAGGCACTATTTATATTCCCGGTTACCTGGCGTATGGAAAAAATCCTCCTCCGGGTTCTCCGTTCAAGCCCTGGGATGCGCTGATCTTCGATATCGAAGTGATCACCGTAAGAGCCGGCGATACACCTCCTCAGCAATAATTATCCACGGCTGTGAACAAATTGTTTTGGACGAAATCGATCTGACAAAACAAGAAAACCACATCTTTGTAACCGTCCCGATATACTGGGACGGTTTTTTATTTTCCTACCCTGCGAATTGAATTGGCCCCGTTTTTAGTCCAACATCCAATTTACCCTTGCGAAGACTAACCGCCACCTTATCACCACCAAAAACACCACAAAATCCTGTAGCTAACGAATGCTCCATTTCTATTGAAAAACCACGCCTGTTAAGGCAAGTCTGATTACAAAGTCTTATTGACTGCGAAGGGGCAATGTAAGTTGCCCCTTTTTTTATGCGTGGTTGTATCGTTCGAGCAACAGCACGCATTCCCGCGCTTCTTTTACATCATGTACACGAAGAACAGCGGCGCCTTTTTGTAAAGCAATTGTGTTGAGGACAGTTGTGCCATTCACGGCTTCTTCCGCGGTTATGCCAAGCGTTTTGTAAATGGTTGATTTGCGTGAAAGTCCCGCCAGTAAAGGCATCCCCATAGATGCAAAGACTTCCAGCTTGCGCAGCAGCTGAAAATTATGATCGATCGTTTTGCCAAAGCCAAAGCCCGGATCGATTAAGATATCATGCACGCCTGCTTCGCGCAACTCCACAATTTTCTGCGCCAGAAAATCAAACACCTCGGTCACCACATTGCCGTATTGCGGTGCCTGCTGCATGTCGCCCGGCGTTCCCTGCATGTGCATTAACACATAAGGCACCTGCAATTCCGCGACGGTTTTAATCAATGCTTCATCCATTGAACCCGCGCTGATATCATTCACGATTGAAGCACCTGCTTCCACTGCACGCCGCGCTACCAGCGCGTGAAAGGTATCGATGGAAATAACAATCTCCGGAAACCGTCTGCTGATCGCTTCGATCGATGGCAACACGCGGGAAAGTTCTTCCTCCGCGCCAAGCCAGCGGCTTCCCGGGCGCGTGCTTTGCCCACCGATGTCGAGTATCGCGGCGCCGGACTTTATCATTTGCTCCGCTGTCCGCAATACTTCATCCGTTTCCGCGTGCCGGCTTCCCTGATAAAACGAATCCGGCGTGGTATTGATGATGCCCATGATCAGCGGCCTGTCAAATGCCAGTAATCTTCCTTTGCAGTTGAGGGTAAACATCGGGATTTGTTTGTTATTTTTGAACGAAGATAACTTTTCGGGAATTGCGGACCTCCGTTTCTCCCACATCATCGCCCGAAGGGCTTTTTAACGAACATGACAATCACGAATCAGCAATACGAAGCGGTCGTTCACGAATGCAGGGATCTGTTTCTGAAGAAAAACAAAGACTACGGCACGGCCTGGCGGGTGCTCCGTACCATCTCCATCGTTGACCAGATCTATATCAAAGCGCAGCGCATCCGCACCTTGCAGGAAAAAACAGAACAACGCATCGGCGATGATATACCCGGCGAATTCCGCGGCATCATCAATTATGCAGTGATCGGGCTTATCCAATTGCAACTGACAGACAACGATCCCGAAGACCTCGATGCGGACACGGTTGCTGCGCTCTATGAACAAAAGGTAGCAGACACGCAACAACTGATGAACGACAAAAATCATGACTATGGTGAAGCCTGGCGACAGATGAGCCAGGAAAGTTTTGTAGACCTGATATTGATGAAACTGCATCGTATGCGACAGATATTGTCCAACAAAGGCCAGACACTGGTCAGTGAAGGACTGGATGCCAATTACCAGGATATTCTCAACTACGCGGTGTTTGCCCTGATCCTGCAGGGAGAGAACTAAAGACCGGCCGCATAAAAACTTCGATGATGAAATTGACGACGAATCTTGTAAGGATCATTGTAGGGGTGCTGTTTATTTTCTCCGGATTGGTAAAAGCCAACGACCCGCTGGGGCTGAGCTATAAGATGCAGGAGTTTTTCGAAGTATGGGGCGTGTCAAGGCTGGATCCCACCACATTAGCTTCCTCCGTGATCATGAACGCATTCGAAATCATCGCGGGTTTTGCACTGCTGCTTGGCTGGCGTATCCGCCTGTTTAGCTGGCTGCTGCTTGCATTGATTATTTTCTTTACTTTCCTCACCGGTTATACTTTTATTACGGGCAAACCTACCAATTGCGGCTGCTTCGGGGATTGTCTTCCTATCAGTTCCCGCACCTCTTTCCTGAAAGATGTGGCCTTAACCGTGCTGATCGCATTTATCTGCTGGCAGCGTAAATACATCCAGCCTTTGTTTGCCGCCAAACTCAACAACATCCTGATGGTGCTGGTGATCATCTTCAGTTTCGGTTTCCAATGGTATACTTTGCGCTACCTGCCGGTGGTGGATTGTCTTCCTTATAAAAAAGGCAACAACATCACCGATCTGCGCAAAGTACCGGCCAACGCGATACCTGACAGCTCTGTTATTCTTTTTGTTTATAAAAAAGGAAACGAAGAAGTGCGTTTTACCGCCGAAAACTTCCCGGCCGATTTCAGTGATTCACTATATACTTATGTAGATCGCGAAGACAAACTGATCCGTGCGGGCGTCAACAATCACCCGCCGATCAAGGATTTTGTGCTCAATACGGCAACAGGCGCAGACACAACAGAAGCCATCCTCGCCGAACCACGCGTGGTATTGCTGTTTGTGCAGACCGCCAAAGACGCCGCTTCCGGCTGGCAGAAAAAATTTGAACCTGTTTACAAAGCGGCTGTGCAATCCAATGTACCCGTGCATCTGGTAACAGGAACAAGAGCGGATCTGGAAAGAGCCATTCAGGGAACACCGTTGCAAGGCGCCAGTGTATTGACCTGTGACAACACCGCCATACGCACCGCTGCCCGGACCAATCCCTGCCTGTATGTGGTGGAAAAAGGAACGATCCTCGGAAAATGGGCTGCTCCTAATATGAGCTCGGCCATTCCGTTACTGGAAAAGAAATAAGCTGTTCATTTTAAAAACTGCATTGCTTGGCACGTTACATTCTCCGCAAATTCTTGTACAGCCTGCTCGTTCTGGCAGGCGTGGTATCGCTGGTTTTTTTCCTGTTCCAGGGATTCGGCGATCCCTCCAGGCTGGTGATGGGGCAAAGCGGCGATGCCGCCACCCAGGCCAGCATTCGCAAAGAACTGTATCTCGATCAGCCGCGCTGGAAACAATTTCTTTACTACGTCAATGACGTATCACCCGTCGCTATTCATTCAACAGAAGAAATCAACAGAAAAAAACTCAAAGGTTTTTTTATTGGTGGCGAAACCAAACTCGCTTTCAAAGTGCCTTATCTGCGCACATCCTATCAAAGCAAGCGTGATGTATGGAGTATTCTCATGCAGGCTTTACCCGGTACTTTATTACTGGCCGTAGCGGCCATGTTCATCGCCGTGCTGATCGGCATTCCTTTAGGCGTATTGGCCGCAGTCCGGCAGAATACCTGGTGGGATACTACTGCCATTTTCTCCAGCATCATAGGCATCTCGGCGCCCTCATTTTTCATGGGCATTATCATCGCGTATATTTTCGGATTTGTACTCAGCGACTGGACAGGGTTACATATATCCGGCAACTGGTTTTATATCGATAATGACGGACATAAAAGGCTGAGTTTGCAAAACCTGATACTGCCCGCTATTACTTTAGGTATTCGCCCGCTGGCGATCATCACACAGTTGACCCGAAGTGCCATGCTGGATGTACTCGATCAGGACTATATCCGTACGGCTTATGCAAAAGGTCTGGGGAAAAAAATCGTTATCTGGAAACATGCATTGCGCAATGCGCTCAATCCGGTGATCACAGCCGTAACGGGTTGGTTCGCCGAATTGCTGGCAGGCGCATTTTTTGTGGAATATATTTTTGGCTGGCAAGGTATTGGTAAAGTAACGGTGGATGCGCTGGAAAAACTGGATTATCCCGTAGTAATGGGATCAGTGCTGGTGTCTGCCGCTTTTTTTACGCTGATAAATATCCTGGCCGATATTCTGTACGGTGTGGTTGATCCGCGTGTAAGAGTACGATAAATGCAAGTAATGAACAGGGCAATACAATGTTTCTTCTTCCTCATAGCTTTTTATAGCAGTAACAGACTACATGCGCAGGACACCGTGCTGCCTGCGGCTGTGGATGCTTATGTAGAAAAAAGCGCAGCCCTCTTTCACAATACGCAGATCTATCTGCACACCGACAAAACACAGTATGTTTCCAACGAAAACATCTGGTTTTCGGCTTACCTGCTTCAAACACCTTTTTCGCTCAACGATTATACGACATTGTATGTTTTTCTGTCTCACCGGCAATCGAAGAAAGTGGTGTTGTCGTCACAGTTCGTGATGAGCCAGGGAATGGGGGCAGGGTATCTTTTTATTCCCGATACATTGGAGACCGGCGATTACCAGTTGGTGGCTTATACCAATATGATTACTCAGGAGCAACATCCGGTTGTATTTCGTCAGTTGATACAGTTGCGCAGCAGAAAAACGAGTGCTCACTCGCTTTCATTTGAAAAGGCTGTTGCATGGCCGGCATCAGGCGACAGCTGCCGCCTGATGTTGCGCGTAACGAATGAGCATAACTATTATGCCAAAGGCGCCACTGCCCGTTATACCATTCTTGCAGATGAAAAACCCATTGTCAATGGTTCGGTCCTCATCAACTCTTTCGGCGAATTGCCCATCGCTTTTATGCCTGTGGCCGGCGCCACCCGTTATGAAGTGGAAACTACCATTCAAAAGGATACGCTTGTTTCTTTCAACCGTCAACCCATCAACTGGATGCAGCCGCCTGTAAGGATTCGCTGGTACGCAGAAGGAGGCAACCTGTTGAATGAACAACCTGCCAGGCTGTTGTTCGAAGCCCGCGGAATCGACGGCCGCCCCGTTGCTATTGATGCAACCCTGTTGGCAGACGGACAACCGGCCGGTAAACTCAAAACCGGTACTGATGGTATAGGTGAACTGCGTTTCACACCATTGTCGGGGAGAGAGTATACCGTTTCTGCTGCAGGAAGCCGACCGCTTTTGGCAGATGTTTTTCCGGTGGTGGAGAAAAACGGCTATTCCCTCCAGGTACAGGAAGGGGTGATCAAAGACACTATTCAACTGCGTATTGCCAGCACGGCAGATGCAAAGGTGAAGGTGCTGCTGCACAATTACCGTGATATAGAAGGGTACTGGTCATTGACAGTAACGAATAAAACACTGACGGTAAAAATTCCGCAGAAGGAAATGCCGAAGGGACTTTATACCTTAACGATGTTTGATGCCCAGGACCGGCCGGTGGCGGAACGTACGATATTCGTTGGCTATTATCAGCAACCGCAACTCTCCGTGGTTACGGATTCCAATGCTTATCATCATCGCTCGAAGGTGAAGGTGAAAATCAATGTCAAGAATCCGGATGGCAAACCACAACAAACCTTGTTTTCCGCGGCCACCGTACAGCTCAGACGCGTTCAGCCGGCTTACTTCCAGGATATCGTTCCTTTTAATTATTTCCAGGGTTATATCAATGCCGGCATCATTTCTACCCGGCTTCCGGCCGAGTTAGGGGATGCTGCCACACTTGAGAAATTTTTACTCACGCGTTGCTGGACGCGCTATAATTTACCGGAACCAGCTATGGCTTTACGGAATATGGCGCAGGGAAAACAACTCGGTCTTTCCGGCGTTGTGGAACCGCTTGTTAAAAGAGCGACGTTGCCGGTAGAACTTTCAGTGATCACCGACAACGGATTGTTTTTTGTGAGCACAGATGATAAAGGAAAATTTGTGGTGCCGGATGAGATGACCATTCTGGAACCCGACCGCAGGATGGGACTGGTGGTCAACGGCAAGCGGAATGAAGAATACAAAATCATCCTGCATCACGAGGTGGATTCGCTCGATAAGAATGCAGCACGATTACCTTACACAACGCCCTTTATTCCCGGCGCAGGAGCGATAGATCCGGGCCCCGAACCATTGGGACAAGGCAAAACACTGACAAATGTGATTGTGAAAAGCAGACCGGATATCGGCGTATACCATGGCAAAGACGGCTGTAATGATTACGTGTGCATGTACAACGTGCTCAATTGTACCAATCACCCCTATGGAGGTTCGGTACCGGTGAATGGCGGCTCTTATTACCTCAATAACGGCTCAAGCGTTACTTATGTATGCAAAAGTGCAAAGCAGGAAAATCAGTTTCTGCTCAAGATCGCAGGCCGTTATTATTCCAAACTTTTTTACGTGGCGGATTACGCACAGTTCAGTCCACCCGAGCCGGAAGTATTGAGCACCATTTATTGGTCCCCGCAATTGATCACAAATGAAAAGGGTGAGGCTGAGCTTAGTTTCTATACAAATGACCTGCCCGGTTCATTTACGGTAATAATAGAAGGGGTGAGTCCTGCCGGAGTGGTGAGTGGAAAAGCGGTGTTCAATGTTGGTAAGGAAAAATAAAGGATCATTGGATGATCACTTCGGTGACCATTTTCCGTCCCATCACTTCATTTACACGGCGGATGATATTTTCCCGCTGATAAAGTAATTCCTGCTTGAGCGGCGCCACAGAGGTGGTAATGATGAGTTTTCCTCCGAATAACTGCAATTTCTCTGTATACCGGGCGACGGTTTTTCCCATGATTTCCTCCCATACGTCGTGTATCTGCATAGCCTGGATATCACCCTTGAGGGGGCTTTTATTCAGGAACAGTTGCATGGCGTCGCCGATAGAGAATTCACCCATGGATAAAAATTGTTTTACAAAAGTACGAAATCGGCCCGGGAGGCCCGAGACAGATATTTAGGTTTTTTGAAGCGAAAGAATGCGTTATTTTGCAACTATATAATAATCACCGTATGGCCGACGCTATCATTGATCTGCAGCACGTAAATATTTATCAGGGCGACAATCTGATCTTACAGGACGTTAATCTCCGCGTAAATGCGGGAGAATTCGTTTATCTCGTAGGTAAAACAGGTTCGGGTAAGTCGAGTTTGCTCAAAACCCTGTACGGTGAACTGCTGCTGAAGGAAGGCGAAGGTACGGTGGCCGGATTTTCGCTCCGCCAGCTCGATTGGAAAAAAGTTCCTTTTCTGCGCCGTAAAATGGGCGTGGTGTTCCAGGATTTCCAATTGCTCACAGACCGGAATGTAAACGATAACCTGAAGTTTGTGCTTCGCGCCACCGGCTGGACCGACGATAAACTGATGGATGAAAAAATTGCCGACGTACTGGATAAGGTCGGACTGAAGGCCAAAGGTTTCAAAATGCCTTTTGAACTCAGCGGCGGTGAGCAACAGCGTATCGATATCGCACGTGCATTGCTCAATTCACCCAAACTCATTCTCGCAGACGAACCGACAGGTAACCTCGATCCGGAAACCTCCGACGAGATCATGAACCTGTTGTTCCATATCTCACGCGATTTCAATACGGCCGTAGTAATGGCAACGCATGACTATATTGTTGTGCAGAAATTTCCGGCACGCATGATCCGCACCGAACGTGGCCGCGTGATAGACAATGCTACCATAGCCATTGAATAAGCGATTGGGCATTCTGATCGTTGTCGTAGGTATGGGCAAGCAACGATTTGCGCAAACGGATTTCTTCCTCTGAAAAAGGCTGGTGATAGAGCTGTGCAATGATGGCGGCAAAGGCATTGGCATTGGAGCCGATATGACAAGCCGGTTCGAGCCCCGTTCCTTCCACCATCGGTGCATTCACCACGCAATGGCGTCCCTGGAACAATGCATGCAATAATTTGAGACGGATACCTGTAATGTTTTTATTGAAACTGGGAAGCACATGAATATGGGCCTTCCTGACCAGGTCATTCATTTCCGTTTCCGTCGGATTGGAAACAAGACAGGTATGCTGACAGAGATGCGCAGCTTTTTGTAAACGTTTCGAAGGTTTTTTGCCGGCAATGACCAGCGGTACACGGATCTTGGTAAACACACGGCACAACAACCACAAGGCGGCCTCCTCATTTTCCGGAACGGAAAGATTGCCGTGGTAAAGGCAAAGATTACCAATTCCTTCTTCACCGGTTACTTCCTGCCAGCTTGGAAATGCGGGAATAAACCGCACATTCGGCAAGTCATATTTTTGCTGAAGAATAGCTTTGTCCGACTCCGTGATGCAGGCATAAAGTGCCTCATGCGGCAAGCCCTTTGAATATTTTTTCAGCAAATGACTTTCATGGCTGAAATACATTTTCTTCAACGGGTTGAAAGACGAACGCGCGAGTTCCTTGTAATAAAGACTTTCTTCATTATGTACCCGCACGACCACTTTTCGCACCGACAGGTCCAGGAACGGGAGAATGCCGGTGCAATGAATGCCTTCTATTAAAATCGGATGCTGATCCTGTTGAAGATTGTCGATCAGTTTATCGTTGACACGCGAACCGACAATAAAGGGTTGTGAAAAAGAGAAACCTTCTTTCAAAGACTTGCGGTCGTACACACTGATGGATTCGCAGAATTGGTTCAGCTCATTCGGGGTGCCGCGGTCATTGTAGCAGAAATAATGCAGATGAATACCGATTCCCTGTTTATGAAAGGCTTTGATCCGGTTGAACATATCAATCGCCCCGCCATAATCGGCAGGAAACGGCACGTCCAGGCACACAATATGTAGGTAACGTTTCAACGTGGTCAACTCAATGTTTCGTAAAAGGTTAGCAATTTTTTCGACTCCTGTTCCCAGTTTAACACTTCTCTGGCTTTCAGGCAGTTGTCTTTCAGCTTAGTATATAAAACAACGTCTTCCTGTAAATTGTTCAGGGCGGCCGCAATCGTATCTGTTTTCAGGTCGGTAATCAGCACCGCTATTTCATATTCATCATTGATGCGGCGGTATTCGGGAAAATCCATTGTCACCTGCGGCAAACCCGCCTGGATGTAGTCAAAAAATTTATTGGGAAGTGCGTAATACTGATTCAGGCCCTCGTTTTCGGCAATACCGATGCCGATTGTTGCCTGCCGGGTGATTTCCCATAGTTGATCGGGCGGCAACATGCCGAGCAAGGTTACTTTTTCTTCCACACCATGCTCTGTGACCAGTTTTTTTAGCTGCGGCATAAAATTACCATCACCACAAACCACCAGGGGCAGGCGAATATGTTTCAACGCCGGGATCAGGTACTCAAATCCGCGGGCTTCATTGACGGCACCGGAATAAAGCAGGAAAGGCGAGGAGGGAAGTTGTGTAGCAGCTAATATACGTTTCACCGGCACATTTCTTATTACATCATATTGCACGCCGTATCGGCGCTGAAATTCTTCGGCAATACTTTGACATACCGTATAACCATTTTTGAATTGCGATACTGCCCAGCGTTCAATCTTCGTCCACATTTTATGAACGCGGGGTCGTGTTACCACTTCCTTCAACTCCGTAAACAATTCATGTGCATCATATACGCGTCGAGCGCGTTTTATTTTCGATATCAGCAAACAGGGAACGATGGTATCGAGGTCGATGGCGCAGATGATATGCATGCGCCGGAACAGTAAAAAGAAGAAGAGACGAAGATTGTATTCTGCGTAAAACGCTTTGCCGCGCTTAAAAAAGCAGGGCAGTCTTTTCTGGGCGAATGACCGTTCTTTTAAAGGAAGTGATGTGGGCAAGTTGCGGCCCACCAGCGTTACCTCGTACCCATGCGATGCAAGCGCCGAACAGATGCGGTGCATGCGCTGGTCAAAGCTGAGGTCATTCGTAACGGTGAAATAGATTTTTTTCAACGTAAAATGGTGGTCAACGTAAAGAAAGGGATTTATATATTGTCTCGATGGCACTGACGGTACGTATACCATCTTTTGCATTGGCAAATGGATGTTCTCCGTCGGCAAGCGCTTTTACCAGGTTGAGATAAACATGATCATGATTGCTCATCGAACCCTGGTAAGCGCCGTAATCATTCGGGCCGCCGCTTTCAGCAATATCAAGTGATCCTTGTTCCAATAGCTGATATTCCACGCGATTCATGTATTCGCCTCCGATGCGCACGCTGCCTTTTGTGCCCAATAGACTCAGCGATACTTCCATGTTTTTGCGAAAGCTGTTCACCGACCAGGTGATGCCGCCCCATACACCTTTGGAAAGTTGTACGGCGGCAATGCCTTCGTCTTCAAATTCTATTTCTTCCTGGTGACAGTGGTTGCGGCGGTATCCGCTTGCAGCGGTAAGTTCATCGTCGGTGAGCCAGAGCAGGGCGTCGATATAGTGACTGAATTGTGTAAACAAAGTGCCCCCGTCCATATCGAGCCGGCCTTTCCAACTGTTGGCATAATAAGCGGCGGGGCGGTTCCAAAGGCAGGTAAGCTGAAAACTCAGCAGTTCGCCCAGGGAACCGTTGCGGATCAGTTCTTTTAAGGCGGCCAGTGCGGGATTGTACCTCGTCGATTTTACAACAAATAATTTCCTGCCGGCCGCGATCGCCGTTTTTTCCATTTGCAGGGCGTCGGCAGTGGAAATGCTCAGCGGCTTTTCGCAAAGCACATGACATCCGGCCTCCAGTGCAGCAATGGTGTGTGTACTGTGCAATCCATTAGGGGAACAGACCGCGATGACATCGCAGAGTCCGGCCTGCAGCATTTCATCTACAGAAAAAAAAGCCTGCGCATTATAGGGTTGCGCGAGTGCCTGCGCACGCTCCGGAATAATATCACATACGGCCGTCAACCGTCCGTGAAGGACAGCCTGCGCGGCATGCCGGGGAGCGATCTTGCCACAGCCGATTATTCCAAAGCGAAGCGGTTGCTGCATAAAGGGGGCAAAGATAAGCAATAGTGAACCGTCAATCGTCATCCCGAAGCCTCGGGAGTGAATCGGCAATAAAATAATCCCCTGCGCGGCAGGGGATTATTTTCAATAAGGCAATAAGTCAATGGGTGAATGGGGCGTCGGTTCTACAACAACCATGGTTCGTGTATACACGAACCATGACTTAGACAACACTTGTTACTTAAAACTTATAACCTTAGCCCGAAGTGTCGGGCCTTATGCCTTACTGGGCTCCCTGCATGCTGTTTTGCATATTTTCCTGGTCGCCGCGTGTATTCTTTCTTTTGAACAGCGACATATCGAATTTGCCAAAACGATAAGAGAAGTTCAGGCGGAAGAATTGCTGATCACGAACACGCACTACATGCTGGTCGAAACTTTCAGACATCGTATAGATATCACTCACCCGCGTGCGGAAGATATCCGATGCACTCAGCGTGAGCGAGGCCACTTTGTTCTTCATGAATTCATATTTCAACGCAGCATCCACACCATAAGTGGGTTTGGAATATCCCTGTGCGTTGCCGCTGGATACCTGGCCGAATCCGCCCATACGACCGCCGCCACCACTGCTGGATGAACCACCGGGCGCCAATACGGTACGTGATGTGTAATCACCCGTCAACTGCATGCTGAAATTATAAGGCAGCTTGAAACTGTTATTGATTTTGGCGAACCAACTGTAGATCTGTCCCGCCGTAGCGATCGTTTCATCATCGATGTTGATCTTCGACGTATACACATTCAGGTTGGTGGTAAGATCCCACCATTTGGTGATTTTGTTTTTTACAATGAATTCAAGACCACCGACAAAACTTGAATTGGCATTGATATAAGTATTCACAAATACCAGCGAATCAGTGATCGGATTTTTCTCGCGTGATTGATAACGCGTAATCAGGTCTGTCGTGCGTTTGTAATAAGCAGAGATCAGCAAACTGGTATTCTTCGGTAATGTTTTTGAATACGAAAGTTCGAATGAATTGGTGAATTCAGGACGCAGATTCGGATTACCTCTGTTCAGGTTGAGTGAGTCCGAGTAATCGGTAAACGGAAACAACTGGAAGAAGTTAGGCCGGTTGATCCGGCGGCTGTAGTTCAGTTGCAGGTCAGTTGTGTTGTTCAGTTTCTGCGAAAGGAATACACTGGGGAACAGGCTCACCGGATAGCTGATGCTATAGGTGCTGGACGTGTCTTTGAAGGCACTGCCATCGCGCACACTGGTGTGTACGGTGCCGCTGTAATCGGAGCTTTCCAGGCGCAGGCCAAGCTGGTAACCAAAACGTTCACCCATTTTTCCACTATAGGTACCATAACCTGCATACACCCGGTCGGTGTAGGAATAATTGGAAGAAAGGGGAGGGAGTACGGTTACGGAACCATCCGGATTGATCACGCCGATATCGTTACGGCTGTTCACATCGCGTTGAGACATCCGGGCACCGAGTTCCATTTTGCTGTTAGCGGTCAGCGGATTGGTGTAATCCGTCTGTATGGTAAACTGTCCGTTTGTGCCTTTACCTGTTTGCAACTGCCGATACAATCCTGTCTTAGGACCACCGGCGACTGCATAGATATCATTGTTGAGAATGTTCTCGTTGTTGTTGCGGCTCTTGTTTACGTTAACGTCGGCGGTAAGCTGATGTCCGCTCTTTGGAAAATTGTGCAGGTAGCTCAATGCACCGCCTAAGTTGCGGAAGTTGCCTTCGCTGTTGGACAAACGTTTTGTATAAGCCGATGAAATGCCTGACGGGAAAGAGGAGTCGACAAAAATATCGCTGTTCACATTTGTTTTGAACTGACCGCGCACGGCTGTACCGGATATGGTAAACGTGTTGCGGTTATCGAGGAAATAATCCATGCCTACTCTTCCGAAAGCAAAGAATCCGCGGTTGATGTTGCGGTCGTGCTGGCGGAGAATGAGTGTGGTGTCGGCGCTCAGGTAGGTAGAACGGTCGGTGGTACCATCGGAGATCGATTTACGCTGACCGAAGTTGGCATTGGCAAATACGTTCACTTTGCCCTGGCGCACATTGATATCGCCACCGGCATTCACACGTCCGCGCATGTCTACACCGGCACGTACGTTGCCGTTGTAACCAACGCGGCGGGCTTTTTTCAGAACGATATTCAGGATACCAGCCGTGCCGCCTGATGCGTCGAATTTGGCGGAAGGGTTGGTGATCACTTCCACGCTTTGTATCTGATCGGCAGGAATCTGCTCTAATGTCAATGTGGTAGGACGCCCGTCGACAAAGATCTGCGGGCTGGCATTACGCAGCAATACGTTTCCATCGATGTCTACATTGAGCGACGGTACATTTTTAAGAATGTCTGTTGCTGTTCCGCCAGCAGCGCTCAGGTCTTTTTCCACGTTGTAAATCTTACGGTCAATGCCGAGTTGAACGAGTGGTTTGGAGCCGGTAACGGTTACGTTGTTGAGCAGTTGCTCGTCTATTTTCAGTTTGATATTACCGAGGTCTTTATCGAGCTGGCTGAACAATGAGCTCACATCCTGGTTGTTGGCGCGCATGCGTTGCATGGCGGCCATGTCAACGAGACCGACGGTTTGTTCTGAAGTTTTGAAACCAATGGCTGAGATGGTGAGTTTGTATCTTCCCATCGCAGGAATACCTTCGATGCGGAAGTCGCCGTTTGACTGCGTGAGCATACCGCCTACGATTACTTCGCTGCGGGTTTTGGTAACGGAATCGAATTTTTGCTGAAGCAGTTGTACGGAAGCCGCGTCGATGGGTTTACCGGTGATCGAGTCGACGATTTTACCGTAGAAAGACCCCGTTGGCATCTGACCGCCGCCGGGACGGCCGCCACCAGGACCCTGTGCCATAACGGCTGCTGCAAGTGTAAGAGCAATAAAGGTTAACAGAAGTTGTTTCATGTATCAATTGTTGTGGATATATACTGGTTAAAATCCGGCTATTAGACGCGCAAAGACACCGGAACCTGCTGCGGCCTGGCCGACAATCGACCAACAGGCCAAATGAAAGGATGAGTGGACAAAAAAACGGATGAAATCAGGACGCGGCTGAACCCAATAGCCAGAAAAGCAACACATTGATCAAACCGATTGCCAGGCCGCCGATCAGGCCTGCCATGCGGATACGCGCTGCCGGTTGGGCAAATGCTTTCGTGATATTGGCTTTTAATTCGGCCGCGGGCTGATCGGTAAGTCCTTTGGTCACAAGCGACTGCACATTAAAGCGTTCTTTCAGGTTGCCGGCCAGTTGCCCCATAATGGTAGGAAAAAGCTGGCGCAGCTGCGTGATAAAAACTTCTTTGAGTTTGTCGGTGGTCTTGTTGCCAATAAACATACTGATCATCGGCATCTCTTCTTTGAGTTTGACGTTGAGGAACTCATCGATATGCTGTTCGATAACGGGCATGGCGTTATCGAGCAGGGAAGGATCCGCCAACTTCTCTTCAAGGTTGAGGCTGCCTTCCAGGCGCTGCGCAGCAAACTGACCGGCCTTATCGGCCAGCGACACACGGTTGGCAACGAGCTGACGAACCAGCATGGTAAGTCCCCACTGGCAGAACAGCCATCCGAGAAAAGCCGACACGAGGGGAACCAGCAGAAATAAATAAGTCATGGATATATATTTCAACAAAAACCCCGAATACTTTGCAATATCCGGGGTTTTGATCGGGGTGGCTAACCGGGTTCGAACCGGCGACCCTCAGAACCACAATCTGATGCTCTAACCAACTGAGCTATAGCCACCATCTTTTCAGGCTGCAAAAATAGAAAAAAAACTAAACCAAAATAAAATCCATTAAAAAATAGTTGGTTAGACCGTATAACCCACGTTAAAACCTTTTGGCAAAAACCCTTGTTAAAAGGTTGGGAAAACACGAAATCCATCGTTTTTGTGTTATTTTTGGTAATGCGATCTGCAGTAAAATATTTGACGAATATGAAGAGACTACCCTTTGTGCTGTTGTTAATTGTGGCCGGTTTTTTTGTCGCTTTCCGTACCATTGGCGCAGGCACCTCCGACCCTCCCACCAAGTATGAAGAAATCCTGCGAATGGTGGGAGAAATGCTTACACAAGCTCATTTCAGTCCCCAGGACATCGATGATAAGTTTTCGGAAAAGGTTTTTGATAAATACATCAGCGGCCTCGATCCGGAAAAAACCTTTTTCCTGCAAAGTGATGTAGATGCACTGCGCGCGAAATATGGCAAAAGCATCGACGAAGAAATCAAAGGCGGCAAAGTGGAATTTTTCCTGGAAGCCGGAAAAGTATTCCGTACACGCATGGAAGAAGCCAATAAAATGGCAACCTCCCTGCTCGCACAACCCTTTCACTACAATGTAGATGAAGAAGTGCAGATGGACCCTGCTAAGATTGGGTATACAAAAACAGAAGCCGAACGCCAGGAACGCTGGCGCAAGAAAATAAAGTTCATGTCGCTTGAACGTTATGTAGACCTGCTCGATGCCCGCGAGAAAAACAAAGGCACCGAAGGGTTTACCGTAAAGAACGACACGGAACTGGAAAAAGAAGCGCGTGAGAAAACCAAAAAGGTCACCGATCGCGTATTCGAACGTTATCGTTTCAAATTCAGTGATGATGATATGTTCAGCATTTTCGTCAATGCAATTACTACCATCATGGACCCGCATACGGAATTTTTCCCTCCGGTAGATAAGCGTTATTTCGATGAAGAAATGAGCGGTACATTCTACGGTATCGGCGCTTCCCTGCAATATGATGAAGGAACGATCAAGATCACCAGCGTGGTAACAGGAAGCCCTGCCTTCAAATCCGGCGAAATCCAAGTGGGTGATGTCATCATGAAAGTGGCGCAAGGCAAAACTGCCGAGCCCGTTGAACTGATCGGGTACCTGGTAACGGACGCCGTAAAACTGATCAGAGGCAAGGAAGGATCAGAAGTAACGCTGACACTGAAACGCAAAGACGGAACGATCAAAGTAGTAACGCTGAAACGCGAGAAGATCGAAAATGACCTCGATACCTACGCGCGCAGTGCGGTGGTCAAAGAAGGCAATTCGAAGATCGGTTATATTTATCTGCCCGAATTCTATGCACACTTCGACGATCCCAATGGACGCCGCAGCTACATCGACGTGGCACGTGAAGTGCAAAAGCTGAAAGATGAAAAAGTCGACGGTATCGTGATCGACCTGCGCAACAACGGCGGCGGATCACTGTATGATGTAGTGCAAATGGCCGGGCTCTTTATCGACGAAGGACCGATCGTGCAGGTAAAAGACAAAGACAACAAGCCGAGTGTACTGAAAGATAAAGACAAGAGCGTCCTCTATTCTGGCCCGCTGGCAGTAATGGTCAATGAATTCAGTGCTTCGGCCTCTGAAATATTTGCCGCAGCGATCCAGGACTATGGACGCGGTGTGATCATCGGCAGTACGTCTACCTATGGAAAAGGTACGGTGCAGCGCAACATCGGTATCGATAAAAATGGTTTCTCTTTCTCCAACTCCGAACTCGGAAGTGTGAAACTGACCTTGCAGAAATTCTACCGTATCAATGGCGGCTCTACACAATTGCGTGGGGTGAGTTCTGACATTGTTCTTCCTGATCAGTACGAGTACCTGAAAGTGCGCGAGAAAGATGATGAAAATGCATTGCCCTGGGACGAAATATCGAAGTCTCCTTACACAGGATGGAACGGCGGATATGATCTGAAAACAATCCAGCAACTGAGCGCACAACGTTTGCAGCGCGACAGCACGTTCCGCATGATCCAGCGCAATACACAATGGTTGTCGAAGGAAAATGACAAAACATATTCGCTGCAACTGGACAAATACCGCAAAGAGCAGAAAGCGATTCGTGAAACGGTATCGCAAACAGAAAAGCTGATGAAGCTGAAGCAGGAGATTGCGGTAGATCCGTTGACCGGAGAAGCTGATAAATGGGCGGCTGACAAGAACAAACAAGACCGTTTCAATCAGTGGCTGAAAAACCTGCGTCAGGATATATATCTTGATCAGGCGGTAAAAGTGGTGAATGATGTGATCAACCAGCAAAACCTGGCTCGTGGCAATAAACCTGTGGAAGAACAGCCGAAGAAGGCGTTTTGAGTTGTAAGTCTTAAGTAATAAGTTATAAGTTAGCGCGGAGTTCAGGCTCCGCGCTTTTTTATGAAAGTTCGTTCCAACGTCATGATTCGTGTAGACGTGATGCACGATGTTTATTCGGGCTGGACATGAAGACCTGGATCAGGCTGGCAGCCTACTGCCCATGGTTCGTGTATACACGAACCATGGGTGTTT
The DNA here is from genome assembly GCF_000425585.1 of Terrimonas ferruginea DSM 30193. GTDB lineage: Bacteria > Bacteroidota > Bacteroidia > Chitinophagales > Chitinophagaceae > Terrimonas > Terrimonas ferruginea. The sequence goes on from NZ_AUDS01000009.1 coordinate 329,872, forward strand.
ATCGGGGAAGGTATGAAGTCGCTATTTAGTAACCTTATTGTGTCATCCGAAATACCTCTCTTTAAACACATCCAGGTGATGCGCCGCATGCCCGGCAGTAATAAAACCAAATGCCAACGCACTGCAGGATTGCTCACTTGCAATACCCACACGCTGAAGCTGCTCATCGGTAAGTCCCGCAAAGAACAACTCCGTGCTACGTCTTAACAACCTGAATTCTTCCAGCAAACTTTCCCAGGAGATATGTGCCGCATCGGCATTGTCGGCAAATGCATTTTCATCAAAGCCGGGCAGGGGAGTCTGGTCTGCTCGTGAGAAACGCAAGGCCCGGTATACAAATACACGCTCCGCATCCATCAGATGTTGCACCACCTGCTTTACCGTCCATGTTCCCGGCGCATAGCTATAGGTTGTTTTTTCCTGCGGAATGGCTTCCAGGCAGGCAAACAACTCCTTTGAATTTTCATTCAGCGCCGCGAACAGGTTCTGCTGCTTTATTTTATTGATATAGCCATGATAGAAGACGGGGACTGTTGCGAGATCAGGAAGCATAAGCAATCAAAATTCAAAAGTGTTACCCTGAGTTTATCGAAGGGTCAAAAGTCAAAAGATGTCAGTTGTCAATGGTGAATAGTAAATAAGAAAAAGAACCCAGGATTTCACGCAAAGCTACATAAGGAGCAAAGGCGCAAAGATTATCACCTATTACTTAATACTTATTACTTAAAACGTCTGTTCTCCCTCACTTCAAAGGCGCACCCACAGCCAGGTCACAACGATGGCCAGGCTGACCATGCTCCGGATTGGTACCCGGCGCTGCGGCAGTTGGTGTGGCAGGGATAGTGATCGGCGTGGCTGAACTTGTCGGCTGAATGACAGGAGCCGGTTGATTCGGTACAGGAACAGGAGAGGCTGCTCCCGGTGCACTCGTAAGTGGTGCGCCCACAGCCAGATCGCAACGATGACCCGGTTGCCCGTGCTCAGGGTTCAGCGTTACTCCTGCGGGTTGAGGAACAGGTGCCGTGATAGTCTGATCAGGAGGTAAAGGTGTTTGCGGCGCAGCAGCAGCCGGCATTTTAAGACTGGTGTCCTGCTCGGGATATTTTTTACCCGAGCCCGATTGACAGCCGGTCAACACAATACCAGACAACGTGATCGCAAATACGGGGAGGATATATTTCTTCATCATGCGGGTTTGATTAACGAACCTAAAACAGCCGGTTCATTGTTTTGTTCGGTGTAAGATAATAAAAACCCCCGCACTTTGGCGGGGGCTACGTATTTTACCGAAACTAAACGGTTATGCTTTTTTCTTAGGCTTCACCGTTGTTTTGGGAGTTACGGTCTTGGGACGTTCACCTTTCAACGTAGAGGCCAGTTTAATGGCTTCATAAGCGTTGATAATACCACCGCTGCGGCTCAGTGTACCGAAATCCGCTTCTTCATGGGTACCCGGATCATACGCCTTCTGGCCAGGTTTGGTGGATGATTTCTCAATCACATATTTCACCTGCTCAGCGCTGAGATTAGGATAATATTCCAAGATGAAAGCAGCCAGACCAGCAACCACAGGAGACGCCATGCTCGTTCCCTGCAGGTTCTGATAGGTATTACCACCGGGAACGGTAGAATAGATCTTCACGCCGGGCGCAAATACATCCACTTCATTTTTACCATAGTTGGAAAAACTCGCCGTAAGACCTCCGTCTTTGATATCGGCAAAAGGAGCGCTGGCACCTACAGTGATCCAGTTGGCTGCACGTTTGCCGTTCTCGAATACAGGTGTAGGGAAATTCCAGGACGTGTCCAGGTTCTGAGCACTGTTACCTGCAGCGTGTACGAGTAATACACCTTTGCTGGCAGCATACTGAACAGCTTCGTCTACCCATTTTTTCTCGGGAGAGAATCCTTTACCAAAACTCATGTTGATCACTTTGGCTCCATTGTCGACTGCATAACGGATAGCCAGTGCAATGTCTTTATCATGCTCGTCACCATCAGGTACGGCACGTACTGTCATGATGCGAACGTTATCAGCCACACCGTCCATGCCCAGTCCGTTGCCGCGGGCAGCACCGATGATACCGGATACGTGTGTACCATGCAGCGCAGCACTGTTGCTCACCATTACGTTGTTATTGCCATAGAAACGATCGTTGAAGTCATTGTAGTTGTCTTTAACGATATCGTTACGGAATGCTTTTGGTGCTATATCAGCCGCATCGATCTTGGCCACTTCACCTTCGAGTTCGTCAAGCAACATTTTGTTGGAGATTTCATCGGTATCGTTGGCTTTGCAGATCGCAACGAAACGGTCGCGGAAGGCAGCAGCTTGTTTGTTGGTAGTCGTGTAAGTGCTGAGATCTTTACAGGTGTATTCTTCTTTTTTCAATTCTGCACGAACGATAGAGTCGGCAGCTTTGAATTCATTCACCGTTCTGCGGATCATCATCACCATGGTGGGATCTTCCACATTGCTGGCTACATCACCTTTGGCCTTGGCCCACATGGCATATTCTTTCGCTTCCTCTCCTTTGAAGGAGGAAGGATCTTTGCCTTCGAATTTTGCTTTGTATTTGTGGTAAACGCGGGCAGCTTCATAAGAATCTTTTTCTACGTTCTGTCCATCACGGCCGCCGATAAAGTTCCAGCCGTAAACGTCGTCTACATAGCCGTTCTTGTCGTCGTCAATACCGTTACCGGGGATTTCTTTCGGATTTTTCCACAGCACGGGCTTGAGGTCTTCGTGCAGCGTATCGACACCGGAATCAATTACCGCTACGATAACCGCGTTGCTTTTCAGTTTTTTTGCTTTAACGAATTCATAGGCTTTTTCCAGGCTGATACCATAGTAGCCGCTGTCTTTTGCGTCCAGCAGGTGCCAGCCTTTCGGAACCTCCTTCTGTGCATACGACGATAAGCCGATCAATCCGCACAGGGCAAACAGGGAGAGGTGTTTTGTTAACTGATTCATTTGCTATTTTTTATACTACAAATTTGGGAAAGACGTAAAAATAATGCATACCATTCATACATTTTCACATTATATGCAAAACCCCGGCAGGGCTACTGCAGGGGTTTTGGTTAGCTATGTGACGGTTATGTATGTCTATTGGTTGCTCACCACCATTTCCACCCGGCGGTTCTGCGCTTTCTCTGCAGCCGTTTTGCCTTCGTTTAAGGGTTGATCCGGACCATAACCGGTGGCACTCAGCCGTTCCGCTTCTATGCCTTTGGAGATCAGGTAGTTTTTCACCGCATCGGCGCGCTGCTGCGACAGGCGGAGGTTGAGTTCGCGGCTGCCATCTGAACTGGTATGCCCGCCGATGGCCAGTTTCAATTCAGGCTGCTGGCGCAGGATATCGGCCACGCCGTCCAGCACTTTTTTCGATGCAGGCGTCAGCACGGCCTTGTTCACCGCAAACTGCACCTTACCGGCAGCATAGTTGATTTTTTCCACTACTTCTTTCTTCACTTCCTCAGGACAACCATTATTGGCGCGCGTGCCCGCTTTTGTGGGACATTTATCTTCTTCATCATTGATGCCGTCACCATCGGTATCCGGCACAGGACAACCATCATAACGCGCTACACCGGCCTGCTGCGGACATTTGTCCGCCTTGTCCGGAACGCCGTCGCCGTCGCTGTCGGCAGGAGGACATCCTTTGTCTTCCGGCAGTCCGGGCTGATCAGGACATGCATCATCTTTGTCTGCAATACCATCTTTGTCGCGATCGGGCCACGGACAACCCTGGTTTTCTACGGGACCCGCTTCAGCCGGACAACGATCCGAAGGGTCGGCAACGCCGTCGCCATCCGCATCGGGACAACCGTTCAATGCGGCCGGGCCGGGCAGCGTAGGACATTTATCGTCTTTGTCAGGAATGCCATCCTTATCCTGGTCGCGAGGGGCAGGCTCCGGTTGTTTACCGAGGAAAATGCCCAGCGTTGCACCGATAGTACGATGGCGGAACTGGCTGGCTGTATAATCAACAGGTTTGTAAAAATTGCCTAGTCCCTGTGCATAATGAGCGGTGAGGAATACGCGGCCAAATTCAAAACCGGCCGTTCCATTTACACCGTAGTCATATATTTTGTAATCACCGGGTTCTTTGCCTACGCCGGGATCGTTGTCTTCTTCCAGCGTGTACTGACCATCTTTGGAAAATGTTTCCGTTTTATGTTTGGCGCTGTAGAAAAAAGAGAGGTAAGGACCTGCTCCGATCACAAATTTTGTGGTACGCCCGATGGGAATTTTATAAACAAGGTTGAGCGGAATATCGATGTAGTTCACAAACTGGCGTGAACTTACGCTTAATGTCTGTGATACGGTAGTATCGAACACCTGCGCGTATTTGCGGCCTTTGTTGCTCAGGAAAACAGCGGGTTGGAAATAGAAACGCGAAGTGCCAAGCGGCATGTCTGCAATAAAACCAATGCGCAGGCCTGTGCGTCCCTTATAGTTGCCTTTGATCGATTCCCAGTCGGGGAGATCATTTTTTTCCTGGACAGTAGCCTGGTGTCCGCCGATAAGCAGGCCGATGCGCGACTGAGCCGACGTTGTAAGGAAAGTGGTTAAGCTGAAGGAGAGAAGTAGCAGGATCCTTTTCATTGGATAAGCAGTTGGGTTCAGGATATTGTTGTACCGCAAAAATAAGTTATAAGTATTAAGTAATAAGTTTTAGGTCATAAATCACCGTAAATACTTATAACCTAAAACTTACTACTTATAACTTAATACTTTACAGATCGAACTTAATCCCTTGTGCCAGTGGCAACTGGGTACTGTAATTGATCGTATTGGTCTGGCGGCGCATATATACTTTCCAGGCATCGCTACCGCTTTCGCGGCCACCGCCGGTTTCTTTTTCACCACCAAAGGCACCACCGATCTCCGCACCGGAGGTTCCGATATTGACATTGGCAATACCGCAATCACTTCCCTGTTGCGACAGGAACAGTTCCGCTTCACGGAGGTTCAGGGTCATGATCGCAGAAGACAGTCCTTGCGGAACGCCATTCTGAATGGCCACGGCTTCTTCGATCGTTTTATATTTGAGCAGGTACAGTATTGGTGCAAATGTTTCGTGTTGCACGATCTTGTAGGCCGGTTGTGCTTCGGCGATACAAGGCTTCACATAACAACCGCTTTCATAGCCGGCTCCTTCAAGTACGCCACCTTCTACCACAAATTTTCCGCCTTCGGATTTACATTGTTCAATGGCATCGAGGTAAGCTCTCACGGCGTCTTTATCGATCAGCGGCCCCACATGATTTTTCTGATCCAGCGGATCGCCGATGGATAATTGACTATATGCCTTGGTCAGTTTCGCTTTTACATCTTCGTAAATATCTTCATGAATGATCAGGCGGCGGGTGGTGGTACAACGTTGACCGGCTGTACCTACTGCACCAAACAAAGCACCAAGGATGGCGATATCCAGATCCGCATCTTTGGAAATGATGATGGCATTGTTTCCTCCCAACTCGAGCAACGCACGGCCGAGACGCGCACCAACGGTAGCGCCGACTGCTTTGCCCATACGTGTGGAACCGGTGGCAGATACCAGCGGAATACGTCCGTCCTGGCTCATCCATTCGCCGCTTTCACGGCCACCGATCAGCAGACCGCTTACGCCTTCAGGTACATTGTTGCGTTCAAACACTTCGGCAACGATGTGCTGGCAGGCTACTGCGCAAAGAGGTGTTTTTTCCGATGGTTTCCAGATGCACACATCACCGCAAACCCAGCCCAGCATCGAGTTCCAGCTCCATACGGCTACAGGGAAATTGAAGGCGGAAATTATCCCCACGATACCCAGCGGGTGATATTGCTCGTACATGCGGTGTGCAGGGCGTTCGCTGTGCATGGTCAAACCATGCAACTGACGTGAAAGGCCAACAGCAAAATCGCAGATGTCGATCATTTCCTGTACCTCACCGTATCCTTCCTGCAGGCTTTTTCCCATTTCATACGAAACGAGTTTGCCCAATGGTGTTTTGTATTTGCGCAGCGCTTCACCGATCTGGCGCACGATCTCGCCACGCTTGGGAGCAGGCCAGGTGCGCCATTCAAGAAAGGCCGATTGCGCTTTGGTCACTAATGTTTCGTACGAAGCACGGTCGGCAGCAATTACCGATGCAATTTTCTTTCCGTCTACGGGAGAAAATGATTCGATTACGTCACCACCTGCATCCAGCCAGGCAGTGCCGGTGCTTACACCTTTATTGACATCAGTAATGTTCAGTTCCTTTAAAAAATCCATATGGTCTCAAATTTTGAAATGCAAAGGTAGACAATCAGTATTGTTCCTGATCATTGGGGAAGTCCCCGGATTTTACATCGGTGATATATTGTTGAATAGCACCGTTTATCTGTTCGGCCAGGTTGAGGTACTGACGCAAAAAGCGGGGTTTGAATTCGGTGTTGATGCCCAGCATATCATGCATCACCAATACCTGTCCGTCGCAATGACGGCCGCCGCCAATGCCGATTGTGGGAATGTGCAGGCTCTCGCTTACTTCTTTGGCCAGCGCAGCCGGAATTTTTTCCAATACGATGGCATAAGCACCGGCTTCCTGCAGCATCAGGGCATCGCGTTTAAGCTTTTCCGCCTCGGTGTTTTCGGTGGCACGTACCACATAGGTACCAAATTTATTGATCGACTGCGGCGTGAGCCCGAGATGTCCCATCACGGGAATACCGGCGCTTACGATTTTGCGAACGGATTCAATGATCTCTTCGCCGCCTTCCAGTTTTACTGTGTTGGCACCGCTTTCTTTCATGATGCGAACGGCCGATGCCAGCGCGATCTCTGAATTGGATTGATAATAACCAAAGGGAATATCGACGACGATGAGTGAACGCTCGCGTGCGCGTACCACACTCTGCGCATGATAGATCATCTGATCAAGAGTAATGGGAAGGGTAGTGGTGTGGCCGGCCATCACATTACTGGCGCTGTCGCCAACCAGGATGATATCGATACCGGCGTCATCGAACAACCGGGCAAAGGAATAATCGTAGGCAGTGATCATGGCGATCTTATCGCCCGCTGCTTTCATTTTCTGCAGTGTATTGGTCGTTACTTTTTTGGCTTCTTTGGGGGACATGGCATCAGTTTAGTCGGTAAAAGTACGTGTTTGCAGCAGAATACCTTGATTTGCGATCAGACGCTTTTACCGGAAACTTCGTCGTAAAGACTACGGATCAGGCCGTCGGCAAGACCGATTTTAGGCACTACAATTTCTTCCGCATCGGCCCAGCGCATCACATTGATGTAAATGAGCAGGGCGGGCACGATCACGTCTGCACGGTCTTCACGCAGTTTATACAACATCATGCGTTGCTGCAGCGTAAGGGTGCTGAATTCTTTATAGTAGTCGCGTAGCATGCCAAGCGTGAGCGGCTTGCCTTCCTTGCGTTTGGAAAGAGAAAAGATTTTGTTGATGTTACCACCGGAGCCGATGGCGGTGATATGATGGAGGCCGCGGGTGCTTTTTTTGATAAAATCTTTCATCGCGTCCCAGGTGTTCTCCGTCACCTGGTCTTTCAACAAACGGATGGTGCCGATGTTAAACGATTCTTTGGCCATCATCCGTCCGTCGCTGAAGAACGTGAGTTCGGTGCTGCCGCCGCCCACGTCGATATATAAATAGGATTCGTCGCTGGCAAGATGTTCGGCGAAATGGTTCTCATTGATCAGTGAGGCTTCCTGCTGACCGGAGATGATCTCGATGCTGAGGCCGGTTTCCTCTTCTATCCGTTTAATGATTTCCGGGCCATTCGCTGCATCGCGCATGGCAGAAGTGGCGCAGGCCCGCAGATGGCTCACCTCGTATACTTCCATCAGGTGCTTGTAGGCATAAATGGTTTTAAAGATCCTGTTGATCTTCTGTTCGGAGATCTCGCCTTTTTCAAATACATCGAAGCCCAGTCTTAAGGGCACGCGTATCAGGGCAATTTTAATGAATTCAGGTTCTTTTTGTGCGGACAGGATCACGTCGCTGATCAAAAGCCGGGCGGCGTTACTTCCAATATCAATGGCTGCCAATCTCACGATGATTCGTCGTTTTTTTAATCAGGTAATTATAGATGGCTACCTGTGAGCGGATCTTCCGGCCTGGTGTCTTTACGTAACGGTTATCGTTGGCATTGTTGAGATAACGGGCCTTTACGTTGTCGCTGAGCTGGATATTCAATATATCGATCAGCTCTTTCTTCAATCCTTCTTCCCACACAGGACAGGAGGCTTCGATCCGGTGATCCAGGTTGCGCAGCATCCAATCGGCCGAAGATAGGTAAACTTTTTCTTTGCCTTTATTGTGAAATACCCACACGCGTGCGTGCTCGAGGTATTCGTCTACAATACTGATGGATACCACCGGCTTTTTAAATTTTTTGTCTTCCGGCAAAAGGCAGCAGATACCACGGATGATCAGTTTCACTTCTACACCGGCACGCGCCGCATCGTACAGTTTGCTGATCATTTTTTCATCCGACAACGAATTCATTTTTGCAATGATCGAGGCCGGTTTTTTTCGCCTGGCCTGGTGAATTTCTTCCTGGATCAATCGTTCCAGTTCCTGCCTTACATAGTGCGGACTCGGAATAACGGTCTTGCATTCCTTGAGCAGCCCCACACCGAGTTTTGGCTGTTCGAGATACTGGAATATTTTGTTTACATCGACCATTATTTGTGCATTAGCTGTCAGCAGGCAATGGTCGGCATACACTTTTGAGGTCTTTTCGTTGAGATTGCCGGTGCTGATAAACCCGTAATGACGCAATTTACCTTTGTGTTTTTTGGTAATCACACACAGTTTCGAGTGCACTTTCATTTTAGGGATGCCGACCAATACTTTGGCACCTTCTTCTTCGAGCCGTTCTTTCCATTCCAGGTTAGCTTCTTCATCAAAACGCGCGCGCAGTTCCAGCATTACCACTATCTCTTTGCCGTTGCGCACGGCGTTCAGCAGGGCGTTGATGATCTTGGAGTGTGATGCCAGGCGATAACAGGTGATCTTGATCGACACCACTTCGGGATCGAATGCCGCCTCGCGGATCAGGTCGATCACCGGAGTGAAGGAATGATAGGGGAAATGCAACAGTATATCCCTTTGCATCACCGTGTCGGCGATCCTGTTCTGGGTGAGCAGCGGATGATCGAAGGGCTTTTTGCGTTTACGTGCGCCGGTGAACACATCCGGAAAGTCCATGAAGTGACGGAAGTTGTGAACACGACCACCCGGAATAATATTTTCTTTCTTACTGAGATTGAGACGACGGATCAGGTATTTCAATAATCCGGCATCCATTTCCTTATCATAAACAAGGCGCACGGGTTTGCCGCGCCGGCGGTTCTTGATGCCTTTTTCCAGTTTTTGAATGATGTTGGTGGAAATGTCGTTGTCGATATCCATTTCCGCGTCACGGGTCATTTTAAAAATGTAGGATTCATACTGGTCGTATCCGAAGAAATGGAAAATGTCCGGCAGGTTGAAACGTATCGCATCTTCCAGCAGCATAAGTTCGTGCTGGCCGGGCTTTGTGGGCAGGATGATAAAACGTCCGAGTACGCGGCTGGGAATTTCCACCAGCGCGTATTTGCGTTGCGAGGGATCGGTGCTGCGGCTCATCACCACGGCAAGGTAAATGGATTTGTCGCGCAGGTTGGGAACGCCCCGGGTATTTTCGATCATCAGCGGGATCAGGTTAGGGCTGATCTCTTCGTCATAATAATCGCGGATAAATTCCTGTTGTTCGCTTGTCAGTTCTTTTTCGGAACGGAGAAATATTTTACGCCGGTTGAGTTCGACCTGGATGCCGGCCCAGATGCGGTTGAATTCTTCCTGTTGTTCGAGTACGATCTGCTGGATTTGTTTCAGGATCCGCTGTGGATTTACTTCGAGATGCATGTGCGCTTTGCTTTCCACCTGCGTCATGCGTTTGAGGGTGGCCACTCTCACCCGGAAAAATTCGTCGAGGTTATTGGAGAAAATTCCTAAAAAACGAATCCGCTCGGGAAGCGGAACGGTTTTGTCTGCAGCCTCCTGCAATACTCTTGCGTTGAAAGAAAGCCAACTGATATCTCTTGCTATCGTTTTTCGTTTGTGGTGCGTCATGGGCAAATTTTATCCGCTACAAGGCTGACAGTTAGCCCCGTATAACATAAAGTTACAGAACGATGACGTGAACCTGTGTTAAGTTTTTGATACGCCGGGAGGAGTGGCAATCAGTCAATAAGTGAATAAACGAATGAGTAACAACCGCAGGCCGTGAATAAAGCTGTTAACACTTCGCCGGATGTTTCGGGCAAGTTCCGTGCGGCGCTTAATCCTACTTACGCGCGCACCTTCAGCCTTATGCCTTACGTTTGTTGTACCAGGGAAGAATAAGAAAACTGATCAATCCACCCACCAGGATCACCAGCGTTTGGGCGATCCACAACAACCAGCCGAAGGCCGCGGCGATGCTTTGCTGCAGGCCGTACATCTCCATTGTTTTTTCAATGATAAACGCATAGGCACCGATGCCGCCGGGCGTGACGATCATGCCGATGCTGCCGGCAGACAATACAGTCAACGCTTCAGGGAAACCGTAATGCTGTGTCGCTTCCAATGCCAGGAAACCGATGTAACCGCTGGTGAGATACAAAGCCCAGATGCAAAGTGTGAGCAGCAGAAATTGTCCGCGTTTCTTAAGATGACGGATGGTGGTGAGGCCTTCCCAGATGCGCATGCCGATATTGCGGAACAAGCGGAGAAGATCACCGAAATTCTTTTTCTTAATGATCATCCAGGCGATGATGGCTATGATGATCAGGCCACCCAACACCGGTAGGATGAATTGACCCCAACCGCCGGATTGCTCTGTTGAGGCTCCTTCTTTAGACACAAACACGGTGTCGCTCAAGCGGGCATATAGTCCTGGTTGGGTAATGATGGTAAGTCCGAATACGATCAGCAGGCACATGGCATCTATCAAACGTTCGAGAACGATGGTGCCCACCAGTTTATCTGCGGGAACTTTCTCATAGCGGGCGAGGAGGGTACATTTCAGTACTTCGCCGAGTCGCGGGACGGCCATATTGGCCAGGTAACCGATAAGTACGGCGAGAAAAGTATTGGTCTTATCTGTTTTATAACCGAGTGGTTCGATGAGCAAACGCCAGCGCAGTGCGCGGATATAATGGCTCAGGAGCAGCATACCGAATACCGGTATGGCGAGGTAGAAGCGTGCATGCCGCAGTGCATCCTTTATTTCCTGCCATTTTTGTGCATCGATATTCCGGACAGACAACCATACCAGGAATACTCCCAGTCCCAGGAAGAGGCAGTACTGCAATATGGTTGAAAGGCGCTTGGGCAAGTGGGGAAGTTGTAAGTGTTAAATAGTAAGTTTTAAGCGGTCGCGAAGTTTCGGGCGAAGTGTAAACAGCCTTTGCTCTTTATCTATCGTCAATTCACTATTCACACACTTCCTGCTACCCGGAAAACAGGTTTGTGAAAACACGACCAAGGCGGGGCCATTCACGATTGACGATTCACGACTAATCCTTACAACCGGTTTCCTTCTTTGGGAAAACAGATCCACGGTTTGAACTCTTTGGCCTTTTCAAAGTCCATGGCAGCATAAGAAATGATTACTACCACGTCGCCCACCATACCGCGGCGGGCGGCCGGACCATTCAGACAAATAATACCGGAACCGCGTTTTCCTTTAATAATATATGTTTCGATGCGTTCGCCGTTGTTGACATTCACCACCTGTACTTTTTCGTTTTCGATCATGTTCGCGGCTTCGAGCAGATCTTCGTCGATCGTAATGCTGCCGACATAATTCAGGTTCGCCTCCGTAATAACGGCCCGGTGAATCTTGGATTTCAGTACTTCAATTTGCATAATGGGTGCAAAGGTAGAGAGAAACTGCGAGTTTGCTTCGGGTTAAACCGAAGCAAACAATGTGAAAATTTGTAAATGAGTGAGTTCAACACGCAAGTGCAGTGTTTATTAAAAACTCCATTTTCACACCCCGAGACTTCGGGCCGAAGTCTCGGGCACATTTTCACATTATCATATTATCGATCAGCCTCACCTCGCCGAGAAACGCGGCGGCCAGCGCCACCAGCGGGCGTTTGCCATCCCATTCGCCCACAGGTTGCAACGTGCGGGCGTCGGCAATTTCGATGTAATCGGGGCGGAAACCCTGCGCTTCCAGGTTGCTGGCGGCTTTTTGTTTCAGGGAAATGAGATCGCCGCGATGAAGTTGTTCACGGATGGCTTTTAGCTCCCGGTAGATGGCGGTTGCCTGATGGCGCTCCTCCGGAGAAAGCCGGAGGTTACGGCTGCTCATGGCGAGGCCGTCGGACTCGCGTTGTGTAGGGCAGATGTGTAAGCTGATGTGCCCGTTCATGCCGGTCAGTTCCAGCAGCCGGTCGATCACCATGCATTGCTGGTAGTCTTTCTGGCCCATATATAAGTTGTCGGGCTCTGCCATTTTCAATAAGCGGTGAACCACCATGCATACACCCTGAAAGTGGCCTGGCCGGTAAGCGCCGTCGAGCACGGTTTCCAGGAATCCCAGTTCGTAATGAGGGGCGGAGGGAGGCAGGCCTTCGGGATACATTTCTTCCACGGAAGGGAGAAACAAAGCTGTGCAGCCGGCTTTTTCCAGTAAATCGATGTCCCTATCCAATGTATTGGGATACTTGGCATAATCTGCCGGATCGTTGAATTGGGTAGGATTGACAAAAATACTGACCAGGGTAAGCGCGTTGCCGGCGGAAGCGGCTTTCAGCAGGGATAGATGTCCGTCGTGCAATGCGCCCATCGTAGGCACAAAGCCCGTTTGCAGCCCTTTCTCAGCAGCGTCCCGGCGCCATGTCCGGAGTTCGCCGGCTGTCTTAAAAATGATCATAAGGCTGTAAAAATAACCCGGTTTTCAGTTCAGTCGCGGGTTTTCACGATAAAATAGTAACTTTGCCAACCTTTTTGACAAAGATTCATCTAAACGGGAAAGCATGTCTGCAAAGAAAAGAATATTATTTATTGCCAACGAAATGTCGCCCTACCTGGAGTTGACGGAGTTCTCTGAAATCGTCAACAAGCTAGCGATCAAGGCGAATGACAGTGGCTACGAGGTGCGCTGCATCATGCCCCGGTTCGGCACGATCAATGAAAGACGCCATCGTCTTCATGAAGTTGTCCGTCTCTCCGGTATTAATGTATCCATCGATAACGATGATATGCCGCTTCAGATCAAGGTGGCTTCTCTTCCAAGCGCGCGTTTACAGGTTTATTTCCTTGAAAACGAGGAGCTTTTTAAACGCAAATTCGTTTTTCATGACGAAGAGGAAAAATGGTTCGACGACAATGATCTGCGTACCGTCTTCTTCTGCAAAGGCGCACTCGAAACCGTGAAAAAATTCGGATGGCCTCCGGATATCATCCATTGCAGCGGCTGGATGACAGGATTGATCCCCGCTTATCTCAAGACCATTTATAAGAAAGAACCGGTATTTGCGCACAGCAAGATCGTGTTCACCGTGGGCCAGAATACCTTTAAGGAATCCCTGGGTGCCGACTTCATCAAAAAAGCACTGATCCATCCGAGCCTGAAAGAAAAAGACCTCGAACCTTTCAAAGAAGGAACAAATACGGCTCTTTTCCGCGGCGGTGCCACTTATGCCGACGCCATCACCTTTGGAGCGGAAAATGTAGACAAGAAACTGATAACCGAATTCTCCAAAGTAAGAGGCAAGAAAACCCTGCCTTTCAACGAAGAATCCGATTTAACAGAGTATTTACAACTCTATGGCGAACTTGCGGGATAAGTTTATCTAACACCAAAACAAGGCAGATAACCCTAATCATCAATTTAACTTTTGTGAATAAACGATACCTTATTCCAACACTGCTGTTTTTATGTGCTGGTTCTATCCTGTGGCTGTCTTCCTGTAAAAAGATCAATGAAGCCACGGAACTGGGAGATGATCTGATTCCACCGGTGGATAATATCACTACATTCGATACCACCCTGGCCATCCAGGCTTTCAATAACATTTTCGATCTTACAAACGATTCTACAAGATCTACCGCCGCCGACGAGCAATATGTTGGCCTGATTACCAATGATCCGCTTTTCGGCAGAACAGACGCCAAGTTGTTTTTTCAACTGAAGCCACCGTTCTACCGTTACGCATTTAATCAGACAGAACCCGACAGCCTGTTGCTGGACTCCGTGGTACTGGTGTTACATCCTACAAATGTATATGGCGATACGACCGTTTCACAGACATTCAATGTATACGAGATCGATCAGTCGAGCGTATTCAAATCCGACTCTGCTTACCTGATCCGCAAACCCAACCAGTTTGCGTACAACAACCTGCTGGGTACACGCACTTTCTTCCCCAGAGGGTTTCAGGACACCGTTCGGGCATTCCGGGATACCACACCTTATCAGGTGCGGATCCGTTTGAATGATGCATTTGGTCAGCGCCTGTTGAATTACGACTCTGTGGGTGTTAACGGAGCGTACAATTCTGATACAGCTTTCCAGAAGAAATTGAAAGGATTTGCTGTTGAATCGACCAACGGTAATGCCGTGGTGGGTATCAACCTGACAGGTGCCAATACCAAGCTTGCGGTTTATTATAAATGGAAACGCCCGCAGCATACGGCGTTCGATACGGCCACTGTTGCCTACTTCAATTTTACCAGCGTATACGGAGCAGGTCAGGCCAATATCGTTACACGTGATTACTCCGGTACAAGCTGGGCCTCCGCCGCTAACGATGAGGTGGAAGATAACCAGATCTTTATCCAGAACACACCCGGCACATTTGCCAAGATCAAAATCCCCGGCCTGATCGGCCTCAACAACCGTGTGATCCATCGTGCAGAACTGATTATGGAGCAGGTATATAACGGCCCGACCGATTCCCTGTTCTATGTGCCCGGATCCTTGTTCGTGGATGCCTATGATCCGTCTATCTCCAAATACCGGACAGTGCCGTACGACCTGCTGATGACCTCGACAGGTGGAGCGAATTACAGTTCATTCGGAAGTTACCCGACCGTGGCTAAAGATGCCAATGGCAATACCATCCGCCGCTGGCGCTTCAACCTGACTCGCTACGTACAGCACGTGGTCAATGGTAAGCTGCCGATTTATGACCTGAGACTTTCGTCACCCAGCTATGTGATAGAAACCTATGGTATACCTGGCCTGGTCACCGATGGAACGATCGCCATTCAACCGCTCACGCCGGTGTCCGTTACAAGGGGCAGGGTGCGGCTACAGGGTGGCCAGCCGCTCAATAACCCGCAGCGGATGAGGCTCCGGATCGTATACTCCAAAATTTAAGGCGGCTAAATAAAACGAATTGAATCGGGTGTTATCTTTGCACCCGATTTATTTTATAGACTATCCCATTACAAACAAACTAAAGTTTTCTTATGCCTTACCTCTTTACTTCAGAAAGCGTATCTGAAGGACATCCGGATAAAGTGGCTGATCAGATTTCTGACGCGCTTATTGATAACTTCCTCGCATTTGACGCGCAATCAAAAGTTGCCTGTGAAACGCTGGTAACGACCGGTCAGGTTGTATTGGCAGGAGAAGTGAAATCAAAAGCTTATCTCGACGTACAGGAGATCGCCCGTGGTGTAATCCGTAAGATCGGTTATACCAAGAGTGAATACATGTTTGAAGCACATTCTTGCGGTGTGCTATCAGCCATTCATGAGCAGTCTGCCGACATCAACCAGGGTGTTGAGCGTAAGAAAAAAGAAGACCAGGGCGCCGGTGACCAGGGAATGATGTTCGGTTATGCTACCAACGAAACCGAAGATTACATGCCGCTGGCACTCGACCTCGCACACAAACTGCTGATCGAACTGGCAGCCCTGCGTCGCGAGAACAAAGCGATCAAATACCTGCGCCCCGACGCCAAGAGCCAGGTAACCCTCGAGTACGACGACAACAACAAACCCGTACGCATCGACGCGATCGTTATCTCTACCCAGCACGACGATTTCGATACCGAAACCAAAATGCTGGCGAAGATCAAAGACGACATGATCCGCATCCTGATCCCCCGCGTAAAGAGCAAGTATAAAAAATACGCCAAGCTGTTCAACGACGGCATCAAATACCACATCAACCCAACCGGCAAATTCGTGATCGGTGGCCCGCACGGCGATACAGGTCTGACCGGCCGTAAAATCATCGTGGATACCTACGGTGGCAAAGGTGCACACGGCGGTGGCGCATTCAGTGGTAAAGATCCTTCCAAAGTTGACCGCAGTGCCGCCTATGCCACACGCCACATTGCCAAGAACCTCGTAGCTGCCGGTGTAGCTGACGAAGTACTGGTACAGGTGTCTTATGCAATCGGCGTAGCACAACCTACCAGCATCAACGTTAATACTTACGGTACTGCCAAAGTCGAGCTCACCGACGGTCAGATCGGCAAGATGGTAGAAAGCATCTTCGACATGCGCCCTTACTTCATCGAACAGCGCCTGAAATTGCGCAACCCGATCTACAGCGAAACTGCTGCATACGGGCACATGGGCCGCAAGTCTGAAGTAGTGGAAAAAACCTTCACTTCTCCCGACGGAAAAGTGGTGAAGAAAAAAGTAGAACTCTTCACCTGGGAAAAACTCGATTATGTTTCCAAAGTGAAAAAAGCTTTTGGACTGAAATAAACAAAAACCCGCCTTCAGGCGGGTTTTTTAATGTAAAAGTTACAAGTCAAAACAGCCGCCCGGTACTTCGGGAATAAGTTTTAAGTTATAAGTAATAAGTGAAGAGCAACTCAGGTTCCTGAAGCCAGCTTCATCTCACGCAAAGAGGGGTGAGAAGCAAAGACTACTTCCAACTTATTACTTATAACTTAGTACTTAAAACTTATTACTTACTACTTTTGTAAAAAACAGCAGTGGCCGAGACCCGCAATCCCTGGACAATACTTTCTGAAAAAGACCGATACGAAAATCCCTGGATAAAGGTGACCGAATACGACGTGCTCAACCCATCCGGAGGAAAAGGTATTTATGGGAAAGTCCATTTCAAAAATCTGGCGATTGCCGTGCTGCCGCTGGACGATGACATGCATACTTACCTCGTAGGGCAGTACCGTTTCACCATCGATCAATATACCTGGGAACTACCCGAAGGCGGATGCCCGGAAGGTACTTCGCCACTGGAGTCCGCAAAACGTGAACTCCTGGAAGAAACAGGTCTTCAGGCCAGCGACTGGCAGGAGATCATGCAAATGCATTTGTCTAATTCCGTAACCGACGAATGGGCACATGTATTCCTGGCCCGCGGGCTTCAGCAAGGGCTTGCACAACCCGAAGAAACAGAACAACTGCGCGTGCGCAGATTACCTTTTGATGAAGTGTACCGCATGGTGCAGAACAGTGAAATCACCGATTCGCTGACCATTGCTGCGGTACTCAAAGTAAAATTGATGTTTACATGAAAAATTTCCGTTCTCCCCAACGCCCTAAGAAAAACACCATGATCATCGGTCAGCAGGCCGTTATCGAGGCCCTGAAAGAAGGGCGGGCGCTGGATCGTATTTATATTGATACAAGAGTGCAGGGCGCTGCCGGCGCCGCTATTCGCCAGCATGCCTCTCATGCAGGTGTGCCTGTCAATACCGTCCCTGAAGCCAAACTGAATACCTTCAATGCCGGCCCCCATGATGGTTGTATTGCCATCATCGCCCGCGTACAATACCAGGATCTTCAATCCGTGATTTCTTTTGCCGTGGAAAAAGGCGAAACGCCTTTGTTCCTGATCCTCGACGGTATTACCGATATCCGCAACATCGGCGGCATCGCGCGTACCGCTTATTGCTGTGGTGTACATGCCCTGATCATTCCCGATAAAGGAGTAGGAGCCTTGAATGAAGAAGCACTGCTCACCTCTGCCGGGGCATTGGAACAAATTGCCGTATGCCGTGTTAATAGTCTGGTGAAAGCCGTAGACGACCTGCGCATGAACGGCATTAAAGTATTTGCCAGTGAAATGAAAGCGTCCGTAATAGCGGCGAATGCACCACTCAACGAACCCTGCGCTATCGTATTAGGCAGCGAAGACAAAGGCATTCATCCAACCTTGTTAAAAGTGTGCGACGAACAAATCCGCATTCCGATGGCTACCGATTTTGAAAGCCTCAATGTTTCCGTTGCTACCGGCATGCTGCTCTACGAAGCCGGCCGCCAGCGCGGATGGGCGGTTGAGGGATAATTAAAAATGTGTAAATGTGCCCTTCCTGCCGGAATGGGCCATGTGAAAATGAGTTTCGTAAATCATTTACACATTTGCACATCTTCACATTTACACATTTTTGGCTATGAGTACTAACACAAATCGAATAAACCTCGTAGAATGTCCGCGGGACGCAATGCAGGGCTGGAAAAAAAATATTCCAACCGCCGATAAGATCACGTACCTCAATGCATTGCTGCAAGTAGGGTTTGATACGCTCGACTTCGGCAGTTTTGTTTCACCGAAAGCTATTCCGCAAATGGCCGACACCGCGGAAGTAGTGAAAGCACTCGACCTGTCCGGCACCTCCACGCAATTGCTGGCCATCGTAGCCAATTACCGCGGAGCCGAGGACGCCTCCGTTTATGATCAGATCAATTACCTCGGTTTTCCTTTCTCCGTCTCCGAAACTTTTCAGCGACGCAATACCAACAGCTCTATCCAGGAGTCACTGGGAAGGGTAGAAGAGATCCAGAATCTCTGCATAAAGACCGGCAAGACACTAGTTGTTTACCTGTCCATGGGATTTGGCAACCCCTACGGAGATCCCTGGAATGAGGAGGTCGTTTTCGACTGGGCACACAAACTCACTGCCATGGATATCCGTATTCTCTCGCTGGCGGATACGGTGGGGCTGGCCACACCTGAACAGGTGAGCCGCATTACCGGTTATCTCACGGAGGCTTTGCCTGAAACCGAAATCGGTGTGCACCTGCATTCACGCCCCGATAACTGGCGCGTAAAATTGGAAGCTGCTTTCGAAAGCGGCGCTCAACGTTTCGACGGCGCGCTTAAAGGAATTGGCGGTTGCCCGATGGCAGATGATGAACTCGTAGGCAACATGAATACAGAATGGATGATCCGTTTTTTCAAGGAAAAAAACGGACTGTCCTTAAACGAAGAAGCGCTGGCGGAAAGCCTGCGTCTCGCGGATAAAATTTTTCTTTCCTGAACGCTCAATATCGTGCACATGAACCTGATGGTGGACATTGCCCTCAAGAAATTACCGCAACCGATCCAATACGGCGATGGTATCATGCTGGTAGGTTCCTGCTTTACCGAACATATCGGTAATGCACTGGCCGAACTGAAATTTCCCGTGTTGCAGAATCCGCACGGTATCCTGTTCGACCCGGCGAGTGTGGGCAACAGCCTGCTGGCTTATATCGACAATAGAAAATATACGCGCGAGGAGCTGTTTCAGTTGCACGAAGTATGGCATAGCTGGGGACATCATTCGCGTTTTTCCTCAATGGATCCGGAGGACGCGCTGGCTAAAATCAACCAGGCATGTGAAGCCGGACACCATTTTTTAAAAAAAGCAAAATGGCTGATCCTGACATTAGGTTCTTCCTTTTCCTATCATCTTACCGATGAGGCTGATAACGCCGCCTTGAAAACAGGAGACGGGGTAGCCAACTGTCATCGTGCACCAGCACAATGGTTTCACAAACACCTGATGGAAATTGAAGAAACCGTAACGATGCTTGATACTTGTTATCATCGTCTCCGGCAATTCAATCCCGGTCTGCAGATTTTGTTTACGATAAGTCCCGTCCGCCATCTGCGGGATGGTGTGGTCGAGAATAACCGAAGTAAGGCGCGTCTCCTGGAAGCTGTTCATCATCTCGTTAATAAATTCAACGGACTGCATTATTTTCCTGCATACGAACTGGTGATCGACGTATTGCGCGACTATCGTTTCTATGATATCGATCTGGCTCATCCGAATTACCTGGCCACCGAATTTGTATTGGAAAAATTTACCGAAAGCTGTATTGCATCAGAAGCGCGCGAACTGATGCAGGAATTGAAAAAGATCGGTATTGCCAAACGGCATCGCCCGATGCAGCCCGCTACGAAGGCGCATAAAGAATTCTTGGTAAAACATATAGAGAAAGTCTCCCAACTACAGGCACAATACCCGTTCCTCGATCTCAGCGAGGAATTGAATTATTTTACTGCTTCCGTTGAAACACGGTAGGTTGTTTGTTGTTCGTAGGTGTCTCCCGGTCGCAGAATGGTATCAGGGAAAGAAGGATTGTTGATGGCATTCGGATGTACCTGCGCTTCAAAACAATAACCCGAGAACGCACCGAACTTTCCATTTAACAAAGGAATATAACGGCCCGTATAAAAATGAACAACCGGCGCAGTGGTAAATACTTCGAGTTTCAAACCGGTATTTATTGAAAAAGCTGAAGCAGCGGGGCCGCCGGACCGGTTGATAACAAAACTCTGATCATAACCTTTCACCGGATCTGCATCCTGACCGATCGGTTTGGGAATGCGGAAATCAAATGCTGCGGCTACCGGAATTAATTCTCCCGTAGCAACAAACGATTCATTTTGCGCCAGCCAATGATCGGCATTGATCTGCACAAGCTGCCCATTGATGCCTTTTGACAAAGGATCGAGATCAAAATAATCGTGGTGTGTGAGATTGACAGCGGTCGGCTGGTCGGTAGTGGCGCGGAATGTATAAATGAGTTCGTTTTCGTTGGTGAGATTGATCTGCAATTCCGTGTTGAGCTCTCCGGGAAAACCTTCTTCGCCGTCAATACTTTTGTACTTGAGAATGAGTTGCGCATTTGCCGCATCGTACGATTTTACCTGCCATATTTTTTTATCAAATCCCTCATGGCCACCGTGCAGATGATGGGGTGGTTGATTGCAGGTAACTTCGCAGGATTGTCCATCGATCATAAACTTTCCGTTGGCAATGCGGTTGGCATAACGTCCGATGGCCGCGCCGAAATAAGGATAAGCAGCGAGATAGTCCGGTGAAAGATAGTCGGCCACTTTATCAAAGCCCAGTACGATATTAACCGGACCTTTTGTCGAAGGCACAATGAATGCAGTGGTGATGGCGCCGAGATTTGTAACACGAACTTCCGTTCCCTGTTTATTGATCAGGTGGAATAAATAAATATCTTCACCACCCGGATGAGTAAACTGGTAAATGCCACTGGTTTGAATCATTCTTCAAAATACGTGAATCCAAATGACAAAAGAAGTCCTGGCCGGGAAATTCCGTGAGCATTACAACAAAGAAGCCGATCATTTTTTCTTCTGCCCCGGGCGGGTAAACCTGATTGGTGAACACATCGATTACAATGGCGGAATGGTGATGCCTTTCGCTATTTCCCTTGGTTCTTATGCAGCCGTTTCGTTCAATGAAGACAAGACGTTCCGGTTCAGGAGTATTGACTTTACCGAAAAAGCCGATATACCACTTGCCGCGTCCTATACCAAAACAGGACCGGAGTGGTACAACTATCCGCTTGGAGTGATCCATGAATTTTTGAAAGCCGGTCATTCGTTGAAAGGAATGGATCTGTTGTTTGCGGGTGATCTGCCCGTTGGTACCGGGCTTTCATCTTCCGCATCGATTGAAGTACTGACCGGTTACCTGATTGCGATGCTGCATAACATCGATATTAGCAAAAGATCCATCGCGCTGTTATCAAAGCGTGTGGAAAATGAGTTTATTGGCCTGAGCAGTGGTATCATGGATCAATACGCTGTGGCATTGGGTAAAAAAAATCAGGCCTTGCTGCTCGACTGCGACACGGTGACGCATGAGTACATGCCTTTTGAAACGGGTGAATACAAGCTGGTGATCATTAACAGCCGCAAACAGCGTCAATTGGCGGAATCAAAATACAATGAGCGCTTTGGTGAATGCCGGGAAGCACTGGCGCAATTGCAGACAACCCTGTCCATCACACATCTCTGTGAGGTGAAGCCGGAGGTGTTTAAACAACATGAACACCTGATCACGGATCCGGTTGTCCGTCGCCGCACATGGCACGTGGTGACGGAAAATGATCGCGTGTACCAGGCATGTGCGGCGTTGAAAGCCGGCGATATAGACCGGCTGGGTACCTTGTTATATGCTTCGCATGATTCGCTGCGCGATGATTACCAGGTATCCGGTAAGGAACTCGATACCATTGTTGAATACTGTCGCCGGCAGGAAGACTGTGTGGGGGCACGCATGACAGGCGCCGGCTTCGGCGGATGTGCCATTGCGTTGGTAAAAGAGCGGGCTATCCCCGAATTTTCCCGGCAGTTGATCGCTTATTATGATGCCCGCATCGGTTATCCGCCTGAAGTGATTGTGTCGGAAATCGGGGAGGGGGTAAAACAAATGTGAAAATGTGCCCCGCCTGCGGCGGGGGCCGTGTGTAAATGGTTGTTGCATTTACACATTTCGCCGTGGGCGGACACATTTACACATTTTCACATTCATCAGTGTATTCTATCCCCCCGTACCTCCAGCCCCCTCATCACTTCGGCTTCGTAGGCCAGCCATTCAGCCCAGCGTTTTCTGACGATATCTTTGTCGATGTAGGTTTCGGCGAGTTCGATGAAAAGGGTGTAATGTCCCGCTTCGCTTTCCATGAAGCGGCGGTAGAACTGGCGGAGATAAGGGTCATCAAGCCCTTCGCTTAAACGTTTAAAACGTTCGCAACTGCGGGCTTCGATGAGGGCCATACTCAACATTTGATCGAGGAAACGTGTTTCCCAGTCACCGCCTTTCTGCTGAAACTCGAATAGTTTATTGACATAAAGATCTTTGCGCTGTTTGCCGAGTTGCAGGTTGCGTTTATGGAGTTCGGCCAGCACGAGCCGGAAGTGTCCCCATTCCTCGGTCACAATCGGCGCCAGCTCCCTGACCAGTTTTTCCATCTGGCTGTAGCGCTGGATAAAAGTGATGCAGGTGGTAGCAGCCTTCTGCTCGCAATAAGCATGGTCTGTAAGTATCTCTTCCAGAGAGAGTTCGGCCAGGTTTACCCAGCGGGGATCGGTGGGAAGTTTCAGGCCGAGAATGTTGCGGGCGTCGGGGGATAACTCCATGAGGCAAAAATAGCGCGGACTGCCAAACCTAAGGCCAGCAACAGGTGAAAATCTTTTGTGTTTCGCAATAGTTGTCTTACCTTTGCCGCCACAAATTATATAGGATTAAAATCGGATGACAAATCCAAAAAAGTAAAAGATGCCTTTAACAAAAGAAAAAACAGCTGCAATTTTTGCCGAATTCGGTGGCAATGCGACTAATACAGGTTCCATCGAAGGACAGATTGCCCAGCTGACAGAGCGTATCAGCCAGATCAGCCAACACCTTCAACAGAACAAAAAAGACTTCTCTACCCACCGTGGTCTGATGCAATTGGTAGGTAAGCGTAAGCGTTTACTGAACTACCTGCAGAAGCATAACCTTACAGGTTATCGCCAGCTGATTGAGAAACTTGGATTGAGAAAGTAAGACAACCCTTCCGGAGAACGGAGTGGGAACGTCTTTTATTCTGAGGTTTCAATTCTCGAATCCTGCATATAATTGATATTCCCAACTTCCTTTTGGATGTTGGGAATAACTGTTTTTAGGATCGTTGTTTCTCCGCCGGATCTTCTTGCCGTTTCTGATCCCATTCTTCATTTACAATTGCATTTGTATGTTAAAACAACCCATTCGCAAAACATTTGATATAGGTGGTGGGCGCGAGGTTACGATCGAAACAGGTCGTCTTGCGCGCCAGGCTGATGGCGCGGTTACCGTTTCAAGCGGCAACTGTGTGATCCTCGCTACCGTTGTGGCCAATAAAGAGCCCAAAGAAGGACAGAGCTTTTTCCCGCTGACCGTTGATTACCAGGAGAAGTTTGCTGCGGCAGGCCGTATTCCCGGTTCTTTCTTCAAGCGTGAAGCCCGCCTGAATGACTACGAAATCCTGACTAGCCGCCTGATCGACCGCGCGCTGCGCCCTTTGTTCCCGGAAGATTATCTTTGTGAGGTTCAGGTACTTGTATCACTTATTTCAAGTGATCCTGAAGTTATGCCGGACGCTATGGCATGCCTTGCTGCTTCTGCAGCCCTCGCTGTTTCCGATATTCCCATCAAGGAAATCATCTCCGAAGTACGCATCGGTCGTATCAATGGAGAGTTCATCGTTAACCCTACCCGCAGTCAGCTCGAAGAGTCCGATCTCGAATTTATTATCGCGGCTACCGAGAAAAACCTGATGATGGTGGAAGGTGAAGCGCAGGAGTGCAGCGAAGCTGACCTCGTACGTTCACTGGAGATTGCCCACGAAGCGATCCGCATCCAGATCAAAGCGCAGGAAGAACTGCGTCAGCTCGCCGGTGTGACCACCAAGCGTGATTATACCAAACCCGCAACCGATCCTGCACTGGAAGAGAAAGTGAAGGCTTTCGCCAGCCAGAAAGTATATGAAGTAGCCAAAGCCGCACTGCCCAAACATGAACGCAGTGACCGTTTCGCGGCCATCAAGGAAGAACTGATCACTTACCTGAAGTCTGAACTGGCCGAGGGTGAGGAACTGCCCGACCTGACCAAGAAGCTGGCTTCCACCTACTACGCAGATCTTCAGTACTACGTGGTGCGTGATATGATCCTGAACGAGAAAATCCGCCTCGACGGACGTGCACTCGACCAGGTTCGTCCGCTCGATATGGAAACGGACGTGCTGCCTTCTCCACATGGTTCAGCTCTTTTCACAAGAGGTGAAACACAATCACTTACAACGGTTACTTTAGGTACTGCTTTAGATGATTTGCTGGTGGAAAGTGCTGCTCATTCCTACGATTCCAAATTTTACCTGCACTATAACTTCCCGCCGTTTTCTACCGGTGAAGTGAAAATGATGCGTGGTCAAAGCCGCCGCGAAGTAGGCCATGGCAACCTGGCTATGCGTTCGCTGAGACAAATGATGCCAAATGGAGACTTCGCTTACACTGTTCGTGTAGTGAGCGATATCCTGGAATCAAACGGTTCATCTTCCATGGCTACCGTATGTGCCGGTTCACTGGCGCTGATGGATGCGGGTGTGGGTATTCCCAAACACGTATCTGGTGTAGCAATGGGACTGATCACCAAAGACGACAAATTCGCCGTATTGACGGATATCCTGGGCGACGAAGACCACCTGGGTGATATGGACTTTAAAGTAACCGGTACCCGCGATGGTATCTGCGGTGTGCAGATGGACATCAAGGTGGATGGTTTGCCGATGGCAGTAATGCAGCAGGCATTGGATCAGGCCCGTCGTGGCCGCCTCCATATCCTGGATGCCATGTATGAGTGTATTCCTGCTTCCCGTGAAGAGGTGAAACCACACGCACCGCGTATGGTTAAACTGATCATCGATCGCGAGTTCATTGGTGCAGTGATCGGACCAGGTGGTAAAGTGATCCAGGAAATGCAGCGTGAAACCGGTACGACTATCAATATCGAAGAAGTAAACAACCAGGGCGAAGTAAGCATTTTCGGCGTAGCCAAAGAAGGGGTGGAGAGAGCGCAAGCCTGGATCAAAGGCATCACTGCCGTTCCGGTAGTAGGTGATGTTTACGATTCTGTTGTTAAATCTGTCGTTCCTTTCGGTGCATTCGTTGAGTTCCTGCCCGGCAAACAAGGCCTGGTACACATCAGCGAAATCAGTTGGAAACGTTTGGAGACACTTGAGGGCATCGTAAGAGAAGGGGATACTTTTAAAGTAAAACTGATCGGCACAGATCCCAAGTCAGGCAAATTCAAACTGTCGCGCAAGGCGCTGATTCCAAAACCTGAGAACGCCGGTGGTTCAAGAGAACCCCGCGAACCCAGAGAACAAAGAGAGCAAAATCCGCAAGGAGAATAAAATAAAAACAAACCCGGACATGCTCCGGGTTTGTTTTTGAATTCAAAAGAAGGCAAGGTAAACAGCCGTAATAAGTATCAAGTATTAAGTAATAAGTATTAAGTGTAGGTGAATGCCGTATTCACTCATTCACTTATTCACTGATTGACCCATTTACTCCCGAGACTTCGGGATGACGATTCACCATTCACCATTCACGATTCACCCAATGACCGCATACCGCGAACTCCACTATACCAACATTGCGCGCGAACAACGCGAGATACTCATGGCCCTGCTCAATGAATTCGGACCCGAAGGCTTTGAAGAGGGGGATGACGAACTGAAAGTTTTTTTCACCAATGAGCAATACGACGAAGCTTCGCTCGCCGGGATTCATTCCTCGCTGCGGGTGACACCTGTAGTCACTGAAATTGCGCCGGTAAACTGGAATCAGTCGTGGGAATCGAACTTCGCACCGGTGGTGGTCGATGATTTTGTGGCGGTACGTGCCGGCTTTCATGAACCCATCAGCAAGGTAGAACACGAGATCGTCATCACACCCAAGATGAGTTTTGGTACCGGCCATCATGCCACTACCTATATGATGCTTCAACAAATGCGTGAGATCGATTTCAAGGATCGCTCCGTATTTGATTTTGGAACGGGCACCGGTGTACTGGCCATTCTTGCACATCGCCTGGGTGCGGATACAATAAGGGCGATCGACAATGATACCTGGAGTATCGACAATACGCGCGAAAACATGGAAGCGAATGATGCGACAAGTATTATTCTGGAGCGTGCCGACGATGCAGGTGCCGGTTTTCAGTATGATATTATTCTTGCCAATATCAACCGGAATGTGCTGCTCGACAACATGCACCGGCTTTCAGCGCAATTGAATCCTGGCGGCACCCTGCTGTTAAGCGGCCTGCTGGAGGAAGACGAAACCGTGATCACTGAAAGCGCTGCCCGGAATGGACTGCGCGCCCCGCAACGCTTTCAGCGCGGAAACTGGATATGTATCAGGTTTTCAGCCGCTTAAAAAAGCGCGTATTAAATTATTGTTACCGGCAACCGGTTTTTTCGTAAATTTGCTGTTCATCCCTAACCGATTTTTCTATGAATGAACTATTGATCATAGTTCTTGCATATCTGATTGGCAGCATTCCTACTTCTGTGTGGGTGAGTCGTTATTTTTTCAATATTGACATACGTGAATATGGCAGCGGCAACGCTGGTGCCACCAACACTTACCGTGTACTTGGCCCTAAATGGGGTACGGTGGTAATGATCGTGGATATGTTGAAAGGTATCGTTGCGGTGAAGCTTGCTTTTTTGCTTGGCGATTATGGCAGCCAGGAGCGATTGACCAACATTCAAATGGGATTGGGACTCGCCGCGGTAATCGGGCATATCTTCCCCATATGGGCGGATTTCAGAGGAGGAAAAGGCGTGGCTACTTTATTCGGGCTGGTGGTTGGCATTTCTCCCTGGACAGCACTGGGTTGTTCCGGTGTATTCCTCGCGGTACTTTACCTTACCCGTTTTGTATCACTTAGTTCCATGCTGGCCAGTGTGGCTTTTCCCGTATTCATCCTGGTGATCTTCAACGTTGATAATCCTGTATATCGTGTATTTGCCATTGCAGTAGCACTGATGGTAATCCTCACCCATCAGAAAAACATCGGACGTTTGTTGAAAGGTGCTGAAAGCAAAGTGCCTATTTTCAAATACCGCGACCGGCGCCGCCAACGCAGACGTAACTCGTCCCGTTAATACAATCATCCCCTCAAACCCGCTTACCTTTGTTTGGTATAGTGATTGTTTAAGTTAACTGAACACCTAAAATACCCAACATGACCCGAATCTTTCTTGCTCTGACGGCAGTCGCCTGCTTGTCTGCCGGATGCTCAAACAATTCTGTTACCGGTCGTAGTCAACTTACGCTGTTGCCTGAATCGGAGCTGCAGTCGATGGCTGTAAGCGAGTATCAGACTTTCCTTTCCTCTAACAAAGTAATCAGTCCTTCCACCAGCAAGGATGCTGAGATGGTAACCCGCGTGGGCCAGCGCATCACGGCTGCTGTACAACAATATTATGCGCAAAAAGGCATTTCCTCCCAGCTCGATGGCTACAAGTGGGAATACAAACTGGTAGACAGCAAAGAAGTGAATGCCTGGTGCATGCCCGGCGGCAAAATCGTCGTTTATACAGGTTTGTTACCTATTACACAGAACGAAGCGGCACTGGCCGCGGTAATGGGACATGAAGTGTCTCACGCTATTTTCCAGCATGGCAATGAACGGATGAGCCAGGGCATGGTGCAGCAGGGGCTTGGTTCCGCGCTCAGTGTGGCATTGTCGAGCAAACCAGCAGCAACGCAGAATCTTTTCATGACAGCATACGGTGTAGGATCGAATGTACTCGGTACATTACCGTTTTCCCGCAAACATGAACTGGAGGCCGACCGGTATGGTTTGATCTGGACAGCCATGGCCGGATATAACCCGCAAGAGGCAATTAACCTGTGGAAGCGTATGGAAACGGCTTCAAACGGACAAAAACCACCGGAATTTTTGAGCACGCATCCGAGCGAGGGCAGACGGATAAGTGAATTAGAAAAACATATGCAAGAGGCACTTACATATTATAAGCCTGTTAAATAAGTATACATCTCTCATAGGGAAATCCCGTCCAAACGCAAGCTGGACGGGATTTTTCTTGCATTATAGGCCCAACCTAGCTGCATTTTCGTTAACTTTGCATTCCCTGCAATGAGAACACTGGTAATAGCCAAGATTACCAGAAACCCTTAAAAAATCGCTTCAAAGATGTCACAAACAGTTTTTGAAAAGTTACAATTGGCAGACGAGAAAAATCTTCTGATCCAGGGTTTGCCTTCTTCTATTGAAAAGCAGTTTAGCAAATTGTCTTTTGCCAAAAACATGACACCTCTCCTGAAAAACAGGAAAATCGATTTCGCTTTGATCTTTGCAGTTAACGAGAATCAGTTGAATGGCATTCTGAAAGATGTGATGCCTTCCCTGAAAGGTGAGTCGAAGTTTTGGGTTGCTTATCCAAAATCGACTTCCAAGATCGTAACTGACCTTAACCGTGAGTGTAGCTGGAACAGGCTCACCTGCGAAGGGTACGAGAGCATCGAGCGTATCGAATTGGATCATGTATGGAGTGCACTGCGTTTTGTAAGAGGAGAGTGCGATCCGCGTTCTGCCGGCGATGCAGTAACCGCACGTAAGCGGACAGCCGCTGTAGCTGCGGCAATGGCTGAATAAGCTGAACACACACTACGCAACAACAGTATTTAACACCGAATGCCCCGTTTAAGACGGGGCATTCTGGTTGTATTGAGTGAGCAGTGAATAAGTCAATTTTGAAAGGGCTCCCCCTTCTTCCCTCGTTCGTGTCCTCACCATAGCCGTCAACTTAAGGGAAAGACAAAACCCTGCGGTTATCCGCAGGGACAATTTTTTTCCTCATATCTTTGGTTTTTGTTTTTGAAGCCATCGGCATTGGTCGTTACCTGTGTGCTGATGGCTTTGTTTTTTGTAGTACTGCAAAGATAAAGTGTTCCGGGTTTGGGTATCGGGTATTTGTAATAGTTGTTGCAAAGACACGGTGTGGGTCTTGGTTTCTTTGTCGCCGTATAGCACCACCAGTTTGGTGGTTTCTATCAGCCAGCTTTTGAGCCGTTGCCGGCTGCGGCCGATCACCTG
>NZ_AUDS01000010.1 GCF_000425585.1 Terrimonas ferruginea DSM 30193
AAATAATCATACAGCGTCACCAGCCATTGGTTACTGCTTCTCAGGTTGCCGTCCTGCGTCATCACCAATCGATCCTTATTATCGTACACCATGTATACCGGTTTGGCGCCAGGTACCTGCTTGGCGATCATTCTGCCGCGCTCATCATACGCGTAGCGGAAAGCTTGTTCGTTTAAAATCGTTGTTGTTAACGACCAACTGCTACCAGCCAGTGTTTCCACACCAACCGGCTGGATCACACCAGTCAAACGATTATGCTTATCATAAATATAATAAGTACAGAGCCAGCCGGTATGCCCGCTGCCGGTGCCGTTGTCAGCCGTAGCGGTTAACTGCACTTTTTTGAGTGCCACCAGTCCATCTTTATCCTTGTATTCAATCACCTGTTTACCGTGTTCATCGGTCGTGATTGTTTTATAGAGTTCTCCTTCGGGATACGTACCCGGTGTGGTATAATCAGCAAAATCACCGCTCACTGCACCAAGGTTCCAGATACGTACTGCATCCGTAGTTGTATTATGCACATAAGCAGTTTGCACACCTCGCGACGCGCCCACCCAACTATTACCTGCGGACATACCCTTCAGTGGGCGACTCAGCGGTGAGGCTTCAAATTCTGTTTTACCGTAATAATAAGTCTCACCCTGCCCCGCGATCGGATTCAGCGCCGCGTTGCTGCTGCTATAAAAAGCATTTTGTTGTTCAAAGGGGTTACGCTTAAACAGACCATCGGTTACGCTTGCATTGCCATTGGTGGTACTAGCAGGAGCCGGTAGAAACTGGTATTGCTCGCGGCCGAGTTCATCGTACACCACCGTGCTGGTTAAGTCAGTGGCTGTTCCGCCCGTGATCAGGGATCCTTGTTTGATCACCGTCTGCACCGGCCTTCCCACGCCATCCATGTATTGCGTGGCCATGCGTACATCCGTTAATGGCCGTGCAATAAGGTTGTCGGGGTTGGTCTCCGGCCCTGTCGCATCCCAGGTGCGCACCCAGTTGATCTTCGAACCCGCCGGATAGACCGAAGGGGCCTGGGCAAAAGCAGACGATCCCATGAATAATAGTGTAAGGGAAATGTTTACTGCACGATACGGCAGTAAACGCAGCAACAGGTGACGCTTCGGCATACGATGGTGGTTGGTTGGGACTACATGATCAATGATGGGTTCGACCACTGATCATCTTTACTCTTCGATGCGAAAATCGGACTTCTTCATAACATAATCCAGGGAATTCAAAATTATAAGTGCATTAAAGAGTTAATGGCAAATAATTTTCATTTACACAATAAAAAGCGCCGGGACAATGCCCGGCGCCTGCAAAAAACAGCTTTGCTGAAATTATTTTACGAGCTTCAGCTCTTTAATGATATTGTCGGCACCGCCCAATTTATCAATGCACCACAGCACATAGCGGATGTCTACATTGATAGTACGGTTGAGGTCTTTATCGAAAGCCAGTTTGTGGCTGAGCGCTTCGTAGTTGCCGTCGAAAGCCAGGCCGATCAGCTCGCCATTGCCGTTGATTACCGGAGAGCCTGAGTTGCCACCGGTAATATCATTGGAAGTAATGAAGCCGATCACCAGGTCTTTGCGGACAGGATCGATGTACTGACCGAAGTCGCGGTTTTTGAGAAGTTCGATCTGACGCGCAGGAAGATCAAATTCATAATCACCGGCTACATATTTCTCCAATAAACCTTTGGAAGTGGTTACGAAGTCGTAAGAAACGGCATCGCGGGGTTTGTAAGGTTTAACGGCGCCATAGCTAACACGCATGGTGAAAGTGGCATCGGGGTACATCATTTTCGCTTTAGCCGGATCCATTTCCATGATACCTTTCAGATACAGGCGGCCGTATTCAGCATTTTTGGCATTGAACTGCTGGAACATCGGCGCGTATTTGGTAGCATAGTTGGTGTAGAAAGTGCTTGCATGGTAAAATGCGGGATCGCCTTGCAGTACGGTAGCGTCGGGCTTTGCAATGAAAGCATTCCACTTGGCATCGTCGAAGATGATCGTATTCTTGAAAATATTCTCCGCATATTTTTTCCAGGTAGCATCGTCGGCCAGATCGCCGTAGGCATTTTTGATGGTGCTGAAAAATCCTACAGGCTGCTGGTCTTTATCAACATCTTCATAGAACATGCGTGTGACAGCCGCAACGATTTTTTCATCGGAAGGTCTGTTTTCCTCTTTGATAAATTCTTTACGCGCTGCGTCTGCCGCGTCGAGTGCTTTGCGCAGGTCGGCTTCCTTGCTGCCGGTTTGCACCAGCAGTTTCTCTACCTGGATCAGCGAAGAGGCAAAAGCGATCAGTGGTGAACCGAAAACGCCTTCGTTGATGTAAACACGGTGCTTGGCATATTTGCGCCATGCATCGTAAGCATCGCTCCATTCGGCAAAAATACCCTGGTATTCAGGCTTGCCATCAGCCCATTTGATGAATTTTTCTTCTGCTTTCTTTTTCTGACCATAGATGTCATACTTCAGCAGTTGCTTGGTTTCGCCATCGAAAAATTTCCAGTAGTTGGCGATGCCTGCGTAAGAAGAAGCGAGCTGCAGTTTAACAGCCGGGTCTTTTTTCATTTCCTCAAACATGTATTTGAGGCGTACGTCGCGCAGTTTTACCAATGTCGGGTTATTGATATCGGTAGCGAGTTTGATACCGTAAGAGCTTTCATAACGGTTGGTGCCGCCGGGGTATCCCCAGATCATGGCGAAATCATTTTCCTTTACACCTTTCAGTGATACGGGCAGGTACCATTTTGGTTTCAGGGGTTTGTTGTCGGCCGCGAATTTAGCAGGCTGACCGCTTGCATCGGCGTATACACGGAAAACGGAGAAGTCGCCGGTGTGACGGGGCCATTCCCAGTTGTCGGAGTCGCCACCGAATTTACCTACGCTTTCAGGAGGTGTGCCTACAAGACGCACATCGCTGTAACGCTGGTATACGAATGCCAGGAACTGGTTGCCTTTGAAAAGCGGGCTCACGCGCGTTTCGATGCTTTTGGTGGGGTCGCTGAGGCGCTTGTTGATAGCGGCCAGTACGGCAGACTGCTTTTGCAGACGCTCGGCACCGCTGAGTCCCTTCAGTGAGTCGAGCACTTCCTTAGAAACATCGTCGATGCGGAGAAGGAATTGTACAGACAGGGCTGTTTTTAATTCTTCCGCCTTGCTGCGGGCATAGAAGCCATCGCGGAGATAGTTGTGATCAACGGTGCTGGCGGTAGCGATAGCATCGTAACCACAGTGGTGGTTGGTGAAGATCAGGCCTTCGGCACTTACGATCTCGCCGGTACAGCCGCCGCCGAAAATGATGATCGCATCTTTCAGCGAAGACTTGTTGATGCTGTATAACTGTTCATTGGTAAGCTTGAGTCCTTTTTTCACCATGTCATTGTAGACCTGCTGGCCCAGCAACATGGGAAGCCACATGCCTTCGTCGGCAGCAGCGCGGAAAAAAAGAACCAACGATAAGACAATCGTTATGCAAAATTTTTTCATCTGCGTATATTTAGTTAAGAATTGAAGGGGCAAACCTACTAAAAAAGAACTGATGCCGATACGGTAAAACCACCTCCAGGCAAATCGATTCGTACTTTTGTGACCAATGGATTATTTTAAGGAATACCGGAGTTTTGTCAGCAGCTACTATTTTGCGGAGGGACTTCGTATTACAGCTGGTGTTACGCTGCCGGCGGTGATCCTTAGCTATTTCAACCTGCTCGACGTGGGGTTGGTGGCGTCATTAGGCGCCATTTGCGTAAGCGCGTCCGACATTCCGGGTCCCATCCTTCACCGCCGCAACGGCATGCAGGCCTGCGTCATTCTCATCTTTTTTGTGGCCCTGCTGACGGGATTTGTGTCGGCGCAACCGGTGGCTTTGGCGGTTTTTATCGCTATTTCCTGCTTTATATTCAGCATGATCGGCGTATATGGAGGCCGCGTAAATGCCGTGGGACTGGCGGCCTTGCTGGTCATGGTCCTCAGTATTCACCAGGTGCATACCGGCTGGGACGTGGTGCGCAATGCGCTGTATGTTTCCGCCGGCGGGCTCTGGTATATGTTGCTCAGCCTCGCTTTGTACAGTTTCCGGCCATACCGGCTGGTGCAGCAGGCTTTGGGCGAAAGTATCATGGCCATTGCTGAATATCTCCGCACGCGTGCCCTGTTCTATAATAAGGATGTAAACTACGATAAGGTATACCGGCAGGTAATGGAAGAACAGGTGAGTGTGCAGCAAAAACAACTGCTGCTCCGCGATTTGCTGTTCAAAAGCCGGCATATTGTAAAAGAATCAACGGTAACCGGGCGTACGCTGCTGATGATCTTTACCGATACGGTGGATCTTTTTGAAAAAACAACGACCTCTTTTTATGCTTACGAAACGCTTCACCGCGAGTTCGACAACACGGATATTCTTCAGCATTACCAGGAAACGATCATGAAGATTGCGGACGAGCTGGACGAAATCGGGCTCTCCGTGCAGTGGGGACGCCAATCGCCGGAGCCGGTAAGTCTGCAAAAAAACATACAGGCATTGCAGGAATATTTCAATGAATTCAGGAATACCCACCGCACTCCCGGCAACCTGGAAGCATTGATCAGCTTGCGAAAGATCCTGCAGTCGCTGGAAGATATTTCCGTGCGACTCTATACGTTGCATCACTATACCGGCTACGACCGCAAACGCGCGGGAGAATATAAGCTGAGCGATGACTATGAGCAATTCGTAACACCTACCGACCTTGACTGGCGGTTGTTAAAAGACAACCTCACGCTTCGGTCCAATACGTTCCGTCATGCACTGCGGGTAAGCATCGCCACTACTGCAGGATATATCCTGTCGCACCTGCTGGCATTCGGACACAGTTACTGGATACTGCTTACCATCATCGTTATCTTGAAACCTGCCTACAGCCTGAGCCGCGAGCGCAACTACCAGCGTTTTCTCGGAACAGTATTGGGCGCGTTGATAGGATTATTAATCATCTGGACGGTCGAAGGCCGCACAGTGTTGTTTATATTGATGTTGGTCCTGATGACGGGTGCGTATAGCTTTATGCGTACGCGTTACCTGGTGAGTGTGGTGTTGATGACGCCTTATATTCTCATCATGTTTCACCTGCTCGATTCCGGAGAATTTACCCAAATCCTGCGCGACCGGCTGATCGATACAGGTATTGGTTCCGTGATTGCTTTCCTGGCCACCTTCCTGCTGGTGCCGGCCTGGGAAAAGGAGCAGATGAAAGGGTATATGACCGAAGCGCTGACCGAAAGCATTGCCTACTACCGGAATGTGTCTGCCGCTTTTACGGGAGTAACGGTGACCGAAACGGCCTATAAGCTCAGCCGCAAAAATGCCTTTGTGGCACTGGCGAACCTGTCCGGTGCTTTTTCGCGGATGCTGCTCGAGCCGCGGAGCAAACAAACCAACAGCCGCATTGTGCATCAGTTTGTGGTGATGAGTTATATGCTGAACTCGCACATTGCCACGCTTTCTTATTTTGCCAAACCCCTTGGCGCCAAATACCGCTCCGATGAATTTGTGCCGGTGGTGGAAGATACCATCGAAGAACTCGAAGCCATCCGGGCATTGGTCAACGGTCCTGCGGCCGACGTGCAGGACGACGATAATCCCGAAGCTGTATTGCAACAGCAAATGGCTGAGCTCATGGATAAGCGCCGTACGGAATTGCAGCAGGGCTTAATGGAAACCGAAACACGTGTGCGTTTGTCGGAGTTGAAACCCATCGTGGATCAGTTTCTTTTTATATCACGTATTGCAGGGGATATGAAGAAGGTGGTGCTGGAGAGCAATGCAAAAGAGTGAATCGTCAATGGTGAATCGTCAATAAACAATCCCGGCCATAGGCCGGGATTGTTTTCAATAAGTCAATAGTGAACTGGAATTTTTTCCGTTAAAAATGCAAAGAATCTTTAACCTATCACTTATTACTTAATACTTACTACTTATTACCGGCTGTTTTACTCCCTCGTTGTGTTCAGCTCCTTCCACAGGAGGTCTTTTAATTCTGTCAATCCTTTTTGGGCTACGGCTGAAATGAAGAGATGCGGGTATTCCTTTGGTAATTCGTTGCTGATGGCGTCCATCAATTCCTGGTCCAGCAGATCGCTCTTGCTGATGGCAATGATGAACTGCTTATGCATGAGATCTGAATTGTATTGTTCCAGCTCATTGACCAATATATCGAATTCGCGGCGGTGGTTATCGCTGTCGGCGGGAATAAGAAACAGCAATATAGGGTTGCGTTCGATATGGCGCAGGAAGCGGTGTCCCAATCCTTTTCCTTCGGCGGCTCCTTCAATGATGCCGGGTAAGTCGGCAATACAGAAACTTTTTCCGTCGCGGTACTCTACGATGCCGAGGTTGGGAGTGATGGTGGTAAATGCGTAATCCGCGATTTTGGGTTTGGCGGCAGTGATTACGGAGAGCAGGGTTGATTTGCCGGCGTTGGGGAAGCCAACGAGACCTACATCGGCCAATACTTTCAGTTCCAGCACTTTCCAGGCTTCTTCGCCGGGCAGTCCGGGTTGTGCATGTTCAGGTGCCTGGTTGGTGGGAGTGGCAAAATGGGAGTTACCGAGACCGCCCTTGCCACCGGGCATCCAGATCACTTCCTGGCCATCCTCCAGGATTTCTATCTCCTGTTTACCGGTTTCTTCGTCGCGGGCGACGGTGCCGAGGGGCACTTCGAGGATAATATCTTTTCCGAAGCGGCCGGTTTTATTGTTGCCGCTTCCGGACTCGCCGTTTTCGGCCAATACGTTTTTGAAATAGCGGAGGTGAAGGAGTGTCCAGAGGTTACGGTTGCCACGCAGGATGATATGTCCGCCGCGACCGCCGTCGCCACCGTCGGGGCCACCGAGGGCGGTGAATTTGTTACGCATAAAGTGACGGCTGCCGGCGCCACCGTGGCCGCTACGGCAAAAAATCCTGATCTGATCTACAAAGTTGCTCTTTTCCAAAATATATCAATTGTGCTGCAAATATACCGCACTCCGGAGAACCGGCTTGCGCTGGTGACAAAGTGAGGATTTTTAAATGGGGTAAAATGGAAAAAAAATCCACATCCGGACCCGAATTGCGGTCAAATACGGCGAAAAAGGGCGCGGCATGGAATTTTCAATAGAATAAATCTAATCACACGTAGTTATGAAAGCTGAGCAAACCATACAGGAAACAAGCCGCCCCCACCTTACCGTTGTAAAAGGTCCTTTAATGCAGCCCGAAGGGAAGCCGGAAGGATCACAACAGAGAGATCAGGGCAAAGTAGCTCCTAAAATGCTCATGCCGGAACAACCCAGCGGGTATATCCGGTGCAAGAAACACGATTGTTTATAACCTTAAATTATTTGTTATGTTACGCTGGACTGTCACCTTTCTGATCATTGCGATCATTGCTGCAGTATTTGGATTTGGCGGTATCGCTGCAGGTGCCGCGCAGATTGCCAAAATACTCTTCTTTATCTTCCTGGTTCTTTTTCTGTTGTCTCTCATTTTCGGCCGTTCGGCCAAAAGCGGGATTTAAAACTTTTTCTAAGGTCAGGAATGGTTAAGAAAAGACCGGACATCTCAGGGTGGCCGGTCTTCTTTTTTCAATACGTGAATGGTGAATGGTGAATAGTCAATGGTGAATAGTCAATGGTGAATGGTCAATAGTCAATGGTGGATAGTCAATGAATTTACTATACGCATAAAAAAATCCGCATCAGCGGATTATAAAGTCAAAATTCAAAAGTGCATCTATCAAAAAGCTATACTTTTTTGACTTTTGAATTTTTAATTTTGACTTAATTCAGCGAGAACCTTGTCAATTCGCGGAGGCTGTCCCCACACACTTCACATACATCAGCACAAAGCCCGAGATCTTCATCATCTGTATACTTACCGCACTCCTGTGCGCACTGACGGCAGTGGATCATACAATCCCATACCATATTGCCCATGTCTTCCATATCACACTCAGCCACCAGCTTTGAAACCAGTGCAAAGCAGGAGCGGGCACAGGCTGTGCATTCGCTGATCAGGTCGTAACGGGGGTGCTTGCTTGTTTCTTCTGCATGTACGCAGGTTTCACAAAGCAACCAGGTCTTCATACAAATCTTGATGAAGAGTTCAGTCTTTTGCTGCGTCATTGTGTACAGGTTTTTTGGTAACAGCTTCTACCTCCTTCATGAATTTATCTACGTTGGCGTCTGCATAGGGGCCATAGGCGTCAACAAGTGTTCCTTTACGGCCGTCGTTTGTTTCGATGGCGTAGAGGATGGAGTTATCGCTTGGATCGCTGGCACCTTCGAACCGGTAAAAGTTGGTGATGTTAACATCTGTGGGACCGTATGTTTTTTGATCGGTTGCAGATACGAGTCCTTCTTCAGAGGCGTTGAAGTTTTCTGTGAAACCATCCACTACCAGCTTGTTAACGCAGGAGGTGAGGGTTTTCATTTCCTCGGTGGTTGAATTTTTTTCCATAACAAGAAGATTTAAGCTGGTTGTTTTAAAAAGATCCGGGTATTTACGGATACCCGGACCGGTATTTTTTAGGCAGGCTGACTATCACGCATCGCTTTGATCTGATCGTGAGATTTTTTCAAACTGGTTTTCTGATCCATGATTACCTGGCGGAGTTCCGCTGGTAATTCTGCATCGCTGGCGAGTGCAGAATCATAAGCTTTTTGCGCGGCATCCTCGCCGAATTCGCAGGAGGCCAGGATTGCTTTACGGTCACTGCCGGAGAAAGTTGCTTTTACATCCATCCATGCGCGGTAAATTTTGCCGCTTACGGTGGTACCGTCTGCAGGTTCTGCACCGGCGCCCGCTACATGTTTGGTCAACTCGTTTACATACTTACGGCTTTCGGAAGCCATGGCGCTGAACAAAGCGCGCAGATCGGCATCTTTTGAATCGGTTTCTTTCTCAGCTCTTTCATATCCCTCAATTCTGTCGTTATTGATACGGATGAGATCATTGAGTGCTTCTGTTGTTTTTTCATTGATAAGCATAACATTCATTTTTTGTGGTTTAAAAATCACTCCCGTAAACACCGGGAGCAATAATTTCTACACCTGGACCTATTTACCGGAATATTCACGGCCCGGCATTCTGTTGAAAAGATATAGTGCAGTGTTTTTCAATGCACCATACTCTTAGTAAGAAAAAAACCATACCAAGAAACGGGATGGTTGAAAGGCGGGCGGTAATTTTTTTGAGCGAGAAGAATGAGCAGTCACTTAAAAGCTGACAGCCATACTAAAGCGAGGAACTAACAGCAGCATTGCAAAATCTGCAACAGCAATTTTTCCTGCCGGCCCAGCCCGGATGGTGCTTTTAATTTCCCCGATTCCAGGCAGCCTGAAAGTTTTCCCTCTTCGTACATCCGCACAAGCCCGGGGTGCACGTAATATTTTTTACAAACGCTCCGCGTATTGCCCAGTTTTTTACTCACTGTGTCAAAAACTTCCACCAATACTTTTTTTCTGCCCGTCACATGCTGGTCTTCAGGCTGGGAAAGCAGACAGGACAAGGCATGCAAGGAGCCGGCCCAGGTCCGGAAATCCTTGGCGCTGAAATCATTTCCGGTGGCTTCGCGGATGTATGCATTGATCATCCCTGAATCCACACTTCTGCGGCGGCCCTGCTCGTCATAATATTGAAATAATTCTTTTCCCGGAATATCACGGCATTGTTTCACCAGCCGGGCGAGGCGTGGATGACGCAGGGTTATTTCCTGCAACACGCCTTTTTTTCCTTTGAAACAAAAACGAATCGTGTCTTTTTTTACTTCCACGTGTTTGTCTTTGAGCGTGGTGAGTCCGTAGGAACCGTAACGTTTTTCGTAGTCGCTGTTACCGACACGTATATAAGTATGCTGCATCAGTTCAATCACGGTGGCCATCACGTGTGCGGCGCTAAGGGAGGGTTCGGCCATGTCGCGCCTGATGGCGCGGCGGAGTTTGGGGAGTGCTTTACCGAATTCGAGGAGGCGATGGAACTTGGTTTCATTTCTCAGGGCATTCCATCCTTCGTGATAGCGGTATTGTTTGCGTCCGTTGAGGTCGTTGCCGGTAGCCTGGATATGTCCGCGTGCGTGCGGGCAAATCCATACCTGCGACCAGGAGGGCGGAATGGCCAGCCGGCGGATCCGGTCGAGTTGCGCTTCGTTTGTAATATGTTTCCCACGATAGGTGTATCTGTAGCCTTTCCCTTTTTTCTGACGTACGATACCTTGCTGGTCAGCCGAAACATATAGTAAATGTGCCATGCGTGCGGCCTTGCGGTAATCGCGGTCGATCGCGCGGTGTTCGTGGTGTGTCAAAATCTTCTGCGCCATTTATTCCGTTTATGTGTATATATAAGAAAGGAGTGCCAGAAATTTCACGTGTATACACCGGCACGTTTGTGGAAAAACTTACGCAGTGAGGAAACGCAATGGCCTTCATTTTCCGTGTGATATTACTTGGTCCCACATTTGTTTTTATAAATACCATAAACCACCCCATATGACCGACGCTAATTTGCAGTTCATCCGCGAGAAAATCTATTCCGTTCGTACTGCCCTGATGTACAGCCTGAGCGAAGAACAGATCCGGTTGCCCAATAGTGTGGTGCAGGCGGAGAAAGTAGACGACAGTGGCGACCTGTGGTTCGAATGTCAACGACCATCGGTTTTTCCGGGACATTACAGCGAGGCTTTTCCGGCCAGACTGGTTTTTTACCGGAAAGGCAGCTCTTTTCATCTCGAAGTAAGCGGAAAGGCATACGTGGACAACCAGGAAGAAGATTATGGTCCGCTGCGTATAAGAATGCATATAACCAATGCATCCTATACGTTGTCGAGAAGCCACAACCGTAAATCAGGCATACAGGATTTGTTTCGCCGTATGGGACAATGGATCGGGAGGCAGCGTCAGCGCCGCGTAATTGTGGCAGGCCTGCAGCCAATTGAGCACTCTTAAAAAAAAGACCGTCATGAGCACAACCTTGAATTACATCAAAAGAAAAGTTACCAGCATACGTTTCGCCATCCTGCGTTGCCGTAATGAGCAAACCAATAAATCATGGCAGATCAAAGTGGATCCTGCAGGCAATGAAAACCTGGAATGCGTGTTGGACACGGATGTGGCACTGGAGGACGTGCTGGATCAGAACGTCAATATCGTTCAAAAGGACAAGGATAATTATCTCTATATCACAGGCCGTGTTGTACCCAAAGAGAGCGGCGACCGCCGTACGTTTTCTATTTCCATCCTTAAAGCCTGCTGGTTTATCCGCAAAAGCCGCGGACACGTATCCTGGCTACAGGAAAAATATGTGTATGAAAATTTTCTTTCCGAAGACATAGAAATGGAAATGGCTTCCTGATCAGCGGTCAAAGGAAAAAATAGCTTCGTCTTTATTTTTTACCCCGGTCAATTTATCACGGATCATATCGGCAGCAAGTACGCTGAACGTGATCCCGTTTCCCCCAAAGCCTAAGGCAAAAGAAGTGTGTGGCCGCTGGCGTACACTGCCGATATAAGGCAACCCATCCTTCGTACTTGCAAAGTTCCCCACCCATTTAAAATCTGTTTTGAGGTTGAGATCCGGAAACAGGGAAGCGAATGAAGCTTCCAATGCTTTCACTTTCGTATTGAGCGCCCGGTCGCGGCGTGCAGGATTGGTAAAAGGACTGTCTTTTCCTCCTACGATAATGCGGTTGTCGGTAGTAGTTCGCATATACAGGTAGGGCGTCGCCGTTTCCCATATCAGCGCATTGCGATGCCAGAAGTCAGCAGTACGGAAAGGTTCACTGGCCAAGGCAAATGTGGAATGTAGTTGCTGCACCGTAAACGGAAGATATTGTTCCGATTCATAGCCACATGCAATCACCAGGTGTCGGGCTTTGACGCGGAAATTTTCACTGGTTTTCAGTTCTACGCCACGTGTTTCGTGACGAATATGTGTGATGGCGGTATTGTCATACACACGGCCCCCCATGGTGATGAATTTTTTAAAAATGGCGTGGGTGATACGGTAGGCATCGGCTTCCGCACCTTCGCGCGATAAAAGCCCGGCAGGTTTATCAAAGCCGAACAACCGCTTAACATCGGAAGAATCGAGCCATTGGAGCTCAATGCCTGCTTGTTGCCGCAGGGAAAATTCTTTTTCCAGATCCTTTACATGCGATTGGAACGACGCATACTGAAGACTGGGGCGGTAACGAAACACGCCCGGCTCTTCCAATTGGCCGCATATTTCTTTAAGCCGGTGAATGGCATCGCGGCAAAGAAGGTAGCTGCGTGTGGCGTTTTTTTCTCCAACCATTCCACATAGTTTGTGCAATGGGGTATCGATTTCATACTGTAGCAAAGCCGTACTGGCGGCCGTACTTCCGGTAGCGGTATGTCTTCTGTCGAACACGACCGTTGTTAATCCTGCCTGCTGCAGTTGCCAGGCTACCAAAGCGCCGCTTATTCCGCCGCCCATAATAGCCACGTCTGCACGGATGTCTTTGTCCAAGGAGGGATAACTGCGGATAATACCATGACGCAGCAGCCAGTAAGGCGAAGGAGAGCGAAGATTCATATTGGTGGAACTTGATGAAAGATGCGGTCTAAGGTGTTCTAAAATAATGCCATCTGTACGTATATGCTAATAAGTGACGCATGGCATCATTTTTTCATAAACAAGAGCAAAGAATGATAACCATGAAAAAAGCACTCTATATATCCTCTTTATTGTTCCTGGCCGCCTGGGTGGCCTGCTGTTTTGTATTCAAATGGGGAATGCCGGGTTATATTTTCCTCCTGGTGTCGGCATTGCTGGCTGTGCAGGGGGTGTTGTTATGCCCAAAGA
The DNA here is from genome assembly GCF_000425585.1 of Terrimonas ferruginea DSM 30193. Classification (GTDB taxonomy): domain Bacteria; phylum Bacteroidota; class Bacteroidia; order Chitinophagales; family Chitinophagaceae; genus Terrimonas; species Terrimonas ferruginea. The sequence continues at coordinate 12,859 of NZ_AUDS01000010.1, forward strand.
CAGTGATCAACAAGGAATCCATTTCATAAAAATAAAGCTACCGGGGATGTGGGAGGTTGGTTATCTTTGAGCAACCACCACCGCAAACTCTAAAACCTACATGCCACTTTCAAGAATTAAAATCAGATGGGGCTACCTGATTGCATTTGTATTGATGCTGGTATCCTATTATTTGATCTTTTTCATCATTCAAAAATTGGCGGGCGAAACCGGTAAAATGAGTGAGTCGTTCGGCCTGGTCCGGAACCTCGATCTCATCAAATCGGAACTCATCGATGCTGAAACGGGCGTACGTGGGTATATGCTTACGAAAGAAGAACCCTTTCTCGAACCATGGAAGGCCAGTTCAAAACGCGTGATGCCGATCTATGATAGTCTGGAGCGTGTGGCGGAAAGATCGGGAAGAGACTACATCCCCCAACTTTTATTACTCAAAAACCTGCTCGACCGGCGGCTGCACTCGCTTGACCGGGCGCTGCAAAATTTCCGTGAAAACGGGCAGGTGCTTACGCCCCAGATTTTAGCTGCACGCGAGAGTAATAAAATCCAGACTGATAGTATCCGTTTACTGATCGCACAGATGCAGGGGCATGAAATTCATCTGATGTCGGAACAGGAGACAAAATTGAAAGGATTCTTTGGAAGTACCTGGCTGATCACTACCACTTCGCTGGCGATTGCCATTATCACGATCATTTCCTCCATACTCATTTATAACCGGGAAAGCAAAGCGCGTCTCAAGGCCGTAAGGGATTCGAGGGATTACAGTCTGCAGCTCGAACAACGGATCAATGAACTTAACCGTGTAAATAAAGAACTGGAGGAGTTGAAAAGCGTGGAGAAATTTACGGCAACCGGACGTATTGCGCGTACGATCGCGCATGAGGTGCGGAACCCGCTTACTAATATCTCGCTGGCCTCCGAGCAACTGAAAGAACTTACCGGAACCGAATCGGAAGCGATGCTGCTGCACGATATGATCAGCCGTAACGCCACGCGCATTAATCAACTGGTGTCAGACCTGCTCAACTCTACGCGTTTCGCACAACTGGAATACTCATCAGTACCCGTAACGGAAATACTGGAAGAAACGCTCGAGATGGCCGCCGACCGCATTGAGCTGAGCCAGGTGAGCGTGGAAAGGAATTTCGAAAGTAACTGTGATGTATGGGTAGACCGTGAAAAGATAAAACTGGCTTTTTTGAATATCATCCTGAATGCGCTGGAGGCAATGGAAAAGGGAAAAGGCGTACTTCAAATCTCTACCCGCGGGCAATATAACCGGTGCATGGTGGAGATCCGCGACAATGGGGTGGGGATGGATGAGGAAACACTGATGAAACTGTACGAGCCTTACTTTACCGGCAAACCCAAAGGCAATGGCCTCGGTCTCACCAATACGCAGAATATCATCCTTAACCACAAGGGGAGCATTCATGTCAGAAGTACCGTAGGTAATGGTACTACCTTCACAATCACACTTTTACAGGAGGCGCAAAGCTAAAAAACGGGGAAAAAAATCCTCAGAATGAGGAGTCAGGACAGGATCTTGTCCACGATTTGCAAAATAATTTCGCGGGTAAAAGGTTTACCGATAAAAAAATCGGCGCCATTGTGATAAGCTTTTTCACGATCGGCCGCCGTATCATGTGCGGTGACCATGATCACCCGTGAAGAGGGGTGCTGTTTTTTGATCTGCTGGATGTATTCGATTCCCATACCATCGGAAAGATGGTTGTCTAAAAAGATAACTGATGGAGAATCACGTTTCTGCAGGCGGTCGCGCGCCTCTGTAAGGCTGGTGACGTACTCTGCATCCACTTCACGGTGACGCAAAATACCTTTCAGCAGGTAACAGATGTCAACTTCATCATCAATGATCAGCGCCGTAGGTTTATGTCGGGTTGTCTCTCCCATTAGTATTGATCCATCTTCGGGGCTCACAGTATCATCTTCACACATAAAAAAATTATTACTCTTCCTATCTGTCAATTTTAACGCCAAATATAAATTTGCGTTTTAAAGTTTTATAACCGATTAACTCCGGCATGATTTGAGCATAATAGGCAACATACCCGGTAAAAAAACGTAACTTTCACTACTCAACAACATTAGTCCCATGAGCAAAAAAATCCTCATTATTGACGACGATATGGACCTGTGCCTGCTGCTCAGCCGCTTCCTTACTAAAAATGGTTTTGAGACCGAAATGTCTCATTCGGGCTCGAAGGGGATAGCCAAATTCCAGGAGGGCAGATTTGATGTGGTGATATGCGACTACCGCCTGGGTGACATGGAAGGTATTGATGTGCTCAAGGCCTTGCGCAAAGAAAACCCGGCCGTGAAAGTGCTGATGATTACGGGTTACTCCGATATCAAAACTGCGGTGGAAGTGATCAAGATCGGCGCTTTCGATTATATCGTGAAGCCCCTGATCCCCGACGAAGTATTGAGTGTATTGAGCAAAGCAATTCAACAACCCGCATCTTCCGTGCTGCCGGCAACCGATGCCGAAGCAGAAAAATCACGTGCTTCAGGTGGCCGCGCCAAACAACCGGTGTACGCCAACGACGAATTCATGATCGGAAATTCACCCGCTACCAAAGCGCTGTATGACCAGATCAATATTGTAGCCGCTACCAATTACAGCATCATCCTTTATGGAGAAAGCGGTACCGGTAAGGAAGTAATTGCTAAAACGATTCATAATCTCAGCAACCGCCGCAGTAAGCCCTTTGTGGCACTGGACTGCGGTACATTGTCGAAGGAGCTGGCAGGAAGCGAACTTTTCGGACACGTGAAAGGAGCTTTCACCGGCGCCCTGCAGGATAAAGAAGGTCATTTTCAGTTGGCCGATGGCGGTACTTTATTCCTCGATGAGGTGGCCAACCTCTCACTCGATGTACAGGCAACCCTGCTGCGTGTGATCCAGGAACGGAAGTACAAACGCGTGGGTGGTAACAAAGAAACCAATGTGGATGTACGCATCATCGTAGCTTCCAACGAAAACCTGCAGGATGCTTACCGCAAAGGCAAATTCCGCGAAGACCTTTATCACCGTTTCAACGAATTTTCCATTAATCTGCCACCATTGCGTGCGCGGAAAGAAGATATTTTGTCTTTTGCCAATTTCTTCCTGGAAAAAACCAACGACGAGTTGCAGAAGGAAGTGGCCGGTTTCGAAGAAAATGTATTACAGGCCTTCATGCAATATGGCTGGCCGGGCAACCTGCGTGAGTTCCGTAACGTGGTCCGCCGCGCAGTACTGCTGACCGAGCCGGGCAAACTCATCAAGATTGATACATTACCCTGGGAGATCACCAACGCCGGCGCACTGCCCGCGATGAGTACACCGCTCAACAGCGCCACCACTGCCAACGAAGTCAAACCCGCTGTGAAAGCGCAGCCAGGTAAGGAACTCGATCTGAAAGATGCGGCCGGCAGAGCGGAATATGAAACGATCATGGCCGTGCTTCAACAGGTAAACTTCAACAAGAAAAAAGCCGCGGAGATGCTCAACATCGACCGGAAGACTTTATACAATAAGATTAAGAATTTTCAAGACTAAGAAAAAACCCGGCTGAAGGCCGGGTTTTTTAATGTGTAAATGTGTAAATATGTAAATGTGGAAATGGCAATAAGTTATTGACCGACCGACAGTCATGATACTTATCAGTCGGAAACTTCAGGTATCACATCATTTACACATTTACACATGGCCCCTTCCGAAGGAAGGGCATATTCTTCCTATTGCACCAGCAGCTTATCCGTAAACACCGCTTTACGCTGGTTATCGGTCACCTTTACCAGGTACACACCTGAAGTAGTAACTGTGGGCATTTTTATAGCGGATACCTGTCCTTTGCTTGTTACGCTCACCTGCTGGCGGCTTACTTCCTTACCATAACCATCCAGGATTTGCACCATATAATTGCCAGGCTTCGCCTCGTTGAATTGTAAAGTAAACTGGCGTGTGGTAACCGGGTTGGGGAACACTTCCGCAAAGCCTTTGCCGGTACCGGTACTGGCGATCACGTCGGGTATGCCGATATCTTTTTTGCCCGATTTCAGCAGGTTGCTGTTGGCCAGATCGGAGGTGCGCCAGGGAACATCAGTTGTTTTTACCGGTGTAACGCCCAGCGTTTTTACATCCATCTCAAACATACCACTGTTATCGGTAGCGCTGGTCAGCAACACAGTGTTGCGTTCGGTGACGGCTGCACCATTCATGGAAAATCCGGCAGGCAATCCTGTTACGGCACCGAGATGGGTGGCTACACGCGTTTCCAGGTCTATTTTAAATACATTGTTACGGGCAGAAAACAGGTACAGGTGTCCATCGTCGTCGGCTACTATATCGCCACCGTAGCTGGTGCAGGAATTGAAGATGGAGACACCTTTGTTTTCCTGTGCGTCAGTGAGCGAACCCAGCGATGTAACCTGGATAGCTCCTTTTTTGCCTGCGGCGAAACGGAATACCTGTTTGCCGTCATTGGTAATGGCATAGCCGTTTCCGTCGTCACCGATCACCATGCGCGTGATGATATCGCTCTGGTCGGAAGCTTTTTGCCGGGCACCGGTGAGTGGCAGGTCTACAACGGACACCTGCATGGTGCCGAGGTCGATGTAGCGGAGCTGGTCCAGCAGCATGGGCGTATACCAGAGCCGGTTATTTTTTTTATCATAAGCCAGTGCTGCCACACCTGTACCGAAAGGAGCATTGGCCAGGCGGCCGTAAATGGCATCCTGTTGTGCAGCGAGTGCCTTCTTACCGGAAGCATCATAAAGCTGTGCATTCATGTCGGCACCATTCAGCAACACATCGCTGAAGGTGTTCGAGGAAAGATCGATGCGACGAAGCACGCTCCAGTTATAACCTTCTTTGGTCAGGTCTGTGATGGCATAGGCAAAACGATCGGCTTGTGCCTGGGCTGCAACACCCAACAAAAAACTACCGGCAAGAAAAGAAGAACGGAGTAGATTTTTTTTCATGAGCTGAATTTTGGTTTGGGAATTATTCGGGCTATTAAGTTACGACAATTCACGGGCGAACTTTTCTTTTTTCGCCGCAGGCAGTAAAAAAACCCGCCGTAGTGGCGGGTTTTTTTATATAAACAGTTGGTTCGATGCTTACTGGATTACGGTGAACTTCACAGCGCTGTTTTGGTCGGCTGTAGTCAGTTGCAATACGTAGTTACCTGGTTTCAGGCGATCGAGTTGGTTAACCGGAACACTGTTAGCACCAGTGTATACGCGAACTTTTTGTTGCAGTACCACTTTACCGGTCAGGTCAATTACGCGGATATCAGCTTCGCCGTTACGTTCGGCCTGGAAGCGGATGCTGCCACGACCGCTGGTAACAGGGCTTGGGTGCAGTACTACACCGGAGATATCCTGGTTGCCTTTGCGGATGGTTACCACTTGGGAATATTTGAAACGATCATCGTTGTCTACTGCTTTGAGACGGTAGTGGAATACGTTGCCGCTTACAGCAGACAGGTCGTCTGTATATTGGTAGCGTGTGCCACCTGCATTTACGGTTGCGATAGCCGTGAAATTCACACCGTCGGTGCTTCTTTCCACTTCGAAATGGCGGAGGTTTACTTCAGCAGCTGTTTCCCAGTTGAGTTGGGTAGCCTGGTTGTTGTAGGTGCCGGTGAAGCTCAGCAGGTCAACAGGCAGGGTTGTGTTCTGAGGGTAAACGTTGCTGCCGAGATCGGTATAACCGCTGAAAGCAGATACCAGTGCACATTGTACAGTGCCGGTGCCTGTGTTAACGGTAGACTGGTTGATATAATAGAGGCCAGATCCTGTAGAGATGTACAGGGAACCAAGCAGATCGAAAGCAACACCATTCACAGAGCCGTTGAATACGTTACCGTTGTTATCGCGGAGATCCCACTTCTTGGTGAGTACGGTATTGCTGCCGTTGGGCTGACCAACATAAATCTGGGTTACGCCACCGGATGCGCTGTTGGCCAGGGCATACATGGTGCCGTTGCCGGAGAAACAGATATCACCGTTGAAGAATGAACTTACCGTACCGCCAACCAGCGTAACGCTGTTGTCTACTACAGTAATGGAAGTGTTGTTGGTGCCGTTGGTCTGGAAGCTGGCGAGGTAAAGACGGGTGTCATCACCAGCGAGGATCCATCCTTTGCCGGTAGCGTCGATAGCGAGGCGTACGAAGCCAAGTGTGTTGTTGCTTGATCCGTTCAGGTCGGCAGAAGCGATTGCGCGGTTACCCGAACCATCAGGATTAGCTGCGTAGACCGTTACAAAACCGTTATTGCCATCGTAGGTGCTGGGCAGGTAGTAGTGGTGTCCACTTGGAGCAATACCGAGTGCGGCAGTAGTTACGCTGGGGGTAAAGATATTGCCCGGGCCAGAGTTCAGGGTGCCGTTGGTTACGCGCAGGGCGGCAACACGGTCGCCGTTTGAAGTGCTTGCCGACATATTACCGATTGTAACGGTAGTAGTAGCCGTGTTGGAACCACGTGTAAGACGGAAAGTGTAAGTACCGAGTGCGGCGGCAGAGAAAGTAGCAGTAACATCACCGGCAGCATTTCCTGATTGGGAGTAGCTGCCGAAGGTTACACCGGTAGCAGGCGTAACGGTCCATACATAATTACCGCTACCACTGTTGCCCCAGCCACCGGATTGGCGATCGAGATTAACAGATACGGTGTAAGGTGCCACAGGGCGTACCAGGTTGCTGACATTTGCTGATACGCTTTGGGCGTTTGCCTGACCGGCGATAGCCAAAACGGCCAGCAGGAACAGACTTTTGCCAAGAGAGTAGAAATTTTTCATGCTCGTAATAGGTTTTATACAGTAAACAATGCGCGAAATAGCTCGCTGTTTTCGGGTAACAAACTGACGGGGGGAGGGATTCAGCAGGATTGTTGGAGCGAGGTGTTAAAACGGTATAAGCTTGGACGAGCGGTTTTTGAGGAGGATCGGGGATTTATTGGGTTGGCGAAGATATCAATTCGAAAGGTGTACGCCTAATAAAGTGGAAAACTAATGACGGGTTTTTTCACCCTGTTATTTTAGAAAAAAAAGCCCCTCCGCGAAAGGCCTAGAGGGGCCAGGTTATAAAACCCTGAGCATTATTTTTTCAGGATCTTCTGAGTTATTTTTCCATCTTCTGTAATTATTTCCATCAGGTGCAGGCCTGCTTTCAGGTTATCGAGGTCTTTGATTACTACAATGTTATTGCCTGGTTGCACAGGTACATTGCGAAGTACTTCCTGCTGACCGGTTACGCTCAGGATTCTCACCGTTACCGTTGTTTCACGTGTGCTGCTCAGTTGCAGTTTGATGTCGTTGATGAACGGGTTGGGATATACCGTGTAGCTTTTCAGCGCAGCGCTGCCGCTTACACGTACTGCTACGATTTTGCTGAAAGTTGATTTGGCATCGATGTCGATAATACGCAGTTGGTAGTATACGATTGTTGCGTTGGCCGGCAGTGCATCACTGTACTGGTAGTTCTTCACTTCGTTGGTGGTGCCGGAGCCGTTTACAATACCCACTTTGCTGAAGTTAATACCATCTGTGCTGCGTTCGATCTCAAAACGGTCGTTTTTCAATTCGCCTGCAGTTGTCCATTTCAGGTCGGCGAGGTTGCCATTGCGCGTCACATCAAAGCTGGTAAGTTTAACCGCGAGGGTGATACCGGGAGGGCCCATTTCAGCGGTGCCATCGTCTACATACTGAACAACTCCTACAGAACCCTGGATACGAGCCGTGTTGGATACATAGTTGATCGCTGTTGCGTTGGATGGAGTGCGGCACTGGAAGGTCATCGAGTAACTATCGCCTGCATTCAGCGTACCACCTGCTGTTGCAGTAGCACCCGCACCGATGTTTACTTTAATGTGACGTTTAACGGTAGTACCATTTCCTGCATAAACGGCTATATCGTCGCCGGCAGCATCCGAAGCATTACCGGTGAATGCGCCTGCAGAGTTGGTCAGGATTTTCATCGTTCCGGGCTCATAAGTAAGGCCGAAAGGAATGGTATCTGTAATGAAACAGTTGTTGACCGGTGATCCGCCGCTGTTGGTACCTGACAAAGTGTAGGTCAGCAGCTCGTTCGGATTCAGCAGGTTGAAAGGAGCAATGCTGCTGGTAACCGTTTTATCCAATGTGATGGTCGGAGCCAGCGCACGCGAAGAGAAGGCAAAAATCGATGGGAAGTAAGAGTCGGCTTCGGTGAAGAATTCAAATTGTACCGTAGACGATCCTGAAGGAATATAAGCGCTCGCATCGATCTGGTCGATGTCAATAGACATCTGGTTTGCAAAGTAGGGATTGCGTGAATCAGATGGCCGGACCGCTCCTTTGTAGGAAATAGTGCCGTTGAAAGGGTTGTTGGCAGGATTCAGCGCGTCGCTGAACTTGGTGCCGTTGATCTTGATGTAGTCACCCGTCAGGTCGCCATCACCTTCCCATACCAGTGTGGCCATGCGGGCTTCAGAGCCTACGCCTGTTGGAATGCTCAGCCCCGAGAGGCTGATAGTAGAAGTAACGGGGTCTCCGCCGGAATATACTTGCTGATAACCATCGTATACGCGCACGCTTTTGTAAGGAAGCGTATTGTTGGTGTATACTACGAGAAGCGACCAGCCACCATAAGCGCCGCTGCCGGAGTAGTCGCCTGTACTTACAGGAAGATCTGCCGCCCAGTATTCTCCGTTAGGATCGCCGGTCAGTGCCAAAGGCGCCCACGCCTGGTATTGAACATAGCTTCCCCGGTCAACGATATCCACCTGAGTGGCGGTGATCGTATTGTAGCCACCGGTGCCTTTACGAAACTTGATCTGGCGGTTAGCCGCCGTAGTCATATTGTAGTCGGCGTCATTGGCACGACCACCCCAATATACACGCGCAAACAACACTGTACTGCCTGCAGGCAGTGTAAGTTTTGCCATCGAAGAGTTGCGGGTAGAAGACACGTTGTCAACGTCTACATTACGCATATTCACTCCGTTGCCAGTGGTATTGCTGTTCATGTCGGAATGAAAAGAAGTGCCGCTGTTGTTGTAGCGCGCCAGCACGGTGTTGCCGATCATTTCAAAATCACCCTGGATGGTGTTGGAATAAATGTTTTGGTAAGCTCTCTCCTGTGCGTTGGCTTGTTGGAAGCCAAACAGGGCAGCAGTTAGTAGAAGGGACTGCAACAGCCCTTTAAGGTTACGGGTAGAAGTTTTCATGCTCTCAGGTTTTATAACAAAAAATAGAAATAGCGAAACCGGATGGTTCAGGGGGACTTGGAGAGGCTATTTACAGGATGTGAATTCTGAGAGGTTTTGTAGAGGACTGGTACGTTAAATTGGTATAAAGTGTATACCGTGTATTCTTCGGAGAGGATTTGAATCTTGGAAGGCAAATGTATACACCCGGCGGCAGCTTCGCAAGTGTTTGGCAAATATTTTTTTAAAATAACGTCTAACTATTTCTTTTTCCAGCGCTTATAAATTTGTTCGGGCGGCATCGCGGATATCTTTTGCGGTTTGGGAAGCGGCGCACAAACCTGCAACGATTCAAAACAATCGGCCGGCAGCTGCTGATATAAGGCGGTGCCTTCTTTTTTCCAGCGGATCATTTCGTTGCTTACTTTTTTGATGATTTTTCCGGGGTTGCCGGCAATAAGGCTTCTCCGGGGAAATTGTTCTCCGGCTTTCAGCAAACTCAATGCACCCACGATGCATTCATCACCCAGCACCACATCATCCATGATCACCGCATTCATACCCACCAGGCATTGGCGGCCGACGGTAGCGCCGTGCACCACCGCGCCATGCCCGATATGTGCCCCTTTTTTCAGCAATACAGTAGTGCCGGGAAACATATGAATGGTGCAGTTCTCCTGTACATTGCAGCCATCTTCGATAATGATTGTCCCCCAGTCGCCGCGGATGGCCGCGCCGGGACCGATGTAACATTTTTTTCCAATGATCACATTTCCCGTAACCACCGCCTGCGGATGAACGAAAGAAGAAGGATGGACGACAGGGATTGCGCCTTTGAAGGAGTAGATCATGGTGTAAAGGTAAAAGGTGTAGGGCATAAGGTGTAAGGTAAAAGGCGTAAGGCTTAAGGTTCAGGATGTGAGGTTTTAAGTAGTAAGCAGGTAGGGTTCGCGCCATTTCACCTGACCCTTTTAATTATGCATAAGCCCTATACCTTACACCCCAAGCCTTCTGCCTTACCTTTGACGGTATGAAAGTCGTTCTCGCTCCGGATAAATTCAAAGGAAGTCTGACCAGTTTTGAAGTTTGTAAAGCATTGGAAGCGGCAGTGGTGCGCTTGTGGCCGGATGCGGAAGTACGGCAACTACCCATGGCCGATGGCGGCGACGGCTTTGCCGCCGTTTTAAAATATTATAAAGGAACATCATCCGTCAGTGTGAACTGCGTTGATGCATTAGGGAAAGCCATAACCGCGGGTTACGAATGGAGCGCGACGGAACAACTGGCCATTATAGAAATGGCAGTGGCCAGCGGCCTCGCCATGCTGGATGCCAAACAACTAAAACCGCTGGAAGCTTCTACCTACGGTACGGGACTTCTGCTGCGCGATGCCATCGGCCGCGGCGCAAAAAAAATCATTTTAGGACTTGGCGGAAGCGCCACTACCGATGGCGGTACCGGCATCCTGAAAGCGCTCGGCTTTACATTACTCGATGCAAACGATCAGGAACTGCCCCTGGGCGGAGGGAGCCTCGCGGCACTTAAAAAAATAATTGCCCCGGATACATTACCCGATATCCGCATCCAGATCGCCTGCGATGTAAACAACGTGCTTTACGGTCCACAGGGCGCAGCCTTTGTTTATGCTCCGCAAAAAGGAGCCGATGCTGCACAGGTGCAGCAACTGGACAATGGCCTGCGGCAATTGGCCGCTGTATTGGAAGAAACCACGGGCCGCCAATCCGCCAACGTACCGGGAACAGGTGCGGCCGGCGGCATTGCTATTTCCCTGTTATCTTATTTTGATGTGCAACTGATACCCGGCATCGAATTGATCAGCGAAGCAGCCGGATTGGAAAACGCGATGCAGCACGCCAACCTCGCCATTACCGGCGAAGGAAAAATCGATGCCCAAACGCTGCAAGGGAAAGTGATTGCAAAAATTGTTTCGCAGGCAGCGGCGGCGGGTGTGCCCGTGCTAGCCTGTTGCGGTGTGCTCGATGAAGAAGCATGGTCAGGCAACACACTCAGCAGCCTTGTGGGTATCATTACCCTGACAGATGCCGAAACGGACAGTGCTTACGCCATGAAACATGCCGCTGAATTATTGACCATACGAACAGAGGCCTGGTTCAATGCGCATCTTCGCTGATCAGCGATTTATTGGTGCGGAAACAAGTGCCTTTAAATAACGCAACCGTATGGCCATGCTGATTGGTAACCGTAATATGATAAAGACCTGTGGAACGGCCATTGTGCAGTTCAGTTGCTTCAGCAATCAGTTGGTCGCCCACGTGTACAGGTTTGGTGAAATTGATCGAGGTATCGAGCGCTACTGATAATACATTGCGGTTATTGCAGGCAAAGGCAAAAGCGCTGTCGGCGAGTGAAAAAGCTACGCCGCCATGTACGATGCCGAACCCATTGATCATTTCCTCGCGGACTTTCATGGTTATTTTGCTGTAACCTGTTTTTACCTCCAGCACTTCGATTCCCAGCCAGCGTGAGAAAAGATCGTCCCGCATCATTTTTTCTACAACGCGTTGCGCGAGTTCATCCGTATGTTTAACCGTATTCATGCTTATTTACCGATGAATTGAGGTTTGCGTTTTTCGATAAATGCGGCTACCCCTTCTTTAAAATCTTCCGTAGCAGCGGCCCACTGCTGCAATTTGTCTTCGTTCTGCAGTTGTTCATACATCGTATGGGTAAATCCCCATTGTAGTCCTTTTTTGGTATAAGCCAGACCGGTGGTCGGCATATTGGAAAGTGTTTCTGCTATTTGCCAGGATGCGGCCGCAAATTGCTCATCGGGGAATACCCGGTAAAGCATGCCCCAACGCTCGGCGGTTGTTGCATCTATTTTATCGCCCAGCATCATGATCGCCGAAGCCTTTTGCCACCCGATGAGACGCGGCAGGAAGAAGGTTCCGCCTGAATCGGGGATGAGGCCGATTTTGGAGAAGGCCTGGATGAACGAGGCCGATTCCGCCGCCACAGCAATATCACAGCAGAGCGCTATGTTGGCACCTGCGCCGGCAGCTACACCATTGATGGCGGACACAACCGGTTTTTTCAGTTCTCGAATTTTTATGACGATCGGGTTGTAATGTTCGCTCAGGATACGGTTCATGCCCGGCCCGTTCGGGTCGGTCACTTCCGCCAGGTCTTGTCCTGCACTAAAGGCTTTTCCATTGCCGGTAATGTAAACGCAACGGATACTGTCATCCTTGCACTGATCGAGATAGTCCTGCAGCAATAAAGCCATTTCCCGGTCAAAGCTGTTCAGTTTGTCGGGTCTGTTGAGCGTGATGCGCGCAATGTGGTTGATCTGTTCGAATAAAATGGACATGCTGATTTGGTAATTTGATGATTTGAAAATTTGAGAATGTTTCCGGACAGGCTGGAAAAACCTCAATTCATATGATATTTTAAAGACGATTGATGATTTAAAGAGTCTGATTGCTCCCGCACATTTCCAAATCTTCAAATTGTCTAATTATCCCTCAGTGACATTTAAAATAATCAAAAGGCTCCTTACAGTCCTGGCATTGGTACAATGCTTTGCAGGCGGTGCTGCCAAATTCGCTGAGCAGTTTGGTGTGCCATGATCCGCATTGCGGGCAAGGTACGGCATCGGCGGTGGCAAACAAACCCGGGGTGCAGGTGTGGCGCTGCGGCTGCGGCGGCGCAATGCCATAGGCTTTTAATTTTTCCTTACCCGTTTCCGTCATCCAGTCGGTGGTCCAGGCAGGCGATAATACCTGTGTAACGGCTATTTTCCCATATCCACGGCCTTCCAATTCGAGGCGGATGCCCGATGCGATCACATCCATGGCCGGGCAACCGGAATAAGTAGGCGTGATGATCACTTCCACATCCTCGCCATCGATCTGCACATCGCGCACGATGCCCAGGTCGGTAATGGACAATACCGGGATTTCAGGATCGGTGATGGCTGAAAGAAGGGACCATATCGTTTTTTTATCCGGGACCAATCTTGTTGTTTATTTACCAGGTAGCGTTGGGAAAGGTGCGCGGTAAATATTGCATCTCCTGCAATAATGTTTCAAGATATGCTGTATGTGCGCCGTTTTTACCATCACTGTTGCCATCAACAGCAGCCGGTAGGGTTAATTCCGCTTCGCGGAAAACTTCGGCTACCTGTGCATGCCATGGCTGTTGCAATGTTTTCGGATCGATGGCGGGGGCCGCCAGTTCAAATGCTGCGGGTACAAATAATTCCGCTGTCAGCGGCCACATGCTTTGCAGTGCGGTGTTTATCTTTTCGTGACTAAGTTGCGTGCCGTCTCCGAGACGTACCACCCATTCGGCCGACCATCGTTGATGGTACGTGACTTCTTTCAAAGCTTTAGCCGCGATAGCGGCCAGTTGTGTATCGCTGCTGTGCTGCAGTGAAGTATACAGCAGGTGTTGCCAGGAGCTGAACAGGAACTGGCGCATGATGGTGTAAGCCCAGTCGCCGCGCGGTTGTTCTGCCAGCAGCACGTTGCGGAAACCTGCGGCATCGCGGTGGTAAGCCAGTGTATCTTCCGTCGTGTCGCCGCCTTTGAGCGATGCGGTATACTGATAGAAATTGCGGGCCTGGCCAATGAGGTCAAGGGAAATATTGGTAATGGCGATATCCTGCTCCAGCACGGGGCCATGGCCGCACCATTCGCTGTTGCGGTGACCGAGGATCAGGGCGTTATCACCCAGGTAGCAGGTATAGTCGATAAGCTGTGACATGTGTGGATATTATACCATGCGGAAGTGGTCACATATGATTGACTTCGTCCGGCAGTTGATAAAATGTAGGATGACGATAGATCTTGTCGGCAGCAGGTTCATAAAGGCTGTCCGCTTCATCGGGGCTGCTGGCGTGAATATACCGGCTTTCGACCACCCAGATGCTTACTCCTTCGAGGCGGCGCGTGTATACGTCGCGGGCATTTTCGATGGCCATGCGCGCATCGGCCGCATGCAGGCTGCCCACATGTTTATGATCGAGTCCTTGTTTGCTCCGGATGAAAATTTCCCAGAGCGGCCAGTCAGTGGCAGCCGCTGTTGACGTCGGAGTGGAATCGCCTCCGGTGTTGTCGCCCGGAATATCTCCGTAAAAAAATCTGCGGGGGAATGTATTCATGTGTCAGTTCAAAGGTCAGGCAGCACTTGCCTGTTTTTTTGATTGTTGTTTTGCGGCATGGGCTGCTGCTGCTTCACGCACCCAGGTGCCTTCTTCCCAAGCCTGGCGGCGGGCTTCGAGTCGCTCTTTGTTGCAGGGACCATTGCCTTTTACCACTGCCCAGAATTCGTTCCAGTCTATTTCACCGAAATCATAGTGGCCGCTTTCTTCATTCCATTTAAGATCCGGGTCGGGTAGTGTCATGCCCAGCACTTTTACCTGCTCCACGCACATGTCTACAAATTGCTGGCGCAGTTCATCGTTTGTTTTGCGTTTGATCTTCCATTTCATGCTTTGGTCGCTGTTGGTGCTCTCCGTATCGCGGGGGCCAAACATCATCAGCGACGGCCACCACCAGCGGTTGATGGCGTCCTGGCACATAGCGCGCTGCTCTTCGGTACCGTTGCTCAGCGTAAGCAGGATGTCGAAACCCTGGCGCTGGTGAAAGCTTTCTTCCTTGCATATCCGCACCATGGCGCGGGCATATGGACCGTATGAGGTACGGCAAAGCATCACCTGGTTGAGAATGGCGGCGCCATCCACGAGCCAGCCGATGGCACCGATATCGGCCCATGTAACGGTTGGATAATTGAAAATGGAGGAATACTTGGCTTTGCCGGTGTGCAGATCATCGATCATCTGCTCGCGGGAAGTACCCAGCGTTTCTGCGGCGGAATACAGGTATAGTCCATGACCGGCCTCATCCTGCACTTTGGCAAGCAGGATGGCCTTGCGTTTCAAGGAAGGGGCCCGGGTAATCCACGCACCTTCCGGCAGCATACCCACAATTTCGCTGTGAGCATGCTGGCTGATCTGGCGGACCAGCGTTTTCCGGTAAGCATCGGGCATCCAGTTTAAGGGCTCGATCTTCACCTCCCTGTCTACCGTGTCCTGGAAAATTTTTTCCATGTCCTGAACTGGCATAAGCAAAATGTTGTTAAGCAAATTTACAAAACTAACGGGTGTAAGTGGTAAAGCGGGAAAAGTTTATCTTGCACCCGGGTTGAAGCCTTGACATAAACCGGCGCTGCCGGTTGATAAATCCTTGCTGCAACCTGTTGTTTTTTTATAACTTAGTGTATCGGACACACGTCCGAAAATCGATTGCCTGCGCAGAACACCCATATAACTCCCGGGCTTAACGCATTACAGAGCCGCATTGCTGCCGACGACGAAGCTGCCTTTACCCAGTTGTATCTGCATTTCGCCGGCCGCCTCAACCAGTTTGCTTTCTCGCTGGTCCGTTCTCACGAAATAGCCGAAGAGCTGGTGGAAGATGTTTTTGTTAAGCTCTGGGCCAACCGCCGCCAGGCCGCAGAAATCAGCAATCTTACCGTATACTTATATGTAGCGGTAAAAAATACCGCCCTCAACGCACTTTCCCGGAAAGCCCGCGAACTGGTGTCCGCGCCTTTCGATCACCTCAACATTGCCGTGGAAGGGTTTGCCGCCGATCCCTACGAGTTGATGATTACAGCGGAAATGATGCACAAAATGCAGGCGGCCATCGATGCATTGCCTCCGCGCTGCAAAATGATCTTCAAACTCATCCGCGAAGACGGCCTCCGTTACAAGGAAGTAGCGGAAATCCTGAATATAAGCGTCAACACCATCGACGCGCAAATGGCTATTGCCGTTAGAAAAATCTGCCAGTCGCTGCAAATCGACAAGCCGGATAGTGCCCACCGGACCGCCACACCGGAAAAAAAGTCAAAAAAAATTTAACAGTCCTTTAGTAGATCATCGGCAAATCGCTGTCCTTATCAGGATAACGACGCTTGCTGCATGGATTTACAAGACCGAAAATGGCAACTACTTGCCCGTTCACTTAACAAAGAAGCCTCTTCCTCCGAACAGGAAGAGCTTGCTATGTTGCTGAACGTAGATCCTTCCCTCCAGCAGCAATTTGAAATTCTTAACCGTTTATGGCGCGACCGATCAGCCGCGAACACCGATAACCAGGACGTGCGTCAGGCGGTGCAGAAAATTTTCCATCGTGCGGAAATGGCTGTCGGTCCTGCTGCGCCTGCTTCCTCCCGCCGCCGGCTCTTATTTTTCACCTCTGCCATCATCATTCTTTTAGCGGTCTCCGTAGTTGTTTTCTGGCCCGCTCCCGTAAAAACAGCCACTGCTTCCAAAACCTTGGAAAAAAATGCAGACCTGGAGTCGATGGTCGTGCGCAACGGCAGCCGCTCCCGGTTTTTGTTATCCGACGGAACCATCGTATGGCTCAACGGCGGTTCAAAGCTGGTTTGTGACAACGACTTTAATGGCGCCACACGCGAGGTACATCTTGATGGCGAAGCTTATTTCCAGGTAACCAAAAAAACGGATCAGCCTTTCATCGTGCATACGGGCGGAGTGGACATACAGGTTTTGGGAACCGTATTCAATGTGAAAGCCTATCCTGACGACCGCACTATTGAAACCACGCTTTTCCAGGGATCGGTGCGTGTAGTGCGCCCGGCAGGCCATGGCGATACCAGCATCCTGCTGCGCCCCAATGAGAAACTCATTTTGCAACGCAATAATAAAGGTACCGGCGAAAAACAACAGAACGACTTGACAAAAGGGCTGCCATATCCCCTGTATGAAATACAGACAATCGACACCACCAAAGCAGCGAATGACCGGTTTGAAACGGCCTGGGTATATAGCAGGTTGGAATTTCGCGGGGATAGTTTTGAAGAACTCGGCCGCAAGCTCGAGCGCTGGTACAATGTGCGGATCACTTTTACAGATTCCACGGTGAAACGACTCCGCTTCAACGGCACCTTCAAACAGGAATCGGTAGAACAGGCCTTCACGGCACTCAGCACCGCCAATCCCTTCATCTTTAAAATAAATAAAAATGAAATATTTATTGGTTCACCTGAATAACCTGGCACCGGTATAAAAAAAGTAACGGAGAATGTTGGCGCATTCCCCGTTAAGGCTAAACGTACAAAATGCATGCACGATTGTTTAACCCTAATTCTAAAATTATGAAATGTTTCTTAACGACCCGGAAATGGTCGTTACCACCAAAAGTTCTGCTTGTTATGAAATTAACAACTGCTTTTATGCTTGCACTGGCCTTGAATGTGTCTGCCCGTGGTTTCGGACAGGACAAGATCAGCCTGAGCGTAAAGAAAACGGAGATCAGTTCTATTCTCCGCACAATCGAAAAACAAACTTCTTACCGCTTCCTGTACAATGATATGCTGCAGGACATCCGGGACAAAGTAACTATCCGCGTGACGGATGCCGACCTCAATGATGTGCTGCAAACACTGCTGGAGCGCACGCGGTTGTCGTATCAGTTGATGGATAACAATCTTGTGGTGATCCGCGAAGATGCCGGTAAGAAAGCACCGGATGTGATCATCAGAGGTGTGGTGACCGGCGAAGGCAATATGCCCCTGCCCGGTGCATCCGTTCAGATCAAAGGAACTTCTATCGGTACTACTACCGGCAACGATGGTACATTCACCCTGAATGCGCCTGATGCCAACGTAACACTGGTTATTTCTTCGATCGGCTACGAACCACGTGAGATCGCTGCCGGCGGTAAAACCGAACTCAGCATCAACCTTACTCCAGCCAGCAATGAAATGGAGAAAGTAGTGGTGGTGGGTTACGGTTCACAACGCAAGCGCGACCTGACAGGTTCTATTTCTTCTGTTTCGGGTAACGATATCGCCAAGATGCCCGCCAACAACCCTGTTTCTTCTTTGCAAGGTAAAGTGGCCGGTCTCACCGTGGTGAACTCCGGAGCTGCAGGTGCTGCGCCAACAGTCCGCATCCGTGGTAACAACAGTACCAACAGCGGCGATCCGCTGTATGTGGTGGACGGTATCTTTCAAACCAATATCGACTACCTTAACCCGAGCGACATCGAAAGCATCGAGATCCTGAAAGATCCTTCCTCACTCGCCATCTTCGGTTTGCAGGCAGGCAATGGTGTAATCATCGTTACCACCAAACGCGCCAAGAAAGGACAAACCCGCGTGAATTTCCAGAGCCAGGTGGGTGTGCAGGTGGTACATAAAAAAGTGGATCTCGTGGATGCCAATGGATTTAAAAATCTCTATTCACAGCAATTGTCCAACACCGGTGCGGCACCGTTTGATTTTTCCAATTATACGGCTAACACAGATTGGCAGGATGTGGTGCTGCGCAACGCGATCATGAACAACAACAGCATCAGTATTTCCAACACGGGAGAAAAAACCAGCACTTACCTCAACGTGGGTTACAACACGCAGGAAGGTGTGCTCCGTAATGACAAATACCAGAAGCTGATGATCCGTTTGAATGAAGAGATCCGCGTAACCAACGGCATCCGTATTGGTGCAGACGTTACCGGTTTCTTTTTCAAGAAAAACAACCCGGGTGCCGACGTGCTGAATGCATTGTGGGCCGCTCCGATCGTTGGTGGTAAAGTAGACGATGGATTGTATTACAGCATGCCATCGTTCCAGCGCGCGCAGGTGTCTAACCCGCAGGCCAGACTCGACCGCTTCGACAGAACCGCGATCAACGATGGTTTCCGCGCTACCGGTAGCGTATTTGCAGAGATCAAATTCCTCAAAGCGTTTACCTGGAAATCTACTTTCTATACAGACCTTGGCTTTAACCAATCACGTTCTTACACGCCGTTGCCTTATACCTTTATCAACCTGGGTGAAGGGGCGATTCCTACCGACACCACGTTCGACGTTTCACAAAGAACAGGTGTAACGCAATCACAAGCGCAGTACCGCAACTTCCAGCAGGATCATACACTTACCTTCGACAAAGTGATCAACCAGGATCACCGCCTGAATGTAGTGGCTGGTTTCACTACATTGTTCCGCGGCGCAGTTGATATCAGCGGTAACCGTACCGATACCACGCTGAACATTCCTAATGATCCTGATTTCTGGTACCTCAATATTGCCAACCGTTCCAATCCCGGTAACTATGGCGGTGGTGGCAGCGAGCAGGCCTTTATGTCTTACTTCGGCCGTGTCAGCTATTCTTTCCGCGACAAGTACCTGCTGAATGCAACCTACCGTCGTGAGGGCAATTCCAACTATTCGCCAAGCGGCCGCTGGAATAATTTTGCGAGCATAGGTCTTGGTTGGGTAGTAACCGATGAAGATTTCTTCAAAGTGAAAAACATCGACTTCCTGAAACTCCGTGCAGCTTATGGTACGGTAGGTAATGGCCTGGGTATCTCTCCCAACGTATTCCGCCCCATCCTGAATAATGCCAATGCCGGCGTATTTGGTCCGAACGTTTATCCCGCTGTTGTGCCTGATTATGTTGCGGACCCAGACCTGAAAGCGGAGACAACACGCGGTATCGATGTGGGAATGGAACTGCGTACCTTGTCCAACAAACTGAGCCTGGATGTTAACTTCTATAACCGCAAAACGGTGGACATTCTTTCATTCATCACCCTTCCGTCAACCAGCCTTCGTTTTTTCACCAACCTTGGTACTATTACCAACCAGGGTATAGAAGTGTCGGCCAGCTATAACAACCGCATCGGCAAAGACCTCACTTACCGCATCGGAGGCAACCTAAGCTACAACGACAACAATGTGGAATCTATCGGTGACGGTATTACTTTCCAGTTGTTGGGTAATGGTGGTGTAAACCGTACGGCTACCGGTTATTCTATCGGTTATTTCTACGGTTACCGCCAGATCGGTATCTATCAGTCAACTGCTGAGCTGGACAAAGCTCCTCACTTCAGCAATTCACTGCCCGGCGATATTGCTTATGCCGATACCAATGGCGATGGTGTGCTGGATGACAAAGACCGTACATTCCTCGGAACACCGTTCCCCCGCTGGAACTTTGGTGGCAACATCAGCCTCGGATACAAAAACTTTGATTTCATGATTGAACTGCAGGGTGTAGGCGGCAACAAGATCTATACACAGCGCCGTACTGCCACCTTTGCAACACTGAACTATGAAACCAATCGGCTGGATGCATGGACAGGTGCTGGTACAACCAACATTGAACCGATCCTTGACAACACGCGCTCCAACAACTTCCTGTTCAGCAGCTACTACCTGGAGAAAGGTGATTACCTGCGTATCCGCACCCTGCAGCTTGGATATACATTCGGACAGAACGCATTCCGCAAGATCGGTGCGCAATCGCTGCGTTTGTTCATCAGCGGACAAAACATTGCCACATTCGCGTATGCTACCGGTTACTCTCCTGAAGTGCCGCTCAGCAGCCCGATTGCCGGCGGTGCAGACAACGGAGCTTATCCGGTTCCGGCCGTTTATACATTTGGTTTGAACCTGATCTTCTAATTAGTTAAACGATTCGAGATATGAAAAAGATAACAATAAAAAGCAGTGTGGGGCTGGTGCTGCTCTCGCTGTTGCTCGCCGGCATACTGCCTTCGTGCCGCAAAGATTTCCTCGACCGGAATCCGCAGGGTCAATATGATTCCGGTACCTATCCTTATCCTTCCGGCTCCGGTCCTTTTGACCAGTACATATTCGGAGCTTACGCTGCGTTGCGTAAAGGGGGTGTTGCCGCCTTCGCGTTTGTGGGCGAGACCAGCATCCGCAGTGACGACGCCGACAAAGGCAGTACCTCTGCGGACGGGCCTACACAGATAGAGATGGATAATTTTCCCGTAACACCGACCAACGGCCTGGTGAATGAATCATGGAAAGATTATTATGACGCTGTCGCCCGTTGCAACGATGTGTTGAAGCAGGTATCGGAAGATACACGTCCTTCTTCTGCACCATTTAAAGAGCAGGCACGTGCCGAAGCCCGCTTTATCCGTGGCTATTGCTACTTCATGATGGTGCGCTTGTGGGGTGGTGTACCAAAGATCGATACGGTCTATGCAACGCCTCCGAACCTGGCACGTGCTACTCCGGCAGAGATTTATACACTCATTGAAAGCGATCTGCAATTCGCTGCGGCCAACCTGCCACAACGCTGGGATAATAAATTCATCGGTCGTGTAACAAGCGGAGCCGCCTGGGGATTGCTGGCGAAAGTGTATCTCACACAACAGAAGTGGGGTCCTGCCATGGGCGCTGCACAAACAGTGATCACTTCCGGCGTTTATAACCTCAATACACCTTACCGCGATATCTTCAGTGAAATAGGGGAGAACTCTTCTGAATCATTGTTCGAGATCCAGGCTTATGCCGACGCCTCCAACCCCGATGGTACAGCTTTTGGTGTACAATATACCAATGTGCAGGGTGTTCGTGGTACCGGACAGTGGGATCTTGGCTGGGGCTTCAACGTTCCTTCCACTTACCTGGAAGCAGCTTTCGAAGCCGGTGATCCCCGCAAAGAGCGGACTATTCTCTATGCCGGCGAGACCACTTATTATAATGAAACATTGCCTGCCGCACTTCCTAACCCGCGCTACAACGAAAAGGTATATACCAATCCTGCTGTACGCGGTACGGTTAACAACCGTTTCGGCTGGTGGATGAACGTGCGGATGCTGCGTTATGCAGACGTCTTGCTCATGTATGCAGAAGCGGCCAACGAACTCGGCGGCGCTGCCAACACAACAGAAGCGTTGGCTAAACTCGAAATGGTGCGAGCAAGGGCACGCGCCGGCAACAATGCCATCCTGCCTCCCGTTACCACCACCGTTCAGGCTACATTGCGTACAGCAATCCGCCAGGAACGCCGTGTGGAACTGGCCATGGAGCATGACCGTTTCTTCGATCTCGTACGCTGGGGCATTGCCGCAAGCACTTTGCAGTCTTCCGGTCGTCCCAACTTTAACGCTGCCCGCGATCAGGTACTGCCTATCCCGCAGGAACAGATCGATATTTCAGGTGGCAGACTTATTCAAAACCCGAATTATTAAAAAAGCATAATCATGAAAAAGATAACTAGAACCTGGCCTGCGTGGGTGATGGCATTTCTGGGATGCGTGCTGGTAGCCACATCCTGTAAGAAAACCAATCAGAATGATCTGCCTGGTACATCTCCTAATGACTTCGGCGACAAGATCGACGGATACGATAGTTCCGAACAGATCTATACCAGCAACCTTGTTGCTTACTGGAGCTTCGACGATACCAAGGCAGAAAAGAAATCCGGTATCGCGCCCACGTCTTCAGTAAACGACTCTTATGTGACGGGTGGCGTACGCGGTAAAGCTCTCAATCTCGCCAACGGTTACCTCTACTACGGAACACAGATTCCCGCTTTCAATGCCGACCTCAAAAGCTGGACCGTCAGCGAATGGGTGCAGGTGTTGAACAACGGATCTACGCCTACCATGGTATTCCAGGTAACACGTCCCGGCAAACTGTTCGGCAATATCAACTCCATGATCGAAACGGGACAAAACCCCGCTACGGAGCTGAACAAAATGGTGATCAAAGCCATCTTTGCCGATCTCAACAACGGTACACAGGACAACCTGAATGCTCCATGGCTGGCTGGTTTCAAATCACCGAAGACAGGTCCCAACAAGTGGATACACATCGTAACCACTTATGACTATACGGCAAACAACCTGCAGATCTGGGCCGACGGTGAAATGATCGGTACGACCGATTACCAGAACCGTGGTACCAATTATTTCAAAAGCTGGCAGCCAAACGCCCTGATCATCGGCGGATGGTACAACAACATTCCCGGTATGGCAGCAACTGCCGATACCTGGACCGTTCCTATGAATGGTAAAGTAGACGAGATCCGCGTTTACAATACCATACTGGGCGCAGCACACATCAAAGCACTCTATAAACTGGGTGTAGCCGGTAAATAATTCCCAAGAATAGTTGGAAGAAGCCTGGACGAGCTTCCGGGCTTCTTCCATTTTTTTAAAAGGTACTCATGAACTTATTTTCCCGCACTTCTCAATGGTTCGTTTGTCTCGCAGTATTACTGCTGATGAATACCAATTGCAAAAAATCCGATGGTGGTAGTGAACCACAAAGTCTCACTCTTTCGTTTACGGTGAATGGCTCTTATAATGGCACGTTGTCTTATAACGGGCTCAACAACAATCCAACGATCCGGTTTACTTTTTCTTCACCGATCGACCAGGCGACTATTCCGGCAGGTATCACGTTGAAACAGGGAGGATCTTCCGTCAACTATACCCAGCAACTGGAAAACAACAACACAATACTGCAAATAAAACCGGCCGCTCCGCTGAGTGGCTTTTCATCATATAACCTTACCGTTACCGAACAATTGCGCAGCCGCAACGGCGGACGCCTGTTGAATCCGGTGACCATCAATCTCAGCACCGGCATCGATTCTTCCCGCAAGTTTCCACAGATCAGTGATGAGGAGTTAATGACCAAAGTGCAGCAGCAAACATTCAGATATTTCTGGGACTTCGCACATCCCACCAGCTTTCTCGCGCGCGAACGGAGCAACGGCAACAACAATGTTGTTACGTCAGGAGGTTCAGGTTTTGGTGTGATGGCGATCGTAACGGGCGTGGAAAGAGGATTTGTTACACGCACCGCCGCTGTAACACGGCTCCGCACCATGGTCGGTTTTCTGAAGAATACGGCCGTTAAAGTGAAAGGCGCTTTTTCACATTGGATCGATGGCACCACCGGCGCAATCGTTCCTTTCAGTGCAAATGATAATGGTGCCGACCTGGTGGAGACTTCCTTACTTATGCAGGGACTGCTTACCGCCAGGCAATATTTCAACGGAGCAGGCGCCGAAGAAACAGCGCTCCGCGCCGATATCAACGCCATCTGGAATGGCATCGACTGGGACTGGTTCAGAAGAGGAGGGCAAAATACCCTGTATTGGCATTACAGCGATAACCTGGGCTGGGCCATGAACCTCCCGATCCGCGGATGGAACGAATGCCTGATTACTTACGTGCTGGCCGCCTCTGCGCCCACCAATCCGATTCCCAAAATTGTATATGACAATGGATGGGCCGCTAACGGTGCTATCCGCAATGGCAACAATTATTATGGTTATAACCTGCCGCTCGGTCCTGACCGCGGCGGACCGCTTTTCCTTTCCCATTATTCCTTCCTGGGCATCAACCCGAATGGTTTGGTGGATGCATACGCCAATTATAATACGCAGGTAAGGAATCATGCACTCATCAATTATGAATATTGCAAACAGAATCCGCGTAACTACTATGGTTACAGCGATTCGGTTTGGGGACTGACAGCAAGCGATATTCCAAACGGCTATACGGCCAGCTCTCCAACGAATGATGTTGGCGTAATTGCACCTACGGCAGCATTGTCTTCTTTTCCTTATACACCACAGCAGTCATTGGCCGCGCTCCGGTTTTTCTATTATGTGCTCGGTGACCGGCTCTGGAAAGAGTACGGGTTTATCGATGCGTTTTCATTAAAAGATCAGTGGTTTGCCGGTTCACATCTTGCCATCGACCAGGGACCGATCATCATCATGATCGAGAACTATCGTACAGGCCTGCTTTGGAATTTATTTACGAGTTGTCCGGAAATAAAAACGGGTATGCGTAATCTTGGATTTACTGCACCCTATCTCTGATGAAATGTAGTGTTATGAAAAGATTGAATTTTTTTACCGGATGCGTTGCTATGTTGTTGCTTGCCGGTTGTGCCAACCGCCCGGTCGGCAGCAGTAATGCAGTGGCGGCATCGGATACGGCATTGTTCCGGCAGGTACAGCAACAGACATTTCAGTATTTCTGGGACGGTGCCGAACCAACAAGCGGATTGGCAAGAGAACGTATTCATATCGATAGCATTTATCCGCAAAAAGACCAATCCGTAATTACCAGCGGTGGTGGCGGTTTTGGCGTGATGGCCATTCTTGTGGGAATAGAAAGAGGATTCATCACAAGAGAACAGGGGTTGAAACGCATGGAAACAATTGTGAGCTTTCTCGAAAGAGCCGATCGCTTTCACGGAGCATGGCCCCACTGGTGGCACGGCAATACCGGAAAGGTAAAACCTTTCGGTCGTCGTGATAACGGTGGCGACCTGGTAGAAACTTCTTTCATGTTGCAGGGATTGCTCTGCGTTCGCCAATACTATCGCGATGGCAGTGATGCGGAAAAAAAGATTGCCGCACGTATCGACAAACTGTGGCGCGAAGTGGAATTTGATTGGTACCGCAACGGGCAGGAAGTATTGTACTGGCATTGGAGCCCGGAATATGGATGGCAGATGAATTTCCCCGTGAAAGGCTACAACGAGTGCCTGATCATGTATATCCTGGCGGCTTCTTCACCCACGCATGGTGTGCCGGCTTCCGTTTATCACCAGGGCTGGGCGCAAAACGGTGCCATCCGCAAACCCTGGAGCTACGGCGGATATGACATGGAACTTCTCTACCAGGGTGATGTACCGAACGGCGGCCCGCTGTTCTGGGCACATTATTCTTATCTCGGATTGGACCCGCGCGGATTGAAAGACCGCTACGCCAATTACGAAACCGAGACACGCAACCAGGCGTTGATCAATTATCAATGGTGCGTAAATAATCCGAAGCAGTACCAAGGTTACGCTTCCAACAATTGGGGATTGACTGCCAGTTATTCCGTAAGAGGTTATCATGCGCATGCCCCCGACAGCACCAATGATCTCGGTGTGATCAGTCCTACCGCAGCACTCGCCTCTTTTCCTTATACACCCGCACAATCAATGGCGGCGATGAAATATTGGTACAATGAACGGCGCAGCCAACTCTGGGGACCTTATGGTTTCTATGATGCGTTCAGTGATACGTATAAATGGTATCCGCAACATTACCTGGCCATCGACCAGGGACCGGTAGTAGTGATGATGGAGAACTATCGCTCCGGACTACTCTGGCGTTTGTTCATGAGTTGCCCGGAAATAAAGGAAGGATTGCGCAAGCTCGACTTCCAGAGCCCATGGTTATCACAAAAATGACGATGCATATGAAAAGAATCAGTCTGTTTGCCCTTGCCCTGCTGACAGCGACGATTGCGCGTAGTGCGGAACCTCCGCAGGACTACACCGTATTCGTCAATAGCCGCATGAACGGTTCGTATTTTTTCAGCCATGCCATTGCTTCCGGTGCTTCTTCCGTTGAACATACCGACGGCAGACTTCCCGTGAGCGAAACTATTTTTAATACACCCGGCAACGCATTGCGTATGACGTATACCAATGGCACCAATGGAAGCTGGGATGCCGCGGTTATCCGACCGCGCCTGCGTGGCATCGATCAATTCAACAAAGCAAATTATTTTTCCTGCTGGTTGTACAGCCCTGTTGCCATTACAACAGGGTTGCCCAGTGTAAGATTGATGTATCGCGACAGCACTTTTTCTCCGAAAGGTTCATTGTTGCCGGTAGCAGCAGGTAAATGGCAACGGTTTGTGCTGCCCGTGGGCGCACTTGGAGTAGAAGATCCTGCGCGCATCAGGGATGTGGTGGCTGTTGTATTCTCGCAGCAAGGTAAGGATGGAAAAAAACATACGTTGTATGTGGATGATATTCTCTTCTGCTCATCCATGAGCAATCTTCCACTGACGCTTAAGCCGGTGTTGCGTTCGGCAACAGGCTACGACCGGCATATAGATATCACCTGGGATAAACCCGCCGATCCCAATATCCGATACGTGAAAATATATCGCTCGGAAGATGGCCGTCAGTATACCCCTGTTGGCATACAGCAACCTGCTGTAAACCGCTATGCAGACTATGTAGGAAAAAACAACAATAAAATCTCTTACCAGGTTTCTTTCCTTGACAAGCAATACCGCGAATTAAAATCTGTAAGCACCGTGACCGCAAAGACACGCCGCATGAGCGACGAAGAATTGCTGACGATGGTGCAGGAAGCAGCCTTCCGCTATTATTGGGAAGGCGCTGAGGCCAACAGCGGACTGGCACGCGAGAATATTCCCGGCCGCGAAAACATGGTGGCCATGGGCGCCGCAGGGTTTGGTATGATGGCATTGGTAGCCGGCACCGAACGCGGATTCGTTACACGTCAGCAGGCGGTTGAACGGTTTACGCGCATCACGCAATTCCTCGAACGTTCAGAAAAATTTCATGGTGCTTTCGCACATTTCATGGATGGACCAACTGCTAAAGTGGAACCATTCTTCGGACAAAGAGATAACGGAGGCGACCTCGTGGAGACTGCTTTCCTGGTGCAGGGATTGCTGACCGCAAAGGCTTATTTCAATAAAGAAAATGCAGCGGAAGAGGCGATCCGTAATTCCATCACGCGTCTGTGGCAGGGTATCGAATGGAAGTGGTACAGGCGTTATGCAGAAAGTCCCTACCTGTACTGGCATTGGTCGCCGGACAAAGAATGGATCATCGATCACCGCCTGATCGGCTGGAACGAAACGATGGTTACCTATCTGTTAGCGATCGCATCGCCAACGCATGCTATTCCTGCCTCGATGTATTATAGCGGCTGGGCCAGCCAGGATACCATTGCACAGCAATACCGTGCAGCCTGGGGCGAAACAAAAGACGGCTCGATGTACACGAACGGCAAGACCTACCAGGGCATCAAACTCGATGTAGGGGTGTCGAGCGGCGGACCTTTGTTTTTTACACACTACTCTTACATGGGTTACGATCCGCACCAGATCACAGACCGTTATGTAAATTATTTTACCAATAACCAAAACATCGCGCGCATCAATTATAAATATTGCGTAGCCAACCCCAACCGGTTCAAAGGTTACAGCGATAGTAGTTGGGGATTGACGGCAAGTGATGGCCCGCGCCGTTATTCGGCGGATGAACCTGCCCAACACCAGGATAATGGAAAGATCACGCCAACAGGCGCCATCAGTTCTTTTCCCTACACGCCTGACGAGTCGATGAAAGCGCTGAAGAAATTTTATTACGATTATGGTCATTTTCTCTGGGGCGAATACGGCTTCCGGGATGCCTTCAACCTTTCGCAAAACTGGTGTTCTGATATTTTCATGGGGCTGAACCAGGCGCCGATGGTAGTGATGATCGAAAACTACAGAACAGGATTGATCTGGAAATTATTCATGAGCAACCCGGATATACGTAACGGAATAAAGAAATTGGAATCTGAAAAATAGGAAAATATGACCCTGAAGCGGACGATGATTTTTTGTGTGATGCTCATGCTGTGCAACGTTTCTTTTGCGCAGCAAAAAACATATTGCAATCCCATCAATGTTGACTATGGCTATACGCCGATACCCAACTTCAGCGAATGGGGACGTCACCGCGCTACGGCGGATCCGGTGATCGTGAATTATAAAGGCGATTACTTTTTATTCAGCACCAACCAATGGGGTTATTGGTGGAGCAGCGATATGCAAAAATGGAATTTTGTTCCCCGTAGGTTCCTGCGTCCCTGGAATAAAGTATATGACGAATTATGCGCGCCGGCGGTTGGCATTATCGGCGATACCATGATCGTGTTCGGCTCTACCTACAGCAGCAACTTCACGGTGTGGATGAGCACCAATCCAAAAAAAGATGAATGGAAACCACTTGTCGATTCTTTTGAGATCGGCGGCTGGGACCCGGATTTTTTTACCGACGATGATGGACGTCTTTACATGTACAACGGTAGCAGCAACCGTTATCCGCTTTATGGCATCGAGTTGAACCGCAAAACACTCCAGCCCATCGGCACAAGAAAAGAAATGTATTTCCTGGAACAATGGCGATACGGATGGCAACGCTTCGGTGAATACCTCGACAATACCTTCCTCGATCCATTCCTGGAAGGCGCGCACATGACCAAACACAACGGGAAATATTACCTGCAATACGGCGCACCGGGCACGGAATTCAGCGGCTATGCCGATGGTGTGGTAGTTGGTCCGGGGCCATTAGGGCCGTTTGTACCACAATCAGATCCGTTCAGCTACAAACCCGGCGGCTTTGCAAGAGGGGCAGGACATGGCGCTACGTTCAAAGACAATTACCAGAATTATTGGCACGTATCTACGATTGTTTTGGGTGTGAAAAATAATTTTGAAAGACGCATCGGAATATGGCCGGCAGGTTTTGATGCAGACGGTGTGATGTACTGCAACACGCGCTTCGGTGATTATCCGCACTACCTTCCTTCCACTACTATTCCGCAGGCGCCCTATGATCCGGCGAAACATGCCTCGTTCACCGGATGGATGTTGCTCAATTACAAAAAACCGGTGACGGTTTCCTCCACATTGGGAAGTTATGTCGCCAATCACGCGGTGGATGAGAATATCAAAACCTATTGGAGCGCAGCGACTGGTAACAAAGGCGAATGGATACAAACAGATCTTGGTGCATTATCGGAAGTGAGAGGCATACAAATCAATTATGCCGATCAGGATGTAGACAGCAGTTTTCTCGGCAAATCGGCCGGTGTGTATCATCAATATCGTTTATGGCATTCAACTGATGGAAAAAAATGGCAACTGCTGGTCGATAAAAGCCAGAACCAGACGGATGTACCGCATGAATATGTAGAATTAACAAAACCAGTACAAACCCGTTACATAAAACTGGAGAATATTCACATGCCTACCGGTAAATTTGCCATCAGCGGATTGCGGGTATTCGGATATGGCAAGGGTGCAAAACCGGAGCCGGTGAAACAACTCATTGTGCTCCGCACGGAAAAAGATAAACGCAGCGCCTGGATCAAATGGAGTCCGTCCGGCAATGCGTACGCCTATAATATTTATACAGGCGTTTCTCCCGGCAAGCTGTACAACTGCATCATGGTGCACGATGCAAACGAATACTATTACAAAGCCATGGATCGTGAGAAAACCTATTATTTCGCCATCGAAGCTATTAACGAAAACGGCGTATCAGAACGGTCGCCCGTGATGAAAGCCGAATGATTTAAAAACGGAGTATGAAAAAATTTTTGCTGACAGGATTTCTATTGCTGTTATTGTTTGCCAATGCAGGCGCACAGCAGCGACCTTTTTATGGTGAAGTGCAGAACATCATCAAAGGTGACAGTGCGCTGAAGATGACCAGACAGCAACAAATCCTGCTGATCGGCAGTTCCTCGTTTACACGGTGGAAAGACGTAAACAGTTATTTTCCCGGGTATGAAATCAACAACAACGGTTTTGGCGGATCCTCCATTCCGGATGTGATCTACTACCTGGATGATATTGTGCCGGTGAACAATACCCGGCAGGTCATTATCTATTGCGGAGAAAATGATCTCGCCGCATCAGATACCGTTACCGGCGAAATAGTAGCCGAGCGGTTCAGGCAGCTTTATTACCTGCTGCGAAAAAAAATGAAAGACGTACAGATCGTGTACATCTCGATGAAACCCAGCCCCAGCCGTGTGCTGCTGCAATCGAAAATGATCGTTGGCAATACACTTATCCGCAATTTTCTCCGCAACCGCAAAAATGCCGTGTATGTTGATGTTTACCGGGAAATGGTAGACGATGAAGGAAAAGTGTTTCCCGATCTTTTTGTAAATGATAATCTGCACATGAACGCAAAAGGCTACGAGATATGGAAACGGGTACTGCTGCCTGTGCTAAAAAAACCAGCGACCACAAACGCTACTCCCTGATCACATTTTTGAAACTATCTAAAATACCTGACGAATGCGGAAGTTATTATTGATCGCACTGACAGCCATCTCCACACAAGCCATCGCGCAAGTAACGAACGACGGCAAGATGAAAATCTTTGTGGATGCGCTGATGAAAAAAATGACACTCGACGAAAAGATCGGGCAATTGAACCTGCCGGGTGCCGGAGACATTACAACCGGGCAGGCATCCAACTCCAACATTGCGGGCCAGATCCGCGAAGGCAAAGTAGGCGGTCTTTTCAATATCAAGTCCGTGGAAAAAATCCGCGACGTACAACGCGTGGCGGTAGAACAGAGCAGGCTGAAGATCCCGCTGATCTTCGGCATGGATGTGATCCACGGATACCAGACGGTGTTCCCGATCCCGCTCGGACTTTCCTGTACCTGGGACATGCAGGCGATCGAACGCAGTGCCCGCATTGCCGCTATAGAAGCGAGTGCCGACGGCATCAACTGGACGTTCTCGCCGATGGTAGACATCTCCCGCGATCCGCGCTGGGGGCGCGTTTCAGAAGGAAATGGCGAAGATCCGTTTCTGGCATCCGCCATCGCCAAAGCCATGGTGCAGGGTTACCAGGGAAAAGATCTCGGAGCGGCTAACACCATCATGTCCTGCGTAAAACATTACGCCTTGTATGGTGCCGCCGAAGCCGGACGCGATTACAATACCACGGACATGAGCCGCATGCGCATGTACAACGATTACTTTCCGCCCTATAAAGCCGCCGTTGATGCCGGCGTGGGCAGTGTGATGGCTTCTTTCAACGAAGTGGACGGCATTCCCGCTACTGCCAACAAATGGCTGATGACCGACGTATTGCGCAAGCAATGGGGATTCAAAGGATTTGTGGTAACAGACTATACAGGCATCAACGAAATGGTAGATCACGGTCTCGGTAATTTGCAAACCGTTTCCTCGCTTGCCTTAAAAGCCGGTATCGATATGGACATGGTAGGGGAAGGGTTCCTGACCACATTGAAAAAATCATTGCAGGAAGGAAAGGTGACATTGGCACAGATCGATGCTGCCTGCCGCCGTATTCTCGAAGCGAAATACAAACTCGGCCTCTTTGCCGATCCTTATCGCTATTGCAACGAACAACGTTCAAAGACAGAAATATTCACCACCGCACCTCGTAACGAGGCGCGTAAGATCGCCGCCGAAAGTTTTGTGTTGCTGAAAAACCAGGCCAATACCTTACCGATCCGCAAGTCGGGTACCATTGCGTTGATCGGGCCACTTGCCGATGCTAAGGAAAACATGCCCGGTACCTGGAGTGTGGCGGCGGATTTTTCCAAAGCCATTCCTGTGTTGCAGGGATTGAAAGAAGTGGCGGGAGACAAAGCAAAAATTCTTTATGCCAAAGGTTCCAACCTGGTTGCTGATAGTACGTATGAAAAAAATGCAACGATGTTTGGCAAAACATTGCACCGCGATCAGCGATCCAATGAAGAAATGCTTCGCGAGGCGCTGGCCGTTGCCAATCAATCCGATGTGATCGTAGCGGCCCTGGGCGAATCTTCCGAGATGAGTGGGGAAAGCTCGAGCCGTACCGAACTCGGCATTCCCGATGTGCAGCAACAACTGCTGAAAGAATTATTGAAAACAGGCAAACCTGTCGTACTCGTGTTGTTCACGGGTCGTCCGTTGACATTGGAATGGGAAGAAAAAAATGTACCGGCCATCCTCAACGTATGGTTTGGCGGATCGGAAGCCGGTTATGCCGTTGCCGATGTATTATTTGGCGACGTCAATCCTTCGGGCAAACTGACCGCAACATTTCCCCGCAACGTAGGCCAGGTGCCGATCTATTATGCGCACAAGAATACCGGCCGCCCGCTGGCCGAAGGAAAATGGTTTGAAAAATTCCGCTCCAACTATCTCGATGTGCCTAACGATCCGCTGTATCCGTTTGGTTTTGGCCTGAGTTATTCGCAGTTTACTTACAGTGATATCAAACTGAGCGCTGCCTCTTTCAGACCCGGACAATCTATCACGGCGAGTGTAACGCTTACCAACAACAGCAAGGTTGCCGGCAAAGAAGTGGTTCAGTTGTATATCCGCGATCTCGTTGGTAGTGTAACGCGTCCGGTAAAAGAGTTGAAAGGATTTGAAAAAGTCGAGCTCAAAGCCGGGGAGAGCCGCACGGTATCCTTTACGATCAATGCGGAAACCCTGAAGTTTTATAACTACGACCTGAAGTACGTAGCCGAACCCGGCGATTTCAACGTTTTCATCGGTGGCAACAGCCGCGATGTAAAAGAAGCATCCTTTAAACTGCAGTAATGAAAAAACTACTCCTTCCGCTGTTATTGCTGATCAGTGTTGCGGCCACTGCGCAGCAGCGTGATCTCTCGGCTTATCAGCGATACCAATTCATACAAAACGGCGACACCTTGCCGTACCGGTTATTGTTGCCGGAAAATTATGATCCCAAACGAGCGTATCCGCTGGTGTTGTTTCTTCACGGGCGTGGCGAGAGTGGCAGGGATAATGAAAAGCAATTGGTGCATGGCGCCTCATTGTTTCTGCGCGACAGCATCCGCAAACGTTATCCGGCTATTGTCGTTTTCCCGCAATGCGCTGAAACCAGCTACTGGTCTAATGTACAGACGGTAGCCGACTCCACCGGGCAGCGTAAGTTTTATTTTGTTCCCGACGGCCCGCCCTCGCAGGCCATGCAGTTGCTTGTATCCCTGACTGGTCATTTGTTAAAGCAGTACAAGGTGAAAAGTGATCAGGTATATGTGATGGGGTTGAGTATGGGAGGCATGGGCACATTTGAACTGGTCCGCCGGTTGCCCAAAACTTTTGCTGCCGCCGCTCCGATCTGCGGTGGTGCCGATCCGTCTACGGCGTCTTTGCTGAAAAGTGTCAACTGGTGGGTGTTTCATGGGGCCAAGGACGATGTGGTGCTGCCGGAATATTCTGAAAAAATGGTGGAGGCTTTAAAGAAAACGGGCGCTAAAGTGCGCTTCACGTTGTATCCAGATGCTAATCACAACAGTTGGGATCCGGCCTTTGCGGAGCCGGGTTTGCTGGCGTGGCTTTTTTCAGTGAGAAAGAAGTAGTGAGTTATAAGTAGTAAGTATTAAGTAATAAGTTATAGGGTTTAGATAAAATCCGGAGGGGGAACCAGGAAGACAATTGCTGCTTACTTATAACTTACTACTTATTACTTATTACCTAATACGGCTGTTTTTACTTTTTACTTTTGAATTTTTACTTTAATTTCATCACTCACTGCTTTTCGTCGGGGAAATAACCCACTCCCCACTTGCTTAATCAGTTTAACAATTTGTCTGTTACAAGGACGCAATGCCGGTGCATTGTGCCTGGACTGTTATGCATTTTAAAAAATAAAAAGACAAACAATGACGAAAGCTGCCCTCATGATCGGTAGTGTTTTATTCCTGGCCTGCAACGCACCGCAAAAGCAGGAGAAGGCCGGACCTCAAACAGCCCCGGCCCCGTCTGTCGATGGCAAAAAAGTAATCGTGTATACCACGGCCGACAGTACCGACTATCGCCTCACCATTACCGACACGGTTGTGTTCAAAGAAATGAAACAACCGGTGGAAACACAGATCTGCGTATTCGTGGATCCAACCAGGCAATTCCAGCAATTCGAAGGCATCGGTGCTGCACTCACCGATGCTGCGGCGGAAACATTCGCCAAGCTGCCACCTGCCAAACAACAGGAATTCCTCAAAGCACATTTCGACAAACAACAAGGCATCGGTTATACCGTGGCGCGTACCAATATCAATAGCTGCGATTTCAGCAGCGATATGTATACCTATGTA
Organism: Terrimonas ferruginea DSM 30193; assembly: GCF_000425585.1. Lineage (GTDB taxonomy): Bacteria > Bacteroidota > Bacteroidia > Chitinophagales > Chitinophagaceae > Terrimonas > Terrimonas ferruginea. Next base: position 47,566 of record NZ_AUDS01000010.1, read on the forward strand.
GCCGACAACGACAAAGAATTGAAAACATTCGATGTGGCCCACGACAGACGGTTTAAAATTCCATTCATCAAACAGGCAATGGCTGCTGCCGGTGGCAGCCTGAAATTTTTCGCCAGTCCCTGGAGCCCGCCGGCCTGGATGAAAGACAACAACAACATGCTCAAAGGCGGCAAACTCAAACCCGAGTTTTACGAAAGCTGGGCTTCTTATTATACCCACTTTATCAAAGCCTACGAGAAAGAGGGAATTCCCGTCTGGGGCATCACGATACAAAACGAACCGATGGCCACACAGACCTGGGAAAGCTGTATCTATACGGCCGAAGAAGAAAGGGATTTTCTGAAAAACCACCTAGGCCCAACGATGCACAAAGCCGGTTATGCCGATAAAAAAATCATCGTGTGGGATCATAACCGCGATCTGATTTATCAGCGCGCACAAACCTATCTCAGCGATCCCGAAGCGGCGAAATACATCTGGGGCATCGGGTATCATTGGTACGAAGACTGGAGCGGGGGACAACCCATGTTCGACAACCTGCGCCGCGTTTATGAAGCGTTTCCCGACAAACACCTGTTCTTTACGGAAGGCTGCGCGGAAAGTTTTAATCCCACCCGCTACAAGGCTTGGGTGCTGGGCGAAGAATATGGCCGCAGCATGATCAACGATTTTAATAACGGCATGACAGGTTTCACCGACTGGAATATTCTATTGGATGAAACCGGCGGTCCCAATCACGTGGGTAATTTTTGTTTTGCACCCGTGCATGCCGATACGCGCACAGGCGAACTCATTTATACCAATGCTTACTATTATATCGGACATTTTTCCAAATTTATTAAGCCCGGCGCGCGTAGAGTGATTGCGGCCCCTTCCAGAAGTCAATTGTTGTCCACGGCATTTGTAAACGAAGATGGAAAGACCGTGGTAGTAGTAATGAACCAAAGCGACAAAAGCACGCCTTATTACCTTTGGATAAATGGCCGGGCCGCCGAAGTAACTGCATTACCACACTCCATTGCAACGCTTGTTTTTTAATTAATAAAAATGATTAACAGAATTATCATAGCAATATTGCTGTTGGTGACAACAACGGCAGCTGCACAAACGAAAATTGACCGGCGCGTTGATTCCGTTCTCCGGTTGATGACGCTTGAGGAAAAAGTAGGGCAACTCAATCAATATACCGCCGATGGCCTGGCTACCGGACCTGTATCCGGCGACGACCGCAAAGACGAACAACTGCGTCAGGGAAAAGTGGGGTCCATGCTGAACGTGAAAGGCGTAAAAGATACACGCGCCGTTCAGACGATCGCGCTACAATCGCGCCTGCGCATACCACTGCTGTTCGGGCAGGACGTGATACACGGTTATAAAACAACCTTCCCCATTCCGTTAGCCGAAGCGGCAAGCTGGGATTTGGCCGCTATCGAAAAAGCTGCACGCGTAGCCGCAGTGGAAGCAGCGGCAAGCGGCATCCACTGGACCTTTGCGCCCATGGTCGATATCGGCCGCGATCCACGTTGGGGCCGCGTGATGGAAGGTGCAGGAGAAGATACCTATCTCGGTTCACTGATCGCTGCCGCACGTGTAAAAGGTTTTCAGGGAAAAAGATTGGGAGATATCGATGCCGTGATGGCTTGTGTAAAGCACTTTGCCGCCTATGGTGCCGCCATTGGTGGCCGCGATTATAACAGCGTAGACATGAGCGACAGGATGTTGTGGGAAACCTATCTTCCTCCTTTTAAAGCCGCACTGGACGCGGGTGCCGCCACATTCATGAATTCCTTCAATGACCTGAATGGCATTCCCGCCACCGCCAACCGTTACCTGCAGCGTGATATTTTAAAAGGAAAATGGAAATTCTCCGGTTTCGTCGTCAGCGACTGGGGATCGATCGGTGAAATGATCGCACACGGCTATTCAGCTGATGGTGCTGCCGCAGCAAAATCGGCCATACTCGCAGGAAGCGATATGGACATGGAAAGCCGCGCGTACAGGGATCACCTGGTGACACTGGTTAAAAAAGGCGAAGTGCCTCTTTCAATAGTTGATGACGCGGTACGCCGGATACTCCGCAAGAAATTTGAAATGGGTCTGTTTGACGATCCATTCAAATTCTGTAACGAAGAACGCGAGCAGCAGGCATTGAACAACGCATCACATAAAGCGGCGGCGCGTGACATGGCGAAAAAAAGTATCGTATTGCTGAAAAATGAAAACTCGTTGCTGCCCTTATCGGATACGTTAAAAAGAATTGCCTTCATCGGGCCGCTGGTGAAGGAAGTCAAGCAGAATCTCGGCTTCTGGAGCATCGAGATGCCTGACGATTCAAGTTATATCGTTTCGCAGTGGCAGGGCCTGCGTGAACGACTGCCGGCCAATACGCAACTGACTTATGCAAAAGGTTGTGGCATTGCCGATACCTCACGCGGCGGATTTGAAGAGGCCCTGCGTGTGGCAAAAGCTTCGCAGCTTGTGATCATGAGCGTGGGTGAAAGCCGCGACATGAGTGGTGAAGCACATAGCCGCGCCAGCCTGCAACTGCCCGGCGTGCAGGAAGAGCTGATCAAAGCTATCCATGCTACCGGCGTACCGGTTGTCGTGGTCATCAACGCCGGCCGTCCCTTGATCTTTAACTGGACGGCGGACAACATGCCCGCCATTGTATACTCCTGGTGGCTCGGCAGCGAAGCCGGTAATGCGTTGGCGGATGTACTGACAGGCGATTATAATCCATCGGCAAAATTACCCATGACTTTCCCGCGCGCAGAAGGACAGATTCCTATTTACTACAATCATTTCAACACGGGACGTCCGGCTGCCAGTGACAGCGATCGTAATTACAAATCGGCTTATACCGATTTGTCTTTGTCTCCACGTTACGCATTTGGTTATGGACTTAGTTATACGACGTTTCGTTACGACAACCTGCAACTGGATAAAAAGAAAATGAAAGCCGGTGAGCAGATCAGTCTGCAATTGAAGGTGACCAACACCGGTAAATATGCCGGCGAAGAAGTGGTGCAACTCTATCTCCGCGACCGTTTCGGGTCGGTGGTGCGGCCGGTAAAGGAATTAAAAGATTTCAGAAAGATCAGTTTGCAGCCCGGCGAAACCAAGACTGTACAGTTCATCATCAATAAAGAAAAATTATCCTTCTACAACGACAAGCTTCAATGGATCGCGGAGCCAGGTGTGTTTGATGTGATGGTCGGTTCGGCTTCGGATGATATAAGGGTAAAGGAGGTGATTGAGTTGATGTGAAAAACGTGAATCGTCAATGGTCAATCGTCAATAAGACGGCGTCGCTTTTTCACGCAAAGCGGCGTAAGGGGCAAAGGCGCTAAGATTTCTGTATCCCATGGTTCGTGTATACACGAACCATGGATTTGTGATTAACAATTCAGTATTCACTCATTCACTGATTGACTTATTGACAAGAAAGGCGGACCATTGGTCCGCCTTTCTTTATAATTGAGGGAAAAAATTACTTGATGTATTTTCCGAGAGACTTACCAGCCTTGGCGTAAGACTCGGAGATGCGTTCGCCGGTATCCCAGTCATTGCCCATGAACGTGCGGCCGGGCGCATTGTCCAATGTGAGTTTGGCAATCACATTGCTTTTGTTTGCAGTTTCCACGATCAATACTTCTGCATCGATAGAGGCATTCTTACGGGTAACATACACGTTGAAGCCAGGCTCGGTGAAAGTGGTATGAAAGATCAATGTATACTTGGCTTTTTTGCTGTCGGTCATTTCCGCATGTTTGGTAAACAGCTCGATGAAATTAGGCTCGAAGCGGTTCTTGCGGTCGTCGATCCAGGCTTTTTCCCAACGGTCGCCACGGCCGGCTTCTTTAGCGTTGTACTCGGTTTTCTTTTTGTTGATGTAGTCAGCTTCTTTATCGAATTTTCCTACCGCCATGTTGTCATAGGTGAACTCGATATTGATGCTTGTTTCGTTTTTCAATACGTCGAGACTTCCTTCTTTGAGTTTGATTTTTTGAGCCAGGGCAGTCAGCGAAAGGCAGGCAGTAGTCATTACCAGCAGGGTGGCTCTGAGAAATTTAGGTTTCATTTGTTAAGGTTGTTTTTGATTAGGGGAACTAAAATAACTATTTTTTTGATAGTAAGATCAGGCTGTGTTGTTCGCCTTTGTAAGTATTATAAATCAATACCGGCCCCGCGGTATTTTCTTTACCTTTTTTATAGAAATGGTGAGGAAGAGCTTCTCCTTCAAACAGCCGGCAGGTAAGCCAGAGTGCGATGCCCGCGGCCGTGGGGTATTCGCCGCTCATATGTTTGAAGCGCCCAACGGCGCTTCCGGGAAGTAGTTTTTCGCAGGTTTCGTAGTAAGGGAGCAGGCGGTTGTCGCCATTCTCACCGGTGATGAGCAACGGAATATTTCCGTCGGTGTATTGTTGCAGGAATGCTTCGATATTCGTTCTGGCGTCGTCAGGATTCGTGCCATGCCAGGAACGGATGGCCCGCAAACGGGCAACGGCTTCTTCCGGCTGACCATTTACCACCAGCATCACGGCACCTTCCCCGGCAATACTACCCGGACTGTTTGCCTCGTATAGATCCTTGTTTTGTTGCGGATGTTTTTTGTACCAGCCGCCGAGCAAATCGATGTTGTAATTGTAGTCGGCAATTTCATCCACAGCACCTACAAGGTAATTGCGATGTGGATGTTCCATTGACAGCATTGCCGCATCCAGCAAAGCCTGCTCGAATGAAAGCCCGCGATGCACATGCGTGATGTTGTAACACTGGTTGCGTGTCATTAGTCCCAACTGACCGGCAATAGCGTTGGGCGTGCTTTGGACAAAGTTACCCGGCGTAAGCATGCCTTCATCGTAGTCGATGATCTGGTTGAGAAAACGGATACAGTCTTCCATTCCACCATTGGCGGTACCGATGATGATGCCATCGGGACGGAGATCTTTCAGCAGCGGCAATGCCGTACCTGTACCCATCCGCACGGCTTTACCCATTCTTCTCAACAATCCGGGAGGCACACCGTCGTATGACGGTTCGATGGCTTTCAGTTGATTGCCATCGGCGGGCAATAATGTATCCAGCCCGCCGGGAAGAGCGGTCTGCTGCGGGAAAATACAATTATGGTAATGGATGTACATGAATGAGGCTGACCGTACAAAAGTCACTAAATGTTTTTGTATGAAGTGTATTTCTACCGATTATTTAACAAAAGCATCAGACGGCGGAAAAGATGAGGGATGAACAGTTGCCTCCGAATCCAAAGGAGTTGGACATGATATGTGTTACCGGCAGGCTGCGGTAAGATGCGGATGGGATCAGGCCTGTGGAGACAATAGGTTCATTGAAACGAAGAGCCGGATAGCTCTCCTGGTATTGCAATTGCAGAATACTGAAAACGGCTTCCAATGCACCGGCGGCGCCCAGGGTATGGCCCGTGTAAGCTTTGGTGGATAAAAAAGGAGGAGGCGTACCGAAAAGCCGGATCATGGCGCGGCTTTCCGTTTCATCGTTGTTTTCCGTGGCCGTTCCATGAGCGTTGATGGCATCGATATCACCCGCGGTAAGCTGTGCGGCTTCCAATGCACGTTGCATACACAGGAATGGTCCTTCGCCTTCATCGGAAATGGAAGAGGGGTGATAAGAGTCATTGCTGTTGCCATAACCGGCGCAGTGCGCATATGTTTTTTTATCGTGGCAATCTTCTTCGCGTTCGAGAACGAGATAGGCACCGGCTTCGCCGAGATTAAGTCCTGTACGCCCGGCATCGAAGGGTGTACAGGGATTTGCCGAAAGAATATGCAACGCTTTGAATCCGTTGATGGTGAATTTGGCCAGGCTATCCGCTCCACCAACGATCACGCGGCGTGCAAACCCATGACGTAATAAACGTGCGCCGTAAAGAATAGCATTGGCAGAGGAAGAGCAGGCGGTATTGATGGTATTCTGAATACCACCAATGCGCAGGTGTTGTCCGAGAAATAAGGTAACCGATGCGTTATCGTAGGAGCTGAGAAACGGTGATCCCGCGAGGCCATCGTTGTTGGCATCATGATACAATTCATCGGTGAGGCACATGCCGCCAACCGTGCTGGCATTGATAAGGGCTGTATCGGAGGAGCGAAGTTGCTCCGGTGTAAGACCTGCATCCGTTATCGCTTCCCGTAAGGCCTGCAGGGCAATCAGGGACGTACGGGTAACGCCCGGGTCATCGATGCCGGATGATTGCTTCAGTTCATCTGTGGAGCGGGTTATTTCACCGCATGGCAAACTGCCCGCATAACGCGAAGGGAAATTGGACAGGGTACGTATACCACTTTGTCCGGAAATCAGCGCCTGGCGGTTAGCTGCCACATTATCCCCGATGGCACTGAATGCTCCTATGCCGGTAATGAGGATTCGGCTCACGGAATCTCTTATTTGGTGCGGTGCTGCTCGATATAGTCAACCATGGTATCAATATTCACCAGGATCTTGCGTCCTTCTTTAGGATCCTGGATATTGATGCCGTATTCGCGGCTGAGCAGCACGATCAGCTCGATTGAATCAATAGAATCAAGTCCCAGTCCTTCTCCGAACAATGGCTCATCGTCCTTTATATCTTCCGGTTTTACATTCGTCAGATTCAGGAATTTGATGATCTGCTCTTTTAATTGCTGCTTCAGTTGTTCTTTTTCCATTATTTCTGCTTTCTTTTTTTGCGGCAACGCGGTTTTTAAACCAGCCGTTTCCGTTTCAGTCCCCACCAAGCCACAACCTGGAATGCGAGGGTTATAACGAGCAAAGGTATAATATTCATTAAAATATCGCCCAGTTTACCGCCCTCAAGGAAAAGACCGTAATAGGCCTCCATGCACCAGTGCAGGGGCGACAGTTTCATGATATAGCGAAATCCTTCGGGCATGGCGAACGACGGGACCAATAATCCGCCAATGGCTGCCAGCAGCACTATCGACACGGCGCCAAAGCCATTGGCCTGCTCCTGCGTGTTGGCATATACGCCTACACAGATGGCAAAACTGGTGGCACACCATCCGCAAAGCAGCGTCACCAATACCAGCGCTGTAATATCACCGGGCAATATGAGTGCCGGTAAACCGATATGTGGAAATAAAAATATACCCAGCCCGAAAATCACGACGGCCTGCAACAGGGTAATGAGAATGTAAGTGATCTGTTTGGAGACCATGGCTACGCCGAAATGCGTGGGCAGCGTGCGCAGGCGAAGAAAGCTTCCGCTTCGCTTTTCCCGTACAATGCTACTTCCCAGCGATATGACGATAAAGAACATGGCAAATACCGTCCATGCAGGAATATTGTGTTGCGTGGCATTCGGATTGCCGCGGTTGCCATCGCGGGAAACGGCAACGGGAATGATCTCCGTTTGCTGCCCCACGATCTGGCTTTCCACCGAATCGGGAATATTTTCTTCGTTGATGGCTTTGTAAAGGCTTTTAACGATGTATTTGCTCTGTACTACCTGCAGTACGCTGCCAAGCGCACCTTCGATGCTGCGGCGAAAGGAAAGCTGCAGTGTAGGATGATAAAGCAGTTGCAAAGGCGCAAGACTATCGCCTTCACCGGAAGCTGTATTGTTTTCTCCGGAAATATCTTTGAGCGCCTTGCGTGCCACAGATTGCGCGCGGGCCATTACGTCCCGGCTGTAAGTAGGAGGAATGACCACCGCCACAAGGATCTCTTTTTTATACATCTGGTCGCGGACTTCCTGTTCGTTTTTGTAAGGGCCGCGTTCGGCGATAGTAAACATGCCCGCGTCTTCGATGGTCTTTACCAGTTCGCGCGATGCCGATGCCGAAGTATCGGCATCGCGGTTGTCGAGAATGATGGCCACTTTGTTGTTGTTGACCATTTCAAAGGTGCCGTTCTGCACCGAAGTGATCACAATGGTCAATACCACCGGCATCAGGAACATCAGCGTCAGTCCCACCTTGTCACGGGTGAGAATACGCAGATCTTTTATGATGGTCGACCAGAGACGGAACATAGTTAATTTGACAATTTGAAAATTTGATGATTTGAGAATGAAGATTGAAGACGGCCCCTAAAAGCATTTTCAAATTTTCAAATCATCAAATTATCACATTATGACCTGTACGCTCGTCCTGTCAACTCCAGAAACAAGCCTTCGAGTCCGTCTTGTTTGTGTTGATGAAGCAGGTTGGTGAGCGTATCGTTAATAATTATTTTTCCTTCATCAATCATGGCTACACGCGTACACAGGTCTTCGGCTTCATGCAACTGATGCGAAGTGTAGATGAGCGTGGTGCCATGCTGATTGAGTTGTTTGAGATAATGAATGATGGCGTGCCGTGTTTGCACATCCACACCAACGGTTGGTTCGTCGAGAAATAATACGCGCGGCTCATGCATCACGGCAATGGCCAGGTTGACCCGTCTTTTCATGCCGCCGGAAAATTTTCCTACCGCCTTTGTACGCACTTTTTCGAGCGACAGTACCGACAGCAATTCGTTGGTTTTCTCTTTGATTTCTTTTTTATTCAATCCTGCCCAGGCACCAAAGAATTGAAGATTTTCTTCCGTGCTGAGTTCGGGATAAAAGGAGAAATCCTGTGGCACTAAACCGAACAGGCTATTGATCTTCCTGTCGCGGCCGCGCAGTTCATAGCCCAGTAATTTAACCGAGCCGGTTTTATACGGCAGAAGCCCGGTCATGAGGCCCATGAGCGTGGTTTTGCCTGCGCCGTTTGGTCCAAACAGACCGAACCGTTCGCCCGCTTCGATCGTGAGATCAAGCTGGTCGAGTACGGGCTCCTGCGCCTGGTAGCGAAAGGAGAGTCCGGATATCTGTATGGCTGCGTCCATCTATTCGGCCCGGTCTATTTCAGCAGGGGAACTGTTTTTTTGAGACGTGTGAAAGCTTCTTTTTCGAGACCGGCAATTTCGATCAGCATGTCGCCCATTACATCGTAATCGGCCTGACTGCTGAGGCGTCCTTTATAGATGCCTGCTGCCTGCACGGCTGCATCGCGCCAGCGGTCACCGGCTTTGGTGAAAAGACCTGCTATCTCGGGTAATTCATCTACCGGATGATAAGCATGTGATTGCTGAAGAAATGCACCATAGATAAAACGGAATCCACCGCCGCCGGTACCAATTTCTTCCTGCATCCGCACCAGTTGCGCGAGGTAGCTTCTCGACTTTTCATCGCCGAGTTTGGATTTCCAGGTTTTGATTTTTTTACCGGTGTAACGGATACCGCTCACACCCGCAAAGAAACCCGGAATGTGCAGCATGTCGCGGATGTTGCGCTTGATACCGGATACAATGGCTTTTTTGATTTGTTCATCACTCACGGAACCGAACGCACCGGGATAATAGATCTGACCGCGCGGGGCTAATGGTCCTTTGGCAAAACGCACACGCTCAAGTTCATAACTGGTCAGTGTATGAAGGCTGTCCATTACCGGGTCGCTGATCTGGTAGGTATCGCCTTCCTTGCCGATGATGATGAGGTTGTGCGCGTTGAAATGAAAACGGTATTCTTTGGGGAAATAAGTAAGATAATATACGCCTACCTGGCACGCGGCGGGATGGCCGGCAGCCAGTCTCTCGTCGAGCGCACGGGCCGCACTTTCGCGCGAAGCGAATTTTTTTCTCACGACCGGAATGTCGAGCGACTGACAGGTACGCTTGAAAATGTTACCCGGCATGGTGCGGAAAGAGATCAACGGTGCGTTGTTCACTTTTACGATACCGAGATAAATATAGAAAAGCCCCGAACCGATACCAAAAGCCAGCGGCTCTGTGATTTGATTCATACCGTAATGCCGGAGCAGGCCAACGGTAACGCCATTTTCGCAATGGGCTGTCTGCGTGTGTTTGAAATCTAGTGTCATGAAGGTTTAGTGGTTGCGCCTTTCTTAAGCGAAAGGTTGCTTTAGTTGATTGACGGATACTTCAAACAGCTCCGCATATTTCTGCAGTTTGCGGTCGGACAGATTTTTAAATACACCGGGTTTGAGATGACGTTTTACCTGCCATTTCCAGAAGCCGGTATAGGAAGCCACGATCGTAAGATCCATTAATTTTGTTTCCATGAAAAAAAGCAGCGGACTGGCTTCGCCGTCTTCCACTTTCTTACGTGCATCGGCCACTCTTTTTTCGATGTCCTGCCAGGCCACGTCGAGTGCTTCGGCTTTTACGCTCCATCCGGTGCTGAGGCCGGTGGTGTAATTGCCCGATTCGTCCACGGCGTAGGTTACCTCCTTCGTCACATTGTTCAATGCGCTCGGGTCCTGTGGGATATCTTGTTTTTTCATAAAGAAAAAATTTAAAGGGCGCTTATCAGCAAACGGTAAGACCGCCGTACATGTAAGAGAAACGTGAGCTTTCCGGTACCAGCAGCAGGATACGGTCTCCTTTCTTCAGCTTGCCGCTCTGGAACAGTTCGTCTACCATAAGGTAAATGGAGGCGGCGCCTACATTGCCTACGTTCGGCAGGTTCACAAACCAGTTTTCGTAAGGAATAGGAATGCCTTGCTTTTCCATTTCATCGAAGATCTTGGTGCGGAAGAAATTGCTGGACATGTGTGGCAGGAAGTAGTTAACATCTTTTACGTCCCAGCCTCTTTTTTCCAGTGTCTCACGCATTTTGGTGATACCGAGTGGTACTACGTGTTCACCCAGCAGCTTCACATCCTGTTTGATGCTCATGATGGATTTGCCGATGAGGTCTTCGTTGGTAAAATCTTTATAGCTGATCAGGTTGCCATCCGCATCTTTATCGCTGCCCATGTACATGCAGGCTTCCATTTGCTGTGCATAGGAAAAGCCGTCGAGCCAGTCGATGCGGAGGTTCAGCCCGGTTTCGTTCTTTTTATCGCTGAGGAGGAAGGCGCCGGCGCCGTCGGAGAGCATCCAGCGGAGGAATTCTTTTTCAAAACCGATATAGGGATTTTCGGCGAGTGCTTCCAGTTTGGAGGCTTCCTCGTCGAACATCTCGGAGCGCATGGTGCGGGAGAGACGTTCTGATCCGGTGGCAACAGCGGTATGTGCTTCGCCGGTGCGAACAGACATATAGGCATATTTCAGCGCGTGCATACCTGCGCAGCAAACACCCGAAGGCGATACCACTTCGATGATGCCGGCCTCGGGCAGAGAGCCATGTACCTGCACACCGTGCGAGGGCATCAGCTGATCCGGGGAAGAAGTGCCGCAGGAGATCAGGTCAAGTTGCCTGATATCTTCCGGTTTATCGAACAATCCACGGATGGACTGAGCGACCATTTCAGCATTTGTATGCGTAGACTTTCCGCTGCGGTCGATGGCATAATAACGTTTGGTAATACCATTATTGCGCAGCACCAGTCTTTTTGATTTCGACGGTTTGTTGTTGATATAGCCCAGGTATTCCTCAATATCATCATTTGACACGGGTTCATTAGGAAGGAAATGAGACGTACGGGTAATGAAAACTTCGTTCAGCGACATGATCTTAATTTAAGGCGACTCCAGAATAATATTGTTTTTGTTCTTTGATACGGTTCAGTTTAAACCACCGGAAAAACAGTGTATCGATCAACAGCATCAGCGGTCCCATGATCAGCAGGGCGAACAGGAGATAATATTTAAAACCGGTAACCCAGGGACCTTTATTGGTTTTTTTGTTGATCAGGTTGGCCCAGATCGGGAAGAAACGGGCGCCCTTTCCTTCGAAAAACATCAGGTGATACTTGATCTGTATTGCTTTTTGTTCCACAAGGCGGGGCTGAAGACTTTCCCAATTATTACCAGCCAGATGCGCACTTACCGTTTCGCCAAATATAGCTGAATTGGCAATATCTTCATCGGTGACGCCGGGCTTGGGAAAGATGCCCCATTTTTTATCGCGGCGGCCGGAAAACATCCAGTGAATAATGGTAACCAGGCTCACATAATTGTTGTGTTTGTCTACGAGCGCGATATTTCCCACCAGGCGGGCGCCGGCTTTGGAAAGCAGGCCTTTTATTTTTTCCTGTGCATTGATCCACATATTGCGGCAGCCGCTGATAGTCACCACGGGCGTATTGCGTGCCACCGCCAGGAATGCGGGATGTTGTAAAAAGGAATTAGCGGGAATGCTCGGGGACAGGAACCACGGCTGGTAACCGATAATGATCAGGTCGTAGTTGCTTTCGCGAAGCGTGAACGGCTCCAGTTCTGCGGGCTTCAGCAGCACACAATCCGGCATGGCACCGAAAAAAGCAGGAGAAGTCCAGGGAAAAGGGAACTTTTTAGCGGGTTGTATCACCAGTTTTTCGACGGAAGCGCCTGCTTTTTCAAGTGGCGCCGTAAACCTGTCGATGATCTGACCCAGTTGCCCGGTCTGTGAGAAGTAAACCGCTAAAACTTTCTTATTCATGTTTAATTATAGTTACAGGTCTTCCGGGCGAAGCACCTTGGAATTCCTGGCGTACGAGGCCACGGCGGACTGTACGGCAGGAGGTAATTTTTTATGATGCTTGCGTATAAATTCTTTGTCTTCGTCAATATCCCCGCTATAGTTCACGATGCCGGGCGCATTTTCCTGGATCATGAGACGCAGAAAGCGGTACTCGGCGTTGTTTCCGTCTTTGGAAATAGCTTCTTCCAGTTTGGATTTGCCTTCTTTAAAAAGCTTTAATTTTCTGCCGGCGCCACCTACCACACCAGCCTTGCGCATCAGTAAAGCCCCTTCCAGCGCAGTTTTTTCAGCCGACGAACTTTTGCGGACCACCTCCAGTTGCTTATCGATGATACCGGCATCCTTAGCAGCCATGGCTGCATAAAATGGTTGCCTATCTTGCGCATAACCACTCAGTTGAGCAAAAAATGCCACAAAAAATACAAAGAGACTGATTGCGTATTTCTTTTTCATAAAAAAGCGTTCAAAGATAAAGAATTTAAGTTTGGGACCGTGGAGGTTTTCAGTAGAAGAAAACCATTGTTCAAACGTTGCAAACGGCTTGCCAGCAGTCATGGAACACTTTTTGCGATATTAGCTAATGGGCTAAAAATAAGAATGTTGTATTTTTGCCCCGATTTCTCAAATCAAAAAAAGCTAGAAATGAAAAAAACTATTTTGTTAGTAGCGCTAACTGCAATGTTTGGTCTGGCGGCCAATGCCCAGAGTACCTACAAGAGCGCCATCGGTGGCCGTTTTGGTACCACTTATTATGACGTAGGCTCTGTTTCCTATAAGTTTTTTGTGACCCAGCCAGGTGCTATTGAACTGAATTTCGGCGCAGGATCCCGTGGTTATTCTTATGTGTCGGACGATTTCCGCACGTTCTACCTGCATTTTTCAGGTGCTTACCAACACCACTTCAACATTCCCGTTGACGGTCTGCGTTGGTTCGTAGGTGGTGGTGCCGTGGTTTACAACGGTTTTGCCAACGATCGTTATAAAGAATACCGTGGTGTAGGCGTAGGTCTGTTCCCCACAGGTGGTATCGACTACAAATTCAGCAAGATTCCGCTGAACCTGACTGCCGATGTACGTCCGACCTTTCTCGTAACGGCTCCTGATTATTACAATTCTTTCGAAGCCAACGTAGGTATCGCTGTTCGTTATACCATTGGTCAGCGTTAATCCACGGATTAGCTATAAAATTGTTACCTCTCTGTTGCCCCGGCCCCAAAGCCGGGGCAATTCTTTCATACATTTGCGCCCAATAGGCTGTTTTGCATGCTTCCCAATCCCTCATATCAGCAGCACTTCGAGCGGCTGCGCATGTGTGTTATTATACCCACCTATAATAATGCTGCTACATTGGCCGGCGTGATCCGCGATGTGGCCGGCTATACCCATGCCATTATAGTGGTAAACGACGGCAGTACCGACCATACCGAAGACGTGTTGTCGGCATTCACCAGCCTTGAAATGGTGAGGTATACCCGCAACGCCGGCAAAGGCATCGCCCTCCGCCGCGGTTTCAAAAAAGCCCTCGAAAAAGGCTACGAATACGCCATCACCATCGACTCCGACGGACAACATTTTGCCAAAGACATCCCCCTGTTCATCGAAAAGCTGGACAAAGACGGCCCCGCATTGATCATGGGCGCCCGCAACATGAACCAGGAATCCGTGCCCGGTAAAAGCAGCTTCGGCAACAAATTTTCCAATTTCTGGTTCAAAGTGGAAACCGGTATCGACTGCCCCGACACGCAAACGGGCTTCCGGCTTTATCCCATCGGGCAATTGCGCAACATGCGCTTTTTTACCCGCAAATATGAATTTGAAATTGAAGTACTGGTACGGGCTGCGTGGAAAGGGATACCGGTGACCTCCGTTCCTATCAGTGTATATTATGCGCCACCGGAAACACGCGTATCACATTTTCGTCCATTCAAAGACTTTTCCCGTATCAGCGTATTGAATACCGTTTTGGTGCTGATTGCCTTCCTTTATATCAAACCGCGTAATTTTTTCCGGTCCATTTTTTCCAACCGCAACTGGCGGCGCAACCTGAAAGAACAGCTCTTCAGTGCAGATGCATCGGATCGTCTCAAAGCCACATCCGTTGGTTTTGGGGTATTCATGGGCATCGTGCCGATATGGGGTTTTCAATTGCTGGTGGCGATTGCGCTGGCAATCTTTTTCCGGTTGAACAAAGCATTGGTGATCATCGCCGCCAACATCAGCATTCCGCCGATGATCCCGCTGATCATTTATCTCAGTTTCAAAGCAGGCGCTTTCTGGATGCCCGGCAGCGCCGCCGATCTTTCTTTTTCCAAAGGCATCGACCTGGAAACGATCCGTATTAATCTCACCCAATATATCTGGGGCAGCATCACGCTGGCTGTCGTGGCCGGCCTTGGTTTCGGATTTATCACTTATGGTTTGCTGAAACTGGGACGCCGCCGCAAGAAAATCACCATCAACGAAACCGGAGTTTTGTAATATAAGCAATGGAAAAACTGTTCACCGGCATATTTGATTTTTTCAGCAGACGCAAGCCGTTGCTCTATGCAATCTTTCTGCTGACACTTGCCGTGTTCGGCTTCTTCGCATCGCGTGTGCGCTTCGAGGAAGATATTTCGGCCATCATTCCTCATGACAATAAAACCGAAAAACTCACCGAAGTTTTTCAGAACTCGAAGTTTGCCGATAAACTGGTGATGATGGTGTCGTTGCAGGACAGCACCAAAACGGAACCCGACAGCCTGGTAACGTATGCAGATACATTGATCGCAAGACTTCAGCAAAATGCGGCACCGCTGATCAAAGACATCCGCTACAAAGTAGAAGAAGAGTTTACACTGGAGTTATTCCGCATTATTCAATCCAATCTTCCGGTTTTCCTCGAGCAGCAGGATTACCTGCACATCGACAGCCTGCAGGATACTGCACGCATCCGGCAGACCCTTGAGAATGATATCCGTTTATTGAGTTCACCCAGCGGGTTTGCCGTGAAGCAGATCATCGCCAACGACCCAAGCGGGATTTCTTTTATCGCTTTGAAAAAATTGCAGCAACTGCAACTCGAAGGCAACTTTGAACTCTACGACGGCTACATCGTTACCCGCGATCACAAACACCTTCTCGCTTTTCTGACGCCCGCTTATCCCGCCGGCAATACGGGAAAGAACAGTGAGCTGCTCACACATATCGATAATATCCGCGACTCACTCTCTTCCGGAGCAGTGCGCATGCAATACTTCGGTGCCGCCGCGGTATCAGCTGGCAATGCCAGACAACTACGCACCGATACCCTGTTCACGCAGGGGCTGACGGTAATATTTCTCATACTGTTCATCGGATTCTATTTCCGCCGCAAACGCGCGCCGGTGCTGGTGTTGCTGCCGGTTGTATACGGCGCTGCTTTCTCACTCGCTTGTATTTATTTCCTCAAAGGGTCTATTTCAGTCATCGCGTTGGGGACAGGCTCCATCGTGTTGGGCATTGCCGTCAATTATTCTTTACACGTATTCAACCATCACCGGCACGTGCCAGATGTGCGGCAGGTGGTAAAAGACCTGGCATTTCCTTTGACTATCGGGGGCCTCACCACCATCGGCGGTTTCTTCTGCCTGGAATTTGTAAAGTCCGACATGCTGAAAGACCTTGGATTGTTTGCAGGGTTCAGTTTAATAGGCGCAGCACTTTGTTCACTGATCTTTTTGCCGCACTTCATCGGAAAGCAGAAAGCGAAAGTGAAGGAGCATCATCATTCATGGATCGATAAGCTGGCGCTGCTGCGGCCCGAACACAACAAATGGTTATTGGGCGGAGTAGCCGTATTGACGATTGTCTTCTTCTTTTTTTATAAAAAAGTGGGCTTTGAACCGGACATGACGAGCCTGAATTATCAATCGTCTGAACTCAAAGCCGCTGAAAAGGAATTGAACCGCATCAGTGGTAATGTGTTGCGTTCGGTATACCTGGTAGCCGAAGGGAAAGACCGGCAGGAGGCGTTGATGCATAATGAACAATTGCAGCCAACCCTTCAGCAACTGCAGCAGAAAGGATGGATCAGTGCTGCGTCGGGTGTATCGGTATTATTATTATCCGACTCACTGCAATTTGAACGCATCGCCTTCTGGAACAACTACTGGAGCAACGGTAAAAAGGAAAAACTGGTAGAAGAACTCCGCAGGCAGGGAGCGTCCGTCGGATTCAAGCCAACAGCATTCGATGCTTTCAGCAATCTGCTGAACAACGTCTACACGCCTTTGCCGAAAGAAGATGCCGATGTATTGCAGAAAAACCTGCTCGAAGATTATGTGTCGGAGAAAAAGGGCAACACATCGGTTGTAACCATTCTGAAAGTACCGCAGGAGCACAAGGCATCGGTGATCGATATATTGGATAAAAGAACGGAGGTGACTGTGCTCGATCGCCAATACCTCGCCAGCCGGTTAAGTGAAATAGTGAGTGAAGACTTCAATCGCATTGCGTTGCTGACTTCGGCACTCGTATTCATCGTGCTGCTGCTGACATTCGGACGTATCGAACTCGCATTGGTGGCGTTCATCCCGATGTTACTGAGCTGGGTATGGATACTCGGCATCATGGGCATGACGGGCATGACCTTCAATATTGTCAACATCATCGTGTCGGCGCTCATCTTTGGCCTGGGGGATGATTATAGTTTGTTTATTATGGATGGTTTGTTGCAGGAATACAAAACCGGCAAGAAAAACCTGTCTTCTTATAAATCCTCGATTCTTTTATCGGCCATTACCACTGTTGCAGGATTAGGTGTGCTGGCTTTTGCGCAGCATCCTGCCTTGCGTTCGGTGGCGTTTATCTCGGTTACGGGCATTCTCTGCGTGGTGCTGATGTCGCAGGTATTGATCCCGTTTTTATTTTCCTTATTGGTAAAAAGACGTGCGGCCCGCGGCAGGCTGCCCTGGACATTGTGGAGCTGGACGCGCTCGGTGTTTTCCTTCCTGTATTTTGCCCTCGTAAGTTTGTTGCTGACGGTTTTGGGTTGGTTTCTCGTCAAGCTCAATCCATTCAACAAAGAAAAAGGCAAAGCCATTTATCATTACCTGCTTACCAAACTTTCAGCATCGGTATTGTATGTAATGGCCAATTTTAAAAAACGGATCAACAATCCATTTAACGAAAGGTTTAAAAAGCCGGCCATCATCATCGCCAACCATCAATCCTTCCTCGACATATTGGCCATGAATATGCTCATGCCGAAGTCCATTCTCCTGACCAATCGCTGGGTCTGGAAATCGCCGGTGTTCGGTGCTGCCATACGCATGGCAGATTTTTATCCCGTGGCAGATGGCGCCGAGAACAGCGTGGAACTGATGGAGGATCGTGTGCGGAATGGTTACTCGATCATTGTTTTCCCTGAGGGGACGCGCACTTCCCAGGGACCAATGAAACGTTTTCACAAAGGCGCATTTTACCTGGCGGAAAAATTGAATCTCGATATCATTCCCGTAGTGCTGCACGGTACCGGTTATTGCATGAGCAAAGGAGATTATTTATTGAAAAATGGCATTGTAACTATCGAAATACTGCCGCGCATTACGCCGGATGATCCGCGGTTTGGCAGCGGTTATTCAGAACGAACCAAACGCATCAGCCGTTATTTCAAGGAAGAATATGCAAAGATCAGCCGCCGCCTGGAACAACCTGTTTTCTTCAAAGAAGAACTGATCCACAACTATCTCTATAAAGGTCCCGTGCTGGAATGGTATATGCGCGTCAAATTGCGACTGGAAAAATATTACCAGACTTTCCACGACCTGCTGCCGCTGGAAGGACGCATTCTCGATCTCGGTTGTGGCTATGGATTCCTGAGTTATATGTTGCATTTTGCCGGACCGCAACGGCGCATCACCGGGGTGGATTATGATGAAGAAAAAATTGCGACCGCCAATCATTGCCTCAGCAAAACAGAACGCATCAATTTCGAACATTGCGATATCCTGCATTATCCCTTCAGTGAATACGAAGGCATCGTGATCAGCGACGTGCTGCACTACCTGCCGGCAGCCGAACAATTGCAGGTAATCGAAAAATGCATCCGCAGCCTGCGTCCCGGAGGCGTGCTGCTGATCCGCGACGGCGATACGGAAAAAGGAAACAAACACCAGACCACACGACTGACAGAATTCATGTCCACACGTGTGTTCAATTTCAACAAAACGCGTGAACACCGGATGAGTTACCTATCGGGCTCCACCATTGAAGCCATTGCGAAGCGACATGACCTTACGCTGACGGAGATCGACAATACCAGGTTCACCTCGAACATAATTTTTGTACTGAAGAAGAAAGCAGAACCCGATGCAGACCTATGATGTGGTGATAACAGGAAGTGGCATGGGCGGTCTCGTGTGTGCCAATCTGCTGGCGGCGGAAGGGCTGAAGGTATGTGTGTTGGAAAAAAACAACCAGGCCGGCGGCAACCTGCAGACCTTTGTCCGCGATAAACTCATTTTCGATTCCGGTGTGCATTATATCGGCGGACTCGGCAAAGGACAAAACCTTTACCAGATTTTCCGCTATCTCGGCATCATGGATGAACTGCGTATCGAGCAAATGGATCCTGATGGCTTCGATAAAATACTGATCGGCAACGACCCCAAAGTGTATAACCAGGCACAGGGTTATGAATCATTCATCCGGAATCTTGCTAAAGAGTTTCCGGGGGAAGAAAACAATATCCAACGCTATTGCGATCACATCCGGTATATATGCGCACAATTTCCATTGTACAACCTGCAAATGGATGGAGGGAATAAGACATCCGTAATGAGTGAAGGTGCGGAGGAAACCATTGCTTCCTTTACGTCGAATCCGAAGCTCCGGGCCATACTCGCCGGCAACAACCTGCTGTACGCTGGCGAAGGTGGCCGTACACCGTTTTATGTACACGCGCTTATCCTCAACAGTTATATCGAAAGCTCCTGGAAATGTATCCGGGGTGGTTCACAAATTGCAAAACAGCTCATTAAACAATTACGTGCGCACGGCGGTGAATTGTTCCGGCATACCGAAGTAACCCGTTTTGTTTGCGACAACGATAAAGTGACGCATGTTGAGACAAACAACGGCAGTTTTGCGGCAAAACAATTCATTTCCAATATCAGTCCCGTGCATACACTCGCAATGACGGACAGTCCCTTGTTGAAGGAAGTGTATCGTCAGCGGATCAATCATTTACCCAATACCATTGCCTCGTTTTCCGTGCATCTCGTATTGCAGGAGCAGACAGTGCCGTATAGTTCCGGCAACTATTACTATCACCGGGAAGGCCGTGTATGGTCGATGAATGACTATACGCAGGAAGACTGGCCATTAGGATATGGCATGTTCTATACCCGTTCGGAACAATTTCCCGCGTATGCGGAATCGATCACGGTATTCACGGGCATGCATTACAGTGAAATGGAACCCTGGAAGGAAAGTTTTCATACGGTGGCCGGCGGTACCCCGCGCGGCGAAGCATACGAGTTATTCAAAAAACGCAAAGGAGAGCAACTGCTCGACCGGGTGGAAGAACGTTTTCCCGGTTTGCGTAAAGCCATAAAAGCCTGTTACACTACCACGCCACTCACGTACCGCGATTATATCGGTTCGGGAGACGGCACGATGTACGGCTTTGCCAAAGATTACAACGACCCGTTAAAAACCTTCATGAGCCCGCGCACAAAGCTGCCAAACCTGTACCTTACAGGTCAGAATCTGAACCTGCATGGCATACTGGGCACCGCGCTGAGCGGGATCATGACCAGCATTACCCTGTTGGGCGATGATAAAATAGTGGAGAAAATAAGAAATGCCTAAACCCAAAAGACCCTATCGTTTCTGGCGCAGACTGGCGCGCGTGCTGGCCGCTTTCATCGGCCTGATCGTGCTGTTGTTCCTGTACCTGGTGTGGGTATCGCAGGTCAATCCGCCGGACGTGCAGGATAAAAAAAGCCTTAGCTGGCAACGCCAGCAGCCCGACAGCGGTTTGTATACGATCGGCAATAGCTGGTTGCGTCACAGCTCATCCGGCCTTTATGAAATGTATGTGGAAGGTGCGCCGTTCGAGCGCGGCGTGGTAAACGGTAAACTGTCGAAAGAACTGGTACAAAGCCAGGAGGATTATTTTACCGCGCAGATCAATAAAATGATCCCCTCGCATTTCTACCGCCAGTTCCTGAAATATTTTATCGGCTTCTTCAACCGTAAACTGGTGAAGAATGTGATACCGGAATACAAAGAAGAAATTTATGGTGTATCGCAATCGGCGTCGGCCAACTATGGCTATATCGGTACGCCCTACCAACGCATCCTCAATTATCATTCGGCGCACGATATAGGCCATGCGTTGCAAAACCTGGCACTGGTAGGCTGTACGTCCTTCGGCACCTGGGGCAGCGCATCGGCCGACAGCACGATGATTATTGGTAGAAATTTTGATTTTTATGTCGGCGATGATTTTGCACGCAATAAAATTGTGGAGTTTGTCAACCCTTCAGCGGGCTTCAAATTCATGAGTGTGACCTGGGGCGGATTTGTAGGCGTGGTGTCAGGCATGAATGAAAAAGGATTGACGGTTACCATCAACGCTGCCAAGAGCGATCTGCCCACGGGGTCTGCCACACCGGTATCGCTGGTAGCACGCGAGATATTGCAATACGCCGGCAACATCCAACAGGCCGTGGAAGTGGCGCGCCGCCGTAAAATGTTTGTATCGGAATCCTTCCTGGTCGGCTCTGCTGCCGATAACAAAGCTGTGATCATCGAGAAAACGCCGGACTCACTCGAAGTATATGATCCGGGACGGAACAGTATTCTTTGCACGAACCATTTTCAAAGCCAAGGCCTCGGCGCCACCTCCATGAACCGGCAACAGGAACGGGAGAGCGCATCGGTATATCGTTATCACCGGTTGACAGAATTGCTGTCCGGTAATGGTCCGAATACTGTAGCCAAGACCGTATCCATTCTCCGCGACCAGAAAGGGATTGGTGGTGCCGACATCGGCACCGGCAATGAAAAAGCCGTGAATCAACTGATCGCGCATCACTCGATCGTGTTTGAGCCGCAGAAATTATTGGTATGGGTGTCCACTTCGCCGTGGCAACTCGGATCATACGTGGCCTACGATCTGAAGAAAGTATTCAGTCTCGCCGGCATGAAAAAAAACCAGGAGATCTCCGAAGCGATATTGACGATTCCGGCGGATAGTTTTATGCAGACAGCACAATTCAAAAACTTTGAACGCTTCCGTGTATTGAAACAACGGGTAATGGATGGGCAAACGGTGAACCCCGACAGCCTGGTGATCCTGAATCCTTCCTACTATCATGCGTATATTTTAGCGGGCGATTATCTGTACAAACAGAAAAATTATCAGCGGGCGTTGAATTACTACCAGCAGGCATTGACAAAAGAAATTGCGACTGTGCCCGAAAAGAAACACGCGGAGGACAGGATTGAAGCATGTAAAAAGCGGTTGGCAAAATGATCGAAGGCATCGGCATCGATATGATTGAAGTGGAGCGCGTGGGCTCGCGGATAGACAGGGAAAACGGATTCCGTGAACTGGTCTTTTCGCCAGGCGAGATTGCTTATTGCGAAAGCAAAACCCACAAACACCAGCATTACAGCGCGCGTTTTGCCGCCAAGGAAGCCTTTTTCAAAGCATTGGGCACCGGTTGGGCACAGGGCACTTCTTTTAATGAAATAGAAATATTACCCGGAGAAAAAGGTGAACCGCATTTGCATTTATCAGGTAATACGGCGGTCACATTGGCGCATCTGAAAGGATGTGTGATAAAAGTATCGTTGACGCATTTGAAGGATATTGCAGCGGCGGTGGTAATAATAAGTTATAAGTAATAAGTAGCTCTTTGCGCCTTTGCTCCTTACGCTACTTTGCGTGAAATTTGCACGCAAAGCCGCAAAGGGCATTCATTTATTCACTCCCGATACTTCGGGATGAAGATTTTGACTTTTGAATTTTGACTTTTGAATTTTGACTTTTGAATTTTATGGCAGCATACCCGACAGCTTCACAAATCCGCTCCACGCAGGAACAAAAACTGCAGGAGCTGCTGCAATATGTAGGACAGCATTCACCTTACTACAAACGTCTTTTCAAAGAAAAAGGAATTGATCCTTCTTCTATCCGCACACTCGAAGACCTGACCACCATTCCCCCGACACAAAAGGAACACCTGCAACAGCAGAACGAAGATTTTCTTTGTGTAGCTCCGGATAAAGTGATCGAATACACGGCTACTTCCGGCACGTTGGGCAGTCCGGTTACCATTGCACTCACCGAGCGCGATTTGCAACGGCTGGCCAGCAACGAACACGAATCATTCCGCTGCGCCGGCGGCAGCGCGGAAGATATTTACCAGTTGATGCTGACGCTGGATCGTCAGTTTATGGCAGGCATGGCTTATTATTCCGGTATCCGCAAACTCGGCGCAGGCATTATACGTGTCGGTCCCGGCGTACCTTCTTTGCAATGGGAAACCATTGCGAGGCTGAAACCTACCGCCATCGTTGCCGTTCCTTCTTTTATTGTAAAACTGATCCAATATGCCGGGGAACACGGCATAGATCCCAATGCGTCGTCGGTGCGAAAAGCCATTTGTATCGGCGAGAATATCCGCAACACGGATTTTTCACTGAATGTTTTAGGAAAACGGATAACAGACGACTGGAATCTCCATCTCTATTCCACCTATGCGTCTACAGAAATGCAAACGGCCTTTACCGAATGCAGTGAAGGGCAGGGCGGACACCTGCAACCCGAATTGGTGATCGCCGAATTGCTGGACGATGACGACAATCCGGTAGCCGACGGCACGCCCGGAGAAATCACCATTACCACGCTCGGCGTGGAGGGAATGCCGCTGATCCGCTACAAAACCGGCGATATGTGCATCGCTTTCCGCGGACCCTGTGCCTGCGGACGCCACAGCCTGCGCCTGTCGCCCGTGATCGGCCGCAAAAAACAAATGATCAAATTCAAAGGCACCACTTTGTTTGCACCGGCCCTCTTCGAAATCCTGCACAGCATGGACCTGATCCGCGAATACGTGGCCGAAGTATCGACCAACGAAATCGGCACTGACGAAGTGCTCTTATACCTCGTGCCGGTCAATGAGGCACCCGAAACCGATCACAAGATCAGGGCTTATTTACAGGCACGCCTGCGCGTAACACCCCAGGTGAAATACCTGCTGCCCGCTGAAATGCAGCAACTTCAGTTTCCCGACGGCGGCCGCAAACCGGTACGCTTTATCGATAAACGCGGCGCTTAACGCCTGTTCGTGCCACCCTGTAATTGCCGCCTGTAAAGGCTCGCGCGGGAACAAAATTTTTCAGTCCCCCGTTTATTTTGTTCTTTTGCGCCTTGCGTTCGACTTAAAAAAACAATGATGTCTCATGGTACAGGTAGGAGGTAAGCGGCTTTCCCTTGAAGATTTTTCCGCCATTATTTTCGACAAACAATCCATTGAAATAGATCCGGTGGCGGCTGATAAAGTACTGGCCAGTCATCGTTTTCTCCAGGATTTCTCCGGTCAGAAACTGATTTACGGTATCAATACGGGTTTTGGTCCCATGGCTCAATACAAGGTGAGCCAGGAAAATATTCTGCAATTGCAGTACAACCTCATCCGCAGCCACAGCAGCGGAGCGGGTGGTATCATGCCCGCGCAACTGGCCAAGGCCGTAATGGTGGCCCGCCTCAACAGCCTGCTGCAGGGATATTCGGGTGTGCATCCCGATCTCACCAACCTGCTGGCCGGCATGATCAACAACGATCTTATTCCCTGTATCTACGAACACGGTGGTGTGGGCGCCAGCGGTGACCTGGTGCAACTCGCACATCTCGGTCTTGCCCTCATCGGCGAAGGTGATGTTTGGTATGAAAATAAAATTCAGCCGGCCGCCGATGCCTTCCGTAAAGCAGGGTTGATACCGCTGAAAATTCATATCCGCGAAGGACTGGCTGTCCTCAACGGTACGTCCGCCATGACCGGCATCGGCATGCTGAACATCTTCCGCGCCAAGCGTCTGCTGCATTGGTCCGTGATGCTTTCTGCGCTTACCAACGAGTTGATGGAAGCTTACAACGATCACTTTTCCGCAGAACTGAATATCGTTAAACATCACCGCGGACAAAACCATATCGCGGCCATGTTCCGCTCGGTGGTAAAAGACAGCGGCATGATCCGCAGCCGTTCGGAACATCTGTATAACCCCGACAACATCAAACACGATGTGTTTGAAGATAAAGTGCAGGAATATTATTCACTCCGTTGCGTAACGCAGGTGCTGGGCCCCGTATTCGATACGCTGGTACATGCTGAGCAAACCGTAACCGACGAGCTGAACTCTGCCAACGACAACCCGATCGTGGATGTGGCGAACCAGAATATTTTCCACGGTGGTAACTTCCATGGCGATTATGTATCGCTTGAAATGGATAAAGTGAAAATTGCCATCACTAAACTTTCCATGCTCAGTGAGCGGCAGTTGAATTATCTCCTCAATAGCAAACTCAACCAGAAATTCCCTCCTTTTGTCAATCTCGGTGTGCTGGGTTTCAACTTCGGTATGCAGGGTGTGCAGTTCACGGCTACTTCCACAGTGGCGGAGAACCAGACGCTCTCTTTCCCGATGTATGTACACAGCATTCCCAACAACAACGACAACCAGGACATTGTAAGCATGGGTTGCAATGCCGCGCTGATGACCCGCAAAGTAGTGGAGAACAGCTATGAAGTGCTGGCTATCCAGGCCATGTCGCTGTTGCAGGCGGTCGATTACCTGAAATGTGAGCAGCGTCTGGCCACGGACACCCGCGCCGTGTACACGAAGCTGCGGGCACTGTTCCCCGTATTCGTGGAAGACCAGCCCCGCTACCAGGATATCAAAAACATAAAACATTACCTGGAAAATCACGAGCCGTTTACCGCAGCCGGTCTCTGATCCGTTTGCAACGGCACGGCACAGGATACCCTATTCGTGGTAACCTCACCTATCGTTTTAACTGTTACTTTTGACCCTCAAATAAACAAGCTGAATATGAAATGTGCTCTGGTTACCGGCGGCTCACGCGGTATTGGCCGCGCAGTCTGCATCAGGCTGGCACAACAGGGATATTACGTATTGATCAATTACAAAGGCAATGAAGAAGCGGCTTCCGCCACACTCGCAGCAGTGCAGGAGGCGGGCAGTGCCGGAGAAGTGCTGGGCTTTGACGTAGCCAATAAAGAGCAGGTGGAAACAGTGCTGGGAGGATGGATCGAACGCAACGAAGACAAAATACTGGAAGTACTGGTCAACAATGCTGGAATTAAAGACGATGTGCTGCTGATGTGGATGAAAGACGAGCAGTGGAACAATGTACTCAATACCAACCTCGGCGGATTTTTCTTTGTCACCAGGCTGGTGGTCAACAGCATGCTGCGCCGCCGCTACGGACGCATCATCAATGTGGTATCGCTTTCAGGGTTGAAAGGCATGCCCGGACAAACCAACTATTCAGCGGCCAAAGGAGGCATCATTGCCGCCACCAAAGCACTGGCACAGGAAGTAGGGAAGAGAAATATCACGGTAAATGCCGTGGCGCCGGGCTTTATCAAAACCGACATGACGGCTGAAATCGATGAAAATCAGTTTAAAGCCCTGATCCCGGCCAACCGTTTCGGTACACCGGAAGAAGTGGCGCATGCCGTCGGATTCCTGGCCACGCCTGAGGCATCCTATATCACGGGTCACGTACTCAGTGTTAATGGCGGGTTATATACCTGACCAGGAAAATGCGGGTATTCCCGGAATTACTTAATTTACACGCAGGACACCATAACCATTTCACAAACGCACAAACACGGCATGAACAGGGTAGTAATTACAGGACTGGGCATATATTCCTGTATAGGTAAGAATCTGGAAGAGGTAAAGGATTCTCTTTTCCAGGGCCGGTCCGGGATCATCTTCGATCCCGAGCGTAAGGCGTTTGGCTACAGGTCAGGGCTCACCGGCTGGGTGGAACGACCTTCCCTCAAAGGTGTACTCGACCGCCGCGCACGCATCATGCTTCCCGAACAGGGCGAATATGCTTATGTGGCCACGGTGGAAGCACTGCAGCAGGCAGGTCTCACGCCCGAGCTCATCGAACACTTACAACCAGGTATTCTTTATGGCAATGACAGTTCCGCCAAATCCGTCATAGAGTCCACCGATATTATCCGGGAAAAGAAAGACACCATGCTGGTGGGTTCTGCTTCCGTATTCCAGACGCTCAACTCCACGGTGACCATGAACCTGGCCACCATTTTCAAACTGAAAGGCATCAACCTGACCGTGAGTGCGGCCTGCGCCAGCGGATCCCACGCAATAGGTTTGGCCTACGTACTGATCAAAGCGGGCATGCAGGAATGCATCATCACCGGCGGCGCGCAGGAGATCAACTACCTATCGATGGGTACGTTCGATGCGCTGGGAGCCTTTTCGGTAAAAGAAGACGATCCGCAGCGGGCTTCGCGCCCGTTTGACCGCGACCGCGACGGACTGATCCCAAGCGGCGGAGCGGCCACCGTAATCCTGGAAAGCCTGGAATCGGCCCAGCGCCGCAATGCACCAATCATCGGCGAAATTGTCGGTTATGGCTTTTCTTCCAACGGCGAACATATTTCCAATCCAACCGTCAGCGGCCCCGCCAAATCACTGCGGATGGCATTGAACGATGCCGGACTCGACGCCTCGGCCATCGATTATATCAACGCCCACGCCACTTCCACGCCCGCCGGCGACGCCAGCGAGGCGCAGGCACTGCTGGAGGTATTTGGCCAAAGCAAGACGCCCGTGAGCTCCACCAAGGGCATGACCGGCCACGAATGCTGGATGGCCGGCGCCAGCGAAATCGTTTACTCCTGCCTGATGATGCAAAACGGTTTCATCGCCCCCAATATCAATTTCGAACACCCGGACGAACAAACAGCCGGACTGAATATCATTGCAACCACCCGTAATCAGCCGATCAATACCTTCCTTTCCAACTCGTTCGGGTTTGGAGGAACCAATTCTTCGCTGATTGTAAAAAAATGGTAATTTTGACTGCTTATGAAAAGTAATGAGGAAATTATCGGGACTATTAATGAGTTCCTGGTAGAGGAGTTTGAGACTGACGCTTCAAAAATTACTCCGGAAGCGAACCTGAAAGAAGTCGTTGACCTGGACAGCCTGGATTATATCGATCTGGTAGTGGTCATCGAAAACAATTTTTCTTTTAAGGTAAAACCGGAAGATTTTGCCGCCATCACCACCTTCCAGGATTTCTACGACTACATTATCTCCCGGGTTAATTCAAAAGTGTTAGCGTAATGCCGCAATGGCAAGGCAAGTCCAAAGGTACCCGTTTCGGGTACAGTATCTTCATAGGCATACTGCAACGATGGGGTGTAATGCCCGCTTATTTCCTGCTTCGCTTTGTTTCCGCATATTATTTTCTTTTTTCCTGGAAAACATCCCGCGCTACCTGGTATTATTTCCGGCAGCGGCTGCAATTCGGCTGGTGGAAATCACTGGGTCTTCTTTACCGCAATTATTATCTCTTCGGGCAGACCATCATCGACCGCATCGTATTGATGAGCGGTGTTAAAAACCGCTTCAGCTTTGACTTCGACGGCGAACAACATCTGCACGACATGGTGAAAAACGGTAAAGGCGGATTGCTGCTGAGCGCACATATCGGCAACTGGGAAATAGCCGGTTACCTGCTGAAACGTCTCAATACCCGCATCAACATCGTGATGTTTGACGGCGAACACCAGAAAGTAAAAGAATACCTCGAAGGTGTAACCGGCAGCCGCAACGCGCGCATCATCGTCATCCGCGAAGACCTCTCTCACATTTACCAGATAACAGAAGCACTGGGCAACAACGAACTCGTGTGCATGCACGCAGACCGTTTCATGGATGGGAACAAAACTTTGCTGCTTCAGTTGCTGAACGAAGAAGCCCATTTTCCCGCAGGGCCCTTTATACTGACCTCAAAACTCAAAGTGCCGGTTTCGTTTGTGTTTGCCATGAAAGACAGCGCACTGCATTATCATTTTTACGCAACCGAAGGCAAACGCTTTGAAAGCCCCGACAGGCAGGCATTACCCGCCATCATCGGTCAGGCTTTTGCCAGCGCGATGGAGGAAAAAGTACGTGCCTATCCCGCTCAGTGGTATAACTACTACGCATTCTGGAAAAAATGATAAATAACTGATAAAATACACCAGACAACTCCGTGCAACAGCGCGCCAAACGGCTGTTTTTCCTGCCGGACTTCGTATCTTTCCGCGCTTTCCAAAGAGGTCAGAATGTTACCCGAAACAGACATATTACCCCTGATTCCGCAACGGGCTCCGTTTGTGATGATCGACACATTGACCGCCTGTGATGAACAAGGCGCGTCCACCGAATTTACTGTACGACCCGGCAACCTGTTTGTGCAGGATAACCAGTTGCGCGAACCCGCACTGGTGGAAAACATTGCGCAGACCGCCGCCGCAAGGATGGGTTATATTTGCCGCACGGAAAACAAGCCTGTACCGGTAGGATTTATCGGCGCTGTGCAGAACCTTGTTGTGAAAGCATTGCCCGTAACCGGCGAAGTATTGCACACCACTATCCTGATCAAAAACCAGGTGTTCAATGCCACCGTAATTTCAGGAGAAATAAAAACCGGGGAAAAGACGCTGGCAACTTGTGAGATGAAGATATTTACGTCTTAAAAAATAAACTAAACCATGAAACCCCTTAACCTCTTTGCAGCGTTACTCGGAACCCTGCTGCTTTCAACCGGAGCCGGCGCTCAAACAATCAAAGATGTATTTGCCAACGAAGAGACGCCGCTTTTCTACTACGGTATCGACTTCACCAAATTCAGATTGATCGACGACGCCACGGCCAATGCCGAAGACATTGTTGACCGCCAGTTCGACGGGATCAACGACCTCATCGTCAACGAACCCAAAAAATATGATCTCGCCGGTGCCTTCCGCCGCAGCGCCATCAATCACGATCTGAGTTATGTGAGCAAAAAAAATGAGAAAGCCGATGTCAACGCGCTTAAATCAACGACCACGGATGACTTTGCACGTTTAACCGAAAAAGATATTGAAGCAACGGTAAAAGGAATGACCACCGGTAACCAGAAAGGTGTGGGACTTTTATTTGTAGCCGAAGCTGCGTCCAAATCGAAAAAAGCAATGGCGGTATGGGTAACTTTTTTTGATATCAAAACAAAAAAGGTATTGCACACAGAACGTATAGAAGGAAAGTTATCGATGGCCTTCACCTTCCGCAACCAGATGGGGACTGCCATCAAGAGCGTGATCGACCAGGTAGATAAGAAGAAGTACAAAGAATGGAAAGCTAAATACGCGGGATAAAAGGAATGCAATCATTAACAACCAGCACGGAAGTACTAATCCGATTCAATGAAGCCGATCCGTTGGGGATCGTATGGCACGGACATTATATCCGTTATTTTGAAGATGCCCGTGAAGCATTTGGCAAACAATACGGGTTGGGCTATCTCGATTGCTTCAAAGAAGGCGTGGTGATCCCGATCGTACACGCATCCTGTGATTATAAACGCTCACTTCGTTTCGGAGAAACCGTAACAGTGGAAGCTACTTATACACCCTGTGATGCGGCCAAGATCAATTTCACGTATCGCCTTTTCAACGGAAAAAAAGAACTGGTAGCTACCGGCACCACGGTGCAGGTTTTTCTCGACAAAGACACACAAACCCTGCTGCTCACCAATCCTCCTTTTTTCGAGGAGTGGAAGAAGCGACAGGGCTTCACCTTAAAGGACAATGCCTGAAGGCTGAAATAAACGTGCGCAACGTATGAAGCAGAAGACGGATGTTTTTATCATAGCCGACAGCATTTATGCTCCTTTGGAAAAAAATGCGGCCGCTAATTTTCAGGCGCTCTGCGCAGGAGAAAGTGGCGTACGCAGGCACGACGACGCACAGCGATCTCCCGTGCCTTTCTTCGCTTCACTTTTCAACAACTACGCAGACATCATTCTTCCGGGATTTACACCTTTTGAAAGCCTGCTGCTGCATACGGCAAAAGAGGTGATAGCACAGGCAAACATACCGGTGCAGGATCCGCGCACAGGTTTTATCGTGTCTACTACCAAAGGCAATATCAGTTTGCTGGAAGAAGGCGTTTCAGCAGACGATCCACGCTTGTCGCTGGCACACAGCGCGGGCGTGGTGGCGCGCGAATTGGGTTTTACATCCACGCCGGTGGTGGTATCACACGCCTGTATTTCCGGGCTGGTGGCCATGATCACGGCCAAACGCCAGATCGAAGCGGGCCTGTATGACCAGGTAGTAGTGACAGGTGCCGACCTGATCACCCGGTTTATTTTATCCGGATTTCAATCATTCCAGGCCGTAGCCGACGAGCCCTGCAAACCGTTTGATGCAAACAGAAAAGGCATCAACCTGGGAGAGGGCGCCGCCGCCGTAGTGCTCTCGCGTTTCCGCCCGGAGGGGACAGCCATCCGGCTGGCAGGCGGTGCCGTGAGCAATGATGCCAATCATATTTCCGGTCCTTCGCGGACGGGAGAAGAATTGTACCTGGCCATCCGCCGCGCCATGGAAGAAGCAGGCGTGGAAGCGGCAGACATCGACATGATCTCGGCCCACGGAACGGCCACACGTTACAACGACGACATGGAAAGCAAAGCCATCAAACTGGCCGGACTGCAGGAAGTGCCGGTCAACAGCCTGAAAGCTTATTATGGGCATACGCTGGGTGCCGCGGGACTGATCGAAACAGTGGTGTCGGTTCACTCCATGAAAAACGGTCAAATGATCCCTACGCGCGGATTTGAGCAGCCCGGCACCTCTGAAAATATCCATGTTTGCAGTACCTTGCAGCCCGGTATATTTGACACCTGCCTGAAAACGGCTTCGGGCTTCGGAGGATGCAATGCCGCTATTATCCTTGAAACTGATAAGCTACTCTGATTCAAACTGAACAACAGCTATAAAACAATGAATTTTTACAAAAAAGACAACCGGTCTGCTATCGAGGCCAAACACATGGCACAGGTGATCGCTTTTGGTCCCGTTATTTTCCAGGTGGCCAAAGTGGCGCGTGATAAAGGAATCCTGAAAGTGATCGAAGACAGCCGCTCTGCGGGTGTAACCTTACAGGAAGTGGTGGAAAAGACCGGTGTGGCCGAATACGGCGTACGCATCATCCTCGAATCTTCACTCGGCATCGGCCTCGTGCTGGTAGACGATAACGGTCGTTATACACTTACCAGAACAGGTTATTTTATCCTGCATGATCCACTCACGATCGTGAACATGGACTTCGTGCATGATGTATGTTATAAAGGACTTTTCCATCTCGACAAAAGCATCGAGACCGGCAAGCCGGAAGGATTAAAAGAACTGGGCAACTGGCCTACCGTTTATGAAGGTCTTTCGCAACTGCCCCCGCATATCCAGAAAAGCTGGTTCGCTTTCGACCACTTTTTCTCTGACATAGCCTTTCCCGAAGTAATTCAACACGTATACAAAGACGGTGTGAAGAACCTGCTTGAGATCGGCGGCAATACGGGTAAATGGGCAATAGCTTCGGCACGCTTTGCCGATGATATTCATGTCACCATCATGGATCTCCCCGGTCAATCGGATATGGCGGAAAAGAAACTCGAAGAGCTCGGCCTTTCTGATCGCGTATCCTTTTTCCCAACAAATGTGCTCGATGAATCGCAGCCCTTCCCCAAAGGATTTGATGCGGTATGGATGAGCCAGTTCCTGGATTGTTTTTCTGAAGAGGAAATCGTTTCCATCATGAAGCGTTGCGGCGAAGCCATTCATGACGACGGCTATATTTTTATCCTGGAAGCGTTCTGGGATACACAGCGTTTTGAAACGGCAGCCTTCTGTCTGCAACAAACCTCCGTGTATTTCACAGCTATTGCTAATGGCAACAGCCAGATGTATGATTCACGCGTGTTCACCCGCTGCATAGAGAAAGCAGGATTTGAAATTGCCGAGCAGGTGGATGGTATTGGTTTGAGCCATACGTTGCTTAAGTGCCGGAAGAAGAAGGCGTAAGGCGGAATGTGCAAATGTGTAGATGTGAAAATGTGCAAATAAAACAGCCATTCACGATTGACGATTCACCATTCACTATTCACCATTGACCATTGACAATTCACAACTTTGTTATGAAAATAGAAAAGACAGATGTGCTGGTGATTGGCGCAGGCCCCGCGGGATCTGTAGCCGCTTCTATCGTATACCAGGCCGGATACAAAGTCCGCATTGTGGAGAAAATGAAATTTCCCCGCTTTGTGATCGGCGAAAGCCTGCTGCCGCGTTGCATGGAAGCGCTGGAAGAAGCAAAGTTCCTCGACGCCGTAAAAGCAAGAGGTTACCAGGAAAAATTCGGCGCCAAATTCGTGAAGGACGGAAAAATCTGTGATTACCAATTTGCCAACCAGTTTACCAACGGATGGAATTGGACATGGCAGGTGCCGCGCGCAGATTTTGATTCCACACTCGCACGCACGGTGGAAGAAATGGGCGTTCCCGTGGATTATGAAACCGCCGTTACGGCCATCGAATTCCGCGAAGACGGAAGTTCGCTTACAACTGTAGAAGATATCAACGGAGAAAAAAGACAGATCGAAGCACGCTTCATCATCGACGGCAGCGGCTATGGTCGCGTGATCCCGAAGTTGTTCAATATGGAACGTCCTTCCAACCTGCCGCCGCGTAAAGCGCTGTTCGCGCACATGCAGGACAACAAAAGATCTACGGCCGACGAACCCAACCGCATTACCATCATCGTTCATGAAAAAGGAATCTGGATCTGGGTAATACCATTCTCCAATGGCGTTACATCGGTTGGTTATGTCGGTGACCCGTCTTTCTTCGATCAGTTCCCCGGCACACAGGAAGAACAATTCCGCGCATTGATCGCCTCACAACCTTATATCGCAGAGCGTTTCAATGATGCCGAACTGGTATTTGAACCGCGCGTACTGCAATCCTGGTCTGCCACAACCGACCGCTTCTTCGGCGAAGGCTTTGTGCTTACCGGTAACGTAACTGAATTCCTCGATCCCGTATTTTCCAGCGGCGTTACACTCGCCACCGTTTCCAGCCAACTGGCCGGTAAGCTTGTTGTGCGCAAACTGAAAGGAGAAACGATCGACTGGCATAAGGAATACATGGACATCATGATGCAGGGCGTAAACACTTTCCGCTCTTACGTGATGGCCTGGTACGAAGGCACACTCGATACCATTTTCTTTGCCGACAACCAGGATCCGATGGTGAACAAACAAATCTGCTCCGTTCTGGCCGGTTATGTATGGGATACCGACAATCCTTATGTAAAAAATCATGATACCGCTTTGAAAAAACTGGCGCGTACCATTGAACTAAGAGATATTATCAATTCATAAAAGAGCAGAAGAAAGGTGAGCGCTCCGGAAATTTATATAACAGCCGACTGTGTAGTGCGTGATAACAAAGTTATCAGTAACGGCAGCCTGCTGTATGCGCAGGAAGGCGCGGCGGTGACGGAATTTCTCGAAGGGTTTTACCGCCACCTCGCCATCGACTACCCGAAGTTCTTTAAAATGGACCGGCTCAGTAAGCTGGGATTGCTGGCGGCGGAAGTGCTGACAAAAAACGGACGGCAACGTGCATATGCGCCGGAGAATACCGGCATCGTATTGACCAATGCACAGGCGAGCCTCGATGCGGATATCCGTTATTATGCGTCGGTGAGTAACTTGCCCAGCCCCGCGCTTTTTGTTTACACGTTGCCCAATATCGTTATCGGCGAGATCAGTATACGCCATGGCTTTAAAGGGGAAAATGCATTTTTTGTGTCGGAACAGTTCGATCCTGCCATGCTCGGATTTTATGCAGGCGAATTATTCCGCACTACACCCACACAAGCCTGCATGGCAGGATGGGTAGATGTGATCGGAGAAAAATATGAAGCCGTGATGGTGTTGCTGGAAAAAGAAGCAGCGCCCGGTGCGAAACCATTCACAACTGAACAATTAACTAAATTATACGCTACAGATCATGGAGCAATTAATGCAAACGCTTAAGGAGCAGATCATCCGACAGCTTAACCTGAATGACAAGAAACCGGAAGACATCGGCAACGATGATCCGCTGTTTGTGGAAGGTCTCGGCCTCGACTCGATCGATGCACTCGAGCTGATCGTACTGCTGCAACAGGAGTACAAAATCAAATTGGCCAATGCTGAAGAAGGACAAACCGTGTTCCGCTCTATCCGCACCATGGCACAATACATCACCGACCGCCAGGCACAGGACGCGGCTGCCAGCTAATGAGCGCTCCCGTTTACATAGCCGGTACTGGTGTGATCACGGCCATAGGCAATGATACCGCCGCCAATCTCGACGCCTTGCGTTCGGGAAGCGCCGGCATGGGCCCCATCCGCTGGCTGGAAACACGCCACCAGGGACAGTTGCCTGTTGCGGAAGTGAAGAGCAGCAATGAAATGTTAGCGGAGAAAGCCGGCCTGCCTGCTCACTTCAGCCGTACATCCTTATTGTCTACTATTGCGGCAAAGGAGGCGTTGCAAAACGCGGGTATCCCCGATTTAGGGAAATGGCGTACCGGATTTCTATCGGCCAACACCGTAGGCGGTATGGATAAAACCGAGAATTTTTATCCGGCCTTTCTTCAAAATCCGGCCGCAGGCCGTTTAAGAGAGGTAGTGCATCATGAGTGTGGTGCTGCCACGGAAATCACCGCCGATGAACTGGGCATTCAACATTATGTGACCACCATCAGCACGGCCTGCTCATCATCCGCCAACAGTATTTTTTTCGCTGCGCGCATGATCCGCCAGGGATTGCTCGATGTAGCGGTGGCCGGCGGTGTGGATGCATTGACGCGGTTTACATTAAACGGGTTCAATACCCTGATGATCCTCGACAGCCAATTCTGCCAGCCGTTTGATGAAAACAGGCGAGGCCTCAACCTCGGAGAAGGTGCGGGTTATGTAGTACTTGTTTCAGAAAAAGTGGCGGCCACGCTGGCAAATAAACCCGAAGTGCAATTATCAGGTTGGTGCAATGCCAACGATGCCTATCACCAGACTGCCTCATCGCCCGATGGCACGGGATCCTATCTCGCCATGCAGGGTGCCTTGAAAAAAAGCGGACTGAAACCCGGCGATATCGATTACATCAACTTGCATGGAACCGGTACGCAAAACAATGATGTGGCAGAAGGAACAGCCATCAGCAAATTATTTGCGGAGGCTTATCCGCCGATGAGTTCAACCAAAAGTTTTACAGGGCACACCTTAGGCGCGAGCGGTGGCATTGAAGCGGTATTCTCTGTCTTGTCCATACAACAGGGATTGATTTATCCCAATCTTCGCTGGGAAACGCAAATGAAGGAACTGCCTTTTGCCCCCGTAACTACGTTGCAGGAAAAAAAGGTGGAGCATGTGTTATCGAACTCATTTGGTTTTGGCGGCAACTGTTCGTCATTGATTTTTTCAAGAATAAATTAAAAGAAACAACGTGTATATCCGGTCTGCTGCTGCTGTATCTCCCCAGGCTTCCTTCGAAGCGTTGTTCACTGGTGCCGCCGGTTACCAGGGAGAGCAGTTGTCGTGCATCGAACCCGATTATACATCCTATATCGATCCGAAACTCATACGCCGAATGAGCCGCATCATCAAGATGGGAACGGCGGCGGCAGTGGAAAGCCTGAAAGCTGCGGGTCTTGAACAACCTGAGGCAATCATCACCGGCACAGCCTACGGCTGCCTGGCCGATACGGATGCCTTTCTTTCGCGGTTGGTAGAATTCAAGGAAGAACTGCTTTCACCAACAGCCTTTATACAATCTACACACAATACGGTGGCGGGCCAGATAGCATTACTGCTGAAATGCCATCGGCATAACAATACATTTGTTCACAAAGGATTTTCATTCGAGAGTGCGCTGCTGGAAGCACGCACGATGATGGGGGAAAATGAAATAACTACGGCGCTTGTCGGCGGCGTTGACGAAATCATTCCCGCCAGTCATGCGCTGCTGCGCCGTTTCGGATTGTACCGTGCTAACGGCGACAGTCTTCGTTTGGTGAATGAACCGGCGAAAGGGACGATGGCGGGTGAAGGAGCTGCCTTCTTTGTAGTCGACACACAGCAATCCGCTAATAGCCTTGCACGGCTCGATGCCTTGCAAACCTGGTACAAACCTTCAACACCGAATAGGGTAGCTGACGGAATAAATGCATTGCTTGCAGAGCAGGGAATCGAATGGAAAGATATCGATCTGATTGTAGCGGGTCGAAACGGCGATACGGGCGATGATGCGCTTTATGATTTATTTAAAAAAGACATTCCCGAAACTTCTTTCAAGCAATATTGCGGTGAATATCCTACCGCTACGGCATTTGGTTTGTGGCTGGCCAGTCATATACTGCACGAGCAACGCGTGCCTGGCGTTGAAGGATTGAAACCACGAAGGATATTATTGTACAACCATTATCAACAAACGCATCACGCGGCTTACCTGTTGTCGGCATGCTGACATTCCGCAATACCAATATATTTTTTGCCATCCTGGCGTTTGTATTAATCGGTCTGCAGGTTGGAAATGTCCGGATTCCCTTCTATTACTACCTGATTTTATTGTTCGTCTACAGCCTGGTGCTTTTTTACGGAAGCTATTATGTATTGTCACAATTTTATTTTCCGGTAATTGGCAAAAGTGATACGCGGGAAAATGAAATAGCCATCAGCTTCGACGATGGTCCGTTGCCACAATACACAAATGACGTGTTGGCTGTGCTTGAAAAAACCAATACGCCTGCCACCTTTTTCTGCATCGGCCACCGTGTGGCGAAACACCCCGAGTTGCTGCAAAAAATTCATGCCGCAGGACATCTGATCGGCAATCACAGTTACTCGCATAGTCCGGTATTTGATCTGTACGGAGCAAAAAAAATGACGGATGATCTGCAACAAATGAATGCCGGAGTTCGTCAGCAACTGGGCATTACCCTGAAACTGTTCCGGCCGCCCTATGGTGTTACCAATCCGAATCTTGGAAGAGCCGTGAAAGCAGGCGGGTTTACCGCTGTCGGATGGAGCATCCGTTCGATGGACACGGTAACGAAAGATCCAGACCGCCTCCTGAAGAAAGTGTTAAAGTCATTGCATCCCGGAGCGGTGGTATTGTTCCATGATACCTGTGCTTCAACTGCTTCGATGCTGGAAGAATTTATAAACGAGGCACGCCGCAAGGGTTATCGTATCGTGCCGCTCGATAAAATGCTAAATT
The DNA here is from genome assembly GCF_000425585.1 of Terrimonas ferruginea DSM 30193. Taxonomy (GTDB): domain Bacteria; phylum Bacteroidota; class Bacteroidia; order Chitinophagales; family Chitinophagaceae; genus Terrimonas; species Terrimonas ferruginea. The sequence continues at coordinate 85,393 of NZ_AUDS01000010.1, forward strand.
TGAAGGCTTATGCGTAAATATGGATTCATCATCGGTTTGTTGTTGCTGGCTGTTGTGGCCCATGCACAATATCCCGGCTTCAGGCTGGTGGCCGATGCAAGCGCCTTTAAAAAGGAATTTGCGTCCGTGTCTGCACGGACCAACACGATCAAAAGTGATTTTGTGCAGGAAAAAAACCTGAGCATGTTGTCGGAGAAGATCGTATCAAAAGGCAAGTTCTGGTTCAAAAAAGAGAATGCCGTGCGGATGGAATATACCACACCGTTTCAATACCTGATGGTGATCAACGGCAGCAAAGTTTATATCAAAGACAACCAGAAGGAAAGCCGCATGAGCAGCCGCTCCAACAAGTTGTTTCAGTCGATGAACAAGCTGTTGATGGATTGTGCGAGAGGAACCGTGTTTGACAATGCCGATTTCACGGTGCGGCTTTTTGAAGGAGCAGACCAGTACCTCGCAGAGCTGACACCCGTTTCGAAAGAAATGAAAGGCTTTTTCAAAAAAATCAACCTGGTGATGAAAAAGAAAACCTACCTGGTAAGCAAAGTGGAAATGTACGAACCTTCAGGCGACAACACCACCATCACTTACAGCAACCAGGAGTTGAATACCAATCTTCCCGATGCGCTATTTGCTGTTAATTAGCCTGGTGCTGGGGCTTGGTGCCTGCAGCAACTCCTATAAACATCTGGCTGCCTCGAAGCCGGACACAGACTGTATTGCGCAATTCAAACCTGCCATAGCAACCGTTGTATACAAAACACAGGTGGATGTAACGGGTCATCACCTGAGTGGGTTGCTGATCATCAAACGGATGGAAGACAGCACTACGCGCCTGGTATTTGCCAATGAAGCCGGATTTACTTTTTTCGATTTTGGCTTTACGCCTGACGGCGAAATGACGGTATACAAAATCATCGATAAGATGAATAAGAAAGCGGTGATCAAAACGCTGCGCAAAGACTTCCGGTTGATTTTGCTATTGCATGGAACATCGGTAGCTTCCTCGCAACGGGCTGCGGAAAATGAAGTATACCATATACGCCGGGAGGGCAAGGACCATTATTACTATGTTACCGATCCGGCCTGCGGAAAGCTGCTACGCATGGAAAGAGGCAATACGCGGAAGAAAGTACTGGAAGCCACAACCGGCGGTTACGAACACGGTATTCCTGATACCATCGGCATTCATCATACAAATTTTAGTTTTGACATCGGACTTAAACGTATCAGGGACTATGCTCAGCAATGATTTCTTTTTTCTTTCGGCAGTGCAGCCGGCCGAAGCTGCGGTAACGGCAGAAGTTCGTTTCAATGCGGACCATGCCATATTCCAGGGGCATTTTCCGGGTCAGCCGGTAGTGCCGGGTGTGTGCATGTTGCAATTGATCAAAGAAATAACAGAGCAGCAAACGGGCAAAGCGTTATTCATGCAGGAAGCACCGCTTTGTAAATTTTTATCCGTTATCGACCCATTGAAAACACCGAAGGTAACTGCGCAGTTGCAGTATACAAATGACGGGGCTCGTTACCAGGTAAATGCCACGCTCAGCGAAGGCGAGACAACCTTTCTGAAACTCAAAGCTGTTTTCGTCCCCGAAAACTAAACATTGTCGTCGGTAACAGGGAATGGTCCCTCTGCAAAAGTTTCGGTGTGATAGCCTTTACTACCCGTTTGCAATGCAAGGCTGCTTCTGAAATCTATATTCTTCTTCAGGCATTCCAGTATATAAGCGAAGTCATATCGAGGATTCCAATCCAGTTCCCGGCGTGCTTTTTCATTTACATAAACCCGGTCGATGCGCGGCAGCATTTTCCATCCTTTTGCCGCATAAAGCTCCTTCATTTCCGGATACAATTTTTCTACAATAGCAATGGCATCTGTATGCAATTGTGCCAGGTGTTTTTGTTCAAAAGGCGAGGTGGCGCTGATAATATATTTGCCAAAACCGATAGCGGCAATTTTTTTAATGACGCAAAGATGAGCGTTGGCAGCATCTTCGATGTCTACGCGGCGATACAGGTATTCGTTGGCTTTACTGTTGAGGTCATCATACTGGTCACGTACAGATTTCCGGTCATCTTCTTCCGGAAAGAACCTTGATGTTTTCAGCACGATGCAGGGCAGTTTGTGGTTCCTGGAAAAAAGCTGGCAGAGGTCTTCCGCGGCATTCTTGGTGACGCCGTAAATATTTTTTGGAATGGCAATGGTGTTTTCTGTGATCCAGGCGGCGGGTTCTCCGGCAGCCGGCGTCAGCATGTCGCCAAACGTGCTGGTAGTACTGGTGTAAACAAAACCTTTTACGTTGTGTGCCACCGCTGCTTCCAGCAGGTTCAGCGTACCCGTGATATTGGTATGGATAAAATCGTGATAGGCATGTGTGACCACGTGAGGTTTGTGCAAGGTAGCTACGTGCAGCACGTAGTCAATGCCGCCGCTGAATAATTTATTGACGAACGAGCGGTCTGTGATGGATCCGACGTGCGTGGTGAAAGCAGAACCGGTCAGGTCTGCTCCGGTGTAATCGATCTGCTTGTCTTTCAATATCCGGCAGATGGCTTCGCCGAGATGTCCGCTGCTGCCTGTAACGAGTATTTTCATTTCAACCAGAATTAATGTTGCGCCTGTTTCCGGAGAATGCCTTTTTCCACACTCTCCTCGATCATTTGTGAAGCGTACCGCCACAAAGAAGCGGAGCCTTTTTCAATCTGTTTTTTCTTTTCTACCACCTTGTGGTAGTCGATACCGAATTCGGCCCAGGTGCCGCCATTATTGGAAACGTTTTGCAGAAGGGGTTCCAGGCGGTCCATGGCTTTGGCAAATCTGGCTTCGCTGGTTATCCCTGCTTCAAATTCTTCCCAAAGTGCTATCAGTTCTGTGGCTTGTGCCGCGGGCAACAGGCCGAAAATTCTTTCGGCTGCTTTCCGTTCCTCGGTTGAGTTGCTGTGGTTTTTTGTCTGGTCGTAAATGAATGTATCGCCTGCGTCTATTTCCACGATATCATGGATCAGTACCATTTTTATTACTTTGAGGATGTCGACCGGTTCGTCGCTATGTTCGGCCAGCACGATGGCCATCAGCGCCAGGTGCCAACTGTGTTCCGCATCGTTTTCATTCCTGTCGCTGCCAAACAGCCTGGTTTTCCGCTGGATATATTTCACTTTATCGATTTCTCTGATGAAATCAATTTGTTTTAAAAGCTTTTCTGAAAACATATCAGCGGATTTATTTTACAGGGGATAAAGTGTAAAGTTCTGAAAAGGCGGTAAGAGAAAAAAAGACATTTGTCTTAAGGGAAATATATTAAGGATCAATCCATCAATTTTAGGGTCCAGGCGGCAAATCTTATCATAGGTCATCGTCCGGAATAAACGGTTTTCGCAATTTTGAGACCAGTAAGAAAACCAATATCTGCCGGAGAGCAATGGATAGTGGCTCAGGATAAAGAAGGTATATTGTATTCTTAAAGAATAAAATATTGATTATGCTTGATATCGTCATAGAAGCCAGGCAGGCGGAAATTTCCCAGGGGTTTACTGTTAAGCGAATCCTTCCCTATCAGCTTCGCAGAATGGTGGGGCCGTTTATTTTCATGGATCACGGAGGGCCTTTACATATGCCTGCAGAAGCGGTGAAAAGTCTCGATGTGTTGCCGCATCCGCATATTGGTTTGTCCACGGTTAGTTATTTGTTTAGCGGAAACGTGACCCATAGAGACAGTCTTGGAGTGGAACAGGTGATAAAACCCGGTGAGGTAAACTGGATGACCGCCGGAAAAGGTATTGCGCATAGTGAACGTTTTGAAGATCCGGCGATGCTGGCCGGTGGAGAACTGGAAATGATACAAACCTGGGTAGCACTTCCTGAAAAGTTTGAAGAAAATGATCCCTCCTTTGAGAACTATAAGCCTGAACAGTTGCCCGTTTTTACGGATACAGGTGTCTGGATGCGCCTGATTGCAGGAGAAGCGTATGGCTTGAAAAGCCATGTCAAAACACATTCTCCGTTGTTTTATGTGCATGTCGTACTCGATCAGGGTATCCGTTTCAGTCTGCCAAAAGGCCATAGCGAGAGAGGCGCTTATATTGTGAAAGGCAGCGTGGAAGTAGGCGGCATCACTTATACTGCGGGAAAACTGATGGTATTTACCAAAGGAGTTGATCCGGTAATTATTGCCAAAGAACCAACCACGCTGATGATGCTCGGTGGTGAACATTTGGGAGACCGCTATATCTGGTGGAATTTCGTATCGAGTAGAAAAGACAGGATCGAACAAGCAAAAGAAGACTGGAAACAAGGGCGTATAATCTTACCTCCAATGGATAATGAAGAATATGTACCTCTTCCCGAAGGGAAAAGCAAACCTGCAGGCGGACCTCCTCCGAATGCGCTTTCCTGATCGGCTATAATAAATTCAATTAATAAAAAATGGAAATAGGAATTGACAGTTTCGCATCTGCCATGTATGGCAGCAAAACCTTAAGTGGTGTTGATGCAATGGAACAGTTGCTCGAAAGAATTGTTCATGCCGATGAGGCAGGGCTTGCTGTTTATGGCATTGGTGAGCATCATAAGAAAGAGTTTCTGGATTCGGCACCGGCCGTGATTCTTGCGGCGGCGGCAGCCAAAACAAAAAACATACGCCTTACCAGCGCTGTTACCGTATTGAGTACGTCAGATCCCGTACGTGTTTACCAAAGCTTTGCAACGCTGGATCTTATATCCAAAGGCCGCGCGGAACTTGTTGTAGGAAGAGGGTCAGCGATAGAAGCTTATCCCTTGTTTGGTTTTGACCTGGATAATTACGACGCACTCTTCAAAGAAAAGCTGGAACTTTTTTTAAAAATCCGGGAACAGGAGTTTGTTACCTGGTCAGGGAAATTCAGGCCGGCATTGCATAATCAGCCTGTTTATCCCCGGTCAGTGCAGGAAAAAATTCCCGTGTGGATCGGCGTAGGCGGAACACCTGAATCGTTTGTGCGGGCCGGATCTCTGGGGCTTCCTTTGATGGTAGCGATTATTGGTGGTGAAACGGCGCGTTTCCGCCCATTAGTAGATCTGTATAGAGAAGCGGGGCATCGCGCTGGTTTTGCACCGGAACAGTTAAAAGTCGGTCTGCATTCGCCGGGCTATGTAGCTGAAACTACAGAAAAAGCTATTGCGGAATATTATCCGGGTTATGCTGAACTGTGGACCAGGCTCGGCAAGGAAAGGGGGTGGCCGCCTGTCACCAGGGCCGGCTTCGATGCGTTGATCGGACCTAAAGGTGCGTTAATGGTAGGCAGTGCCGAACAGGTGGCAGAAAAGTTGTTAAAACATAGCGAGGCATTGGGAGGTGTTGACCGGTTTACGTTTCAGATGGACAATGCCGGGCTAACCCATCAACAGCTTTTAAGCTCCATAGCAATAATCGGTAAGCAATTAATTCCTCTGGTCAATGAGAAGCTTGGGTAACTTTATTGGAAGCCCTGTCACAAACATATTTTCACATTAATCAAAATCCACTACCAGCTTATCCGTCGTCGGATGACTCTGACAGGTGAGGATGTATCCCTGTTCGATCTCTTCCGGTTCCAGGCCCCAATGTACGTCCATGCTTACGGCACCTTCTACCACACGGGCTTTGCAGGTACAGCATACGCCGCCCTTGCAGGCATAGGGCAGATCGGCACCTTGAGCCAATGCGGCATCCAATACAGAAACATCACCGGTTAACGGCATGTTGAAATGGATGGTGCGTCCATCCACCTGTACAGCTACTTCGCTCACAGCTTGTGTGTCCATCACCTGTGTGGTGCTGACCTGTTTTATCTGCTGGCCGGGCGTGGTGAATAACTCGAAATGAATATGGCGTGATGCAACGCCTTGTTGTTCCAGGAAATCCCTTACGGTGAAGATCATTTCTTCCGGTCCGCATACAAAATACTCATCGATGCGGGTGTAAGGGATCAGCCGGGAGAGTTCGATTAGTTTGTTGTTGTCGATGCGACCGGTGCTCACGGGTGTTTCGGTTTTTTCGCGGCTGAGGATATTGATCAGCGTAAACCGGTCCATGTATTTGTTCTTGATCGCTTCCAGTTCCTCGAAAAAAATGATGGAAGAACGCGTGCGGTTACCATACACCAATGTGAAACGGCTGGATGGTTCCGTGGCGAGTGTGGTTTTGATCAATGATAACACGGGAGTGATGCCACTGCCCGCGGCAAAAGCAACATAATGTTTGCGATTGGCCGGATCGAGAGGCGTATTGAAACGTCCCACCGGCTGCATTACTTCCAGGATATCGCCGGCTTTTAACCGGGAATGTGCAAAGGAAGAAAACACGCCGCCGTCAACACGTTTGATGGCCACGCGCCATTCGTTGTCGAGTGGCGAACTGCAAAGCGAATAAGTGCGTCGCACTTCCTGGCCTTCGATGACGGAGCGTACGGTAAGGCTCTGACCTTGTGTATACTTAAAAAGGGATTGCAGATCATCGGGGATCTCAAAACGCACGGATACGCAATCGGTCGTTTCGTTGCGTACTTCTTTAATGACAAGCGGGTGAAAATGGCGCGACATAATAATTACTCCTGTTTACGCAGCCCGTCGATCATGATGGTGATCATGTTGTCTTCCAACTCCTGGGCGGTGATCTTTGTTTTACTGCGGTGCCAGCTCTCGATACCGCTGACGGCGTGCAGCATGATAAGAATAGAGGTAGCTGCATCGATTGAGCGGATCTCTTTTTTCTCGATACCCTGCTGAATGATGAGCGTGAATTTTTTACGGTAATTGCGGCGCTGGCTCTGGAAGTTGGACAGATAAGGTTCTTCCAGGTGTTTCCATTCGCGGTCGCTTACATATACTGATTCGTAGTTTTCAATCATTTGGTTGATGTGAAAGCGAAGCAGTGTTTCCACTTTCTGAATGGACGTCAGGTTACTTGCTTCGATCTCATCGAGGTGTGCGTTGAAGCGGTTGGCCACTTCAAAACAGATGGCTTCCAGGATCTCATTCTTGGAACGAATATGGTTGTACAGACTGGCGGCCTCGATACCTACAGATTCGGCGAGGTCACGCATGGAGGTGGCCGGGAAGCCTTTTTCCCGGAACATTGCCGCTGCCTTTACAAGGATCAGCTCTTTTTTAGATGCCTTACGGCGTTGAGTTTTAGCCATATCCAAAGATAAGCCTGAAATGTATTAATTCATGGGCTAATACTGCCCTTCATGTCGATTTTTCCAGTACGTTTGCACGCCTTTTTGTAGTCAACAGCCTCCGGGAGGTCTTCCTTGCCGGCAAAAACTCATAAACAGGCGTTTTTTCTAACAAACATAAGTACAACATGTCGCTGATCACTGTAGGCACTATGGCCTTTGACGCAATTGAAACTCCTTTTGGCAAAACAAACCAGATCGTGGGAGGTTCCGCTACGTACGTAGCCTATGCTGCCAGTAATTTTGTAAAGTCTGTAAAGCAGGTATCCATCGTCGGGTATGATTTTCCCAAAGAGGAAATGGAAGAGTTGAAAAGCCGCGGCGTAGACCTGGAAGGCGTAGAAGTAATTGCCGATAAAAAATCGTTCTTCTGGAGCGGCCGCTACCATGAAGACATGAATACACGTGATACACTGGTGACCGATCTGAACGTGCTGGCCGATTTCAATCCGCAGATTCCCGACAGCTACCAGGGCGCCGAGTTCCTCATGCTGGGCAACCTTGTTCCTGCCGTGCAGTTGAGCGTGATCAAGCAACTGACCACCCGCCCCAAGCTGATCGTGATGGATACCATGAACTTCTGGATGGAAGTGGCCATGCCCGACCTCGAGGAAGTTCTCAAGCATGTAGACCTGCTGATGGTTAATGACGCGGAAGCCCGCCAGCTCAGTGGCCAGTTCTCTCTCGTAAAAGCGGCCAAGAGCATCATGGCAATGGGACCGAAATACCTGATCATCAAAAAAGGCGAGCACGGTGCTTTACTTTTCCATGGCGAGAATGTTTTCTTCGCCCCGGCGCTCCCGCTCGAAGAAGTATTTGATCCCACCGGTGCCGGCGACACTTTTGCAGGAGGCTTTATCGGTCACCTGGCGAAGACCGGCGATATCTCTTTTGAAAACATGAAGCGCGCAATCATCGTAGGCTCTGCTATGGCCAGCTTTTGCGTAGAGAAATTCGGTGCTACACGGTTGAAGGAAATCACGCAAGCCGACATCGATGGACGTATCCAGCAGTTCAAAGAGCTGGTGAGTTTCGAGATCGAATTGGTTTGAGAGAAGGCGGAAGGTGTAAGGTGTAAGGCATAAGGTGTAGGGTTTACGGGTTGAAGGGTAAGGTAATAGGTTATAAGTGTTAGGCCTTAAGAGCTGACTATTCATTCCGGTTTATATTTTTCTGAAGGGGCAGTGGAAACTGCTCCTTTTTTTATGAACGCGGTTGACGTGCGGGTGTTGTAAAGGTGATTGACGATTCACGATTGATCGTCGATCCGAAATGGTTCGTGAAAGAAGGCGGAAGGTGTAAGGCATACGGTGTAGGGTAATAGGTTATTCATTCCGACTTATATTTTATAAAGGGGCAGTGAAGACTGCTCCTTTTTTTATGCACGCGGTTGGGGCGCTGGCGTTGTAAAGGTGATTGACGATTCACGATTGACGCGCCCCTTCGGGCGCCTTCGGGACTTCAGGTGAAACAGCCGGCCATTCACCTATTTCACTCATTGACCCATTGACCATTCACTATTGACGATTGACGATTCACCATTGACGAGTCACGATTGATCGTCGATCCGAAGTGGTTCGTGAGAACACGAAACAGGGAAGCATAGGAAAGTCCATTGACGATTCACGATTAACGCGCCCGTTCGGGCACCTTCGGGACTTCAGGTGACATAGCCGGCCATTCGCCTGTTCGCTCATTGACCCATTGACCATTCACTATTCACGATTGACGATTCACCATTGACGATTCACGATTGACGCGCCCTCACTTCAATCTTCTCGCCAACACCACGGCCTTCTTGCTATGCTGCCTCCGGCCTTCCAGATCAAACCATTCCACATATACGATATACTGACCTACGGGTAAAGGCTGCATCCGCTGATCCAGTCCATCCCATTTCCAACAGCCTTGTATTCCCATCGTCTCATTCCTTACCAGGTGCCGCACTTTAATTCCCGTACCATCGAACAGGTACACATTTGCAACCGAACCGGGTTCCGGTAATTGATAACAGATTTGCAACAGATCCTGCCATCCATCCTGATCTGGTGAGAATATTTCCGTGTCGAGCGTGATTTGCGCGTCGCCGGCTGTCATACTCAAACGCTGTTGCGAATTGACATAACCCGGTGTGCCATAACCCGCTGTTGATGCCGCCGAATGCCAGTTGTTTTGCTCACCCGCTGGTCTGTCCGGCGACAACCGCTCTAACGCCACACCTTTGTATTCGCTCAGCAAGGCGAAGTGCCATTTTTCCTCATAATTCAATTCTTCCAATATCAGTCCCTGCTCATCGAGCAACAACACCGTGCCTTTGTCATTGGGATAGGAGGGGAGCGACGATAGCTGTTGTATCGCACTTTTATTTCGTACCACATAGTGACGTTCCATTGCTTCCACATCTGTGGTAAATACATGGTAATCTCCCGGAAAGAATGGCCGGTTGACCGCCGACAGCCTGATCATATTCGCTGTTTGTCCGCTGCTGTTGCGGTTAGCCAGGTACAGCGCCGACATATCAATAATATGATCGCTGTTGTTATATAGCTCTACATAATCCTGCCCGCCAGACCGCGGATTGAAAAGTATCTCATTCAATACAACGTCTCCTTTTTGTATGGCTGTGGCGTTTCCCGTGCGGGTGCTTTGTTCCGTAAGCAGGTTGCCCGCGCAGTCAGGAATATTACGAACACGCAGGTTATATGTTTTTCCCTCTTCCATTGATCCTGTAATAAAAAGAACCGCCTGGTCAAACAAGGGCGGCGTTATTTCCGCCCGCGTTATGGTGTATCCTTCTATGTGGTAGTTGTCCGTCGAACCTGCGTGAAAACTATCAACCGGTTCATTGAACCGCACATGTATTTGGTTGCTGCCAAAGGCTATCGACCATAACACCTGCGGTGGTAATTCATCCAGGGTTATGCCTTGCACCGCATTGCGCTGCCCGGGCGTACCGCCAATAGACGCGGTGCTCGCTGTCCAGTTGCCCGGGCCCTGGCAAGGCTTATCCGGATCAATAATCTCCAGGGTCCATCCTCCTTCTTTCTTCAAAGAAGAGCCATACCACGCCACATCATATCTTACCGAATGTAGGGTAATGCCTGCCGCATTCTTTATCACGATCAGGTCTCCGTCGTTGTCAAGCGAAGGAAAGGATGTAACGCCGAGTGCATTACCATATACACGCAAAGCCGACGCCGCAGCGGACGATCCTATCAATACGTAAGCGCCTGCTGCCAGTTGATAGGCCGGAAGCGCATTGCTTGTGCCGGCGGCATCACTTATCCTCATGCCGGCGAGTTCAATGCTGTGATCGCTTCTGTTATAAAGTTCTATCCATTCATAAGATGGCAGCCCTACCGATGGAGCAGGATCGGCCATAATCTCGGATATGACCAGGTCGTATCGCTGGGCTGTGCAGGAAAATACGAACGTTAGCAGTAAAAGAATAAAACACAAGCGTCTCATAACAATGTCTCTTTGCTACACCTGCAAAATAGTATAGTGAGGAGCCGAAGCAATGAGAAAAGAACTGAATAATTTGGTGTAAATAATGCCAACGCTTATTTTTACATCCATGATTATTATGAAACATACAAAACGCACGAAGAAGCTTTCATAGGAAGGTTTGCAGCGTTCTGTATGTCATCAGCATAAAAAATGTAGCAGGCCTTCCAAGTGGAAGGCCTCTTTTTTTGCCGCATGATGATCGTTCTTTAAAACTATTTTTAAACAAAACACTTCTTGCAGAAAGAAGCGAGGACACAACCATGAAAGTCGCAGTCGTCGGCGCCACCGGTCTGGTAGGCACCAAAATGTTACAGGTATTGGCAGAAAGAAATTTCCCGGTATCCGAACTCTTACCGGTAGCTTCAGAAAAATCAGTGGGTAAGGAAATCACCTTCCGTGATAAAACGTATAAGGTGGTAAGCATGACGGATGCCATTGCCGCGAAGCCTGATGTGGCTTTGTTCTCAGCTGGTGGCAGTACTTCGCTGGAATGGGCTCCCCGTTTTGCAGAAGCAGGTATCACGGTGATTGATAACTCGTCTGCCTGGCGCATGGATCCGGCCCGTCCGCTGATCGTGCCCGAGATCAATGCTGATATTCTTACAGCGGATGACAAGATCATCGCCAATCCCAATTGTTCTACGATCCAGATGGTCGTTGCGCTAAATCCGCTGCACAAACGCTATGGTATTAAGCGCGTGGTCGTGTCTACTTACCAGAGTGTGACCGGCACTGGCGTGAAAGCAGTTACACAGCTCGAAAACGAACGCAAAGGTGTATCCGGAGAAATGGCTTACAAGTATCCCATCGACCTCAACGTGATTCCGCAGATCGATGTATTCCTCGACAATGGCTATACCAAAGAGGAAATGAAGATGGTGCTTGAGACAAAAAAGATCATGCGTGATGATAATATCCGCGTTACGTCCACTACCGTGCGTATTCCGGTTATGGGCGGCCACAGTGAAAGTGTGAACGTGGAATTTGCGCAGGACTTCGATCTTGCGGAACTGCGATCATTACTCGAAGCTGCGCCCGGCGTAGTGGTAACAGATGACATTGCCAATCAGTTGTACCCGATGCCCAAAGATGCGCATGAAAAAGATGAAGTATTTGTGGGCCGTCTCCGCCGCGATGAGACGCAGGAAAATACCCTCAACATGTGGATCGTTTCCGACAACCTGCGGAAAGGTGCTGCTACAAATGCGGTGCAGATCGCGGAGTACCTGACGGAAAAAGGTTTGCTTTAAGGCAAACCTTTTAATTAGCCAATTTGATGATTTGACAATTTGAAAGTGGCGATAGCAAAAAGCTTTCCTGATCGGGAAAGCTTTTTTATTGTCTAATTATCAAATTTTCAAATTAGCCGATCAGCTCTGCATCGCCTCATTCAGAAAAGTATTCAACGGCTGAATGGCTTCAAAGGCCGCGACGACCTTTTTGGCCAGATCCGGAGAAGAAAGATCTTCATCGGGTATATCGACCATGGCAACAAAACTTTTCAGTTTCAGGTATTCTGCCGCAGGGTTGTCGGCTTCGTATCCTTTGGGTACTCGACTCAGCGCGTCTTCCCTGGAAAGCTCACCAAAGAGCGATTGAAATTTCTTCGATTCCACTATTTTTTTAAAGGCAGGCAGATTATAATCGATCTCCTGGCGGATTTTAGCGAGCTCGGCTGGCTGCGGCTGCCACACGCCTCCGCCGGCGAAGGATTTTTTGCCTGGCTCCATGTGAAAGTAATAACCCGCCAGCGTCGACTTCTTGCCTCCCTGGTTGATACTGGCGGCAAAATTCTTTTTGTAAGGCGTTTTGTCTTTGGCAAAGCGGATGTCGCGGTTGATGCGGAACATACAGTTCTTACCGATCTGATCGCTGATCAACGGATCTTTTTTGCTGTGCTTGCGGATGATCTCATCAATCAAAGCTGCGAAGTCCTGCCGCGATGCTTCGTATATCGAACGGTTTTTGTCAAACCACGGCTTGTTGTTATTTTTCTGAAGATCCCTGAGGAACTTAATGGTTTCTTTCTGAAGCATATTTTTTTTAATTCAAAAGTCAAAAGTGTGAATAAGTCAATAGGTGAATAGTGAATAGTGAATAGTGAATAGTGAATAGTGAATACTCTCTATACTTAATACTTATTACTTAATACGGCTGTTTAGACCACCTCACTCTTCCAGCAGTTTCAAAAACTCCGCCTCCGAAATTATTTTCACCGTATTGATCTTCTTCGCTTTTTCCAATTTACTGCCTGCATCTTCACCCACCACCAGGTAATTCAACTTGGCACTCACACCGCTGAGCAGCTTGCCACCCTTGGCTTCCGCCATGGCTTCGGCATCGCTTCTTTTTAAGGTCGGTAACGTACCGGTGAATAAAAATGTCAACCCTTCCAGATTGCCCGAGGACACGAAATCCTTTTTATTATTACGCAGACTGAGCCCCAATTGTTCAAGCTGCTCCAGCATCGCAATGTTTTGCGGATTGCTGAAAAAATGTTGCACGCTTCCCGCAACTTTAGGGCCAATGTCTTCCAGTGATTGCAATTGTTCGAGGGTGAATTCTTTGAGATCCAGCAAATGCGTCACCGTATTGGCCAATGTTTTTGCTGTCGTTTCCCCGACAAAACGGATGCCCAGGCCAAAGACCAGCCTGTGCAGTGGTTGCTGCCGCGAATGATCGATTGCCGCTTTGAGGTTATCAATGGATTTTTTCCCAAATCCTTCCCAGGTGCCGATGGTTTCAAAGTCGAGCTGATAAATGCCGGGAATATCTTTCAACAATCCCGCCTCGTAAAATTTGCGCACGTTGGCATCACCAAACCCGCGGATGTCCATGGCATCTTTACTCGCAAAGTGAATCATACGCTCCACCACCTGCGCGGGACATTCAATGTTGATACAACGCCATACGGCTTCACCTTCTTCTTTGAATAAACGGCTGCTGCAGACCGGACAGGTACCGGGAAATACAACAGGTTTCTCACTGCCGGTTCTTAACTCCGCCATTGATTTTACAATATAAGGAATCACATCGCCGGCTCTTTCCACCAATACGGTATCGCCAATCATCAGGTCCTTTTCTTTTATGATGTCTTCGTTGAAAAGAGAAATGGATGATACGGTTACACCGCCGATCGGTACCGGTTGTATTTTGGCTACCGGGGTAATAGAACCCGTACGGCCAACCTGGAATTCCACATTTTGTAAAATACTGGTGGCCTGCCTCGCCTTGAACTTGTAAGCGATCGCCCAACGCGGATGGTGGGTGGTCATGCCCATCTTGTCCTGCAGTTCAGTGGAGTTTACCTTGATCACCATGCCATCGATCTCATAAGGGAGGTCATCTCTTGTTTGTTCAAACGAAAGACAATAATCGATCACACCCTGGATGCCTTTGAAAACCTGCTTTTCTTTCTGCGGGCTTCTGAAGCCGAGGTCCCACAACATTTTAAGTGAGCCGGCATGCGTGTCCAAAGCGTCCGGCGATTGCGCACCGGGCAAAAGGTTTACATAACTGATATGATAAACGAATGCTTCGAGTTTGCGGCGGCTTACTTCTGCGGAATCTTTGATGCGCAAGGTACCGGCAGCGGCATTGCGCGGATTAGCCAGGGGGGCCTGTCCCTGCTCAATCAGTTTTTCATTGAATTGACGAAAGTTTTCTTTGTTGATCAATACTTCCCCACGAATTTCCACCTGCTCAATGCCATATTTGGAAAAACCGGCAGATAACGGTAATGAACGAATCTGTTTCACATTGGTGGTGATCTCGTCGCCTTCCACGCCGTCACCGCGGGTGGCACCGCGCACCAGCATATCGTTTTCATAGATCAATGAAATGCTGCCGCCATCAAATTTGGGTTCAACGCAATATTCAATTTCGCTCAGGCCCGACAGTTCACGCGCTTTGCGGTCGAAGTCGAGCAGGTCGTCGCTGTTGTAGGAGTTGTCGAGCGAAAGCATCGGCACCAGGTGCGTGGCGGAGGGAAAGTCTCTGGTAAGCCCTTTGGCCACGCGTTGTGTGGGCGAATCTGCTGTCCGCAGTTCAGGATGAGCGGCTTCGATGCGCTCCAATGCTTTAAAAAGCTGATCATATTCGAAGTCCGCAATCAGCGGATCGTTGAGAATATAATAACGGTATTCATGAAAGCGCAATACGTTGCGCAGGTCTTCCAATTGTTTGGTACCGATGGCATCAGGTGCTTTCAGAAGCGAAGCCGTTTCCTGTTGCAGATGCCTGGTTTCATTTGCATTATACATGGCCGGATATGTTTCGGGGTAAAGGTAATATATGAACGTGAAGCACCGCCGGTGAAACCCGACGAAGCGGGTTAGAAAAAATTAATGTGTAGAAAGTACATATTTATTATCTTCACTTTTCAAACGATGCCATCCCTAATCTGCTTGTCAAATGAAGAAAGCTGCTTTTACCCTTCTGCTCATGCTGCCGGCGCTTTTTGCCGCGGCCCAGTTACTGGAAACAACTCCGTTTTTTCCTAAGGACAATGATAACCTTGTCATCACGCTGGATGCCTCTATGGGCAACCGTGAGCTGGTCGGTTATAATTCCGATGATGTGTATGTGCATATCGGGCTGATTACGTCAGCGAGTGCCGATCAGAATGATTGGAAGTATGTGCCGTTTGGCTGGGCCACCACGCCCGCTGCCGCAAAAGCGGTTTCGCTGGGCAACAACCGTTTCCAGTACACCATCAACAACGTGCGGCAGTTTTTCAATGTACCGGTTGGTGAAACCATTCAACGGATCGCTATTTTATTCCGCAGCGGCGATGGCAACCGCGTGCAGCGCAATGCGGACCAGTCCAACATGTATCTCAGGATTTATGGTACGGAACTCGCAGCACGTTTCACTGTTCCTTTTTTTCAACCGAAATATGTACCCGTTCCCGAAACCATCAACAAGTTTGCAGGCGATAATTTCCCCGTAACCGGCGTAGCCAGCGCATCCTCAGCGATGAAGCTGTACCTCAATGGCGCCGTTATTCAATCCGCTGCCAACGCCACAACGATTGCTGCAAATCCCGTACTGGTAGCCGGTAATACGGAAGTGGTAGTAGAGGCGGACAACGGAACGACGGTAAAAAAAGATACGGTCCGCTTTTTTGTGGGCGGTGGCGTTACCACCGCACCGCTTCCGGCAGGTGTGAAAGACGGCATCAACTACGCGGCGAACAATACAGAAGTTACTTTGGTTTTATTCGCACCCGGCAAAACAAGAATTTGCGTGACCGGGGAGTTTCCGGGTGGAGCGTGGACCGAGAACGCGGCTTTTCAAATGAATAAGACGCCCGATGGGCAGTATTGGTGGAAAACGATCACCGGCCTGACGCCGGGCACTGAATACGCTTTTCAATACCTGATCGACGGCACACTCCGAGTGGGTGATCCGTATTCCGAAAAAGTGTTGGACAAAGACAACGACCCTTTTATCTCTGCAGCTACTTATCCCGGATTGCGCGCTTATCCCGCCGGGCAGTCGGGCATTGTGAGCATTGTGCAGACAGCCGCGCCGGTCTATAATTGGAGAACGGCAGGTTATGCACGTCCCGACAAACGCAACCTGGTGGTATATGAATTGCTGGTGCGCGATTTTCTTTCTGCCCGCAACTGGAATACGCTGCGCGATACATTGAATTACCTGCAGCGCATGGGCATCAACGCCATCGAACTGATGCCGGTAAATGAATTTGACGGCAACCTGAGCTGGGGTTATAATCCCGCGTATTTCCTGGCGCCGGATAAATATTACGGAACAAAAAATGCGTTCAAGGAATTTATCGATACCTGCCATGGCCGCGGCATTGCCGTAATCATGGACATCGCGCTCAATCATGCCACCGGTGCCTGTCCGCTCGCCGCTATGTGGTGGAATGGCAGCAACAATGAGACGGCGGCCGACAACCCTTATTTTAATGTAGTGGCCAGACATCCGTTCAATGTGTTTCATGATTTCAACCACGAAGCGGCACCAACGAAATATTTCTTTAAGCGGGTAGTGGAGCATTGGTTGACGGAATATAAAATTGACGGTTTCCGCTTTGACCTATCCAAAGGATTTACGCAATTCAACTCTGGGTCCAACGTGGAGTTGTGGGGGAAATATGATGCAAGCCGTGTGGCCATCTGGAAAGCTTATTACGATACCCTGCAACGCAAATCTCCCGGCAGTTATGCCATTCTCGAACATTTTGCCGAAAATCCCGAAGAGCAGGAACTGGCTGATTACGGCATGCTGTTCTGGGGCAATCACAATAAGAATTTCTCGCAGGCGGCGATGGGTTACAGTACACCCGACCCCGAAGGCAATACCTGGAACTTCGAAGGAGGTATTCACACCGTGCGTAACTGGACCAAACCGCACCTGATGACGTACATGGAAAGCCATGACGAAGAAAGAATGATGTACCGCGCCGTAACATTTGGCAACAGCGCCGGTAGTTATAATACCAAAGACACCACCACCGCGTTGAAGCGCATGGAACTGAGTGCGGCATTTTTCTACAGCATTCCCGGTCCTAAAATGATCTGGCAGTTTGGTGAAACGGGATACGATTATTCGATCACTTCCTGTCATCCGGGCAATACCATTCCGCAACCTTATCCGAGTGATAACTGCCGCACGAGCGAGAAACCAATTCGCTGGGATTACCGTCAGCAAGCACGTCGTACACAACTGTACAATGTGTATGCGAAACTCGGCCAACTGCGGGGCAACTGGCGGTTCCGCGACGTATTTACCGCCAATGAAACAACGATCGAGCGCGACCTGGCCGGTGCGTTCAAATGGATACGGCTGCGTTCGGCCAGTGATACATCCGATATTATGGTGATCGGCAACTTTGATGTAGTGGCCCAAACGGCTGCCGTTACTTTCCCACGTGCAGGCGAATGGCGCGATTACCTGACCGACGCGCGCTTTACGGCAACAGGCAATGCACAGACTATTACTTTACAACCTGGCGAATATCATTTATACATCAACCGCGATCCGAACGGTCCTGCGGCCAACACGCCCGTTCCTCCCGATCCCGAACCGGAAGAAGAAGATCCGGGTACCGAACTGAAAGCGCAGGTATATCCGAATCCCGGCCGCTCTGATGTAAGCGTGCGACTGCACTTGCCCGAAGCCGGTGCTGTAAGAATAGAGATCATCGGCGCTACAGGGCAACGCATCGGTACTGCCTTCTCGGGCACACTCAACCGCGGCGTTCACCAGGTGGCGATCAGCGAACAGACCAGCCGCCTGCCTGCAGGACTTTTCTTTGTACGTGTAACCACGGCCATGGGCAATAAAACCTTAAAATTGCGTGTGCCGTAAAAACGCAGCAGCTATACTAAGCTGTAAGTTTATATTTTTGAACTCTTCATTCAATCATCGGTTATGCCCAAAAACTCATCGCTTAAGACGGCGGAACTTGAAAAAATAAGTCACCTCGACTATTTCAATATAGCCATCTCGGTGGACTGTGTGATCTTCGGATATGATAACAAAGAGCTGAAAGTGCTGCTGATCAAGTCGGATCTGGAGGAGTTTGAAGGATTGTATTCACTGCTCGGCGACCTGGTGCGTCCCGATGAAGACCTGGATTCGGCATCCTACCGTGTATTACGCGAGCGCACAGGGCTGGACGATGTATTCCTGGAGCAGGTGCATACGTTCGGCAGCATTAACCGTCACCCTTCAGGGCGTGTAATCACTACCGCATATTATGCCCTGGTGGATATCAAACACCACAAGCTCAAGCTGAATCACAACGATCTGCACTGGCATTCGGTGAATGATATCCGTAAGCTGGCATTCGATCACAAAAGCATCCTGGAAACCTGTCTCAACCGTTTGCGCGAGCAGATCATGGAACATCCGGTGGTGTTCAACCTGTTATCGGAGAAATTTTCGCTGCGGGAATTGCAGGAACTGTACCAAGCCATCCTGGATACGGACCTGGACCGCCGCAACTTCCGCAAAAAGATCGCGATCAAAGACTGGCTGCTGGATCTCAATGAAATGGAAGACGATGTGCCGCACCGCCCGGGTAAACTCTACAAACTGAAGCCGGAATTCCGCAAAAAGAACCAGCGCCGCAAAGCGGGCAGTTCCGTACTGGCCGGTTAATCCTTTTTTCTGAAAGCCCCGGCTGGCGCCGGAATACGCCCGATTTTAACCGAAAATAAATTTTTGACATATTGTTTTTTGTTCTAACATTGTGTCTTAAATACACATTGTGTATTTTTTTCTCCTGAAACGAATTGCTTAACTATTAACGATTGCTTATGTCGTGCAGAAAATTGCTCCGAGCGGCTGTATTTCTCATAGCCATGCTTGTGTCCCTCGTTTCTTACGCCCAGCAAAGAATTATTACCGGAAAAGTAACCGACTCCAAAGACGGTAGCCCTGTTGCAGGTGCCACGGTAACGGCGAAAGGCACAAGAAATGCTACCCAGACCGGTTCGGACGGATCTTATCAATTAACGGTAGATGCAAGTGTGACCACACTTGTGCTGAGTTTCTCAGGCTATGAAACACAAGAAATAAATGTGAGCGGCAGAACCAGCGCCGATGTTGGTTTGACCGTTAACAACGCTTCCCTGGGAGAAGTGATTGTAGTTGGTTACGGTGTTCAACGCAAGAAAGACGTAACCGGTGCCATCTCCCGTGTAAGTGGCGAAAAACTGAATTCCATTCCCGTACCCAGCTTTGAAGCTGCCCTCCAGGGTAAGGCTCCCGGTGTACAGGTAATCCAGGGTAATGGCCTGGCAGGTTCCGGTTCCGTGATCCGTGTACGCGGTGTTGGTTCCATTTCTGCAAGTGGCGACCCGTTGTATGTGATCGACGGTATTCCCATTGTATCGGATCCTTTCCTCCGTGGCAACAGCGGTGCCATGAACCAGAACCCGCTATCTTCCCTGAACCCTTCCGATATCGAATCAGTGGAAATTCTGAAAGATGCCGGTGCTACCGGTATTTACGGAAGCCGTGGTGCCAACGGTGTAATCCTCATCACCACCAAACGTGGTAAGTCCGGCAAACCTTCTTTTACTTATTCCAACAGGCTCGGCTTTTCGCAGGCTGCTATCCGTCCGCATTTTGTAAATGGTCCGGAGTGGTTGCAACTGCGCCAGGAGGCCTGGGTCAACAGCGGTCATACCGGACAGGCGCCACTCCCCGGCAATCTTACCTGGGCACAGGCGCAGGCGAATAATACCGACTGGTGGGACCTGCTGACCCAGACCGGTTTCATCAACGAACACAACCTTTCTTTCAATGCCGGTACGGCAAAACTGAAAACCTTTGCCAACCTTTCTTACAGCCAGAACGAAGGTTATATCAAAGCAAACTCTTACGACCGGCTCAGTGCGCGTCTCAACATGGACTATCGTCCGGTAAAAACGCTGAAAATATCCCTGACATCCGGTTTCAACCGTGGTATAAATAAACGTGTACCTGCTGCGTGGGATGGTGGTATCGGTGATGCCATGTCTTCCGCACTGCCCATCTTCAACGTTTACAAACCCGATGGTACTTACGAAGTAAATACAAGCAACCCGATCCGCCGCCTGAATGAAACGCGCCGCCGTGAGGTGGACAACCGTTTCCTGGCCGGATTATCAGCAGAGCTGGAGTTGTTCCGCAACTTCTTTATCAAAGCCAACGGTTCTGTTGAATACCGCCGTTCCTTCGACGACCAATACGAAACCAATCTGTGGACACAGAAACCACAGGACTCCGGTTATGCCAAGCGTTATCCTTATTGGGGTACCAACTGGAATACCCAGTTTACGGCCAACTATCTTATCGACATGAAGAACGGCCACAAGGTGAACATTCTTGCAGGTCAGGAAAACCAATCTGTTTCACTGCGTGAGTATACGGGTGAAATAGGTCAGTGGGCTGCCAAGCCTTACTGGACAGACGTAAACTCTGTGCAGGCTTACCGCAATCTCCGCGACCGTTTGCTCAACAACAACCAGATCCGCGAGCGCGAGAAAGACGCTTATACCTTTACCAGCTTCTTTGCACGCGTCAATTATAACATCAAAGACAAATACATCTTCCAGGTATCTGCACGTATGGATGGTTCATCCAAATTCGGTGCGAATAACAAATATGGTTTCTTCCCTTCAGGATCGGCTGCGTGGAATGTAAGCGAGGAAGATTTTATGAAAGATGTGACCTGGGTCGATTACCTGAAACTGCGCGCCAGCTATGGTATTGTTGGTAATGCCAACATTCCTTCCGGTGTATATTATGATAACTTCCAGGTGGGGGGTAATAACTACAACGGCAGCACCACTGTTTATCTCAACAACCTGGGCAACCCCGATCTGCAATGGGAAAACATGCGCAACTTCGATGCGGGACTTGAATTCGGCCTCTTCAAAGGACGCATCACCGGTGAGTTGGCTTACTATCGCAAAATATCTACAGATATCCTCCTGTCTCCCGGTATTTCTCCTTCTGCTACCGGCCTGGGTGATATCTGGCGCAACCTTTCCGATACGCGCATTCTCAACGAAGGCCTCGAACTCAGTGCCAACATCAAACTCGTTGACAACGATAAAGTGAAATGGACGGTAGGTGGCAACATCGCCCGCAACTACAACGAAGTACTCGACTACGAACTCGGACCTGATGCCGTGAGTGGTGGTACTAATGATACACGTATCGTAAGAGGACTTCCGCTTGGTGTAAACTACCTGGTTCGTTATTATGGTACTGATCCCGCGGATGGCATGCCCATCTGGCTGGACAATACCGGCAAGCAAACAAAAACCTACTCATTGAATCACCGTGTATTTGCCGGTTCCGTACTGCCTGACTATATCGGAGGATTCAACAGCTCTGTTTCTTATAAAAACTTTGAACTGAGCGCGCTCTTCACGTTTGTGATCGGTGGTAATATTTATGAGAACTCGGCAAAGTACCAGTTCCTCGGTACTTCCAAGAAAAACTGGAACTTCCGCAAGGACATGCTGGACCGTTGGGTAAACCCCGGCGATCAGAGCCAGTATCCCAAACTGGTATATGACGCTACCGATTATCCCGGCGTACCGAGTGAAGACCAGTTCAATTCTACCATGTTCCTCCGCGATGCCGATTATATGCGTCTGCGTGAACTGAGCCTGTCGTACCGGTTCAGACCCGCTTCGCTGAAAAAAGTGGGTATTCAGAGTCTGCGTTTGTTCGCAACAGGAAGTAACCTGCTGACGTTTACCAAGTATCCCGGCGGAGATCCGGAAATCACCCGTGACTTCGAGAATCCGCAGGATCGCAACCTGAGTCCTAACATTACTTACCTCACGGCGCCGACACAGCGGACCATCGTATTCGGACTGAACGTTACTTTCTAAATAAAAACTATTGCAACATATGAAACGGATATACTGGCAATCAATCACCTTAATCCTGGCAGTGGCACTGTTCACTACCGGATGCAAAAAATTCCTCGAGCGTCCGCCGGAAGGTCAGATGACGGAGGAAGAGGCTTTGAAAGATGAAAACGGCGTGCTGGATTTCCTGAACGGCGAATATACTTTGCTGGGCGACGGTGATTTTATGGGAGGACGCCTGCAATCGCTTACCGACATGCTGGCCGACGAACTCGACGGCAGCCGCTTCACCGGCGATTTTTCAGAAATCTACAAACGTCAGAACTCGATCTTCGGGGATGTAAGAAATAATTTTTATAAAAAAGGATACCGCATCATCAACGTAGCGAATGGTGTTTTGCGCAAGCTTTCACTGGTAAGCGCAGGAAACGCCGACAATGTAAAAGGTCAGGCTTTGTTCTTCCGCGGTGTGGCGCATTTCGAACTCGTGCGTTTGTTTGCACAACCCTGGGGTTATACATCCGACAATTCACACTACGGTATTCCGCTCCGGAATGAAATTGTGATCGGTTCCGTGCAGCGTGCAACTGTGAAGCAGGTATATGACCAGGTGATTGCCGATCTGAAAGATGCGGAAACACTTTTACCCGAAACCTTTACCGGCAACTACAAAGCAACACGTTGGGCAGCAAAAGCCTACCTGGCAAAAGTTTATTTCCAGATGAATGATTTTGCCAATGCTTACAAATATGCCGCAGAGATTGCAGCCAACAGCATGTTCGTGCCGGATGCCAGCCACAGCTCCCGCTTTTCACCCGGCCTGAGCCGCGAAGGCATCCTGGTTATTGCCAATGAAGCTACCCGCTTTCAACCCGGTAGCGAACTGCGCGGCAACTACCGTTCAGATCTCAACATACCGGTGCTGAATTTCACCAGCCAGTTTTATTCGTTTGTTAATGCCGATCCGCTGGATGTGAGAAAAAGCTGGTACAGCAACACGCTGCAATCGGGTTATTATGTGACCACGAAATACAACAAGGATTTCTTTGATCTGCCGATCGTACACCTGACGGAGATAAAACTGATCCTGGCGGAAAGCGGGGCGGAGATTGCTTCGTCCAATGCGGCGGCGTTAACCAATGCCATCACGAATCTGAACCAATTGATGACCCGTGCTTACGGAGGCACAACGCGCAACCTGGCCACCAATGCCACGGCAGCGCTTGTGATTTCCACCGCACGCCGCGAGCGCGAACTGGAACTTGTGGCCGAGGGAAGCCGTTATCATGAGATCAAACGCATCGGCGCCCGCAACGGAACAAATGTCGACCGCAGAGGGTCGGTATGGAATTGCAATGGATTTATTCTTCAGTTTCCGAAAGGAGAACAGGACGCCTTTGCCCCTTTCATCATGAACCCCGAAGGCGGTTGTTTCTAACACTATTAAACTAAATCTGTATGAAAAAGAATTCACGGAGATTACTCATACTGCTGGCAGCGATTGTAACGCTGAACGCCTGCCGCCCCGATAAATTTGAAGATACCGGTGCCGTGCGCAACGTGAAGACCTCCTTGGGCGGTACCTGGAAACTCAGCAAGGTGACGCAGAAAGATGAAGATGCGGCGCAGAAGGGATTCCCTTACAGCATACTTGATCTGACCACGCTGTTTCCTTACACGGATTACTCGATCACACTCAACGTGACCAACAGCGGCCAAACGACCACTTTCACTACCACTCCCGGTAATTCACCAACCGTGATCGCCGTGGCCAATGGAGACTGGAACGCCGGTCCTTCACAATACCCGACTTATCTTGCCTTCAAGCAAGGTTCCGCCACCGATACATTAACGCTGGGTAGTTATCCTGCCGGCGGCCGCAATGTATTGCAGTTGAAAAAAGAAAGGAGGGATGCGTCTACAGGTAAACTGCTCGTATCGTACACCTATGAATTCACCAAACAATAAAACGAACGCTGTATGAATAAACTAATTATCCTGCTTGCATTCAGCTGTTTGACAATCGGCGCATTGCACGCACAGAACCCGACCTTCAGTCCTTCCACGTATACCGCAGAGGACCAGGTAACACTTACGGTGGATGTAACCGGTACGCCGATGGCGGGTGAGGCCGAAGCCTATATCTGGATATTTTCCAACACATCCATTGATCGCAGCAATGCGGCATTGAGTGCGCAGTACCCTGCTGCAGACGGATCGACCAATACCAATTGGACCAACTCACCGCCTGAAGCCAAAATGACGGCTGCCGGCACCAACAAATGGTCTTTCACTTTTATCGGTACGCAGATTTTTGGTCAAAGCCCTGCACAGTTGAAAGATTTTGGGTTCCTGGTAAAAACGAAGACGGGCACTAAACAAACGTCGGATTACAAACCCAACTTTTTCGACCCGCTGGTATTTACTCCCACCATGTTGCGCGTGTTCCCGGCCAAGGTGAGCACATCGGATATTGTTACGATCAATTTCGACCGTTCATTGGGTGGCACTGTAAACGAACAACGCATGACGCCTGTATCGGCCACGGTTACTGCTTACGATGAAACGAATGCACAGATCGGAACGGCTGTTACGTTGCAGGTGCGTGTATTTGCTACCAACACTTGGGCTGCCACGTTTATTCCCACACGTCACTTTACTCCGGGAGCAGGTCATCAATTGACTAAATTCCGTTACAAGTTCAACGGAACGGTACTCGATATTTCCGGCGCTACGGTGAATGTGAGTTCTGCCGAACAGGAAGTAACGTTTACAAGAATGAATTAAACTTATCCGTCATAATCTAAATACGATTGCAATGAAAAAGATCCTGTTTCTGGCGGCTATTGTAACACTGGTGATAGCCAGTTGCAAAAAAGCCGACTTTAATGATAACACGGTGACGGGGGAGGGACTCGTTGATTTTGCGCTGCAGGCTCCCGTGTCTGGAACGCAGGCCCGCCTGAATGCGGCCACTCCTTCTGTTGTCATCAATTTCAGTTGGAATGCTGCCAAACCCGGCACCACCACTGCTCCGAAATACAAGGTGGTGATGTCGCAGCGCGCCACGATTGATTTTACCAATCCGCTGGTGCAATTCGACGCAGGCAATGGCGGCACGGCCACTTCGCTTGCGCTCACGTATCAGCAACTCGATGCTGCGCTGAAGGCAAAAGGAATCGCCGACGGTGCCATCGCTGAATTGGCCTGGGCGGTGATCGCCGACAACGGCGACAAACAACTGCTGTCGCAGAATACTTTCTTCATCACGGTTACCCGTTTCAAAGATGGCGCAACGCCTTTCTTCCTGCTGGGACCTGTCTCTGCCGCCTCCAACGTAGATATCAGCCCCGCATCTACCAGTGATAATATCAAATTCAACTGGACGCGGTCCAAGCCTGCAACCGGCGGCCCCGCGGTTACTTACCGCATTCTTTTTGCGGAGCGTAAAACAGATGCAGAAGGCAACGAGATAGCAGTAGATTGGAATACGCAAACACTTTTCCGCCTCACCGCCGACAATGGTGGTCTGGACAGCACCGGCACTTACACGCATAAGCGTTTCAATGATTCACTGGCAGCACACGGCTTCGGTGATCCCGGAACGGATGCTAAACTGAAATGGACCGTGGAAGCCACTTCGGGCACCTGGAAACAACTGTCCGACTATCAGAATACCCTGTTCATCAGCCGCCTGATTAAATATGTATATCCGCAGGCCCTGAATGTGGCGGGCAACCACCAGGGTTGGTCACCGGAAACGGCTCCGCAACTGGTAGCGTTGACCCCTGTGGGCGGACCTTACAGCGAATACACCGGCTTTATCGATTTCAGCAACGACCCGGCCGAATTCAAAATTGTAAAAGGAGACAACTGGGGAGCAGGTGATTACGGCGGCTCAACAGGCATATTGACCAACGGCGGCAGCAACCTCAGCGTGCCGACCACCGGCGTTTACCTGGTAAAAGCCAATACTACGGCCATGACCTGGAGTGCCGATAAGATCAATTCATTTGGTTTGATCGGCGACGCCACCGGCAGTTGGAGTACAGACCAGGACATGACCTACAACGGCACAACTAAGAAGTACAGTATCACACTCAACCTTTCTCCCGGAAATATCAAGTTCCGCGCAAATGATGCCTGGGATATCAATCTCGGCGGAGGCGCTACAGCGGGCTCCCTGGCCTTCGGTGGCAGCGATATCCCGGTTGGCACTGCCGGCAACTATACCATTACACTCGACGTTTCAAAAGCAGGTAACTGGCGCTACTCAGTGGTCAGGAACTGATTTTTGGCGAGATAGATAGACAAACAACAGCAGCCGCGCTTTTTTGAAGCCGGCTGCTTTTTTTTTATCACCTTCGCAGAAAATAAGACTGACATGACGGACGAATTGAAAAAAGGACGGGTAGTTTCTGTGAATGCAGCCAAGGGACTGCTGACGATCGAATATGTTTCTAATGGAAAGAAAACAGTGGTGGGAAGAACAGGAGATACTTTGCATTCAAAGTTGCAGACTTTTCGTCCGGGTGATGAAGTGAGCTTCCGTACGCGTCTTACAGACAGAGGTGATAAGCTGGCGGCTTATGATCTCAAATTTTTATACAATAATGCGCTGCACCTGATGATTCAGAAGGCGCGTATCGAAAACCGCTTCTCCGGTTACCTCAAAGAAGTGGAAGGGAAATTTTTTGTAAAGGAAATAGGCAACTACCTCTTCTTCCCGTTGCAATTGTCACGCTGGGAGAAAGTGCCTTCGGAAAAAGTGGTGAACGAAGCCGTTGCCTTCAAATTGATCAATCTCGATAATCCCGCACGTCTTTCTGCGGAACTCTTTTCGCATGCTTATATCGCCTCCTATTACGAAGCCCAGAAGCTGGTGGCCTCAGGCCAGGCTGTGGAGGCCGTGGTTGAGCGCATTACACCCCATGCCGTATATGTGCAATTGTTTGATGGCAACATCACGGCAAAACTCGGAGGCGAAGGGCTGAGCGAACTTAATCCCGGCGATAAAGTGCAGGCAAAAATCACATATCTCTCCCCGGATAAAATATCGGTTGAAAAAATCAACGAAGTAAAAAAGGATTAATCAAAACTCTGGTTACTGGCGGCTGCCTGTTTCAGCAGACGGTCGAACTGTTCGGGCGAAAGGTCGTTGTAGAAGAAGTAAACCGGATCGATCTTGTTGCCGTTCTTGTGCACTTCATAATGGCAGTGAGGTCCGGTGCTTTTGCCTGTGCTGCCTACCCAGCCGATTACTTCACCACGCTTCACCTGCTGGCCTACCCGCGCTTTTACCCTTACCATGTGACCATATAAGGTTTCATAACCGTAACCATGATTGATGATCACGTGGTTGCCATAACCGTTGCCGGCGTTGCCGGCAAGCGATACGGTGCCATTGGCGGTAGCATAGATAGGAGTGCCCTGCGGGGCCGCAAAATCGAGGCCCGCATGCATCTTCGGCGTTTTATATACCGGATCGATACGATAACCAAAACCGGAGGCAATGCGCGAAAGATCCTGGTTGCTCACCGGCTGAATGGCCGGCGTATGCGCGAGGAGTTGTTCTTTGTTACGGATCAGTTCGTCAATTTCTTTATAAGAACCCTGCTGCGCCTTGATACGGCTTCTGAGCGTATTGATGGTCTGATTGATGGACGCATAAAGCTGGTTGTTGTTCATGCTGGTAACGGTGCGCATTTCCTGTTCCATTTCCAGCTCCTTGGCGCGGGCGCTGTCGGGAATGGGGTTGGCTTCGAAGATGGCCCGGTAAACATTGTTGTCTCTTTTCTCCAGTTCTTTCAATTGTTTCTCCAATTCCTGCAATTGATCGTCCAGGTCGCGGTAGTTGTCGCGCAGGCCGGCATTCTGCATGCGCAGCAATTTTTCGTTGGGAGAACCTACAAATTGAAAGGCGAAATAGGAGATGAGGGCAGCAGTAACCAGGGCGGCAGCAATGAATCCGAATATGCGCAGGAGCTTGACCCGCAACGGTGACTCCAGTTTTTCGTAGCGAAGGGTATTGGTATTGTAATAATATTTGATCTTCTTCATGACTAATCAGTAGCCTTTCGCATTCCGGAACCGCCGGACGCAGGATTACACAGCGAAACAATTACCTTTGCCCACTCCGTGAGCGGCCGGAGAAGCAAACAAATATAGGCCGTTCGCGAGCAAAAATCAACCCAAATTATTTGGCAAATTTATGATGACCAGCACCGCCATAAGACAGACATTCCTGGATTTCTTCCGGAGCAAAGGCCATGAGATCGTGCCTTCTGCCCCCATTGTTGTGAAAAATGACCCGACCCTCATGTTCACCAATGCAGGCATGAACCAGTTCAAAGATTATTTCCTCGGCAACCGCAAACCCGCCAGCGCCCGGGTGGCGGATACACAAAAATGTCTCCGTGTCAGCGGCAAACATAACGACCTGGAAGAGGTGGGCGTGGATACCTATCACCATACCATGTTCGAAATGCTGGGCAACTGGAGCTTTGGCAATCCGGACGCACCGGAAG
Source organism: Terrimonas ferruginea DSM 30193 (assembly GCF_000425585.1). Classification (GTDB taxonomy): domain Bacteria; phylum Bacteroidota; class Bacteroidia; order Chitinophagales; family Chitinophagaceae; genus Terrimonas; species Terrimonas ferruginea. Next base: position 113,981 of record NZ_AUDS01000010.1, read on the forward strand.
AGGGCTATTTTAAAAAAGAAGCCATCGCCTGGAGCTGGGAACTGCTCACCGAAGTATATAAACTCGATAAGGAACGCCTTTATGTAACCATTTTTGAAGGCGATAGCGAACAAGGACTGGAACGCGACAACGAGTCCTTTAACGAGTGGAAAAAATACATTGCGGAGGAACGCATTTTACTGGGAAATAAAAAAGACAATTTCTGGGAAATGGGTGATACCGGCCCTTGCGGTCCCTGTACTGAAATACACGTCGACTGCCGCACGGATGCCGAGCGCGCAGCCACTCCCGGTAAAGACCTCGTGAACGCCGACCATCCGCAGGTGATTGAAATATGGAACAACGTATTCATTCAATTCAACCGCTTAAAAGATAAAAGCCTCGAGCTGTTGCCTGCCCGTCACGTAGATACCGGCATGGGCTTCGAGCGGCTTGTGCGTGTGTTGCAAGGCAAAACATCCAACTACGATACAGACGTATTCACCGGCACCATTGCCGAAGTAGAAAAGATCACCGGTCGCAAATATGATTTCAGCGACAGCCATGAGGCGGTTGCCTTCCGCGTACTGGCCGATCATATCCGCGCCATCAGCTTTACCATTGCCGACGGACAATTGCCTTCGAATACGGCTGCCGGTTATGTAATCCGCCGTATTCTGCGCCGTGCGGTACGGTATTATTATTCTTATCTCGATCATAAAACGCCGTTGCTGTTTCACCTGGTGCCGGTGATCGCTGCGCAATTTGCCGGCGTGTTCACAGAGCTCGATCAACAAAAAGAATTTGTAGGACGCGTGATCCGCGAAGAAGAAGAAGCTTTCCTGCGCACGCTGGAAAAGGGGTTGAAAAAAATCGACGACGTGATGGCGGCAAGCAAAACCGGCGTCATCGACGGCGAGAGCGCCTTTGAACTGCTCGACACTTACGGATTTCCGATCGACCTTACCAGGTTGATCGCCTCTGAAAATAAACTCACGGTTGACGAACCCGCCTATGAAGCGGCGCTGCAACGCCAGAAAGACCGCTCACGTGCGGCCACCGCCATCGATACTGAAGACTGGATAGAAATCAATAAGGCCGACAAAACAAGTTTCGTCGGCTATACTGATCTCCAAACTGAAACACAGGTAGTGAAATACCGGAAAGTAAAGGCCAAAGGCAAAGAACAATATCAACTGGTATTGGAAACAACGCCGTTTTATGCAGAAAGCGGCGGCCAGGCCGGCGACACCGGTGTACTGCGTTTCGGCGAACAGACAGTGCCGGTTGTCAACACCAAAAAAGAGAATGATCTCTTTATTCATTTTACCGACATACTACCGGAAGATATCACGGCACCTGTAAAAGCCGAAGTAAATGCAGCAAAACGTCTTGTGATTACTTATAATCACACGGCCACCCACCTGCTGCATGCTGCGCTTCGCCAGGTATTGGGTACGCATGTGGCACAGAAAGGATCATTGGTATCGGCCGATACCCTGCGTTTCGACTTCTCGCATTTTTCCAAAATGACGGAGGAAGAGATCCGTCAGGTTGAAGACATCGTGAATGAAAAAATCCGTCAGAATATTCCTGTTGTGATCCGTGAAATGCCGAAAGAAGAGGCGATGCAATCAGGCGCCACAGCGTTGTTCGGAGAAAAATATGGCGATATGGTGCGTGTGGTAACCATCGATCCTTCTTACTCGGTAGAACTTTGCGGAGGCACGCACGTTGCCAGCACCGGCATGATCGGTTTATTTACCATCGTGGCAGAATCGGCCGTGGCCGCAGGTGTACGCCGTATCGAAGCATTGACCGGAGCAGAAGCCTTTCAATCACTGCGTGAAAAAGCCACCCAATTCAAACAGATCGGTGAATTGCTGAAATCACGCGAGCCGCTGAAGAACGTGGAGAAACTGATGGAAGACAAATCTGCGTTAGAAAAAAAGATTGAAAGCTTCGAAGCTAAACAGGTAACACAATTACGCCAGGAACTATTACACAAAGTGGAAAAGGTTGGCGGCATCGATTTTATCGGAGCACAGGTAGAAGTAGGCAATGCAGATAATCTGAAAAAATTATCGCTTGAACTCAAACCGCTGCTTGCTGCGGATCACCTGATCGTGCTGGCCGCTGTTATCGGTGGTAAACCATCGGTGTCACTGGCTGTATCGGAAAGCCTGAATGAAACACGCGGCTGGGATGCCGTGAAAATCATCAAAGAAAAAGTAGCCGGCCTCATCAAAGGTGGCGGCGGTGGACAGAAAACGCTGGCGTCAGCGGGAGGTCAGGATGCAGGTCAGTTGCCGCAGGTAATGCAGGCCGTAAAGGAGCTGGCAGCCGGTTAATTAAATACTGGAGAATTTTTCCTGCTCTTCTTCCACACGCAGGCGCGCCTGGCGCGACTCACGCATTTTTTGACGGGCAAAAAATATAGAGGTGCCGAAAAGTGCAACAGATATGATGAATATGAATAATTCCATAAGAGTTAGTGCTTAAGTATAATGGTCTGGCAAAAGTCTGTAATAAAAATTAATTTTTAGTTCATTCCGGCATGGAAATGCACTAAGGATTTACACTACCCAAATGATCGTAAAAACACATAATCTTTACCTGCGCCGGTTTACTGCCGATGAAGCGTTGCTGATCCTCGATCTGAATGCCGATTCAGCCGTTACGCAGTACACCCACGATCCGATCCGCGATATTGTACATGCAGAAGAAATATTACACCAGGTAATAATACCGCAGTACGAGAGAGGACTCGGTCGTTGGGCTGTTTTTCTGGCAGAAACCAATGCCTTTATGGGATGGTGCGGGCTGAAATACCGCCCGGAACTGGATGAAGTAGACCTCGGCTACCGTTATCATAAAGCGTTCTGGGGCAAGGGATATGCAACCGAAGCTGCCAGGGCCAGCCTGGAGTATGGCTTCAACGAGGCAAAGCTGCAGCGCATCGTCGGAAGAGCCGAACATGCCAATATCGGCTCGCTCAAAGTACTGGAGAAATCCGGTATGCAATATATAGGGGATGAAACAGTCGATGGATGCGACGTGCGCACCTACGAGGCACTGGCTGTTAATTTTATTAAAGAACTTTAACATTTCCGAAGTCTTTCGTATTTCAGAAATGTGTTTATATTTGATCTACGAAAAAAAACGTAGATAAATCATGATACAACGAATCAAAACATCCATCAAGCCGCTGCTGGCACTTGGTCTTACTGCTTTCCTTTTGCCTGGCGCGCTCCATGCCCAATCCGATTCCAATAGCCGTAATGAGCGCATTGTCATTCTCCGCCCTGCCGACAGCAAAGAGAAGCTGACCATAGAGGTTGACGGCGACAAAGTAACCGTTAACGGCAAAGAAGTGGACAAAGGCGATACACCCAAAGGCGTATCGGTATCCCGCACCCGCGTGAACAACCGTACCGTAACAGGTGGTGGAATGACCATTACAAGCGATGGCAACGAGCTGGCCGACGTAATCGTTACCGGTTATGGCAACAAAGCCATGCTGGGCGTTACCACACAATCAGATACCAAAGGAGCCAAAATAATTTCCGTCATCAAAGGGGCCGGTGCCGAAAAAGCAGGCATCAAAGTAGGAGACATCGTTACACGCATTGACAACGCCAAAGTTGAAAAAGCAGACGATATTACCAAGGCCATTAAAGACAGAAAAACAGGGGACAAAGTAGCCGTTACTTTTCTCCGCGACGGGAAAGAGCAGAAAGTAACAGCCGAACTTACCAAATGGAGAGGGGTGGCTTACAGCTATAACTTCGATGACATGGCCCGTACATTTGACATCGATTTCGACAATATTCCTCAACCACCAAACCCTCCGGGCGCAACGGTACGTGGTTACTCGTTGTTCAACAGTGCACCCAAGATCGGTCTGTCTGTACAGGATACCGACGATGGTAAAGGCGTAAAAGTGCTGTCTGTGGAAGATGAATCGGCTGCTTCAAAAGCCGGCCTCAAAGAAGGCGACATCATCCTGCAGGTGGGCGATCGCGAGATTACCGGCACTTCAGATATTACTAGCCAGATCCGCGATTCACGCACCAAAGCGAGCGTACCCGTGAAAATAAGCCGTAGCGGTAAAACGCAGACAATCGACCTCCGCATGCCCCGCAAGATCAGAACGGCAGAGCTCTGATCCGGATTAAAAGATATTTCCCTTAACAAAGCCCCCGCAGAATTGCGGGGGCTTTATTTTCCGATTTCTGTGCTCAAACAGCTAATTTTGCTGCACTTTTATGATGAGCCATCCCGAATACGAAATCGTGGTAGGACTGGAAGTGCATGCCCAGTTGCTGACTAATAGTAAATTGTTTTGCGGTGACAGCATCGCATTCGGAGCAGCTCCCAATACCAACGTAAGTCCGGTTACACTTGCCCATCCGGGTACTTTACCGGTAATGAACCACCGGGCTATCGAGCTGGCCGTACGCATCGGCCTCGCCTGCAACTGCACCATCGAGCAGCACAATTATTTCGCCCGCAAGAATTATTTCTATCCCGATCTTCCCAAAGGCTACCAGATCTCGCAGCACACAACGCCCATCTGCGGCGGCGGTGAAGTGCGGATCAGTGTTTCGGGTGAAGAAAAAACCATACGCCTCAACAGGATTCATCTCGAAGAAGATGCCGGCAAAAGCATCCACGATGCCAATCCCGACTTTACCGCCGTGGACCTCAACAGGGCCGGCACGCCGTTGGTAGAGATCGTGAGCGAACCGGATATCCGCAGCAGCGATGAAGCTTTTGCCTACCTCACCGTGCTGCGCCAATGGGTGCGTTACCTCGAAGTATGCGACGGCAACATGGAAGAAGGCAGTCTCCGCTGCGATGCCAATATTTCCGTTCGCAAAAAAGGTGACACACGCCTCGGCACAAAAGTAGAGGTGAAAAACCTGAACTCCATCCGCAACGTTAAAAGAGCTATCGACGCAGAAGCGGTCCGCCTTACAGCGATGTTGGAAAACGGTGAAACCATCATCCAGCAAACGCGTGGCTTCGATGTCAACAGCGGCACCACCTACGCTATCCGTGATAAAGAAGATGCAGACGACTACCGTTATTTTGCGGACCCCGATCTCACACCGTTCGTGCTCGAAACAGCCGAGATCGACCGCATCCGCGAAGCACTGCCCGCGCTGCCCGAAGCCCGCATCCTGCATTATACGCAGGCATTGGGACTAACCGAATATGACGCAGGCGTGCTCACGGAAGAAAGAAATTTTGCAGAATATTTTGAATCGGTCACACAGCATACTACGTACTATAAATCAGCAGCCAACTGGATGCTGGGCCCGGTGAAATCCTGGCTCAACGAACCGGGGCGTCAACTCGCAAACTTCCCGCTTGCACCGGCTAAACTGGCTGCATTGCTGGAATGCGTGGAAAAAGGGCAACTCAGTTTTTCAATAGCCTCTTCCCGGTTGTTTGAAAAGCTGCTGGATCAGCCTGATGCGGAACCATTGGAATTGGCCCGCTCGTTGAACCTGTTGCAGGACTCCGACGCGTCTTCGCTCGAACCGGTGATCGATGCTGTGCTGGCGAAATTTCCGGACAAGGTCGAAGCTTACCGCAAAGGGAAAAAAGGATTACTCGCCTTGTTTGTCGGGGAAGTAATGAAACAGTCAAGAGGAAAGGCCGACCCCCGTGTAACCAATGAACTGCTGCTGGAAAAGCTTAAATCCTGACGGACTCAGTTAAAGCGTAAAAACATGATGAAACAATTATTGATAGGATTAGGGATCGTTATCACCCTTCTTTCCTGTGGCGCGAAAGATACCGGTACGGCCAAAACATCCGTACACGGACGTATTTCCGGCAGCAAGGCTAAAATGGTATACCTCGAAGAAGTGCCCCTGGGTTCCATGAATCCGCAGGTGGTGGATTCGGCGAAGCTGGACAAAGACGGCAGCTTTACCTTGCATTCGCAGGCGGCTGAAGCAACGCTGCTCAATCTACGCCTCGATCAATTTTCCTTCCCCATACTTTCTCTTGTAAACGATACCAGCGAGGTGGATGTTACCGTGCGCATGAACGATCAGCAGCCTGATTTTGCCAGCGACTACGATGTAAAAGGTTCACCGGCCAGTCAGCGGATGAAAGATTATATCGTAAAGGTGACGGGTTACCTGCAGGATATTTACCGCGATGCAGTGACCTTCGACAGCCTCCGCAAACAACCCGGTACCGATAGCTTGCAGGCAGTGGCTACCGGCAGAAAAAGACAAACAGCCACTAAACTCCGTGAATATGCTTTTGCTACAGTGCAGGAAGCCAACAATCCGGCCTTGTCTGTTTTTGCCTTGACCTATTATCTTTCTGCGGCGGGCAACCAGGCTTATGAACTGGAGCCGGTTTCCGACGAAGAGCTGGATAAGGTAATCGCCGACCTGGTGAAACGTTATCCCGCTCACAAAGCATTGGCTGCTTTGAAAAAATCAATGGACGATGCCAATGCACAAAAACCGGCATCGCTGGTAGGCCGGCCCGCTCCTGAGTTTACCCTGCCGGATGTGAACGGTAAACAGGTAAGCCTGAACTCCTTCCGTGGTAAATATTTGCTGGTTGATTTCTGGGCCAGTTGGTGCGGTCCCTGCCGCCGTGAGAACCCGAATGTGGTAAAAGCGTTCCAGCAATTCAAAGACAAGAACTTTACGATTCTGGGCGTGTCGCTTGATGAAACGAAAGAGGCCTGGATGAAAGCCATTGTGCAGGATCAGCTCAAATGGACCCAGGTAAGCGATCTCAAACACTGGGAAAGCAGTGTAGTTGGTCTTTATGGCATTCAGGGCATTCCCTATAATGTATTGCTCGATCCGGACGGCAAGGTCATTGCTGAAAACCTTACCGGCAGCAGCCTTGAGCGAAAGCTTTCGGAAGTGCTGAAATAACATCCTTTACTGATATATCTAAATTGAACGTTCATGTGGCGTAAACTTGGTCAGTTTATACTGAAATTCCGTTTCCCCCTTTTAACCATTCTTTTACTGTCTACAGCCTTGATGGCTTATTGGGCCAGTAAAGTGGGTATGAGTTATGAATTTACCAGGGCCATTCCTACCAATCACCCGGCTAACATTACATACCAGGAGTTCAAAAAGAAATATGGTGAAGATGGCAACCTGCTGGTGATCGGTATTCAAACGGATAAGTTATTCACAGAAAAGATGTTCAACAGCTATGCGGAACTCAACCGCTCGCTGAAAAAAATAAAAGGGGTGGAAGATATCGTCAGCGTTCCCGGTGCGGTGAACCTGGTGAAAGACTCTGCTACGGAACGGCTCCGCGCAGTGCCATTGTTCCCCGATACACCACTGAACCAGGCGCAGCTCGACAGTGCCGCCAATGTATTTTACAGCCTGCCGTTTTACAAAGGACTTCTATACAATGCCGACACGAAAGCTTACCTGATGGGTGTGCGCCTCAACAAGGGGCTGATGAGTACTCCCAAACGTAATGAGGTAACGGCCGCTATTGAAGCAGAAGCACTCGCATTCGGACAGGCACATCAACTGGATATAAAGTTCAGTGGTCTTCCCTTTATCCGTACACAGATGTCGACACGTATTGCCAATGAAATGAAATGGTTCCTGTTCGCTTCGGTCATATTGTCGGCGATTATCCTGCTGGTGTTTTTCCGTTCGATAAGTGCCATGGTATTGTCCCTGGGTGTGGTGATCATTGGTGTGTTGTGGAGTTTAGGTACCATGCATTTGCTGGGCTATAGCATTACCTTGTTAACTGCATTAATCCCACCGCTGATCGTGGTAATCGGTATACCCAACTGTATTTACTTCCTGAATAAATACCATACGAGCTGGCAATACCTGAAAGGTGATGCCAGCATAACAAACGATAAGGAACGCAAACAAAAGGCGCTGGTAAACATGGTGAGCCGCATGGGTATCGTGACGTTGTTCTGTAACCTGGCGGCGGCGATCGGATTTGCGGTATTTGCCTTAACGAAGAGTGAGATTTTGCAAGAATTTGGTGTGGTTTCGGGTATCAATATCATGCTGCTGTTTTTCATTTCCCTGGTATTGATTCCTGCTGCGCTCAGTGTGCTGCCGGCACCCAAGAGCCGTCATACCCGTTATCTCGACAATGCGCGCTTGAAGCGCTGGCTTGACAGGCTGGAGCGTTGGTCGCTCGGCCATAGAAAACTTATCTACGGCATAACGGCATTGTTGCTGATTGCTTCTATTGCCGGTATATTCAGGTTGAAGAGTGTGGGATATATGGTGGATGATATTCCGAAGACCGATAAGATCTATACTGACCTGAAATTTTTTGAAACTAACTTCAAAGGCATCATGCCATTGGAAATCCTGGTAGATACCAGGAAGAAATTGGGGGTAACAAGAAGCCTCAATAACCTGATGAAGATCGATTCGCTGGCAGGTTATCTCGCGGCAAAAAAAGAAATAGCACGCCCGCTCAACCTGGGTGAAGGATTGAAATTTGCACGGCAGGCTTTCTTCGATGGCGACAGTGCCAACTACATGATGCCAAATGAATACTTATTGCCGGCATTATCGCGTTACCTGAGTGCCAAAGGAGGCGAGGGCGACTCTGCATCGGCGGGTAGCGGCAACAACTTTACACGGTTGGTAGAAAGTTTCATGGACAGCAGCCGGCAGGAGGCGCGCATCAGCGTGAATATGGCCGATGTTGGCAGCACCAGGCTTCCGGAAATACTGGAAGATGTGCGATTGGAGGCAGAACGGCTGTTCAATGCCGACAGCCTGGCTTACCAGCCTTATGCAGACAGCATCCGCCGCACGCAACCGGCCGCCAAATGGCCGGAACTGATTGATTCCAGCCGCCTTCAGCGTAAAGCGAATATCAAGCTTACCGGGGCCAGTATCACGTTCCTGGAAGGCAGCCGTTTTATTATCAATGGTCTGAAGGAAAGTATTTTTTATGCTTTTATCCTGATCGCGCTTTGCATGCTTTACCTGTTCCGTTCGTTCAGGATACTGGTGTGCTCGCTGATCCCGAACCTGATACCGCTGGTGATCACAGCGGGCGTGATGGGCTGGGCCGGTGTACCGCTGAAACCCTCTACAGTACTGGTTTTCAGCGTAGCATTGGGTATAGCTATCGATATTACCATCCGCTTCCTGGTCAATTATAAACAGGAGTTACCGCACCAGGACAATGATCGTAAACGTACGGTGATACAAACCATCCACAGTACGGGTATCAGCATCATCTACACATCGCTGGTACTGATTGCGGGATTTGTGATCTTTTGTTTCAGTGGATTCGGGGGTACGCAGGCGCTTGGCTGGCTTACTTCCCTTACGCTGGTGACGGCTACTTTTACCAACCTTGTGCTGCTTCCGGCGCTGCTGATCAGCCTTAACCGGGATAAAAAACAAAAAAAATAAAAAAGCAGGCAGCAAAATGGGGCATGGCCTTGTCCTAACTATATTTTTGCCGAACCATGCTTTTTTGCGCTTAAGGAGTGAATTATTTGTTTTCGATTTTGGAATTTGTTAAGGAGTTTTCTTAGTTTTGACGATTCTTACTTCTTGAGCAAAGAAAGTTAAGGCCACATTTTCTTTATTTTTTTTAAAAACTAATCGCAAATGAGAAAACTGTTACTCACACTAACAGCCATGCTCTTCTTTTCGGGCATGCTGTTAGCGCAAAAAGTCATCACCGGTAAGGTGGTCGACGACAAGGGCAGTCCTGTTCCAAACGCCTCCGTTACGGTAAAAGGCGCAGCCAGTACAGGTACTGTTACCGGAATCGACGGCGGGTACTCTCTCACTGTTCCTGCTACCGCCAAAGAGCTTGAAATTTCAGCTGTTGGCTTTGCTCCCCTTACTGTTACGCTGGATGACAAGAGTTTTTACTCCACTACTTTGAGCAGTCGCGCTCAGGACATCGACGAAGTGGTTGTAACTGGTTACACCTCTACGAAGAGATCCAAGTATGCGGGTGCTTCAACTGTGGTGAACAAGGACAAAATCAACTTCATCCCCAACGCATCTTTCGACCAGATCCTGCAAGGTAGAGCTCCTGGTTTGCTGGTAACAGCAGGTTCCGGTCAGCCCGGTGCTGCTGCCCGTGTGCAATTGCGTGGTCAGGCTTCTATCTCTGGTGGCAGCGGTCCGCTGTATATCCTGGATGGTATGCCAATCGAAGCTGCCGTGTTCCAGTCTCTCAACCCTAACGACTTCGAAGACGTTCAGGTTCTCCGTGACGCCGTAGCTACCGCTCAGTACGGTAACCGTGGTGGTAACGGTGTTATCATCATTACTTCCAAGAGAGGCAAGGCTGGCAAACCTCAGTTGACTTACACTGGTCAGGTGGGTATCACTGAGCCAGGTAAGCAGCAGTTCAACATGATGAACACTGCCCAGCTCCTCGAATTCCAGGAAGTATTGGGAAGAATGGGTGTTGCTAACCTCCCAGGCTGGCAGTATTCCAGAAACAACCCTGCTTACGCTGCATCTACTCCTACGCAACAAGCGGCTACCGATCGCTTCCGCGACAGCTTGCTGGCTATCAATACAGACTGGCGTGATGTGTTCCTGCGCAATGGTAAGTTCACCAGCCATGACGTTAACCTGACTGGCGGTAGTGCTACAAGCAACTACTTCCTCGGTCTCGGTTACTATGATGAAGATGGTATTGGTCTGCGTTCTGATCTGAAGCGTTATACGCTGCGTGCGAACATGAACATTAAAACTGATAAACTGACTGCTCAGTTCAACAACTCCGTAGGTTACACACGTCGTAACTTCATCGAGTCTGAAGCTTCAGTTACCCTGGCTAACCCGTTTGCTGCTGCTTACCTGGGTCTGCCTTATCAAAAACTTTTCAATGACAACGGTACCGTATCTGTTGGTTCAGGCCGCGTAGGTCCTAACGCTTACGACCGTGTTTTCACTACTACCTCTTTCAACGACCAGATCAAGGCTAACACTGCTTACTCTCTCGAGTATGCTGTTACCAAGAATGTGTACGTTGGTGGTTTTGGTGGTATCGACTATCGCGTTACTATCGCCGAGCGTTCTGTTTTCCCCAACACCTGGGCTGCTAACAGCTCTGGCTTCCCTGTTGGTCCGGACGTTGGTCAAACTACAGGTCGTGGTTCTTATAACAACGGTCTGACTAACTTCTTCCAACTCGTTACACGTGCTTATGCCGGTTACAGAAATCGCTTCAACAAGCATGATCTGGATGTTAAAGTTTTGGCCGAGTACACTCGTGAGAAACAAAAAGCATTCAGCTACACTGGTTACGGTATCAACCCCAAATTGCTCGAAACTCCTGCTGGCATCACCGCTGGTAGCGTTGACAACAAGCTGATCCCTGCTGTGGGTGGTTCTAAAACAGGACGTACCCTTTCCGGTATCCTGGGTACCATCAATTACACGTACAACGACCGTTATACCCTGAACGCTTCTATCCGTCGTGACGCCTCTTCACAGCTGTCCGAAGATCAGCGCTGGGTTAACTTCTACGGTGCAGGTGTAGCCTGGAACATCCTGAAAGAAGACTTCACTACCAACTGGAACAAAGTAAGTGATCTGCGTCTGCGCTTCTCTTACGGTTCTAACGCAAACGCTGACGGATTCTACTTTGGTAACTTCGGTTATCTGCCTCTGTTCGGCGCCGGTTCTTATGCAGGTAGCAACCCTACACTGGCTCCATCTAACGCTGGTAACCTGAACGTAACCTGGGAAAAGCTGATCACTGCCAACCTCGGTCTTGATTACGGCTTCTTCCGCAACCGCGTTTACGGTACTTTGGATGTTTACCATCGCAAAACAATTGATAACATCATTCCTCAGACAATCTCTGCAACTGGTGGTTTCGGCGACGGAGCAAGCATTCCTGTTAACGCGGGTATTGTTGTAAACAAAGGTGTGGAATTGGCTATCAATGCTGATATCATCAAAACAAACGACCTGTTGTTCACTGTAGGTGGTAACATCGCTTACAACAAGAACGAAGTAACTGATCTCGGTCAGGTAGCTCAGTTCGAACAAGGTACAGAGCTCGTTAAAGTGGGTCTGCCACTGGGTTCTCACTACATGGTTAGATGGGGTGGTGTTGACGCCGCTACCGGTCGTCCTCTCTACTACACTAAAGATGGTGTGCTGACTAACGTTTACAGCGCTTCTAACAGCGTATCTGACTTCGGTACTTACAATGCTCCATGGATCGGTGGTTTCAACGCCGGTGTTCAATACAAAGGAATCAGCCTGAACGCATTCTTCACCTTCCAGAAAGGCTTCAGCCGTTTCAACAACCAGGATTATTTCCAGCTTAACCACGCTTTCGCTCTGCAGGGTTACAACCTGAGAACCGAAATGGAAACAATGTGGAAAAATCCAGGTGATGTTACTGATATCCAGAGCCCACTGTACGCTCGTGAGTTCGTATCCAAAGACATCCAGGATGCATCTTACCTGCGTTTCAGAAACCTGAGCCTGGCATACCAATTGCCTTCTTCTATTATCGGCAAGCTGAAGTATTTCGCTGGTATCCGTATCTACGCTCAAGCTCAGAACCTGTATACCTGGACCAAGTGGACTGGTTTCGATCCTGAAGACAGCAACAACATCGCTCAGTACGAATATCCTCTTCCAAGAACTTACACCATTGGCCTCCAGGTCAACTTTAAGTAAGTGTTGAAAAGGATAAGATTATTCGACTTTTAAAACTGAATTAAAATGATTATCAAGCAAGCAAAATACATACTGGGTGTTGCCGCCGTTTGCGGATTCCTGTCCTGCACAAAGGACCTGGATCTGAAACCAACGGATTCGATCGACGCCAGTAAAGCTTTCACGTCTGTAAAGGACCTTACCGATGGTCTCTATGGCGTGTACTCCTCTGTCAGCAATGCTAACCGTATCAGAATCGGTTCGATCCTGGCGGACGAAACAAAACTGTCTGACGAAAACCGTGGTCAGGATCAGACTACTTTCAGATGGCAGTATACTTCCAACAACGCTCCTGCGGGCCTTGGACAGTATTATCAAACCATCGACCGTATTCACCGTATTATTGCTGCTGCTCCCGGTATCCCGGCTGCAAACGCTACTGAAGAGGCGACTAAAACACGTATCAGTGCAGAACTGCTCGGTCTTCGTGGTATCGCTTACTACGAGCTGCTGATCCTGTTCTCTCCTCAGGGCTATGCTCCCGATGCGCTGGCAGTTCCCCTGGTGCTGTCTTCTGACCTGCTGCAAAAACCAGCTCGCGCTAAAGTGAGCGAAATCGTTGCACAGATCGAGACTGACCTCGCTGCAGCACGTGCTTCTGCTTCTATCCCTGACGCTCCAACAGATCCGCTGCGTCTCAGCAAGAGTGCAATTGCCGCTTACCAGGCTCGTGTAGCCCTCTACAAAAGAGCATGGCCTGCTGCGATCACTTTCGCTTCTGATGCTATCAGCCTGTCTGGCAAAACCCTGAACAAAGCCACATTGGCTGGTTTCTTCAGCGATGCCAACGAGTCTGAAACCATCTTCAAGTACAGAAACAACGCCGGCCCTTCACTGATCTGGCGCGATACCAACGGTGACGTATTCTTTGAACCAGCCGACAAACTGAAACAACAGTTTGACCGTGTGAACGACGTGCGTTTTGCAATCTTCTTCGGTGCTGCCGGTAATGATACTTCTATCGTGATCAAGTATCCCGGTTCTTCCAGAGGTCCTCAGGTTAACGACCTGAAACTGGTTCGCCTGGCTGAAATGTACCTGCTGCGTGCTGAAGCTTATGCAGAGAACAATCAGTTGACACAGGCTGCTGCCGATGTTAACGCACTGCTTGCTCAGCGTGTTAACGGTCACACAGACCTGACCTACGGTACCAAAGACCTCGCTGTTGCAGGTGTTGTAAACGAACGCTACAAGGAGCTCTGCTTCGAAGGCTTCCGTTTCTTCGACCTGAAAAGAAAAGGCCTGGCTATCACTCGTAACCTGAGCGATTCACGTAATGCTAACTGGCAGACTATGCCGGCTAACGATACACGTTTCGCATTGCCGATTCCTCAGACTGAGATTTTCGCCAACCCTAACATGGTGCAAAACACGGGCTATTAATCTAGCATAACCCTATTCCTAGCATCGTAAAGAAAAAATTATGAAAAAAAATACGTCTTTCAGACTTCTGGTTGCCGCCCTCGGTGTGGCAACAATGATGGTGAGCTGTAAGAAGCAAGAAACAACCATCCCACCTGCACAGGTGCATTTTACAGGTGCTGCGTCGCAGTCCTATGCAGTTCGTGCAGCGGGTGTTGCTCCTTACAAAATCCAGGTTGGTACTACCGACGTGGTTAACACCGATCGTACTGTTGGTATCAAAGTGACCTCGCGCACCGCAGTAGCTGGTACGCAGTATACAGTGTCTGCCAACACTGTTACCATTCCTGCCGGTCAGGCTCTTGGTGAGTTCTCTATTCAGGGCATTTTTGCAGGATATCCTGTAGGCCGTTTGGATACGCTGGTGATCACGCTCACCGAGCCTTCCATCGCTCCCGCCAAATTCATGGATACCATTCGTCTGGCTATCGGTGATATTTGTGTGGAAGGTGTGGGTTTCACCCTGTCTTCCGTTATTGGCAACTATGCCAACACTACTGAAACTTACGGTACCAGCCCTTATGGCCCTTACAACACCAGCATCAGTTCAGCTACTTCTACAGGCGCCACAACTGCCCGTATCGTAGTAAACAACATCTGGGATTCCGGTTGGGGTCCAATCAGCTTCGACCTGAACTGGGGCGTAACTCCGCTCACGGCTACTGTAGTAACACAGAGCGTGATCACCGGATCTAACGCTGGTGACCTGAACTCAGCTTACGCTGGTCAAACCATGCAGGTTCGTCCGTTCTCAGGAAGCCCTGGCACTTTCTCAACTTGTAACAACACGTTTACATTGAGAATGCAACTGGGTGTAACCAACGTAGGTTACTTCGGTTCTCTCTACACTGTTAACATGGCCCGTTAATAACGGCACCATTTCACAGATAATCTTAAGGGGATGCATCGAAAGATGCGTCCCCTTAGTATTTTTGGGGTCGCATGTTTCTTCCGTGCGGATTTTCAACGTGGCAGATAAGGTACATAAAACAAAAGGCATCGTGTTGCGCGCAACGCGTTACGGCGAAACCAGCCTGGTGATTGCTATTCTTACCGAACTGTTTGGCGTACAATCTTACCTGGTCAACGGCGTGCGACAGGCCTCCGCCAAAGGCAGCAACAAAGCCAGCTACTTTCAGCCGGGCGCCATCCTCGAACTGGTGGTGTACCACAACGAACTCAAACAACTTCAACGCATCAAAGAGTACAGGTGGTCGCATATCTACCAACAGATCTTTACCGACGTGCCCACGCACTCCATTGTATTGTTCATGGTTGAATTGCTTACTAAATGCCTGAAGCAACCCGAAGAGAATACCGACCTTTTTAATTTCGCCGAAGATGCCTTACTGCACCTCGATTCGTGCAACGAACAGGCTAAAGCCAATTACCCGCTTTTCTTTGCCCTGCATTTACCCGTCTTCTTCGGTATACCCCCACGTAATGCCACGCCGGGTCTGTTGGAGTCTGCCAGTATTTATTTTGATTTAAGAGAAGGTTCCTTTGCGCTCGAAATGCCTTCGCATACTTTTTTCCTGGAAGGGGAGGATGCACGCGCCGTTGCCGAATTGCTCAATGCACGACACCCCGACGAGTTATCACATATACAATTGCGGCCTTCGATAAGACATCGCCTGCTGCTGGCCATGGCAGATTATTATCCTTTGCATATTCAGGATTTTGGCACTTTGCGTACGCTGCCCGTGCTGCGCGAGATCATGCGCTGATCATTTTTTTACTTTGCGTACACGCAGGAAGGTAACGATGTAATCAATCTGCTCGGGACTCATCTTTTTAGCCACCGCATGATTACGCGGATCGATGCCAATAAGGGCTGTAGTATGGTAATTGTCGATCTGGATGCCGGTGAAATTGGGAATGCTGTCTTTCCCTTTGGTAAAAATTCCGTGGCAGTTGGAGCAATGAATGCGGTACAAAACCTTCCCTTTTTCCGCGCGCTCGATCAATGCCGTGCGTGTCTGCTGTCCCACGTGATCCGGAATATCATATTCCACTGCCTTCTGTGCCGTGCAGTAACAGAGTGTGAGGGCGGTGAGAAGGAGTGATAGGATGAGCAGCTTTTTCAATGAGTAGTAAGTAATAAGTTTTAAGTAATAAGTAAAACAGCCGATATAGTTCTTGCGACTTTGCTCTTTATGTCACGCAAAGACGCAAAGTTAATAAGACGCAAAGATCATTTATTATTCAAGCAGCGCGCCCTTCGAGAGGCCGAACTATCGGCCTCAGGGAGCGCCTTCGAGAGGCCGAACTATCGGCCTCAGGGAGCACGAATCACTATGCATTCCCCATTCACGATTCACCATTGACGATTCACGATTCACCATTCACGCTGCGTCAATACTCCCCGCCAATTTTCCTGTCATTATACCTTTTAACTTTCGATGCGGGCAACTTAACCGGGGCTTTGTCAACTACCACTGCTTCATTTAAGGACCCCAGAAAAGCAAGCAGTGCTTTTTTTTCCGTAACCGTTAATTTAAACGGCGCTTTATCCAGCGTTTGGTTCGGCACATCCAGCCCGCGGCCGGCACCACCTCCATCTTCATAAAACTGTATTACTTGCTCCAGCGTACGGAATATACCATTGTGCATATAAGGCGCCGTATGCTGTATGTTGCGCAACGATCCGGTACGGAAGGCGTGAAGCGTTTCAGGCGCCGGACAAGCCAGGTATCTCCCGGAGTCAGGACTTAATTGGCGAAAAGCAGTATCTGCCGGCACACCCAGTACTTCAAATTCTGACGCAAGATAGGGCGGTTTTAATCCATTGAAATGCGGCACAAAATGGCAGGTGCCGCATTTTGCTTTACTCATAAAAAGGCTAAAGCCCGCTTTTACATCGGCATCGATGGATGTGCCTTTGTTAAACGCATTGTCAAAAGGTGCATAATACTGGCTGAAGCCCGCATAGTAATAGGTAATGGCAGAAATGATATGATCGATGTTTACTTTCTTTTCTTCCGGCGTATAACGCAACAACCGTTTGAATATCGTTTCATATTCTTTACAACTCATCACTCTTTCTACCAGCGAATCGGCAATGCCATTCATTTCATCCGGATGACCCATTACCGCTTTGCCCTGCAATTGCAGCGACATATGACTGCCGTCTGCCATCAACAGATGATTGTACACACTGTTGATCAAGGTTGGGGCATTCCGCGTCATGCTGCCCTGGTGGTTGAATAAAAAAGGCGTGGCCCGCGTGGTATCGGCGAAATACATATCCGGACGATGGCAGGAAGCACAACTGCGCGACAGATTGCCGGAGAGGAGCGGATCGTAAAAAAGCAACCGCCCCGCTTCTTTGATATCAGATAAAACTTTCGGATCATCTACAAAAGCATATACTCCTTTAATCTGATGGCTGGTGAACAGTGCTTTGTCGAATATCGAATGCACGGTGTCGCTTAAGGCATAGTCATAATAATGCCGGGAAGAAATTCCATAAGCCCGGATCATTTCCTGGTTGAAGCCAAACAACGGATTTACATAATCCCTGATGAACGTGAAATGATCAAACAGGCTGTACGCATCCGGTTGGCTGTTCACAAACCGTATCATTTCATCATACCTCTGGTGATATGGTACGCTGAGGGATCGATCAGGAAAGGCCTGGTCAAATGTTTTATAAATATCCGCCGTAGCCTGCAACATAAAACGCAGTTCTGGAATCACACGATTCGTATCTGGTGTTTCAAAGCCTGTGGTATAAATGGCGGCAAGGTTCAGCAGGTATAAACGATTGGCCAGGAAGAAATGATCTGGTTTGTTCAACGCCTGCGCGAGTGAATCGGACCGATAGGCCGCAACGCCGATAAGGGAGTTTTCCACCAGGCTGATCAACGTATCGGCAGCAAATTTTTCTTCTTCATTGTTCAGGTAAATTTCTGCCAGTGATAGTCCCGCCCCGGTGAGGCGATATGGCTGCTCGTATTTTTCAAAGACTTCGTTTTCCCATTCGACAGGCAGCGGACCGTTGAGTTTTTTATAGGTTTCGGGTAAAAGGTAACGGGTCCAGAAGTCCGAGGCTTTCAGGCTTAAACGGCACTCGTGAATTTTATTGATCAGTTGGTCGCGGCCTGCAGCAGTGTTGACATCGGTATGGCGGATCAGTTGCAGCAACGATTGCTCGGATTTTTCCAGCGCAGTAATGTGTTTGTTGTAGTTGTCGGTATAGGCCTTGCCATTGCTGGCCGGGTGGCGGAAGGCGAAGGCGGTCACGATGACCACGAGAATAAGTATGGTAGCCGTCAATTTCATGTGCATGCCGGACTCAGTGTAGTGGCTTTACCCGGCTCAGGGTTTCGCCGAGGCTGATGATGCCCGGTTTCTTACCCTTTTCAAAGCTACCCAAAATAGCGTCTGCCTGCAAGGCTTTTGCGCCGTTTAATGTGGCCCAGCTAAGGATATTTTCCAAGGGCAGTTCAGGAAAGTGCCGGCGGATATGCCGAATCTCTTCCAGTATGCTCAATTGATGGTTGGAGGCGAGACTGTCTGTACCGATCACCAGCGACAATCCGCTTTGAGCCAGCATCGGAATATCAGGCAGCGTTTGTGAGATATAAAGATTGGCGCCGGGGCAGAGACAAAAGTAAACGGGTGCGGCACGGCCTTCAAGACAGGCCAGGTCTTCGCGGCTGGTACAAACGTTGTGCACCAGCAGCAAAGGTTGCGTTGGCGCAAAACGATCGATATAGCAGGGAAGGCTGTTCCTGCCCGATGGCTCAAAGAAGTTTGTGTTGAGTCCCATCTTTTCATAAAAACCAACCAACTCTCCGGATTTGCGGACAAACCATTCATTTTCGCCCGGGCATTCCTGGTTGTGGATCGATTGGATACTGTAAGGAGCAAAATCACGGATCAATGCCCAGAGTTCGGGTGTGACCGAATAAGGCGCGTGCGGAACAATGGAGACTTGTTTTTCGGGAAAAAAAGAAAGGAACTGCTCGTATACCTGCCTGGCCGCATCGAAGCGGGCAGCCGCCCCTGCGGGATTGAAACCGATGGCTTCCACGAACTGATGATAATAAACCGGGCTCCGCTGTTTTTGTTTCAGGGTACTGGCCGTGTTGCAGATATCGCCAACGGCCACGATGCCGGCTTCGTACATGGACCGGTCAGCCTGGGCAATCGCCTCTTCGATTACTTCGGGAGGAAGGCTGCGCAGGTTCACCACCTGGTAGAGAAAATCTGGCAGGCCCGTATGTGGCTGAATGGCGTTCTTCAGATGGCTGAGTTCGAGGTGACAATGGGCATTGACAAAACCGGGGCAAATAAGCCCGGCAATTTGCTCCACCCCGTCACCTGCTTCGGTCACGGGAACGATATCCTCAATGGTGCCGTCAGCATTGGCTATCAGCACCTGTTGTGTGGAAATACGGTAGCCGTCGAACAACTGATCTGGCAGGAACTTTCTAAAACCCATGCATGCAAAATAGTTAACTTTGCCGCCCGTAAGCCACGTTTTGGAGAAAAACGGGTATGCAGGCAAAAAATACCAACCGTCATGTTAGATAAATTGGAGGCCATCAAAGCAAGGTTTGATCAGCTCGGTGTAGCGCTGACCAACCCGGAGATTGTGGCGAACAATAAAAAATACGCCGAGACCAGCAAAGAATACCGCAGCCTGGAAAAGATTGTCACGGCTTACGACAACTACCGCAAGCTGCTGGAGGATATCAGCTTTTACCGCGAAGCACTAGATGGTGATGATGCCGAAATGCGCGAGCTGGCCAAGGAGGAAATGCCGGCGTTGGAAGAAAAGAAAACCATAGAAGAAGAAGCGATCCGCCAACTGCTGATCCCTAAGGATCCGCAGGACGAAAAGAATGCGATCGTTGAGATCCGTGCCGGCACCGGCGGCGACGAAGCCAGCCTGTTTGCCGGCGACCTTTTACGGATGTACATCCGCTATTGCGAGCGCAGAGGTTATAAGACGGCTGTACTGAGTGAAAGCGAAGGCACCGCGGGCGGATTCAAGGAAGTGCAATTGGAAGTGACCGGCGACGATGTATACGGCACCCTGAAATTTGAAAGTGGCGTACACCGTGTGCAACGTGTGCCGGCCACCGAAACACAGGGACGCGTACATACTTCCGCCGCCACCGTGGCAGTAATGCCCGAAGCAGAAGAAGTTGACTTCGAACTCAATCCTGCCGATGTGAAAATGGAAACTGCACGAAGCGGCGGTGCGGGCGGACAAAACGTAAACAAAGTAGAAACCAAGGTAATGCTGACGCATATACCTACCGGTACCGTGGTAGTTTGCCAGACCGAACGTTCACAGCTCGGCAACCGCGAAAAAGCGATGCAGATGCTGCGTACCAAATTATACGAAGAGCAGGTGCGCAAGCAGGAAGACGAGATCGCCCGCCACCGTAAGAGTCTTGTAAGTACCGGTGACCGGAGTGCCAAAATCCGCACCTATAACTATCCCCAGGGACGGGTGACCGACCACCGCATCAACTTCACCTCCTATAACCTGGATGCCGTAATGAACGGTGATATCCAGGACTTCATTGCCGCGCTTCAGTTTGCCGAAAATTCGGAGAAACTGACGAAGCAGGGAGAATGATAAGCGGTTTGCAACCGTCCTGTTTTTTGGTTACATTTATAACAGCCCTCTCAGCCATCCGCCGCAGGCGGACAGGTACCACTTTATTCATTCTACAAAAAGATCATTATGCTTGATCAGATTGCGCAATTAGTAAAACAGTATGGCGAAGGGGCTGTTGTCGCCAATACCGATGTTCCCAACGACCAGAATAACGCTGTAATGGCCGAAGCAACCAAAACTGTCACCAGCGGCCTGCAAAATGTAATGGCCGGTGGCGGCTTGCAGAACATTCTTGATATGTTCAAAGGAAACAGCCAGGATGGACAGGGTGGCGGTGGTATAGCCGGGTTGCTGAAAAATCCCATGGTCACGATGATGATCGGGCATTTTATCAGCAAGCTGACCACAAAATTCAACATGAGTCCCGCACAGGCCAGCAATGTGGCCAATCAGCTTATTCCCAATGTGGTGAACGACATGGTTACGAAGACGGCAAGTACGGAAAGTGCTGATTCGGCTTTTAACATCGATGACCTTGTTGGTTCATTGACAGGAGGTAAGAACTTTAATCTGCAGGGAATGCTGGAGCAATTTACCGGTGGCGGCAATAGCAGCAGTGGCGGTCAGGGTGGCGGATTTGACCTGCAGGATATTATCAGCCAGGTAACGCAGGGTGCGCAGGAAAAGAAAAGCGAAAAAGCTACCGAGGGTGGCGGCGGAGGTATTGCCGATATGATCCAGAGCTTTTTTGGCAAATAAAAATATGACTATTAAGAGAATACGATTAGATAGCTAAATGCCTTCACAGATTTTTAACGAAGCGGGTGTAAACCATTTTAAAATTGGCCCGTTTTATGTATTAATAGAAAGAGAAGGCAAATAACAAAGTTCTTTACTTAGTGCAATTGGTTGTTGAACGTCGTTTTACCAAGTGGTTTACATTTATGGTAAATGACGAACGAAGGTTTTAACGATAAATAGAAAAGTGATTTTACTAAATCGTTCCTTTTAAACTTTCGTTAACAGCATAAGTCGCACTAATGGCAGTAAATTTGCGTTATAGATTTAAGTTTAGTTTTTATCTACATAAAAGCAGTCAATTTTCTCATAAGCAGTTAGTTTTGGTTGCGACCCCTGTTTCCACAGGGGTCTATTTTTTTGTACCTACGCCAATGGGTCAATAAGTGAATAGGTGAATGGTCAATAGGTGAATGGTCAATCGTGAATAGTGAATAGTGAATTGTCAATTGTGAATAAAACAGCCTTCGGGCCTTACACCTTATGCCTTAAACCTTCTTACTACTTATTACCTATTTAGGCATCGGAGTACCACTGCGAGCCCCACCGCCGCACCTGCTCCATCCGCTACCATATCCCACACATCGAATGAACGGTAAGGTATCCAGTAGTGTTGTACAAATTCCATCAACACGCCGTAGGCAAAACATAGTAATGCAATTAATATAAATGTCTTTTTAGTGGAATGGCCCAATGCCATGGTCATCTTACCTATAAGGAAGGTCATGATTGCAAACATGCCGATATGCACCCACTTGTCGAAAAGAGGAATATGGTCGAGCCAGCTGCTTTCCGGAAAAGCCGATCCGGGCATACATAGCAGTATCGTGCAGATCATCAGCCAGCCGGCGGAAGCTGCTATCCATAAAATGCGATGTTTCGCCATAGTGTTTGACAGGTTGAGTTTGTGGCATTTTGTCCCCTGCATAAAAAAAGGTTGACCCGCATGCGGAACCAACCTTTCAAGATTTTTTTGACCGTATTTTATCCGGTAACCGCTTCGTAGCCTGCTGCATCCAGGAGCGCATCCACATCTGCAGGATTATCCACCTTCATTTTGATCATCCAACCTTTACCGTATGGGTCGGTATTGACCAGTTCCGGGGCATTTGCGAGCTCGGGATTGAGTTCGGTAATGGTGCCGCTCACCGGCAGGAACAGATCGGAAACAGTCTTCACCGCTTCTACTGTACCAAATACTTCATTCGCCGGCAGCGATTTTCCGATGGTCTCAACTTCTACAAACACAATGTCGCCCAACTCTTTCTGAGCAAAATCGGTGATGCCGATGGTAGCGATGTCGCCATCCAGTTGGATCCATTCGTGGTCTTTTGTGTACCGGAGATTATCAGGATAACTCATAATGAATGATTTGTACCGCAAATATGAGCAAAACGCTACTACTACGAACAAGCACCACTTATTTTTTTCGCATTTTACCGGAAAAAAAATGCCGTTCATGGCAGTTTTTACACCACTTGTCGGCAATGACTTTACAGTGCTGTGACACAAAAATATCTTTGCGTCTTATAAAAATATGTTTATGAGAAAAGTATGGATGCTGTCCCTGATCGTCTTGCTAGCTGTGGCCGCCAACGCCCAGCAGATCAGTGGTACAGTGAAGGATCAATCAGGTAAGGGAGTAGATAAGACCACCGTCTCTTTGCTGCGCGCAAAGGATTCTTCCGTGGCTAAATTATCAGTTACAGACAACGAAGGCCGTTATAGCTTCATGCAAACAGAAGCAGGCAGCTACCTCGTAAGTGTTTCGCACGTAGGGTTTATGCCTTATATCAGCCAGCCTTTCGCTTTTGACGGCACCAAAGATGTAGCAGTGCCCGCCGTGGGCCTGGTGAAAAACGAAGGCACCCTCGGCGGTGTAACCGTTGTGTCCAAAAAGCCGGTAGTAGAGGTGAAAGCCGATAAGACCATCCTCAATGTGGAAGGTACTATCAACGCTGTAGGCAACGACGCACTCGAATTGCTGCGCAAAGCACCCGGTGTAATGGTGGATAAAGACGATAACCTTACCATGGCCGGTAAAAACGGCGTGCAGGTATTCATCGATGGAAAACCCAGCCCGCTGCAGGGAGCAGACCTGGCCAACTTCCTGAAAAGCCTTCAGTCTTCACAGGTAGAATCGATCGAACTCATCACCAATCCTTCAGCGAAGTATGAAGCGGCTGGTAATGCCGGTATCATCAACATCCGCCTGAAGAAAAATAAAACCTTTGGTACCAACGGATCGGTGAACGCCGGTTACAATATCGGCACATTTGCCAAATACAATGCAGGTTTGGCATTGAACCACCGCAACAGCAAAGTGAACATCTTTGGTAACTACAACTTCAATCATGGCCTGAACACCAGTTCCATGAAAATGTACCGCGAGCAGGCCGATTCAATTTTTAATCAGAGCAACCGCGTAAAAGCATTGAATGAAGGGCACAACTTCAAAGCCGGCCTGGATTATTTCCTGAACGCAAAAAGTACCGTAGGTGCCATCGTAAACGGAAATATCGGCAGCACCGATTTCAGAAGCAGCGGACCTACATTCATTTCTTACCTGCCTACCAAAGAGCTGGATCGCCTGATGCGTGCGGAAAGCCATAACGATATGAAGCGCACTAACCTGAACTTCAACCTCAACTACCGTTATGCCATGACCGGTGGCAGCGAACTGAACGTTGATGCCGACTATGGTATCTTCAACCTGCGCAGCAACCAGTTTCAGCCCAACTATTATTTCGATGAAACCGGTACCACTGAATTGTACCGCAACGTATACCGCATGATCGCGCCCACAAACATCGATCTCTATTCGGTGAAAGTGGACTATGAAAAGAATTTCCTGAAAGGACGTTTGGGTCTCGGTGGTAAAGTCGGTTTTGTGAATACCGATAACGATTTCCGTCGTTACGATGTATTCGGCAACACCGAAGTCCTGAACAATGACCTCAGCAACCGTTTTGAATACAAAGAGAATATCAACGCAGTTTATGCCAACTACAACCGCGGATTCAAAGGGTTCATGGTGCAGTTAGGTCTGCGTGTGGAGAATACCGATTCCAAAGGGTATTCTACGGGTAAACAATGGAATGCCAACGAAGGCGTATACAAAGATTATGACTCAACCATTCACCGCAACTACACCGATCTGTTCCCAAGCGCAGCGATCACGTTCAACAAAAACCCGATGAGCCAGTTCGGCTTTACGTACAGCCGTCGTATCGACCGTCCGGCTTACCAGGATCTGAACCCGTTCGAGTTCCGTTTGAACGACTATGCTTACATGAAAGGTAACACGCAACTGCGCCCGCAATACACCAACAGCGTAGGTTTCACACATACCTATAAGTATCGCCTGACGACAGCGCTGAACTACAGTCACGTGAAGGACATCTTCACACAGTTGCCTGACACCATCGATAATTCAAAGGCTTTCATGACCAAGAAGAACCTTGCATCGCAGGATATCGTGAGCCTCAACGTAAGCTATCCGTTCCAGTACAAATGGTACAGCTTCTTTGCCAACGTGAACGCTTATTACTCTATGTACAAAGCTGACTTCGGTGGCGGCGACCGTAAAGTAAACCAGGACGTATTTGCAATGACCTATTATATGCAGAACAGCTTCAACCTCGGCAAGAGCTGGACAGCGGAACTTTCCGGATTCTATTCATCGCCCAGCATCTGGCAGGGGGTGTTCCGGAGTAAAGCGATGTACGGCATCGACGGAGGATTGCAGAAAGGATTGTTTAAAGGGAAAGGCAACCTGAAACTTTCTGTCAGCGATATTTTCCGCACGATGCGCTGGGCGGGTGAAAGCCGGTTCACGGGTACCTATGGTAACGCGAGTGGCCGCTGGGAAAGCCGTCAGTTCAAGATCAACTTCAGCTACCGCTTCGGTAACATGCAGGTGAAAGCTGCACGCCAGCGGAAGACAGGTATCGACGACGAAAGTAAAAGAGCAAGTGGCGGTGGATCAACAACACCGGGACAATAATAAAAAAGCGGCCTTCGGGCCGCTTTTTTAATGTGGTAATGTACCCGCCTGCGGCGGGGCCATGTGAAAATGTGTAAATGGAATGCTGACAGGATTGGCTCAGAGCTTCGCTTTTCGCCTGTTTTCATCGCAGGCTCCACCACGGCTGTTTCATTTTCACATTTCCACATCTGCCGCAAAGCGGCAGCACATTTACACATTACTTATCTCTTCCTCTTCACCAACCGCGCCTTCACAATCCGGATGTCATGCAACGGCCTGTCGCGGTCGGCGGCTTTGCTGGTAGGAGTGGCGGCTATGCGATCGAGGACATCTTCGCCGCGGATGAGCTGGCCGAATACGGTGTATTGCTGATCCAGATGCGGAGTGCCGCCAATGGTTTTATAAACCTCGCGCTGATCCGCAGGAATCACGATGTTGCGGCGGCGCTCGAGCGTATCCATCGCTCCGTCCGTAAATTTTTTACCCTGCACAATATAAAACTGGCTGCCGCTGCTGGCTTTGGACGGATTCACCTGGTCGCCTTCCCGCGCTGCGGCTATTACACCTTTACGGTGAAATAAAGCCGGCCTGAATTCGGCGGGAATGGTATAACCCGGACTGCCATTGCCCAAAGGCTGACCCGCAGGTGCACCTTTGCTATCGGGATCGCCGGTCTGGATCATGAACTGGCTGATCACGCGGTGAAACAATACACCATCGTAATAACCACTTTTAACCAGCTTCAGGAAATTGTCGCGATGCAGCGGCGTGGCATCCGAAAGGCGGATGACCATGGTGCCGGAATCGGTCACCAGTTCCACATCACGTTTGTAATCTTTTTTGCGAAGCTTTACTTCGGCAGGAGATTGTGCCTGGCCCGATGCCAATGCCAGGACCAACAGCAGCAGAAAACAGATTTTTTGCATACCGCAATGGAGGGATTAGGTTATAAGTTTTAGGTAATAGGTTATGGGTATAAGGCCCGACACTTCGGGCTAAGGTTTAAGCTATTCAGGCTTTCCGATACTGCTGGTTCGTGAAGACACGAACCAGGGCTGAAGACCACTTATTTTATTGACGATTCACGATTGACGATTCACGATTGCCGGTTGACGGCTGTTCATTCACCATTGACTATTCACTATTCACCGTTCACCCATCAAAACCCGTGGGTTTCGAAATACAACAACACATGATCGCGGAGGAAATTTTCCTGGTCGATCGGGCTCATCACCGGCATATCTTTTAGCTGACGGAAATGTGGCCATCCTTCATCATCGGTGCCCTCACGTTCGTAATAACCACTTTGCGACAGCAGGCTGCAGACCGCTACGTGCATGAGGTCCTGCTTCTGTTCTTTGGAGAACTTCCGGTTTACGTCGCCCAGCTCCTGGATGCCGATGAGGAACAGGATCGTTTCCATGTCCGGCTTTTTCCCAAACCGCTCTACCAATTTCGCTTCCAGCGTCCACCAGCGTGTCTGGAGATCATCGTTTGCTATCATGGGGCAAAGATACGTCACCGCTCACGGATAAAAACGGGTCAGGATTCAGGCAGACGGCTATCTTTGCAGCCAAATTAGACGTATGTTGTTATTACAGACCTTAAGGCAGGATCCGGCCGGTGTAAAAGCAAAACTGGCGCGGAAGTATTTCGCAGAAACTGACCTGGTTGACACCATCATTTCGCTGGATGACGACCGGAAAAAACTGCAACTCGAGTTCGATACCACTCAATCCAAGGTCAACAGCACATCGAAAGAAATCGGAGGCCTCATGGCCAAAGGCGAAAAAGAAACCGCCGAAAAAAAGAAAGCCGAAGTGGCCGAACTCAAGGCCAGCCTGCAACCCATCACGGAAAAACTCGCCCTTGTTGAAAAACAATTGCAGGATGAACTCGTGAAGTTGCCCAACCTGCCTGCCGATATCGTACCCGACGGGAAAACACCGGCTGACAATGTCGTGGTTCGCGAAGGCGGAGAGAAGCCCACCTTACCCGAAGGATCCGTACCGCATTGGGACCTCACCAGCCGCTATGACCTGATCGATTTTGAATTGGGTAATAAAATAACCGGCAGCGGGTTTCCTGTTTATAAAAATAAAGGAGCGCGTTTGCAACGGGCGCTCGTGCAATATTTCCTGGACTTCAACACCGCCGCCGGTTATACCGAAATTCAACCGCCGCTGCTGGTGAATGAAGACTCGGCTTACGGTACAGGTCAACTGCCCGATAAAGAAGGCCAGATGTACCACATTGGCCTCGATAATTTTTACCTGATACCCACGTCGGAAGTACCGGTAACCAACCTGTACCGCAATGAAATTGTGAAGGACAGTGACCTGCCGATCAAAATGACTGCCTTTTCCCAATGCTTCCGCCGCGAAGCGGGCAGCTATGGTAAAGATGTACGTGGCCTCAACCGCCTGCACCAGTTCGATAAAGTTGAGATCGTGCAACTCGTGCATCCGGAGAAAAGTTATGACGTGCAGGAAGAGATGGTAGCGCACATCGAAAAGCTGCTTCAATCACTGGAGTTGCCCTACCGCATTCTGCGCCTCTGTGGCGGTGATATGAGCTTTGCCTCTGCACTTACCTACGACTTTGAAGTATACAGTGCGGCGCAGGAACGCTGGCTGGAAGTAAGTTCCGTTTCCAATTTCGAAGCTTACCAGGCCAACCGCATGAAGGCGCGTTACCGCGATGCCGGCGGCAAACCACAACTCGTGCATACGCTTAATGGCAGCTCACTTGCACTGCCACGCATAATGGCCTGCCTGCTAGAAAACAAACAAACCGCCGAAGGCATCGAATTGCCCAAAGCGATTCATCAATATTTTGGAGATTCGAAGATTTCGTGAATGGTGAATGGTGAATGGTCAATCGTGAATCGTCAATCGTCAATCGTCAATGAAACAACCTTGACAATAACCCTACACCTTAGGCCGAAGCTTCGGGCCTTATACCTACCGCTTAAAACTTATAACTTAATACTTACAACTCTCTCCACCATGAGACGTTTAATAATACCCGCCGCCATTTTACTGCTCGCAGGCCCGATGGCCTGTTCGCCACGAACAACACCAACCGTGACCACCGTACCGGAAGCCCCGGTACCGGAAAAAACGGAAACAATAAAGGAAACTGCGGCCGACAGGGAAATGGCTGCCACACTGGAAGCGGGCAAAGTAGTCTACAATGGAAAATGCACCCGGTGTCACGCCCCCAAACCTGTAGACAACTGGAACACAGAGGAATGGAAACCTATTCTCAAATCCATGATCAGAAAAAGCAAACTGGATTCCGTCGAAAGCGCCCAGGTAACGGCTTACGTCAATGCCAATTGCAAGAAATAAAGGCTGGCACAAAATTGGATTTGTCATAGTTAAGTAAAAAAAGACTACTTTAACTATCTCAAAACCTATTGGATATGAAAAAAGCCATCGTTTCAGCAATGTTACTCGCCGTCGTAATGGTGGCGTGTACGCCCAAAGCCTCGCCTTCAGTTACAGAAGCAACCATTCCTACAGAATCAGCCGTAAGTAAATCAAGCGCGACGATTTCCGCAGGACAAACCATTTTCACAACAAAATGTACCCGTTGTCACGGCCAGAAACCCGTTGAGAAATGGACTTACGAAGAATTGCGTCCTGTACTCGCTTCTATGGTTAAAAAGGCGAAACTCGACAAAACCGAGACTGAACAGGTATCGGCTTATGTTTACTCCAGAGCTAAAAAATAATTCTCATATTATCTTTTTTCGCAAAGCCGGCATCATGCCGGCTTTTATTTTTTTTAACAATGGTTAAACCTTGCAGACACCCTTCTGTCTTACTTCAAATTCCTTTGTATGGCGGTCAGTAACCAGGTAAAAAATCAACATCTTCTATGGCGCGCAGGCTTCGGCCCCGCAGTAGAACAGATGCCAGACCTTTCGAAGTATACGCCCAAACAATATTACACGGCCTTGCTCAAGGCTTCCGAAAGCCGCAAGGTTCAGCATTTCAACGTGGCAGATCCTTCCCTCGAGGATATGTACATGGAAGGATTTGGCCGGCGTACACTGACGCCTGAAGAACGCCGGCAGGTGCAGCAAAAACAACGGCAGGGAATCCGCGATCTCAATCTGTACTGGCTCAAGGAAATGGTCGTAAGTGCCGCACAACTCCGCGAAAAAATGGCTTTCTTCTGGCACGGGCATTTTGCCTGCCGCAGCCTCAATGTTTTTCACCAGCAGAATATGCTGACAACGATCCGCGAAAATTCACTCGGCAATTTCGGCACATTGCTCCGCGAAGTGTCGAAGTCGCCCGCCATGCTGCTGTTTCTCAACAACCAGCAGAATAAAAAAGATCATCCCAACGAAAACTTCGCCCGTGAGGTAATGGAGCTGTTCACGCTCGGAAGAGGACATTACACTGAGAACGATATCAAAGAAGCAGCACGTGCCTTCACGGGCTGGACAGCGGGTCCGGGCGGCCAATTTATTTTCCGTAAAAATCAACACGACAACGATCGCAAAACCGTACTCGGCAAAACCGGCAATTTCGATGGCGACGATGTGCTCGATATTTTATTGGCGCAACCACAGACCGCCACCTACATCTGCACAAAACTGTATCGCTTCCTCGTGAATGAAGAAGTAGACGAAGCCCGGGTGAAATGGCTGTCCGAACGTTTTTATAAAAACAAATACGATATCAAAGGATTGCTGGAAGATGTTTTTACCAGCGAGTGGTTTTATGACGATAAAAATATCGGCGCAAAAATCAAGTCGCCGGTAGAACTGATGGTCGGAATCCAACGGATGATTCCGATGAAGATCGAAAATGAACAGGCACTTTTGTTATTGCAACGCATATTAGGTCAAACACTTTTTTATCCGCCCAATGTAGCCGGATGGCCTGGCGGCCGTACCTGGATCGATAGTTCCACCCTGATGATGCGTATGCGTATACCGCAACTATTAAATGACCGCGACGAATTGAACGTAACGCCCAAAGACGATGATGATCAGATGATGGGCATGCGCGATAAAGAGGCGGCCATTGCCAAAAAGCCAAATCTCGGCAAAGGCATCAAACCCATACTGGCACAGATGGAATGGGAGCAAACCTTCAAACAACTGGAGCCTGTAGCAAGGGAAGCGTTGATACCGGCACTACGTGATCGTTTGTTGCAGGTAAAACCACAGATCAGCGATGCTTTGATCACGGGTTATGCCGACGGATCCAACCGCAATAATTTTATCAAGACAGCCACTATACAGATTATGAGCACGCCGGAATATCAGCTGTGCTGAGCAATCATTAACCTAAAAAAAGAAATCATGCTTTTTAAACGGAAAGAATTTATACAGCTCGGCTCACTGGCTACGGCCTCCATGTTGTTGCCGAAATTTCTGAAGGCATTCGAAAACCCACTGGCCGTTCCCCCGGGAAACAAAGTGGTAGTGGTATTGCAACTGAGCGGTGGCAATGATGGTTTGAATACAGTGATACCGGTACGCAACGATCTTTATTATAAGGCAAGACCGTCCCTTGGTATCCAGCGAAGCCAGGCCTTGTCACTCACGGATGAAGCCGGCTTGAATCCTGCACTTACCACCTTCAAAGAATTATACGACGAAGGAAGTTTATCCATTATTAATAACGTGGGTTATCCCAATCCCGACCGCTCACATTTCCGCAGTATGGACATCTGGCATTCCGCCAGCCAGAGCGATCAGTACTGGCACCACGGATGGCTGGGCCGCTACCTCGACGCGCAGTGCAGTGGCTGCGACAAACCTACGCAGGCCATCGAAATAGATGATGTATTGAGTTTGGCGTTGAAGGGAAAAGATATGAACGGTATTGCCGTAAAAGATCCGCGCCGCTTATATGGAACGGCCAATGAAAAGTTCTTCAAGGACGTGATGAAACAACATCAATCCGGTGGAGAAGAAAAGCCGGTGGATTACCTGTACAAAACAATGGCGGAAACGCTTTCTTCGGCCGATTATATTTTCAAGCAAAGCCGTTTGCACCCTACGTCCGCATCGTATCCGGGCACGGAGCTGGGCAATAGTTTTAAAACAATCGCCTCGCTCATCTTCTCGGATATCAATACAAAAGTTTACTACGTATCGTTGGGAAGCTTCGATACCCACGTAGGGCAGGACGACCGGCAGAGAAGATTGTTTACCGAAATGAATGATGCGGTGAAAGCTTTTGTGAACGACCTGAAGGCCAACGGACGGTTCAATGATGTGTTGTTGTTTACCTTCTCTGAATTTGGCCGCCGCGTAGCGCAGAATGCGAGCAACGGTACCGACCACGGCACGGCCAACAACATGTTCCTGGTGAGTGGGGGGCTCCGTAAAAAAGGATTGGTCAACGCCATGCCCGACCTCGCCGATCTCCAGGATGGCGACCTGAAACACAAAGTGGATTTTAAAAGTGTGTATGCAACAATTCTCAATAAGTGGTTGAGTACCGACGATGCCGCTATTCTGGGAGCGAAGTACGAGCAGATGGACTTTGTGTGAGGTTTAACAGCCGGTTGTACGGCCATTTTTGGTGTTAACACCAACAATGATAAAAAGGATAGCATGGTTGCAGCCTGCTGACAAAAGGCAAATTATATAGCTGTCCGTTGACGCGCAAAGATATCAGACTTGAGTTCGCACAGTTATTCTTTCGACATCACGCCACCGTTGGTCTCCAGACCAACGGACCTGCTCATCCCTGAGTTATGTACGAAGTTGACCTTACCTATCAAAGAAACCTGCCTTTTGCTTGTTGGTCGGAGACCAACAAGGGCGCCAACTCATACCTCAAGCCGCCTTTACGTTTAAAATGAAAAGCGACTCTTGGGCATAAACGTTCCGAACAGTTGTGGTGAGGACACCAACAATGACTGGTTATAAAAAACGGCTATCTGAAAGAATGAGTATGGAAAATAGCCGGACCCGCAACGGGGTCCGGCTATTTTTATTTATTCAAAGGATAGAAGATCATGGTTGCAGCCTGCCGACAGAAGGCAAATTATATAGCTGTCCGTTAACGCGGAAAGATATCAGACTTGAGTTCGAACAGTTATTCTTTTGCATGGAAGGTTTGCAATATTCCATTTCTTCCTGTTTGTCCGTCATCTGATCAATTTGCCAACGCGCGCCGGCGGCAGGTATTTCCACTACATAATCATAATGTGATTGCAGGAAAGGCTCACCACTGGTTAGTGATATGGATAATTCCTGGCGGTCGTGGCCAGGATCAACCATCGAAAGCTGGTCGGGTCTGAATGCAACGGAATCTATCAGTGCGGCTCTTGAAAATTGCTGATTTTTCTGATATTTTTTCCTGATGAGCAGGGTCACTTCTTCTTTTTCTATATCTGACACGGAAATGCTGTATTGCGTGAATGGACCGCAGGAGATCATTTTGCAACAGTCTATACAGGAGCCGCTTGTTATGGTAATTAAGAACAGGAGGAAGGCGGATGGTAAAAGCTTTTTCATTGATGATAATTAATTGTTTGTTTACTGAAATCCATAAGCCATAGCGATGTTGAGGCGCCCGGGGTCGGAAAATGTTTCTGTTTTTTCCACAGATCCGTTTACCAGGATTTCCAGTTTCAGAGCGAAGGCAGGCGTTGCTGAGCCTGAGTTGTTGTGAAAAGCTGCAATCCTGATTACTTCACCAAGGGTTACGCTCTTGCGGACGGTCTGGCTAAAGGGTAATGTGACATTGGTGAGATTGGTAATGCCACCTGTCTCGTTGTTGTAACTGGCATCGTTGATTACAGTTACATTTCCTGTGGTGCAGGTGATCTTGTAGGTAATATCGACCGTACGGGGGTAACTGTTACCGGAGCCGCCACCGTCTTTCTTGCAAGATGAAAATACCAGTACAGCTAAAATGATCAGCAGGCTGCCAACATAACCGGAAGCCATGCGGTTGGGACGAAATAAAGTCTTTGTCATTGGGTGTTTTTTGTTTGTTCAATTAACCAGACATCCAATTTGATACCCTCGTCTGCTGCAGCGGGTGTTGTCTGTAGGTTGAAATCTGCATTCTGTCCGGGTTGCCGGATGGCAAAAACCGCAGTAAGCTGTCGTTGGTATGCTTACAAGTGTTGCTGGTTTGTAAATAATAGATTCCTGCTGACAAAAAAAGCCGCCTGTCAGGGCGGCTTTTGTAAGAAAAAATAAGTGAATTAATTTTTCGCTCTGCTGCTTGCCAGCTTAAACAGGATAAAGCCCATAAGTGCGAAGAATGCGACGCCGAGTATTTTATAACCATCTTCTCCCAGTGCGCTGGTAAGTCCGGCCGAAGCGCTCCATCCTTCGAGGGTTGAACGGACAGTTCCGTTGGAGAAAAGGAATGCAACGAGGACACCGGCCAGGGCGCCGCCCGCCACAAGTCCTGTTGCAAAAAGGCTCCCCTTGCCCAGCTCTTCTTCTTCGGCGGTAAGATGTATTTGTTTCTTCTTATTTCTCCAATCCACCAAACCGCGGATTGCACCGCCAACAAAGATGGGGAGCGTGGTAGACAACGGCAGGTAAATACCGATGGCGAAACTTAAGGCCTTGATGCCGCAGAGTTCGATTACAATAGCAATAAAGACACCCACGAGTACAAATTGCCAATCGAGGTTACGGGAAAGAATGCCTTTGATGAGCGTGGCCATCAGTGTGCCCTGCGGTGCGGGTAATTCAGGGGTCCCGATCGCATGTGCGATGCCTTTGGCCGCCATTTCAGCGGTAGGCTGGTCAAGTACTTTAATAGTAGCGCCAATGGCAATGGAGGACACGATGGCTCCAATGAATAAAGCGATCTGTTGATATTTTGGTGTAGCGCCTACGAGGTAACCGGTCTTAAGATCCTGTGAAGTAGCGCCCGCATTGGCCGCAGCGATACAGATCATGCCGCCCACCACCAGTGCCATGGGTTCGTAAATATGTCCCGTCCAGCCGACGGCAAGAAAGATGAGGCAGGTGCCCATGATGGTGGCGATGGTCATACCGCTGATGGGGCTGTTGGATGAGCCGATCAATCCTACGATACGTGAAGCCACCGTTACGAAGAAAGCACCAAATATGATTACCAGCAGACCCAGTAGTAATTTACTGCCGACAGATGTCCCGGGAATAAGTGTGCTGGGTAATAAGGCGATGACCAGTAATAAGCCAATGCTGCCGATCGCTACTATTTTAATGGACAGATCGCGCTCTGTGCGCGCCACTTCCTTCTTCTCTGCGGTCCCGTCCTTTTTAATAGAACCAATACTTCCTTTAAAAGAAGAAATAATGGTAGGAATGGTTTTGATCAGCGTGATAAAACCACCGGCTGCTACAGCGCCCGCACCGATCTGGCGGACGTAAGCGCGATAAATGGCATCGGACCAGTCATCGAACTGGCCGGTGATGGGATTCCATCCGCTTGAACCTCCTGCCTGGTTGATGTCTGCAAGATACCCGAGCTTGGCTAATTGCGCAGCTACCACATGACCGTCGACCAAAGAAGCGAGTAAGGGAATGAGACAGAGCCAGCTCAATACACCGCCGGCTACCAGCACACCACCGATCTTTGGACCAATGATATAACCAACCCCCATGTATTCAGGTGTGATCTCTCCACTCACCCGGGCCGAGGGGAAAAACTTGTTGGTTTGCCTGGTGACGTAATGTGGTACTTCATCGATCACATGAAGAATCTTTTGGAGAATGGCATATACAAAAGCGAAGCCCAATCCCATGAAGGCGGTCTTGGCAAAGTCGCCACCGCGTTCACCGGCTTTCAATACTGAAGCACAGGCTGTGCCTTCGGGATAAGGCAGGGTGGCGTGTTCTTTTACGATCAGCGAACGCCGCAGCGGGATCATCATCAAGGTACCGAGGAAACCACCGCAGATAGCAAGGATCAATATCGTGAAGTAATTAAAATAACTGCTGCTGTCGGCACTGCTGAGAAACAGAAAACCCGGCAGGGTGAATACCACACCCGCCGCAATACTCTCACCCGCAGAACCCGTGGTCTGGATGATGTTATTTTCCAGGATGGTGGTCTTCAGGAATTTTCTTCCCAGCGTGATAGCGATCACGGCAATAGGAATGGAGGCCGATACGGTAAGACCCGCTTTAAGCGCGAGGTATACGGTGGCCGCTCCGAAGATGATACCGAAAATGGCACCGGTGATGACCGACTTCAGCGTAAACTCGGCCATTTTTGTTTCCGGCGCTACGAATGGTTTGAACTGATCCATATTAATTCAAAATTAAAAAGTCAAAAGTTGGTCAATCGTGAAACGTCAATCGTGAATAGCTGTTTTATTTACACATTTTCACATTCCGCCAGGGGCGGACACATTTACACATTCCTAAATTTTGGTACTAACTTGAAACACGTGAATCATCTGTTCTAATTAACGCCCTTCTCTCTCATCACCCTGTTAAGCCAGCGCAACAGCACAAACAAGAACACCGCCGCAGCAAACAGTAATGCGAAGTTTAACCAGAAATAATCAGCTTTGTTATCGTAGGTATCCCACTGGCTGGCGAGAATACCGCTTAATTTATTGCCGATAGAAGTGGAAAGGAACCAGCCACCCATCATCAACGAGGTGATGCGTACCGGACTTAGTTTTGATACCAGTGATAGTCCCATCGGGCTGAGGAACAGTTCACCGATGGTTACCACTCCGTAGGTACCCATCAGCCACAGCATACTTACTTTGTGTTCGCCGTTGTTGCCTGCATACACGGCGCCGATCATTACCAATACACTTAATGCGGAGATTAACAAGCCCAGGGCAATCTTAGTGGGAGTGGAAGGCTCTTTACCACGCCGGCGGAGCCAGGTGAACAGGGCCACCACCAATGGCGTGAGCACAATTACCCAGAAGGGGTTGATCGACTGGCTGAGACTCGGCACCCATGTTTTAACGGCCTCACCCTCCTGCACCGGGTCTTTCTGAAAGTTCATGTTCTTGAAGTAAGGCGGATAGTCAACGCCGGTCACTTCTTTGCCGTCTTGTTTTATTTTACGGAACTGGTTATCCAATAGTGTCACGGAATCTTTTTTGTAAAACACCACATCCGTCTGGCGCAGGGCTGACAGTACATCGCCGCCCGTGCCCGATACGTGACGTTCGGTATAACGGCTGGCCCAGGTGTTGAGTGCTGATCCGTTTTGTTTGAAGATGGCCCAGAAGAGAATAACCACGGCAAAGATGGCCAGCATGGCACTCATCGCGGGTTTTTCTTCTTTACTGCTGCGCATTAATAAGGCCGCATAGAAAAATATAACAGGGATACAGGCAAAGATGAAGGCGTCGGTACTATTGCTGTCGAAGATATAACCGTCGCCTTTGATAAACCAACCGATCACGCCAAAGATGAGTGAGGGCAGGATAACCAACGCCATGATCTTCCACAGCGACATATCGCCGGGCTGCATGGGTTTGCGTACATCGTATTCTTTATAATGACGCGTACCGCCCACAAATGTGAGCACGCCAATGAACATACCTATACCTGCGGCAATGAATGCTGCTCCCCAGCCAATTGTGGTATAAAGCGCTGCACCAAAGAAGTTGCACACGAAGGCGCCGATGTTGATGCCCATGTAGAAGATGTTGTATCCTTCATCTTTCCGTTCTTTATAAGCCGGTGTGGAGTAAACGTTGCCCAGCAGCGTGGAGATATTGGGTTTGAAAAAACCATTGCCGACGATTACCAATGTCATCGACACATACAACATGGTAATGTCGTGTATGGCCATGAGACAATAACCGACGCCCATCAGCAAACCGCCGAGAATAATGGATCTGCGGTATCCGAGATAACGGTCGGCAATAAGACCGCCGAGGAAGGGGGTGAAAAACACGAGCGCGATAAATGTTCCGTAAAGACTGGATGCATCCTTTTCATCCATATTAAAACCTTCAGCTTTGTCTTTGAGGTAGAAAGTGAAGATGCCGATCATCAGGTAGTAGCCAAATCGTTCCCACATTTCAGAGAAGAAAAGGAATGGCAGTGCTTTGGGATGTTTCTTCCACATGCGTTCAAATGCTTTAAGGCCGGAAGATAGGAAAACTTATGCGAGTAGTATAGAAATGAAAAAGCCCCCGCTGAGGCGGGGGCTTTGATTATCTTTTATACAAACGTCATTTCACACCGTGCATCATCTGGCGCAATTTGCCGGAAATGGCAAACAGGATAATTGATGCAACGCCAGCCATCACCACAAAGATCATGAAGAAGTCGTAAAGCGACCTGATCGTGAAGCCCATAAATGATTTCGGTGCAGGGTAGAGGTTCCATACCTCCAGGGTGCTTACGGTTTTACCTTGTTTAAGTAAGCCAAATTGTTTGTTATCGTCCAACATGAAGCCAAAGAATTTTGCTTCCGTTTCGCCTCTTTTCTCCATTTTCATCAGCTCTACTTTTTTTAATGGCTCCGGGTAAGTACGTCTCACTTTGAACGAGTCTGTTGCTACTGCGTAGCTGCCGCCCTCAACCGCATTGAGTGCAGTAATGCTATCGGCATCTCCCACTTTTACCGAAGTAAATGTCCATTTATTCATTGCGGCGGGTGCGTTGCGATCGGAAACTGGAATGCTATTCCAGTCGATTGCATTTTCGCCTATTCTGATATTTTCATTGGCAACGGGATACGATGCCACACGGGATTGTTCTTCGGGATAGTATTCACTCAGTATACCGGCAAATTTGTTAGCGGTTGCATTTGCCAGGAACCATACACCCATCAACAGTGAAGCAAAACGTGCAGGCGAAAGCTTGTTTACCATCGACAGACCGATGGGAGAAAGGCAGAGCTCGCCCCAGGTATGCAGCAGATAAAGCACGGTCAGTAACATGATACTAACTTTAGCACCAGGCTCAACACCTTTTACACCAAAGGCGATCCATACATAACCAAGTGCCAGCAGGAAGAGTCCCCATGCCTGTTTGCGCGGGGCAGACGGTTCTTTGCCTGCCTTATTCAACTTCACCCACAGATAAGAAAAGATAGGAGCAAAGATTACAATGAATACTGCATTGAAGCTGTTAAACCAGCTAGCCGGCATATTAAAGCCTAATACATTTCGATTTGTCTGTTCATCAGCGAAAAACGTCAGTGAGGCACCTGCCTGTTCAAAAGCACTCCAGAAGAAGATCACAAAGAAGCACGCAATATATATTACCAGAATGCGTGAACGTTCCACTTTGCTCAGCGACTTATCGAGGATGATCGACGTAGGGATAGCTATTGCCAGGGCAAAGATCAGCGAGCCGAAAAAGTCGAAACCTAAAACATAGTTGAATAAAAGATACAGGCCCGCACCGCCTCCGAGGAGGATGCCGTATTGTGTGCCGGTGAACTTGGCCGACACACCGCTTTCTCCTTCCTTCAGTCTTGCCTTATTGGGCAGTACACCAATTGATTCGCCCGTGGGCGATACG
Source organism: Terrimonas ferruginea DSM 30193 (assembly GCF_000425585.1). Lineage (GTDB taxonomy): Bacteria > Bacteroidota > Bacteroidia > Chitinophagales > Chitinophagaceae > Terrimonas > Terrimonas ferruginea. Next base: position 152,914 of record NZ_AUDS01000010.1, read on the forward strand.
AGGTATTTGTTTTTAAATATCTCAAACGCAACAGTACCAATGAGCATACCGATACCGGCAGCAAGGAAACCCCATTTGAAGTCGATGTTTTCACCCAGGTAGCCGCAGATCAGTGGAGAGAAAAAGGCTCCGAGGTTGATGCCCATATAAAAAATAGTGTAAGCTCCGTCTATCCTGCGGTCATTCTCCGGATACAACTGGCCTACCATGGTAGAAATGTTTGGCTTGAAGAAACCATTACCAAAGATCAGGAATGCAAGGCCGACATACAGTAACATCTTAGCTGTATCAATATTGTCTAGTGCTCCGCTGAAGAACAGCATAAACTGGCCAATGGCCATCAGGATACCACCTATAAAAATTGATTTTCTGTTTCCCCAATAACGGTCGGCTACATAGCCGCCAATGATCGGCGTAAGATATACCAGACCGGTAAAACTTCCGTAGATGCCGCCCGAAGCAAATGCTTTGTCGAAAAGAAGCTGCTTGGTCAGAAAAAGAATGAGAATGGCTCGCATTCCGTAGTAGCTGAAACGTTCCCACATTTCAGTAAAGAAGAGAAGGTATAAGCCTTTCGGATGCCCCTTGGGAGGAGTTACTTCACTCATACAGATCGTTTAAAATTGTTTGGTTCGTTATTAATGAAGCAACCAAAATACAGAAAATTGATCAACCCCAAATAATTAATGTTTGTTTTGATAAAGCTTCCGATATTCGCAGGGCTTAGTCCCAATAATCCTTTTATTTCTTTATTTCATGCAGATTTTATTACTCGGCTCTGGCGGCAGGGAACATGCCCTCGCCTGGAAATTGGCTCAAAGTCCTGCCTGTACCCGCCTGTTCATTGCTCCCGGCAATCCTGGCACGGCGCTGTGCGGCACCAATGTGCCGGTAGTCGCCAACGATAACGCCGCAGTAGCCGCTTTCTGCCGCGAAAACAAGATCGGAATGGTGGTGGTAGGTCCCGAAGAACCGCTGGTAAACGGCCTCTATGATTATTTCCAATCGCATAACGACCTGAAAGAGACGCTCTTCATCGGCCCTTCACAGGAAGGAGCCCGTCTCGAAGGCAGCAAGGCTTTCGCCAAAGCCTTCATGCAACGCCATAATATTCCTACAGCAGCCTACCGCGAGTTCACCGAAGACAATTACCGCGAAGGTGTTGAATACCTCCAGCAACATGCACTGCCGGTTGTGCTCAAGGCAGACGGCCTCGCCGCCGGTAAAGGAGTGCTCATCTGCCACACCCATGTGGAAGCAATCGCCGAATTCGAACTTATGATCCAGGAGTCGAAATTCGGAGAAGCTAGCAAGCGCGTAGTGGTGGAAGAATTCCTGAACGGGGTGGAACTCAGCATGTTTGTTCTCACAGACGGCCACGACTACGTGATCCTTCCCGAAGCAAAAGATTACAAACGCATAGGCGAAGGCGATACAGGCCTCAATACCGGCGGTATGGGCGCCGTAAGCCCCGTTCCCTTTGCCACGCCGGGTTTCCTGCAAAAAGTAGAAGAACGCATTGTCAAACCAACCATTGCCGGACTGGCACAGGAGCAGATTCCCTATACGGGGTTTGTGTTTGTTGGGCTGATCAGCGTGGAAGGCGAACCCTATGTAATTGAATATAACTGCCGCATGGGCGACCCCGAAACCGAAGTGGTGATGCCGCGGTTGAAAAACGACCTGGTGGAATTGTTGTCTGCCGCCGCAAACGGTAAACTTTCCACCGTAAAAGTGGATGCCGACCCGCGTGCTGCCGCTACCGTGGTAGCCGTGAGCCAGGGCTATCCCGGTCCCTATGAAAAAGGACATGAAATCCTGGGCATCGGCGAAAGCTATGGCAAACAATCCATCGTTTTCCACGCCGGCACCCGTGAGGAAGACGGAAAAATCCTCACACACGGCGGCCGTGTGTTTTGCGTTACTTCTTTCGGCGAGGATATTGCCGAAGCCGTCAATACCTCTCTGGACGTACTGGAATATGTACGCTTCGGAGAAATGTATTACCGCACGGATATTGGTTACGAATTCCGGCCCGCTTACAATACACCGCAAGACGACGACTGACCTGTTTTTTGATTTACCTTATTCCTGATAAAAATGGCTGTTCATTACCACGATTATCTTCAGTTGGACAAAGTCCTGAATGCGCAGGTCACCGAAAGCGGCAAGCAACAGATCGACGCGCACGACGAAATGCTGTTCATCGTTATCCACCAGGCTTATGAGCTGTGGTTTCACCAATTGCATTACGAACTGGATTCCGTGATTTCCATCATGAAACAGCCCTCCCTCAACGATAATTCTCCCGAATTGCAAACGGTGGTGCACCGCGTCAATCGCATGGTGACCATTCTCCGTGTGCTGGTTCACCAGATCGATATCATGGAAACCATGACGCCCATGGATTTCCTCGACTTCCGTGATTTGCTGCGTCCTGCCTCGGGTTTCCAGAGCTGGCAGTTCAAAGAGCTGGAAGCCAAGCTGGGCCTGAAATTCGACCAGCGTCACGGCAAAGAATATTATACCGCGCAGTTGCGCCAGGAGCATGTAGACCGCATCCGGAAAGCGGAGCAGGATCAATCGCTGCTGCAACTGGTCAACAACTGGCTGGAACGCGTACCGTTCTTCGAAGGAGGAAAAGCGCCGGCCGATTGGGCATTCTGGGACGAATACCGCAATATTTACCAGTCCAGCCTTGCGGATGTGGAGCAGGTCAACCTGGAGATGTTCGATCATTTATTCTTCGGAAAACCGCTGTCAGCGGCACCTGCAGCGGAAAATACCACGGTTGTTTCCTCCGGCGGAGGTTGCCCGATGGGACATGGAACGGCTTCTTCAACTACCACAATCTCCGGCGACAACCAGCTTTCGGTAGCAGGCGCCCGCTCGGCCCTGTTTATTATGTTGTACAGAGGTTATCCGCTGCTGCAACTGCCGTTTCAACTGATCAATGGTTTGCTGGAAATTGACGAACAGTTAAGCTCCTGGCGTTACCGCCACATGAATATGGTGCACCGCATCATCGGAACGCGTATCGGCACGGGTGGAAGCACCGGTAAAGACTACCTGCGTGCGGCTGCCGACAAACACTATATCTTCCGGGAATTTGCCCAACTCAACAGTTTTCTCATAGAGCGCCATCGCCTGCCATCTCTTCCGGCAGCAGTAGAAAAACAACTGGGATTTGTAACGGGTTCATCTCTCTGATGCATACGCAAAAAAGGAACCCTGAAAAGAGGAGTTCCTTTCTGAAGACGATAGACGAACATTTATATTGAGAGGAGTACAGATTACTGTTAAATTCTCTTGCGATTACTATGCCAGAAAAGCAAGCATATGCCCTCGTTTACCGTTAAAAAGCGTTAACAAAAAATCATTGTCAGAAATGATATGCGGCGATGAAATATTGCCGCCGGATGAAGCGTTTGATGTGCTGGTGACAAACCTTGCACACAACTGCCGGTAACGGCGGAACAAAAACCAGGACCACCTTCAAATAATTCAGAGCTGACAAGGGTTTTCGCTTTTTTGTTCGGATTATTTCCTCCAACTTTGCACACTAATCCAATAATAAAAATGGGACTTTTTAACTGGTTTACACAAGAGATTGCAATGGACCTGGGTACAGCCAATACCCTCATCATACATAATGACGAAGTTGCGGTTAACGAGCCGAGTATTGTAGCGTTGAACCGTAACAATCCCAAGGAAGTGCTTGCGGTGGGAAAGAAGGCGTTGATGATGCACGAAAAGACGCACGAGAGCATTCGCACGGTACGTCCGTTGAAAGACGGTGTAATTGCCGACTTTAATGCCGCGGAATTAATGATCCGTGAGCTGATCAAATTGGTTTATCCCAAGAAGCCGCTGTTTCCTCCCAGCTGGCGGATGATGATATGCATTCCTTCTTCCATCACGGAAGTGGAAAAACGTGCGGTGCGCGACAGTGCCGACCAGGCAGGTGCGAAAGAAGTATACCTGATTCACGAACCGATGGCAGCGGCCCTTGGTATCGGCATCGATGTGGAAGAGCCGGTGGGCAACATGATCATCGACATTGGTGGCGGTACTACCGGTATCACCGTAATCGCGCTCGCAGGTATTGTGTGCGACCAGAGCATCCGTATCGCCGGTGACGAATTCACCGCCGACATAATGGAAGCGCTCCGCCGCTACCATAGCCTGCTGATCGGTGAGCGTACAGCGGAGCAGATCAAGATACAGGTAGGTGCAGCCATGAAAGACCTGGACAATCCGCCCGACGATATTCCCGTTAACGGTCGTGACCTGGTAACCGGTATTCCCAAGCAGATCATGGTGAGCTACCAGGAGATCGCCGAAGCACTCGACAAGAGCATCTTCAAAATAGAAGAAGCCATTCTGAAAGCGCTCGAACAAACTCCTCCCGAACTGGCCGGCGATATCTATCGCCGCGGTCTTTATCTCACCGGGGGTGGTGCATTGCTGAGAGGTCTGGACAAACGGTTGAGCCAAAAGATCAAACTGCCTGTACACGTGGCTGACGATCCGCTGAAAAGCGTGGTTCGCGGCACAGGTATTGCTTTGAAAAATTATGATCGGTATCCATTTGTGATGCGATAGAAGAGGTTGGGACAGGAGGTCCGGAAAAAGTTAAGTTTCGCTTTTCCCCGGTCTTTTACCTGTCGCCGCCGGCCTTTGTCCTAATTTATGCGTAACATCTTTCTGTTCATTCGCCGCTACAGTGTGTTCCTGGGATTCCTGATCCTGCAGGGCATCTGTATATGGTTTTTATTTACCTACAACAGATCCCATCGCGCCAAAGGAATGGGCGTGGCCAATGAAGTAACGGGCTGGTTCAATACCCGCTACAACACCGTTCGCTACTTTTTCCGGATGAAAGAGGAAAATACGCAGGTGCACAAGATGAACGACTCCCTCCTGAATTTGCTGTCCGACAACTTTATCGCCCGCGATACCGGTCAACCCGTTATGCGTGATACGGTAAAACTCGACACCCTCGGACATTACCGGCGGTTTGCGTGGAGAGATGCACAGGCCGTATACAGCACGATCAACTCCGATAAAAATTATATCCAGATCAACCGCGGCTCCGCTCATGGTATCCGCGACGATATGGGGGTTTTCAGTTCCAATGGAGGACTGGTAGGAAAAGTGATTGCCACCAGCGCTAATTATAGTCAGGTGATGAGCCTCCTGCATGTGCAGAGCAAAGTCAACGTATTGCTCAAAAAGACCGGCAGTGGCGGAACGATTTCCTGGGATGGCAATGATCCTGCATTTTTAACCATGAGCGGTATTCCCAAAAGTGATTCTGTACTGAAAGGCGATACAATCGTAACCGGTAAGTTCTCCCTGAGTTTCCCGCCGGGCAAACTGGTAGGTACTGTAGATGCCGTGATCAAAAACAGCGCTACCAATTTCTATACATTAAGAATCCGGCCTTTCGCCAACTTCTCTACGCTGCAACAGGTATTTGTATCCGAGAACATCGACTTCGATGAGCAGCACAAGCTGGACGAAGAAGCCAAACGTAAAGTGGATTTCAAAAAAACGACACCTTGAGCGACCTGGTACGCAATATCATCCGTTTTGTGTTCTTCCTGCTCGTACAGGTATACGTGTTGAACGTGGTGCCGCACCTGCATCAACTGGTGGTGCCTTATTTGTATTTCCTGTTTTTGTTATGGCTGCCTTTCACCGTCTCCCGCGGCGGGCTGCTGGTACTGGGTTTCCTGATGGGTATTTCGGTTGACTATTTTACCATGACGCCGGGGCTGCATGCAGCCGCTTGTGTATTGGTTGCATTTGTACGCCCGTTCATCATCAATATTCTTGCACCAAAAGACGCCTCCGAGTTTACTTACCGCGAACCCTCACCCAAGGCAATGGGCTGGACGCCTTACATGGTGTATGTGCTCGTGCTTACGATTCTGCATAACGCTTATCTCACCTTGCTGCAGTGGCTTTCATTCGGATCACTGTGGTTGTTCCTCCTGAAAATCGTTACCACTACGGCTATCAGTTTATTGCTGATCATTACCACTGAATTGCTGTTTCCGCGCAAGCTGAAATTCCGCACCAATACATCATCCTGAAAATTTTCTTAAAAAGAAAATTTAGTCCCGTAAACATTTGGAAAGCGCGCGGAGTAGTTCGTACTTTGTAAAGGCTAATAATCCCCATTTCTTTTTATTCCATTCAACATCGGCGCCGTATTGACCTATGTCTGTGTTTAATCAATCCCGTAGCCGGGTGATCCGGCTGATCTTCCTGCTGGTCTTTCTGATCATTGTCGGGCAACTGGTCAACCTGCAGATCCTGTCGGGGAAATATGGTCCCATGGCCATGGACAATGCCGTCTATCCCAAGATTGTTTATCCCGAGCGGGGTATCATCTACGATCGCAAAGGCCGCGCCGTGCTCAACAACGCCATCATGTACGACCTGATGGTGACACCGGCTGAAGTAAAGAACATTGACACCATGGCTTTTTGCCGTATGATGGAAATCGATACCGCTGACTTTCGCAAACGTGTGAATGACGCACGGTTTAAAAATACCGGTGTAAGACCCTCCATCTTTCAATCGCTGCTCACACCACAAATGCAGGCGCGCTTTGAAGAAGACAGTTGGCGTTATCCCGGCTTTGCCATGGTGGAACGTCCGGTGCGCGTGTATCCCTTCAATGTGGCGGCACACATTCTCGGTTACATCAATGAAGTGGATGAGAAAGATATCAAACGCTCCAACAACTTCTACCGCCTTGGTGATTACATCGGTAAGAACGGACTGGAAGCTACGTATGAAAGAGTGCTGATGGGACAACGAGGCGTACAGTACATGATCAAGGACAACCGCAACCGCCTGGTGGGAAGTTATGAGAAAGGTGCTTTTGATACGGCGGCCATTGCCGGCCGGAGCCTGCGCACTTCCCTGGACGTGGAACTGCAGCAGCTCGCCGAACAACTGCTCACCGATAAAGTGGGAGCCGTGGTAGCCATCGATCCCAAGACCGGTGGTATTCTCTGCATGGCATCCGGACCAACCTACGACCCCAACCAATTGACGGGACCGGAGAAAGTGTCCAACTACGGCAAACTGGCGCTCGACGTAGCAGGCCCGCTGCTCAACCGTGCGATCCAGGGACGATACGAACCGGGTTCCACCTTCAAGCCGCTTGGCGGCCTCATTGCGCTGGACGAAGGCGTTATCACGCCATCCTGGGGTTATCCCTGTCCCGGCCGTTACTATGGCTGCGGAAGCGGCAAACCGGCCTGCACACACTCCGGTGGCGGACACGCCGCCAACCTGCGTTTAGCCATTGCCAACTCCTGCAACTCTTACTTCACGCACGTATACCGCCTGGCTGTTGACAACCCGCGCTATGGCAACGTGAAGAACGGTTATATGAAATGGCGCGAATACATGAACGCGTTCGGACTGGGAGTAAAACTCGGCGTGGACCTGCCTTCAGAAAACAGCGGCTTTGTGCCCGATACGGCTGTTTACAATAAAGAATACCGCGGGGCCTGGAATTCCTGTACCAACCTTACGTTAGGCATTGGCCAGGATAAAATGGGCGCCACACCGCTGCAACTGGCGAATGCCATGTGCATCATTGCCAACCGCGGATTTTACTATACGCCACACCTGGTGGAAAAAATTGATGAGGAAACGGAAGCAGATTCCGTTTTTGTAAAAAAATACCGCCAGCGGCACGACGTACTCACACACGTGAGCGATACCACCTACCAGGCGATCATCAATGGTATGCATGATGTGGTAACGATGGGTACGGCCCGCATTGCGCGTATTGATGGTATTGACGTGTGTGCAAAAACGGGTACGGCGGAAAACTATACTGTGCTTGACGGCAGACGGATCAAACTTGAGAACAACTCGGTATTCGTTTGTTTTGCACCGAAAGAAAATCCGAAAATAGCCATAGCCGTAATTGTGCAGAACGCCGGTTATGGTGGTACCTGGGCCGGTCCGATATCCCGTATCCTGATGGAGAAATACCTGATCGATACCCTGAATGCAAGAAGCAAGGCCGATCTTGAACGCATTTCCAAAACCAATAAAATGCCTTCGTACCTGAAGCGGCTGCAATTCAAAACAGACTCTATCCGGGCACAGGACTGGCTGCGTATAACCAAAGACAGTACGCGGTTGAAAAAATTCCTTCGAGGTCCGCAGGCGCCGAAGCCACAGAATCAGGACAAGGATAAAGAAAAACGCACTACTGTTACCCAGCACATTGCGCTGCTGGCACCCGACCGTAAATCACTCCGTCAACCCTTTGAAAAACCATCACCTGCCGCATGAGTCAGCGTAACCCTACCATATCGAAGGGCATGGACTGGAGCCTGTTCGGCATCTATATCCTGCTGGTGGCCGTAGGGCTGGCCGCTATCTTCAGCGTTACCTATAAAGAAGGAACGCCGGTAGTACAAAGCTTTTTATCCTTCGGAACGGATTACAGCAAACAATTTTATTTCTTTCTCGTATCGCTGGTGTTGGGATTGTTTATCCTGCTGACGGACAGTAAATTTTTTACGGCAACGGCCAACCTCTTTTATGCCGGTGGTATCCTGGCTTTGTTGCTGGTGTTTCCGTTGCACTCCAATATCAAAGGAACGGAGTCGATCATCAAGCTGGGTGCCTTCAACTTTCAACCGGCGGAATTTTGTAAAATATGCGTGGCACTGGCGCTCGCGAAATACTTATCAAGACCGGAGACGGACTTCCGGCAGACGAGGTCGCAATTGATTGCGGCGGCCATTACGCTGGTACCGGCAGTACTGGCGATCCTGCAAAAAGAAACAGGTCTGGCGCTGGTCTTCTTTGCTTTCTTTCTTGTGATGTTTAGAGAAGGATTGCCCTCCATCATCCTGGTGATCGGGTTTACGGGTGCAGCGCTGGTGATCGCAACACTGTTGCTGGAAAGATCCTTGCTGGCGATGATCCTGATCGGGATCACGTTGTTTATCGCCCTACTGTTGCGCAGACAAATCCGGCGAGATAAAATATTGTTATTGAGATTACTGCTTATCGGCGGTCTCTGTATCGGCATCCAGTATTTTGCTGTACCGTTCTTTTTTAAAAATGTGTTGGGCGCGCACCAGGTGGAGCGTATTTACAGTACACTTGGTAAAGACATCCCCGAAGAATACCAGAAGCGGGAAGTGGTGATCGATAAAAAGAGTGGCAAACAGGAGAACCTTGCCGATTACAACGTAAAACAATCCAAAATCGCCATTGGCAGCGGCGGGGTATTTGGAAAAGGATTGCTGAAAGGAACGCAGACGCGTTACGGGTTTGTTCCCGAGCAGCGTACGGACTTCATCTTTGATACCATCGGGGAAGGCTTCGGCTTTACGGGATGTGTGGTATTGTTAGCCTTATATCTCTTATTATTATTCCGGATAGTAACCATCGCCGAGCGTCAACGAAGTGTGTTCAGTCGTTGTTATGCTTATGGCGTAGCCTCGGTTTTATTTTTTCACGTGGCCATCAACGTATCGATGACCATTGGCCTGGCGCCGGTAATCGGTATTCCTTTGCCGCTGATCAGTTATGGCGGTGCGTCACTGCTTACCTTCAGCCTGATGCTGTTTATCCTGATGCGGCTCGATGCCGATCGTCAGATGGTGTTGCGCTAGGCTTTTAATTTAACAGACATGAAAATTATTCCTTTATCGGAAGGTTCCTTCACGATTGACGGCAGCAAGAAGTTCGTTCCCTTTGAAGAGAACACCGACGACCTGCAAAGCCGCCCGGTTGGCAGTCTGCTGGTAGAAGTACAGCCTTTTGTTGTTGTTACTTCCAAAGATGTGTTGTTGCTCGACACGGGTCTTGGATTCAAAGACCGCGCGACCGGTGAAATGCAATTGCACAAAAACCTGAAAGCAGCCGGCGTGGATCCTGCCAGTATCACCAAGGTGTTGATGAGCCATTTACATAAAGATCATGCGGGCGGCGTGGCTGATGCAACAGATCCCCGCAAGCTGAGTTTTCCGCAGGCAACTTATTATGTACGGGAAGATGAATTGAAATTCGCCTTTGAAAAAGGAACACCGTCTTATCTGCCGGACGAGCTGGAGTTATTGCGTCAATCATCGCAGGTGGTATTGCTCGACCAGGAGGAAGGAACGATCGATGGATATATACACTATCAATTAACGGGCGCGCATTCGCCTTATCACCAGGTGTTGCGTATGGAAGATGGGGCTGAAGTAATTTTCTTCGGTGCAGATGATGCACCCCAGTTGCAGCAAATGAAACACCGCTTTGTAGCGAAGTATGATTATGATGGAAAGAAAGCGATGGAGTTGAGACGCAAATGGTGGGAAGAAGGAGCAGCAGCGGGCTGGACGTTTTTATTTTATCACGATGTACGTACGCCGGTGTACGCCGGATAATTTGAAAATTTGATGATTTGAAGATTAGATAATTGCTGTCTCAGAGATCGCCACTTTTCAAATCTTCAAATTGCCTAATCAAAAAAAAGGCCCGCCCTGAAAAGGGCCGGCCGTTGCTAACCTATGAAAAACACCAAGGTCAAAGATAACTGAAAAATTATTTTATCCCAGCTTCATTTTTCATCTTTTCAACGGCCTGAGCGATCCGCTTCTTCCTCCGCCACGTTCGCGTCGTTCCCGGAGGTAGTTACGGATCTGCTGACGAAAACTTTGCTCTTCAACAAATACCCTGTTGGCGCGCTTCTCGCCTATAATGGGTTTAAATTCATCACGATAACGGAGTCTTACTTCTGCTTTTTTTTGCTGACGCACCAACGGATCCGTGTTTTTCACGTGTGCATCGCGCAATTCCGTAAGGTATTTTTCTAGTAACGGCTCGAATTTTTTCGCTTCATCATCCGTCAACTGCAAACGTTGCCGGATAAACATTTTCATGCCGCGCCGCAGTTTGATATCATCTGCAGGACGATCATCGTCTCCGTCCTGTTGCGCAAAGGACGGCAGCACCAGACCGGTCAGTAAAACAGCTATCAGTAGTAATCGCTTCATGTTTATCAGTTCAGCAGACTTTCGTCTTCACTTCCATCGCTTGTTACGTCCAGGAATGCATCGAGTTCACTATCCGGGATTTCCCTGAATAAAGAATTTAATTCATCACTTTTGGCGGTCACATTGGTGATGTCTTTATTGCTGATGCCGGGTGATGTTACCTGCACAAAATTTTCCAATGCTTCCACGGAAGTACCCTCAAACGTCCGGCGCACTTCTTTAGAAGCCAGCACGGATGAATTATTACCGGGTTGTTGCTGTTGCCAGATCATCAGTCCCGACAAAGCTATTACACCGGTAACGATTGCAGCGGCAGCATAGCGGAACCATTTCCTTGCATTCAAAGGTATTACCCTTGCCGTTACCCGGCTTTGGATACGCGCGGGCAGTTGCGCGAAATAATCTTCCGGTACGCTGTAAGGTATTTGTGTGCCGGCGCCCGTAAGAAAGCCTGTATCGGGTTCCTGTTCCTCTGTTGGAGTAAAATATCCTTCCGGTACTTTGAAGGGGGATACGCGTGGGAGGCTGCCGAGCAGGGGTGATAACGCGGCTATTTCTTCGTTAGCCGTCGTTGTTTCTTCTGTGCGTATGCGGGAAAGTATCACATCGGGAAGATCGTTGAAATAACCTTCAGGCACCCGGTAAGGAGCAGCCGTAAGGGCAGGTTGAAGACTGCTTCCACAATCCGCCAGTTCCTGTAATATGGTATCCCGCTGTGTCATTTTCTTCTTTATTAGGACGGCATTGCCGTGCTAAAGTTTAATGATTTTTAATGTAGTCTTCTATTTTTTTCACTGCGTGATGGTAGCTTGCTTTCAATGCTCCTTCACTGGTTTCCAGTATTTTACTCATTTGTTCGTAGGGCATTTCATCGTAATACCGCAGGTTAAACACGATCCGCTGCTTTTCAGGTAGCTGCTGCATAGCGAGTTGCAGTTTCCATTCCAATTTATTGGCATCGAAGTGTTCGTCGGCACGGATACGGTTTTCCAGCCCGTTTTCGAGGCTGTCGATACTCACCGATGAGCGCTTCTTCTGCTGTTCGAGATAGGTAAGACTTTCGTTGGTAGCGATACGGTAGAGCCAGGTATATAACTGGCTGTCTTCCCGGAAGTTTTCGAGGCCTTTCCACATGCGGATAAAAACATTCTGCAGCACATCGTCTGCATCGTCGTGTCCCACTACCATGCGGCGGATATGCCAGTAAAGTTTTTCCTGGTATTTTTTGACAATAGCAGCAAAAGCCCGCTCCTTTGTAGCCGGTTCCCGGAATTGGGTTAATAAAACGCTATCGGTCTGCGGGGTTAGCTCCATGTAGTACTGCTGGTTAGAAGGGCGAAAGCTTACAAAGTTTAAAATTCAAAAGGCAAAATTCAAAAAAGTGAATGGTGAATGGTGAATCGTGAATGGTATAACTGGCCTGAAGCAGTTATCGTTGGTTTCCCGGCTAACAAGGGCTGTTTACACTTCGACAGGCTCAGTGCAACGCTTATAACTTAAAACTTATTACTTAAAACTAAAAAGCGACCATCGGTCGCTTTTTAGTTTTATTTCTTCCGGCTGAGAACTTTTTCCGCCGCGGCTACGATGTCGGGAACATCGAGGCCATATTTCTTTAACAGATCTTTCGGAACGCCGCTTTCTCCGAAGGTATCTTTAGTGCCTACATATTCGATGGGAACAGGAATGTGACGAGCCGCTACCTGTGCAATGGCATCACCCAGGCCACCGATAATATTGTGTTCTTCGGCAGTTACTGCGCAACGTGTTTTGCTGAGTGATTTGATCACTGCTTCTTCGTCGAGCGGTTTGATGGTGTGCATATTGATTACTTCAACGCTGATGCCTTTTTCTTCGAGTTGCAAACCTGCCTGGATTGCATTCCATACCAGGTGGCCGCAGGCGAAGATGGTAACGTCTGTTCCTTCGGAAAGCTGTTGTGCTTTACCGATTACAAAATCTTCTTCTTTCGTGAAGATGGGCCATACCGGGCGACCGAAGCGCAGGTATACCGGACCTTCATATTCAGCTATGGCTTGTGTGGCTGCTTTTGTCTGTGCGTAGTCGCAGGGAACGATCACGGTCATGCCGGGCAGCATTTTCATCAGACCGATATCTTCCAGTATCTGGTGTGTGGCGCCGTCTTCGCCGAGTGTGAGGCCGGCGTGGGATGCGCAGATTTTTACATTTTTTCCGCTATAAGCAACAGACTGACGGATCTGATCGTACACGCGACCCGTAGAGAAGTTGGCAAAGGTAGTGGTGTAAGGAATTTTACCGCCGATGGTGAGTCCCGCACCGATGCCGATCATGTTGGCTTCGGCTATACCGCATTGTATAAAACGCTCAGGAAATTCTTTGATGAACTGGTTCAGCTTCAGTGAGCCTGCCAGGTCGGCGGTAAGCGCCACCACATTGGGGTTCTTACGGGCTGCTTCAACAATGCCATCACCAAAACCACTACGGGTATCTTTGTTACCGGTAGACTGGATATCTTTTAATGCCATAGCTAAAAATTAGATGGCAAATGTAAGTGAATTAGTGCTAATTACCGGGTTAGTTGAGCTCTTTCGGCTGGCTGCCGAAGATGGCATCGTCGGCCAGCAGGCGCTGCTCCCATTCCCATGCAGTGCTCAGCATATCTTCCAGCGTGTATTCCGGATTCCAGCCCAGTTCATTCCGCGCAAGGTCGTTGTTGGCATAAATGGCCACCACATCGCCGGAACGGCGCGGGCCAATCATATAATTGAGTTTTACGCCGCTTACTTTTTCAAATGTGTGGATGGCCTCCAGCACACTCACACCATTGCCCGTACCCAGGTTGAATACATCGCACAGACGTTTGTTCTTTCCCTGTTCCAGGTATTGCAACGCCAGTGTGTGTGCATGCCCGATATCCGAAACATGGATGTAGTCACGGATGCACGAGCCATCGCGTGTCGGGTAGTCTGATCCGTGTACGGTCATGGACGGCAGTTTGCCGATCGCTGTTTGCGTAATGGCCGGCACCAGGTTTTGCGGGCGACCGATCGGCAATTCCCCGATTTTAGCCGAAGGGTGTGCGCCTACCGGATTGAAGTAACGCAGCAGGATGCAACGCGTGCCGCTGCTTTTGGCAAATTCATTGATGATCTGTTCGCCCATCTGCTTGGTATAGCCATACGGCGATTCGGCGGGCTTGGGGATCGTTAGCTCCGTTACCGGAATATCATCGGGTGTGCCATACACGGTACAGGAAGAGGAGAATACAAAATGCGGAACATGAAATTCCTGTACACATTTCAGCAGGTTGATCAGCGACGTAATGTTGTTTTCAAAATACATCAAAGGCTTTTCTACCGATTCACCCACCGCTTTGTAGGCGGCAAAATGAATAATGCCTGCGATGTCGGGATTCTCCTGGAAAATAGCAAACGTATCGTCGAAGTTGCAAAGGTCTACTTTGTAGTTTTTGACGGTCTTACCGGTGATCTGTTCCACACCATTAAGAATACCGGGATTGGAGCGGGAGTTGTTGTCTGCCGAGATTACCGTATAGCCGTTCTGGATCAGGTCCACCAATGTATGTGAACCGATATAACCACAGCCTCCTGTTACAAGAATTTTTGCCATAAATAAAGTTACCGCAAAAGTAACGGAGAAAACGGATAACCGGAATCCTTCAGCTTTATTCGTTTAAAACAGATGTACTACGTAATACACGCAGGCGGCAATAAGCGCGCTGATAGGAATAGTAAGTACCCATGCCCAGAGGAGGTTGATGGTAACGCCCCAGCGTACGGCCGAGAGGCGTTTGGTCGCGCCCACACCCATGATGGCTCCTGTAATGGTATGCGTGGTACTTACCGGTATTTTCAGCGATTCCGTGATGAAGAGGGTCAGGGCACCGGCTGTTTCAGCGGCCACCCCTTCAAACGGTGTTACTTTGGTAATGCGCGTACCCATGGTCTTTACAATCTTCCAGCCGCCGCTCATGGTGCCCACGGCAATGGCCGCATAACAGGCGAGCGGTACCCATACGGGCATTTCGCTGAAACTGCTGATTTGTCCGCCGGCGATCAGGGCTGCGGTAATGATGCCCATTACTTTCTGCGCATCGTTACCACCGTGGCCCACACTGAAAATGGCGGAAGAAACGAGCTGCAGTCTTTTAAACCAGATATTGGCTTTGTGTGCATTCAGGTTGCTGAGGAAAAGCGAGAAAGAAGCCATGATCAGCAGGATAGAGGCCAGCAGTATCCATTTAAAATTCTGCGAATGGAATATAACTTTCAGTACATAAGAATCGTAATGACTTTTCAATTGGGCAGGGTCACGTTCCAGCACCAACGCCAGGAAGATGAATACCGCGATGATGACGCCCATCGAAAACAGCTTTGGTCCCCACCCTTTGCGGAAAGAATACATGAACCAGAGTGAAATGATAAAGGCCATGAGCATACCGATCAACGGTGCGAGGAAGATGAACAGGGCGATCTGGATAACGGGCCCTGAGTTGATCGATTGAAAACTGCCGGTATGTACCAGCGCCGCACCGATGAGGCCACCGATGAGCGTATGCGAGGAAGAAGAGGGAATACCTCTCCACCAGGTAAATAAATTCCAGATAATGGCCGCTACCAGTCCCGAAAAGATCACTTCAAGGGTGACAAAATCTTTTTTCACGGTTTTGGCAATGGTATCTGCCACACCATGGTCTTTGAAGATAAAGAAGGCAACGAAGTTGAAGAGCGCAGCCCAGAGTACGGCCTGAAAGGGGGTGAGTACTTTGGTGGATACTACCGTGGCAATGGAGTTGGCTGCATCATGAAAACCATTGATGTAGTCGAATACAAGGGCCAGTACAATAATCGCAATCAGGAAAGAAGCCATAAATTAGTTTATACGTGAGCAAACGGCTGGTTCTGTAGGGAAAACCGGATCAGGCGTATTTGATAATAATACTTTCAATGACATTGCTGGCGTCTTCGCACTTGTCTGTCACGATTTCCATTACCTGGTATATTTCACGTTTTTTGATCACTTCTTTGGCGTCGGGTTCGGTAGCGAAGAGGCGCTCGATGCTCATGTCGAAAATATCGTCGGCCTGGTTTTCGATGCTGTTGATCTTTACCAGGGCTTCCGTGATGTTGCGCATATTTTTCATGTTGCGCAGCTCGCGAACCGCGATGCGGATCTGCTGTGCGCCCTGCTCGATCAGTTCGGCCATTTTCTGCATGCCCATGTCGTTGGGGTTCACGCGGTAGAAGTTGATCTTTTTCGCAGAAGCA
Source organism: Terrimonas ferruginea DSM 30193 (assembly GCF_000425585.1). Taxonomy (GTDB): domain Bacteria; phylum Bacteroidota; class Bacteroidia; order Chitinophagales; family Chitinophagaceae; genus Terrimonas; species Terrimonas ferruginea. Next base: position 169,223 of record NZ_AUDS01000010.1, read on the forward strand.
TATATATAGTCGGCGATATCGTCGAGGGAGGTGGCGAGGTAGTGAATGTCTTCGCGGTCGAAGGGCGTGATGAAGTTGCGGCCAAGCTCGGTAAATACACTGTGTGTGAGTTCGTCGTTGGCATGCTCGAGGTCTTCGATCACTTTGATGAGGGCGGCTCTTTTGTCAAAATCAGTTTCCGCTACGACTTCTTTCATCACTACGCCCATTTTGGCCACGTTGTCAGCCACTTGTTCAAACAGTTCGAAGAAGATGCGGTTCTTCGGCATAAAGATCTTGAGGAAAGAATTGAGGCCCATTTTATTAGTTTTTAATATCGGGTGCGAAAATACTGGCTTCCTTAGCGGGGCTGGGGATATAAAGGTAGAATTAATAATTCCTTAATACAGATTGAGGAAAACTTTTTGCCGTTTCAGGCAGATGAAGCGCTGTGAATCAAGCGCTCCCGTTTAAACCGGCCCGAAAACGACCGACCCGCGTGCCATTAGCCGCAGCAGGTAACATTGCCGTAACATTCAGCTCACAATTGCTTAACGTGGCCGTAACAGTGTGGTAACCTGCAACCGCAACCTTTGCCGGAAATTACTGCTATGTACTCCAGGCTGCATTTAACGCTTCTCTTCTCGCTGTTGAGCTTTGTTCTTCACGCGCAGGAGAAGCTAACCGGTAAGATCGTCAACAACCGCAATGAGCCGGTAAGCGGCGTTTCAGTAAGGATCTCCGGCACTCAGAATGGCACTACTTCCAACGTGGAAGGCCGTTACAGCCTCACCCTTACTCCCGGCACCAAATACGAACTCGAATTTTCCGCTGTTAATTATATAGGTAAAAAAGTTTCCGATGTGGTGATCGGCGCCGGACTCGACAATACCCTGGATATCGTGCTGGAATTTGCTCCAAGCGATCTGGCCGGCGTAACGGTCCGCACCACTTCACGCCGCATGGAGAGTACCAACACCCTGCTCAATTTCCAGAAAAACAACACGGCCGTATCAAGCGGTATCGCCGCCGACTTCATCCGCCGTACGCCGGACAAGAACACCGGTGAGGTACTGCGCCGGGTGAGCGGCACTTCCATCCAGGACAATAAGTTTGTGGTGATCCGCGGGTTGAGTGACCGTTACAATTCAGCTTTTATTAACGGCGCACAACTGCCCAGCTCCGAGCCTGATAAAAAAGCCTTCTCTTTCGACGTTATCCCTTCCCAACTGATCGATAATATTATTATCAATAAAACCGCTACACCCGACCTTACAGGTGAGTTTGCCGGTGGCCTGGTACAGGTTATTACCAAAGACATTCCCACCAGCAGCCAGCTGGCATTCGGTGTGAGCCTCGGTTACAACACCCAGTCTACTTTTAAAGATTTTCTGAGCAATGAGCGCGGCCCTAACGACTGGCTCGGTTTCAGCGACCGCAAACTGCCATCTGCTTATCCCAAAAAATACGGTGCCTACAACTACCTGTCTACCGAGGACAAAGTGGCTGTATCAAAATCATTCCGCGACGACGTTTACCGCCAGGCACAAAGCACCGCTGGTCCTATACAGCAGTACAACCTGACATGGTCCAATGTTGTGCGCACAAAGAACAACGCACAATGGGGTTCCGTGATCGGCATCACTTACCGCAATGCCAAACAACTTTACAATGCCAACAAAGAACTGAACGAATATTTCGATTACACCGACGCACAGAATAAATACACCGTTAACTGGGGTGCTGTTGCCAACATCGCCTGGACCAAAGGCCGTCACAAAGTAGCCTTCAAAAACCTGTACAACCAGTTGCTCGACGATAACTACTATGTGCGCAGCGGCCTCAACTTCGACGGTCTGCAGGAAGTAGCGTTGCGTTCCTCGGTATTGAATCAGCGCACCTTGTACTCTTCCCAGTTGGAAGGTACCCATCAGTTGTTCAAAGACATCCGTTTTCAATGGAACCTGAACTATTCTTATAACCACAAACAAACACCTGATCTGCGTGTACAAACGTATTCACGCACGATCGGTTCCAGCGGACCGCTCACACTGAACCTGCGTGGTAACAACACCAACCGTTTCTTCAGCGATCTGAGCGATAATGCTTTTGGTTACAATGCTTCCCTGGCTATTCCTTTCACGCTGGGTGCGCATAAGCAAACGGTGAAAGTAGGTGGTTCCGCGACTGTACGCCTCCGCGATTTCCGCGGCATCATCCTGGGGCTGAAAGAGCCGGACGATCAGTCGATCACCACGCAGCCTTTCGATCAGGCTTTCCTGCACCAGAACTTCCGTCCTGATGGTTTCTACTACACCACCGACCTGCAGAACCCTTCCGATAAATATTATGGCGTGTCTGCCCTGAGTGCCGGTTATGTAATGTTCGACAACAAACTGAATGATGCGATCCGTATCGTGTGGGGTACCCGTTTTGAAAACTTCGAACAGTTCCTGAAATCTAACACGCTTACATCTGATAAAGCATCGATCCTGAATACAAATAAGTTTGATGTGCTGCCTTCAGCCAACCTGACCTGGAGCGTGAACAGTAAAACAAACTTCCGTGTAGCCGGTTCACGCACGGTAGCACGTCCTGAATTCCGCGAAGTAGCATCGTTTGCCTTCTTCGATTTCGAACAACTGGCTTCTATCTCCGGTACGCCGGGCCTGAAGCGAAGCAGCATCCTGAATGCCGACGTACGTTATGAATATTATCCCCGTTCAGGAGAATTGTTATCACTCGGTGCCTTCTATAAAAACTTTGCCGATCCGATTGAACTTACGCTCAACGAATCGAGCACGGGCAGCCGCCGTCAATACGAATACCGCAACGCCGAGAAGGCTAACCTGATTGGTGTGGAAGCTGAATTCCGCAAGAGCCTTTCTTTCCTTGGTGGCGCAAAATGGCTGGAGAACCTCTACTTCAATGGTAACGTATCGGTGATCTTCTCCAAAGTGCAGGTAGGTAATACCAATGCAGCCGGTGATAAACTCGAATCAACCAATCGCCCGCTGCAAGGCCAGAGCCCTTACCTGATCAATGCGGGCTTCCAATATGATGGTGAAAACGGTACCAACGTTTCGCTGCTCTATAACCGTATCGGTAAACGCCTGGCACTGGTAGGCAACGCTACTTTCCCAAGCATCTATGAGCGTCCGCGCGACCTGGTCGACTTCCAGATCTCTCAGAAAGTATTCAAACGTAAAGGTGAAGTAAGACTGACCGTAAGCGATATCCTGAACCAGCGCTATGTTTCTTACCAGGAAGCGTTCAACGGCAAAGGCACACTGCCTTTCATCGACTACCGTATGGGAACCACCATTTCACTTGGATTCAATTACAATCTCGACCTGAAAAAATAATTATCAATACACAATCCTCTCGTCTAAAACATACAAACCTGACAATTATATGAAAAAAGTCCTGTCTGCACTTGTCGTATCGTCACTGCTCTTCACGGCATGTGTGAAAGTCGAAATCGACGATTCTACAACCAACAACGGTAACGGCGGCTCTGGTTGTTCCGATGGCACCAAACAAGAGCAAATCATCTGCAGCAAGATCATCACCGGTCAGATCTCTGAAGATGTGGTACTGCCCAAAGGCAAGTACACCCTGAAAGGTTATGTATACGTAACCAATCGCGCTTCGCTGACGATCGCTGCCGGTTCTGTAATTGTCGGTGATACTATTTCCAAAGGTGCGCTGATCATCGAGCGTAACTCGCGCCTGATCGCTGATGGTACGCAGACGGAACCTATCGTATTCACTTCCGGCCGCAAGCCCGGTTCAAGAATCCCTGGTGACTGGGGTGGCATCATCCTGCTGGGTAATGCGCCTACCAACCACCCGACCACTCCGACTATCGAAGGTGGGGTGAACGCCCAATACGGCGGCAGCATTGCTGCTGACAACAGCGGCATCCTGCGATATGTACGTATCGAATTTGCGGGTATCGCTTCTGATCCGGGTTCCGAGATCAACGGTCTTACCTGCGGTGGTGTAGGTAGCGGCACGATCCTCGAAAATATCCAGGTGTCTTTCGGTAACGATGATGCTTACGAGTTCTTCGGTGGTACAGTAAACGCTAAAAACATTGTAGCGCTGGCGACTGCGGATGACGATTTCGACTTCGACAACGGTTATGTAGGCCGTATCCAGTTTGCGGTATCTATGCGCAAGCCTGACTTCGTGGATCCGGGTGATGCTGGTAACGGTATCGAGTGCGACAACAACGCCGGCGGCACAACTGCTACTCCGCGTACACGTCCTCAATTGAGCAACTTCACCATCATTGGTCCCAACAGCGCTACTGCTGCTGCCAACCACAACTACTCCAACCGCTGGAGAAGAGCTACACAGTTCGTACTGCGCAACTCTATCCTGATGGGTCACCCCGATGCAGGTTTCTCTATGGAAAGCGATGAAACAGTGACCGACTACTATGTAAATAATATCTCCGAGTTTAAGAACAACCTGGTGCATGCTGAAACAAACCCTTATCGTTCCAACAGCACCGTTGCTACTGCTGCTCAGATCAAAACGAAAGCGGAAGCCGACGGTTGTATCACTTACACCAATATCAACGATATTCAGTTGGAAGCTCCTTTCTATTCCACCAACCCCAACTTCCTGCCTAAAACCGGTTCACCTGCCCTTGCCGGTGCAAGCTTTACCGGCATGACAGGTTTCACTTCTACAACCTACCGCGGTGCCTTTGGTACAACCAACTGGGCTGCGGGCTGGACAAACTGGGATCCTCAGAACGCAGCTTATTAATCTGTTTGACGTTTAAGATAGGAAAGCCGGTCCGCTAAAGCGAGACCGGCTTTTTTGTATCAACGGGTTAGTAAGAGCCGGGGTCAGGGCCGGTAAGCGTATGCAATTTCGTAAGGCTGTTTGCGGAGCTGCGGCAACCAGTCACCGAGTGCAAGATCATCCTGCTGCGGTGTTGGTTCACACATGGAATATTTTTCACCCTTGTATTCGATCGTCTTTCCAACGGGTTTGTCAAACTTCACGGCAATAGTCACGTGGTGAGGAAAGCTCAGGACCAGCATCGGCAGGTTATAAATTTCTTTTACCAGGTAAAAGAAAAGCGCCGCGCGGTCGTCGCAATCACTCTTATCATTGAGCAATGTCTGCTCCGGTGTCAATCTTTTTTCTGCACCGAACTGATCGGTGTCGGGTTCAAACAAAAAAGCATAACGCGTAAACCGCATCAGGTAATCGACGCCGTCGCGTACACGCATGTGTTGCACATTTTTGCGAAGCAAAGGAATGAGGCTGCTGTACGTTTCGCGGCTTAAAGGAATATTGAAATAGGCTGCGTAATCAACTACGGGATAATTGGCAAAAATGTTTTTCACCTGTTGATTAATCTTCACTTTGAAATGATAATCCTGCTGGTAATAGCGGAAGCTGAGTTCTTTTTCCTGGTAATCCGCGTCGTTGAAACCCGGCAGGCGGGTAATGCGGTAAGAAAAACCATTTACGGCTTCCGGTATTTTTAGCTCAACAGGTGTAAAGAATTCGGTTGTGGGATCGATGCCTTTGTAATCGTGAAAGTTGAGGCATACATACTGGCGCCCATTGACGATACGGCTGGGAATATTGTAAATGTGTTCGTCGCTCTGCACATAAAACAGCATGCGCGACCCGGAGGTGGCCAGTATGGCATCGTAACCACATTTGCTGAGCAGGTACCATTTGTATAAGGTGTAACGCAGGTAGTCGTCTTCTTTTGGGCTGATGGCCTGTGCCGTGCGTCTGATGAGTTGATAGAACAACCAGTCGTCGGCCTGGTGCGTGTTTTTGTAATCTTTCAGCATCTCGATCATGGAAGCATAAGGTGCCGGATCGAGTTGCTGGTAAAATGTAGTGATGTTGCCGGAGGAAAGTGTACCGGTGAATTCGCTTCGCGAAGTTTTGTTGAATGCAAACTCAACGGGATCGCCGTAAAAATCAAAATGTACTTTTTCCTGCTGACCGTATAGGGGACCGGAAAGGCACAGGATTAACCAGGGAAGTATGAGGCGTTGTAAGTTCACAGGCAATACAATACTTACAAGGTACAAAAATTAACAATAAGGTAATATTAAATCTTGAGATGGGAGGTTTAAGGTATAAAAGGTTTAAGGTGTAGGGTGTAGGGTGTAGGATAAGGTGGCCGGTAGTAAGTAGTAAGTAGTAAGTTATAAGTAATGAGTCATAGAGATCATTGACGATTCACCATTGACCATTGACGATTCACGATTGACCATTCACTCCCGATACTTCGGGATCACAATTCACAATAAGGTAATCATGGGCTAACGTTGTCCTAACAATCATATAGGACATTTACCTCAGCTCTTTTCTACATTGTGTTCCAATTGCAGTACAAGCAATTTCTCATGCAGTTGCCATCCCGGAAGGACAGTGCCGGGGTGGTTTTTTTATGCCTGTACGGGAACGGGCGCCGCAGCAAAAAGATGTGCCAATGCCTGCGGAATGCTTTGGCTATAGTCTTTCTTAATGATGGGAGCATTTTGCAGCCAGTTATATACGGTTGCCTGAAAGTTATTATCGACCTGCTGCAGACAATGCACACCCATTTTTTCCAACGCGGCTGCATTACATTGCTGCTCGTATTGACTGCGGATGGGAACAGACAAAATCTTCTTACCGAGATGCAATGCCTCTGCCGGCGTTTCAAATCCGCCACCGGTGATCAATCCATGACAACCAATCATACTGGTTGAAAAAGCTTCACGGCTTACGGGAAGCAAACGCATGTTATTTACTTTCTTTTCTTTCGATATCTGTCCGCAAAAGATTTCAAAACGGCGGTCGCTGAATTGCTCAAACAAACGGATCAATTGCGGTTCGCAATAGGAGGGGAGGTATACGGTGATATAACCGAGATCTTCGGGTTGCGCTTCCAATATATCGCGACGAACAACGGGCGTGAAAATAAAATCTTCATAGGATTCAAAATGCAACCCGATATAGCGGCTTGCCTTTGCATAGTTCTTCAGGATCCATTCACCTGTGCGGTTGCGTGCGGAAGGACGCGGCGTATTGGCAGAAATGAAACTCGCCTGGTGCCCGAACTGCACCGATGGTACACCGCGGTTTGCACAGGCAGCAGCGGTGATATAATCAAAATCGTTGATCACCAGGTCGTATTCGTTTACCGGCAATTCACGGATTTCTCGGCGGATGCGCAAAGGCTTGATGCCTTTCATGATCTGCCAGTAGTCGAGTCCGCCGTTGCAGTTGTAATACAGGCTCATTCCTTTGCTGCGGTATTTCACAGGTACATCAAGCGACAGCGTACTGTTGCCACCGCTGAGAAAAAAATCTACCGTTCCGTATTCACGGAGATAAGGGTATAGTTCCATGGCGCGGCTGATGTGTCCGTTACCTGTTGCCTGTACTGCGTAAAAGATTTTCATATAGTGAATGGTGAATGGTGAATCGTCAATCGTGAATCATTCCTGGTTCGTGTCTTCACGAACCAGCCTCCACGGGCTGTTTCATTTTCACATCTACACATCCCGCCTCCGGCGGGATGTGTATACATTTTCACACCGCTCTTGAAGACTGCGCGAGTGAATGGAGATAAATCGCTATTTCGCTCGTGATTACTTCGGGACGATCGGGCGCAGGATGCGGACGTTCATATTTCATGATAGCCGGATCGTGTTGATACAATTGCCATTCATTATCACAATACTCCAGCGCCGTCATGTGTTCTACCCAATCGCCGGCATTGAGGTAGGTAACCGAACCTTTACCGGTGTGGATTTCGCGATGTTGCGGTTCATGAATATGTCCGCAAATCACGCAATCATATTTCTTTTCAATAGCCAGTTCAGCCACCATCTGTTCAAATTGATCCACCTTCACAATGCGTTTGTGAAACTGGTGCATGAGTTTTTTGGAAAGCGATACTTTCTCATAACCAAAAGAACGCATCAGCTTATTCATCATCTTGTTAAAGCCGAGCAGAATGGCGTAACCATTGCTGCCGAGTTTGGCCCAGAACCTTGCCTGGCTGCTGGTGGTGTGATCGAATACATCGCCATGAAAGATCCAGGTCATCTTGCCATTGATCTCGATAACGATCTTATCGGTCAGTTGAAAATTACCCACGTGCAGATCGGAATAACGGCGTAATGTTTCATCGTGATTGCCGGTGATATAGATCACGCGTGTGCCGCGGGTAAGCAGGAGCAGAATTTCCTGCACGATGGCAATATGATGCGGAGGAAAATAATGTTTACTGAATTGCCAGCCGTCGATAATATCTCCATTGAGTACAAGCAGCCTCGGCTCTATACTCCGGAGATAACTGAGGCACTCGCGTGCCCGGCAGGCATAGGTGCCGAGATGAATGTCCGACAGCACCACCACATCCACAGGACGTCTTTGCATAAGAACGGTTTCATAAAGTTTCCATTTTCATATAAACCCTGTATTACGGCAATGTTAAGGATGTGTGATTTACCGCAGGAAGGCATAACATAAAGGTCATGCGGTGTTAACAGGCTGTTCATATCCCGTGAATTACTTTGCAAAACATTCCGGTATGAAAACCTGGTTTGCTACCTTACTACTCTTTGCCACACTTCCTGTATTTTCCGGCGAGCCTGCTCCTCCCGCAGCATTTCAGCCCTTAGCCCCGGCCCACAATCTTGTGATCGTCACGATCGATGGATTCCGCTGGCAGGAATTGTTTACCGGCGCCGATCCGGCTTTACTTTCCAATGCATCCGTTACGCCCGACACTTCACTGATGAAGATGATGTATGACGCACCCGATGAAGCAATGCGCCGCCGTAAATTGTTACCGTTCTTCTGGAACGTGATTGCTGAAAGAGGACAGTTGTACGGCAATCGTCATTATGGCAACAAACTGAATGTCTCCAATCTCTACCATCTTTCTTATCCCGGCTACGCGGAGATGTTTACCGGACAGACCGACTGGCGGATCCGTTCCAACAAAAAGAAACTGAACCCCAACGTAAACGTGCTTGAATATTTACATGCAAAAGAAGCATTCCGCGATAAAGTGGTGGCGTTTACTTCCTGGGATGTATTTCCCTATATACTTAACAAAAAGCGCAGCGGATTGCCGGTCAATAGTGGTTATGATGAACAGGATGAAGAAGCAACGGGCGAACTGGCGGCATCGATCAATCATGTGCAATCGCAAACAGTGTGTCACGAAGGGGCTACACGGCATGATCAGTTAACTTTTATGGCAGCGCGTGCCTACCTGGAGCGTCATCGTCCCCGTGTGTTGTTCATAGGTTTAGGGGAAAGTGATGAATATGCGCATACCGGGCGTTATGACCTGTACCTGCAACAGGCCGCCAAAGCGGATCAGATGCTGGCGGATCTCTGGTACTGGTTGCAGACAACGCCGGGTTACAGGAATAATACAACCCTGCTTATTACCACGGATCATGGCCGTGGCAATCGGACCGCTACCTGGTCGAAGCACGACCTGGTTACGCGCGGCTCTTCTCAAACATGGCTCGCGATGATCGGCCCGGGCATACCGGCCACCGGTGAAGTAAAACAGGAGCAACAGTTTTATCAGCGGCAATTGGCCGGATTAATAGCGGGGTTGGTGGGGGAGCAATTTGCCTTCGGCAAATTGTAATGTGAAAATGTGCCCGCCTCCGGCGGGACCATGTGTAAATGACGAAAGGGTAATAAGTGAATAAGTCAATCAATCAATCAATCAATCAATCAATCAATCAATGGATATTTCATTTACACATTTCCACATCTGCCGCGAAGCGGCGGCACATTTACACATCCGGCCAAAGGTCGGTCAGTCCTTCCTTGTATCCAGTGTAAACCCAATCGTAGTGCCTACATCTTCCCGGCTGCGGACGTGAATGGTTTGACCGTGGGCTTCAATGATGTGTTTGCAGATCGCGAGGCCGAGACCGCTTCCCGTTACGTCGAGGCTGCGGCCTACATCGGTCCGGTAGAAACGCTCGAAAATGCGGCCTAAATGTTTTTCAGGAATACCGATGCCGTCGTCGCTTATTTCGATGAGGATATGTTTTTCATCGGTGTTATACATACTGGCCGTAATAGTGCCGTTGATCTTGCCGTATTTGATGGAGTTCTCGGTAAGATTGAGCAATACCTGGCGGATCTTTTCTTTGTCGGCAAATACCGTGAGCGGCGATTCACATCCTTTCTTGATCACACAACGGATCTTTTTCGGCACCGCCATGATGGAAATACTTTCAAACGTTTCGCGCACGAGATCCTGGATCACAAAATTCTGTTTGAAAAGATTGAGTTCTCCGCGTTCCAGGCGGGAGATTTCGTCGAGGTCATTTAACAGGTTGGTCAATCGCTCTACGTTCGTAGCCGTTTTTTCCAGGAAGCGGCGGTTTACTTCACCATTTTCCAAAGCGCCGCCCAGCAAGGTGTCTACATATCCCTGTATCGCAAATACAGGCGTTTTAAATTCGTGCGAAAGGTTTTGCAGAAATTCTTTCCGGAATTGTTCATTGGCCCGGAGCAATTCCACTTCCTGCTTGTTCTGACGTGCCCATTCTTCCACGTCCTCACGCACCTCGTCAATGCTTTTACGGGGTAAGATGTATTTGTAATAGGTCTCTTCGCGTTTGGTGGCTTTTGTCTGGTAAATGAATTTGTAGATCAGTTTGATTTTGCGGTAGATGAACCGTTCCAGTACAAAGGAAATAAGCACATACCCACCGCTTGCGAGCAGGAAGAAGGATAACAACACCGGTTGCCAGCGGCGTTCAATAATAAAAACCAGTAAGGTAATTGGTATGGCCAGGGCAAGGGCCGTAAAAAAAGCAAGCTGACGCGGGGTCAGGTTTTTGGTAGAGAACATACCTGCAATTTACTGTAAAAGCGTGCAGGTCTATACTTCAAACTTGTAGCCTACACCTTTAACCGTGGTGATACAATCGATACCCAGTTTCTGGCGGATTTTGCGGATGTGAACATCAATGGTGCGGTCGCCTACGATCACTTCATTTCCCCAGATTGCATTGAGTATTTCATTGCGGAGAAATACACGGCCGGGTTTCAGTGCCAGCAGGTACAACAGTTCGAATTCTTTTTTGGCCAGTACCAGGTCGTTTCCGTCCACCTGCACCACGAATTTCTCGGGATCGATTACGATATTTTCGATGCGCAGTACGCGGCCATCGGGTTTCTGAATGCGGCGGAAAAGAGCATTCACCCGGCTCAGAAACACTTTGGGACTAACAGGCTTGCTTACATAATCATCGGCACCGGTTTCCAGTCCTTTTACCTGTGTGGTTTCGTCATTCAGGGCGGTGAGGAACATGATGAGAGTGTCTTTGAAAGCCGGCTGGGCGCGGAGGATCTGGCAGACTTCAACGCCGGTCTTGCGGGGCATCATTACGTCGAGCACTACCAGGTCGGGTTGGGTGCGTTTGGCTTTTTCAATCGCTTCATCACCATCTTTTGCCGTAATTACCTCGTATCCTTCACTCGAGAGATTATACTTCAGGATTTCCAGGATATCCGGCTCATCATCTGCGATCAAAACTTTTCGGCTCTTGGCTTCCATGCAGTAAAATTTGCGCAAACCTACCCCCATTTTTCAGCATGGGGAAATATGCGCTGGTCGTTCATATAGAGTTAATGTAAACTTAATACGCTGGCCTGTGTTTTGCAATAGACCCTCTTGCCTGCGCATGCCGGACAGCGTTTTTCGCAAATAGCCGTCCAATGCAACGCGCTGAGCCTTAATTTTGTCTTTACCAGACTGCATCCGACCAGCACATTAACCGGGACTGCAGCGTTCTAATACTGTGATATGCCAAACTTTGCGAAGCACTATATACTTATCCTTTGCCTGCTGACTGCCGCTACTGCCGGATATGCGCAGCCGCCCGAAGATTCGATCAAAATTCCCATTTTTCGCCAGGGATTTCACGACCGTGTTGACCGCCAGCAAGATCAGATAGACCAGCTCGACAGCAAAAAAGACCGCTTTTTTGCCGCCTCGAAGGACGAAGAACGCGACTTCCTGATCAGCAGGGCCCTGTTCCAAACACTCGATAAATTACAACTCGACATCGAAAAGGATACCCGCATTACCGGCGACCAGGAAAAGAAACGGGCGCTCGTTTCCATCGAAATATTCCTCAAAAACTATCTTTCCAACTACCGCAAGCAGAATTTTAACATTTTCTACACCCCGATGATGGTGGAGAAATTCCGCTTCGGTCTCAACATGGTGATCGATAACCGTCCAATCGATTCGCTCATCCAGGCCATTCCTTACGACGTGGGCACCAGCGTTTATCACGCACTCAGCGATTACGGACCTTCGCAGAATGCAGCCAATATTCTTACGTTGAAATATTGCCGGCTGCACCCCGAACTCACGTTTTTTACCTTAAATAAAAATCCCAACGTTCCTTTTGCCGACAGCCTCATCCGGGCAATGGGAAAGAAATACCCCGAGCAACTTTACACTTACTCGCAGGCTAATAACGCACTGGGCAACAAGATCCGCGGCATACAGGACGATGATTTTGTAAAATCAGTGGTGAAGATGTCGCGCAGCAAAAGCGGGCAACAATATTTTCCTTTCCTCGATAATATCGTAAAAGGCAAGCTCAGCATTGAAGATGTGGAAGCCGTGATGGATGATTCAGTGCAATACTTCCGCCTGCTCGTCAAAACGCAGATGGAATACGTGGAACGCGCCATCAATAAAGACACCGCGCTCGGTTTCCGCGAACTCACCGCCAAACTCGAAAAGAAAGCGAAAGACGTTTTCGTTACCACCATCAATGGTCTGCATAACGAAAACGATGCAGTGCGTTTCCGCTGCCTGCAACCGCTGACTGCAGAAGAATTGTATTACCTCGCCGTAATGACCAACGGCCTCATTTATACGTCGAGTTATACCAACGGTGTGTATCCGATGATGATGAAAAAAGCGAATAACCGCGGTGATTCCCTGCTGATGCGTTTGCATTTCGATCATTACCGGCGTTTCATCAGCCAGGCGGCGGCCTATAATAAACTGGGGCATTTTCTCTCCACCTTCCCCGATCAGGATGATGCGCACAAATTGATGCAGGCTTTCGTCAACAATCTCGAAAACTCCGATGGACTGGAAGACGGTGTGGACGTGGCGGACTCCTATGCAAGCATTACCGAAACGCTGAAGCCGCTCGCCGATGAAATGCTGGTGAATGTGCGCGCAAATTACCAACGTAACCTTGCTTCCAATAACAAACGCGGCATAGCGATCTATAATATTTTATACAAACTGTTCCTGTCTGCCGACTCCACCAATAAAGTGGATCTCACCAAAGAACTCGGCATTCCACCGGTTTATACGGTGCCGTTCTCTTCCCTGACCAATGACAAAGGCGAAGTGATCGTGCAGGTATATTTCTACGGAGACAAAGACGGCCAGAACATTTTCACCGGATTCCAAAATATGTTCGGAGCTCCCAACTGGACCATCGACCGAAGCAACAGTCAGTGGATCGTCATCCGTTCCGTAAAAGGCAAACCCGTTGTCATTTACGCTAACCGTGCGTTGCCCGAAGAAACGGGAGAAGACGATAAAGCACAACAGGCATTGGGAGAATACCTGGAAAAAAATAACCTGCGTCCAACCGTTACCATTCACCGTGGACATAGTTATTATGCAGAAACGACCATCGCCTACATGGCTCCTTCTTCTAGAATCGTATTCATGGGATCGTGCGGAGGTTTCAACCTGATCAATGCCATTCTGAAAAAAACACCGGATGCGCACATCATTGCATCTAAACAAATCGGCAAAACGGCCATCAATAAACCTTTCTTCTCCATCATTACGGAGCAATTGCGTAATGGCCGCGATATCGACTGGATCGCCTTCTGGCGCAGCTTTAAATCTGCCGCCAAAGTGGAGGGTTTTGAAGATTATATTCCCCCGTATAAAAACCTGGGCGCTATTTTCATCAAAGCGTATAAGCTTTCGATCGGTAACGAGGAGACGGGAGAGCAGTGAGTCAATGAGTGAATAGTGAATAGTGAATGGTGAATCGTCCATGGCGGATATGGCTGTTTACCTGATACTTAAAACTTATTACTTAAAACTTCCTGCTTATCACCCTATCCCTTACACCTTAGGCCTTCTACCTTTTTTTGAATTAACTTCGCCCCGTTTAATCACACAACTTGTCTGCCACGAATAAGAAATTTCTCGACCTGACGCATTTGCGGAGGGTATTCAGCTATGCCGCACCCTATAAAGGAAGGTTTTACTTTTCTATCGTGCTGGCTATTCTGCTTGCGGTCATCACACCCGTGCGCCCCTTCCTGATCCAGTATACGGTGGATCAATACATCGCGCATTCGATGGTAAAATGGCTGGTGATCATGACCATTATCCAGATCGGGTTGTTGCTGGTGGAAACGGCCATGCGTTTTTTCTTCTCGTTTATGACTTCGTGGCTGGGGCAAGCCGTGGTCCGCGACCTGCGGGTTGCCGTTTACAAACATATTCTGCGGCTCAATCTCCGTCAGTTTGATAAAACACCGATCGGTACACTTACAACGCGTACGATCAACGACATCGAATCCATCAATGATATTTTCGCCGACGGGCTGGTGCCCATTATCGCCGACCTTTTATCGATCATCTGTGTACTGGCATATATGTTTGCAGTGGACTGGCAATTGACATTTGTGGCCCTGATTCCGTTTCCGATCATACTTATCGCTACCTACTATTTCAGGCGTAGCATCAACAAATCATTTCTCAGCGTGCGCAATGCCGTGGCCTCCCTGAATGCTTTTGTGCAGGAACACCTGACGGGCATGCAGGTAGTGCAGTCGTTTGCCATCCAGGACAAAGAATTCCGCAAATTCGACAGTATCAACCGCGAGCACCGCAATGCGAACATCAAAGCCATTTTTGCCTACTCCGTATTTTTTCCCCTGATCGAAATTATCCTGGCGCTTTCGATAAGTCTTATCGTATGGTGGTCTGCAGGGGAGGCATTGAATTTGGGAAAAGGGCAGCAGGGGGTGATCATGTCATTCATTCTTTGCCTGAACCTGTTGTTTCGCCCGCTGCGGATGATCGCGGATAAATTCAACGTATTGCAGATGGGGATCATTGCCAGCGAACGCGTGTTCAAAGTGCTGGACAATGATGATGTGACGAAAGACAAACCCGATGCTTATGACGGCGGCGGAAAACCGCTGAATGGCCAGATTAATTTTGAAAATGTAACATTCGCCTATACCGACGAAAACTATGTGTTGAAAAATGTATCGTTTGAAGTGAAGGCGGGCGAAACGGTGGCCATCGTGGGTCATACCGGCAGCGGAAAAACCACGATCATCAGCCTGCTCAACCGGCTTTACCAGGTAAAAGAAGGCGTGATCCGGATCGACGGAAGGGACATTAATGATTACAGTACGGACTATCTCCGGAAAAATATCGGGGTGGTACTGCAGGATGTGTTTCTTTTTTCCGGCTCGGTGATGGACAATATTACCTTGCGCAACCCTGAGATCTCCAAAGAAAAAGTAATTGAAGCGGCCAGGCTCATCGATATGCATGATTTCATCATGCGGTTGCCGGGTGGATACGATTACAATGTAATGGAGCGTGGCGCTACGTTGTCGCTGGGCCAGCGTCAGTTGTTATCGTTTATCCGGGCCATGCTTTATCAGCCTTCGGTGCTGATCATGGATGAAGCCACTTCGTCGGTAGACACGGAAAGCGAGCACCTGATCCAGCATGCGATCGATACGCTGGTGAAGGGAAGGACCGCGATTGTGATTGCGCACCGCTTGTCGACCATCCGCAAGGCCGACCGGATCATCGTGCTGGACCGTGGCGAGGTGAAAGAAACAGGCAGTCATGCCGAGTTGCTGGCGAAGGGTGGTTTCTATGCCGGCCTGCATGCCATGCAATTTGCCAGCGAAACGGCCGAACCGGAAACAAACGGTTGATAACCAGGCAACGGAGCGGGTAATCCGGCCACGCCACAAAAAAATGGCAAATTCCATCCGGCCGATTCCCTTTTTTAGTGCTGCGGCCTTATCTTTGCCGCAAATTTCAGGGTGGTATGATGAAAAAACGCCTCAAATCCTTTTCTACAGCGGTTTTCAGCCTGTTTCTCCTTACAATTTCGCTTTCGGTGAAGGCCGGCGGCGGTGAGGGACACGGTGAAAAATTTGATCCGGGTGCAGCCATGCTGGACCACATTGCCGATGCGCATGAATTTCACTTTTTTACAGTAGGAGAAGGGCATGATGCGTTTCATGCTACGCTGCCGCTGCCGGTGATTCTTTATTCACCTGAGCGCGGTCTGGACATTTTCATGTCTTCAAAGTTTCATCACGGCGAAGCCATTCATAACGGATACAAGCTCGTAGGTCATGACATCGTTCCTGTTAATGATGCGGGCGAAGCCGATGCAAGTGTTTCCGTATATGATTTTTCACTCACCAAGAACGTAGTACAGATGTTCCTGGCGCTGGCGGTGCTGGTCTGGATCATGTCTTCCATGGCTAAAAAGTACAAATCCGGTCAGGGTGTAACTTCTGCTCCCCGTGGTCTGCAGAATGCTATCGAGCCCGTGATCATGTTTGTGCGCGACGATGTGGCCAAGCCGAACCTGGGTCCTAAATACCAGAAGTTCCTGCCTTACCTGCTCACTTTGTTCTTCTTCATTCTTATCAATAACATATTTGGTCTGTTGCCTGGCGCTGCCAACGTAACAGGTAATATTGCCTTTACAGCGGTATTGGGTATTATTTCACTGGTGGTGATCCTGGCGAGTTCCAACTCACATTTCTGGGGTCACATTTTCTGGTTCCCTGGTGTACCGGTGCCCGTGAAAATCCTGATGCTGCCGGTAGAATTGCTGGGTGTGTTCACCAAGCCTTTCGCCCTGATTGTCCGTCTTTTTGCGAACATGACGGCAGGTCACATCATCATCCTGAGCTTTGTGAGCCTGATCTTCATCTTTGCTGAAATGACCAAAGTGGCGGGTGTGGCCTTTACGCCGGTATCCATTGCCTTTGCGGTGTTCATTTACATCATCGAAGTGCTGGTAGCGTTTATCCAGGCCTTTATCTTCACCAACCTGACAGCGGTGTTTATCAGCCAGGCCATCGGTGATCATCACTACGAAGAAGACGTACATCATTAATAACGAGTCTCTATTTTTAATTATATAAAACCACAGTCATGGATTTATTGAATGTTTTGCTGGATGTAAGCGTTAGCCACTTTGGTGGTGCAATCGGCGCTGGTCTGGCTGCGATCGGAGCTGGTATCGGTATCGGTCAGATTGGTAAAGGTGCAACCGAAGCCATCGCCCGTCAGCCCGAAGCTGCTAACGACATCCGTGGTGCTATGATCCTTACCGCTGCCTTCGTAGAAGGTGTGGCGCTGTTCGCTGTAATCGCTGGTCTGCTGGCGGTACTGAAAGCTTAAGGATAGCTACCCAACTAAGTGCTGTACCTGAAGCACAGGGCGGAGGGTACAGTTCTACTTTTGGCTTTTTGACTTTTGACTTTTGAATTTTTAATTTAATACAATGAGTTTATTAACTCCTCATCTTGGTTTCTTTGTCTGGACCCTCGTGGCCTTTGTGATCGTGTTGCTGCTGTTGAAGAAATTCGCCTGGAAGCCCATCATCAAATCGCTGAATGAACGCGAGTCCAATATTGCCAACTCAATCGCTACAGCGGAAAGAGTAAAGCAGGAAATGGCGCAAATGCAGAGTGAGAACGAAGCCCTGCTGGCCCGTGCACGTGAAGAAAGAGGACAGTTGCTGAAAGAAGCACGCGATACCAAAGACAAGATCATCAACGAAGCGAAAGAGCAGGCGAAAGTGGAAGCGAACAAGATCATCGCAGAAGCGCAGGTTGCCATCAACTCACAGAAAATGGCTGCCCTGACCGATGTGAAAAACCAGGTAGGTAAACTGGTGATCGAAGTAAGCGAGAAAGTGCTGCGCCAGGAACTGGCTTCAAAAGAAGCACAGGAAGCGCATATCAAGAGCCTGGTTGATGAAGTAAGAATGAACTGATACTTCATTACCTATCCCGAAACTTCGGGACCAAATTTTCAATCCCGGACCTCCGGGATCAAATCATCAAAATCAGATAAATGCCAAACCCACGTTTAGCATCCCGGTACGCCAAATCACTGATCGATCTCGCGATCGAGAGAGGACAACTGGAAGAGGTATATACCGACCTGCAGTGGTTGCAGGCCGCCATCAAAGGCAGCCGCGAGCTGGTAACCCTGCTGCGCAGCCCGATCGTGAAATCCGACACCAAGAAGAAGATCATGGAAGCCGTTACAACCGGCAACATATCTCCACTGACAGCCGCTTTCAACAACCTGCTGATTGCCAAAGGGCGTGAATCAAATCTTCCCGAGATTGTGAACGCCGGTATCAAGCTGTACAAAGACCACAAACATATCCAGACCGTAACGCTGAAGACGGCCGTTCCCGTGAGCGATTCCGTAAAAGAAGCAATCGTAGCCAAGGTAAAAGAAGCCGGCGATTTTCCTTCCATCGAACTGGAAACCGTGGTTGATCCAGGCCTCATCGGCGGATTTGTATTGCAGGCAGGTGATAAACTGGTGGACGCCAGCATCGCCTATGACCTGAAGGCAATTGCCAAGCAATTTGATAACAACGATTTTATTTATAAAATTCGCTGATCTCCTTTCTCCCGATTAGTATCCCTGTCCCTCCGGACGGGGATTTTTTTTATAAGAGGAAACACCTGTTATGGTTTTTACCGTAAATTGTACAGCTAAACTCAACTCTACTCTGCTTATGAAAAAGCTTTACACCATTCTTACGGGTGTTATGCTGAGCTATGCCGTTAGTGCGCAGAGCTTTCAGCCTATACCTTTTACCAATCAACAAACCGAAGTAAAAAAATGTGCTACCGTCGAGGTGCTGGAGAATATGCGCAGGACCAATCCGATGACGGTTAGTGATCAGCAGTTTGAAAGCTGGCTGCAGCAAAAGATCCGCGAACGCAGCCTTGAAGGCGCGCGCGTGCAGGCGATTGTAACGATACCTGTAGTGTTCCACATCATTCATACCGGCCAGACAGTAGGTACCGGGGCCAACATCAGTGCCGCAGCAATTCAGCAACAATTGATACAGTTGAACAAGGATTTTGGCAATCAGAACAATAGCCCTTACGCCGTAGCGGCGGATATGGAAATCCGGTTTGCCCTGGCAACAACCGATCCTTCGGGCAACATCCTTGCAGAACCGGGTATCGACCGTATTAACGGGTCGTCAGCAGGTTTTGGTGCAGGCCCTTATACTGTTGGCTATGCCAACCCTGCCAACAACGCGTTGACGAATACGATCAAGCCGACAACTATCTGGGATGCAAACCGCTATCTGAATATCTGGGTGCTTAATATGGAGTCCAGCATCCTGGGTATTGCAACATTTCCCGGAATGTCGGGCCTATCCGGCCTGAACGACAGCGAAACAGCGTCTACAGCAGGAGTAGCCGTTATTCCATCCTCTGTTGGTAGTGAATTTGTTCCGACCGGCGGATGCGCTGCGCAATTTGGCAAAGGTCGCACACTTACTCATGAGCTTGGTCACTTCTTTGGCCTCCGCCATATCTGGGGCGATGCTACCTGCGGCACAGACTACTGCGGGGATACTCCCACACATCAGGGACAAAATGCCGGCGTACCTACGCACCCCAAACCCAACAGTTGCGGTACGGCGGATGAAATGTTTGAGAACTTCATGGACTACACCGACGACGTAATCCTCAATACATTTACAGCCGATCAGAAAACAAGAATGCAAACGGTGCTGCTCAACAGCCCGCGCCGCGGAAGCCTTACCACCTCCACTGTTCCTGCAATCGATGCTCCTGTTTCCAACAGAATACAATTTAATCCCTGCCTTACAGCCGTAACTATTCCTGAAACAGGTCTTACAGGCACTTATCCGCGCTACCGCGATACTACTTTCGCAATCCTGGTGGAAAACAAAGCGACAGGTGTCGCCACGGTGAACATCACGCCGGGCGGAACGGCCGTAAGCGGTTATCACTACCAGCTACTGACACCATCGGTAACGTTTGCCGCAGGCGATGTAAGAAAACTGGTGACGGTCCGCATTTTCGACAATGCCGAAATCGATGGCAGCCGTACAATTACCCTGAGCTATGGCATTACAGGTACCGGTGTACAGGCCGGCACCTCCGCTCAAACACAGACAATCACCATCACGGATGATGACAACGTAACGCCCAGCCAGAATCCGATCACGCTGTTAAGCCAGGATTTTGAGGGATCATTAACAGGCTGGAATATACTTGCTTCCGGCGGCATGCCTAACAACTGGATAGTATCTAACACCGGTTCTGCGGGTGGTACGGGTAACTGTGCTTATATCACCAACAGTACAACAGCGCCATATGCCAACAGCTATACAAAAACGGTTGCAGGCATTTCCTTGCTGAGAACACCTTTGATCAATGCATCCGGCTATAGCGGTTTGCAATTGTCATTCAAATACCGCGTGAGAGGCGAAGTAGTTGGCTCTACGGCCTATGACTATGGGCTGGCCACTTACCTGCCTGCGGCTACACCTACTACCTATACCAGAATTGTGGGCTCTCCGATATATGCAGGTACCACTTCTGCCGTAACAGGTACAGCAACGCTTGCGCTGGCTGACGCAACATTTGCCAATGCTTCTTTCCACCTGGGCTTTTTGTGGAATAATGACGACGGCGGCGGCAACGACCCGGCCCTGAACATCGATGACGTCTTGCTGACCGCTTCTGCTACTACCATTGAAACGGCTGTTGGCAGCAGTTATGGATCAGATGTACGGTCCGGCACCAGCAACCTGTTCCGCAGCACAGCCGGCAGAGTGATCGCTTCCCTCAATAATCTCAACAGCAGTATCAACAACGTTACGGCATCTGTAACGCAATCAGGAACAGCCCTCGTAACGCTGGCCACCACGGTCGGTTCTTACCAGCGCAGCAGCAAAGTGATTACGCTTGTACCTGCTTCTGCCAATACCAGCGCTACCTACCAGGCTACACTGTATTTCACTACAGCGGAACTGGCCGATTGGGGTGCGAACGTTCCCAACCTGAAACTCATGAAAGTGAAAGACGGGGTAAACCTTGGTGCGGTGATTCAGGGAAGCGATGCGCAGCTCGTTACACCCACGGTGAATGACCTGCGTTCCACAAGAGGATATGTATCCTTCACAGCCAACTTTACCGGTGGATTCTCACAATTCATACTGGTATCTGCCAACACAGTACTGCCTGTCAACCTGATCAGCTTTGAAGCGCGCGCACGCCGTTCGGACATTCAACTGACATGGGCAACTTCGCAGGAAACCAACAACCGTGGTTTTGCAGTAGAGCGCAGTGCAGACGGCAACAATTTCGAACGCATTGGCTGGGTAGATGGTAATGGTACTACTGCCGCCAGATCTGATTATCAATATACTGATACAGAGGTTCAGGCCGGAGTACTTTACTACTACCGTTTGCGCCAGACCGACCTGGACAACCGCGAGAAACTGTCGGAGATCCGCACAGCCCGTATCGAGCAAACCAACCTGCTGGTGAGCCTGCGTCCCAACCCGGCCAGCGGCAAGGTATACCTGACCGTAAGCGGCAGCAGTGCCAAGGCTGATGTGCGTTTGGTGAACAGCCTGGGGCAGGTAGTACGTCAATGGACTGGCCTCGCCACCTCCGGAAACCGTACAGAGCTGGATATCAGTGGCTTGTCTTCAGGACTCTATCATATCGAAATACGTACCGGCGAGGAAGAGCATCGCGAGAAGCTGCTGATCCGCTGAATAGGATAAGATTTGTGACTGAATCGCAAAAGACCCCGATATTTCGGGGTCTTTTTTTGTTTCTCCGTCGCCGTTACCCTACTTTTGCAGCCGAAAATCAGGAGAGTTTCTCTCCCGTTCAAAAAGCAAAAAACCTATAGAGATATGGCAGACATTAAGCCAGATGAAATAAGTGCGATACTGCGTCAGCAGTTGAGCAATTTTAACGCCAGTGCCGACCTCGAAGAAGTAGGCACCGTGTTGCAGGTGGGTGATGGTATCGCCCGCGTATACGGTCTCAGCAATGTACGTTATGGTGAACTGGTAGAATTTGACAATGGTGTTCGTGCTATTGCCCTGAACCTTGAAGAAGACAACGTGGGTGTGGTATTGATGGGTGAGAGCGGAGAAATCAAGGAAGGGGCTAATGTACGCCGCACTGGTCAGATCGCTTCTATCAAAGTAGGTGAAGGCATGGTTGGCCGCGTGGTGAACACACTTGGTCATCCGATCGATGGTAAAGGCCCCATCTCCGGCGAACTGTATGAAATGCCCCTCGAGCGTAAAGCTCCCGGTGTAATCTTCCGTGAGCCTGTAAAAGAGCCGTTGCAGACCGGTCTCAAAGCGATTGACGCGATGATTCCTATCGGCCGCGGACAGCGTGAGCTGATCATTGGTGACCGTCAGACTGGTAAAACAGCGATCGCCATTGACACCATCATCAATCAGAAAGAATTTTTCAAAGCAGGTCAGCCTGTATACTGTATCTACGTAGCCATCGGTCAGAAAGCTTCTACCGTTGCAGGTGTGATGAAAACCCTGCAGGACAATGGCGCGATGGAGTACACTACCATCGTAGCGGCTTCTGCGAGCGACCCTGCTCCCCTGCAGTTCTACGCTCCATTCGCCGGTGCGGCCATCGGTGAGTTCTTCCGTGATACCGGCCGTCCTGCACTGATCATTTATGATGACCTTTCAAAGCAAGCGGTGGCTTACCGTGAGGTATCCCTGCTGCTGCGTCGTCCTCCAGGACGTGAGGCTTATCCCGGTGACGTATTCTACCTGCACAGCCGTTTGCTGGAACGCGCCGCGAAAGTGATCAACAACGACGAGATCGTTAAAAACATGAACGATCTGCCGGAGTCTATCAAACACCTCGTAAAAGGTGGTGGCTCACTGACCGCTCTGCCGATCATTGAAACACAAGCCGGTGACGTATCTGCCTACATTCCTACCAACGTGATCTCCATCACCGACGGACAGATCTTCCTGGAGTCTAACCTGTTCCTCTCCGGCATCCGCCCGGCGATCAACGTAGGTATCTCCGTAAGCCGTGTAGGTGGTAACGCCCAGATCAAGTCGATGAAGAAAGTAGCCGGCACACTGAAACTGGACCAGGCGCTCTACCGCGAGATGGAAGCATTCTCCAAATTCGGTGGTGACCTCGATGCCGCTACCAAAAACGTAATCGACAAAGGCGCCCGTAACGTGGAAGTACTGAAGCAACCTCAATTCTCTCCATTCCCGGTAGAGAAACAAGTTGCCATCATCTACCTCGGTACCAACGGTCTGATGCGTGACGTAGCTGTAAGCAAAGTGAAGGAGTTCGAAGAACACTTCCTGATGGAAATGGAAAACAAACTGCCCGATGTACTGGCGCAGTTCAAGAAAGGTAATCTGCCCGACGACGGCATTAAGAAAATGGTTGACCTGGCGAATTCCATCATTCCCCAATACAAATAAGCCAAGCTCTTATAGTGAAAGCCCCGCCAAGCAGCGGGGCTTTTTTTGTGAATAAGGCAATAAGTGAGTAGGTGAATAGTGAATGGTGAATGGTGAATCGTGAATCGTCAATAAGGCTGTTACCTAATACCTATAACTTACTACTTAATAATTCCGCCTTCCGCCTTACCCCTTCCGCCTTACCCCTTCCGCCTTACCCCTTCCGCCTTACCCCTTACTCCTTCTGCCTTATACCTTATATTTGTCACCACGCTATGAAAGAAGACCTGCCTCCACAATGCCTCATCGTAGACGACAACCGCGTTGCACGTCTCATGCTCCGCCAGTTCCTGGAAAAGATCGCGGTGGTGCAGATCGCCGGTGAGTGCGAAGACGCTATTTCCGCGCGTAAAGTGTTGCAGGAAAAACCGGTCGACATACTTTTCCTCGACATCGAGATGCCGGGAATGAGCGGTCTCGAATTACTCAAAGTTTTACCTGAAAAGCCTCTCACCATTCTTACCACGGCCAAGCAGGGTTATGCAGTGGAAGCTTTTGAACTGAACGTGGTGGATTACCTCGTAAAACCTTTTTCTTTTTCCCGGTTGATATTGGCTGTAGAACGCGCAGTGGAATTGTTGCGCGGCAAAGACACCCAACTCAGCCAGATATCTCCCGATTTTCTTTTTATCAAAGAAAGAAAAGTAATCCGCAAGCTCGACCTCAACGACATTTTATGGATGGAAGCGAAAGGTGACTACGCCCGCGTGCACGTGCCCGGCAAAAGTTATATCATTCATTCAAGCCTGCGCCTGCTGGAAGAACGTTTGCCAAGCCCGCGTTTCATTCGCGTACACCGCAGCTATATCATTGCCCTTGATAAGATCGATTATATCGAAGACATGGTCGTGCATATTCACGATGTGGCTATTCCTGTGTCCGAATCATACCGCGATCAACTATTACAAAACCTTCATCTGCTGTAATACTGTTCATGAAAATATTCAGGCATCGTTACATCCCGATCGTTTTGCTGGCTTTAGTGCTGATGCTGCTTATTTTCATTACGCAGATGTTTACCAACCAGGCTACGCTTGCATTGAAACAGGGAAACCTGCAGGCCGTTGAAACATTCAAGATCAACAACCGCATGCAGGAACTGGTAAATATCGCCTTCGACCTGCAAGCCAAATTCAGGCTGTCTGCCCCCGCTAACGAGGAACGTAAGAGCAATCTCAGCGATTCGCTGACCTTACTTGAATACAATAGCAACGCGCTCATGAAAGCCGCTGCCAATAAGGATACCCGCGGCTTCCTTGAAAAACTCAACACCTATATTGTACGGCAGGTAAACCTTTCTTTCCAGATACTCGAATCGGGTAGTGTGCAGTCCGTACGTCAGCCATTGGTGGACTCGCTCCGGCGCATGCAACTCGGCGATAGTATCTATACTAATTGCCTTGAAGTACAGAAACTGCTTGAAAAAGATTTGCAGGACACCCTGATCCGCAACACCGCACAGGCCAATAAACTTTCGTTATACAACCGGGTGCTGGCCGTTGCCGCCATTCTGGCGATATTGGTAATGACTACTATCATCGTGCGCAGACATGCAAGGCAATTGCAACTGATCAGCGATCTGAAAGAGGCTGAGAAAGCCGCGCAACGGTCAACGGAGGCGAAGGATCAGTTTTTGGCAAATATGAGTCATGAACTGCGGACGCCGCTCAACGCATTGGTCGGCTTTGGACAGTTGCTTTCGCAAACGGAACTCAACGACAAACAACAGCAATATGTCAGCATTATTACCTCTTCGAGCTACAACCTGCTGAATATTGTGAACGATGTGCTCGATCTTTCCAAAATTGAAGCGGGTAAAATGCGGATTGACCGGAAAGTGTTTGACCTGCGGGATATACTCGAAGACATCCACCTGATGTTCTCCGCCGGGCTTACGGAGAAAGACCTGCAATACACATTGGATATCGACCCAAAGATTCCGCGCTATCTTAAAAGTGATCCCGAGCGTCTCAAGCAGATTCTTATCAACCTGATAGGTAACGCGATCAAATTTACCAGCCAGGGTGCGGTTTATCTTGGCGTGTCCATCGTATGGGATAATGCGGAAAGCAATAAGGTCAAGATCGCATTCAGCGTGCGCGATACAGGTGCAGGTATTCCGGCAGACAAAATCGAATCCATCTTCCAGCGTTTTGAACAACTGGAGCATGCTACTACGCGGCAGCACGGCGGCACGGGGCTTGGTCTTACCATCGTCAAGAACCTCGTGAGCATGCTTGGTGGTAATATTTCCGTACACAGTGATCTGGGCAGAGGCTCGGTATTCACTTTTACCACGCTGTTTGAAAAAGTATCGGATGAAGAAACCGCAGAAAATGACGGTCCTGCCTCAACAACCTATATAGATTTATCGCCTTTCAGCATATTGGCAGTAGAAGATAACCGTACCAATCAATTGCTGCTGGATCACCTGATGCGGAAGTACCATGCTTCTGTTGAGTTTGCCGCTAACGGGGAAGAAGCACTTATTGCTTTATCGAAAAATAAGTACGACCTTATCTTGATGGATATCCAGATGCCGGTGATGGACGGGTATGTGGCAGCGGATCAGATACGCCGCGAGCGGAAATTGGCGATACCGATGATTGCCATGACGGCTTATGTGTCAAAAGAAGAACAGGCGAAATGTATGGAAGCAGGTTTCAATGCTTACATCGGCAAACCGATAGAGGAGAACAAACTCGTGGAAGCAGTGCTTTCGCTTTTGCCTGAAGCCGGCAGGCCACCATTGCAGGAAGAGGCAGACGGCACTTATGATTATTTATTACAATTGATAGCCGGTGATCGTGATATGGCCCTGGAGATAATATCGGAAATGCAACAGCAGTGGAAAAAAGACAGGTCTGGCCTGGAAGCCGCCTTGAAAAAAGGGGATGGCGAAGCGGTGAGGTCATTGCTTCACGGCATGCGATCTACTTTTTCACCTTTGGGGCCGCGCCATCCGGTATTTGTCCAAATAAGTGACATAGAAAAACTACTTTTGCAGAAAGGAAAGAACACGCAGAAAACAACCGCGTTCATCGGTGAACTGGATAAACTCATTCACGAACTGGGTGACCGGATGAATGCTAAAAACAGTTGAGTATGGAGAATATTTTCCATAAACTGGGGGGACTGGGGGGAGTGCTGGCAAAAAAAGCTGACAAAAGCTCTTTGCTTTCACTGGTGATACTGTGGAGTGGTGGTGCATTGATCTTCATCATCATGGCTTCTTTCTGGACACCCGTGGACGAACAAGGCTCTAAAACTTCCATCCGTGCCGATGGTGAAGTATTCCTTGATCAACTGCTGCTGGCTTCCACCGACCTGAACCTGCCTGATAAGACTTCGCTGATCAATACCCTTCGAAAAGACATCGGAGAAATGGAGAACGTTGCTACACCCGGTTCCGCCGATGACCGTAAAAAATTATACAACAGACTTTTTGAACAAAGGGTCCGGAAGGCATCCACGCCGGCCCCGGCCAATGATGGCTGGCGAGTGGGAGCAATACCATGACAATCGGTTGGCCCGGAATAACCCGTCAATCATTCCTAAACCGAATCCACCAGTATGAGAATAATTTTTGTTCTTTTTTCCGCAATCCTGCTTTTCAGTTCCTGCGGTACCCAACGTAAGATCGAAAGTGCCCGCAAAACAGTCAACACCTTCCAGGATATTCGTCAACGCGAATTGCAGGGCCTGGATAGCCTTAATTCCATCGTGGTCTCCAAATCAAATGTGCGGGGTATCGATGGCAATACGCGTACAAGTCTTAACTCATCGTTGGGGAAACTCCGCGCGGCTATCGACTCTGCCAGCCGCAATGCAACGGTGATTTCTGAGGCGACGCAGAATAAACGCGATTTTAAAAAACGTTATAATGATGAGATACGTCCGCGTGTCATCGAGCTCGATACGTTCAACAGCCGTTACGGGCGCCGCGTGCATGTGTACGCGATGTTGAATGATGTGGTGAACATTTCCAATTACAATCTCTTTAACCTGGCCGCTTTCTTTGATCCGGGCGTATATCGTATACCTGCCAACAGTTATGAAAAAGTAAAAGCCCTGTTTGGTCCCGTGATCGATACGCTGGCCAGTTTTTCCAATAAATACAAAGACGTATCGCATACCGCGTCGATCGTATTGCAGGGGTTTGCCGATGCAACGATGGTAGCCGATTCATCTGATTTGTATACCACACTATCGCAGATGTTGCGCATGGAAAATCCGGGCCGGCAGGATCTCAACCGTCAGCTTTCGCAATTGCGCGCAAATGAATTATTACGCCAACTGAAATTCCTGATCATGCAGAAGGCGCCGAATTTTTCCAATTTCAATCGTTTGCGTATTACCTACCTGGCTGTTGGTCAGGGTGAGGAGTATCCGCTGCCTTATATTACCGATTATCGCGATGACGATGAACGCCGCCGTATTGTGTTGTGCTATTGGTCGGTGTTGCCCGAGTTTTGAGAAGGCATAAGGAGTAAGGTTTAAGGTGTAAGGCTTAAGGTGAAACAGCCGTATTAAGTAGTAAGTATTAAGTAATAAGTATAGAACAGCATTGACCATTCACGATTCACCATTCACCATTCACTATTGACTATTCACCATTGACCATTCACTCCCTGAGGACTCACCTCAAAAACAACCGCATTCATCGAAAAACTACACTCACTCATCGAATTTTTTTAAACCCGTTTCAAAAACTGCATTTCTTTGAACTGGTTTAGAGGGCTTTAAGACAGGGCTGAGCAACCTTTCCAGGTTATTCAGCCCGTCTTATTTTAAAAATCAGGTATTAAGTTATCAGTAATGAGTTTTAAGTAAAAAGCCATTCACGATTGATGTACTGCCCTCTCCGCCTTAGTATATGAGTCGACCTGCTTCATCCACTACCAATAACACCGGCAATGAACTGCTGATACAGGAACTTCAACAGAAGCTGGAGCAGTACATCACCCCGGACTTCGGTGATCAAACATCCGCCATTGCGGGTGAAGAGCCGGCAGGTATAAAAGATGCGGCAATGCTGATCATCCGGATCATTCTTATGCGCTTCACTACTTTGCCGGTCATGAGCATGGATGCAGAAGGTCTTTACCAGGCTGCTAAAGAATTCGCGGGCATGAACCTCAGGCAGCCGCCGGCTTCCTATATCGATAACGGTTATGTGCTGATGAAAGGCAGTGGCATACTGGCCGATCTGTTTGGCGACCACTATGGCAGCACTGTTAATGCCGTGTCCATAACGGCCCGGGTTAAAAGTTCTACCGTACACACCGTGATGTGCCTGCTCGCTTCGTTCAGTTTTCATGAATTGGGACTGATAGCAGGCCAACGGCAGCTTAGCCAGCAATTGTTGCTGGCCCAATTGCGACTCGGGTTCCCGGTGGCAATGAAAGGGTTGCCCGAAAAACTATTTCCGTTCCTGGACTGGTTCAGGCCGGCAGCTTTGCCGGTTGTGGAAGAAACCGCCATACAAAATACCATAATCCGTACTCCAAATCAGACGTCCTCTCAACGATGGATAATGACCATCAGTTTATTGTTGCTGGCCATGATGCTGGTGATACTCTTTATCCGTTCGCGCAAAACTTCTGCCACGCCACCGGTCTCAGGCAGTGCGAAAGATGCCGTACAGGTAGTGGGTATACGCTACGAAGAGATTGAGTAAACGTTGTGGTCTGTTTCCGGAAAAGAGAGGGTCGTTGCTAACACCCCGGGGCCGTTGTTATCAGCGGCCCCTTTTTCGTCAATGGTGAATAAGTGAATGGTCAATGGTGAATCGTGAATGGTCAATGGTGAATCGTCAATGGTGAATAAGTGAATGGTCAATGGTGAATCGTCAGGTAAAGCACCGGGCTGTTTAACTTATAACTTAATACTTACTACTTAATACGGCTGTTTCACCTTAGCCCGAAGTGTCGGGCCTTATGCCTTTTACCTATAACTTATAACCGAATACTTATTATTTTCGTGTTCTATTCACTGTATATGTCAGCTAAACCATTATTCCTGCTTTTCATCCTGATGATGGGTGTCTCCTCTTTGTATGCCCAAACACGTATCTCCGGCAAAGTCACCGATAAAAAAGGCCGCCCGCTCTACAGCGCCAGCATAACCCTGAAAGACAGCTACGACGGTGCCACCAGCGATTCTGCCGGCAACTACGGCTTTACTACCACCGAAACCGGAACTTTTGTACTCGTGATCAGTGCCTCCGGTTATCAGCAAACGGAAATTTCTGTTACCCTCGATCAACCCGAACTGAAAATAGATGTTCAGATAAAAGAACAGATCACCGAACTCAGAGCGGTAGTAATCTCGGCCGGAACTTTTGAAGCCAGTGATAAAGGACGCACCACCGTCCTGAATTCTATTGATATTGCCACAACGGCCAGCGGTATGGGAGATATTACCGGTGCGTTGAAAACATTGCCGGGTGCCCAACAGGTAGGAGAGACCGAAGGTCTTTTCGTCCGCGGTGGCACGGCGTCCGAAACCCGCACCTTCATCGACGGCACGCCCGTTAATAATTTCTTTTACAGCAGCGTGCCCAATATTTCACAACGCGGACGTTTCTCACCTTTTCTTTTTAAAGGAACGGTATTCAGCACGGGCGGTTATTCCGCCCTTTACGGCCAGGCACTCTCCGCTGCTTTGATCCTCGAGTCGGTTGATATACCCGACGAAAGCGAAGGACGCGTGAATGTTTCCGTGATCGGACTCGGCGCAGGGCTTCAGCACGTGGCGAAAAATAAAAAATCGTCCTGGGGTGTCAATTATGATTACACCAACCTGTGGCCGGCGTTCCGGGTAATCAAACAAAAACAGGATTTCTATGATGTGCCTGTTTATCATACGGCCGATGCTAACTTCCGCATAAAGACATCCACTACCGGTATCCTGAAATACTATGGTTATTTCAGTCATAATAAAACCGGCTTTCGTACCAATAGCATCGATACATTAGGCTATAAAGATGCTTTTGGTCTCAAGAACCTCAACACTTACCACAATCTTTCCTGGAAAGAAAAGATCGGACGCAAATGGCGCTTGCAGGCAGGCACTTCTTTTTCCGTAAACAACGACGATATCGACAGCCATCTGCAAGACGGATCTAATAAGGATATTATACTGACCGGGCTGGAGTTCAAACAATTCGGGGTGGAAAGCCGGGGACGTTTTTACAACCTCAAAGCAGTACTCGAGCGCCGTTTGCGCAACCTGAGCATGCTGCGGTTTGGGGCAGAATACAATTACAGCAATGAACGCTCGGTATACACTGCTTACAACGGGCTGCGTTTCGATCAGCGTGTGGAAGAACATATCAAAGCCGCATTTGCAGAAACAGATATTTATCTGACCAACGAATTGGCGGCCAAACTCGGCACGCGCTTCGAACATTCATCATTACTGGGAAAAGTGAATATCGCGCCGCGCGCTTCACTGGCTTACAGGCTGGGACCAGAGAGCCAGGCATCCCTGGCTTATGGTATTTTCTACCAGAATCCTGAACGCCGTTACCTGCCTTCTCCGTACGACCTTAATTTCTCCAGGGCGGCACATTACATTGCGCAATACCAGAAAGTGTCAAGACTCACCACTTTGCGCCTGGAAGCTTTTTATAAAAAATATCATAATCTTATCAAGACAGAACCTTTCAATAACACGACGGTCGCCGCTAATAATGATGGCTACGGTCAGGCTCATGGCGTGGAATTATTCTGGCGCGACAAAAAGACCATCAAAAATCTCGATTACTGGATTTCTTATTCTTACCTGAATACAAAACGCGACTTCCTGAATTATCCGGGCGCGCTGACACCCAACTTTGCCGCAACCCATACGGCCTCACTGGTATTGAAAAAGTTTGTGCTCGACTGGAAGACCGGCTTCAATCTTTCTTACACCTATGCAACCCCGCGGAAGTATTACCACATCTTTGATGACGGAAGCGGCAGCAAGATCATCGATCAGGGAGAAACACCGGATTATCACAACGTAGGGTTCAGTATGAACTACCTGCCCAAGCTGGGCACAAAAAAGAAAGGACAGTTTACTGTGCTGGTACTGTCGGTGAATAATATTTTTGGCTTGAAACAGATCTATGGCTATAACTATTCCTACAACAATATCCGTCGCCAGGCCATTATTCCGCCTTCGCGCACGTTTGTGTTTATCGGGGCCTTTATTAGTTTTGGTGTGGATCGTACAGATGATATCATTAATAATAATCTTTAAAACACGTTAAATGCTACTTATGAAAAAGGTATTCTTTTTCTCCCTGCTGCTACTCACCGGTATCGCTGCAAATGCGCAGTCGGAAAAATATGTGAAGTCAATGGAAAAGCTGATACAGGCAATGGATACTACCTGGAACACCGATAAACTTGTTGAGTTGTCCAACAGCTTTGAACGCATTGCCGATGCAGAAAAAACGCAATGGCTGCCTTATTACTATGCGGCGCTTGCCAGAGTGAATGCCGGTTATGCATTAGGTAAAAACAATGCCGCCGAGCAAACGGACCCTTATGCAAACAAAGCGGAGGAGCTGATCAATAAAGCCGATGCACTGGAAGCCAACAACTCAGAAATATATGTGGTAAAAAAACTGATCAACACGCTGAAACTGATCGGTGATGTAATGGGACGTTATATGACAGCCGGTGCGGCATCTGCGGAAGCATTGGCAAAAGCAAAATCATTGAACCCCGAAAATCCGCGTGTATACCTGCAGGAAGGCATCGATAAAATGAATACACCCCCACAATTTGGCGGCAGCGTGGAAGAGGGAAAAAAGATATTGGAAAAATCGCTGGAGAAATTCAAAGCCTTCAAGCCGGCAAGCAGCATTCATCCGCAGTGGGGTGAAAGCGTAGCACAACGATTCCTCAGCCGCTAACCCTTCGAGAGACCGAAGTATCGGCCTCAGGGAGCGCTTTTCCATCTCCCTGGTTCGTGTATACACGAACCGGCAACCAGCGAAGTGTAACGGATGCATTGATAAATTCAACATACACTTTTTTACTTTTGAATTTTGACTTTCCAGAAGCCCCTTTCAGAGGGGCTTTTGCACGTCTCAGCCAACTTTACTTACTAAAATAATTTCACTGAGTTATTTTCGCATCACGAAGCCGGGCATCATTATAGTACGCAACCGGTTATCTACTTCAACGCTTAACTCCACTCAACAGAATCCCCCGCATTAGTCCCCTTCATAAGAAGGTAAGTTATTCGTTTGCCCCAGCGGAATATTTGCGAAGGCAGATAATCTCAATTGTCTTTTTCAGCAACTGCTGAAGAGGAGCGGGTATGTTTTTATCAATAACAATTGTATACAACAATGGACAATGACGTATTAAATGTGGCTGACTACCGTAGTTACCAGGGAGGATATTTCAGGGTACTGGTAAACAGCAGTGAGACCGGCGGAGCTTTCTCATTATTGGAAATGACATTGCCGAAGGGCGTAGAGCCTCCGCCACATATTCATGCCAATGAGGACGAAACTTTTTTTCTGCTTGAAGGCCAGATTAAGTTTTTCATTGGCGGCAAAGAGACTACGGCTTCTGCCGGCGAGGCGGTATTTGCACCCAGAACCATCAAACATCATTTTGCCATTCAGACGGATGCTGCAAAATTCCTGAGTCTTATTACGCCCGGCGGACTGCAGGATTATTTTATCGAATTCAGCGAACCCGCACGCAACCTGGAGCTGACACCTCCTGCCGGACCGCCGCCTGCGGACATCATTGAAATAATGACAGAAAGAATCAGCAGCCGGTATGGCGTACAATTTATCTGACGGACTATTTTATAACCTGCGAAAAACAACCATTAAAAAAAGAAAAATGAAACGTATTACAGGGATGGCCCTTTTGTTGCTGACAATGATGGCCTGCAACAAAAAAGACGACAAAGACACTTCGTATAAATTAGACGCCACTACATCCAAAGCCTATTGGAAAGGCTCGGCTCCGGATCACCACCACACCGGTTCGCTGCAGGTTAAAGGAGATTTTACCATGGACGAAAACGGGATGATCAATGGAGGTTCTTTTACTATGCCCATTAGCTCCATTGAAAACTTTGACCTGCAGGATCCGGAAAAGCAAATGCTGCTCGACCACCTGCAAAGCATTACGTTCTTCAACATGTTGGTGCATCCCGAGGCGTCGTATGAGATCACGCACGTGGAAGCCTATACAGGAGAGGAGGGCATCGCCAATGCGAATTACAAACTAACGGGCATGTTCACCCTGCTGGGCAACACACGCGCACTGTCTTTCCCCATCCGCATCAGCAGAACCAACGATCAGTTACTGGCGCAGGCAGTTTTCAGTTTTAACCGGCTCGATTGGGGAATGGGTGCATTCAACGACCCGACACAGGGGTTGTACATTTTGCCCGATATTAATATTATACTGGACATAGCAGCCAGGAAGAAATAGGTAAACAGGTCCTGAAGAGGTCTTGATTTGAGGTTTGCGGTACGGCGGGTTAGCAGGGCCCGCCGGTGCAGGCCGGATTGACCCCGGATACACTGCACGGCCGCAGACACGTAAAAGCCCCTTAGACAAGGGGCCTTTTACTTCCTTTAAGTGTATGTAAGTGTATGAGTGATCAGTGAGAGTCGGTTGACTCTGTACTACATTAAGATCTAACTTGGACGGCTTATTGTCAACACATTCGAGTAGC
This sequence comes from Terrimonas ferruginea DSM 30193, assembly GCF_000425585.1. GTDB lineage: Bacteria > Bacteroidota > Bacteroidia > Chitinophagales > Chitinophagaceae > Terrimonas > Terrimonas ferruginea. The sequence continues at coordinate 203,563 of NZ_AUDS01000010.1, forward strand.
TGACAGTTTCGTCTTTGCGAATAAGCTTTAAACGGTAAAATACTTTATCGTTATTGGCTTTTTCAAAAAACGAATAATGATCCGTTGTGGGGTTCTCACTGCACCAGACAATAGCAGCCAGCGTAAACTGACGGTTGTCGGTACTCTTTTCCACTTCAATGCGATCTGCTTTTGCATTCTCTGTAATCGACCAGCTAAGCTGGCTTTTCGCTGACTGACGCGCTGCCGTAAACGACTGGATAGCGGGTTGATCAGTGGTAGTGATACACACAGATGCTGAATGTTGATTGACCGGGGCCTCTGCCGGTTGCAGGGCGGCAAGTACTGCCACGCCTAACGTAAGGAGGAAATTGCTGAACATCATTTCTTAGGGTTTTGAATGGATCAATTCCCACAGAAATATTGGATATCCTGCCGGGCAGGGACGGGTCTTTCGTAAAAACAAAGGAACTGGGACAAAACTAATTACTATGCCCGGATTTTGCAAACCTTGTGCATAAATTATTTCCCTAATATACCCATTTAAATAGCCTCGTCTTCCAATCGTTCAAACACTTCAGGATTAACCTTTTTCATCGGATTTTTCCGGTTTTCCATGTATTGCCCGCGGCGACGGATAATGTCGATGCATTCGAAAATAGCGGTCAGGAACGAAGAAATGTCAGCTTTGCCCTTTCCGGCGATGTCAAACGCGGTTCCATGATCCGGAGATGTACGCACCACCGGCAGACCTGCCGTGTAGTTGACACCTTCGCCGGATGCCAGCGCTTTGAAGGGAATAAGGCCCTGGTCGTGGTACATCGCCAGTACGGCATCGAATTTTTCAAAATGGCGGCGGGCGAAAAATGCGTCTGCGCTGTAGGGACCTACCGCCAGGATGTTTTTATTCTTAGCCTCGCGGATGGCGGGGCGGATGATCGTTTCTTCTTCATTACCTATCAGGCCTTCGTCTCCGGCGTGCGGATTAAGACCAAGTACGGCAATTCTGGGCGTGTCGATACCGAAATCACGCTGGAGGCTCTGGTTGAGCAGCTGCAATTTGCTCAGGATGGCTTCTTTGGTAATATGACGGGCAATTTCCCCAACGGGAATATGCTCGGTAACCAGGGCTACCCGGAAATTACCGGCGCAAAGCATCATCACTACATCAGGTACTTCAAACATCGCACGCAGGTAAGGCGTGTGACCTGTGTAGCTGAACTCGGGTGACTGGATGTTCTTTTTATGAATAGGTGCGGTCACCAAACCGTCGATCTGCTGCTGTTTCAGCGCGGCTACCGCCGTTTGCAGGGAGAGCGCCGCATATTTTCCCGCTTCATCGGTCAGTTGCCCGGGAGTCACGGCAATTTCTTCCTCCCAGCAATTAAACAGGTTGACCTGCTTGGGATTCAACTTCGTAAAATCCTTGATATTCTGATAGTTAATGTTCGAATCAGCTACGGTCTTCTTATAGAAATTCACCACTTTACTGGACGCAAAAACCACCGGCGTGCAGAGATCCATCATGCGGCTATCTGAAAATGCACGTATAATCAGCTCTAAACCAATGCCATTGATGTCACCACAGGAGATGCCGATTACAGGTTTATCTTGATGTGTCATATGCAGTACGATTGAATTGTAAAAATAAGGCATTTCTTCTCCGGCCCCTGTTTTTATACTTTAGGGGTATACCCTATACACAAACAAGGGATTTTTCCTATCGCTAAGTAAGAACTTTTACGTTTTTTAAGCAGAAAGTCTTAATTCGGCTTTCTTTCCAAAGTATTTATCCCAAAATTCGCAGCCAGAAGTAACTGATCCGATATTCAACCATTCCGCTCGACCAGGCGGATCGAAAACCGGTCCTATCCATTTTCTTATGAGAAAAATTGCCAATTGCCGCCGCATGCTCATGACTGTAGTCCTGGGCATCCTCCCTGCCGCTTTGATAGCGCAGTGCACCAACCACACCCTCGACTGGGACTACCGGGAGTTTTTCGCCCGGGACAACGGTACGATTCGTACTTATGTGAGCCTGGCGCAGTCGCAGACCCAGTATTATGCGTTCGGAGCCAACCGACTCACCATTACCCATAACTATTCAACCAATGCCAACGTTGCGGGGGTTAATACCGATCATACCGGCGAAGCCGGTTCCAACGGATCGGGCGCAGATGTGGAGTTTACAGGTGATGGCACCATCACGCTGACCTTCGCCTCTGCAGTCAGCAGTCTGCGTTTTTCTTTGTACGATATCGACCTGAACCAGCGCGTAAATGTGTCGGCACTCAATGGTGCGGCCAATACCAACGTAAATCTTACAGGCGGCGCCAATATCACCATTTCCAATAATAATACCGCCAACGCGCGGGCAACCGGGGCGAACTCCACGTCTGGTAACAGTTCCACCGCTGGTAATGTCAATGTCAGCATCAACGGTCCCGTAACCCGGGTTACGTTGCAGATCACCAATACTGCCACTAACCGTAATGAAGGCGGGGAATTCTGGATCTCCGACATCACCGCCTGCAGCAGCGGCAGTTTTCCCAATAACTATTATTCAGTAAGCCGCCCTTTTACCGGCATGCCATCCTATATTCTCACCAGCCTCGACGGCAGCTTTTATTATGTGGATCCTGCAACCGGAAGAGCAAAACTGTTGTTCACCGATGCTGGCCACAATCGCATGAACTCCATAGCGTACGATCCATACAGACGCCAGGTTTATTATACATATAGCCTCACCGGCTCAGGGAATTCTGTAAACAGTAACCAGAAAACACTCCGCCGCTACGACTACAATACCAATACTTACGGTCCGCTGGTAAACAATATTACCACCACACTGAATATTCCCACCTTCGAACAAGGCATAGAGTCTGCTGCCGCCGCTTTTTATGACGGCAATCTTTATCTCGGTGTGGAAGGTGGTTCACAATACACCAAGTCGATGATCTACCGTATTGATCTCGACGGATCAGGCACTCCCACCACTTTCAGTCAGGTATATGCACAGACATCGGAAACCTCCGGCGGTACACGTCTGCACGACTGGAGCGATTTTGTGATCAACGACGGCAACCTTTACGACTTTGATGGCGGGGCGGTTTCCAGCCTTGCCAATATGGATTTTTACCGGCAGAACCTGTTGACAGGCGTAGTGGATAACTATACGCCCGCAGCAGGGGTGGTGCCGCGCCAGGCAGCTGTAGACTGGTCGGGCCAACTCTATAATGTAGGTTCACCGAATGCCAGTGCATCCGGCACCATCTCTACTTATAACGGTACCGATAACGTGGGCTCTGCACAGAACATTACCTATAATGGCGTAGCCATTACGGGCAGTTGGGGCGATGCAGGCGAAGCCTTCCGTCCTTTCTGTGATTTTGGTGATGCGCCTATTTCTTATGAAGGTGCTGATCCTACCTGGGGGCTGGCAGTACACGAGCCACTGGCCAATCTCAGTATCGGCAACACGCTGGATGTGGAATGGCTGAAAAAAGGCGCCAGCACCACAGAAGACACAGACGACGGTATTCCCTTCCTTCCCCTGTTTGCACCGGGCAACCCGCATTACTTCTTCCAGGCGCAGGTATTCAATAACACAGGCTCACCTGCAACATTAATTGCATGGCTTGATTATAACGCCAATGGTGTATTCGATCCTTCGGAAGGCAGAACATATACCATACCTTCTTCTGCCTCTGTGCAAACGCTTTGGGTATCCTGGCTATATATGACCGGTATATCTCCCACACTGGTGAGCGGAACCAACACCTATCTGCGCATGCGTATCGCTCCGGCTTCGGCAGGCATGACTACCAATAACCCTACCGGTTATTTCGATGGTGGAGAAGTGGAAGATTATCGTGTAAGAGTAGACAACTATCCGCTTGCCGTCAACCTGTTTTCTTTCGATGCTAAAGTGGTGAATAAAACAGCGGTGCACCTGAACTGGGAAGTGAGCGGCGAAGACCGTCAGTCGACAGGTTACCAGGTATTGCGCAGCCGCGATGGCCAGAACTGGGAAAACATCGGACTGGTAGCTGCCCGGCAGACAAGTGGCAAACAGTATTACGAGTTGCTCGATAAACATCCTTACCAGGGCGTATCCTATTATCGTTTGCTGATCGGCCGCGACAAATACAGCGATATCCGCACTATTACAATCGGTGCTGATCAATCATTCACTTTATCACCCAACCCTGCACGCGACCAGGTAGTGATATCCGTAAAAGGACAAACCCGCGAACAGGCAGATGTCAACATACTGAGTATCGACGGCAAGGTGATATATACAGCCAAACATACGCTTAGTTCAGGCATGAACACCATCACTATTCCGTTGAGTAAATCGTGGTCCGCAGGCACCTACCTGATACAGGTGGCAGATGCATCTGGCACACGCCAGCAGAAATTGGTTATACGCCGGTAATAAATAATAAAAGCCCGTTTCATTTTCCAATCGTTCCTGAAAAATCCAATTGTACAATGAAGTCCTTGAGAACCATTCTTAGTTTGTTTTTTCTTTTGCCGGTGTTGGCGCAGGCGCAACATCAGGTTTACAGCAGTGTGAAAATTGATCCTCCCGCTACATTGGCCGAACGCAACGAGTTGCTCGGGTTGCTGGAGATCGACCACTTTTACTATGATAGTGATGGCTCGATCGTATCGGAGATCAGTGCCGATGCATTGGCTCGTTTGCGCAGAAGCGGCCGCTCACACAAAGTACTGGTGCCCGATGTGGCGCGTCATGTGAATGAACTCAACCGTATTTACGAAGAAAAGAAAGCCCGCGGTGAAGACCCGGATGCGCAAGCCCGTCTTGGCTTTGAGCAAACCGGCAAAGATCTTTACAGCCTTATTCCTTCTCCATCAGGGTTTGAAGTAAAAAATACGTTTGGCGGTTATTACAGCTTCGCTGAAATGAATGCCGCCATGAATCAACTGGTGACGCTTTATCCCAACATCGCGCAAAAAACTTCTATCGGTAAATCTGTTGAGAACCGCGATATATGGTGTATTAAAATTTCCGACAACGTGGCCACTGATGAGGACGAACCTGAAGTGCTTTTCATGGGCTTGCAACATGCGCGCGAAGCAATCGGCGGCAGCAGCATGATCTTCTTCATGTATTATCTCTGTGAATTTTATGATACTGATCCGCGCGTGCGCGAACTGGTTAACAATCGCGAGATATATATCGTTCCCTGCGTAAATCCCGACGGATGGGAGTACAATCGCGCCGGAGGAGTAGGCTCTGGCTGGCGCAAGAACCGAAAACTGAATAGCGGCGGATCTTATGGAGTTGATCTCAACCGCAATTATGGTGTTGACTGGAGTAACTGTGCAGGTGCATCAACCAGTTGCGGTTCTTCCGCGCAAACGGCCGACACTTATTTTGGTACCGCAGCTTTTTCAGAACCCGAAACAAAAGCGATTCGTGATTTTACTTACAGCCGCCGTTTTGTTGCCATGATCGATCAGCATGCCTATGGTCCTTATTATTCGTTGCCTTTCGGTCGCCCCAGTTTACATACTATGAGCGCGCCCGATACCAAGTTTTATACATTTGTACCTGCCGCTATGGGCTTGTACAACGGCATGCGCGCAGGTAACAGCCCGGAATCTGTAGGCTATGAAGTGGCAGGCGGTGTAAAAGACTGGATGCTGATGGGCGATATCGGTACTGGCACCAAAGGCAAAATATATGGCATGACCGGCGAAGGCGGAGCCGGAGGTGGTGTGTCGGGAAATAATTTCTGGGCACCGAAAGACCAGATCGATTATCTCTGCAAAGGCATGGCTTTTCAGAATCTTCAACTGCTGTATGCTGCCGGTTCTTATGTAAACCTGCAGGATACTGGCCCTATGAATCTTACCAGCAGAACACCCACTTTTACTTATAATATGACCCGCACAGGTCTTGCCAATAAACCTGTAACCGTATCAGTTGTTCCAATAGAGAATGTTGCTTCCGTTGGCGCACCCGTTACTACTTCCCTGGCGAATTATTTCGATACATATAACGGTAGCATAGCAGTTACCCTGCCTTCCACATTACCTACCGGGCAGCGTATCCGTTTTGCCTGGAAGATCGAAACAGATGGCATCACGCTGTACGACACCGTCGTGAAATTTTACAACGCGCAGGAATTATTCACGGATAATATGGATGGCACATTTGGTACCAACTGGACAGGTACCAATGGATGGGGCTTTACGGCGGCCGGGGCCGGCTATGGCGGCGGCTCAAGCAAAGCGATGTCCGAATCTCCTTCGGGCAATTATACCTCCGGCAGCACAAGGGTGGCTACCTACCGGAATACCTTTAATCTTTCGGGTTCCACTGCCGCATACCTCAACTTCTGGGTACGTCACCGTTCCGAGAATTTCCGCGATTACCTGCAGGTGCAGGTTTCGACCGATGGTAGTACCTGGACTCCTCTTGTGGGATCTACCACCGTGCAGGAGCCCACAACTTTCGACGGCAGCAAGATCGATGGCAAGCCTTCATTAACCGGTATCCGCGAAGACTGGACGCGTGAGACATTCGACCTGAAAGATTTCCTCACGGCTACCAGCCTGCGACTGCGTTTTTATTTTGCTTCAGATGCCAATGTCACCAACGGTTTCGATTACCAGACCGACGATGGCTTTTACATCGATAACCTCAGCTTTTTCAGAACTACTTCAACGCTGATCGCCCTGCCGGTACACTTTACTGATTTTACCGCGGTGCTCACACCGGCACGTACCACCGATCTGCGCTGGACGGCAGTGACCGACGCACAGCACAGTCATTTCGAAGTAGAGCGCTCGGGCAATGGCTGGCAGTTTGAAACACTCGGAAGAGTAGAAGGCCAGCAACCTTTCGCCTTTACCGATCTTCAACCCCTCGAAGGATTGAACCACTACCGCATCCGCCAGGTAGACAGAGATGGCAGCATCACCTACAGCAAAACATTAACGGTATTGAATGACTACAGCACAGGCCTGCGCATTCAGACCTATCCCAACCCTGCTACCGAACAGATCACTTTACGCTTCACCGGCAACCGTCCCGAAAAACTGCAATTGCAGGTAACGGACCTTTCCGGCCGCGTGGTGATATCGCGACAGGTGGTATCAGGTAATAACGGAAATGAAATACAACTCGACCTTCACGCATTGCCGGCTCAGACTTATATGTTGCGTGCGGTCAACGCCAACGGAGAAATCCGCGCGCGTCAGAAGTTTGTGAAACAATAATCCGAACTGTTCGTTTTTCAGTCCCCCGGTTCGTCGCTCTTGCAGGGACGGACCTTTTTTTATGCCTACCTTTGGGGCATGTATACGCTTAAGAAATCATTGGGACAACACTTCCTGCGGGATGAAAACATCTGCCGTAAAATCGTGGATGCATTACAGGAACATCCGTTTTCCCGTTTGCTGGAAGTCGGACCAGGCGGCGGTGCATTGACCAAATACCTGATCGAACTGCCGGACGTTGATTTTAAAGCTGTAGAACTCGATGAAGAGAAAGTTACTTACCTGATGCAAACCTATCCGGTATTGAAAGACCGCATCGTGCACAGAAGTTTTCTCGATATCGCTCCGCCTTTTAACGAAGAATTTACCGTGGTGGGTAATTTTCCCTATAATATTTCCACACAGATATTATTTAAAATTCTCCAGTGGCAGGAGTTGGTGCCGGTAACGATCGGCATGTTTCAGAAAGAAGTGGCTCAACGGGTGGCCGCACCGGAAGGAAGTAAGGTATACGGCGTAATCAGTGTGTTGGTGCAGGCTTTTTATGAGGTGGAGTATTTGTTTGATGTGAGCCAGCAGAGTTTTACGCCACCACCTAAAGTAATGAGTGGTGTTATCCGGTTGAAACGTACACCGGGCAAGTACCAATTCACCAGCAAAGGCGATCTCTTTCACCTGGTAAAAACGGCTTTCAATCAACGGCGCAAAACACTGCGCAATGCGGTTAAAGGCCTCTTTGAACCAGACGTGCTGGCCGACGATTTCTTCAACAAGCGGGCCGAACAATTGTCGGTTGCCGACTTTGCCGCACTCACTTATAAAATGAAAAAGGGGCAGCCACGCCCTGTCACACCTGAAAACGATCTGACGTGAAACAGCTTGCAATCATTACAGGAAAAGCACATCCGCTTTTAAAAGAAGAATTGGAAAAAGATGGATACGAAGTTGAATATCGCCCCGATATTCAATACGATGAACTGAACACCAGGATAGGTGAAATAACAGGTCTCGTGATTACCACGCGTATACGTGTAGACCAGGCGCTGCTCGAAAAAGCGCATCAGCTTAAATGGATCGGAAGACTCGGCAGCGGTATGGAACTCGTAGACGTACCCTTTGCAGAAAGCAAAGGCATACGTTGCATCAGCAGTCCGGAAGGTAATCGCAATGCGGTTGCCGAGCAGGCACTGGGTATGTTGCTGAACCTGATGAACAACCTTTCTTTGTCGCAGCAGCAGGTAAAACAAGGGCAATGGCTGCGCGATGAAAACCGTGGATGGGAATTGTCTGGACGAACGGTAGGGCTGATTGGTTATGGCAATACCGCCAGGGCATTTGCCAGGTTGCTGGCACCATTCAAGGTAACCATTCTGGCTTATGATAAATACAAATTCGGTTTTGCGGAAGGTCATGTACATGAAGCCTCGGAAGAGCAGATTGCGCGTTATGCAGACGTAATAAGTTTTCATGTGCCCCTTACATCAGAGACCCGTCACATGGCCAATGAATCCTTCTTTGCAAGTCTGCAGCAACGCCCGTGGATACTCAATACATCGAGAGGAAAAGTGATTGATACGGACGGACTCGTACAGGCATTGAAGCGCGAACAGATACGCGGCGTGGCACTGGATGTATTGGAAAATGAAAAGCTCGATACCTACCAGGAAGAAGAGCGCAAACGCCTCGACTGGTTACTTACACAATCCAATGTATTCATCACACCGCACATAGCAGGTTATTCGCATGAGGCCTATCAACGCATGTCGGAAGTGGTTGTAAAAAAACTGCGGAACCCTGATGCGGCTTTCGATTTTTGATCGGGCTTTAAGAGTTGATGTAATTTAATGCCCGGCCATATGATAGCATTTCCGGTATTTGTTTTTAGCATTCTGCCCAATTGAAGCTGGTTCCGCCCTGTATGATCCAGGACTGACCGGGCAACAGCCGTTTTGGTTATATCGAATACTTTAGTACCTTTACCCATATTCAATAGTGCAACGCTTCAGCTACCAGGCTGAGGCGTTGTTATTTTTTTGTTTTTATAAAACGGAGTTTTTATGAGTGCTATTCAGTATGTAACGAAAGAAACCCTGGAAGCCATGAAGGAGGAACTGCATCACATGCGTGCAGTAGAACGTCCAGCCGCCAGCCGGGCTATTGCTGAAGCCCGGGAAAAGGGAGACCTGAAGGAGAACGCAGAATACGATGCGGCCAAAGAGGCTCAGGGCCTCCTGGAAGCGAAGATCGCATCCATGGAGGGCGCCCTTGCCAATGCACGTGTGATCGATGAGTCAACAATCGACACCAGCAAAGTATCCATCCTCACAAAAGTGACGATGACGAACCTGTCAACAAAAAAGAAAGTAACCTATCAGATAGTAAGCGAAAAAGAAGCTGACCTTAAAGCCGGAAAAATCTCCATCACTTCACCTATCGGTAAAGGAGTGTTAGGAAAACAAAAAGGAGAGACTGCAGAAGTACAGGCTCCCGCCGGTGTTATCAAATTCAAGATCGAAGACATCACCATCTGATGATTGCCCGCTACAACTTTTTACAAGAGACCGGGTCACCACCCGGTCTCTTGTTTTTTGAGCGTATCTTAGGCCATATCAAATCATGCAGCGATGACCATTTTTTCCAAAATCATCAACGGAACCATTCCTTCGTATAAAATTGCGGAAGACGAACGCTTCGTGGCTTTCCTCGACGCATTCCCCCTCCGCCGCGGGCATGTGCTGGTAGTGCCACGCCAGGAGACCGACCGCCTCTTCGACCTGCCGGAGGAGCTGCTCCGCGAACTGCTCGTATTTGCGCAGCCCATTGCCAAAGCTATTGAACAGGAGTTTGATTGTAACCGCTGCGGTATAGAGGTAATGGGGCTTGAAGTGCCACATGCGCATATGCACCTTATTCCGATCAATGAAGCCAACGATCTGAATTTTACCCAACCTAAATTGAAACTGGAAGAAGCGGAAATGAAAGCTATTCAGCAGCGGCTGGTTGCCCGCCTGCAGGCATCATAAAACGCGTCCGGGATTTTTTTTGATAAATGCTTCCCAGTCCGCTGACGATACTTTGGCGGCTTTTGTTTTTTTCGTTGCAGCCGGTATCACCGAGCGAAGTTCGTAATGGTGGCAGACTGCTACAGCCAAAGCATCGGTGGCATCGAAATAACGGGGCGCTTCGGTCAGCGACAGCAACTGCTGCAGCATTTTCCACACCTGTTGTTTATCGGCATTGCCATTGCCGGTAACGGCCTGTTTGATGCGGCGGGGAGAATATTCGGTAACGGGAAGTCCTGCGCGCATGGCCGCCGCAATCGCCACGCCCTGCGCACGCCCGAGTTTCAGCATACTTTGTACGTTCTTACCGAAGAACGGCGCTTCAATGGCAAATTCATGCGGCCGGAATTCACGGATAAGCGATTCCACTTTTTCATGAATCATGCTCAGCCTTTCGTAATTATCCTTGCGGCCGGAAAGCTTAAGTGCCTCCATTTCCAGCAAAACGATGCCCGACGTCCTGACCTCGATCAGACTGTAGCCCATCAGCAAAGTGCCCGGGTCTATTCCTAATATAATCTTAGCGTTCAAATTCAAAATTCAAAACTCAAAACGTCGATTCAAAATTAGTCATTCGAAACCCAAAAAAAGGTTTTTTCACGGCTGAACATAATACCCGTACAAGGGCAGTGCTTTTGAGGTTTTAATTTTTACTTTTGACTTGTTCATGATGCAGATTAAAAAAGAACACAAACGCAAGATCAGTTTATTCGTCCGGTTTGGATTGGGGCCGCTATTGTTTGCCTGGCTTTCCTGGTCTATTTACAACCAGGTGATGCGGCAGCCGGGACTGGAAACATCCTGGCAGCACATCCGTGAATCTTTTGCCAGCACGAAAGTGTGGCTGATGATAGGGGTATTGTTGCTCATGATTGTCAATTGGGGACTGGAAGCGGTGAAATGGAAATTGTCGGTGCAGCAGATCCAGCAGGTAAGCCTGGGAAAAGCTTTCAGGGCGGTGCTTTCCGGTGTATCTTTTTCCGTAAGTACACCCAACAGGGTGGGCGAATACCTCGGACGTGTGTTGTACATGGACGACGGCAACCGGTTAAAGGCCATTTCGCTGACCATCATGGGAAGCATCAGTCAACTCATGATCACGCTGGTGGCGGGGCTGATCAGTTTGTTCTTTTTACGTGATACACTGTCAGAACATCAGTTACTGACTTCGTTCTGGCTGCGCATGATCGGATATGGAGTAGGAGTGGGGTTATTGATTTTAACGTTCTTTTATTTCCGGCTTCCATGGCTTATCCGCTGGATAGACCGGCTGCCCGCGATGCGACGATTCGTATGGCTGATCGAGGCGCTGGAGCATTTTAATGCAACTTTACTTTGGCGATTGCTGTCTTTATCGGCAACCCGGTTTATGGTTTTTATCCTGCAGTATTACCTGCTGTTCCGGTTGTTTAATGTGGAGATTTCCTGGCCGCAGGCACTGGCAACGATCAGTGTGATGTTTTTGGTAATGGCCGTTGTTCCCACGATTGCGCTCTTTACGGATCTGGGCCTCAAAGGAGAAGTGAGCCTGAAACTGGTGGGACTGTTCAGCACCAACCAGCTCGGGATAGGACTGACAACGCTCAGCATCTGGCTTATAAATCTGGTAATTCCGGCTTTGGCCGGGAGTTTGTTAATTTTAAGTATAAAACGGATATTCAATAACAGACATGAAAGGACTTAAACTTTTTGCGGTACCGCTGGTTGCATTGCTGGCCTTTACGCCCCGTACGGAGCCGGTATCCGGCAAACTGAAAGGGCCGCAGGTGGATTGCACCATTCCCAACACTGCATTCAAAGCCGGCGAGCGTGTATCGTTCACGGTGTATTACAACGTGGCCGGTATTTATGTCAATGCAGGCATTGCCACATTTACCAATACACTCGAAACCCTCAACGGCAAACCGGTTTTCCATATCGTAGGCGATGGCAAGACCAACGATTCCTATGACTGGATCTTCAAGGTGCGCGATAAATACGAAACATATATCGACACCGTTACCATGCAGGCATTGAAATTTATCCGCAACGTAAATGAAGGCGGGTATAAGAAATTCCAGACCGTCACCTTCAACAAAGCGGCCAATACCGCGGTGACCAACGACGGTGTATTCAAAGTGCCACCCTGCGTACAGGATGTGGTGAGTTCCGTATTCTATGCGCGTAATATCGACTTCTCGCGTTTGCGTCCCAACGATAAGATCGCTTTTTCGATGTTCCTCGACAACGAAGTGTACAACATGTATATCCGTTACCTGGGAAAAGAAACGATCAAGACCAAGTATGGTAAATTCCGCGCGATCAAGTTCAAGCCGCTGCTGATCCAGGGCACTATTTTCGAAGGCGGGGAAAAAATGACGGTATGGGTGTCTGATGACGCCAACCACATCCCGGTGCGCATCGAAAGCCCGATTGTAGTAGGTAAAGTAAAGATTGATATGATGAGCTTCGAAAACCTGCGTCATCCGCTGACGTCGCTGGTGAAGAAAAACTGACCGAATGTGTAGATGTGGAAATGTGCCCCGGCTGCGCCGTGGGCCATGTGTAAATGATTTCGGCACAGTATTCATTTTCACATTTACATATTCCGCCGAAGGCGGCACATTTACACATTTGAGCTCTAAAGCTCATTCAACTTAAACAATTCCCCCACCCGCACACCTTTCTCCGTGTCTTGCAGAGTGCAGCATTCATACACGGGATCATGTTCGAAGAACAGGATGTAGTTATTGTCGGCGGCTTCGCGGAGAAATGATTTTTTTTCCTGTAAGGTCAATAACGGCCGCGTATCATAAGCCATCACATACGGAATAGGAATGTGCGCCTGCGAGGGCAACAGGTCCGCCATGTACACGATCGTGCGGTCTTTGTAACGCAATTGTGGCAGCATCATCGCTTCGGTATGCCCGCTCACAAAACGGATGGAAAAATTGTCTGCAAATGGCAATGTCGGCAGTTTCTCATCAGTAGCTGCCGGCGTTTTGAGCAATTGCAGACGGCCGCTTTCCTGCAGCGGCAGAATATTCTCTTTCAGAAAAGAAGCTTTCTCGCGGTCATTTGGCTGCACGGCCCAATCCCAGTGTTCTTCGTTGCTCCAATAGGTTGCATTGGGAAATGCCGGTGCAAATCCTTCGCCCTGGCGGACCAACGCGCCACCACAATGATCGAAATGTAAATGCGTGAGAAAAACATCGGTGATGTCTTCGCGACTAAAACCATGCGCCGCCAATGATTTGTCCAGCGTGTCGTCGCCATGCAGGTAATAGTGTCCGAAAAATTTTGCATCCTGCTTATCGCCCATACCCGTGTCTACCAATATCAAACGGTCACCATCTTCGATCAGCAGGCAACGCAAGGCCCAACTGCACATATTGTTTTCGTCGGCGGGGTTTAGTTTGTTCCACATCGATTTTGGCACTACGCCAAACATTGCACCACCGTCCAGCTTGAAATGGCCGGCATTCACACTATAAATTTTCATAGCAGATCGTTTATGCGGTCTTCCGCTGCCTGGCAAGGGCCAGGTACAACCACAACAGCCCTATGGCAAAAAAGACCACGAGTGAAAGAATCGAATTTTGCATACTGCCGGTTTGTTCTTCGATAAAACCGAAACTGAATATGCCGATCACAATGGCCAGTTTCTCGGTGAAATCATAATACGCAAAGAACGAAGCAGTATCTTTTGTTTCAGGCATCAGCTTGGCATAGGTAGAGCGGCTGAGGGCCTGAATGCCACCCATTACCAATCCAACGGCAATAGCCAGTCCATAAAACGGGTACTCGGCATTGATGCCCATCTCCGGCAATGAAGCAGTATAATAAGCGGCCACGCAGATCACTATCCAGAATAATACAACACCCATCAATACTTTGATGTTGCCCAGTTTTGCGGAAAGACGCGACATACCCCACGCACCCGCGATGGCTACCAACTGAATAAGCACGACGGTAATAATAAGTTTGGTATCGGGGAGTTTTAAGACTTTACTGCCAAACAGGGTAGCGGCCAGCATCACCGTTTGCACACCCATGCTGTAAAAGAAGAAGGCACGGAGAAAACGTTTGAGTACCGGCATCTTTGTTACCTCACGGTACACTTTACCCATTTCTGTAAATCCGTCTTTGAATACATTCCCTTTTTGTGGTTTGCGTATCTCTACGGCGGGCAGTCGTCTGAAAGTGATCTGCGCAAAACCAAACCACCAGATACCAACTAATAAGAAGGTAATGCGGATTGCCTCTCCCTGTTGCTCGGGCATCAACGTAACGAGTACAAAACCGACGGCCTGCATCAATACACTGCCGATATAGCCATAGGAAAAACCTCTGGCACTGATCCGGTCGCGGTCGGCGGGGGCGGCTATTTCGGGGAGATACGCGTTGTAGAATACGAGACTACCCGCGTAGCCCATACAGGCAAACATAAAGGCCAGGATGCCGAGCCATAATCTTCCATCTTCGAAAAAGAATAAGAGGCTGCATCCCAGGGCACCCATGTAACAGAAAAACCGCATGAAGTTTTTCTTATTGCCACGTGTATCGGCAATGGAGGTAAGAATAGGATAGAGCAGGGCTACCAGTCCATAACCCAGGGCGAGTGTATAGTCGTACAGCGAAGAGTTGACAAAAGTCCGTCCCAGGAATTCCACCCGGTGTCCTTCTCCGGCACCACCTGTTACTGCCAGGAAGTAAATAGGGAAAAAGGTGGTGGTGATCACCAGGTTGTACACCGAATTGGCCCAATCGTACATGGCCCATCCGTTCACAACTTTTTTGGAGGCGGTTTGCATAACTGCAGTGGTTGAGGGTTAAAGGTGGTTCTTGTTTAATGTTCGATCACGCCGGTCAGGAACAGGATCAAAAGAATAGCACCGGCAATGATCCGGTACCAGCCAAACACTTTAAATCCGTAAATCTTCAGGTAGTTGATGAAAAAACGAATCGCTAAAATGGCTACTACAAACGCTACGATATTGCCTACGCCAAACGCGACCATGTTTTCTTTCGATTCCATGATGATCTCATATCCTTTACGCGGCAGTTCAGGCGTTCCCCATTTTTTTATAAAAAGAGAATAAGCAGTGGCGGCAAACATGGTAGGCACAGCCAGGAAAAATGAAAATTCAGCCGCGAGGTTACGCGTCATCTTCTGCTGCATACCACCGATGATGGAAGCCGCGCTGCGGCTTACGCCGGGTATCATGGCAATTGTTTGCCAGATGCCGGTGATGAAGGCTTTGGAATAGGTAATCTGATCATCCGACTCGATCGTGGGTCTGTTGAATGCACGGTCGATGAACAACAACACAATACCTCCGAGCAGTAAGGTAATGGCCACGGTCAGCGGACTTTCCAGCAACGCATCGATCTGGTCGGAAAATAAATAACCGAGCAGCAAAGCCGGAATGACACCAATGAAGAGTTTTACATAAAACTGCCAGCGGCGGAAGTCGAAGAATTTTCTCCAGTACAATACTACCACTGCGAGAATGGCACCCAATTGTATCGCTACTTCAAATAATTTGGTGAACTCTTCTTTGTGAATGCCCAGGAATGTGCTGGCGATGATCATGTGTCCGGTGGAGGATACCGGTAAAAACTCTGTCAGTCCTTCCACAATGGCCACAATGATGGCTTCAATGATCGTCATGAATGGAGAATATTTATAAGAATGATAAAGAAACGAAATGATTGCCAATAAAAAAGAGGTTGCGTCTTTATTTTGACACAACCTCTTCTCTGCGGCTGATAACAGCCTTTATGCTTTTTTGGGAGATTTGAATATCGCGAAGACTTCGATCACCAATCCTGCCAGGATCACCAGCGGCGCAATAGTGATACGCGTGGCACTGTATACTTCTTTCGGGTTAAACACATTGGGGTCTTTGCTGGCACCACCACTCATCAGGAACATGCCGATTGCAATGACCACAATACCGATCAGCATCCAGATATAGTTGTCGCGTGTAAACAGGGCGTCGGTTGTCGTTTTTTCTGCCATAATGGAGATTTTGGATGCGCAATATATTAATAAATCCGGGATTCGGGATCAATACAGGTCGTCGAGTTTCATGCGGAGGTACTTCAGTACGCTGCGGTAAGTACTCAACAGGCTGATCAGCACGCCGATCAGGATCAGGCCACCAAACAAAATAGCCAGTTGGGTATTATCGCGGAGCGAATACAGGCCGGTGATTACTTTTTCCGCGCCGAGGATCATCAGGTACACGAACACGGAGGCAATGATCCCCCCGATAGCGCCGTTGATAATGGCCCGTATATTCATCGGACGTGCAATGAATCCGCGGGTGGCGCCCACCATCTGCATCGTCTTGATCAGGAAGCGGTTGCTGAACATCGCCAGGCGGATCGTGTTGTCAATCAGCACGATGGCTACCAGCGACAGCAATATGGCCACGGCCAGGATGACCATGGAGATGTTACGGATATTTTTGGTCATTACGTCGATCAGTGATTCGGGATAGTTCACATCGCTTACATAGGTCTGCTGTTCGAGGTCCTTTTTGATCATTTCCAGCGAATCCTTCTCCACATAGTCCGTTTTGATGCCCACGTATATGGCGTCCGGCAGCGGATTCTCCGTCATAAACTTGTCCCAGCTTTCGTTGCCGTCGGCCAGGTAGATTTTTTTAGCTTCTTCCTTGTCCACGAACTGCGAAGCCCGGGTATAAGGGCGGCTGTTGATATAATTCACCAGCGCCACGCTGTCCTTCGGATTGAGATCACCCCGCAGGAAAGCTTTCACCTCTATACTTTCTTTGAAATAATCACCGAGTTTGTTGGCATTGATCACGAGCCATCCAATAATGCCCAGCAACACCAATACCAGGGTTACCCCCAGGATCGACATGAAATAGGAAGGTTTGCTGCGCTTGATCGAAGCTTTGTTGGTACGAGCCATGAATCACAAATTTTTTCGAAAACGAATGGGTTAGTCCTTGTCTTTGCCCGCGATGGAAGGCATGCAGGCAAATTTAGCAGATTCAGCCCTACAATCAGTATTTTTGCTGCCCATTTTAAACGGTAAGCCGCGGCGTATATTGCCACCGGCAACGCCTCAGATGTTAAAAAGACGCTAATGCTGTCCGCAGGCAGCGGGCTTTATTAAAACAACGGCAAAAAATTATGGAGTACAATTTCCGGGATATTGAAAAGAAATGGCAGCAAACGTGGAAGGATACCAACGCCTATCGTGTGTCCAACAAGCGTGACAAACCGAAGTACTATGTGCTCGATATGTTCCCTTATCCCAGCGGAGCCGGCCTGCACGTAGGTCATCCGCTTGGTTATATTGCCTCCGATATTTTCGCGCGCTATAAACGCCTCAAAGGCTTCAACGTGCTGCACCCGATGGGCTACGATGCATTTGGTCTGCCTGCGGAACAATATGCCATCGACCATGGCATTCATCCCGCCGTGTCCACACATGCCAACATCATCAACTTCCGCACACAGTTGGACAATATTGGCTTTTGCTTCGATTGGGAACGCGAAGTACGGACCTCAGATCCCGGTTATTACAAATGGACACAATGGATATTCCTCCAATTGTTTAAAAGCTTTCTCAACCGTCAGACCGGCAAGGCTACGCCCATCACCGAACTGGTGGCGACTTTTGAAAAAGAAGGAAACAAAAATCATCCATTCCCCAATGATAAATTCCGTGTGGAAGCCGGCAGCGAGTCACTCGCCACTTTCACCGCGGATCAATGGAATAGCTTTAATGAGTTCACCCGCGAATCCATTTTGATGGAATACCGCCTGGCCTATTGCGGCTACGGTGAAGTAAATTGGTGCGAGGCGCTCGGAACCGTATTGGCCAACGACGAAGTGATCAATGGCGTAAGCGAACGAGGTGGTTACCCCGTTGTACGCAAGAAACTGCGTCAATGGTATCTGCGCATAACCGAGTATGCCGATCGTTTGCTCGACGGACTGCAGCAGGTCGATTTCAGCGATGCGATGAAAGAAATGCAGACCAACTGGATCGGCAAGTCTTCCGGTGCAGAGATCGATTTTGCGATCAAAGGCCACGACCGCAAACTGCGCGTGTACACTACGCGTCCCGATACCATTTTTGGTGTAGACTTTATGGTGATCGCTCCGGAACTTGACTGGATCGGCGAAGTGCGTTCGGACGAGCAGGCCGCCGAAGTGGACGACTATATCGCCTACGTGAAAAGCCGCAGTGAACGCGAGCGCATGGCGGAGAAAAAGATCTCCGGCGTGTTCACCGGCGCTTATGCCATCAATCCTTTTGACGGAAGAGAGATTCCTGTCTGGATATCTGAATATGTACTCGCAGGTTATGGCACCGGCGCCATCATGGCCGTGCCTTGCGGCGATGAACGCGACTTCCGGTTTGCCAAACATTTCAATATTCCCATTACCAATATCATCGGTTCGCATTTCAACGGAGAAGACGCCAACCCTACCAAAGATGCAATACTGGAAAATTCCGGTTTTCTCAATGGGCTGAACATGCGTGAAGCCATGGAGGTGGCCATCAAAGCCATCGAAGAAAAAGGAATTGGTACGCGGAAAGTAAATTATAAAATGCGCGATGCGGCCTTCAGCCGTCAGCGTTACTGGGGTGAGCCGTTTCCCATCCGTTGGGAAAATGGGATTGCTTATCCGCTGGATGAATCCCAATTGCCTTTGCAATTGCCGGAAGTGGAAAGCTACAAACCCGGACCCGAAGGTGAAGGGCCGTTGGCCAATATTCCGGAGTGGACGGCACAGCACCTGGAAACGAATACCATGCCCGGTTATGCCGGATCGTCCTGGTATTTTCTCCGCTACATGGATCCGCACAATGAAAAGGAATTCTGCAACCGCGAAGTGTCCGATTATTGGGGGCAGGTAGACTTATACATCGGTGGTACCGAGCATGCCGTAGGGCATTTGCTGTACAGCCGCATGTGGACCAAAGTGCTGTATGACCTGGGTTATATCGGTCATGAAGAGCCGTATAAAAAGCTGGTGAACCAGGGCATGATCCAGGGCAGCAGCCGGTTTGTATACCGGTTGACCGGCACCAATCAATTTGTGTCGAAAGGCTTGCTGGACAGTGAGGGCAAATATGGATTGCAATCAACCGACGCGATCCGGGTGGATGTGAACTTTGTCGATGGCGTTGAATTGGATATGTCCGCTTTTAAAACGTGGCGGAATAATGAATATGCCAATGCAGAATTTATTCTCGAAGATGGTAAATATATCTGCGGCATGGAAGTGGAAAAAATGTCCAAGTCCAAGTTCAATACCGTCAACCCCGACGATCTCGTACACAGATATGGAGCGGATACCTTCCGGATGTATGAAATGTTCCTCGGTCCGGTGGAGATGAGCAAACCCTGGGATACCAAAGGCATTGAAGGTGTGCACCGTTTTCTCAAAAAACTCTGGCGTTTGTTCTTCGACGAAATCAAAGGCGCAATCTGGACCAATGAGAAGGCTACCGATGCCGAATTGAAAGTGTTACACAACACGATCCGCCGCATCGACGCCGATACGGAACGATTCAGTTTCAACACCGGTGTTAGTGGGTTCATGATTGCGGTAAACGAATTAAGCGATCTCAAGTGTAACAAAAAAGAAATACTGGAAAAATTGCTGGTGTTGATGACGCCTTATGCACCGCATATCGCTGAAGAGCTGTGGAAACAATTAGGCAATACCGGCAGCATTCTCGATGCATCTTATCCGGTATTCGAAGAAAAGTATGTGGTTGAATCTGCCAAAGAGTACCCGATTTCTGTGAACGGCAAAGTGCGCACTACCATGTCTATTTCCCTCGATGCCGATCAGGCGCAGGTGGAGGAAATTGTGTTGGGCAATGATGTTGTACAGAAATGGCTGGAAGGCAAGGGACCCAAGAAGATCATTTATGTGAAGAATAAGATGATCAATGTGGTGGTGTAGGGAGTGATAAGTATTAAGTAATAAGTTTTAAGTAAACAGCCCGGGAAGGTGTAAGCCCGAAGGTTCGGGCTTAGGGTGTAAGGTATGCAGTGAGAGGTTTCTACTCCCTGGTTCGTGTATACACGAACCAGGGCATTCACGATTGGCCATTGATGATTCACCATTCACCATTGACGATTCACCATTCACCATTCACCATTCACGAACTTGCACATTTTGTATAAACGGCAACCCTTCTTCCGCATTTAACCGTACCTTAAACCCGCCAAAAAAATACAGCTCATGCAGAAGTTTTTCCTCGCGCTGTTGCTTAGCTGCAGCAGTTCCTGTTTATTCGCACAGGCCAATGATGCCTACTTTCTCTCCAATCCAAGTTTGTCGCCTGATGGCAAAACCGTCGTATTCAGTTTTGAAGGCGATCTCTGGAAAGCCGATGTGAAAGAGGGCAGAGCATCGCGCCTCACGGCCATGCAGGGCTATGAAACCAGCCCGCGCATTTCACCGGATGGTAAATGGATCGCATTTACGGGACGCCAGTACGGAAACGCAGACATTTATATTATGCCGCTCGCCGGAGGTGATGTGCAGCAACTGACATGGCATAGCAGCAACGATGATGTCAGCAGTTGGAGCTGGGATTCCAAATACATTTATTTTAACAGCGGCCGCGACGGACAGATTTCAGGCTACAAACTTGCCCGCGAAGGCGGTACTCCGCAACGCGTGCTCGGCAGCTTCTTCTTCCAGTTCGATCACGCTTTGGTAGAACATCCATCCAGCGGTGAAATATTTTTCAACGATACATGGGAAAGCTCCAACCAGGTTCAGCGCAAGCGTTACAAAGGACCGTTTAATCCTGATATTCAATCGTATAATCCTACGACCAAACAATTCAAAAAATACACAGAGTGGGAAGGAAAAGACTTCGGTGCAACGATCGACCGTACCGGACGCGTGTATTTTATTTCCGATGAAGCCAACGGAGAGTATAATCTTTATACCATGGATAATGGAAAAAAGAAAGCACTCACCCGTTTTTCTTCTTCCATTAAATCACCACAGGTAAATGCGGATGGCGGATTAGTGGTTTTTGAAAGAGATTACCAGCTTTGGTTGTACGATGTGAAGGCCGGCACGGAGAAAAAATTATCTGTTTCTATTGTGCGCAATAATGTTCTGCCAAAAGAGAAAGATTTCGATGTACGTGGCAATATCAATGGTTTTGATGTATCCCCCGATGGCAAAAAACTATGCTTTATTTCAAGAGGTGAATTATTCGTAAGCGACGCCGAAGGAAAGTTCATCCGCCAGGTTGTCCGCGGTTCTGCCGAGCGCGTACGCGAAGCAAAATGGCTCAGCGATAATAAAACCATCCTGTTCAGCCAGACAGCAGACGGCTATACCAACTGGTTTACGATTGCGGCCGACGGCTCCGTGGCCTTGAAACAAATAACCCGCGACGCACGCAATAACCGTCTCATTAGTTTCAATAAAAAAAGAGATCAGGCAGTTTACCTCAGCGGCCGCGACGAACTGCGCCTGCTCGATCTGAAAACATTGGTCAGCAAAACAGTATTGAAAGATGAGTTCTGGGGATTTCAAAACAGCCAGCCTGGTTTTTCTCCCAATGGTGAATACATCGTATTCACGGCCTACCGCAATTTTGAGCAGGACCTCTTTGTACATCATATCAAACAAAATAAAACCACCAACCTGACCGGTACCGGCATCACGGAAATGAATCCGATCTGGTCGCCTGATGGCAAATACATTTATTTCACTTCACAACGCCTGAAACCAGCCTATCCGTTTGGCATGCAGCAGGCACGTGTTTATCGCATAGCATTGGAGAAACTCGACGATCCATTCCGCATGGACAAATTCGATGAGCTGTTCAAAGAAGAAAAGAAAGATACGCTTGCAAAAAAAGATTCGACCAAAAAAGCGCCACCGGTACCGGTCGACGAATCGCTGACCATCGATACGGATCTGCTGATCGAGCGGATGGAACAGATCAGTCCTTCCCTTGGTATGCAGGTATTGATGGCTGTTTATCAGAAAGG
Organism: Terrimonas ferruginea DSM 30193; assembly: GCF_000425585.1. GTDB lineage: Bacteria > Bacteroidota > Bacteroidia > Chitinophagales > Chitinophagaceae > Terrimonas > Terrimonas ferruginea. The sequence goes on from NZ_AUDS01000010.1 coordinate 225,869, forward strand.
GGAGAAGACAACCGTACTTTATGCAAGCAATCATGGAGAAGGTAAAATGGCTTTATGGAAAACGGTGATAGAACCGTTTGAATCCAACAAAACGGAAAAAATTGCCGGCACCGACGGCAACTTCCCCTCCGATGTTGTAATCAATGGCGATAAACTCTTTCTGTTGCAAAGCGGCACCATTAATAAGCTGAGCCTGGAGCCTGCAAAGGTTGATCCGGTCAGCATTTCATCTACTTTCCGCCGCAACCTGCAGGCAGAATTCTCGCAAATGGTGGACGAGGCCTGGGCCCAGATGGAAGAAAATTATTATGACGATAAATTCCATGGCATTAATTGGAAAAAAGTAAAACAATATTATGCGCAGTTTGTGCCGTACCTGAACAACCGCTCCGATCTGCGTGTACTGCTCAATGATATGTTGGGTGAACTTAATTCTTCGCACCAGGGATTTGGCACTTTTGGTACAGACGAGATGGTGCCGTTCAGCAACAGCACGATGGAAACGGGAATCGTATTTGATAACAATGATCCCTATAAAGTAAGTTATGTCCTGAAGCGGTCTGCTGCCGACAAAAAAGGCGTCGATATCAAAGCCGGCGACATCCTTACGGAGGTAAACGACGAAAAAGTATCGGCTACCCGCGACCGCAGCTATTACTTTACACGTCCGTCCGCGGATAAGGAAATCAAACTGACCTTCACCCGCGCGGGCAAACCCTATTCCGTGCGTCTGCATCCGCAATCAAGTTTGTATGCTAATTACTATGATGAATGGATCGATCGTAATCAGCAGCGTGTGGATGAACGTGGCAAAGGCCGCATTGCTTATGGGTGCATGAAAAACATGGGTCAGGGTGAACTCGAGCAGTTCATCGCCGACATGACCCGCGAGCTGCCCAACCGCGATGCGCTGATCCTCGACCTGCGTTATAACACGGGTGGTAACGTGCACGATGAAGTATTACAATTCCTTTCACGTAAAACATACCTGCAATGGGGCTACCGCGAAGGTATTCGCACCGGACAGCCAAACTTTGCACCGGCCGACAAACCGATCGTGTTACTGATCAATGAACAATCATTGAGCGATGCGGAAGTCACTTCACAGGGATTCAAAGCGTTGAAGCTTGGTCAGATCGTTGGTAACGGCACTTATCGCTGGATCATCTTTACCAGTGGTGTCGGCCTGGTAGACGGATCGGCCGTGCGCATGCCGGGCTGGGGCTGTTATAGCCTCGAAGGAAAAGACCTGGAAATGACAGGCGTGGAACCGGATATCAAAGTGCTCAATAGTTTCTCGGATAAGGTCAACGGCCGCGATCCGCAGCTCGACCGGGCGATCGAGGAGATATTGAAGAAGCTGTAAGTAGTAAGTAATAAGTAGTAAGTAATAAGGTATGAGGCGTAAGGAAAACAGCGGCCCTATATTTCGGGCATAGGTTTTAGGTAATAAGTAGTAGGTAAAACAAAGACGGCTGTTTATTCACGATTCACGATTGACGATTCACGATTGACCATTCACCTTTTTGAATTTTGACTTTTTACTTTTGAATTATATGAAACAATACTTCCTGCTTACGCTGTCCCTCCTGTCGCTCGCAGCTACTGCGCAGGACATGAACGTAATGAGTTTTAATATCCGGTTGAATATAAAATCGGATAGCCTCAATGCCTGGCCTTACCGCAAAGACAATGTTGCTTCCCAGATCCTGTACCACCAGGTGCATCTGCTCGGCGTGCAGGAAGCTTTGCATGAGCAGATGGAAGATCTGAAAGCACGGCTTCCACGTTATCGTTCGGCCGGCGGCGGGCGCGATGATGGAAAAACAAAGGGTGAATACTCGGCCATATTTTATGACACAGTCCGGTTGCAGGCGCAGCAGTGGGGGCAATTCTGGTTGTCGGAAACACCGGATAACCCCGGCGCAAAAGGATGGGACGCTGCCTATCCGAGAATGGTGACCTGGGTCCGCTTCCGCGACAGGCTGACGAAAAAAGCTTTCGTCGCGTTCAATACCCATTTTGATCACATGGGGCAGGTAGCCCGCAGGGAAAGCGCCAAAATGATTTTGCAGAAAGCAAAGGAGATCGCAGGCAATCTTCCCTTCCTCTTTACCGGTGATTTTAATGCCGCACCTTCCGACGAACCAATAAAGATCATCACAGATCAGCACAACCCTTTACATCTCACCGACGCGAAAGGCAAAGCTGCTTTTCATTATGGTCCTTCGGGTACCTTCAACGGCTTCCGTTCCGCAGAAGTAAATGACGATCCCATCGATCATATTTTTCTGAAAGGCAACTGGACTGTCAGCAGTTATGCAGTGTTGTCAGAAACGTGGAGAGGCCGCTTTGCCTCCGATCATTTTGCCGTGCTCGTTGTGTTAAGGTTGCGGTGAGGCAGTTGCCGGGGATGCTTTTTCTTTATAAAGGCGGATGGATGCACTGCTGCCTTCCGTACTTTCCAGCCTTGCTTCGTATCTGCGGCCTCCGTTCTCCGCTACCATGTAGGCCGTATTGGGAGGGATGGTCCCCAGATTTTCAGCCACCATCACCAATTCGTTGCTCTCTTCGAGATCGGCTATGGCAAATCTTATGGTGTAAGGCGTTCCCAGCAAACCGATGTGTTCAAAGACCAGTTTTCCGTTCAGAAATAAGGAAATGGAATCGCCGTCGATCTGCGCATTATCGTAAAATCTTAATTCAATTGAATCTCCGGTGAGCGGGATTTCCTTTGCCACTACCTTCTTACGCACCTGGAATTTATCGCCAATTGTCACAGGAGCGGGAGGTTTGGCCACCGCTATTACGGGCGCAGGCACCGGTTTAGGTTGGGGAGCGGGTTTTTCCTTTGCGGGAGCTTTGGCAACCGGTGGGGCGGGTTGTTTCTTAACCACAGGCGGCGCGGGTTCGGGAGCCTTTACCGGTTGTTGAAAAGCGATCAATCCCACACTGTCGATCAGGTAGGGGTCATTACCTCCAACCAGGTAATTATCGAGGATGAAATCCCATTCGTCGTTGAAAACGGCGCGGTCTGTCTTACTCAGGTCCACGGGGCCTTTGTCGGGTTTTTCTTCTGTACCGGCTTTGCCATTGAGCAGCATTTTGCCGCCGCCGGGGCAATTGAAGTCGGCATGTGAGATAAGCGCTTGTTTGCCGGGCGTGCCGAGCACTCCGTTTTTTTCCTCGATCAACTGATCATCCCACCAAACCACTTCGCTGTTGCGCTGGTCGAAAAAGCCTTTGATGCTGTAGCGGCGGTAATTGCGTGCGGATTCATAATAATAGGAAGTACCGGTGAGGCTGTCGCCGTTCTGGATAATTTTCAATTCAACTTTCTGCCGGTTTATGCGGCCTTTCCACACACCGGTGATCATTTGGGCTTTTGCGTTAGCGAAAAAAACGAGGAAGAAAATGAGGGAAAAAAGGCTTTTCGGATGCATGGGAATTTAACGTCTGGAAGTCAAAACTATTATCCGGAGGCATTAAATAAGGAACAAGGACGGGAAAAAAAGAAAAAAGGTGTTAAAAATTGCGGGGATCAAAAAAATAAATACCTTCCAACATTAAACTCCGCAAGGAGCTGCTTAACCAATTACTACAATCTTCTGCTTATGAGAAAGATCTACTTATTGTTCTTTTCATTACTTTCTTTATTGGCGGTTACGCAAAATGCCTCTGCGCAGCTTGTGGTGACTATCCCTGCGGCCAATACCAATACCGGTAGCGCGAGGTTTCCGCTCGGTAACTGGTGGGGCTTTGAGCGTAGCGCCTCTATTTACACTCCCGCCCAGATAGGTCTGCCGGGTACCATCACCAGAATTGCCTATTATGTCAATTCGGTGTCGTCTCCCGCCGCTGTTGTTTCACCCAGAATTTACATGAAACACCGCAGTAACCTGTTCTCAACCGGCACTACTTACGCTTCTGAAACAACCGGTGCCACACTGGTTTACGGTCCTACTAACATTCCTGCGGCAAATTTTGTAGCTGGTCAATGGGTGGTGATCGATCTGGCCACTCCGTTTAACTACAACGGTACAGACAACCTTGAGGTGATCACGGAAGTGAACGCCGGCGGCGGCGGCAACGAAGGCCAGTTTGCCAAGCAATTCCGCTATTCTACCGCTGCTAATTCTTTCCAGGGATGGACCGCTGATAACACAGCTCCTGCCGGAAACGGCACGGTGAGTGGGAACCGCCCTAATATTCAATTTACGCTTACGGTTCCCCCTTGCGTACCGGGCTCATTGGCTGGCGGTACGATCTCGGCACCTGCAGCAGTTTGTCCGGGTACCAACAACCTCACTGTTACCGCAAGTGGCGGTAGTGTTGGTTCGGGACTTACCTATCAGTGGCAGTCTGCCCCTGCAGCTGGTGGCCCCTGGACCGACATTCCTTCTGCTAACACAGGAGGCAGCGTAACCGTTACGCAAACAGTAACTACGTTCTATCGCCGTAAAATGACATGTTCCGGTACTGACGCTTACAGTAATGAAATTTCTGTAGGTATGAACGGCCCTACACAATGTTATTGTGTGCCTGCTTTCTCCAATGGTACTGAACCAATCACGCTGGTAAACATTGCCGGCATCAACAATACTTCTCCGGCTGCGACCAGCTCTCCGGCTTATGAGAATTTCACGGCCCTGCCTCCGGCTGCGCTGTTCAAAGGACAGGCACATCCGATCACGATCAAAGGCAACACCGATGGTAGCTTCACTACTTATATCGCCGCTTACTTCGACTGGAACCAGGATGGCGATTTCGATGATGCAGATGAGGCTTATTACCTCGGCACGATTGCTAACTCTACCGGTACGGATGCTGTGCAACTGGTAGCTACTATTACACCTCCGGCCACTGCGCTGGACGGTAATACGAGAATGCGCATTACCAAGAAGTTCGGTACCTCAGGTCAGGCGGTTGCTGTAGCTGCAGCTCCTCCCTGTAACACGGCCGGCTTCGGTCAGGCAGAAGATTACATGGTAAATGTATCTACGCCACTTTGCGCATTACCAAGCAACATTACCGCTTCTTCTCCCATTCCTGTAGGCGCGATACTTAACTGGACCGCCGCTTCTCCGGCTCCCGGAGCAACAGGAGGATATGAGTGGGCGGTTACTTCAACCAACACTTCTGCTACAACCAACGTTGTGTCTTCCGGCACAACTCCCGATAACGTAACAACTACTGCCAACGCAACCGGCCTCACTGCCAATACTGTTTATTATGTATGGGTACGTACGCATTGCGGTGGCGGAGTTTACAGCCCATGGGCCGGACCTGTCCAGTTCAGATCAGCTTGTAACCCGACTACCTTACCGTATGTACAGAAGTTTGATGCCATTACTCCGCCAGCTTACCCTGACTGTTTCACCGTTCAGAACGTAAACGGTGGCCTCACATGGCAGACATGGACAACATCATCAGGTCTGGCGGCCAACTCTCAGCCTAACTCTATCCGTTGTACGGTAGACGCCAGCGGACCGGCTGACGACTGGTTCTTCCTGCCTGCGTTCAACCTCACCGGTGGTACTCCTTACTACCTGTCTTTTGCTTACAAAGGATCAGATGTTGGATTCATCACCCGTATGGAGGTTAAATATGGCAACGCTCCGAATGCAGCGGCAATGACCAACACGCTGTTTACCAACAATAATATAACCAGCAGCCTGAATGACCCATGGGCTTTCCAAACCAGTCCGTTCACTCCGGCTGCCAGCGGTATCTATTATATCGGCTTCCATTGCACCACTCCTGCAAGCCAGGGCTGGCTGTATGTGGATGATATCGGTGTTGAGCTTTGCCCGACTCCGACAAATGTGAATGCTGTTGGCATCACGCCAACCAGCGCCGTGGTAAACTTCACAGGCTCAGCCTCCAACTATATTGTTGAATACGGTCCTGTAGGATTCGTTCCCGGTACCGGTACAACAGCAGGTGGTGGCACCATTATCCCGACCACTTCATCTCCTGTTATCATATCAACAGGTCTGAGTGCAGCTACCAACTATGATGTGTATGTACGTGCAATCTGCGGACCTACTCCAAGCAGCAATACAAAAGGTACACTCACTACCTTGTGTAATGCGACCAACATCATCTATACGCAGAACATGGAAACCGCGACTCCTGCTCTCGGCATGCCTACTTGTACAAGCAAGCAGGATGTGAACGGCAACAGCGGTGCTTACGATCCGGGTGATGGCTTCTTCACTCCGCCTTCAGGTGGTGGTGGATGGGAATCTTATACCGGTACAACGCAGACTTATGTGTCTGCAACCAAGAGCATTGTTTACCGTTACGACGCAAGCAATCTTAACCGCGGCGCTGACGACTGGTTCTACCTGCAAGGGCTGAACCTGACCGCTGGCACTTCCTATCGTCTGAAGTTCTTCTACAAAGCTTCCGACGGACCTGACTACTTCGAAAAACTGCAGGTAACTTATGGTGCTGCAGCTTATGCTCCGGCACAGACAAACGTGTTGTGGACCAATAATAACATTGTTACCAACATCAACAGTCCGTTTGATTCTGTAATCGTTGACTTCTCCCCAGCAGCTACGGGCGTCTATTATATTGGTTTCCATGCAATGTCTGATGCTGATAACGCTTTCCTTTACCTGGATGACGTTTCTGTAAAACTTGCACCGAAAGTAGATGTAGGTGTTACTGCAGTTCCGCTGCCGAACCTGACCTGTCCTACCGACGGCGTGTTCCTGCAGGCTACTGTACGTAACTTCAACACCACTCCGCAGAACTTTGCAACTTATCCTGTTACTGTGAGAGCAGATATAACGGGTGCGGTAACAGGTACGGCCAGTGCAACGATCAACACCGGAACACTTGCTCCGGGTGCCAGCACTACCATTTACCTGAGCCCTGCAATCAACTTCAACGTTGGTGGTACTTATAATATCAAGGCTTACACATCATCTCCGGATGATCCTGAATTTGCGAACGATACACTGCGTACAACTGTAAACGTGAATCCGTTCCCGGTTACTCCTGTTGTTACGCCTGCTGCGCCTGCCATCTGTATCGGCAGCACCGTACAGCTTAGCACGCAGTATACGCCGCCACCGGCACCAGCTACTACCACAGTAACATCCGGAACGATCAGCGTAACTATTCCGGATAACGGACCTGCCGGATCTAATCATACACTGGCAGTAAGCGGTATTCCTGCGGGCATGTCTATCCTGTCTATGACTGTTACTGCTAACGTAGCGCATAGCTGGATGGGTGACGTGGTAATAAACCTCCAGGCTCCAAATGGTAAAATACTGAACCTGATCAACTCTAAAGGTGGCAGCGGTGCCAACCTGACTAATACCGTGTTCAGCTCTACCTCTACCAATGCTATTCCGGCTACGGGAGCGCCTTATACAGGCACTTATCGCCCGGATGCAGCAATCGGCGTAGGTCCTACTGCTTATGTATCCAATGCAGCCGGCTTTGCCGACCTGTTCTCAGTTGCCAATGGTAACTGGACACTGGCCATGCGTGATGTGGAAGCACTGATCACCGGTCGCCTTACTTCCTGGACAATTAACATTACTTACGGTACTGTTAATCCGACTGTAACCTGGGCTCCTGTAACCGGTCTCTTCACAGATGCTGCCGCTACAGTACCTTACACAGCAGGAACCAACGCACTGAGCGTATATGCGAAACCTACACAGACGACCACTTATACCGTAACGGCAACAGGCGCAGGTCCTTGTACACGCACTGCCAACGTTACCGTAACAGTTAACCCGCTGCCAACCGTCACCATCGGTAGTCTGCCTGATACAGTATGTATCAGCGATCAGATCGTGCCGCTGTCCGGAACACCTGCGGGTGGCGTATGGTCTGGTATCGGCGTATCCGGTAACAACTTCATTCCGCCGGCCACTGCAGTAGGAACATACACACTGCGTTATACTTACAATAACCAGTTTAACTGTTCAGCATCTGCCACACGCTCTATCGCGGTGAAAGATTGCCCTGAACGTTACAACCAACTGCGTGACGACGCGGTGATCCTGTGGCCTAACCCAAGCAATGGTCAGTTCAACATCCGCATCAACAGCGTATTGTATGACTGGCTGTCTGTAAGGATCTACACTGCTACCGGCGAACTGGTAGGCCGTAAAGATCTCAGTGGTCTGACATTTGGCCGTGTGATTCCGTTCGATTACTCACACCTGGCCGGAGGCGTATACTTCGTTCAATTCTACTACAAGAATGGCGACCGCGCTACCGACAAGACCTTCAAGATCATCGTTGGTCATAACTAATCATAACTAAACGCAAATCGATATAACCCTGCCAACCGGCGGGGTTATTTTTTTAACGGCAGTATTGATTAATTTCACGGCGATTTAAACAGAGCTTATGCGATTTCTTGTGATGTTTGCTACGTTGTTTGTAGGGGCGTTGATGCCCGTGCAGGCTATTCTGAATGCCAGGCTTGGCCGGCAAAATGGAGGGCCGCTTATCGGCGCCCTCGTGAGTTTCCTGGTGGGAGCTGTATGCCTCGTCATCCTCAATCTTATTGTCAATTACCCGGCTATGCAGCAGATGCGGTCGTGGAGTGCGAGTCCCTGGTATCTCTGGGTGGGTGGTATTCTCGGCGCGATGTTCGTGGGATATATTACATGGGTGAGTCCGCAACAGGGTGTGGCGCTTACATTTGCACTGGCCGTAAGCGGGCAGATATTTGCCTCGATGGTCATCGACCACTACGGCTTATTTGGTACGGCCATCCGCACCATTACCTGGGAGAAAATTGCGGGTGCCCTGCTGATCCTCGGCGGCCTGCTGCTGATCAAAAAATAGACACCGGAAGAATCGGTGTATCTTGCACCGTACATAATATGGCGAATCCCAATCTCGATACCAACAAGTCTTCCCTCAGTGCTGCCGACAAGGAGTTTGAAAATAATATCCGGCCGGCCAGTATTTTGGAGTTTTCGGGGCAATCCCAGATCATCGACAACCTGAAGGTTTTTATACGTGCGGCGAAAATGAGAGGCGAAGCGCTTGATCACGTGCTCTTTCATGGCCCTCCCGGCCTTGGCAAGACCACGCTGTCACGCATTGTGGCCCACGAGCTGGGTGTAAACATCCGGGAGACGAGCGGTCCCGTGATCGAAAAGCCAGCCGACCTCGCAGGTCTTTTGACAGGACTGGAAAAAAATGATGTACTGTTCATCGATGAAATCCACCGGCTTTCCACCGTAGTGGAAGAATACCTGTATGCTGCAATGGAAGACTACCGCATCGATATCATGATCGACAGTGGTCCCAATGCCCGCAGCATTCAGCTGAGCCTGAATCAATTTACGCTCATTGGTGCCACAACGCGCAGCGGCTTGCTGACAGCACCGCTTCTTTCGCGTTTCGCCATTAAATCAAGATTGGAATATTATTCTGCTGACACCTTGCGGCAGATTGTACAGCGCGCTGCGAATATCCTGCAGGTGAAAATATCGATCGAAGCAGCGGGTGAAATCGCACGCAGGAGCCGTGCCACGCCACGTATCGCCAACGGGTTGCTGCGCCGTGTGCGGGACTTTGCGCAGGTACTCAACGATGGCGAAATCGATATGGGTATTACCAAACATGCACTCAAGGCGCTGAACGTGGATGAGTATGGCCTGGATGATATGGACAATAAAATTCTGGCAACGATCATTGACAAGTTCAAAGGCGGGCCGGTTGGCATTACCACCATTGCTACAGCAGTGGGAGAAGAGCCGGGTACATTGGAAGAGGTCTATGAGCCGTTCCTGATCCAGGAAGGATTTCTGCAGCGAACACCCCGCGGCCGGGAAGTGACACCAAAGGCGTATGAACATCTGGGACGTCAGCAACCGGGAGGGCAACCACAGCTCTGGTAATTCAAAAGTAAAAAGTCAAAATTCAAAAAAGGCAATCGTGTGAATAGTGCTCCCTGAGCCCGAAGTGTCGGGCCGGTACTACGGCCTCTCGAAGGGGCACCGCGTCAATGGTCAGTAAGTTAATGAACGATCCGGAATTACGATCATATTCACTTATTCACTGATTGACCTATTGTAAGAAAAAGCCCCTGTATTTGCAGGGGCTTTTTCTTTTATTCTCTGACGACAAGGCGGAAACCATTGCCGTGAATATTGACGATCTCGATCTTTTCATCGTCTTTCAGGTATTTGCGCAGCTTGGCAATGTATACGTCCATGCTTCGGCCGTTGAAGTAAGTATCACTTCCCCAGATTTTTTTCAGTGCCTGATCGCGGGGCAGCAGGTCATTGAGGTGTTCAGCCAGCATTTTCAGCAATTCATTCTCCTTCGGAGAAAGTGTTTGCGTGTTGCCGCCATGTATCAGTTGACGCAACTTGGGGTTGAAATGATAACTGGACAGGTCAAACTCCTTGTTCTCGTTTTCCTTGGTCAGTTCCTCATTGCGTTTGAGAATCGCTTTTATTTTCAGCAGCAATACTTCACTGTCAAAAGGCTTGGTGATATAATCATCGGCACCGAGTTTATATCCCTGGATGATATCCTCCTTCATGGTCTTGGCACTGAGGAAGAACAGGGGAATATCAGGATCTACATCACGGATCTCTTCCGCCAGCGTAAAGCCGTCCATGTTGGGCATCATCACATCCAGCAGGCAGAGATCAAATTTTTCACGTTGAAAAGCGGCCAGGCCGAGACGTCCGTCTCTTTCCAGCGTTACATCATAATCATTTAATTCCAGATAATTCTTCAATACGCTCCCCAGGTTCGGATCATCTTCACACAACAAAATTTTGGGTTTCTTTATATCCATGTTGTTCGTTTTTTACTTTGACGACAAATAAAGTTAAAGGTTTTTGTGATGGAACGGCGACGTGCAGAATTTTTTGTTAAAAGGCCCCGTTTTGCGCCTTATTCTACTCCTTTATCCTCCCTAAATTTGTGCCATGCGTGTTACAACCGACAATAAATGGAAAAAACTGATCATCATCGGCGATCGCGTGCTTGTTAAACCCACTCATCCGGGCGAACGTACGGCGAGCGGTCTTTATCTTCCTCCCGGAGTACAGGAGCGGGAAAAAGTGCAGCAGGGCTATGTGATCAAGACCGGCCCCGGCTACGCCATTCCGATGCCGGTGGAGAATGAACCCTGGAAGTCAGATGAAGAACAGGTGAAGTATGTACCGCTTCAGGCAAAAGAAGGCGACCTCGCCATCTTCCTCGTCAGCGGTGCCACGGAAGTGATGTATGAAAATGACAAATACTTTATCGTACCACAAGGCGCGATATTGATGCTGGAAAGGGAAGAGGACATGTAAGGCTTAAGGCGTAAGGTAGAAGGTGTAAGGCTTTGGGGCATAAGATTTTTCAGATGTGCGAAGGAAGCAGCCGGTTATAAGTTAAACAGCCTTTGTGCTGGTTCGTGAAGACACGAACCAGGGCATTCACCATTCACGATTGACGATTAACGCAGTGCCCCTTCGGGCCGAAGCTTCGGCCATAAGTAATAAGTTGTAAGTAAAGCATAGGCCCGATGTAAACAGCCTTGGTTCGTGTATACACGAACCAAGGCATGGACCTGGCCCCGGCCCGGGCTGTTTTTATTCACGATTGACGATTGACCATTCACCTATTTTCTTACCTTAACCACAAATTTTCTTTATGGCAGACACCACCGCCTTTCTTGATGCCGTCAAAGCCGGCTATACATTCAAAGGAGAATCATTTCGCCTGGGCAGTGCCATGCTCGATGGACATGTAGTGCCCGGCGCCGATGTTTTTATTCCTTTCCGCACGCTTAACCGCCACGGCCTTATTGCCGGCGCAACAGGTACGGGCAAAACAAAAACATTGCAGGTATTGGCCGAAGGCCTGAGTGATGCAAGCATTCCGGTGTTGCTGATGGACATCAAAGGCGACCTGAGTGGTATTGCCGCGGAAGGCGCGTTGAACGATAAGATCAAAGAACGCTACCAACTGCTGAATATGACCTATCAGCCGGCAGCCTATCCGGTGGAATTGCTGACGTTGAGTCAACAGAAAGGTGCCCGCCTGCGGGCCACGATCAGTGAATTTGGGCCCGTGCTGCTTTCCAAAATTCTTGGCCTAAACGACACACAAGGCGGCATCGTAGCCATGATCTTCAAATACTGCGACGATCAGAAACTGCCTTTGCTGGATCTGAAAGATTTTATCAAAGTATTGCAGTTTGTAGCCGACGAAGGAAAGGCTGAACTGGAAAAATCATACGGGAAAATATCCACCACTTCCACCGGAACCATCCTGCGCAAAGTGATCGAACTGCAGCAGCAGGGTGCCGATGTTTTTTTCGGGGAAAAAAGTTTTGAAGTGGATGACCTCATGCGCATCAACCAGGATGGACGCGGTGTGGTGTCGATCGTGCGCGTAACCGACCTGCAGGATCGTCCGAAATTGTTCTCGACATTCATGTTGCAGCTGCTGGCAGAACTATATGCGGTGTCGCCGGAAGAAGGTGATCTCGATAAACCCAAACTGGTGCTGTTCATCGACGAAGCACACCTGATCTTCCAGGAAGCAAGCGAGGCTTTGTTGCAGCAAATAGAAACGATCATCAAACTCATCCGTTCAAAGGGTATCGGCATCTATTTCTGTACCCAGAATCCGATGGATGTGCCTGCTTCAGTGCTGGCACAATTGGGATTGAAAGTACAGCATGCTTTGAGAGCCTTCACGGCCGCCGACCGGAAAATGATCAAACAAACAGCCGACAACTATCCCGAAACGAGTTTTTATAAAACAGAAGAATTGCTGACGCAGGTAGGTATCGGTGAGGCATTGGTAACGGTGTTGAATGAAAAAGGTATTCCTTCCCCGCTTGTGCATTGCATGCTTGCCTCTCCGCGAAGCCGCATGGATATTCTCACCGAAGCGGAGATCGATCAGGTTGTGAGCAAATCACGCATCGCGGCCAAATACAATGAAGTGATTGACAGCCGCAGTGCTTACGAAATTCTCACCGAAAAACTCGAAGCCGCCGCCCAACAGGAAGAAGAAAAAAAGGAAACGGCGAAAAAAGAAAAACCCGCACCGAAAGAAAAAGGATTTTTCGATGACCCTGTGGTGAAAAGCATGACACGCACCGCAGGTAATACGATCATCCGTTCTTTGCTGGGTGTACTGGGGCTCGGTGGACGGAAGAGAAGGTAGGAGGCATATGGCGTAACGTAGTTTTAAGTAATAAGTGATAAGTATTAAGTAATAGGTAATACGTTGTGCCGTTTTGAACCGAAACTCCAGCCCTGGACTCTCGGAGTGCAGACTACTTATAACTTACTACTTATAACGGCTGTTTTCACTCCCTCTACAACAGATGAATCCTTCCGCCAGGATCCACCCTGATTTTGTTTTCGGCTTGCAGGAAGTCGAGCACAACGCTCATCTTTTCTTTACGTATATGAGGCAATGCGGCAAGCAGCTCATGCTGCAACAACGGCTGCTGCAATAATTTTCCGCGCACTTGCTGATGAATGGCCGAGAACTCTTCTTTATTGAGGGTGGTGACTTTTCTCCGCAAACAATTATCACAAATACCGCAATCGGCAATGTCTTTATCACCGAAATAACGGCCGATAATGGTGCTTCGGCAATCTTTTTGCTCGCTGGCAAACTTCACCATGTCATTTACGCGTTGCGTAAATAAGGCTTTTCGTTTTTCATACGCTTCCATATCGATTGTCAATTCTTCCACACGTATGCGGCCGCGCAGCAACATCAGTTGCGGCGTTTCTTTTCGCGGTTCATATTCAACAATGCGATACGAATTGAGCTGGCGCAAACCCTGCTCCACTTCTTTTACATCGGCGCGCATCAACCGGGCAATATTTTTTTCATTGATCGATACGTTGCGGTCGAAAATGCCTTCATAGGCGCGCAGCAACGATTTAATCAGCGGTTCCAATTCCGGGTTGCTGTTTTCAAAGTCGTACAGGGCCGCTTTTGTTGTATTGAATTGCACCATCGAAGGCCGGAAGAATTGCTCATTGAATGTAAGCCAGCCATCGCTCTCCAATGCGCGCAAACTATTAAGCGCTACTGCCGGATCGGGATTGAATTTGCGGATGAAATCGTTGATATCGAAATCGTAATATTGTCCTTCTCCTCCACCAACGGGCAATTGCAGGTAGTTCACAATTCCCTGGTAGATGGTACGGATGTTGTCCAGGGAGGGAAAACGTACCGCGGGCATTTCCTTTAATTCATTCAGTTCATCCTGGTCGTACAACAGCACGGCATAAGCGCGTTGGGTATCGCGGCCTGCACGACCTGCTTCCTGGTAATAGTTCTCCAGGCAATCCGGCACATCGGCATGTATCACCACTCTTACATCGGGTTTGTCTATGCCCATGCCGAATGCATTGGTACAGACCATCACCCTTGTTTCATTTTTCAGCCAGGCTTCCTGTTTGGTACTGCGCGCATCCTGCGTGAGGCCCGCATGGTAATAATCGGACTGAATATTTCTGGCATTCAGCAGTTCACTGATTTCGCGGGTACGTTTGCGTGTCTTACAATAAACCAATGCTGTGCCTTTTACGTTTTCCAGTATCTCCACCATCTTGTTGATGCGGCTGTGCGTGGCAAAAGCACTGTAGGATAAATTCGGACGTGCAAAGGATTGACGGAATATTTTGTGTTCACCAAACGCGAGGCGCTGGCAAATATCTTCCTGTACTTCGGGTGTGGCAGAGGCTGTTAATGCCAGCAGCGGCACATCCGGCAATTCTTCCCGCAACGCGGCGATCCGTAGGTAGGAGGGTCGGAAGTCGTATCCCCATTGAGAAATGCAATGTGCCTCATCCACTGCCAGCAGCGTTATGTTCAGCGCGGGCAGGTATTCGCGAAACAGTTTTGTCTCCAGGCGCTCCGGTGATACGTACAGGAATTTGCAATTACTTTCGGCTACCGTCTGCATGGTACGGTTCACTTCCTGCCATGTCATGCCGGAATAAATAGCGTAGGCTGTGATCTTTTTGCGCCGCAATGTTTCCACCTGGTCTTTCATGAGCGCAATCAGCGGGGAGATCACCAGGCATAAACCTTCCCGGCTCATGGCCGGCACCTGGTAGCAAAGCGACTTTCCTCCACCGGTTGGCATGAGGGCAAGCGTATCCTTTCCGCTTAATACGGAATGCATGATATCCTCCTGCATGGGACGGAAAGCAGGATAGCCCCAGTAACGTTGAAGAATGTCAGATAAGGATGAATCCATGAATGTTCCTGCAATTTAAGGCAGGATAAATAAATGAGGCCAGCGCGATCACGCAACTTTTTTGACAAAAAGCCGTGCGGAATTGATCGCAAGGATCACATCACTCAACCCCATCAGCAATGCACCGTAGGTTGGGCCGTATGTACCCAGCAAGCCGAATGCCGCTACGGGAATGGCTACGATGTTGTAGGAAAATGCCCAGAACAGGTTCTGGCGGATCGTGCGATAGGTATGTAGTCCGAGACCGAGCGCCATCGGCAAATTTTTTAAACCGTGACCTACCAGTACCACCGATGCCGTTTGCATGGCTACCTGCGAAGCGTCGCTCATGGAAATACCGATGGTTGCTTTGGCCAGCGCCGGTGCATCATTTACGCCGTCGCCAACCATTACCGTTGGTGTCTGGGCCGTTAATGCGGTAATGACAGCGAGTTTTTCGGCCGGAGTTTTTTCTGCGATCGCTTCGTCCATGCCGAGTTCATGAGCCAGCGTATTGGCTTTTTGCCGGCGGTCGCCGCTGAGCAATATGGTGCGGATGCCGCGGTCGCGGAGATGATGGATGACTTCCGCTGCTTCGGGACGTACCTCATCTTTCACGTCCACCCAGCCCGCGAGGCGGCCATTAATGATGAGATAAATATTGTGATTGGACTCGGTGGTCAGTCCTTCTGCGATGGCATAAGAGCCGGCGAAATATTGATTGCCTTCTTTGTCGGCGGCTTTCATTCCCTGCCCTTTCACTTCTTCCACGGAAGCCCAGCGGATTTCATCTTTGGCCTTCCAGGCGTTTACGATGCAGCGTGCAATGGGATGTACCGAATATTTTTCCAGGGAAAATAAAATCAACCGGAATTGCTCTTCACGCAGTGCAGGGTCATGTATTTTATAATTATCAATAGCAAACTCGCCGGTGGTCAGCGTGCCTGTTTTGTCAAACACCACCTGTTTGATGTCTTTAAACAATTCGAGGCTCTTCGCTTTCCGGAACAACACACCATTGCGGGCGCCGCGTCCCAGGCCCACGGCAATAGCGGCGGGCGTGGCCAGTCCCATGGCGCATGGGCATGCGATAACCAGTACCGCGATCGAACGCATCAGTGCAGGCGCTATTTCACCCAGATAAAGCCAGTTGCCGATGAAAGTGAACAGGGCAATCGTCAGTACGGTGGGTACAAAAATGGCGCTGATGCGGTCAGCCAATTGTTGCACGGGAGGTTTTTCTCCCTGTGCCTGTTTCACGAGGTTCAGGATATTGGACAGTACCGTGTCTTTGCCCGCGGCTGTCACCTGCGCTTTCACTGTTCCTTCAATCACGAGGCTGCCGCCGACAAGCAGGTCTTTTTTTTGTTTGAAAAGCGGTTCGCTTTCACCTGTAAGGATGGCTTCGCTCACCTGGGCTTCACCCCACAATATTTTACAATCGGCCGGTACTTGTTCACCGGTACGCACCAGCACGAGATCGCCGCTGCGCAGATGTTCACTTTCAACGGGGAATACCTGTTCTTTATATTGATCATCGAAAGCAATCATGTTGGCCATTACTTTCTGGCTTTTAGCCAGTGCATGCAGGGAGCGCTGGGTCGATTGCACAGAGCGGTCTTCCATGTAATTGCCGAGGAATACCAGTGTGATGATGGTGGCAGCCGTTTCGTAATACATGTATCCCGGGCCGAGATCGAGCAGGGTGCCCACCAGGCTATAGCCAAAAGCGGCCGTGGCGCCGATCGCGATCAGTACATTCATATTCGGAATGCCGTTGCGTAAACTCTTCCACGCACTTCTGCCATAGAAGTTCATACCGATGATGTACACCGGCGTGCAGAGTGCGAGCTGGACCCAGGGATTCATCAGCCAATGCCAGCCCGGTTGATGGTGGATCGCCGGGAACATATGCAACATCAGCACAATGGTAAAAGGCAGGCAAAGCCAGAAACGCTGAAGATGTGTCAGCTTTTTGCGGCCGGCACCGGCAGCAGTCTGGCTGCCAACTACGGTGTAACCCAGCGATTGGAGGCCGGCAGCGAGTTGCTGCGTATCGGGCGCTGCGGTTTCAAAGAGTACATCGCCGGTGGCGTAATTGACCTTTACGTTTTTGCTGCCCTGTTTGGCCAGGTATTTATTGATGGTGAGTGCGCAGTTGGCGCAGTCCATTCCTTCTACTTTCCATTGAATTTTTTCCATACACGACGGTTGCGGATATATCCGGATAGATAACAAAAATCCGGTATACAAAGTTAAGACGGACGGGTGCGGCAAGTTTGCGAAGCCGGGAATATTAAAGCAACGAGGTTGCTAAACCTATTATTTTTGCTGTATGGAAAAGGTTTTTTCGCTGGAACAACTGCCTGAAACGGCGCAATGGGTATGGGAACAGGCCGGCGATATAAAAGTACTGGCGCTTCACGGGGAAATGGGAGCGGGCAAGACTACGCTGGTGCATGCGCTGTGCCGGAGCAAAGGCGTTACGGATGTGACCGGCAGTCCCACATTTTCCCTGATCAACGAATATGCCGCGCCCGGCAGCGGCCGCATCTATCATCTCGACCTGTACCGGTTACGTGATGAAGAAGAAGCGATTTATGCGGGCGTGGAAGATTGCCTGTACAGTGGCTATCCCTGCCTGGTGGAATGGCCGGAGAAAGCGCCGGGTATTTTTCCGCCTGAAACATTGCATCTTTACCTCGAACCATTGAATGAAGGGAGCCGGCGACTCAGAATCGGCCGGAATTAAGTACTTTTGAGCCGGCTTACTGCCAACTGTCAATCCATTACATGAGCCAGCAAAAACCGCTAATCAGCACATCTTTCAGCTACGAAACCCTGGAGGAAACATTGGATGTAAAACCGAAGACTGCCGGTATGTACATCGGTATTCCGAAGGAAATAGCTTTCCAGGAAAATCGCATTGCCCTCACTCCGGATGCCGTGAGCGTGCTGGTGAGCAATGGCCACCATGTAATGATCGAACACAATGCAGGTGATGCCTCGCATTTCCGCGATAAAGATTACAGCGAGGCCGGCGCCAAGATCGTATACGACCGCGCCGAAGTTTTCAAAGCACCTATCCTCGTCAAAAGCGCACCCATCATTGATGAAGATCTGCCTTTGCTGCAGATGAACCAGGTGATCATTTCTCCCATTCACCTTTCGGTACTCAAAGCCGAAATCCTTTCGACGATGATGCAGAAAAAGATCACGGCTATTTCATTTGAAAACCTGAAGGACAACAGCGATTCTTATCCCATCGTGCGCAGCATGAGTGAAATTGCTGGCAGTGCAGTAATGTTGATTGCGGCACAATACCTCAGTTCGGCTAATCATGGTAAAGGCGTATTGCTCGGTGGTATCTCCGGTATTGCGCCTACAAAAGTTATTATCATTGGTGCCGGAATTGTAGGGGAAAATGCCGCCCGCGCGGCCCTCGCACTCGGCGCATCGGTGAAAGTATTCGACAACAGCGTGTCAAGGCTCAAACGCCTGCAGAACAATATCGGCCAGCGTATGTGGACCTCGGTGATCGAACCGCGCCTGCTGGCCAAACAACTCAAAACCTGCGAGGTGGCCGTTGGCGCCCTCAACTCGCAAACAGGCCGCACCCCCATGGTGGTGACCGAAGAAATGGTCAGCAACATGCGTCCGGGTTCAGTAATCCTCGATGTAAGTATCGACCGTGGCGGTTGTTTTGAAACTTCCGAAATTACCAGTCATGAACATCCCATCTTCATGAAATACGGTGTGATCCATTATTGTGTGCCCAACATCCCATCGGGTTTTGCCCGCACAGCCTCACAGGCGATCAGCAATGTGCTGATGCCTTTGTTGCTCGAAGCTGGCGAAGAAGGTGGTTTTGAAAACCTGGTGTGGCACCGCATTCATCTCCGCAGCGGCATTTATCTTTTCAAAGGAGCATTGACTAATTTTTACCTCAGCCAGCGCTTCGATCTGAAGTTTACGGATATTAATTTGCTGATAGCAAGCCAAAGATAGCCTTCGGCTAATGTGTAAATATGTAAATGTGAAGATGTGCAAATGTCAGTTCTATTGGCTGTATCATTTTCACATTTACACATCCCGCCTTGGCGGGCACATTTTCACATTTCTTCGGTTACAGAAACTTTACCAATAAAGAACCCCCATCAACCTGGCCAACTCTGCATTCGCCGTGGTCAACTGGTACTCGTACTGAATACGTGCCAGCTCTACTTTCTGCAAATTCGTATTGGCATTTAACAATTCCACGTTGGTACTGATGCCGTTTTTAAAGCGGCTTTGAGCTATGCGTAAGGCTTCACGGGCGGCAGAGATCTGGCCTTCGGTGTGTTGAAGACGCTCCTGGTTGGAACGGATATCGGACCGGGCCTGCTCGATGTCTTTGCGATATTGATTGTCGAGCGTTTCGATGCCGAGTTCCTGCTGGCGTGTTTCGCTTTCCGCGAGTTTAACCTGCCGGCGCTGGCGGCCGCCGTCATAGATCGGAACGCTTATGCCCACGCCTGCTGCATAGTTGTAGCGATACTGCATGATCTCCGGCTGAAAGCCATTTTTAAAACCCGTATTACCGATCAGGTTGATCGAGGGTGCCGTGCCTTTCCGCACGATGGCGGTACCTGCCTCGGCCAGTTTTACTCTTTCACGGGCAATGATATAATCGTAGTTGTTGTGACGGGCCGACTCAAGGGCCGCGTCGGTATTTTGCGCCAATTGAATAAAATCGAAATCGCGGCCGGCGGGTAATTTGTCACTGCCGGTTGCATACGATAACAGATTGCGCTGTTTGTCGAGACTATTCTGCAGATCCACTTTACGGTTCTGCTCGATGTCAATATTGTTTTGCATGGTGATGACATCGAGTTGCAAGGCATCGCCATTTTTATAACGAGTCTCCACCTGCTGACGGTTGGCTTCCAGCACGGCTATCACAGAGTCCTGCACCGTAATCGCTTTTTGCAGGTAAATAATGCTGTAATAGATGGACGTTACCTGGCTGGCGAGTTGCGCTTTGGTGAACTCGATGTTTTGTTTGGACAACAACAGTTCTTCTTTTGCTTTTTCCACATTGAGTTTTGTTTTTCCAAAATCAATTACGGGATAAGCAATGGACAAAGTGGTGTTGAAATTGTGATTGGGCTGAAACTGCAACTCCTTGTTTTCACCGTTGACAGGGAAATTCACTTTGGTAACGGGATTGACATAAGTGTAGCTCGCGTCGCCGGTGATCACCGGATTGCGGCCGGTAGCGGCGAGGCCCACTCTTTGTTCGTTAGCTTTCACACCTTCTTCCAGTTCGCGGAAGCGCGGAAAATAATTGAATGACTGTTTGATCAATGACTGCAGTTCCGGATTGGCCTGCTGTGCGTCAGCTGCAAAAAAGCTGAAGGTGATCAATAAGGAGAAGAGATATTTTTTCATACTAAATGCGTTCATTTTTTTCAGAGATCAATGTGCTTCGGCGGCCGCTTTCATGGCTTCCGCCTGTTCGGCTTTCGTTTTTTTCTTTACACGTAAGAAAATTGTCAGCGGCAGCACTATTATAAAAAACAGCGAGATGATATGGAAGGTATCGAGGTATGACAGGTAGTAAGCTTGTCTGTCGATACTGTTGTTGACCATTGCCAGAGCCTGCTGACCTGCGGATACCGGGTCACCGGTACGCGAAGAGAAATAATTAGTGAGCGCGGATAACCGTTCATTCATGGCTGTGCCGGCTGTTGTGCCGGCTATCAGGTCGTAACGGTGTTGCGCATATTGATGGGCGATGTAATTATTGGCCAGTGCAATACCAAAAGCACCTCCCAACTGGCGGATCATATTATTCAGGGAAATACCTGCGGCATATTCTTTCGGTTGCAATCCTGCCACGGCCTGGTTGATCAGGGGTAGCTGCGACATCGACATACCCATGGCGCGCAAGGCGAGCGGGAAAAAGAAAAACCACCGGCCAGCATCCGGGCTTACGGTTGCCGACAACCAGGTATAACTGGCAAACAACAGAAACCCGATAATCAGGAACGGAATAGGCGACACACCTTTCGACATGATCTTACCGATGATGGGCATCATCATCACCCCAATCAAGGTCGGCCATAGCAGCGATAAACCGGTTTCATAGGGCGTGAATCCCAATACGCGTTGCGCCAATACGGGATAAACAAACACCGAAGTGAACAAACCAAGCCCTGCCACAAAGGTGAAGATGGTGGTGAAGGCAAGGTTCCGGTTCTGTAGCACGCGCAGATTGACAGCCGGATTTTTGATACTTAGTTCATACCATACAAATCCGATCAGGCCGAACACGGCAATAACGGAAGAAATGCGGATGGCATTGCTGCTGAACCAGTCTTCGGCCTCGCCACGTTCCAGTACAAATTGCAGACAGCCGATGCCGGCCATCAGCAAAAGAATACCGGTATAGTCGATATGTATATTTTTTTTCTGCTTTCCCTCCCCCGGTTTTTTATCGATGAACGAAATAGAAAGGAGCGTGGCGATGATGCCGATGGGAATGTTGATCATGAAGATCAACGGCCAGCTAAAATGCTCCATGATATAACCACCGATGGTAGGTCCGAGCGTAGGACCAAGCACGAGTCCCATACCAAAGAGGCCGGATGCGATGGGCCGGTCTTTCGGTTCAAAAGCATCAAAGAGGATTGCCTGGGAAGTGGATAACAAAGCACCGCCGCCTACACCTTGTATGAAACGCCAGACAATGATCTCAGTAAGGCTGGAGCTTTCCGCACACATATAAGAGGCCACGGTGAAAATGATCATCGAGGCGATATAATAATTCTTTCGTCCGAAATAATCGGCGAGAAATCCGGTCAGGGGAATAATGATGACGTTGGCGATTGCATACGCCGTGATCACCCAACTGATGTCTTCGATGGTCACACCAAGGCTGCCTGCAATATCATACAGTGCCACGTTGACAATCGACGTGTCCACCAGTTCCATCACCGCCGCCGTAACAGTAGTGAGTACAATGATGTACTTCGCAAAACCTTTCAAGGCCATAACAAAAAAATTGAGGCGGTCGGGATTAGTCTACGCGTGCTTCCACTGTTACGCTAAGGCCGGCCTTAAGGATTTTTTTGAGTTCGGGAGTATTATCAAACTCGATCTTCACCGGTACACGCTGGGTTACTTTTACGAAATTGCCCGAAGCGTTGTCTGGAGGAAGAAGCGAGGTTTGTGCACCGGTTGCTTCACTGAAGGAAGTGATGCGGCCGTGTATTTTTAATTTGGGATAACCGTCGATAGACACTTCAACGGGCTGACCGATCGACAGGTTTTTGAGTTGCGTTTCCTTGTAGTTGGCCACGATCCAGAAAGTCTCGTTGTTGACGATGGTAAACAGTGGTTGTCCGGGCTGAACGTACTGGCCTGGTGCCAGGTTGAGTTTGCCTATACGTCCTGATGCGGGCGCTAAGATGCGTGCATAGCTTAAACGGAGGCGGGCATTTTCCAGCTCGGCTTTGCGTGTGGCGATCACGGCTTCGGCTTTGGCGATCTGTGCCTGGATGGTGCCGCCTTGTGCGGAAGCCTGGCTGATCTGTTGGCCACCGGCAATAGCCTGTTGGTGTGCGGCCTGTGCGTTGCTTCGGCTGTCTTCGAGTTGTTTGCGGGTGATGGCGCCTTCATTAAATAAGGCTTCGTCGCGGGCGAGGTCGGTCTGTGCCTTGTCGTCTCTTGTTTTGAGGACGGCTGTGTTGGCACTGGCGACGCGTTCGGCTGCGGTCATGTTGGCAACGGAAGCGCGGGCGTTGGCGAGATCTGCTTCGGCGGTGAGCAGGTTGGCTTCTGCCTGGGCCACGGCGATGCGGTATTCGCGGTCGTCGAGTACCACCAGCGTTTCGCCGGGTTTTACTTCCTGGTAATCGCGGAGGTTGAGGGAATCGATATAACCGGCCACGCGGCTGAGTACGGGCATGGCATTCGACTGTACCTGGGCGTTATCTGTCTCTTCATAATGAAGAGCGTGCTGGATTTTTTTATAGCCAAACCAGCCGCCCACGATAAGTACGAGCGGGAAAAAGACGTATATCGGCTTGAATTTCTTTTTCTTTACGGGTGTGTTAGTGTGTTCCATGGTTGAATAAAACTGAATTGAGAAAACAAAAGTAAACTTAGTTTACTAATTAGTCAACTAGATTGACCAATTTATTTTTTTAATGTTATCTTTGTGGTATGAACAAGCAGGAGTTAACAGAGCAGTTGAGGGCTACCCAGGCCGCGAAGCTTCGCAGTTGGGGTAAGCTCGTGAGTGTATTGAAGCGTCAGTTCGATAACTGGGCCAGTGAGTATTTTTTTCAGGGTGAACATAAACACCTGAAAATGTGGTACATGCCGCTGATTATGAATATTGGTCCGGACGGAATCAACAATTCCGAACTGGCGAAAAAAGCCATGATGACCAAGCAGGCGATGAGCAAGATCGTGAAGGAATTGCTGTCGCTCGGTTATATAGAAAGCCGTCCCAGCCCGGACGACAAGCGTTGTTCCATGATCTACCTTACGGAAAAGGGTCAGCTTTTTACGCTGGATTGCCGCTCGGTTATTTCCACCCTGGAAGCTAAATACGAGGCCCTGGTGGGCAAGGAAAAACTCGACTCATTGAAAGATGTGATGGTCGATATCATCGCTTACAACAATGAACACCTTCATTTGGGACCACAGTGCAATGGGCTGGTGCAGGAGATCAAGGAAGCGTGGAAGGAGAGATAATGAATGTGTAAATGTGTCCGATACTTCGTCCCGAAGTATCGAAGTGTGTAAATGCGAAATGATTTTCACATGGCCCCTGCCTGCAGGGCACATTTACATATTTGCACATTCACTTAAAGTCCGTCACTACAATCCGGTGCTGACAAAACCGGTACTCCACTTCATCATTACTGCTGACGATCAGCAGCCGGTCTTTGCCGTATTGTTCCACTAACTGATGGTAAAGTGATATGCCTGCCTGATCGAGGTTGGTGCAGGGTTCGTCGAGCAGTACAAGGGCGGTGTCGGAAAAAAGACATTGCGCCAGCTTTACTCTTTGTTTCATTCCGGAGGAATAATAACGGATTTGTTTGTCTCTGGCTGATTCGAGGGTGATCAGCGAGGGAATATCATTTACGCTCAATCCCGGCAGCAATGGTTTGAAGCGCGTATGAAATTCCAGGAATTCGCGCAGCGTCATTTCTTCCACTACATCCATATAAGGTGCGCAGATCGAAACCTGGCGGTATACTTTTTCAATGGCCAGTGCGGTGTGACCGGGATGCGCGTAATGGATCTTTCCTTCATTCAGCATCATGTTGCCGCTGAGTACCTGCAGGATGGTGCTTTTGCCCGAGCCGTTGGGACCGGTGATGGCATAGGAATTTCCTGGTTCAAATGTGTGTGTAAAGTGCCGGAATATCCAGTCGCGGTTGTAGCGTTTGCCGGCATCAGACAGAGAGATCCTCATCGCCGTTGCCTTTTTGGTAGCGTTTGATGATACCGCGTCCGCTTTCACGGATGAACGTAACGATTTCGTCGCGCTCGTCGGTAGCGGGGAATTCTTCTTCCAGCAGTTCTACTGCTTGTGAAGTATTTAATCCTTTGTTATAGATAATGCGGTAAATATCGAGGATGTGATTGATCTTTTCAACAGTAAAGCCGCGGCGTTTCAGTCCTACGGAGTTGACACCGGCATAGCTAAGTGGTTGACGCGCAGCCTTGATAAAGGGCGGAACATCTTTACCTACCAGTGCCCCACCGGAAATAAATGCATGAGAACCGATGTGTACGAACTGATGTACGGCGCATACGCCACCGAGGCCGACCCAGTCGCCCAATACTACGTGGCCGGCGAGCTGGCTGCTGTTGCTCAATGTACAGTTGTTGCCGATGATACAATCGTGACCGAT
This sequence comes from Terrimonas ferruginea DSM 30193, assembly GCF_000425585.1. Lineage (GTDB taxonomy): Bacteria > Bacteroidota > Bacteroidia > Chitinophagales > Chitinophagaceae > Terrimonas > Terrimonas ferruginea. The sequence continues at coordinate 251,006 of NZ_AUDS01000010.1, forward strand.
GTGGCTGTAAGCCAGGATCCAGCAGTTGTTGCCCACCACGGTTTTCCAGCGGTCGCTGGTACCACGATGGATGGTTACGAACTCGCGTATGGTGCAATTGTCACCAATCTCCACGGTTGTTTTTTCTTCTGCATATTTCCGGTCCTGCGGAATGGCACCAATCACGGCTCCGGGAAAAATGCGGCAGTTCTTGCCGATCCTGGTGCCGTCCATGATGGTAACATTGGATCCGATCCATGTCCCTTCTCCAATTTCAACGTCCTGATGGATAACGGTAAAAGGGTCAACCTTGACATTGGTTGCCAACTTTGCATTCGGGTGAATGTATGTATGTGGATGGATCATGCAGTGCTGTTACAAAAAAGCCACGTTTCATTTTAAAACGTGACCGTGCAAAGGTAACTGTTAACCGGAAAAAAGGAATTTTTTTTAAATAATGCCGCTTCAGACCAACTTTTGACAAACCAGGCTGTTAAAATCGGTGTTCCAACTGTAAATTTGCACGCTGATGCAACCCACTACCGATATACTCACCCTGGCTTACAAGCGCCCCCTGGAGGAAACCTCCCTGGAGTTGTTGCATGAAAGAGAGAGCGTGATGCCCGATGCGGTGCAGTATTCCATCCGCCGGTTTCGCCGCAACAAGCAGTGGAACATGGAGGATACGGGGATGATGGTGTATCACTACGAAGCCGACGACAAAAAGCAAAGTCATCTCGAACTTCGTTTCTGCATCAGCGGTAACGTCTACTGCCGTCACAAACAAACGGATTGCGACCAGTGCCGGAGCCAGTTGTCTGTCAACTGTCCCGAAAAAGAAGAAAGTGTAGACCTGCTGAGTTTCCGTTTTTCCCCCGGTCAGCTTTCACAATTTGCCAAACCGCGCTATACCACGGAAACGATGGTGTGTGACGATATCATCAGTTTCCGCCGCCCGCAATCTTTCAACCGCATTCTTCCTCTTTGCGGTAAATCGCGTGTGGTACTGGAGGCATTACTGAATAATAATTATACGGATACACTCGAAAACATTTTTGTCAACGCGCAGATCCAGATGTTGCTCTTGCATAGCCTGGATTGCATGGTGGGTGAGAAAGAAGTGCATACCATTGCCTGTAAATTCCTGGCCAATGAAGCGGACCGTGACAAAATCGTCAAGGCGCGTGAAGTATTGATCCAGCATATCGGCGAGCCGATCACCATTAAAGAGCTGAGCCGCAAGGTGGCCATGAACGAATGTTACCTGAAAAAAGGCTTTAAGGAAATGTTCGGCACCACCATCTTCGAATTTTATCAAAGCCAGCGCATGGAACATGCCAAGTTCCTGCTCTATGAAAAAGGCCTGAGTGTGACCGATGTGTCCATGACATTGGGATATTCCTCCATTTCGCATTTCAGCACGGCCTTCAAAAAACACACGGGACTCAAGCCTTGTGAGCTTTTATTCCGCTGATCCCCTTTTTCCGGCACGGTTTCTATTCTTATATTTAGGTACTAAATAGTTTTCTCATGAGAATCATTATGTGCCTGCTGGTCTTGTTATGCGTGTGCTCAGCTCATGCACAGGACAGTCTGCAGGTGCCGAAAGGAGTGGTATTGTTCAAGGCTACCGAAGAGCAAATGGAAAAAGCGAAACTATCCCTGCTTCGCGAATTGAATGCAACCACTGCATCTTATCAATTGTTCAACGGTATTGCCTTTATCGGTCCGCGTTTATGGGGTCGCTACGGTACGGATGCCAGCGCTTCGCGTATTCAGCAGGGAGATATGACCATCCGGGTGCCGCAGTTTACCAATGGTCGCCGTACCGGCACAAAAGAAGTAAAAGGAAAAGTGTTGCAATCGCCGGCGGATTTTAAAACTGTGTGGGACATCCTGCTCCGCGATCTGGATGGAAAAGAAGCAAAACTCCGGTTGCCTACAGCCGATGAACTCAATTATTACTGGTCGATCATTTCCTTTGATATCAAATCGCCTGTGCTGGTGATCGAAACGCCGGGATACAACGTGCTGGTAGATATGAGCGGCAATACGGCGAAGGTGTATTGGATGGAAGAGGTTTGATTTGAAAATTTGATGATTTGAAAATTTGAAGATGGAAATACATTTGCAATCCCGTACGTCGGATCCCAATTGTCAAATTTTCAAATCATCAAATTACCACATTAAAAAAGCGGCCAAAGGCCGCTTTTATTATTTCCCTTTCCCTCTGAAATTGAGGATATCTCTGTCGAAGAGGTAGAGGCCGCTTTTATCGTCGCCGATAAGCTCAAGTTTGTCATTGAGTGTGCGGGCTGTTCGTTCTTCTTCTATTTGTTCGTTTACATACCACTGCAGGAAGTTGTGCGTGGCGTAATCTTTTTCTGTCAGTGATAAGTGTACGAGATCGTTGATGCTGTCGCTTACCTTCAATTCATGTTTGAGAAACTCTTCAAACACGCGGCGCAGCGACTGAAACGTGATCATGGGCTGTGGTAATGCGGGAATCGTTGCAAATCCGCCACGCTCGTTGATGAAGCGGATCAACTTCAACATGTGTACACGCTCTTCATCAGACTGCTGATAAAAGAATTCGGTTACACCTTCAAGACCGGGTTGAATTTCGGCCCAGCTCGCCATGGCGAGGTAAGCCTGGGATGATTCGGCTTCCATCTGTACCTGCTTGTTCAGTGCCTCTTGAATGGAGTTGGATAACATGTTTTTATTTTTTACAAATATACACGGTTAAGGCGAAAGGAGTAAGGCTTAAGGAGTAAGGAGTAAGGTGCAAGGCGTAGGGGTAAGCTAAACCTCCATGGTTCGTGTATACACGAACCATGGAGGTTATTCACGATTGACGATTCACTTATTGACTTATTGCTCATTGCCATGGTTCGTGTATTCACGAACCAACTGTAAGGTCTTCGCGTCGCAGCTTGCCGGGGATTTTTCCGGTATTTGAACATCTTTCGAATTGCGCAATCTTGCTATGCTTTTCTTTGAAAAAAAATAAGATGCTCAACTACAAAGTAGTGCCTTATGTAGGCAATATTTCGGTCAAACAGTCTTCACATGACGCGGCTATGGCTATTGAAAGTATTATCAATGATTACTCCCGCCATGGCTGGTCTTTTGTCTCGATCGATCGTTTGGAAACGGCAGTCAATGATCCCGGATGCTTTGGGATCAATGCGCAAAAGACCACCAGTTTCATTCAATTGATAATTTTCAGCCGTGCCGAATGAAATGGGTACTCTTGCTAAGTATTCGTATTTACTGGCTCATTCCTGCAAGCAAAAGACGAAGCTGTCTGTTTAAAGAAAGTTGCAGCCGATACGTTTACCGCATTACATTGAAGTACGGATATAAATGTGGCATCAACAGCCTTAAGCTGAGACGTAAACAATGTTGTGCCGGATTTTCTGTATTAAACGAAGGGAAAGTCAGGTTGACAGATGGTAGTGTGATCGATATTGACCTGACAAAGCTGGTGAACAGGTGAATAAGTCAATAAGGCAATAAGTGAATAAGTTAATAGAATACCTTAGCCCCTACGCCTTAGCCCGAAGTATCGGGCCTTACTCCTTAATCCTTAGTCCTTCCACTTCCTTCAGATTTGCTTTCACCTCATCTATCAGCGGTTTCCAGCGCGGATCGGATTGCAGGGGCTTTAGTAATTCCGAGCCTTCAAGGTGATAAGGATTATAATATTTCCCACCGGTTACCACCCGTTTTAATTCGGCAAAGGCACTGTCCCGCTGACCCAGTGCGGCATACGCTTCTGCCACATTAAAACGGTGACGCACCCGCCCGAGGTTATTGTTTAGTTTGAATGCGAGCGAGTAGACCGATATAGCAGCGGCATATTGTTTTTTTAGAAAAAAAGTATCGGCAATGCCTGCCAGCGGAGCATAACAGCTACTACAGGAGTCTCCGGTAATAGTGCGCTTGAACAAGATCTTCCCGGTTTCCCTGTCACGAAGCTCGAAGTCGCGCGGTCCTTTTGTATTCGTTGAAAAATTATAGTAGATATCATTCTTTACTACTTGCGTAGTGTCCTGCGCATGCAGATTTTGCAGGAGAAAAAGCGTTGATAATAGGAGTGCGATTTTTTTCATCGGTAACCGGTTTTTAAAGTTGTATTTTGCTGTCATGAGCCCCGTTTCCCGAAACCTGCTGCTTTTCTTTTTACTTTTTTCTTTTCTTACGGTAAAAGCCGGCGGCCCGGATCTGCGGAAACGCGTGCAATTGCTTGTCCGCGAACCGTCAACACCCAAACAGGACAGCCTGCTGCAATTAGCCATCGACGAAGCGCAAAAAACGGGCCGCGACGATTACCGGATGCGACTTTATCACCTGTGGTCGTTTATGAAAGTGCAGCAATCCGATTATGCCAGGGGTATTGCTTATGCTAAAACGGCCGTGGATATTGGTTTTTCGTCTCCCCAACTTAAAAATGATGTGTCATTCCGGGATGCGCTTGTTCAACTCGTACTTGCTTACGGTTATATGGGAAAGGCAGACAGTTCCTGGTATTGGATAGACTACGCTATTCCGCTATGCCGCGACCGCGATCCTTTCAACCACTCTTTGTTGTTATCCCTCAGCGGTGTTCGCGAGTCGGAACGCGGACGGATGCGCGAATCAGGTAATTGTTTTGACCAGGCCATTGCGTTAGCCAAAAAAACGCCCAACCCGCACGATGATGTGATGGCTTTGTTCAATAAGGCCGAACTATTGCTTTCGCAAGGCGACTGGGGCGGTGCGCTTTCCGTAGCCACTTCTTTCCAGGACAGGTTAGACGATCCTGCTCTCGGTAGCGTACCCGAAGATCCGGTTGTTCGGATGCCTTTTATGTTTCGCAACGCCAAACACAGCTTGTACCGGACACTGGCCATGGCTTATTTCAATTTATCCGATATAGATGATGCCTGCTATTATCAATCGAAAATCGTAGATGCTTACAAGGCGCGGGAGAACTATCGCTATTTGCCCTATGTCTGGTGCGACCTCGCGGAAATGGAAACCTTCCGCAGCCCGGTTGATAAAGTAAAACATATTTATGACAGCTGCCGGCAGCTCATCAAAGACTATGCAGGCAGTAATGAAATCCCTTTTCATTCATTTTACTATACCGGCGGATGGCTTGCCGAAAAGGAAGGCCGCTACGGGGAAGCGGTGGAATTATACACCCGGGCCTCCGAACAACCCGCTTCGCAAATCTCTATTTCCGTCCCAGCTATTTTACGCGTGTATGCAACAACAGGCAATTATGTTGCAGCCGATTCGCTGATCCGCCATGTTAATTCGAGCGCCAAAGCAAAGGATGCATTTTTCCGGATATTGTTTTTCAAGGAGCAGGCGGCACTGTTGGAAAAAAGAGGACAACATGCACCGGCCCGCGACAGGTGGCTGGACTATTACCGGCTCCGTGATTCCCTGCACAATGCTGCGCGCTATTATATGGTACTGGAAGTGGAGCGTAAATTTTATACGAAAGAAAAAGAAAAGGAATTAAATACGGCTATTGCCGGGCAGGAAGGACAGAAGCGATTGCTGCAGCAACGCAGACGAACGATTATCCTGCTGCTCGCCGGAGCCGCGCTTTTAACGGGACTTTGTTTTTTACTCTACCGTTTTTATCGCGCACGTAAAATACAGGCCCAATTGCTCGCGAAAAAAAATCAACAGGTGGAAACGCTGGTGCGCGAACTGCATCACCGCGTAAAAAATAATCTGCAGGTGGTATCGAGCCTGATGGCTTTACAGGTGAGCCGCCTCGACGACGACAATGCACGCAAGGCATTGGAAGAAGGCCGCTCGCGTGTGGATGCCATGGCGCTCATTCACCAGAAATTATACATGGATGAGGAACTGGCTGCAGTTGACATGCAGGTGTACCTGCAAACGCTGACCACCATGCTCGCCGGCTCTTACGGATATGCCAATGAAAATGTTTCCATCAACGTAGCGTTGAACCAACCGTTGCTCGACGTGGATCAGGCGATGCCGCTGGGTTTGATGATAAATGAATTGTTGTCCAATGCTTTCAAGCACAGCTTTCCCGTTACTGCTGATCCGCATGTACAACTCAGTCTTACGGAAGAGAATGACAGGCTCATACTTCGCATAGCTGACAATGGTCCGGGTGTGGCCGATGTAGCGGTTTTGGAGAAAAGCAATTCATTCGGTTTCAAACTCATCCGCCTGCTCACCATGCAACTGAATGGCACGATGCAGATCGCCGTTGCAAATGGTTTGATTTTTACGATTGAGATGGAACGGCCGGCATAAAAAAAGGTGTACCATACAGTACACCTTTTATCCTTGAATAAAATTGATCGATTAAGAACCGCAGCTAATGCAACCGTCCTGCATGGTACATACCGCACCCTCGACGATTTTGGCTTCTGCTTCGGCTGTGCCACCTTCTACCACGCTCAGGTTGTGCGTGTCGATCAGCGGCTCAACACTTTTGCCACCTTGTTTTTCTACGGTGAACTGCACGGCCTGGGAAGCTGCTTTGGTACGCAGGTAATACATACCCGTTTTCAGTCCTTTCTTCCAGCCATAGAAGTGCATGGAGGTCAGTTTGCCGGTAGTAGGAGCATCAACAAACAGGTTGAGTGATTGTGATTGACAGATGAACGCGCCGCGGTCTGCTGCCATGTCGATGATCGCTCTTTGTTTGATTTCCCAAACGGTTTTGTATACTTCCTTGATCTCTTCGGGAATGCCGTTGATTTTCTGGATAGAACCGTTGTTCGACATGATGGCATTCTTCATTTCGTCGTTCCAGAGATTCAGCTCCACCAGGTCTTTCAGCAGGTGCTTGTTTACCACTACAAATTCTCCGCTTAATACGCGGCGAACATAGATGTTGGAAGTGTATGGTTCAAAGCACTCGTTGTTGCCAAGGATCTGTGAAGTAGAAGCAGTAGGCATCGGCGCTACCAGCAGTGAGTTGCGTACACCGTGCTTCAGCACTTCTGCTTTCAGCGTGTACCAGTCCCAACGAAGGGTAGGTTCTACATCCCACATATCAAACTGGAAGATTCCTTTTGATACAGGTGAGCCTTCGTATGTTTCGTAAGGCCCTTCTATTTTGGCGAGATCTTTACTTGCAGTCATTGAAGCGAAGTAAATAGTCTCGAAGATTTCTTTGTTCAGTGCGCGGGCTTCATCGCTTTCGAATGGCATGCGCAGCAGAATGAATACGTCGGCCAGCCCCTGCACGCCCAGTCCGATCGGACGGTGGCGCATGTTGGAGTTCTCTGCTTCTTTTACCGGGTAGTAGTTGTGATCGATGATCTTGTTCAGGTTCTTCGTTACCTGGTAAGTTACTTCATACAGTTTGTCGTGGTCGAACTTGCCATTGATTACATAACGGGGCAATGCCAGGGACGCCAGGTTACAAACCGCAACTTCGTCAGGTGAAGTATATTCAATGATCTCGGTACACAGGTTGGAACTTTTGATCGTACCCAGATTCTGCTGGTTGCTCTTGCGGTTGGCAGAGTCTTTATATAGCAGGTAAGGGGTGCCGGTTTCAATTTGTGCGTCCAGTATAGAGAACCAGAGTTCCTGTGCTTTTACCTTACGGCGTGCGCGGCCTTCTGATTCGTATTGTGCATAAAGTTTTTCAAATTCTTCACCCCAGCACTCGTGCAGTCCGGGTGCTTCGTTGGGGCAGAACAGGCTCCACTCGCCATCTTCTTCCACGCGTTTCATGAACAGGTCGGGAATCCAGAGAGCATAGAAGAGATCGCGTGCGCGCATTTCTTCTTTACCGTGGTTCTTGCGCAGGTCCAGGAATTCATACACATCGGCATGCCATGGCTCGAGGTATACCGCGAAAGCGCCTTTGCGTTTGCCGCCACCCTGGTCTACGTAACGCGCTGTGTCATTGTATACACGCAGCATGGGAATGATACCGTTGCTGGTGCCGTTGGTGCCACCGATATAGCTGCCGGTAGCGCGGATGCCGTGGATAGCCAGGCCGATACCGCCGGCGCTTTGTGAAATTTTTGCTGTTTGTTTCAGGGTGTCATAGATACCGTCGATGCTGTCCTCTTTCATGGTCAGCAGGAAGCAGCTTGACATCTGGGGTTTAGGCGTACCGGCGTTGAAGAGGGTAGGCGTGGCATGTGTGAACCAGCGTTCGCTCATCAGGTTGTACGTCTTGATAGCGCTGTCGATATCTGTTTTGTGGATACCGATGGCCACGCGCATGAACATATGCTGCGGGCGTTCAGCGATCTTACCATCGAGTTTCAGCAGGTAAGATTTTTCGAGAGTTTTGAAACCGAAATAATCGAATCCGTAGTCGCGGTCGTAAATAATGGTAGAGTCGAGCAGTTCGGCATTGTCCTGAACGATCTGCCATACATCGTCGGCGAGCAGCGGCAGGTGTTTGCCTGTTTTGCTGTCGATGCAGTTGTAGAGATTTTCCATGGTAGCGGAAAAGCTCTTGGTTGTGTTCTTGTGCAGGTTGCTTACGGCGATGCGGCTGGCCAGCAGTGCATAGTCGGGGTGCTTCACGGTGAGTGAAGCGGCCGTTTCTGCCGCCAGGTTGTCCAGTTCGGTGGTCGTTACGCCGTCATACAATCCTTCGATTACTTTTTTTGCCACGTCCACCGCGCTGACGAAGCGGCGGTCAAGGCTGTAACAAAGTTTTTCAATACGCGCTGTTATCTTGTCAAATTTGACACTTTCTTTTTTGCCGTCTCTCTTGATTACCTGCATACTGATATATTTAAATGGTTAGTAGTAAGTCGTAGTTGGTGTTAGTTTTTTTGTTTTCAGCCCTTGTTCTTCAGAAGTCTTCTTCTGTGGAGAAGGATTGACTTTCTTTGGAAGACATGACGCCGGATTTCTGGTAGTCGCCCACGCGTTTTTCGAAGAAGTTGGTCTTTCCTTCGAGCGAGATCATTTCCATGAAGTCGAACGGGTTGGTGGCGTTGAACATTTTAGGGTAACCCAGTTCGCCCAGCCAGCGGTCGGCTACAAACTCAATGTACTGGCTCATCAGGTCGGCATTCATGCCGATGAGTTTCACGGGCAGCGCTTCGGTGATGAATTCTTTTTCGATCTCCACGGCATTGCCGATGATGGAATACACTTGTTCCTGTGTGAGTTGGTTCTTCAGCATGCTGTAGAGCAGGCAGGCAAACTCGCAATGCAATCCTTCGTCGCGGCTGATCAGCTCATTGGAAAACGTAAGTCCGGGCATCAGGCCTCTTTTCTTCAACCAGAAAATGGAGCAGAAGCTGCCGCTGAAGAAGATACCTTCCACGGCTGCGAAGGCCACCAGTCTTTCGGCGAAACTTCCGTTCTCGATCCAGCGCAGGGCCCACTCGGCTTTCTTTTTCACGGCCGGTACGGTATCGATGGCATGAAACAGGCGGTCTTTCTCTTTGGGGTCTTTAATATAGGTGTCGATCAGCAGGGCATAGGTTTCAGAATGGATGTTTTCCATCATGATCTGGAAACCGTAGAAGCAGCGGGCTTCGGGCAGTTGTACTTCACTCATGAAGTTAACAGCCAGGTTTTCGTTTACGATGCCATCGCTGGCAGCGAAGAAGGCAAGCACATGAGAGATGAAGTGACGTTCGCCGTCATTCAGTGAAGCCCAGTCTTTTGCATCAGCACCCAGGTCGATTTCCTCGGCCGTCCAGAAGCTGGCTTCGTGTTTTTTATACTGTTCCCAGATTTTGGGATAATTGATGGGAAGAATAACAAAGCGGTCTTTGTTCTCTTTCAGCAAAATTTCGTCCTCATGCTGCATGATAAAAAATATTGTACGGTTATATAATGCGGCACGACAAGAGACAAAGCGTCCTTAAACTCCTTGCGGAGTTTTTTTCGATCGGTCTTTGCCGGCACCTTATGATCCGGGAAGGCTCCAGACAAATAATTCTGAGTGGCAGGTCTCCTGGCTTGTTTTTCTTGCTTCACACCTTCCCATCCCGGTTTTGAACCGGAACAGTGGTCTAACGTGCAGCTTTCAGCAGGGGAGCGGGCGCTCCCGGAGTGCTGGAAAACATACAGTTGCCCGTCAGCCCGTGATTCTCACACGGTTCCCTATTAAGCTTGATAACAATATGACTCGTTGTTACCAGCGCCAACCCGAATTATTTTCAAGAACTGACGACGAATTTAGCTGCAAAAAGTCCAAAGTCCCACCGATAATTATGCACTGAATGTGGATAGTTTTTTTTGCCCCGAAGCAAAGGCATACTGACAGCGGCCTGCCGCCTTTGTCAGCCCCCGGTCAGTTTTCTGATACCGTAAAACGCTTTTCTGAAATCGTAACCGAAGCACGGACCGTTGGGTGCATTTTTACAGAAACGAAGCAATTATGTGCGCCTATCAAACCCTGTTTCACGACGACAATACCGGCTATGTGGTAAGATGTGCGGAGTGCGAAAAGATCCAGCTTGGTTTCGGAAACCTGGTGATGACGTTTGCCCGCGATGATTTTGATGCGTTTCGCTGGTGGCTGCAGAAAGTGAAGAATGAACAACGCCACGAAAATTCACCTTCACTCCGCTGTATCCTTATTCCTACGCCCTGCGATGGCATGCGGTTGCTGTTGAGCGCGCGGGAGCTGAACGACTTTGATAAAATGCTCGAAGAGGCAGACAGTGAACTGCGCTCGTTGGAACTGCTCAAATTATTCAATGAGCGGTCTTAACTAAACACGACGTTATAAATGTGGATATATCGGTGTGTTCCCGCTCCCGGGAAACCACTAAAAACAAAGCAGCAGTGTCATCCTCCCGGTGGCACTTTTTTTATATCCGTATGTGAAAAATTGCTTCCTTACTTTTGCACGAAATAAGCGATACATGAGTGCAGAGCAATTCAATGAGCTGGTGCGTAGCCGCCGCTCCGTTTTCCCCGATCAGTTTGATACCACACGCCGCGTTGATGACGCGATCGTAGAACAAATATTGACCAATGCCATCTGGGCTCCTAACCACGGCAAAGCAGAACCCTGGCATTTTACTGTTTTCACCGGTGAAGGACTGCAAAAGTTCGCCAACTTTCAGAGTGAGTTGTATAAAGAACTTTCCGGTGAAAATTTTAAAGAAATCACCTACGGCAAGCTGCAGCAGCATCCGTTGAAAGCGTCGCACATCATTGCCCTGGGCATGAAGCGTACGCCGAATAAAAACATTCCGGAGATCGAAGACGTGGAAGCCGTGTCTTGTGCGGTGCAGAATATGTATCTGTCTACAACCGCTTACGGCATCGGAGGTTACTGGACTACCGGTGGCATCACGTATCGCGAGCCGGCTAAAGCATTTTTTGGTCTCGGTGAAGAAGATAAATTATTAGGATTTTTCTATATCGGTCACATAGCCGTGCAGCCAACCGGCGCGAAGCGTCAGCCGCTGGAGGAGAAAAGTACCTGGGTCCGCTGAAGCGGAATTTGACGATTTGATAATTTGAAAATTAGCCGGAACTGCGATCATTAGCGATCAATCTGAATAGCTTCGATTATCAAACTGTTCCTAACCGATTTTCAAATTTTCAAATTTGCTCATTACTCCCTCATACCGCATCATCTTTCCCGTTAAAGTTGCCAAAAGCGGCATTGCCGGGAAAGGAGCTTTTGCTACCGGTCGTATACCTGCCCGCCGTAAGATCGGTGACCTCGGCGGCGTGATCATTACCATGCGCGAAGCACGCAAACTGATCCGCGATATCAAAGTCATCAACCTCGTGGAACTCGATGATGACCTGGCACTGAATGCTTCTGCCAATCCCAACGACCTCAAATACATCAATCACTCCTGCGATCCTAATACTTACCTGCGCGTAATGAAGAACCGCGTGGAATTCTATGCGCTCCGCAATATCAAAAAGGGTGAAGAATTGACAGCCGATTATGGTGAGACACATCACGACGGAAAATTGCCTTGTCGTTGTGGCGCTAACAACTGTAAGGGTTTTCTGTAGCATGTCATCTGCTTGTCACATTCTCTACTTGTTTAGTAGTTTTTCCTGATTTCATAAGTGTCTTTTTTTTCGCTGCTGCACTTTTGCACTCCGATTCCAACCAATGCAGCAAGCCGCCAGATACGCCATCTTTATTAACAAGCACTTTTTCCGGATTTTTTTCCTAAGTGTCATTGTGTTATATAGCGGAGTACAACTCTCAGCGCAGGATACCAATAATGATATAAAGGGAAAAGTGATCGATGTGGCCGGCAAACCGCTTTCCATGGTCACCATCCGTCAGCAGACCACCGAACTCAGCTTCACTTCCCGCGCCGATGGCAGTTTTGTTATTCCGGTTTTACCCGGCGATACCAGCGAGGTGGTTCTTGAATTTACTTATATAGGTAAACAAAAAGCAACCCGCACCGTCAGCACACAAAGCCGCCTGATCCCCGTGATCGTGGTGATGGAAGATAATAGCCTTACACTCGGACAGGTACAGGTTACTGCCGTAAGAAAAGGCAATGTTTCCAACTCCTCCCTTCTTTTTGATAAAGAAACACTCGACCAATTGCAGGCTTTCAGTCTCGCAGATGTATTGAATAATATTCCGGGTAAAGCAGCGGTGGCCCCTCAATTGCAAAATCCACAAACGCTCACGCTTCGCACCGAAGTAGACGGCAACTATGCCCTGAGCAATTCACTGGGCAGCTCTATTTATCTGGATGGCTTCCGTTTGTCCAACGATGCCAATATGCAAAACAGGAGTCTGTCTATCCGCGGCATGTCGGGTTCCATTCTCGGCAGCCGTTCCGATGGAAGCTTTGATGTTCCTTTCGGTGGTATCGACCTGCGGGAAATTCCGGTAGACAATATCGAAAGTGTGGAAGTGGTGACGGGTGTTGCTTCTGCCCAATATGGCGAATTGTCCGAAGGTGCCATCATCGTAAACCGCCAGGCAGGCCGTACGCCTTTTCAGTTTAATACGCGTGTCAACGGTGCGTCTTCCGAATTTTCTTTGTCAAAAGGATTAAGCCTCGGGCCTAAACTCGGTGCATTGAATCTCAGTGTTTCCTATCTCAACAGTAACAAAGATCCACGCGATAAGATCAAATCATTCAACCGCATCAACACCGGTATGATGTGGACCAAACAATTTTCTAAAAAGATCAAGAACACTTTTTCCGTTGATTACAATACCCGCCTCGACGACGTGAAGATTGACCCGGATGATGATTCTCAACTGAAAACTTATTCCAAAAGCCGGGATTTGGCTGTCCGCAACAGGTTGTCCGTTTCCCTGCCAAAATCATTTGTAAGAAGTATCAACTTCAACATCGGTTATACAAAGGGTTACCAGGATACCTTCAATCAGTGGCTGCTCAATGGTCCGCCGAAAGGCATCGCCAACAAAGACACCACCGGCGTATACGAAGGTTATTATCTTCCCGGTGCCTATCTCGCGGAGGAGCGCATCATCGGTGCACCCGGAAGTTTCAGCAGCTCGCTCAGCTTTGCCAGTGTGATCAAACACAAAGCGGTTGTCCATTCATTGTCTTACGGCCTCGACTTTTCTTCTTCTTTTAATGATGGAGAAGGCATCGTAGTGAATCCTGATCGGCCGCGCTGGATTGCAATCAACAACCAGAACGAACGGCCTTATGATTATACGCAAACACCCACGCTCTGGAGCTACGGTATTTACTTGCAGGAAAATATGCATGCAAAGATCGCGGGCCGTTCTCTGAATGCCGGTCTGGGTATGCGTTATGATATTCAAAACGGTTATGGTTCCTTCCAGCCGCGTATCAACGTGCGTTATGCATTGTCAAAAAAATGGGAAATAAATGGTGCTTTCGGTATCGGTACCAAATCACCCACGCTTGCGCACCGTTATCCTGCACCAACCTGGCTGGATATTCCGTTGCTCAATCTTTACAGCAGCACCGTGGGGCAGCCAAGCCTGTTTCTCGTTTATACACAAAAAATTATTCCGGATAACAGCGATCTCAAACCTTCGCAAACAAGACAGGCAGAGTTTGGTCTGCGTTTCAATGACGGCTTTATAACTGCGTCTGTTTTTGGTTACTGGAAAAGAAGCCTCAATGGTTTCAACAGCTATCAACGCTACGAGGGGCTATTGTTGCCGAACTATGATTATGAATATATATCTGGTCAGCCGATCCGTTATTTCCCAACGGGTGACTCTACGGTATACGCGAGTGCCAGCAATTATGTGATCACCAACGGTCTTGAATCCACAACGCGCGGATTGGAACTCATGCTGAGCACAAAGAAGATCAGGGGCATTCAGACAAGCTTTAACCTGAGCTCTTCTTATTCCGAAAGCTCTTATTACAACGCCAACGATCTGCGGGTGGTGCAGGCGGATCAGACTTATGTAAATGCAGGTGGCGCCGCCTGGTTTGGGGTATATAACAAACAAGACAAAGCCAACTGGAGCCTGATGTCGCGCATCGGCACTGATACACATATTCCGGCGTTGGGATTTGTGGTGAGCCTCTCTGCCGACATCTGGTGGCAACGCGCAACAAAGGAGCTGGGCAGAAGCAATCTTCCGGTCGGTTACCTCGACAAAAACCTGAAGTTTGTACCGATTGAAAACTTCGATGCATCCAACCCTGATTATGGCTACCTGAAGCTGGACCCGGATATGATAACGATCATTCAGAACGGAGTGGAGACCGTACTGCCGCGTACAGAACCTACGCGTTTGCCCTTCTCTTATGCCAGTCTTAACATGCGTATTGCCAAAGAAATTAAAAAACAAATTCGTCTTTCGCTGAACATATTTAATGTATTGAACGTGGCCAATGGTTATTACAAAGTACTGACCACGGGGCCAACCTTTACCCGGCAGACAGCGCCGATCAGTATTTCAGCGGGAATGAGTATTCGATTTTAACTGCCGAACATCTAAAACCGATTAGTATGCGTATTCAGAAATTGTTATTGTTTTTATGTGTGTCCATGCTGGCTATTTCTTCGTGCCGCAAAAATGACCTGGGTGGAGGCTCCGCAAAGCCCGTGGCCCTGACCGTTCGCCTGCAATATGGCGATGACGTATCAGCGCTCAACCTGCCGAAGCAAAATGCACAGATCAAAATCACCAACACCACCAGCGGTACCACCAACCAGGTAACGACCAATGCAGAGGGTGTGGCAACGTTTGCCAGCATCGCTCCGGGTACTTATACCATTACCGCGTCTATCACCATTCCTGCCGCTACCTATTCGTCTCTGAGCGGTACCACTGTGGATGAAGATGTAGTATTCAATGGTAACCTGACTGCTCAATCCATCGTGCAGGCAACTAATGAACTCACTATTCAGCTTTCTGCCGGCCGCCTGGGTGACTGGGTATTCAAGCAGATATATTATGCAGGTTCCAATACTTCCACAGGTGCAGCTTTCCGCGATCAGTTTGTGGAGATTTATAATAATTCCAACCAGACCCTGTATGCCGATAGCCTTTGTTTTGGTCAGGTGTATGGCGTAAACAATACGACTGCCAACTATCCCAATCATGGTTATTTGTCCAATAACCAATATGACTGGAGTCAGGCGGTGGGTATGAACGTATCCAATGCAAATCAGAATTATGTATACCTGCGTTCATTGTATATGATTCCCGGTACCGGTACACGTTATCCTGTTGAGCCGGGCAAGAGCATCATCATTGCACAGACTGCATTGGATCATACCAATCCTTACACGATGAATGACGGACTGCAGCAAGGCATTACCAATCCGGCTTTGACGGTGAACCTCGCCAATGCTGATTTCGAAACTTACCTGGTAGATTACAAACGTGCTACGTATGTACCTCCCGCAAATAACCCTACTGCACAATTTTCTCCCTACAAATGGGATTTGAATAATCCTGCAGTAACGAACATGGAAGTGATCTACCTGAACTCTGGCAATGATATGGTGCTCGATAACCTGGGCCGCGATGCGTTCGTCATCTTCAAGCCCACTAAAGATCCCAAAACATTCCCGATGTTCCCCGAGCCTACAGTGCTTGCGGCAAATATTACCGCAACTACCGAGCGTTTTTACCAGATACCCGACAGCCTGGTAGTAGATGCGGTAGAAATTCAGCGTACAGTGGAAACACAACGCGTGCCCAAGCGTCTGCAAAACAAACTGGATGCGGGTCCTGCAAATGTTACAGGCGGACAATACACTTCCCAGTCGCTCGTGCGTAAGACGGCGCGTACTGTCGGCACGCGCCGTGTATTGCGCGATACCAACAACTCCGGCAACGACTTCTTTACCAAACAAAAGGCAGATCCTTCCAAAAGCGAAGCTTCTTTTGCGGAATAAGTGCGAGAGAATAAATGAAGATGTATAAAAAATTAATCACACTCGGTTTGTTAGCTCCACTCTTCAGTGGGGCACAAACCGGTCGTGTTGCTGACAGCCTTTACTTTTACGGCCAGGAAAACCGGCAACTGATCTTTACGCAATCCAACGCTACGCTGTTGCAGGCCGCACCGTTTCGCAAAGCAGCGATAGCAAGATTGTCGTGGGACAGAGAGTCCGGATCGTTCCGCCGTTCGCAACAGGCGCAGGAAGGCAACACGATTGCTTTTTATACAGAAGGATTTGAACAGCTCGGACGTTTTCGTCTGGCCGGCAAGTTTCGTTTTGACCGCGTGCGCGAAGACAGTCTCGGCTGGAATCTTCAGGGCCTGGAAGAAGAAGGACAGCCTTATTATTTCTTTGCCGCAAAAGCTGGTGAATACGAGCGGCAGAATTACAAAGCAGATGCCATTATCAGTTATGAACTGATGAAGAACAAAGTGTATCTGTCGACTGGCGTAGATTATCTCTATCATTGGACAACACGCTCCGTCGATCCGCGACCTGATTCGAAAACCTATCGTTTGCTGCTTCGTCCCGAGCTGAGTGTGCGTTTGGGTACGCATTTGGTCGGTCTGCAGGGCGTTTGGGGTCGCGGACGCGAAGCAAATGCCAAGCCCGCTTATAAAAACAGCAACTACGCCGGCAATCTTACTTATCTCGATCGCAACCTGAATCTTAGTCTCGGCTACGGACACTTCGCGCGTACTGCCGATCATGGATTATTCCACTATGATTATTTCTCGGGTGTCGGCGTTAACTATGACGGTAATTGGAAAGGGCTTTCCATTCAGTTCCGTTCAAACTATCTTTTCACGGAACAGGAACATACCTTTTACGACTGGGGACGTGAGAAGTCTGAACTATACAGCCTTGTACAAAACGACCGGGCCGAAGCTGATCTGCTGATCACGAAAGCAACAGCGGCAAACCGCCAGCAACTGCGGTTAACCGGCACCAGTGTAAAAACATTGAACTGGAGTTCTGAATTTAACGGCACCAATTATCAATATGTGAGAAGTTCGGTCGATGTAGGGTATTGGTACAGGTTGGAAGGAAAAAGAAAACTTAAACCTGAATTCGGCTTGGGTATCAACTGGACGGATGTAACGCGCGAAGATGTGGTGGTAAGTCATTACCTGCAATATTCCATATTGCGCCCGGCTGTTTATGCAAATGTGTATTACGATCAACAGCACAGTCGTTTTGCAGCAGGCATTGAAGCTGCTTACAATATGTCGTTGCAGGCTTCGTTGCAAGTGCCGCCGACACAGGTAGGTTACTTCACCAAAGGCATCGCTATTCCTGATTACCTGTACTATGGCAGCAACTACTGGCAGGGAAGATTGAACCTGCAATACCAAACCTCTAAATTGCTACCCCGTATGTCAACCGGTTGGAAAGTGACGGTTGACTGGAGCAGGCTGTCTGCCGGAGCGGAGGGGCCATTGCCCGGGGAAACATTTTTCAAACCCAGCGGTAATCGTTTGCAATACGGCATTTCCATGTTGCTCTATCTCTGATCTATTGGTTTAAGAACCTAAACATTATTAGCTTTGCACCCATGAAAAAATGGGCAGTCCTTTGTCTTATCGTCTGCTCCGCTATCGCCTGTACGGTAGCGGTGAAAAATAGTGCCCCGGCCAAACCCAAACTGGTCATTCCTGCCGGCACCTATGAAGACACGCTCCGTTTTTTATATTCCCTTTCACCTGATCAATGGCCAGCTCCGTCGGTCGATTCGGGTGTGGTATGGAAAGAATTAGGCGTGGTACTGGACAGCCCTTTAAAACCTTACATGGATTCGCTGCGCCACCTGATCGGTTTGGGAAAAATGTTATTCTTCGATCCGCGGCTCAGTGGCAGCAACCAGATTTCCTGCGCCAGTTGTCATGTGCCCGATCTTTCCTGGACAGATGGTCGCGGTAAATCGGTCGGACATGATCAGCAGTCCAACAAACGCAATGCTCCCAGCATCCTGAATGTTTGGTATTACGAGCGCCTCTTCTGGGATGGCCGCAGTCACAGTCTCGAAGACCAGGCTTTCAGTCCCATCAACAGCGAAATTGAAATGCACAGCGACATGCCCGAAGTAATGGCCAAACTGCGCAGGATTCCCGGTTATAGACCTTTTTTCGATTCAGCATTCGGCCGTCCTGAAATTTCTCCGGAAACAGTCACCGAAGCGTTAGCCGCCTTTCAACGAACCGTGGTCAGTCGCAAAGCCGACTTCGACGATTTTCTTTCGCGTGATAAACAAGCCCTGTCGGATGCCGCACTCCGCGGTCTGCACATCTTCCGTACAAAAGCGCGTTGCATGAATTGCCACAACGGTCCTTTATTTACCGACAATAGTTTTCATAATATCGGGCTTACTTATTACCAGCGCGAGAACGAAGACCTCGGGCGTTACAAGGTAACCGGCCGCGCTGAAGACGTAGGCCGTTTTAAAACGCCTTCCCTGCGCGATGTGATCCGCACACGCCCCTGGATGCACAACGGTTTGTTTGATAACATAGAAGGAGTGATCAACATGTATAATGCCGGTATGCCACAGCCCAAACGCAAACCGGAACAGGCCGCCGATACTTTATTTCCCCGCACAGATGTGCTCATCAAAAAGCTGGATCTGAACAAGCAGGAAAGGGACGACCTGATCGCCTTCCTGCACGCGATAACGGCTGAGCCGCTCCGGGTAAAGATGCCGGTACTGCCGAAGTAATTCAAAATTCAAAAGTCAAAAGTCAAAAAGAGTGAAGGGTCAATTGGCAATTGTTAATCAGAGCTTGAAAAACTTTTGCCGCTTAATTACTTTGCGCCTTTGCGTGCAAAACGGCTTCGGTTCACGCAAAGCTGCGTGAGGCGCAAAGAGCATTCCGCCAATTTTTGAATTTTGACTTTTGAATTTTGACTTAGTTGTTTGTTTATCAGCTTAATACCTGTTTTTTACCAATTCCAGACTTTCCGTTTGTTATGAATGGTTAACTTTGTGCTCCAATTAAACATTGTTACATGAAAAGAATCGTTCTTGCCGCAGCCCTGTTCAGCACTGCTGCTATTGCACAACCTCCGGCTGGTGATGCCAAACCCGGTGACAGCTATGGTGAAAAAGTAAACCCCGCGGGCGCGATCGCCATTGCAGAAATTCCTGCCAAACTCGCCAACACAGAATCCATCGATACCAAGATCAAAGCCAAAGTACTGGATGTATGCCCCAAGAAAGGCTGCTGGGTATCATTGGCAATCAATGATTCTACCACTGCATTCGTAAAAATGAAAGATTATGCTTTCTTCACACCGTTGGCGCTCAAGGGCAAAACGGTTGTACTGGATGGCAAGGCCTTCGTAAAAACGACTTCTGTTTCCGAACTCCGTCACTATGCGGAAGACGCGAAGAAATCTCCGGAAGAAATTGCCGCTATCACTGAGCCGAAAAAAGAAATCCGTTTTCTGGCAAACGGTATCACGGTAGTGGAATAAACAGATCGCCTTTAAAATGTTAAAGCGCCCATCCGGGCGCTTTTTTTGGCTCCTGGCGGGCAGTATTTCCGGTTTGCGTAAGCGCTGATACCCGCGCCTGATGCACTTTTGCACCTTCAACATGGCAGAAAAGAAGGCAAAGAAAAAAAGTTTCCTGCAGGCACAACGTGGCCGGGTTCTCTGGGCACACCGCTGGCTGGGCCTGATCTCCGGCCTGGTCGTTTTTATAGTATCGATCACCGGATGTATTTATGTTTTTGAAGAAGAACTGCGGGATATTTTTCAAAAAAAATACTACCACGTTTCTACCGACGGGCATACCGCACGTCAGCCACTGGAAAATGTATCCGCCGCATTATACAAAGCCTTCCCGGATGCTTCAGTAAGACAAATCCGCTTTGATGAAGCGGCCGGCGCTACCATTCAATATTTTACCAAAGACAGCAAGGTTATTTCCATGAATCCTTACACGCTCGAAGTGGCCGGGGTGAGGAGTACAAAAACGGATTTTTTTTACTGGATACTCGATGTGCATCGTCATCTCGCGTGGGGCGATACCGGCAGCGAGATCATCAAATGGAACGTACTGATATTTTTTATCCTTTGCGTGAGTGGTCTGATCATCTGGTGGCCCAAACAGCGGAGATTTTTCAAACAGGCCGCTCGTATAAAATTTCAACGGAAGAATTTAAAACGCCTCAATTGGGACCTGCATTCCGTACTCGGATTTTATGCATTGGCCGTCTTGTTGTTGATATCACTTACCGGTATGTTCTGGATGTTTGATTGGGTGAAAGATGGCGTAAGGCTGGCTACGGCAACACCAGCGGTGAAAGAAGCAAAGATCCAGTCGCAACCATTGGACGGAAAAATCTACACCATCGAACAGGCATACAGCCAGGCGATTGCAAACTATCCCAGGCCGGAAAAAGTGGTACTCATTAACGCCGCAGACGAGCCCAAAGCGGCTATCCGCGTGTTGTTCCGTTATCCTTATACTGTAGTGCGCAAGCAAAGCACATTTTTCTATGACAAATACAGCGGTCAACTGCTGAAGGCGGCGCCTTATAGCGCTGATACGCCTTATGATAAAGTAGCGAAGGCCAATTACCAGTTGCATACCGGCAACATCCCATCGCTCGGTATCGGCAGTAAGATCATTTATTTCCTGGCCAGTCTTTTCGCGGCATCGCTGCCCGTTACCGGCGTCATCATCTGGTGGGGACGCGGTAAAAAAGGGAATAAGAAGAAAGTCAGCCGGCCGGTACAGGTGGCCACTGCCGCCTGAGGTGTTTCCGGTTTGCGTAAACCATTTTCCCGATAGCGCGTGGAGCCGTTTCAGCCCACCGGTAATTTTGCAACCGGTTCTTACAAGTTTAAAAAAAACATGGGTGGTCCCGGAGTTTTCTTTTGTTGGCAGATTAAGCAGTTAGTATGATGCAAAAGTTTTCCGGGGCGCACCCGCCTATAACAATCTCCATCAGATGAGTCCCGTACATACATTCCGAAAACTTTCTTTTGCATTTTCCGTGCTACTCGTATTTTCTTTTTTAAGTCAACCTGCATTTTCGCAAACCAGTTTCGGTTCCCTGAAAGGCACTGTTTTAACCTCGGATGGTGAACTGGCAGCCGGCGTTACCGTCCGTTTGCGTGGTACGTCGCGGACTATCATCACCGATGATGCAGGACAATTTGTTTTTCCACGCATGAATGCCGGCAACCACGAACTGGAAATTTCGTTCGTTGGTTACGAAACACTTCACCAGCAGTTGAGCATCGAAGCTGGTAAGGAAACAACCGTTTCCCTTTCACTGCGCTTGTCAGGCGAACAGTTACAGGAAGTAATTGTGAAGGGCCAGACCGGCCGCATCAATCCGGTACGCAGCGACCAGGTAGCACGCATACCGCTTAAAAATTTAGAAAACCCGCAGGTGTATACCACCATATCGCGCCAGTTGATCACCGAGCAACAATTGTTCACGGCCGACGATGCCATGCGTAATGCCACAGGTGTACAGAAAATGTGGGAAGGTACCGGCCGCAGTGGCGACGGCGGAAGTTATTACAGCAGCCGCGGTTTTATCATGCAGGCCAAACTCCGCAATGGCCTGGCAGGAGTGGTCAGCAGCACCATCGACGCGGCCAACCTCGAACGCATTGAAGTGATTAAAGGTCCGTCTGCCACGCTTTTTGGCAGCACCCTCACTTCTTACGGCGGTCTTATTAACCGCGTAACTAAAAAACCTTATGATCGTCTTGGCGGCGAAGTAAATTATTCATTGGGCCAATATGATTTCAACCGTTTCAGCGCCGATGTTAACACGCCGATTGATCAAAAGAAACAATGGTTGTTCCGCATGAACGGTGCGTTGTCGACAGAAAATAGTTTCCAGGATCAGGGTTATGCAAAAGCCGGCGCGATTGCTCCATCGCTGCAATACAAACCCAATGATAAACTCACGGTGAATCTGGATGCGGAATTGTATTATGGCAAAAGCATCGGTAAACAAATCTATTTCTTTTATTTCCCTGCAGCCGCATTGGGCGCAACCCGTGCCGATCAGTTGCCTGTTGATTATAAAAAGTCATACATGGGCGAAGGTTTGACGCAGCATACGCGCAGTGCTAACTACTATGCGCAGGTGAATTATAAAATCTCGAAAAGCTTTACGTCTTCCACCAACTTCACGCTGAGCAACAGCTACTCCAATGGTTTCGGACCTTATTTTTATTTTGTGCCGGATGATGTGGCAACGGGTGATCCCGCACAAGCCGGTAAATCGAATTACATCACGAGAGCGGATCAGTCGACGCGCGACAGCCGCAGCCGATTGTTCGGCGTGCAGCAAAATTTCAATGGCGATTTTATGATCGGCAACATGCGTAACCGTATCGTGGCCGGCCTGGATTACCTGCGCCTCAATTCAAAACAGGAGTTCTTCGGAAGCGTGTTTGATGTAGTGCCGGTCAACGACAAAGACTATGACTACAGTGCTTTCAACGGTGATGCGTTGAACAACCTGTATGCAAATAATGCTCCTGATTTCGTTTATCCTATCCGTTACGTCAGCAATACCTACAGTGCTTATGCACTCGATGTGCTGAGCCTGACGAAGAACCTGCAGGTACTCGCGGGATTACGATTGGATTATTTTGACAACAAAGGTGGTTCCGAAGGTGGCGCAGTGCCCGCTTATAACCAGGCTGCGCTTTCACCTAAATTTGGCATCGTATATCAGCCGCTGGCAGATCGTGTATCCATCTTTGCCAACTATCAGAATAGTTTCAACAACAAAGGTGCTTACACCGCTTACGATCCCCAGGATGCCGACAGCCTTGTACAGTTGATGGCAAAGCCCGAGCAGGCTAACCAGACAGAAGCCGGGGTGAAACTCGATATGTTGGGCGGAAGATTGTCTGCTACTGTTTCCTATTATTATATTGTAGTGAAAAACATGTTACGTACCAATCCCGATCCGGAAGCGGCTTCACGTTTTGCGCAAATACAAAATGGCGAACAACGCAGCAAAGGGCTGGAAGTGGAAATAACCGGCAACCCGGTTCGCGGGTTGACGATCGTAACAGGGTTCAGCTATAATGATTCCAAAATGCAGAAAGCCGATGCGGATGTAAACGGCCGTCGTCCAACCACTGCATCGTCGCCGGTGAATGCGAATATCTGGGCGGGATACCGTTTCCCGGACGGATCGCTGAAAGGACTGGGATTTGGTGTGGGTGCCAACTATGCCAGTGATAACAAAGTGATGAACAGTCAAAGCATGGGCGTATTCATTCTGCCATCGTACACCGTGTTGAATGCATCGGCTTATTATCAATGGGAAAAATTCCGTCTCGGTGTAAGAGCGGATAATTTTACCAACCAAAAATACTGGATCGGGTATACGACGATGAATCCGCAGAAGTTGCGCCAGGTGGTAGGCACTTTGTCGTACCGGTTCTGAAAATGAAAAAATAAAGAACAACAGTTGCTCCCGCGAAAGCCGCGGGGGCAATTTAATTATACAGCATTATACGAATCCGCATTTATGTCGTTCAAAAAAATAATCGGTCAGGTACACTTATGGCTGGGATTGAGCTCGGGGCTTATCGTGGTATTCCTGGGTATTACGGGCTGCATATTGGCGTTCGAACATGAGATAAAATATTTCACGGATAAAACACAGTTCACCCAAGAAGAGGCGAAGCCTTTATTGCCTCCGTCGCAACTGCGCGCTATTGCCACCAAAGCCTTGCATGCTGATCCGCGTTCAATTGAATACCGTGGCGCCGGCAAATCCGTATTTGCTTATTATTATGATGAAAAAGATTACCGCGTTGCTGTATTGAACCCCTATTCCGGGGAGATATTGAAAGTGCGGAACATGAACACGGAGTTTTTCCGCGTGGTGATGATCGGTCATTATTATCTGTGGCTGCCGCCGCATATCGGGCAGCCGATCGTGGCATCTGCCACGTTGATCTTTTTGGTGATGCTGATCACCGGCGTCATTCTCTGGTGGCCGCGCAACAAAGCGGCGCGCAAACAACGGTTCACGATAAAACTAAATGTGCGCTGGCGTCGACGCAACTACGACCTGCACAATGTATTGGGCTTTTATATGTCGTGGGTAGCGGTGTTCCTGGCCATTTCCGGACTGGTGATGGGCTTTCAATGGTTTGCCCGCACGGTTTACTTTGTGAGCTCGGCCGGTAAAACGATGCCTGCACATGAGCATCCGGTATCGGATACTACACTGGCGGCAACTGCCGGAGCAAAGGGTGAAGACATTATCTGGCAACAGTTGCGTGCGATAGCGAAACCGGATGAATCGGTAGCTGTTTATTTACCGGCCACTTCATCCGACGCGCTGGAAGGCGCTGTCAATCACCGGCCGGGCACCTATTACAATACCGACTATTATCACTATGATCAATATTCATTGAAAGAACTGCCGGCAACGGGCATCTATGCGGGTAAGTTTAAAGATGCGGCGGTAGCGGATAAAATTGCGCGCATGAATTATGACATTCATGTAGGCGCAGTATTGGGATTGCCGGGGAAAATATTGATGTTTGCGGCGAGCCTTATTGCCGCTTCGTTGCCCATCACCGGCTTTTATATCTGGTGGGGACGGAGAAAAAAGAAACGTATGCCCGCCAAAGCAACCCCGCCTTCTATGCCTCTTTAGCCAGGAACTCTTCGGTTGCCTTAATGGTGTGATCAAGATCAGCCTGTTCTAATGCGTTGCTGATAAACCATGTTTCGTAAGCAGAAGGTGGCAGGTAAATACCGGCATTCAGCATATGATGGAAATACCGGTTGAAGCGTTCGTTGTTGGCCGTCGCGGCATCTGCAAAATTATTGACGGGCTTATCACTGAAGTGCACGCTGATCATGCTGCCGGTACGGTTGATGATATAAGGAATACCTGAGCGTTGCAATACTTCATCGAGGCCTTTGTGCAGGTAGGCCGTTTTGTCTTCGAGTTGCTGATAGATCTGCGGATTGTCTTTGAGTGTTTTCAATAGCGTATAGCCGGCGATCATAGCCAATGGGTTGCCGCTGAGCGTGCCTGCCTGGTAAACGCTGCCAAGTGGGGCGATGTGTTCCATGATTTCGCGTTTGCCGCCGAATGCGCCAACAGGCATTCCTGCGCCAATCACTTTTCCATAAGTCACCAGGTCAGCTTTGACTCCCAGGCGTTCCTGTGCGCCACCGGCTGCGAGGCGGAAGCCTGTCATTACTTCATCAAAAATGAGTACGATATTTTCTTCGTCGCATATTTTACGCAGTCCTTCGGCAAAGCCGGGAGCCGGAGGAATACAGCCCATGTTACCGGCAACAGGTTCCAATATGATGGCGGCGATTTCGCCTTTGTTTTGCTGAACGAGTTGGTTCACCGCGTCCAGATCGTTGTAGGCGCAGGTAAGTGTGTCTGCGGCAACGCCGGCGGTTACGCCTGGCACGGTTTGTATATTGAAGGTAGCGAGTCCGCTGCCTGCTTTTACGAGAAAGCAATCAGCATGTCCATGGTAGCAGCCTTCGAATTTGATGAATTTATTTTTTCCCGTATAACCTCTTGCGAGTCTTATGGCGCTCATGCAGGCTTCGGTGCCGCTGCTCACCATGCGGATAAGATCGACATTGGGTACCATGCTTAGAATGAGCTCGGCCATTTCTGTTTCCAGGGCCGTGGGCGCGCCATAGGAGGTAGAAAAAGCGGCGCGCTGGCAGATAGCTTCCACTACTGGTTGGTAAGCATGTCCGAGGATCATTGGTCCCCAGGAGTTGATGTAGTCGATGTAGCGGTTGCCGTCTTCATCATACAGGTAAGCGCCTTCGGCGCGTTTGATAAATATGGGCGTGCCACCCACGCTTTTAAAGGCCCGTACGGGGGAGTTGACACCGCCGGGGATGCTTTGTTGAGCGCGAAGAAACAGGGTGTTGCTGGTTGGGGTGTTCATGCTTCTGGCTTTTAGGTTCGTCAATCGTGAATCGTTAATCGTCAATGGTTGTTTTCCTGTGATTTGATCAGTTTACTAAGCATCGAAAAACATTTGACAATAAGTGTCCCAATTGATTCAAGATCGGGGTCGTTAATTAAATTAAGATCTTTTGCAATGTCTAGTGCTGCGTCAACCTCTATGAGTGATCCGCGGGCAACTTCGTAAAATCTTTTTCTTTCTGCAGAAGATTTTCTGGAAGCGCTTTCTGCAATATTTAAGTGAACTGAAAGTGCTGCTCGTCTTATCTGTGATGACAAAATAAACTTTTCTTCGGGCGGCAGTTTTTTTGCTAACGAATAACACGCGGTTACAAACTGACGCGAGTAACGATGGATATCTAACTCCTGATGGTTGAGAACAAGAAACATTTTTTTAGTCTCAAAATAATTTGCTTCTTATTCCAGGCAATGAGGGAATCACCAGCGCCAATAGTTATTTTTCGTCCTAACCTATCCACGATTGACGATTCACGATTCACGCAGCAGCTTCGCTGCCTCTTTCGCAAAATACGTCGCTATCAAATCCGCTCCGGCTCTTTTAATGGATGTCAGGCTTTCAAGAATCGCTTTGTTCTCATCAATCCAGCCTTTTTCCGCCGCTGCCTTGATCATGGCATACTCACCACTTACATGATACGCACTCACCGGCACTGTTACGCTATTCTTCACTTCACGAATGATATCGAGATAGGCCATGGCTGGTTTTACCATTACGATGTCGGCACCTTCTTCTACATCCAGCAGTGTTTCGCGGATGGCTTCGCGGCGGTTGGCATAATCCATCTGGTAAGTTTTCTTATCGCCAAAACCTGGCGCGCTGTCCAGTGCATCACGGAACGGACCATAGAAACAGGAAGCATATTTTGCACTGTAACTCATGATGCCCACTTTAGTAAAATTGTTTTCTTCCAGTGCTTTGCGGATAGCACCGATGCGGCCATCCATCATATCGCTGGGCGCTACCATGTGGGCACCGGCTTCAGCATGACTTAAACTCATTTTTACCAATGCTTCAACGGTTTCGTCGTTTATGATCTCTCCGTCTTTTACAATGCCGTCATGGCCGTACTCCGAATAAGGATCTAGCGCTACATCGGTCATCACATACATCTCCGGAACGGCTTCGCGGATGGCGCGGATGGTGCGTTGCATCAGGCCGTCTTTATTCCAGGCTTCTTTACCGGTATTGTCTTTAACCTCGTCGGCAGCTTTTACAAAAAGCAATACACTGCGGATGCCGAGTGCGTGCAGTTCTTTTACCTCACGCACGGTGCGGTCGAGCGAATAGCGGTAATAGCCCGGCATCGAAGGAATTTCGTGCGCCACTTCTTCCCCTTCGTCTACAAACAACGGGGCAATAAAATCGGCGGGACTCAATGTCGTTTCCGCTACCATGGCACGGATAGCGCCGGTTGTGCGGAGTATGCGGTTTCTTCTTTGGAGATGCATGTTCAGTTGTTTACGGTACAAAATTAACGCAAATGGCTGCTATACCCAGTCTTTCGGTGACTGGCATACGGCGAGCAGCCTTGCTTCTTCGCTTCCTGGTTGCGGCTGATAGTTATAATCGAAGCGAACAGTAGGAGGCAGGCTCATTAAAATACTTTCGGTGCGACCGTTGGTTTTTAAGCCGAAGATGGTACCGCGGTCGTGGATGAGGTTGAATTCAACATAGCGTCCACGACGTATCTCCTGCCAGTATTTGTGTTGAGGTTGCCATGTCATTGACTTGCGTTTCTCCGTGATGGGTATATACGCTTCGATAAACGAATTGCCATTTGCCTGCTGAAAAGCGAACAGGTCTTCGAGAGTGCGGTTTTCAGCAGGACGCAGGTAATCATAAAACACCCCGCCGATGCCTCTCGTTTCCACACCGCGATGTGCGTTGTTGAAATATTCGTCGCATTGTTTTTTATAAAGCGGATACCATTCTTCTCCGAATGGATCCATGGCGTTCTTCAATGTCTGGTGAAAATGTTTCGCGTCTTCATCGAAAAGATAATACGGGGTGAGGTCGGCGCCGCCACCAAACCACCGGTCAATGATGTCGCCGGCTTCGTTGTATAATTCAAAGTAGCGCCAGTTGGCGTGTGTAGTAGGGACAAATGGATTTTCCGGATGAATAACGAGGCTGAGTCCACAGGCAAACCAGCTATGTCCGTCGATTTTCAATTGCTGCCGCATGGTTGCGGTAACCGGACCAAAAACAACTGACGTGTTCACACCGCCTTTTTCAAACAAAGCACCGTTGGCGATCACACGGGTACGGCCGCCGCCACCTGCTTCGCGTGTCCAGTTATCTTCCTGGAATTTGGCGAGGCCATCTGCCTGCTCGATTACCGCGCAGATGCGGTCCTGCAGGTCATGAATAAAGTTGATCCATTGTTCGCGCATAGTAAGTAAAAATTCAAAATTCAAAAGTCAAAAAGGAATGAATCGTCAATGGTGAATCGTGAATCGTCAATAAGGCTGCTTCATCAAAAACTTATAACTTAACACTTACAACTTATTACTTAAGCCTTACGCCTTAGGCCGAAGCTTCGGCCCGAAGTGTCGGGCCTTTCACCTTATACTTATAACTCACCACGCAAACTCCTTCACCGTATTCACAAACGCCTTAGCATGATCCACCGGTACCTGTGGTAAAATGCCATGCCCCAGGTTAGCTATATAACGGCCGGGACCAAAGGCACGTAACATCTTACGTGTTTCGGCTTCGATCACGGGAATGGGAGCAAACAATTTTGCGGGATCAAAATTTCCCTGCAACGTTACCTTATCGCCGGCAAACTGACGCGCCATTGAAGCGCTGATACACCAGTCGATACCCAGGCCCTGCGCCCCGGTTGCGGCCATGGCTTCAAGACTGTGCCAGGCACCTTTTGCAAACACGATCACCGGTGCTTCATCTTTTACAGCCGCAACGATCTGGCTGATATAAGGCAGTGACCATACAGCAAAATCATCCGGGCTTAACAAACCACCCCAGCTATCGAATAACTGCACTGTATCGGCACCTGCATGGATCTGCTGACGCAAATAAGCGATGGTGGTGTCGGTGATCATCTGCAACAACTGATGTGCGGTTTCGGGCTGGGTGTAACAAAATGCCTTTGCTTCGTCGAAGGTTTTGCTGCCTTTCCCCTGCACCATGTAACAGAGCAATGTCCAGGGGGCGCCGGCAAAACCGATCAATGGTACGCGGCCATTCAGTTCCTTTTTGATCAGGCGGATGGCATCAAACACATAACCGAGTGTTTCGTCTACATCAGGTACACGTATACGGGCAAAGTCGGCATTGCTTTTAATGGGGTCGGGTAGTACCGGACCTTTGTGTTCGATCAGTTGCACTTCGAGTCCCATAGCCTGCGGAACCACCAGGATATCGGAGAAAAGAATGGCTGCGTCCACCCCCACAATATCAACCGGCTGCAGGGTGATCTCGCAAGCCAGCTCAGGTGTCTGGCAACGTTCGAAGAAGCTGTATTTTTCACGGATCCGGATATACTCGGGCAGGTAACGTCCGGCCTGGCGCATCATCCATACAGGAGGACGGCTTGTTTGTTCTCCGCGCAAAGTTTTTAATAAAAGGTCGTTCTGTAGTGTGGACATATCGGTGTTATAAAAATTAGCGATTATAAAATTTCATCACTTCGCCGATCATCTCGGCCTTGCCGGTTTTGCGGCAGGTAATGATTTCGAATTTTCCTTTTTTCTCCAGGGAAGCCGTTGTGGTAGGCCCGGTTGAAAAAATAGTTTGTGCACTGTTGATCTTGTTGTGCCGGAAAAAACCATCGACAGCAGACGGACTGAAAAATAAAAGTCCATCGAAATCATTTTGCACGCGATGCGGTACAGTTACCGTATGATATACGTTGATCTCATTCACGAGTACGCCGTTTTTTTCCAATATTTCCGGCAGATCGTCCATGCGTGAAGTGCCGGAGAAAAAAATGATCTCATCGGGTTCCTGTTCTTCCAATATGATTTCTGCAAGAGAAGCTGCATTGTTGGCCGTGCCGGCGATCATATTTTCTCCGAAAACAGATGCCGCCAGTTCAGTAGTCTTTTCACCAACGCAATAAATCAGCCAGTCGGGCTGCTGTTCTTCTTTTGTGTCGGCAACAACCTTCACGGCATTCTGACTGGTGAATACCACGATACTGCTCAACAGGAATGCGTTGTCAATTTCCTGTTGTATTTCCGTGGAACCGATTGCTTCTGTTTCGATAAAAGGCAATACGGTGATGTCGATGTTTTCTGCGGCTGCATCATCGACCAAAGCGCGGGGCAGACGGGCGGTTGACAATAACCGGATTTTATTTTTTTCCATAATCGGATGCTTCCGCAATGGCGCGGCCGCCATTGGCCAGCAGTTCTTCTGCGGCGATTGTCCCGATGGTGGAAGCGTCTTCCAGGGGGACTGTTTTTTCAATAACAGCTTTTTCTTTTCCGTCGGGCGTGAGGATACTTCCCTGGAAGAAAAGTTGCTGATCGTTTATCTGAGCCAATGCACTGATCGGCGTTGAACATCCGCCCATCAGAGTACGCAAGAAATCTTTTTCAGCCTGTGTACACAAGGCCGTATGCAGGTGATGAAAAGATTGGCAGGCTTCGTATGTAAATGCATCATTTTCTCCGCATACCACAACGATGGCGCCTTGCGCGGGAGCGGGCAGCATCCAATCGAGTTCGATTGCATTGTCCGGCAAAACACCGATACGCTGCAATCCTGCCGCTGCGAAGATCGCTCCATGCCATTGGCTTTCTGCTAATTTTTTCAAACGTGTGTTGACGTTGCCCCGGAGATTTTCCATCGTGCTCTGCGGATAACGGTGCAGCCATTGAGCACGGCGGCGGATCGAACTGGTGGCAATCACAGCAGGAAACGAAGTAAAAGCTTCGTCTTCGTTGTTCAGTTGTTCGAGAAAAGGGATTGCATCCGTGTCTTGCTTCGGTACCAATACATCCTTATAGCTGGCACGTTCGAGCACGGCAGTTTGCACGATGCCTGCGGGCAAACGGGTAGGCACATCTTTTTGCGAATGCACGGCAAGGTCGATGCGTTTTTCGAGCAGAGCGATATCGAGGCTTCGCGTGAAGATACCCTGTACGCCCATTTCGTAAAGTGGTGTGGTGAGGTTGATATCGCCTTCGCTTTTGATGGGGACGAGCTCGGGGGCATAACCGGCTTTTTCAAGCAGGTCTTTCACTTTATTGGCCTGCCAGAGGGCAAGCTGGCTTTCCCTTGTTCCTATACGTAAAATCTTTTCCGGCATTTCAGCTTAGCGCATTTGCAGATAATCGTTGATCGCATTGATGAACTGGCAACCTTTTTCCTGGTTGGTGCGCAGGTTAACAGCCAGGCGTGAAACGGCTTTCTGAACTTTTTGTTCTTCTGCTTTCGGGGCCATTTCGCAGTATTGCGGTTGAATCTCGCTCAATTCATACAGCTTGTCTTTCCAGCTTTTGATATGAAGGGAATAGCGGTATTCATGCAGCCAGTTGCAGAATTCAGTTTTATAATGAAGAATAATTTCTTCGGCTTTAGGCACTTCTGCCTGGCGACGGGCAAAAGTTTTATCCAGGATGGTGGCAGATATTTCATCCACATCGATCACTTTCACATCCGCAATATTGCGCACGGCAGGATCAACATTAACGGGCACCGACAGATCGAGTACCAGTTGCTTTTTATTTCCTTCGAAAAAAGAAGGAACAACGGTATGTGCGGAGGCATTGGTGCATACGATCACCACATCGGCTTGTTTTACCGCATTGGAAATATGTTCGTAAGCAACGGCGGTAGTACCGGTACGTTCTGCCAGTAATTGTGCCGTTTCAAATGTGCGGTTGCTCAGGCTTACCTGTGCATCCGGAAGATATTCGCGGAGATTGCGGACCACGTTTCCGCCGAATTTTCCTGTGCCAATCACCAGCACGTTGCGGCGATCCGCAGCGGGCAATTCGCGCAGCAATTCGATGGCTGCATAAGAAACGGAAACCGTTCCACTGCTGAGTTCGGTGGCGGTCTTTATTTTTTTGGAAGCCTGGTAGGCATAATTGACGGTGCGATTCATGATCGGCCCGATCATATCGAAAGAGGCCGCCATGTCTACGGATTGTTTGAGCTGCCCCAGGATCTCATAATCGCCAAGAATTTGCGAGTCCAGTCCAGCTGCTACATGATAGAGATGGTTCAATGCATCCAGCCCGCTTTTGAGATAGGCGAATTGTAAAAACTGATCGCGGCTGCCGCGTGTCACCTGCGTAAGCAGGTTAACGAGCAACATCACGTGCTCGGCAAAACCATATATCTCGGTGCGGTTGCAGGTAGAAACAACGAAAACGCTGCGGAGATTCAACTGTTGCGCCTGTTCGGCAATGCGGGCATATTCTTCACGACTGACAGAAAAAGATCCACGGACAGCCGTACCGGCAGCCTGGTAATTGATGCCGGCCACGCAAAAGCGGTCGAGGATCTGGGTGGATATCATATTTTCCTGCGTGTGCGGAATCATACAGATGCGCAAAGTTAGGAGGGTGCAACAGGATAAAAGTCACAAGTTTGTCATGGAAGAAATAAAGCGACAAAGCATTGTTTTTTTGGATGAATAGAGGTATATAACCGACCTTTGCAGCCCGGTAAAAAATCGCCGTTTCAAGATGAATTCTCCCCGTAAAGCCATACTGCTGATGAATCTCGGATCGCCCGACAGTACATCTGTAAAAGATCTGCGGACTTACTTAACTGAGTTTCTCATGGATGAGCGGGTGATCGACAAACCGCGGTGGCTGCGCAGCCTGCTGGTGAAAGGCATTATTGTGCCTTTCCGTGCACCGAAAAGTGCCAAAGCTTACCAGTCGATCTGGACGGAAGAAGGATCACCGCTGATCGTATTGACCAAACAATTGCAATCGGCCGTACAGGAGCAGGTATCTTACCCGGTTTCCATCTGTATGCGGTACGGCAATCCCTCGCCCATGACAGCCATGCAGGAGTTGAGCAAACAATATCCTTCGCTGGAAGAAGTGGTATTGGTGCCGCTTTATCCGCATTACGCGTGGAGCAGCTACGAAACGGCGGTGGTGTATGCTTTGCACCAGCACAAACACGGCGGATTCAACTTTAAAATGACGGTAGTGCCGCCGTTTTATGAAGAGCCTGCTTACATCGATGCACTGGCAGAAAGTATGCGTCCGTATCTCTCGCAGCCGTATGACCTGATGATCTTCAGCTATCACGGCATTCCGGAGCGCCATATTACCAAACGTCATCCTGCAGGTACGCACAATCTGAGCACATCGGATCAATGTTGTTCTGAAGCAAAATACCAGCGTTACTGTTACCGTCACCAGGTGATCCGGACCACGCATCTCGTAGCGGAGAAATTGGGTATCCCGCGGGAAAAATATACCTTATCGTTTCAAAGCCGTCTCGGCCGCGATCCGTGGTTGCAGCCTTATACCGCAAAAAGCCTCGGGGAATGGCCTGGCCAGGGATATAAAAAAGCGGTGATTGCGTGTCCCGCGTTCGTAAGCGATTGCCTGGAAACCATCGAAGAGATCGGTGAAGAAGGACGCGAGTTGTTTCTGCATGCCGGCGGCGAATCGTTTACGCTGATTCCTTGTCTCAATACCCATCCAGATTGGGTGAAGACCCTGGTTGGGTTGCTGGACAAAGCGGCACCTGCTGAATTGGAAGACGATAGTTTTGAAGGGTAAAATATAACTCCGGCCATGAATCTCTACATCAAAGCGCTGCATATCATTTTCATCGTTACCTGGTTTGCCGGGCTTTTTTACATGCCGCGACTGATGATCTACAATACCGAGGCAGGGCAGCAGCCCGAGCCGGCGCGCGGTATTTTACGCAGCCAATTCGGCATCATGATGAAGCGGCTCTGGTTCGGCATTACCTGGCCATCGGCCGTGCTCACGCTCATCATGGGCGGCTGGACTTTGTGGTCGGGCGGATGGCTCAACAACTTCGGGCAGCATTCCTGGCTGCACATCAAACTGACTTTTGTTATTTTCCTATATGCTTATCATTACTCCCTGCATGTATTGCTAAGGCAGCAACTGGCAGGCACTTTCCGTTATTCTTCGCAGCAACTCCGCATCTGGAACGAAGTAGCCACCATTTTCCTGATCGCGATAGTGATGCTGGTGACAGTGAAGCAGAACATGAGCGTGGTGTGGGGATTAACCGGACTGGTATTGTTTGTGGTTGTGCTGATGAGCGCGATCAGGATTTATAAGCATGCGAGGGAGCGAAAGCGGATGTGAAAATGTACCCGCCGGAGGCGGGATGTGTAGATGTGAAAATGAAACAGCCGGAATAATTCAAAAAGGTAACGCTTATACAATCATATTGTCCAATCGTTATAGGTCATTCACATTTGCACATGGTCCCTGCGGCAGCAGGGCACATTTCCACATTGACAAATCGCAAAGCGATTTGTCACCTCCCTGTCATTTACCGGTTGGCGTAAATCCTTTTTCCTGATTGCGAAAGCGTACCGTTTTTTTTCAGGGCACCTTTGCAGCCTGAACGGCTACCATGAAGAAAATTTACGCATTAAGCATTCTCCTGGCCGGCATGTTGCCGGCTTTCGCTCAAACCGATACCACACAAGCGCTTGGCGAAGTGGTGGTGACAGGTCAATATGCCCCGCAACCACTCCGCAGCTCAGTATATAAAGTGCGGACCATTAATGCAGAATACATCCGCATGCGCGGCGCTACCGATATCGTGGGTGTACTCAACAGCGAACTCGGTATCCGCTTCGCCACCGACAACACTCTCGGTGAATCCGATACCCGCATACTTGGATTAGGCGGCGCCCGCGTCAAGATCCTGATCGACGGCGTGCCACTGGCCGACCGCGATGCTACCAAACAAAGCCTCACACAAATAGATATCAATACCATTGAAAAAATCGAGATCGTGGAGGGTCCGATGAGTGTGATCTATGGTACCGACGCACTGGCCGGCGTGATCAATATCATCACCCGCAAAGCTGTCAAAGGCCGCGACAACCTCAGCATTTCCGTACGTGTGCAGGAGGAAAGCATTGCTGATACCTACAGCCCTTTCTCCGGCAACGGTATCCACAACGAAAACATTACCATCAACTGGAACAATGCGCACTGGAAAGCCAGCGCATACGTTACCCGGAACAACTTCGGCGGTTATACCGACACGGCGGCATTCCCCGCAAAAGTTTTCAAGCCCAAAGATCAATGGATGGGCGGTGTGGGTCTAGGTTACCGTTTCCGTCAGTTCAACGCATGGTACCGTGTCGACTACCTGAACGAAGAACTGTTTGCGGCATCTCCGATGAACCTGAACACCGGTCTTTCTTTCCGCCAATACTATATTACCAACCGCTATACGCATCAGTTGCAAACCGACTGGACTATTTCCCCGAAATGGAAACTCAATACGGCCGCCTCCCTGCAGGATTATAAAAGAAACACGGAGTCTTACACCAAAAACTACGTGACCGGCCAGCAGGTGCGCAACGACAACCCGGCCAATATCGCCGCGGGATATTGGGATATAACAAAATTCCAGACTTTCTTTTTCCGCGCAGCGGGCGTATGGGAAGCTTCCCCAAAGATATCTGTACAACCCGGGTTTGATATTAAGTATGATAAAACGAGTGGCCAGCGTGTAAGTGGTACGCCTTCTATTACCGACTATTCATTTTTCCTTTCTTCGGAAATCAAACCCGTAAGCTGGGTGAATATCCGGCCGGGAGTACGTTTCAGCAAAAACGCTGTTTACGATGCACCGCCGGTTATTCCTTCGATCAATACCAAGTTTCGCCTGAGCAAAACCCTCGATCTGCGTGCATCTTACGCACGCGGATTCAGGGCGCCGATCCTGCGCGAACTTTATTTCAATTTCTTCGATGCCAACCACAGTATCCAGGGTAATCCCGATCTGAAAGCGGAAACCTCTAACAGCTATATGCTGTCCATCAGTTGCAACACCTTCAGCGTTGGTGGCGTTCGCATCACTTCATCTTTGTCCGGTTTCTACAATGACTACCGCGACTTCATCGATC
The DNA here is from genome assembly GCF_000425585.1 of Terrimonas ferruginea DSM 30193. GTDB lineage: Bacteria > Bacteroidota > Bacteroidia > Chitinophagales > Chitinophagaceae > Terrimonas > Terrimonas ferruginea. Next base: position 287,385 of record NZ_AUDS01000010.1, read on the forward strand.
TCTACGGCTTCCGCGATGCGAACAACAACGAGATATTCTCTTATTTTAACCGCGACAGGTACCGCACCATCGGTGGCATCTTCGACAATACTATCACCTGGAGAAATCTGACGGCTAATGTAGGCGTGTCTTATATCGGCTACTACAACAAATTCCAGGAAGATAAAAGCCTGGCCGGTGAGCGTTCACGTTTTGCCTGGTCGCCCGAAGTGAATGCAAACGTACTGTATGCATTTCCCCAACTCAAAGGAAGCGTGGGGCTGTATTACAAATTCACCGGCAAAATTCCCGTGTACAACCTGAATGCGGACGATGAAATCGTGCTGTCCGAACGCGACGCATTTCATTGGGCCGACCTTACGTTGTCAAAAGATCTCTTCAAGTATTTCCGTCTGCAGGCCGGTGTCCGCAATCTGTTTGATGTAACAAGACTGAACAGCACACAAGGTGGCAGCAGTGGAGCGCACAGTGGCGGTGCCGTTACCAACTATGCCTACGGCCGTTCTTACTTCGCCGGCATCGTATTTCAATGGAATAAATCAACCAAATAAATAACAAATACAAATACCCACACATGAAAAGATTATCTCTCGCATTGACCGGCCTGATGTTCTTAGCTGCCTGCGGCAAAGACGATGACAAAGTAACGATCCCGCCTGCGGAAGGAAGCACCGTTACGCTGAACGGCGGAACAGGCGGAGCCAGTGCAGAAAATGCTGCATACATCGACATGAGCACCGGCACTGCAACAGGTGTTAAACGTTCCTCCTGGGATCTTGGTTTTTATAGCGGATCTGATTTCCGTGTGATCCTGAACAATACCACCAGCGCAGGCGCTAAGATGACCACTGCTACCAGCCTGGCTGCTGTGGGTGCTGCGGATACGATCGGCCTTACACTCGCTATCAACCAGGTGGCTCCCGGTCCTGATCAATATGCTTTCTTCGATCCGATCGACGGAAGCCTGACCAACACCGTAATTCCTGCCGTTTCTGCCACTGCGGCTGAAAACCGTGTAGTGATCATTAATCGCGGAACAGGTGGCAGCACTCCTGCCCGCGCCTGGATCAAAGCATTGATCACACGTAACGGCAATGGCTACACCGTACAATTCGGCGGTATCCAGCAAACCAGCGGCTTCACTACCGTTCAGATCACCAAAGATGCCGACTACCATTTCCGCTACCTTTCTTTCGACGGCGGCGGCACCATCGTAAACGTACAGCCTAAAAAAGCGGAGTGGGATTTTACCTGGGGTTACTCTGTATACGAGATTGCCGGTGTGGGCCCTTACAACTTCTCCGACCTCATTTCTACCAATAGCCTGTCTGGTGTAACTGTTGGCACAAGAATTTATGCTTCCGCTGCTACACGTAATGAAGCTTATACCAAGTTCAACCGCGACAGTGTTAACGCAACCCTGTCTACTTTCTCTGCAAGCCGCTGGGCGATCGGCAGCAGTTGGAGAGTGACCCCTGCTCCCGGTGTAACCAACGCAGGTGTACGTACCGACCGCTTTTATGTAATCAAAGATGTGCAAGGCAACTATTATAAACTGAAGTTTATCAGCTTTGCTGCGGAAGACGGTGGCGAACGCGGCAAGCCCGTATTCGAATACGCGCTCATTCCGTAGTTTAATTCAAAATTCAAAAGTCAAAATTCAAAAAAGTGAACGGGTGACTGATCGTCAATCGTGAGTAAGACAACCATTCCCCTTCAGGAGCGTCAGGGACCCAGGCTGTTTACTTACTCCTTAAAACTTATTACCTATAACCTTTTTTGAATTTTGACTTTTGAATTTTGACTTTGCATCTTTTTCCTCTTTGCGCAACACGAGTTTTCTCTTCCCGTAAATCATTCCGGCGGCTTTGTCATTCTTTTGTCACTCAAATAAAACAACAATGAAAAGACTGATCATACCTGCCGCATTGCTCCTTTCGCTGACAGCAACAGCGCAGGCGCCCAAAGACAAGCCGAACGTAGACAAACTCTGCGGCTGCTTTGAAGTAGAATTTAAATACGCCGAAACATTCTCGCCCGATAAAAGCTACAAATACCACGATCGCGAAGAGATCAGCGGTGGTACGGAATTGACTTTTCCTGTTGAAGTAAGCGATAAGAAGATTGTGATGCAACACCTGCTGGTGATCACCGACTCCATGATCATCAAACACTGGCGCGAGGAATGGACCTACGAAAATCCAGTGATCTGGCGCTATAAAGGCGATAAGGTTTGGGAAAAAGAAAACCTGAAACCCGCCGATGTAAAAGGCAAATGGACACAAACCGTATGGGAAGTAAGCGACGAACCGCGCTACCAGGGCATCAGCGAATGGGTCACCACCAATGGTAAAACTTTTTGGGAAAATACCACCGATGCTCCGCTGCCCCGCCGCGAATATTCCGCGCGCAACGATTACAACATTTTGCGCCGCACCAACCGCCTCGTGCTTACTAAAGATGGCTATGTGCATGAGCAGGACAACCAGAAGATCGTCCGGACCAATGGCACCGACAAACTCCTGGTCGAGGAAAAAGGGATCAACAGCTACAAACGTCTCGAAGACAGCGAATGTGCCGCTGCCCGCGCATACTGGGACAAAACCAAAGCCTACTGGAATAAAGTGCGTGCTACCTGGGATGCCTACGTAGTTTCCAGCAGCAAAATTGCCCTGAAAAGCGAAGTGGACGGTAAGGTGCTGCACGACCACCTGTTTGCGCTGGCAAAAGAATACAGCAGCAAGAAAGTGAGCGACAGCGAAATCGATGGCCGCATCAAAACCACCATCTTCAAATTCATCATCACCGACAACCAAACGGCTGCCCGCCCGTAAAAATAGAGTCAACCATCTCGAACCCCGCCCCAGGCGGGGTTTTTTGTGGCCCGGAGGGCATACCCGTCGCAGCATTCAGCCGTTTATTTCCGTAACTTTGCCCACTTTTTAGATCGGCTATGGAGCTTAAATACAGAGAATTTACCGGATTGAATCTTCCCGCCATCGAGCAGGAAGTGCTGGCAGCCTGGACTGCCGGTCAGGCCTTTGAGAAGAGTGTTTCCCTGCGGGAAGGCGCTACCCCTTTCGTATTTTACGAAGGACCTCCCAGCGCTAACGGACTGCCGGGCATTCACCACGTTATCTCGCGCACGCTGAAAGACCTTGTATGCCGTTACAAAACCATGCAGGGCTTCCAGGTAAAACGCAAAGGCGGATGGGATACGCATGGCCTGCCGATCGAACTCGGCGTGGAAAAAGAACTCGGTATCACCAAAGAAGATATCGGTAAAAAGATCTCCGTTGAAGAGTACAACGCCAAGTGCCGCGAAGCCGTTCTCCGCTACAAAGACAAGTGGGACGACATCACGCGCAAAATGGGTTACTGGGTTGATCTCAACGATCCCTATATCACATTTAAAAACGAATACATCGAAACGCTCTGGTGGCTGCTGAGCGAGCTGTATAAAAAAGGATTGCTCTACGAAAGTGTGAGCATCCAGCCTTATTCACCCGCCGCAGGTACAGGCCTGAGTTCGCACGAGCTCAACCAGCCGGGTACTTACAAAGATGTAAAAGACACCAGCGCCGTAGCCATGTTCCGCGCCACGAAAGACGCATCGTCCGCCTTCCTGTTCGACGCCGCGGGAACCGATGAGGTTTTCTTCATGGCCTGGACCACCACGCCCTGGACATTACCCTCCAACCTCGGTCTTACCGTAGGTCCGGATATCACTTATGTGCTGGTAAAAACCATCAACCCGTATACACACCAGACCGTGCACGTGGTGCTGGCGCAAAACCTGCTTGGTAAATATTTCAAAGAAGAAAACAAAGACGCTGATTTTGCCGCTTATGCAAATGATGGCAAAAATATTCCTTACACGATTCTCGGCTCGTTTACCGGCGCACAACTGGAAGGATTGCGTTACGATCAGTTGCTTCCCTACGAAGCCAACTCGCCCGAACGTGTCCGCGAGATTACACCCGATGCGGATCCCTTCCGCATACTGCTGGGTGATTTCGTAACCACCGAAGACGGTACAGGTATCGTGCATACGGCTCCTGCGTTTGGTGCAGATGACTATCGTGTTGGTAAAAAATACAATATCGGTATCCTCACACTCGTGGATCGCCAGGGAAAATTTGTGGATGGGCTTGGTGAGTTCAGCAACCGTTATGTAAAAAATTACAAGGACGATAAGGATTATGTGGATGTTAACGTAGACATCAGCGTAAAACTGAAAAAAGAAAACCGTGCTTTCAAAGTAGAGAAATACGAGCACAGTTACCCGCACTGCTGGCGCACCGACAAGCCGGTACTTTATTATCCGCTGGATGCCTGGTTTATCCGCACCACCGCACTGCGCGACCGCATGGTGGAGCTGAACAAAACCATCAACTGGAAACCTAAATCCACCGGTGAAGGCCGCTTTGGCAACTGGCTGGAGAACATGGTCGACTGGAACCTCAGCCGCAGCCGCTTCTGGGGTACGCCGCTCCCCATCTGGAAAAGCGTTGGCAGCGACAACCAGTTTATCGACGAACGGGAAGGCGGAGAAGAAATCTGTATCGGCTCCATCGACGAACTGAATAAAGAGATCCGCCGTGCGGCTGAAGTGCTGGGCGGTGATACCAATAAGGCTTTCCTGGAAAATGGTATACAGGATCTGCACAAGCCTTATGTAGACGATATCATCCTGGTGAGCCCTTCGGGCAAACCGATGCGCCGCGTGCCGGACCTGATCGACGTGTGGTTCGACAGCGGAGCCATGCCTTATGCGCAATGGCATTTCCCGTTTGAAAATAAAGAAACCTTCAAGCAGGCATTTCCGGCAGATTTTATCGCCGAAGGTGTGGACCAGACACGCGGATGGTTCTATACCCTGCATGCCATCGCCTGTCTGCTGTTCGACTCGGTAGCTTACAAGACGGTTGTAAGCAACGGCCTGGTGCTGGACAAGAACGGCAATAAGATGAGTAAACGCCTGGGTAATGTGGTGGATCCGTTTGACACCATCGAACGTTTTGGTGCGGATGCCACACGCTGGTACCTGATCACCAATGCCTCGCCCTGGGATAACCTGAAGTTTGACCTCGAAGGTATCCGCGAAGTACAACGTAAATTTTTCGGCACACTTTATAACACCTATCAATTCTTCGCACTGTACGCAAATGTGGACGGCTTTGCCTTCCGCGAAGCGTATATACAAATGCAGGACCGTCCGGAGATCGACCGCTGGATACTTTCCAGTCTGCACACGCTGACGCAGAAAGTAACTGCGGCCATGGACGACTATGAGCCGACGCAGGCCGGTCGCCTGATCGAAGATTTTGTGGACGAGCACCTGAGCAACTGGTATGTGCGCCTCTGCCGCCGCCGTTTCTGGAAAGGTGAATATGAACATGACAAAATATGTGCATACCAGACCTTGTACGAATGCCTGGAAACCGTGGTAAGGCTGATGGCGCCGGTTGCACCGTTTTTCAGTGACAGCTTGTTCCGTCAACTAAATGCGGTCACCAATCGTTTTACTGTAGAGTCGGTGCATCACGCCTATTTCCCGAAAGCGGATGAGTCGCTGATCGACCGGAGCCTGGAAGAACGTATGCAAATGGCGCAGGATGCTTCCTCACTTATCCTCTCACTGCGGAAAAAAGTCAACATAAAAGTGCGCCAGCCGTTGCAGCGCGTGTTGATCCCGGTGTTGGATGCAGGGATGAAAGACCAACTGGTGCTGATCGAGGATCTGATACGTAGTGAGGTGAATGTCAAGGAAATAGAATATCTTACTGAAACAGAAGGGTTTATAAAAAAGAAGATCAAACCCAATTTTATTGCCCTTGGTAAAAGGCTGGGAGCCAGGATGAAAGCGGTGTCTGCAGCCTTGGCCCAGTTCTCGCAGGAAGATATTAGCCGGTTCGAAAAAGAAGGACAATATAGTTTGTTAATTGATAGCGAACCCGTAATATTACAGATTAGCGAGGTGGATATCACCAGTGAGGATATTCCTGGCTGGACCGTGGCGGGCAAGGGACGCCTGACTGTTGCGTTGGATATCACTATTACCCCCGAACTCGAGCAGGAGGGTAATGCCCGCGAATTTGTAAACCGCATTCAGAAGATTCGTAAGGACAGCGGATTTGAGCTTACCGACCGGATCGTGGTGAAGGTGGTGGCGGAAGGAAGTCTGAAAACCTCTCTCGAGGCGTTCAGGGATTATATCAGCGCCGAAATTCTGGCTGATGAACTGGAATTTGTGTCGGATATATCCGGAGGAACAGACATCGAAATCAATGACATTGTCCTAAAAACGATTGTTCTAAAAAAAGGCTAATAGTATGGCTACCAAGAAAAAAACAGTGGTGAAGAAGGCCGCTGCAAAACCGGCCCCCAAAAAAGCAGGAAAAACAGCAAAGCCCGCTCCCAAGAAAGTTGCGGCGAAAAAGCCTGCACCGGCGCCGAAAAAAGCAGCCAAGCCAGCCGCCCCTAAAAAGGCAGCGCCGGCCACCAAAAAACCTGTTGTAGCAAAAAAAGCAGCGCCTAAGCCGGCTGCAAAGCCCGTTGCTAAGCCCGCAGCTAAAAAAGCTGCCCCGGCCAAACCTGCCACAACCATTAAACCGAAGGCCGCCCCGGTTGCCGCCAAGCCGGCTCCCAAACCAGAGCCCAAGCCTGTTGAAGCGCCGAAGCCTGTTGCAAAAAAATCCGGAGAGTCGGATCCCATGTCGCTGGTCTCTATTCGCCCCGCTGCAAAGCCGGTACTGAAAAAAGAGCCCCCGCGGCCGTCAAAAGTGGTCATGCCGAAAATCATGACCAAGACAGCAATTAAATATGAACCCGAATTCACAAAATCAGTATTAGACCCTATGCTAGAAAATGCAGGACTCATAATGAGATACTCTGACGCCGACCTGGCCGAGTTTAGAGAAATTATCATGAAGAAGCTGGATGCCGCGAAAAAGGAATTGGCTTATCTCCAGGGACTGATTACCCGCCGCGACGAAGGCGGTGATATGGACGAAGCCCGTTACATGACCATGGAAGATGGCAGTGTAAGCATGGAGCGTGAGCAACTGAGCCAGATGGCCAGCCGCCAGATCACCTTCATCGATCACCTCGAGAAAGCGATCATGCGTATTGAAAACAAAACCTACGGCATCTGCCGCGTTACAGGCAAGCTGATCGATAAGGCACGCCTGCGCGCAGTACCGCACGCTACGCTCAGCATCGAAGCTAAACAGATGATGAATAAATAATTACACGGAACAACAACGTTTCCGATAAATGAATGGCCCGGTTCTGCCGGGCCATTTGCTATCTGTTAAAAAAAATACAACGGAAATAAACCGGGCTTTATTAAATCAAATTAATTTCCCCTACCTTTAGACTTAACGGGATAAACCAAATCTTTAACAATCTTAACTGCCAAAACTCTTGTTTATGAGAACATCAAGAATCCTTACGTTATCCTCTTTATTATTGGCAATCGCTTTTATAGCGGTCAGCTGTACCAAAGAAGGTCCTGAAGGTCCTATTGGTGCTACTGGTCCGCAAGGCCCTGCCGGTTCTGCCGGCCCTGCTGGTCCCGCCGGCCCTCAAGGCCCTGCAGGAAGCAGTGGCTCAAGTGTGATCTATTCTACCTGGGTTACTTCAGGCGCTGCCAACTGGGTAGCCAACGTTCCCACAACTACCGGTGCTTATGATGCCCTGGCATCTTACCGCAGAGCGGCAACAGGCCTCACACAAGCCGTAATCGACAACGGAGTGATCCTTTGCTACTTTAAAGCTACTGCCGCCAACCAAAGCGGCCTTGGTGCCAACGTGGTATTCCAGCTTCCTTACACGTATATCGATGATGATTTTGAAGATCATTATGATTATGCAGTGCCTGCTCCAGGTGCGATTTATTTTACCTACAAAACAGGTACTTCTTTCGCTTCACTGACTGCAGCGCAACTGGGTCTGTTCGCTTACCGCTATGTGCTGATCCCCGGTGGTGTAGCTGACGGACGCGTAGCAGTTGGCAGCAACAACAAGCATTATTCACTCGCTGAGCTGAAGGCAATGCCTTACGAAAAAGTTCGCGAGCTGTTCAATATTCCTGCCGACGGAACCAACATCCGTTAATCCGGAATCGGAATTAATTTGCACAGCCGGCTTCATTGAAGCCGGCTGTGTTTTTATAGGCATCACGGCTGCATTCTTTCGATGAACGCCGTACATTTGCCCTATGACGATCCATTTTGAATACAGCAAGCCGCAGGTGATCCAGGCGCTTCGTTATCACTTCATCACACGCCCCGAAATCAGGATCATGCTGATCCTTGTAAATGTATTCGCTGCGGCTTCGATTTTATTATATGCTTTGGGAAAAGTAACGGCCGTCGCGTTCCTCGTCAGTTCTTTTTTATGGGTAATGCTGATGGTGAGTTTCTGGTTTATCATGCCGGGCCTCGTGTATCGGCGCAGTGAAACCTTCCAACATGCTTTCTCCATGCGTTTTGAAAAAGACGACTTCACGCTGGCGCATGAAAGAGGGGAGCGCTCATGGCCCTGGTCGTCATTGGCTGAATTCAAGGAAAGCCCGAATTTCTTTCACCTGTATTTCGATACAAGATCGTTTTTCCTGGTGCCGAAAAGCGGTTGCAAAGACAGCGATGAGGTACAGGAGTTGCGCCACCTGCTGCGGGATAACATTAAAAAGTAGGGATCAGAATAATTTTTTCTCCATCACGTAGTGCGGGATATTCACTTCCGTGAACTCCTCACTGGTAACACGGTAGCCCATTTTTTCGTAAAAACCTACAGCATTCTTGCGGGCATGCATGGTAACGGCCCTGAAACCGCGGTCGCGGGCGAGATTTTCGGCAAAATTCATGAGGGCGCGGCCAATTCCCTTGCCCTGGAGATCATTTAAAACGGCCATCTGGCGCAGGCGGATACCCGACGGTGGCTCTTCCACCAGCATACAGCATCCAAGGATTTGCTCCTCCTCAAAGGCGGCAATCAACATATTTTCTTTTTCCTTTTCCAGTTCTTCCGGGGTAAAGGTCAATCCAAGCGGTTTTCGCAGGATATCATCCCGCAATTTGACCATTAACTGGTATTCCTCTGACCCGTGATCGATAATTTTCAGCGCCATGCTGCACCCTGATTTATAGGCCTTAAATTACGACTATCTGGTAATACTGCCAACGGAAGATATGAATAGATGAAACCGTAATGATTTTTGTCCTATTTTTCCGCCCCGAAAGCAAAACCGGAAAAAATTTGGTTTCCGATGCTTATTAAGTCAAAAACTCTATTTTTGCACCCATAATAACTAAACTTAAACGACATGTCAGACATTGCATCAAGAGTAAAAAAGATCATCGTTGACAAACTTGGTGTTGACGAGGGGGAAGTAACTAACGAAGCTTCTTTTACAAATGATCTCGGTGCCGATTCATTGGACACAGTTGAATTGATTATGGAATTTGAAAAAGAATTCAATATTTCCATCCCTGATGAGCAGGCCGAAACCATCACTACTGTGGGCCAGGCTGTTTCCTACCTGGAAGAGCACGCTAAGTAATGAATGAACCAATCCTCCCCGCATGATATCGGTTGATATCCGTGGAAAGGCAGGAATGTAATAATACCGCCTTCGGTTGCTCCTCGCAGCGAAGGCGGTTTTTATCTTGATCAAAGAATTTTAAGAAAAGGCTATATGGAATTGAAAAGAGTTGTTGTAACCGGGATGGGCGCCCTTACCCCCCTGGGCAATTCGGTTGAAGAATACTGGAACGGACTCATCAATGGTGTGTCCGGCGCCGATATGATCACTCTTTTTGACGCCAGCAAGTTCCGCACAAAGTTTGCCTGCGAGGTAAAAGGATTTGATCCTGTTCAGCACCTCGACAGAAAAGAAGCCCGCAAAATCGACCGGTTTACCCAGTTTGCACTGGTAGCCAGCGACGAAGCGATGAAAGATGCCGGCCTCAGCAGGGAAAACGTCAACCCGGACAGGGTAGGTGTGGTCTTCGGCAGCGGCATCGGCGGTCTCATTACCTTCCAGCAGGAAGTAACGGAGTTTGCCAAAGGCGACGGCACCCCGCGGTTCAACCCTTTTTTCATTCCCAAAATGATCCTGGATATTGCTGCCGGTCAGATCAGTATGCGCCACAATCTCCGCGGTCCCAACTACGCGGTGGTAAGCGCCTGCGCCAGCAGTACCAATGCCATCATCGACGCCGTCACCCTTATCCGCCTCGGTAAGTCCGATATCATCGTTACTGGCGGTTCCGAAGCAGTGATCAGCGAAGCCGGTGTAGGAGGGTTCAACGCCATGAAAGCCATGAGCGAACGCAACGACGATCCTAAAACGGCCAGCCGTCCTTACGATAAGGACCGCGATGGTTTTGTGATGGGTGAAGCCGCAGGCGTACTCGTGCTGGAAGAATTGGAACACGCCAAAGCACGCGGTGCCCGCATCTACTGCGAAGTAGTAGGCGGCGGAGCCAGTGCCGACGCTCACCACATCACCGCTCCCCATCCCGAAGGACTGGGTGCAAAAAATGTAATGCTGGCCGCACTCGCTGACGCCGGCATGAAAGCGGAAGATATCGACTACATCAACACACACGGTACTTCTACTCCTCTCGGAGACGTGGCCGAAACAAAAGCCATCACCGACGTATTCGGCGAACACGCTTACAATCTTAACATCAGCGCTACCAAAAGCATGACAGGTCACTGCCTGGGTGCCGCCGGTGTGATCGAAGCCATCGCCTGTATCAAAGCGGTAATGCACGATATCGTTCCGCCCACGATCAATCACTTCACCGATGATCCCGAATTGGATCCGCGCCTGAACTTCACGTTCAACAAGGCACAGGAGCGCACGGTGAACGCCGCGCTCAGCAATACCTTCGGATTCGGAGGCCACAATGCCTGCGTGATCGTGAAGAAATACCAGCCCTGATCACCTTTGCACACAGGTGCTTGTAAATCAACTAACTGATCAGGTAGTTTTACCTGAAATGACCGGGTATTTAGCAAACATATACGCCAATTGAAATTTTTTGCGTAGCTTGAATTCTGTGGATTTTATCACTAACCTTTTTAGGAAACACGAAGGCTCCTCTTTCAGAAAGGAGCTGAAAAATATCCTGGGATTTAAGCCGAACAATATTTCGCTTTACAAAACCGCCCTCACCCATCGCTCGATCCGTGAAGGCGCAGACGAAAACAATGAAAGGCTCGAATACCTGGGTGATGCCGTATTGAGCGCCCTCATCGCCGACTATCTTTTCAAACGTTACCCCTACAGAGAAGAAGGTTTTCTCACAGAAATGCGCAGTAAAATGGTGAACCGCCAGCAACTGAATGATATCGCTGTGCGTATGGGACTGAAAAAAATCACGCTTTACAATAAAATGGACAGCTCCCTTAAAGTGAGCCAGATTTTCGGCAACACACTCGAAGCCCTGGTTGGAGCAGTTTACCTCGATTGCGGGTACAAAAAAACAGCACGCTGGGTGCTGGATCATATCATTCTCCCACATATGTTCATGGAAGAACTCGAAAACCTCGAGATCAACCACAAAAACAAACTTTACGGCTGGGCCAATAAAAATGGAAGAGTGCTGGAGTTTGAAACCCTGAATGAAAAACTGGAAAATGGCCGTCGTCTTTTCACCATTGCCGCGGTGATCGATGGCAAACACATAGCGGAAGGCCGCGCCTTCAATAAAAAAGATGCTTCACAGATCGCTGCACAGGTAGCGGTTGAAAAACTCGGCATCGTTAATTCCGACTCATTGGTCGTGGGCAATGGCCTCGGCTAACCTTTGTCCATACAGAGTTCCACCAAAATTCCCCCGGTTGTTTTCGGATGAAGAAAACAAACCAGTTTATTGTCGGCGCCGGGTTTAGGTTCGGGCGAAAGCAACTGGAAACCGGCTTCCGATAAACGTTTCATCTCTGCATGAATATCGTCTACGGCAAAAGCGATATGGTGAATGCCTTCTCCTTTTTTTTCAATGAATTTTGCGATCACGCCTTCAGGGTCGGCGCTTTCGAGCAATTCGATCTTGTTTTGCCCCGTTTGAAAAAAAGCAGTAGTAACACCTTCGGAGGCAACATTTTCTGTTTTATAACAAGGCGTTCCCAACAGGCTTTCGTATAAAGGAATGGCGTTCTCCAGCGATTTTACCGCAATACCGATATGTTCGATTTTTTCCATTTCACAAAAGTAGTGAATGGTGAATCGTCAATCAATGTCGTTTCCTTAAGGCTGAAGTTCTTTGACAGGTGTTAAGTAGAGAAAAAGTTTGTTATTTTTAGGATAGGATTACAGGGGGGTATTGAATAGCGAACCTGTTTTTAGAGTAACCTATCTCAATGAATTAACTCAAAAATTACATAATGAACAATTTGTTAGCGACTGCCGTACAGAATCCGGCCGGAATGGATTTGTCCGTGATCGCAAGCTGACCTTTGTTCATTTGATTGTTCTGTTAGTGCAGGGCCTTTCCCGTTCCATACAGCGTGAGCTCAACAGCTTTTACCAAAAGATCCTGGACAGCGATCTGCCGCTTCAATACGTGGTCA